>CANGHH010000013.1 GCA_947453725.1 Betaproteobacteria bacterium | reverse complement strand
TTCAGCCTTCTCAGCGCAGCCTGTGATTATGACATGTTGTTTAAAACCTTGTCAACCCCACCGCCAGCCTGCATCTTCTTCCGAACCGTCCCTCTGGCTTACCGCCTTCAGACCGCCCTTCTTCAGCGCAGCCTTCGACTGTAGCACAGGTTTGAGAAGGGGTTTCCTGATTCGAGACAGACAAGACTCGGGTCGGTCGGCGGCTCAGCGCGCCCGAGGCTGCGCTGGTGCTTCGTCCATCTGGTCGAAGATGCTCGCCGGTCGCTGGTTGTCCAGGGTCAGGTCAAGGTCGATGGGGGCCGTGGGCTGATCCCGGAAATCCGCCAAGTCCGACCGCGCTTCGGCACCGAGGTGGAGCATGGGCGCTGGGGCCGTGGCGCCGAATCCATCGCCGGCGAACAAAGGCAGCAGCAGGTCGACACGGCCACTGTCGGCCGATTCGCGGTCCAGCAGGTCGCGCGCCAATGCGTACAGGAGCAGAAGCTCGCGGTAGGCCGGCAAGTCGAACAGCTCGCCTCCGGCACTGCGGAACATCAGAGCCTCCAGTTCGGCCATGCTGTCCAGCGGTCGCGCCCAGACCTGTTGCAGGCGCGACAGCACGACCGGGTATTCGCAGAGCAGGCGTCCGCCCTGCAGATCGAACGCCCACTCGGGTGCGTCAGCGCTGAATCGGTGGTTGAAGCGGGCACGCATGCGCTCGTAGTCGCTGCGGTCACCGCGTCGGCGATGAATTTCAAGCAGCTTCAAGTAGGGCAAAGGACTGCCTCCACCGGTGTGCAGGAGGTGCTCGACCAGCAATTCGATGGCAGCATCGTCCTGGCCCAGAACGACGAAGAACTCAGCTTGCTGCTCCAGGTCGAGCAGCTCATCGATCGACACCTCGCGCGCTGCCCGCTCCTCGTCGCTGTCGTGAACGACGGACCCGTCTGGGGTCGAGGCGATGGCCGTCAGCAGTTCAGGCTTGCCGGCAGCCGGGCGGCGGCGGGGCGATTCGACGATGGGTTGCGGCGCCTCCCAGTCGTCGGCTGGCACAGGTGGCGGCCAGGCCGATGAAGGTCGGGCGCGCGCTGCGGGGGCCGCCGGGCTGTCGCCAGCGGCCGGGTTCGGCGGCAGGACGGCCGTGGCTGCAGGCTGCTTCGGAACTTCGTCGAACAGAGCCGGGCCCTCCTTGCGTCCTGCCGCCGGCCCGCGTCGGCCTGGCTGTTGGCGGGCCGCGGCCAGCCGCTGTGCCAGCCAAACAGCCAGCAGCGCAAAGCCAGCCGCCACGGCGCCCACCAGCCAGATCGTGGTGGACGCTTCGGCGCGCGCCAGTTGCTGACTCAACAAGGCGGCCTGCTTGCGCTGGTTCTCGGTCTCCTTGCGCATTTGCTCGGCGGTCCGCTCGAGGGCAGCAATGCGGTCGGCCGCCGCGGATGCCGCAGTCGCAGACTGACGTGCCGCGGCCGCCGCCTGTGCGACGGCCTGGAGCGCTTGATCAACGGCCCCGCCGGCCGTCAGCTGCGGCGGCAGCAGATCCAGACTCAGACCCAGCAGGACTGCCGTGCGACGCTGCGGGCTGCGCACGGCCATCGGGTGGGCTGCCACAGTCCGGCGCTGGACCTGTTCGCGGGCGGCTGACCGTGTCTGCCGGGGCAGACGCGAGACTGCCGCAGGCTGGCGCAGGGCGACGTTGCTCCAGCCGCCCAACGGCACCACCACCGAGGCGTCGGATGCGCGGCGCAGCGGGCGTTTGTCGGCCCAGTCGCTGGGCAGCGCTGCGGCCGGCGGTTCGACAAACAGCACGCAGCGCCGGGCAAGTTGCTGACCGCAGGTGGCGCTCATGTGCAACCCTGCAACGGGCTCGGCGAGCGGGACCCCGGTCTGCACGTCGGCCGCCGGGCGATCGGCGCCCAGCACCTTGCCGGCATTTGTGTGCAAGGTCGCGCTGAAGTCCAGCGGCTGACCCCAGACCGCGCCGACCGAGCCCGGCCCAAGACCCAGCGACCACGCGGGCCAGGCGCACAGGCTTGCGCCACTGGCTGCGGCCAGAGCCAGCCAGGGCCGCATTTTCAGCGCGCAAGGGGATTGGGACATCGGGAATTCGGGTACGCACGACCACTCTACACGAGCGCTGTCGCCACCAGTTCAGGTGTCGTACCCGGGCAAGCGGCGCTCGAGCCGCCGCAGCAGACCCGGCCAGATCAGTTGCGAGCCCAGGCCGCGGCTGACCACGGCCGACTGCTGGCGCGCCGTGGCAATGATGGATGGATCCACCGTCACCAGCGGACCACCGCCAGCCTGGGCACGGACCTGGATGGTGCAGACGGTTTCGAAGAGGTACATGGCCTGGAAGGCGTCGGCCACCGTGCGGCCGACGGTCAGCAGCCCGTGGTTGCGCAGCATCAGGAAGTTCTTCGCGCCCAGATCGGCCACCAGGCGTGGCTTTTCATCTTCGCGCAGCGCCACGCCTTCGTAGTCGTGATAGCCGAGCGACGACAGCACGAAGATCGACTGCTGAGACAGCGGCAGCACGCCGCCCTGCTGGGCCGACACCGCGATGCCATTCAGCGTGTGCGTGTGCAGGACACAACCGATGTCATGCCGCGCACCGTGCACCGCGCTGTGGATGACGAAGCCCGCCGGATTGACATCGAAGGGCGTGTCGTCGAGCTTGTTGCCCTGCGCATCGACCTTGACCAGGCTGGACGCCGTGATCTCCTCGAACATGAAACCGTAGGGGTTGATCAGGAAGTGGCCGGTTTGTTCGCCGTTCGGGCCCGGCACACAGGCGCTGATATGGGTGAAGACCAGGTCGTCCCAGCCAAAGAGGGCCACCAGGCGGTAGGCCGCGGCCAGGTCGACGCGGGTCTGCCATTCGGCCTCACTGACCTGGTGGCGGCGTTCGGGGATCTGCAGCTTCGGTGGGGGCATCTGGGTGGCTCCGGATGGTGGAAACGGGTGGAAGAGGCGACGATGGACAATCCGATGCTCTCGCTCCTGTCGCTTCAGAGACAAGCCATGAATACCCCCGCTCCTACAATTGAAGAGCTGCAAAACATCGAATCGGGCGCGTGGTTCAGCAAGCTCTCCCTGTCATTGCGCCAAGCCATATTGTCCCGCGCATCGCTGCGCCGCCTCAGCGACGGCAAGGCCTTGGCCACGCGAGGCTCGCCGGCCGAGGAATGGTGCGGCGTCGCCAAGGGGGCGGTGCGCATCAGTTCGGTGTCGCTGTCGGGCAAGCAGGTGACGCTGACCTACGCCGAGCCCGGCACCTGGTTCGGCGACATCGCTCTCTTCGACGGCCTGCCGCGCACCCACGATGCCGATGCCCATGGCGAGACCACGCTGCTGGCCGTGCGCAAGGCCGACTTCAAGGAATTGCTGTCGCAGCATGTCGAGCTCTACGACGCCTTGCTGCGCCTGAACTGCCGGCGCCTGCGGCTGATGTTCGACCACTTCGAAGACCTCAACACGCGGCCGCTGCAAGCCCGGCTCGCCAAGCAGATCCTGCTGCTGGCCCGCAGCTACGGCGTGCCCCAGGGCGAAGAGATTCGCATCGGCCTGGCGCTGGCCCAGGAAGATCTGGCGCAGTTGCTGGGGGCCTCACGCCAGCGCGTGAATCAGGAACTGAAGGGCTTCGAGCGCGAAGGCGCCGTGCGTGTCGAGCCGACCCGGCTGGTGGTGCTGTCCCGCGACAAGCTGCTGGCGATTTCCGAACGCTGAACCGAACCCCGACCTGAGCGCTGACGCGAGCAAAGAAAGCAGACCACACTCCATGGACCATTTCACCGGCACCAAGCCCGTCGCCGACAGCCATGCCTTCGACGTGGCGGCGCTGCAAGCCTTCCTGATGCGCGAGATGCCGGGCTTTGCCGGCCCCTTGACGGTCGAACAGTTCAAGGGCGGGCAGTCCAACCCGACCTACAAGCTCATCACGCCGGCCTGCGCCTACGTGATGCGCACCAAGCCCGGCCCGGCCGCCAAGCTGCTGCCCTCGGCGCACGCGGTCGACCGCGAATTCCGCGTCATGCAGGGCCTGGGCACCCAGGGCTTCCCGGTCGCCAAGATGCACGTGCTGTGCGAGGACGAAGCCGTCATCGGCCGCGCCTTCTACGTCATGGAATTCATGGACGGCCGGGTGATGTGGGACCAGTCGCTGCCGGGCATGACGCCGGCCGAACGCGGCGCGATCTACGACGAGATGAACCGCGTCATTGCCGCGCTGCACAGCGTGGACGTGGCCGCAGCGGGCCTGACCGACTTCGGCCGGCCGGGCAACTACTTCGAACGCCAGATCGCACGCTGGAGCAAGCAGTACCTGGCGTCGGTGACCGAAGTCATCCCCGAAATGGACAGCCTGATCGCCTGGCTACCGACCCACCTGCCGGCCGGTGCGCTCGACGGCGCCCAGGCACCGACCGTCGTCCACGGCGACTACCGGCTGGACAACGTCGTCTTTCACAAGACCGAGCCGCGGATCATCGCCGTGCTGGACTGGGAGTTGTCGACGCTGGGCCACCCACTGGCCGACTTCAGCTACCACTGCATGTCCTGGCACATCCCGCCGGGCGCCTTCCGCGGCATCGGCGGGCTGGACCTGGCCGCCTTGGGCATCCCCAGCGAAGCCGATTACGTGCGCCGCTACTGCGAGCGCACCGGCCGCAAGGACAGCGCCTCGCTGGCCGCCGACTGGAACTTCTACCTCGCCTACAACCTGTTCAGGCTGGCTTCGATCATGCAGGGGATCGCCAAGCGCGTGGTCGATGGCACGGCGTCCAGCGCGCAGGCCCGCAATAGCGGCGCCGCGGCGCGCACGCTCGCCGAATTGGGCTGGACCTTCGCGCAGAAACACGCTTCAGCCTGAAGCCTGAACCCCACAACAAACCACCCGGAGACACGACATGGACTTCAGTTACTCCCCGCGCACGCAAGACCTGCAAGCGCGCCTCATCGCCTTCATGGCCGAACACGTCTACCCGGCCGAAGCGCGCTACTTCGCCGAGATCGAGGCCCATACCGCCGCCGGCAAGCGCTGGACGCCGCTGCAGGTCATCGAGGAACTCAAGCCCAAGGCGCGCGCCGCCGGTTTGTGGAACCTTTTTCTGCCACCGCACGCCGACGGCGCGCACGGCAGCAGCGATGCCGAATTCACCTTCGGCCTGAGCAACCAGGATTACGCCCCGTTGGCCGAGATCATGGGTGCGGTGCCCTGGTCCAGCGAAGTCTTCAACTGCTCGGCGCCCGACACCGGCAACATGGAAACCATCGCCCGCTACGGCACGGCCGAGCACAAGCAGCGCTGGTTGCAGCCACTGCTGGCAGGCGAAATCCGCAGCGCCTTCGCGATGACCGAACCGGCCGTGGCTTCGTCGGACGCGACCAATATCGAGTCCGATATCCGGCGCGACGGTGAGGACTACGTCATCAACGGCCGCAAGTGGTGGACCAGCGGCGCCGGCGACCCGCGCTGCGCCATCTTCATCTTCATGGGCAAGACCGACAAGACGGCACCGCGCCACTCGCAGCAATCGATGATCCTGGTGCCGCGCGACACACCGGGCATCACGGTACTGCGCCCGCTGTCGGTCTTCGGCTACGACGACGCGCCGCACGGCCACATGGAAGTCGATTTCACCAACGTGCGCGTGCCGGCCAGCAACATGCTGCTCGGCGAGGGCCGTGGCTTCGAGATCGCCCAGGGCCGGCTCGGGCCGGGGCGCATCCACCACTGCATGCGCCTGATCGGCATCGCCGAACGCGCGCTGAAGCTGATGTGCGAACGAGCAGTCAGCCGCACCGCTTTCGGCAAGACCATCGCGCAACAGACGGTGACGCAGGAACGCATCGCCGAAGCCCGATGCATGATCGATCAGGCCCGGCTGCTGACGCTGCACGCGGCCTGGAAGATGGACGCCGCCGGCAACAAGAGCGCCAAGGCCGAGATCGCGATGATCAAGGTGGTGGCACCGCAGATGGCCTGCCAGATCATCGACTGGGCGATGCAGGTCTACGGCGGCGCCGGCATGTGCCAGGACACGCCGCTGGCCTACTTCTACACGCTGAGCCGCACGCTGCGCTTTGCCGACGGCCCGGACGAAGTCCACCGCAATGCCATCGCGAAGCTGGAACTCGGCAAGCTGATGCCCGCCAAGGCCTGACGGCAGCTTCGAGCCCGGCAGACGCGGGCTCGAGTCCGGGGTCCAGGCCTACTTTTTCCGCTCGTCGCCGGGCAGTGCGCTCGGCGGCCACAGGCTGGGTGCGGTCAAGGGGTCACTGGGCGCACCGGATTCGACGACGCGCCTCGCTTCGCGGATGGCGGTCTCGAAGACCCGCAGCCAGCCCTGAACCGTGCCGATCTGGGCGTCGGGCGCGGCAGTGCGCAGCATCAGGCGCCCGCGGCCGATCATCAGTACCACCGGCACGTCGGCCGCAGCATGGATACCGCCCAGCGAGGCCGTCAGCGGTCCTTCCAGCCAGTTCTGCAACCAGCTCTTGACACTGGAAATGGCCACGAAACGGTCGCGCAACAGCGGCATGTGGCTGCCGGCCAGTTGCGGGTACATCACCAGCCAGCGCATTTCGGGCGGCGTCTGGTTGTCGATGCGCGTCTGCACGCCTTCGACGAACTGTTCGAAGACCGACTTTTCCATCGCTTCTTGCAGCACGCGGTTCATCAGCACGACCTGCAATTCGGCCGGCAGGCCCATCTCGGCGCGCAGCCGCAGCTCCGGGCCGGTGATGTAGGGCCGCTGCGATGGGCCCCATTCCATCCGCCAGGGCGTCACGCCGATGCGGCCGTCGATGACGAAGCCCTCGTTGTGCACGGCGCGGAAGGCGTACTGGCGCGATTCGGCCCAGGGCGCGATGCCGGCCCATTCGGACGAAGGCGCCGGCGTGGCGCCCGAGAACAGCCGCTTGAAACCTTCGAGCATGGTGGAGTTTCTGCAGGGCCCGGGCACCGGGACGGCGCCGCCCGCAGCGATGGGCACGAGCCCTCCAGTGTATTCGCCGCGACGCGGCTGCCGACCGGGTGGCGGGCGTCCATTCAGCGCATCCGCGGCAATTGCACCGAGAATGCGGTTCTGTCACTGCCCGTAGCTCAACTGGATAGAGCACCAGCCTTCTAAGCTGGGGGTCGCAGGTTCGAGTCCTGCCGGGCAGGCCATGACCTCAGGGCGGCTGGATGCGCATACAGTCCAGGCTTTGATCTGCTGGACGACCCGCCCGTGCTGGCCCTTGCCGAACTGAACCCCGAACAGCGACTGGCCGCCGTGCACCCGCCGTGCAGCGGCCCGCTGCTGATCATCGCGGGCGCCGGCAGCGGCAAGACGCTGACGCTGGCCACGCGGCTGGCCTGGCTGGTGCACCAGGGTGCCGACCCGCAGCGCTTGCTGCTGCTGACCTTCTCGCGCCGCGCCGCCACCGAGATGGGCCGCCGCGCCGGCCGCCTGCTGCACCAGTCCCTGGGCCTGAGCGCGGGCAGCGGACCGCCGGTGCTGCCGTGGTGCGGCACTTTCCACAGCGTCGCCGCGCGGCTGTTGCGCGACGAGGCGCCGCGCATCGGCCTGGCGCCCGGCTACACCGTGCTGGACCGCGCCGACGCGCAGGACCTGCTGGCCATCGCGCGGCAGAGCCTGGGCCTGGCGGCCACGGAAAAGCGCTTTCCGATGGCGCCGACTGCCCTGGCGATCCTGTCGCGCACGCTGAACACCCGCGTTCCACTGGCCGAGGTGCTGCGCAGCCAGTACCCCTGGTGCGCCGAGCACGAGGCCGAACTGCAGCGCTTGTACGCCGCCTTCGGGGCGGCCAAACTGCAGCAGCAGTCGCTGGACTTCGACGACCTGCTGGTGTCATGGTGGCACTTGATGCAAAAGCCGGCGATGGCGCAGCGCATCGCCGCGCGCTTCGACCACGTGCTGGTCGACGAGGTGCAGGACATCAACCAGCTGCAGGCCGACGTGCTGCACGCGCTGGCAGCGCAGGGCTGCACGCTGACGGCGGTGGGCGACGACGCACAGTCGATCTACGCTTTTCGCGGTGCCAATGTGCGCCACATCCTCGACTTCCCGCAGCGTTTCGATCCCCCCGCCCGGGTGCTGGCGCTGCAGCGCAATTACCGTTCGACGCCGCAGGTGCTGGCCGCGTCGAACGCCGTCATGGAACAAGCCAGCGAGCGCTACAGCAAGGCGCTGTGGACCGAACGCGCGGGCGGCTGCAAGCCGCGGCTGGTCACCGTCGAAGACGAAGCCGGGCAGGCCCGCGGCGTGGCCGACGCGGTGCTGGCCCTGCGCGAAACCGGCCTGGCGCTGACGCGTCAGGCGGTGCTCTTCCGCACCGCCCACCACAGCATGGCGCTGGAGCTGGAGCTGCTGCGCCGCGGCATCCCCTTTGTCAAATTCGGCGGCCTGAAATTCATGGAGGCGGCGCACGTCAAGGACGTGCTGGCGCTGCTGCGCTGGGCCGACAACCCCCATTCGCGGCTGGCCGCCTTGCGCACGGCCCGACTGGTGCCTGGGATGGGTCCGGCCAGCGTCAAACGCCTGCTCGACCACAGCGGGCCGCTGGCGGCTTTCAAGTCGCCAGCGGCCGCCGCCGGCCCCTGGGCCGAGCTCGTGCAATTGATGGCCCACCTGCGCAGCGCCGATGCCCGCTGGCCCGACGACCTGCAGCGGGTCATCGCCTGGTACCGGCCACAGGCAGAACGCCTGCACGACGACGCCCGCGTCCGCCTGGCCGACCTGGAACAGCTGGCGCGCATCGCCGCCGGGCACGCCAGCCGCGAACGCTTCATCACCGAACTGACGCTCGACCCGCCGCAGTCGAGCAGCGACGAGGCCGGCCCGCCGCAGCGCGACGAGGACTACCTGATCCTGTCGACCATCCATTCCGCCAAGGGCCAGGAATGGAATGCGGTGCACGTGCTGAACGTGGTCGACGGCTGCCTGCCCGCCGACATGGCCACGGGCAGCGCCGCCGAGATCGAGGAAGAGCGTCGCCTGCTCTACGTGGCGATGACGCGCGCCAAGGACGAGCTCAGCCTGTGGGTGCCGCAGCGCTTCCACGTCACGCAGCAGCGCGCCTGGGGCGACCGCCACCTCTACGCGCTGCGCTCGCGCTTCGTGCCGCCCGAGTTGCTGCTGCATTTCGACCTGCTGGACCCGGTGGTGACGCCGGCGGGCGCGCCGCGCGAAGCAGGCCCAGCGGCGCCTCTGTTCGACCTCGCTGCAGCCTTGCGCGGCGGCTGGCCCTCCGGCGCGGGGTCTGACGACGCCCCCGGAACGGCCGATCCTGGGCAGAATCCGGCCTGATCCGAATGACTCTGCCGACAAGGTCAACCATGTCCGAGAACCGATCCCCCAGCCGCAGCGCCATGACAGCCATCGATGCCGCCGATCCGCACGGTTCGCTGCGCACGATGGGCGCCCGCGCCCATCAGCTCCGCGCCGCGCTGCGCGCCGCCGATCACTACAACGGCCAGGGCGACGCCGACGAGCGCGACACCGGCTCATGGCTGATCTCGTCGGCACTCGACCTGGCACAAGACCTGGTGGCCGACATCGACAGCCTGGCGCGCCAGCTGAAGGAACGGCCGGCCGACCTGGCCTTGCAGCAGTCGGTGACGGCACTGCGCGTGCGCACCCACCAGCTCTACGCATCGACCCGCGCGGCCGACCACTTTCTGGATCAGGACAACCACGAAGACCGCGAGACGGGCGGTTGGCTGGTGGCCACGGCGCACGGCCTGGCGACGAAACTGTCTTCGTCGTTCGACGACAACGCGGCACCGCTTCGACGTGCTGCGCCGGAAAAGCCGACGGCGCACGCGCATGACGCCGACGTGGCGCTGCGGACGATGCCGCTGCGCGGCGCTGCTTGAGCGTCCGGCGAACGACCCGGCAGGCTTGCAGGTCCTTGATGTATCACCGTGGGGGTGATGGTCGGGGCGGCGGGATTCGAACTCGCGACCCTCTGGTCCCAAACCAGATGCGCTACCAGGCTGCGCTACGCCCCGACTAAGCGCCGGAGTATAGCGGCCTGCGCGTTCATGACCGCGGCGGTCCCGGCAATTGCAGCTGACGGGCGACATCCAGGCACTGCCGGATGTGCTGCTCGCAGACAAAACGCAGGGCCGAGTAGGTCAAGGCCGCCGACACCGCCTGCCCCGCGATGGGCACGAATTTGGCGGCCTGCTGGGTGCTCAGCCGGACGCCGACCAGGCTGACCACGCGCAGCACCAGCTCACGCGTCACCACCTGGCCCACCAGCAGACCCCCGCCCGCGCTGATGGCCTTGTAGACGACGATGCGGCGGTCGGGCGCCAGGCGCTCGACCTGACCCGGCGTCAGGCCAAAAGCGGCGCTGATCTCGGGCAGCAGCTTCATCAGCAGCCCGATGTCGGTCAGCCAGTCCAGCCCGGGCACCGGCACCAGGGCCACCCCGGCTGCAAAAAGCGCCCGCCGCGCCACGCGCTGGCGGCAGCGCCGGGCGATGGCCTGCAGGTCGTCGCCCTCACCCGGCACGACTTCCCAATCGGCCGGCAGCCCAGCGGCAGCGTTCATTTGAATTCCCTTCGTTTTCAGCCCGTCGGCGGCCGTGAGGTGGCCGCCGCGCGCCTCGAATCTGCCACGGCAAGCGCAGCCGCGACTTGTCTAACATGGCCCGCATGGAAAGTCTGTTGAATCTGCCGCCGCGCACCCGGCCACGCATGCCACCGCTGATCATCGCCTGCCTGGCGGCCACCTGGTTGATCTGGGGGTCGACCTACCTGGCCATCAAGTGGGCCCTGCTCAGCTTTCCGCCCTTCTACCAGATGGGCACCCGCTTCCTGGTGGCCGGCGCGCTGTTGGCGGGCTGGATGCGGCTGCGCGGCGCGCCCTGGCCCCAGCGCACCGAATGGGTCAATGCCACGCTGCTGGGCACGCTGATGCTGGGCATCGGCTACGGCTTCACCGCGGTCGCCGAAGTCAGCGTCAGCTCGGGTCTGGTGGTGGCCTTCATCGCCATCGGGCCTGCGCTGCAGGCGGCACTCGAATGGCCTTACGGCGTCAGGCCGACGCGGCCGGCGGCGCTCGGCATCGGGCTGGGTCTGCTGGGCGTGCTGGGTCTGGCTGCCGGACAGGGCTTTTCGGCATCACCGATGGGCCTGGCGGCGGTGCTGCTGTCGTCGGTGGCCTGGAAGCTGGGCGGGGTGTGGAGCGTGCACGGCCTGCCACGCGCCCTCGGCGGCCGCCCCTTGCGCCTGGCGCCGAACGCGATGGGCTTCGCCAGCCAGATGCTGGCCGGCGGTGTGGTGCTGATGGCGATGTCGGCGCTGGCCGGCGAGCGCCCCGGCTGGCCGATACAGCCGCTGGCGCTCGCCAGCTGGGTCTACCTGGTCGTTGCCGGCTCGCTGATCGCCTTCTCGGCCTTCATGGTGCTGCTGCAGCGCACGCCAGCGGCGGTGTCGTCGAGCTATGCCTACGTCAACCCGGTGATCGGCCTGGTGCTGGGCGTGACGCTGGGCGGTGAAACCCTGCACGCGAGCGAATGGGTCGCCGCAGCGCTGGTCACGGCCAGCGTGGTGCTGATGCTGCACGGCCACCGCTGAAGCCGGGCCGTGACCAGCGCCGCAGCACCGCCGCGCTCAGGCGCTGCGGGCCTGCGCCGCCTGGCGGATGGCCGTCAGCGTGGTCCGGCTCGTGCTGACGTCGGTGGCCAGCTTCAGGTGCAGCAGCGTGGGCACGCCGGCTGCCAAGGCGCGCTGCAGCGCCGGTTCGAAGTCGGCCGTTTCGACGATGGTCTCGGCCTGCCAGCCGTAGGCCCGGGCCAGCGCCGCGAAGTCGGGGTTGTAGAGGTCGCTGCCGCTGACCCGGCCCGGGTATTCGCGCTCCTGGTGCATGCGGATGGTGCCGTAGGTGCCGTTGTCGACCACCACGCTGATCAGCCGCTTGGCGCCGTAGCCGGTGGCAGTGGCCAGTTCCTGGCCGGTCATCAGGAAATCGCCGTCGCCGGCGAGGTTGAAGGCGAAGCGCTCGGGGTACAGCAGGGCCGCCGCGACGGCCGCCGGCAGGCCGTAGCCCATTGCGCCCGAGGTCGGCGCCAGTTGCGTGCGGCCGTGGTGCTGCAGGCCGGGCAGGCTGACGTAGCGGTGCAGCCAGCCGCTGAAGTTGCCGGCGCCGTTGGTGTAGACCGTGTCCTCGGGCAGCAGGCGCTGCACGGTCTTCATCACCACCGCCATGTCCAGCGGTTCGACGGCGTGGCCGACGAGATTGGCCTCGTAGTCGGCCCGTGCGCTGGCGGCGCCGTCCGCCCAGGGCAGGCTGGTCGGTGCGGCCAGCGCTTCGAGCGCCTTGGCCGCGCAGGCCACCTGGGCCTGCAGCATCAGGTCGGCGGCGTAGACGCGGCCGAGTTCCTCGGGCCCGGCGTGGATGTGCACCAGCTTCTGCGCCGGCTGCGGCGCCTGCACCAGGGCGTAGCCCTGGGTCGTCATCTCGCCCAGGCGCACGCCCAGCGCGATGACCAGATCGGCGTCGCGCAGCCGCGCCGACAGCTTCGGATTCGTGCCGACGCCGATGTCGCCGGCGTACAGCGGGTGGCGGTTGTCGAAGGTGTCCTGGAATCGCCAGGCGCAGGCCACCGGCAACTGCCAGTTCTCGGCGAAGCGCTGCAGCGCGCTGGCGCCTTCGGCGTCCCAGCCCGAACCGCCGGCGATGAGCAGGGGGCGCTCGGCGGCCATCAGCATCGCGCGCAATTCACGCAGGCCACCGGGCGCCGGCCAGGCCCGCACCGGCTCGACGCGCGGCAGCACCGGCGCGGCCGTCAGCGTGGTCAGCATGTCTTCGGGCAGAGCCAGCACCACCGGGCCAGGGCGACCCTGCATCGCGGTGTGGAAGGCGCGCGCGATGTACTCGGGCAGGCGGTCGGCGCTGTGCACCTCGGCCACCCACTTGGCCAGACCCAGCGTGCCGGGGCTGAACATCTGGCGGTAGTCGATCTCCTGAAACGCTTCCCGGTCGCGCTGCTCGCTGGCCACCTGGCCGACGAACAGGATCATCGGTGTGCTGTCCTGGAAGGCGGTGTGCACGCCGATGCTGGCGTTGGTGGCGCCCGGCCCGCGCGTGACGAAGCAGACGCCCGGCCGGCCGCTGAGCTTGCCCTGGGCTTCGGCCATGAAGGCTGCGCCGCCTTCCTGGCGGCAGGCGATGAAGCGGATCTGTTCGCGGTGTTCGTGGAAGCCGTCGAGCACCGCCAGGTAGCTTTCGCCCGGCACGCCGAAGCAGGTGTGAACGCCCTGGGCGATCAGCGCTTCGACGAGGGCATGGCCGGCGATGCGCGGCATGGCGGGAGCGGGCATGGCGGCGGAGTGGGATGCAGCGTTCATGACCCCACTTTAGCGGGCCGCCGCCTCCGTGCAGACCCGAATCCGGTCGACCTCGAAACGCCGTCCAGCCGCGATCAGGCGGCCACCACCGGGCCCTGCTGTGCCCGCACGCGCAGGCCGACCAGGCCGGCCGACAGCACGCCGCAGCCCAGGGCCAGCGCCGCGCCGATGAAGACGCCCTGCGTCAGGCCGCGGTCGAGCAGCGCGCCGAAGACCGGCGAAGCCAGCGCGAAGCCCGCGTCCAGGCCCGAATACACGGTGCCGTAGACGCGCCCGGTGGCACCGGGCGGCGCGGCGCGCTTGATCAGCATGTCGCGCGACGGCGCCGCCAGGCCGGTACCGGCCCCGGCCAGCGCCACGGCCAGACCGGCCACGAAGGCCGGCAACAGGCCCGAACCGGCCAGCAGCAGCAGCGCGGCGGCGCTGCACATCGCGATGGCGATGGTCTTTTCCAGGCGCGGCGCGCGCGACACGAGAAAGCCGCCAGCCACCGTGCCGGCCGCCGCGCACAGCATGTAGCCGGTGACAACGAAAGCGGTCGCCGACAGCGGCAGGTCGTACAGACGCGCCAGCGCTGGCCCGGCGTAGCTCTGGATCGCGGCCAGCGCGGCCGTGACCCAGAAAAAGAAGGAGAAGCACAACCACACCGAGGGCAGGCGCAGAAAAGCCATCGGGTGCTCGGCGGCGGCCGCTGTGGCCCCCGGCTGGTCGTGCGACCAGGCGCCTTGGCGGTCGTCCACGGTCTGCCGCTTCCAGACCAGCAAGCTCAGCGACAACAGCGGCAGCAGCGCGGCGCAGGCGCAGGCGGTGCGCCAGCTGCCGGTCGCCTGGCTGATGCCGATCATGAAGATCGGCGCCGCGGCCCAGCCCAGGTTGCCGGTGATGCCGTGCACCGAGAAGGCATGGCCCAGCCGCTGCGGCGACAACCGCTTGTTGAGGATCGTGAAGTCGGCCGGGTGGAAAGGCGCGTTGCCCAGCCCGGCCAGCGCCGCCGCCAGCATCAGGCCGGCATAGCCCTGGGCCCCGGCTGCGGCCAGTGCGGCCACGACGAAGCAGCCCAAGGCCGCGAACAGCACCGGCCGCGCGCCGATGCGGTCGACCAGGAATCCGGCCAGCGCCTGGCCGATGCCCGAAATGACGAAAAACACCGTCACCAGCAGGCCGAGCTGCGAGTAGCTCAGGCCGAAGTCGCGGATGAAGGTCGGAAACAGCGGCGGCAGCAGCATGTGGAAGAAGTGCGAGCTGCCGTGGGCCAGGCCGATCAGGCCGATGACGGTGGCGTCGCTGCGGGCCGAGGACGGGGGCGCGGCGGATGCCGGCAGGTCAGTGGTGCTGCTCATCGCCCGGAGACTAAACGCTGGCAGCCTGGCGCGCTGCGGCTTGCAAATTCAGCGCGGGATACGATCTTCCCTTCGCCCCTGCGCCTGCTGTTCCAATTCCCACAGCCCTGCCCCACCCATGACCAACATCGCCTTCGATTACGCCCGCCCGGACGCCAGCGGCGCGACCTGCACCGCGCAGGCCTGGGCCAAGGTGCCCGCTGCCCTGCCGCCGGCCGAACGCCGGCTGGCGATCGAAAGAATCGCCGGGCTGCTGAAGGCGCAGGACGCGGTGCTGGTGGCGCATTACTACGTCGACGGCGACCTGCAGGATCTGGCGCTGGCCACGGGCGGGCTGGTCGCCGATTCGCTGGAAATGGCCCGCTTCGGCCGCGATCACCCGGCGAAGACGCTGGTGGTGGCCGGCGTGCGCTTCATGGGCGAGACGGCCAAGATCCTGTCGCCCGACAAGCGCGTGCTGATGCCCGACCTGGACGCCACCTGCAGCCTCGACCTGGGCTGCCCGCCAGACGCTTTCGCCGCCTTCTGCGACGCCCACCCCGACCGCCAGGTCGTGGTGTACGCCAACACCAGCGCGGCGGTGAAGGCGCGGGCCGACTGGATGGTCACCAGCGCCTGCGCCTTGCCCATCGCCCGACACCTGAAAGCCCAGGGTCAGAAGATCCTGTGGGCGCCCGACCGCCACCTGGGCCGCTACATCCAGGAACAGACCGGCGCCGACATGCTGATGTGGGACGGCGCCTGCATCGTCCACGACGAGTTCAAAGGGCTGGAGCTGGACCTGCTGAAGCGCGAACACCCGGGCGCGCAGGTGCTGGTGCACCCGGAGTCCCCGCGCAGCGTGGTGGCGCTGGCCGACGTGGTCGGCAGCACCACGCAACTGCTGAACGCGGTGGTGGGCGGCAGCGCGCAGACCTACATCGTCGCCACCGACAAGGGCATCCTGCACCGCATGCGCCAGCTGGCGCCGGGCAAGACGCTGATCGAAGCGCCGACCGCCGGGCGCAGCGCCACCTGCAAGAGCTGCGCGCACTGCCCGTGGATGGCCATGAACGCGCTGCAGGGCGTGTTGGCCTGCCTGGAACAAGGCTGCGGCGAAATCCAGGTGGCCGAGCCGGTGCGCCGCCAGGCGCTGGGCTGCATCGACCGGATGCTCGGCTTCGTGACCCGCCACCCGGCCCAGGTCGCCCAGCCCTCAGGCGGTTTCGTGCCAAACACCGGCGCTGCCTGAGGGCGGGGGGCGGGACGGCGACCGACCCTCCGCAAGAAGCGCTCGGCCGTGCGTTAGTCCCGCCGCTGGAAGGGGTCAATCTGCGACCATCAGCGGTGCTGGCCTGCAGGCTTGGCGTCGATACCGACCCGGCACGCGGCTGCAGCCGCCGAGGAGCACCCGCATGACGATCCTGACACCCGCGACCGTCGACTTTTCGTCGGTACGCAACCACAACGAGCGCGCGGTCTACACCGCCGTGCGCGAACACGCCGAACGCTACCCCGGCATCGGGCACAGCCCCGAACTGCTGGCCGATGTGGCCTGCGTGGCGCTGAACCGGCTGCCGCCGCGCTACATCCGCCACGAGGTCGATTTCGTTTTCTACCTCAGCGACCGCGAGCGCGTGGACAGCGAGCGCCACCTGCTCGATGCGGTGGACTACGCCTTCGGTTTCGTGCAGGCCCGCACCGCCATGAGGGCGCGTGGCTAGTTTGAACCCCTCGATCGCCCGAGCCTGGGAACTCTGCTACCTGGACCCGCTACAAGCCGCTGAACTGGGTCGCAGCGTGGCCGCCGACGGCGGGCCTCAAGCCCACGAAGGCTGGCTCCACGTGGCACTCGGCGAAGTCCGCGTCGGCCAAGCCTCCAAGGCCAGCGCGGCCCTGCAATGGGCCCGGCGCGGCTACGCCGACGGGGCTGACGAGAGCGGTCTGGCGCTGTGCGACGAGATCCAGGCCATCGTGCTGCGGCGGGCCGGCGATACCGCCGCTTCGTCCCAGCTGCAGGCGGCCATCGACGCCCGCCCGGGCCTGCAGCTGGCGCCCATCCACCGCTTCATCGGCCACAACTCGCGGGCCATCACGGCCAAGCTGCTGGGTCAGCACGACGAGGCGCTGCGCCAGTTCTACGCCGCGATGGACAGTGCCGCGCGCACCGGCTGGCCCGGTCCGCAACTCACCGCGCTGAGCAACCTGGGCGGCCACCACCAGGACCTCTACAACCTGGACGACGCGCGGCGCCTGACCGAACAGGCCCTGGCGATGGCCCGCGAAGCCGGCGCCCGCCAGGTGACCGTCACGGCGGCGACCAATCTGGTCATCATTTACCACGCGATGGGCGAGTTCCAGCAGGCCCGCGCGATGGTGGAATTCCTGAGCTCCCACACCGAAGACCTGCTGCCCGACACGCTGAAGCGCCACGCCGGGGTGCTGGCGATGGGCCACCTGGGGGTCGGCGAAGTTGCCGAAGCGCTGCGCCACCTGGAAGGGGGTCCCACCACGGCCACGGCCGACGGCGACGGCATCACGCAATGGGCCTGGCTGAAGGCGCGCTGCCTGCTGGCGCGCGGCGACGCCGGCGGCGCGCGCCAGCTCGCCGAAGACACCCTGCAGCAGCGCCAGCAACGGCATTTGGTCGATCTGCCCTACGACCTGATGGCCTTGCACCGCGTGCTGGCCGACGCCTGCGAGATCGAGGGCGACAGCGTCGCCGCACTGCGCTACATGCGCCAGGCCCACGCGCTCTACGAACACCTGGTTGGCCGCAGCGCGCGGGCGCGCTACGTCGCGCTGCAGGTGGCGCACGAACTGGCGCAAGCCCAGCGAGAACGCGATCTGGCGATGGATTCCCGACGCACGGTGGAAGACGACCGCCGCCGGCTGGCCGACCTGAACGCCGCGCTGCAGGCCCAGGCCGCCGAAACCGAGATGCTGCACAACCAGTTGCGGGAGCAGGCCCTGCGGGACCCGCTGACCGGCCTGCACAACCGCCGTTACCTGTTCGAGATCGCCCCCGGCCTGCTGGAACTGGCGCGCCGCCAGGGCAGCCCGGTCTGCGTGGTGCTGATTGACCTGGACCACTTCAAGCTGCTCAACGACACCTACGGCCACCACGCCGGCGATCTGGTGCTGCAGCGCTTCTCGACCTTGTTGACGCAGACGCTGAGGCGCAACGACGTGGTCTGCCGCCACGGCGGTGAAGAGTTCGTGGCCGTGATGCCCGAGATCGACACCGTCGGCGCCGAGGCCGTGATCAGCCGGCTGCTGGAAGCCTTCCAGTCGCAACAGACCGCGATGGGCAAGCGGCGCTTGCCGCGCGGCTCCTTCTCGGCCGGCATCGCCGTCTTCCCGCGCAACGGACACACGCTGGAACAACTGCTGTCGCGCGCCGACCGCGGGCTGTACGCCGCGAAGAACCAGGGCCGGGCGCGCATCGAAATGGCGCCGGGTACCGGCTTCGGCACGCTGATTTGAGGCTTACCGCCGGCTCTTGGCGCGGCGGGTCAGGATGGTCGGAAAACTGACCGGCAGCGCCTCCGGAAAATCGCGGCTGTAGTGCAGGCCGCGGCTCTCATGGCGGCGCAGCGCGCTGCGCACGATCAACTCGGCGCAGACCACCAGGTTGCGCAACTCCAGCAGGTCGCGGCTGACGCGGAAGTTGGCGTAGTAGTCCAGCGTCTCGTCGCGCAGCAGCTTGATGCGGTGCAGCGCGCGTTCCAGCCGCTTGGTGGTGCGCACGATGCCCACGTAATTCCACATCAGCAGCCGCAGCTCATCCCAGTTGTGGGCGATGACGACCTGTTCGTCGGCGTCTTCCACCTGGCTCTCGTCCCAGGCCGGCAGGGTCTGCCGCTCAGCCGGCCCGTCTTGGAGGATGCGCTCGGCGCAGGTGCGGCCCAGCACCACGCATTCCAGCAGCGAATTGCTGGCCAGCCGGTTGGCGCCGTGCAGACCGGTGTAGGTGGTTTCGCCGACCGCGAAGAGGCCCGGCATGTCGGTGCGGCCGTCGAGGTCGGTGACCACGCCGCCACAGGTGTAGTGGGCCGCCGGCACCACCGGTATCGGCTGGCGAGCGATGTCGATGCCCAAGGCGAGGCAGCGCGCGTGGATGGTCGGGAAGTGCGACTTCAGGAAGTCCTCGCCGAGGTGGCGGCCGTCCAGCCAGACGTGGTCGAGGCCGTGCTTCTTCATCTCGAAGTCGATGGCGCGGGCCACGATGTCGCGCGGTGCCAGTTCCAGCCGACTGTCGTGGGCGGCCATGAAGCGGGTCCCGCCCGGGTCGCCAGGGCCCAGGCTGGGCAAGGTCAGGTAGGCGCCTTCGCCGCGCATCGCCTCGGTGATCAGCAGGCTGCGCTCCTGCGGGTGGTACAGGCAGGTCGGGTGGAACTGGATGAACTCCATGTTGCCGACCCGACAGCCGGCGCGCCAGGCCATCGCGATGCCGTCGCCGGTGGCCGTGTCGGGGTTGCTGGTGTAGCGGTAGACCTTGCCGACGCCACCGGTGGCCAGCACCACGGCGCTGGCGGCCAGCGTCTCGACCCGGCCGCCGTCCATGTCCAGCGCGTAGACGCCATAGCAGCGCGGCGCTTCGTCACGGTTCAGGTGGCGGGAGGTGACCAGGTCCACCGCCATCCAGCGCTGGCGCAAATCGATGTTCGGGTGCTCGGCAGCGCGCGCCAGCAGGGTGTCGTGGATGGCCTTGCCGGTGGCGTCGGCGGCGTGGGCGATGCGCCGCACCGCGTGGCCCGCTTCGCGCGTCAGGTGCAGGCCCAGTGGACCTGCGGCGTCGGGCGAGAAGGGCACGCCGGCGTCGACCAGCCATTCGATGGCGCGGTGGCTGTTCTCGGCGATGAAGCGCGCGGTGTGTTCGTCGACGATGCCGCCGCCGGCTTCCTGCGTGTCGTGCATGTGCGACGCGACGCTGTCGTCGGAGCCCAGCACGCCGACGATGCCGCCCTGCGCCCAGGCGGTCGCACTCTCGCTGAGTTCACGCTTGGCCAGCACAATCACCGGCACCGTCTGGGCCAGCTGCAGCGCCACCGCCAGACCACCCAGGCCGGCGCCGATGACAACGACCGGCGCGGTGGCATGGCGCGGGGTGGATGCAGGCAGGGACTGGGACATGGTGGGGGGCTTCATCGATTCGGGTGGGGCAGGCGCGCGTCGGGCGGTGGATTCTAGGGACCGCGGCGGCCGGTACGGCCGAAGCAGCGCCCTATCATCGCGCGATGTCTGCACCGCGTGACGATCGCTTCTGGCATGCCCCTGCGCTCGATCAGGGTCACGACGAGTTGCTGGCACCCAGCACGCAGATCGTCAGCGACCGCGACACCTATCTCGGCCACGACCGGTATGACGTGGGCCGGCGCATCGCCGAGGACGAAGTGGAACTCTTCGCCAGCACCGACGCCGCCAGCGCCCTGCAAATGGAATTTGCCCAGCACAGGCCGCAGTTCATCGCCATTCACGACATCGGCACCAGCGCGGCGCTGCGGCTGCTGGCCAGCCTGGCCAGCGCGGCAGGCCGGCGGGTGCAGAAGCTGTCGGTGCGCCGGCAAGGCCAGGGCTTGGCGATGGCCGTGCTGCGCTTCGTCGAAGTGCACAGGAGCGATGGCACGCCGCTGCGCGTCTATGCCACCGACCTGGGCAGCGACGGGCCGCTGCGGCAGCCGGTGGCCAAGGTGCTGCTGGCCAACAGCCAGCTCGGCGTGCTGCTGATGGGCGGTTTGTCAGCCAACGCGCTGGCCAACCTGCTGCAACCGATCCATGGCGCGGTCATCACCGGGCCCTGGCCGAACCGCGAATTGCTGATGGTGCCGCTGGGTTCGGGCCTGCCGCTGGCCAGCCACGCCACCCAGTTGGCCGGCCACAGCGGCATGGCCGTGCACGTGACGCCGAACGCCGGCAAGCCGCGCCAAGCCTGGTCCTACATCGCCGGGGCTTGGAACCGCCTGCACGGCAGCGCGGCCAGCGGCCAGGCAATCGCCACCGACCTCGGGGCCGTCGCAGCACAGCCGGCGCCCATGCCCGTGCCGCGCAACGAAGCGCCGACCGAACTGATGGACCTCCGCCCGCTGCCCGAGAGACCGCCAGCTCTTGCGGCGGCGCCGGTCGGGGGGAAAGACCCCTGGCAGACTTACGTCGACCACTGCGGCCTGCTGAAGGGTGTCCTGGCCTGCTGCGCCTTCGACACCCGAGCCCTGAACCCGCTGGCGCACAGCGGTCCGGCGGCACTGGCGACGCGGCTGGCCGAGCAAGGTGCCGGGCTGCTACAGGCCATGAACGCGGCCGCGCAAGCCGTCGGTCTGAGCGGTACGCCCTCGGAAGGCTCGGTCACGGTGGGCGGCCACCACCTGCTGGTGCGACCGATACCCGGCCACCCCGGCATCGCGGTGCACCTGGTGCTGTCAGCCACCGCCAACCTGACGCTGGCCAAGCTGCAGTTGGATCGCATCGCACCGCCGCGATGAAACAGCCGGCGGCGGCCAGCGCCGCCGGCCCGCCGCCGAGCTCGCTAATGGACGATGCGCGAGAAGACGAACTCGCCGTCTTCCATGTCCACCGGGATCACCGACTTCGGGCCGAACCGACCCTGCAGGATCAACTTGCTGACCGGATTCTCGATGCGCTGCTGGATAGCGCGCTTCAGCGGCCGGGCACCGAAGGCGGGGTCGAAGCCGACCTTGGCCAGTTCGGCCAGCGCCGCCGGCGACACCTCGAGCTTCATCTCCAGCTTTTCGAGCCTTGCGTCCAGCAGCTTCAGCTGGATGCGGGCGATGCTTTCGATGTTCTTGTTGTCCAGCGCGTGGAAGACCACGGTCTCGTCGATGCGGTTCAGGAACTCGGGGCGGAAGTGCTGCTTGACCTCGCCCCACACCGCCTCGCGGATGTTCTCGCTGGACTGCCCGGCCATGCTCATGATCAGGTGCGAACCGAGGTTGCTGGTCATCACGATCACGGTGTTCTTGAAGTCCACGGTGCGGCCCTGACCGTCGGTCAGCCGGCCGTCGTCCAGCACCTGCAACAGCACATTGAAGACGTCAGGGTGGGCCTTTTCCACCTCGTCGAGCAGCAACACCGAGTAGGGCTTGCGGCGCACCGCTTCGGTCAGCGCACCGCCCTCTTCGTAGCCGACATAGCCCGGGGGCGCACCGATCAGCCGGCTGACCGAATGCTTTTCCATGTACTCGGACATGTCGACGCGGATCATGTGGTCGTCGCTGTCGAAGAGGAAGCCGGCCAGCGCCTTGCACAGCTCGGTCTTGCCGACGCCGGTGGGGCCCAGGAACAGAAAGCTGCCGAGCGGCCGGTTGGGGTCGCTCAAGCCCGCCCGTGAACGGCGGATGGCGTCAGCCACGGCCGTGATGGCCTCGTCCTGACCGACCACGCGGTCGTGCAGCTTGTCTTCCATCTGCAGCAGCTTGTCGCGCTCGCCCTGCATCAGCTTGCTGACCGGGATGCCAGTGGCGCGGCTCACCACCTCGGCGATTTCCTCGGCGCCGACCATGGTTCGCAGCAACTGCGGGCGGCCCGCCTTGGCCTTGCCGGTTTCGGTGGCCTGGGCTTCCTTCAGGCGCTTTTCCAGCTCCGGCAGCTTGCCGTACTGCAACTCAGCCACGGCGTTGAAATCCCCACGCCGCTTCAACTCGTCGATCTGGTGGCGGGTGCGGTCGATCTCTTCCTTGACGTGGGCCGAGCCCTGGGCCGCCGCCTTCTCGGTCTTCCAGATTTCTTCCAGGTCGTTGTAGTCGCGTTCGAGCTTGGCGATCTCGACCTCGATCAGGCCGAAGCGCTTGATCGAGCCTTCGTCCTTTTCCTTGCGTACCGCCTCGCGCTCGATCTTCAACTGGATCAGCCGGCGGTCGAGCTTGTCCATGGCCTCGGGCTTGGAGTCGATCTCGATCTTGACCTTGGCCGCCGCTTCGTCGATCAGGTCGATGGCCTTGTCGGGCAGGAAGCGGTCGGTGATGTAACGGTGGCTCAGCTCGGCCGCGGCGACGATCGCCGGGTCGGTGATCTCGACGCCATGGTGGACCTCGTACTTTTCCTGCAGGCCGCGCAGGATGGCCACCGTCGCCTCGACGCTGGGCTCATCGACCAGCACCTTCTGGAAGCGGCGTTCCAGCGCCGCGTCCTTCTCGACGTACTTGCGGTATTCGGCCAGCGTGGTCGCGCCGATGCAGTGCAATTCGCCGCGCGCCAGTGCCGGTTTGAGCATGTTCCCGGCGTCGATGGCGCCTTCGGCCTTGCCCGCACCGACCATGGTGTGCAGTTCGTCGATGAACAGGATGATGCGGCCCTCGTCGGCCGCCACCTCCTTCAGCACGCTCTTCAGCCGCTCTTCAAATTCGCCGCGGAACTTGGCACCGGCCAGCAGGCCGGCCATGTCCAGCACCAGCACGCGCTTGTCCTTCAGCGATTCGGGGACTTCGCCGTTGACGATGCGCTGCGCCAGGCCTTCGACGATGGCGGTCTTGCCGACACCCGGCTCGCCGATCAGCACCGGGTTGTTCTTGGACCGGCGCTGCAGCACCTGGATGGCGCGGCGGATCTCGTCGTCGCGGCCGATCACCGGGTCGAGCTTGCCCTGGCGGGCGCGCTCGGTCAGGTCCAGCGTGTACTTCTTCAGCGCCTCGCGCTGGCCTTCGGCGTCGGCGTTGTCGACACCCGCGCCGCCCCGCACCGCCAGGACCGCCGCTTCCAGCGACTTGCGCGTCAGGCCATGGCCGCGCACGATGCCCCCGATGTCGCTCTTGCTGTCGGCCAGCGCCAGCAGGAACATCTCGCTGGCGATGAACTGGTCGCCGCGCTTGCCGGCTTCCTTGTCGGCGGTCTGCAGCAAGCCCTGCAGGTCGCGCCCGAGTTGCACGGTCTGGTCACCGCCCTGCACCGTCGGCAGATTGCGGATCGCGGTTTCCATGGCCACCGTCAGCGCCGCGCTGTTGGCACCCGCGCGGTCCAGCAAGGCCCTGGGGCCGTCGGGCTGGGCGAGCATGGCCGCCAGCAGGTGCGCCGGCTCCACATAGGGGTTGTCGCGGGCGACCGCGGCACTCTGGGCCCCTTGCAGGGCCTGCTGGAAAGCAGTCGTGAGCTTGTCGAAACGCATGGCTATGTCCTCCTGTTGGGTAGGGACATGAGGCGGCGCGCCGCGAATTCAAGCGCTCACCGGGCCGGAGCGCCTCCCTAGAACGCCGGCGTGCACCGCCCTTGGTCGCTAGGCGCTGGTCAGCAACAGGGCCAGCGCCGCGCGCTGCACCTTGCCCAGCGCGGTCTTGGGCAGCGCCGGCAGTTGGACCACACGCTTGGGACACTTGAAGTGCGCCAGGCGGCCTTCCAGCCCGGCCAGCAAACTGGCGCCGTCCACCGCCTGACCCGGGCGCAGCACGACGGCCAGCACCGGGACTTCGCCCCAGCGCGCGTCGGGCACGCCGGCGACCGCGCATTCCAGCACCGCCGGGTGCTGCGCGATCAGGTTCTCGATCTCGGCCGGGTGGACGTTTTCGCCGCCCGAGATGATCAGCTCCTTGCTGCGGCCGACCACTTCGAGCATCCCGCGGTCGTGCTGCACGGCCAGGTCGCCGGTGTGGAACCAACCTTGTGCATCGAAGCCGGTCTCGGTGCTGCGGTGGTAGCCGCGCATCAGGTTGGGCGCCTTCAGCCAGATCTCGCCGTCGGCCGCCAGGCGCAACTGCACGCCCATCGCCGGGCGGCCGGCCATGCCGGCGTGGGCCAGCGCTTCATCGGGGCGCAGCACCACCGACACCGGCCCGGTTTCGGTCGCGCCGTAGACCTGCGCCACCGGCACGCCGCGGGCGTGGAAGGCTTCGATCAGCGGGCGCGGCACGATCTGCGAGCCGCTGGCGACGAACTGCAGCGAAGACAGGTCGGCGCCGGCCCAGCGCGGGTGTTCGACCAGCGCCTGCATCACCGCCGGCACCAACAGCGTGGTGGTCGGCCGCCAGCTTTCGACGGCGTCGAACCAGGCGCCGGGCTCGAAGCGCGGCTGCAGGTTGACTTTGCCGCCGGCGGCGAGCGCCGGCAGCGTCTGGATGCACAGCCCGCCGACGTGGAACAGCGGCAGTACCGCCAGCACCCGGCTGCGCGCGTCCAGACCCTGCGCGGCGATGGCGGCGACGGCATTGGCCTGCAGGCCGGCGCGGGTGTGCATCGCGCCCTTGGGCTGGCCGGTGGTGCCCGAGGTGTAGACCAGCAACAGGTCGCCATGCTGCACGCCGGGCGCCGGGCCGGCCGCCCAGGTGGCGGCGGCGAATACCGCGCCGGCCTGGTCGGCCATCTCGGGCGTGCCCAGCAGGTGGCTGGCACCGGCGTGGCTGACGATGGCCGCCAGTTCGGTCGCGACCAGCCGGGTGTTCAGCGGCAGCAGCACCGCACCGATGCGCTCGCAGGCCACCAGCGTGGCCAGCAGGTCCCAGCTGTTGTGGCCCAGCCAGGCGACGATGCAGCCGCGCTGCACCCCGTCGGCCAGCAGGTGCTGCGTGGCGCCATCGGCCAGCGCCGGCGGCACCAGGCGATCAAACATGCCGGGGCGCCGCGTGGCCGCTATTCGATGTCTTCATCGCGCTCGCCCGATTCGTACAGGCAGTCCCGGCCCAGGCGGTCGATGCACAACTCGGCGGTCCAGGGCAGCATCAGGCTGCCGCAGCGGCTGTCGCGGTACAGGCGCTCGAGCGGCAGGCTCTTCAGCATGCTCTGCCCGCCACAGGTGCGGATGGCCTTGGCCGCCAGCGCGTTGGCGTTCTCCATGATGGTGTAGTGCGCCGCGAACAGCCGCATGCGGCTGTCCTTGTCGGGATCGACCTGGGCATCGCGGGCGTTCTGCAGGAACAGCGCGCGGGTCTGCTCGAGCTGCACGCGCATCTCGGCGACCGCCATCTGCTTGGTCGGGTACATGCGGCGCTTGACGGGCGGCATGCCGGGGACTTCGGCGCGCAGGTAGGCCACCGTGAAGTCGTAGGCCGCCTGGGCGATGCCCATGTAAGTCGGCGACAGCGTGGCGAACATGTGCGGGTAGCGCGTCGCGGCCTGCGCATACAGGCCTTCGGGCATCAGCCGCGCGCTGTGCGGCACGAAGACATTCTTCAGCAGCAGCGTGCGGCTGACCGTGCCGCGCATGCCCAGCGGATCCCAGTCGCCGACCACGCTGACGCCCGGTGCGCCGGCCGGCACCACGAGGTAGAGGGCATCGCGCGGCGTTCCGCCACCATGGCCGGCTTTGTCCAGCGTGCACAGCACGCCGTAGTAGTCGGCCGCGCCAGCCAGCGAGGCGAAGATCTTCTTGCCGCTGACGAGGTAGCCGCCTTCCACCGGCCTGGCCAGCGTGCCCCAGGGCGCCTTGCCGGCCGCCGCCGCCCCGCCTTCGGAAAAGGGCTGCGAATAGACCTGGCCCTGGACGGCGATGCGCTCGAAGTGGATGGCGCGGTGGGCTTCGTGCTCGGCACGCTGCGCCGGCGTCATGTCCAGCGCGTCGGCGATCAAGCCGGCCCACAGGCAGCTGCTGACGTGCATGTTGAAGCTCAGCGCCGTGGCGCCGCAATGGCGGCCGATCTCGGCGGCCACCATCACGTAGGTCGCGAAGTCGGCGCCCAGGCCGCCGTGTTCGCGCGGCACGCAGATGCCGAGCAGGCCAGCGGCGCGCAAGTCGCCGTAATTGTCGAAGGGAAACGTGGCTTCACGGTCGTGCTGCGCGGCGCGCGGCGCGAACTTCTCGCGGCCGAGTTGCGCGGCCAGCGCGATCAGCTCGCGCTGCTGCACCGTCAGGCTCTTTTCGTCACCGGCTATGTGCATGGCGTGCGGCATGGGGCGCTCCTCAAGCCAGGGGAAAGTGGCGCTGCAAGAAGTTCAGGACGGCGACGTTGAAGGCCGCCGGCGCCTCGACGTTGGCGATGTGGCCGGCATCCGGCAGGCAGGCGAATTCGCTGCCGGTGATGCGCGCGGCCAGGCGCTGCATCACCTGCGGCGGCGCGGTGCGATCGTGCGCGGCGGCCAGCAGCAGCGTGGGCACGCGGATCGCGGCCAGCGCCGCGCGGCGGTCGAATCCGGCGATGGCCTGCAGCGCCGCGCGGTAGCTGGCCTCGGGCACGCGGGCCATCACGGCGCGGGCCTGGGCCCGGGCTTCGGGCGAGGCGGCCGGCCCGACCAGCCCCGGCAACAGCCGGTCGGCCATGCCGGCCATGCCCAGGCCGGCGTCCAGCGGCGCCAGACGCTCGGCCAGGAAAGCCGCCTGCCAGCTGCCGTCGGCCTGGCCGAAGGACGCCGTCGTGCAGGTCAGCACCAGGCCGTCGACCCCGGCCGGGTCACGCGCCAGCAGTTCCTGCGCGACCATGCCGCCCATGCTGTGGCCGAGCAGCACCACGCGACGGACAGCGATGACGGCCATCACCGCACGGACGCCAGCCACCATCGCCGCCAGGTCGGGCGCGCCCATCGCTGCCGAATCGCCATAACCCGGCAGATCGACGGCCACCGCGCGGTAGCCGGCTTCGGCCAGCACACGGGCTGTTCCCGAGGCCGCGTCGTCCCAGATCGAACGCCCGCCACCGATGCCGTGCAGCAGCAGCACGGCGGTGTCGCCGCGGCCCTGCACGGTGGTGGCCGGCACCTTCACAACAAGACGCCTTGGTCGACGACGGCCAGCCCGTCGAGCAGCACCGTGCAGCCGCGCAGCGGCAGGTCGAAATGGCCCAGCGTGTGGCGGCCGGCGACCTCGTTGGCACCGGTGCTGTAGAGGAAGTTGCCGGCGAAGGCGCGCAGCTCGGTGCCGTTGAAATCGGCCTTGTCGTAGAAGGTCATCGCGTCCCAGCGGGCGCGGCGGTTCAGGCCCCAGCCGACGTGGGACACGGCATAGGCTTCCGCGTCGCCCCAGGCCTGCAGGTAGCCGCGCATCCGTTCGGCGTCAACGCCGCCCTGGCCGGGCAGCGCCTCGACGCGCACCGCGTGGTCGTTCTCGATCTGCAGCCGCACCGGGTCCTGCAAGTAGCGCTTGAAGGTCAGGTTGACATCGCCGCGGTCCATCACCAGCGTGCCGTTGACCGCGCCGGCCGCCGGGAAGGCCAGCACCAGGCCGCCGGGCCAGTGACTCAGCGTGCCGGGCTTGGCGCTGAAGCCCCAGACGCCACCGATGCGGGCGCCCGTCAGGTTGATGCGCAGGTCGGTACCGGCGGCCGACCGCACCTGCATCAGCCTGGCGGCTTTCAGGCGGCGCATCGCGTCGCGCACCGGCAGTTCGTCTTCGGCGCGCGGCAGGCAGCGTTCCAGGATCTCGGGGTGCTCATGGCTGATGGCCAGCACGCGCGCGCCGCCGGCCAGGATCTGCGGCAGTTCGGGCGCGTGCTGCAGGCCTTCGACGGTGCAGTCGGCGACGAAGACGCAGCCGGCCAGCGCCTGCACGACCGGCTGCACGCCGCCGATCGCGTCGGACGCGCCCGTGGAACGCACCGGCACCGGCGCGGCCAGCGGCTGCCCCGGCAGCACCAGGTGAAAGGCCCGCGCGCCGATGCGCTGCAAGGCCAGCTCGGACAGCTGCGGCAGTTCGGGCCGGGTCTGCGTTTCCGACAGCACCGCGCAGACGTCGCCGGCCTTCACGCCGCACAAGCGGAAGGCGTGGACGAACATCTCGATCCACTTGCCTTCCAGGCGCAAGCTCACACCACCTCCCCGAGCAGATGGTAGTGACCGCCCTGGTAGACCAAGGGCGACAGCGGCGCTTCGGCACAGGCCAGCACGCGGCCGATGAAGAGCTGGTGGTCGCCGATGGCGTGCTGTGCGTGGGTCACGCACTCGAAGACTGCGGCGCAGCCGGCCAGCACCGGGCTGCCGTGCTCGCCCAGCGACCAGGCGCCCTCGGCGAACTTGTCCTCGACGCGCGTGGCGAAGCGGCGCGACAGATCGACCTGCGCCTCGCTGAGCACATTGATCGCGAAGCGGCCGGCGTCGGCGAACACCGGCAGGTTGGCGCTGCTGGCGCGCAGCGACCACAGCACCAGCGGTGGGTCGAGCGACAAGGAATTGAAGGAATTGGCGGTCAGGCCGACGCGCCCGCCCTGGGCATCGACACAGGTGATGATGGTCACCCCGGTGGCGAAGCGGCCCAGGGACAGCCGCAGCTGCTGCGCGTCCACCGCGGGGCCGAGCTGCCGGCCCTCCAGCACCGGGCCGGCGGCGCTCAAGCGGCGTTCCCGGCGGCGTTGTTCGCGCGCAGGCCCCAGCGCGCCAGCGCGGCGTCGTCAGCCACCCGGGCGTCCACCCACTGCGCGCCGGCCGGCGTGGTTTCCTTCTTCCAGAACGGGGCTTGGGTCTTCAGATAATCCATCAGGAATTCACAGGCTTGAAAGGCCATGCCGCGGTGCGCCGAGGCCACGGCAACGAGCACGATCTGCTCACCGGGCTGCAATACGCCGACACGGTGGATGACGCGGGCGGCGCGGATGTCGAAGCGCTGCTGCGCGGTGGCTATCATGGCTTCGATGGCGCTTTCGGTCATGCCGGGGTAATGCTCGAGTTCCAGCCGGCTGACGCCGCCGCCGGCAACCGGCGCATTCCGGTCGCGCACGGTGCCGACGAAGCTGGCGACCGCGCCGACGCCGTGGTCCTGGGCGTGCAAGGCGCGAACCTCGGCGGCGAGGTCGAAGTCGGCGGTCTGCACCGTGACGCGGGCGCTCATCTCAACCACCGGTAACCGGCGGGAAGAAGGCGACTTCGGCGCCCTCGCCCAGCAGCGCCGTTTCGTCGCTCATCATTTGATTCAGCGCGCAGCGCACGGCGCGGCTGCGGGCCAGCACCTCGGCGTGGGGGCCGCCGCGTGCGAGCAGGCTGTCGCGCAGCGCGCCCACGGTGGTGCCGGCCTCGATGTCCAGCGTCTCGCTGCCGCCGAGGGCTTCACGCAGCGAAGCGAAGTAGCGCACCGTGACCTTCATCGCGACACCAGCAGCGCCAACGGCAGGAAGCGCACGGTGTCACCGCGCGCAATCGCCTGCGCGCCGGGGTTGTCGACCAGGCCGTCGGCCCAGACGGCCGAGGTCAACACGCCCGAACTCTGGTTGGCGAACAGCGACAGGCCGCCCTCGGTGTTCAACTGCACGCGCAGGAATTCGCGCCGGCGGTCGGGACGCGGCCAGTCGAAATCGGCGCGCATCGACAGCCCCGCCGGGCTGGCGCTGTCCATGCCCTGGATCACGCGCAGCACCGGGCCGACGGCGAGCAGGAAGGTGATGAAGGCCGACACCGGGTTGCCGGGCAGGCCGACCAGCAGCGCAGCGCCGCCGCCTGGGCCCGCGCGGCGGACGCGGCCGAAGGCCAGCGGCTTGCCGGGCTTCATCGCGATCTGCCAGTCGTCGAGTTCGCCTTCGGCCCGGGCGGCGGGCTTCAAGTGGTCTTCTTCGCCCACCGACACGCCACCGCAGGTGACGATCAGGTCGCTGAGCGACGCCGCCTCGCGCAGCGCGGCACGCGTGGCCGCCAGCGTGTCGCCGACGATGCCCAGATCGATGACTTCGCAACCCGCCGCCTGGGCCAGCGCGCGCAGCGTGTAGCGGTTGGAGTTGTAGATGGCACCCGGGCGCAGCACTTCGCCGGGGTTCTGCAGTTCGTCGCCGGTCGAGAACAGCGCCAGACGCGGCCGGCGCAGCACGGTCAGGGTGGCGGCGCCGACCGAGGCGGCCAGGCCCAGCGCCTGCGGCGACAGGCGCTGCCCGCGTTGCAGCACCGCGGCGCCCTGCTGCACGTCTTCGCCGCGGCGGCGTATCCACTGGCCCGCCGTCGGCAGGGTGTTGACCTGCACGCGGCCCAGGCCGTCGCCAGCGACGGCGGTGCACTGTTCCTGCATCACCACCGCGTCGCCGCCGGCCGGAACCTGGCCGCCGGTGAAGATGCGCGCCGCGGTGCCCGGCAGCAGCGCCTGGCCGATATGGCCGGCGGGAATGCGCTGGCTCACCGGCAGCACCGTGCCGGCCACGGGCACATCGGCCGCGCGCAGCACGTAGCCATCCATCGAGGTGTTGTCCTCGGGCGGCACGTTCAGGCCCGACAGCACGTCGGCGGCCAGCACCCGGCCGAGCGCCTCGAAGGTGGAGACGACTTCGGTCTGCGTGATGGCGTAAGGCGTGCTGCCGGCCACCAGCAGGGCCAGCGCTTCGTCCAGGCTGAGCAGAGGGCGCGGATCTTTCATGCGGGGCAGTTCAGCTCGATGTAGCGCTTGACAGCACCCACGTCGGCGGTCATTTCGACGAAACGCTTGGGCAGCGCCTCGATGCCGCGCAGCGCGGCGGGCGGCTCAGGGTTGACGCCCGTGGCCTCCAGGATGGTGGCCGCAAACTTGGCCGGCAGCGCGGTTTCCAGCACGATCATCGGCACACCCTTCTGCCGGTGTTCACGCGCCACTTTCAGGCCATCGGCGGTGTGCGTGTCGACCAGCACGCCGCTGGCTTGCCAGGTGCTTCGGATGGTCGCCAGGCGGTCGGCGTGCGTGCTCTTGCCGCTGACGAACCCGTAGCCGGCGATGCGCGCGTGTTCAGCGGGCGTGATCGTGAACCCGCCGTCGCGGGCCAGTGCCGCGCCGAACAATTCCTGGGTGCGCGCACCGTCGCGACCCAGCAGGTCGAACACGAAACGTTCGAAGTTGCTGGCCTTGCTGATGTCCATCGACGGGCTGGACGTCTCGTGCGTTTCGGCGGTGGCGCGCGGGCGGTAGGTGCCGGTGCGGAAGAACTCGTCGAGTACGTCGTTCTCGTTGGTGGCCAGCACCAGTTGGGCGATCGGCAGGCCCATGCTGCGCGCCACGTGACCGGCGCAGATGTTGCCGAAGTTGCCCGATGGCACGGCGAAGCTGACGCGCTCTGGCGTGGCCTGGACGCGACCAGAAGTCGCTTGAAAGTACCCGGCAAAGTAGTAGACGACCTGTGCCAGCAGGCGCGCCCAGTTGATGCTGTTGACCGTGCCGATCTTGAAGTCGCGCTTGAAGGCCAGATCGTTGCTGACCGCCTTGACGATGTCCTGGCAGTCGTCGAACACGCCCACGACGGCGATGTTGTGGATGTTGGCGTCCTGCAGGCTGAACATCTGCGCCTGCTGGAAGGGGCTCATCCGGCCCTTGGGGCTGAGCATGAAGACCTGGATACCACGCCGGCCGCGCATCGCGTATTCGGCCGCGCTGCCGGTGTCGCCGCTGGTCGCGCCCAGGATGTTCAGCGCTTCACCGCGGCGCGCCAGCTCGTACTCGAACAGTTTGCCCAGCAGCTGCATCGCCATGTCCTTGAAGGCCAGCGTCGGGCCGTTGGACAAGGCCTGCAGCAGCAGGCCCTCATCGGCGGCCCCGATCGGCTGGACCGGCGTGATCTGCGGCGTGCCGAACACCGTTTCGGTGTAGGTCGCGTCGCACAGGCGCTGCAGGTCGGCCGCCGGGATGTCGTCGATGTAGAGCGACAGGATCTCGAAGGCCAGGCTCGCATAGGGCAGGCCGCGCCAGCGAGCCAGCGTGGCGGCGTCGACCTGCGGGTAGTGGGTCGGCAGGTAGAGGCCGCCGTCGGGCGCCAGGCCTTCGAGCAGGATGTCGGAAAAGCCGCGCGGGGTCTGGTCGCCGCGGGTGCTGATGTACTTCAATTCAACTCTTCCTTGCGGATGCGAACGATCGGCGCCAGCACCGTCGGCAGCGCCTGCATCTGAGCCAGCGCGGACTTCATGCGGCCTTCGACGGTGTCGTGCGTCAGGATGATCAGGTCGGTGTCGCCCTCGCCGCGGACACGGGTCGGGGTGCCATCGCCGTCGGCGCCGGGGCGCTGCAGCACGGCGTCGATCGAGATGCCGTGCTCGGCCAGGATGCCGGTGATGCGCGCCAGCACGCCGGTCTGGTCGGCCACCTGCAGGCGCAGGTAGAAGGCCGTCACCACGTCGTCGATCGACAGGATCGGCGTGTCGCTGAGCGATCCCGGCTGGAAAGCCAGGTGGGGCACACGGTGGTCGGGGTCGGCGGTGTGCAGGCGGGTGATGTCGACCAGGTCGGCGATGACGGCGCTGGCCGTCGGTTCGCTGCCGGCGCCCTTGCCGTAGTAGAGCGTCGGGCCGACGGCGTCGCCGTGCACGAGGACGGCGTTCATCGCGCCTTCGACGTTGGCGATCAGCCGCGTGCTCGGGATCAGGGTCGGGTGCACGCGCAACTCGATGCCGTGATCGCGCCGCTTGGTGATGCCCAGCAGCTTGATGCGGTAGCCGAGCTGTTCGGCGTAGCGGATGTCGGCGGCCTGCAGCCCTGTGATGCCTTCGACGTAGGCCTTGTCGAACTGCACCGGCACGCCAAAGGCGATCGCCGACATGATGGTCGCCTTGTGCGCGGCGTCGACGCCTTCGATGTCGAAGGTCGGGTCGGCCTCGGCGTAGCCCAGGCGCTGCGCCTCTTTCAGCACGACGCCGAAATCCAGCCCCTTGCTGCGCATCTCGGAGAGGATGAAGTTGGTCGTGCCGTTGATGATGCCGGCGACCCAGTCGATGCGGTTGGCGGTCAGCCCTTCGCGCAGCGCCTTGATGATCGGGATACCGCCGGCCACCGCGGCTTCGAAGGCGACGATGACGCCCTTGGCGCTGGCCGCAGCGAAGATTTCGCTGCCGTGCACGGCCAGCAGGGCCTTGTTGGCGGTGACCACGTGCTTGCCCGCCGCGATCGCTTCCAGCACCAGCGTGCGGGCGATGCCATAGCCGCCGATCAGCTCGATGACGATGTCGATGTCGGGGTTGGCGATCACCGCACGCGCGTCAGCCACCACCGTCACCCCGTCACCGACCACGCTGCGGGCGCGCGCGGTGTCGAGGTCCGCAACCATCGTGATCTCGATGCCGCGGCCGGCGCGGCGGCGGATTTCTGCCTGGTTGCGCTGCAGCACCTTGAAGGTGCCGCTGCCCACGGTGCCGATGCCCAGCAGGCCAACTTGTATCGGGTTCATTTTCAGAAGGTATGACGTTTGCGGTAGTTCGACAGGAAGCGATCGAGGCGGGTCATGGCTTCGCCCAGGTCGTCGCTGTTGGGCAGGAAGACCACACGGAAGTGGTCGTGGGCGATCCAGTTGAAGCCGGTGCCCTGCACGACCAGCACCTTCTCTTCGGCCAGCAATTCGTAGGCGAACTGCTGGTCGTCGGCGATCGGGTAGACCTTGGGGTCCAGGCGCGGGAACATGTACAGCGCGGCCTTGGGCTTGACCACGCTGACGCCGGGTATCTGAGTGAGCAAGTCGTAGGCCAGATCGCGCTGACGGCACAACCGGCCACCGGGCGCGACCAGGTCCTTGATGCTCTGGTAGCCGCCGAGCGCCGTCTGGATCGCCAGTTGCCCCGGCGTGTTGGCACACAGCCGCAGGGACGCCAGCATGTTCAGGCCTTCGATGTAATCGCGGGCATGGCGCTTCTCGCCCGACACCACCATCCAGCCGGCACGGTAGCCGCAGGCGCGGTAGTTCTTGCTCAGACCGTTGAAGGTGACGAACAGCACGTCGTCGGCCAGACTGGCCATGCTGGTGTGGGTGTTGCCGTCGTACAGCGTCTTGTCGTAGATCTCGTCGGCGAAGACCACCAGCTGATGCTGGCGCGCGAGTTCGACGATGGCCCGCAGCAGGTCGTCCGGGTAGAGGGCGCCGGTCGGGTTGTTGGGGTTGCAGACGATGATGCCGCGGGTGCGCGGCGTGATCTTGCTGCGGATGTCCTCGATGTCGGGCAGCCAGCCGGCCTGCTCGTCGCAGATGTAGTGCACAGGCACGCCGCCACTCAAGCCGACGACGGCGGTGTACAGCGGGAAGTCGGGCGCCGGGATCAGCATCTCGTCGCCGTCGTTGAGCAGCGCGCTCATGCTCATCTGGATCAGTTCGGACGCACCGTTGCCCAGGTAGACATCGTCCACCGTCACGCCCTTGACCTTCTTTTCCTGCGTGTAGTGCACCACCGCCTTGCGCGGCGCGAACAGGCCCTTGCTGTCGGTGTAGCCGGCAGCCGTGGCCGACGGCAGGTTGCGGATCATGTCCTGCACGATCTCGTCGGGCGGCATCAGGCCGAATGCAGCGACGTTGCCGATGTTCAGCTTGATGATCTTGTGGCCCTCCTCCTCCATCTGCCGGGCCTTGTCGAGCACCGGTCCACGGATGTCGTAGGCCACGTTGGCGAGCTTGGCGGACTTGGCGATGGGTCTCACGGCGGGGCTGAGGTAGCGAAGGGAATCTACAATTATCCACGCATGAAGTTCCAGCCCGACACGCTAGCCGGCGTCAACCCCATCACCCGCCAGGAGGCCGGCTGCGTGTGGGTTGGCAGCAGCGCCTTCCGGCACAGTGTGCTGGTGCCCTGGCGCGGCGATGTGCTGCCCTGGCCCGCCGCAGCACTGGCCGACCTGACCGCCGAACACTTCGAGCGCGTGGCGGCCTGCAAGCCCGAACTGGTGATCTTCGGCAGCGGAACGCGCCTGCGCTTCCTGCCGCCGGCCTTGATGCGCAGCCTGTACGAGCAGCGCATCGGGGTCGAGACCATGGACACCGCGGCGGCCTGCCGCACCTACAACGTGCTGGTGGCCGAGGGGCGCAACGTGCTGGCTGCGCTGCTCGTCGAACCCTCGATATGAGGGGGCTGGCAGCGTCGCCCACAGGACTTCTGGCGGGGCCGCCGACCGAAGACTTTATAATTTCATCTTATGCCGGATTCGGCACGAATTTTTTTGGCCCGGCCTCCGGCCTCGGTGCAGTGCGAGAAAACCACCCATGACGCCCGTCATCAATAAGTCACTCCCTGATTTCGAAGCCCTGGCCACAGGCGGCGTGAAATTCACGCCGCAAGCCAATTTGGGCAAAGCCGTCGTCCTCTATTTCTACCCCAAGGACAACACCCCCGGCTGCACCACGGAAGCGATGCAGTTCCGCGACCAGCATGCCGAGTTCATCGCCGCCGGTGCGGTCGTGTTTGGCGTTTCGCGCGACAACATGGCCAGCCACGAGAAGTTCAAGCAGAACCTGGAACTGCCTTTCGAACTGATCGCCGACACCGAAGAAAAGCTCTGCCACATGTTCGGCGTGGTCAAGAACAAGATCATGTATGGCAAGAAGGTCAAGGGCATCGAGCGCAGCACCTTCCTGATGGATGCCGAAGGCGTGATGCGCGCCGAGTGGCGCGGCCTGAAGGTGGCCGGTCACGTCGACGACGTGTTGCAAGCGGTGAAGGCGCTGAAGCAGATCGCTTGAGCCCCGGCGCCTGCCCCCCGCAACTGCGGCTTGCCGCCGATCTGCGCACCCCTCATGAAGCCGCACAGCAGCCTGTGCGGCTTTTTTCTTTGTCCTTGAGTTACTTCAGCCACCCGCCCCATGCCCCTGCCCAAGCCGCCCGCAAAAAAAGGTGACCAGCTGCCCAGCACCGACTACGGGGCGCCCGCTGCGGCGCCCCGAACGGACAAGCGCCCGGCGAAGGCCCGTGCCGTCCCGGCCTCGGCGCAGGCCGCGCTCGATCTGCACGACGGCGCCGCTGTGGCGGCCGCCAGGCCAAGACCTGCCGCGGAGCCGGCGCCGGCCCCGGCAGCGGCCCTGACGGCACCCGCCTCAACGCCGGCGCCCTACGCCCGACCGGCTGCCGGATCGCAGCGTGCCGAGTCCGCGCCGCGCCCGCGCAAACCCAAGGTCGGCGGCCCGGCCAAGCTCTTCGTGCTCGACACCAACGTGCTGATGCACGACCCGATGAGCCTGTTCCGGTTTGAGGAGCACGACATCTTCCTGCCGATGATCACGCTGGAAGAACTCGACGGTCACAAGAAGGGCATGAGCGAAGTCGCGCGCAGCGTGCGCCAGGTCAGCCGCGAACTGGACGCGCTGGCCAGCCTGGCCGCCAAGGACGGCAGCCTGGACGCCCACGCCGGGATCGAGTTGGCCAAGACCGGCCACAGGGAGGCCGGCGGCAAGCTCTACTTCCAGACCACCTTCCTCGACGCGAAGCTGCCGGCTGGCTTGCCACAAGGCAAAGCCGACAACCAGATCCTGGGCGTCGTGATGAGCCTGCGCGAGCAGCAACAGAACGCCGGCAGCGCGCGCGAAGTGGTGCTGGTGTCGAAAGACATCAACATGCGCGTGAAGGCGCGCGCCCTGGGCCTGCAGGCCGAGGACTACACCAACGACAAGACGCTGGAAGACGGCGACCTGCTCTACACCGGCGTGCTGCAACTGCCGTCCGACTTCTGGGAGCGCCATGGCAAGACCATGGAAAGCTGGCAGCAGGGAACGAACACCTTCTACCGGATCAGCGGGCCGCTGGTCCCGGCGCTGATGATCAACCAGTTCGTCTACCTGGAAACGCCGGGTGCCGCACCGCTGTACGCCCGTGTCAGCGAGATCACCGGCAAGACCGCGGTGCTGAAGACACTGCGCGACTACGCCCACGCCAAGCACTCGGTGTGGGGCGTGACCGCGCGCAACCGCGAACAGAACTTCGCGCTGAACCTGCTGATGGACCCGGAGTGCGACTTCGTCACGCTGGCCGGCACCGCGGGCACCGGCAAGACGCTGATGACGCTGGCCGCCGGCTTGTCGCAGGTGCTGGACGAACGCCGCTACACCGAGATCATCGTCACGCGGGTGACCGTGCCGGTGGGTGACGACATCGGCTTCCTGCCCGGCAACGAGGAAGAGAAGATGGGCCCGTGGATGGGCGCGCTGGACGACAACCTGGAAGTGCTGGCCCGCACGGACGCCAGCGCTGGCGAATGGGGCCGCGCGGCCACCAACGACCTGGTGCGCAGCAAGATCAAGATCAAGAGCCTGAACTTCATGCGGGGGCGCACCTTCCTGAACAAGTACGTGATCATCGACGAGGCGCAGAACCTGACGCCCAAGCAGATGAAGACACTGATCACGCGCGCCGGCCCGGGCACCAAGATCGTCTGCCTGGGCAACCTGGCGCAGATCGACACGCCCTACCTGACCGAAGGCAGCTCGGGCCTGACCTACGCCGTCGACCGCTTCAAGGGCTGGCCGCACGGCGGGCATCTGACGCTGGCCCGCGGCGAACGCTCGCGGCTGGCCGACTACGCCAGCGACGTGCTTTAGGTCAAAGCTCGCGCACGCGCAGGAAGCTGGCGAAGCGCGGCACCGCGCCCGCCGTCATGCCCCGGTGGCTGTAGGTGACGACGGCGCCGATGCGCGGCGGGTCTTCGCGCTGGGCGTCGCTGAAGCCCGTGCCGATCTGGAATTCCAGGCCTTCGGGCGTGCGCACGCGCAGCGCGCCCAGGCGGCCGGCGTGCTTGCCGCGCCCGGGCAGGTGGGCGACGACGACGCCTTCAGCGTCGTGCAGCGGCTTGAGCTTCAGCAGCGCGCTGCTGCGGCCGGTGGTGTAGAGCGCATCGGCGCGGTGCAGCACCAGGCCTTCGCCACCGCCATCGACCACCTCGCGCAAGCGCGCCTGCAGCGCTGCGCGGTCGGCCACTGGCCTCTGCGCCACGGCGACCAGCGACGGCCAGGCGGTGGCGCCGGCCAGGGCTTCGATGCGGGCCGCGCGCCGGGCGAAATCGCCGGCCGCGTCGGGCAGCTCGAAGACCAGGTAGCGGACCTGCCGCCACTCGGCGTCGTCGGGCTGCTGGCGGCGAACCGCGGCTGACAGCGCTTCGAAGCGGCCACGCCCCAGCCACAGTTCACCATCGAGCGCCAGCGACGGCAGGCGCGCCGTGAACCAGGCCGGCGCGGTTATGGGCACGCCGCTGCGGAAGCGCAGCCTGCGGCCGTCCCACAGCGCGCGGGCGCCGTCGTATTTCTCACTGACGAGGTGACCGGTCGGGTCGACATCGACGGGCGCTTCCTGCGCCAGCGGCAGGACCAGGCCTGCGGCGCGCGGACGGGCCGCGGCCGGCAGCGGCCAGCCGCCGAACGCTGCCAGCGACGCGGCGCCAGCGGCCAGGAAAACGCGGCGGGCGGACGTGGAGTGGGGATCAACGGCGGGCATCGTGGCCTCCTCGGTGCTGGGAGGCCTGCAGTCTCGGCGGCGCCCGGCGCCTTGCCCATCACCCGGGCGGCGGGACCTGCATCCCCCAGCCGGGGGCCCCCGGCGCAGGCCCAGCAGCGGCGCAGCGACGGGCGCCGCCACCCGACTAAGCCGTCACCAGGTCGCGGATCTGCTGCAGCGCCAGCGGGTCTTCCATCGTCGTCACGTCGCCGGCATCGCGGCCTTCGCAGACCGCCTGGATCACCCGGCGCAGCATCTTGCCCGACCGCGTCTTGGGCAGCGCCGTCACGAAGTGCACCCGCGCCGGCCGCGCCACGGCGCCCAACTGGCTGTCGACCAGCTTCATGATTTCGCCTTCCAGCTTCAGCGCGCCTTCGGGGCTGTCGGCGCGGCTGGCGTCCTTCAGCACCGCGAAGGCCATCGCCACCTGGCCCTTCAGCTGATCGGCGACGCCGACCACCGCCACCTCGGCCACCGCCGGGTGGCTGCTGATGCTTTCCTCGATTTCGCGCGTGCCCAGGCGGTGGCCGGCCACGTTGATCACGTCGTCGGTGCGGCCCAGGATGAAGTAATAGCCGTCGGCATCGCGGATGCCCCAGTCGAAGGTGCTGTAAAGCATCCGCCCGGGGATGCTCTGCCAGTAGGTCTTGACGAAGCGCGCGTCGTCGCGCCAGATGGTCTGCATGCAGCCCGGCGGCAGCGGGCCTTCGATGGCGACCACGCCTTTCTGGTTGGCACCGGTCAATTCTTCGCCGCTGCCTTCGTCGATCAGTTTGACGTCGAAACCGTAGACCGCCTTGCCCGGGCTGCCGAACTTGCTGGGTGCCGGCTCGACCCCATTGCAGATGGTCAGGATCGGCCAGCCGGTCTCGGTCTGCCAGTAGTTGTCGATGATGGGCCGACCCAGCGCGTCGGCAATCCACTTGGCGGTGGGTTCGTCCAGCGGTTCGCCGGCCAGGAAGAGCGCACGGAGGCTCGACAGGTCGTGGCGGTGCAGCGCGTCGGGGTCCTGCTTCTTCAGCACACGCACCGCAGTGGGCGCGCTGAACATCACCGTGACCTTGTATTTCTCGACCAGGCTCCACCAGATCGCGGCGTCGGGCCGCGTCGGCAGGCCTTCGTAGAGGATGGTCGCCATGCCGGCGATCAGCGGGCCGTAGACGATGTAACTGTGGCCGACGACCCAGCCGATGTCGCTGGTGCTGAAGTAGGTTTCGCCGGCTTGGCCCTGGAAGATGTGCTTCATGCTGGCGGCCAGCGCCACGGCGTAGCCGCCGGTGTCGCGCTGCACGCCCTTGGGCTTGCCCGTGGTGCCGCTGGTGTACAGCGTGTAGCTGGGGTGGGTGGCGTCCAGCCACACGCAGGGCACCACGGCGTCGGCATGCCGTTCACGCCAGGCGCTGTAGTCCTCGTCGCGGCCGGGCTCACGGGTGTAGGCAGCCAAGCCGCGGTCGACCATCAGCACCTTGGCCGGCTTGTGGCTGGCCAGCTGAATGGCTTCATCGAGCAAGGGCTTGTAGGCCAGCACCTTGCCGCTGCGGCTGCCGGCGTCGGCGCTGACGATGACCGTCGGCTCGGCGTCGTCGATGCGGCTGGCCAGGCTGCCGCTGGCGAAGCCGCCGAAGACCACCGAGTGCAGCGCGCCGATGCGCGTGCAGGCCAGCATCGCGAAGGCGGCCTCGGGAATCATCGGCATGTAGATCAGCACGCGGTCGCCCTGCTTCACGCCCAGGCTCAGCAGGGTGGCGGCCATGCGCTGCACCTCGGCGTGCAGTTCGCGGAAGCTGTAGGTGCGCTCCTGGTTCGTCTCGGTCGAAACGAAGATCAGCGCGGCCTGGTCGGGTCTGCTCGCCAGGTGACGGTCCACCGCGTTGTGGCACAGGTTGGTGGTGCCGCCGACAAACCACTTCGCGAAAGGCGGCTGGCTGTAGTCGCAGACCTGGGTCGGCGGCGTCTGCCAGTCGATCAGCGCGGCCTGTTCGGTCCAGAAAGCGTCGCGGTCCTCGATGGAACGGCGGTGGAAGTCGGCGTAGCCCATGCCTTGTCTCCGGTGCGCGGGCGCTGGAACGCGCCACTGTGAATCGCATTCTCGGCAGTGCCCTTGCTGGCCGCTGACGCGCCGACTGCTTCGGTCGGATGTCGGCCACCGCGGACGCTCAGCGCCGCCCGACGCCACCCTTCAGATGCGAACGACCACCCGGCCGCGCACTTGGCCGTCCATCAAGCGCCGCGCCGCGGCGATGGCGCCTTCCAGCGGCACCTCCTCGACCATCGTTTCCAGCAGCGCCGGGTCGAGGTCGCTCGCCAGCCGGCCCCAGGCCTGTTCACGCAGCGCGCGCGGCGCCATCACGCTGTCGATGCCGGCCAGCGTCACGCCGCGCAGGATGAAGGGCATCACCGTGCCCGGCAGGTCGAAACCCTGGGCCAGACCGCAGGCGGCCACCACACCGCCGTAGCGCACCTGCGCCAGCGCGTTGACCAGGGTGTGGCTGCCCACCGCGTCGACCACCGCCGCCCAGCGTTCCTTCTGCAGCGGCTTGCCCGGCGCGCCGAGCTCGGCGCGGTCGATGACGGCGCTGGCGCCCAGGTGGGTGAGGTAGTCGGTCTCGTGCGTCTTGCCGCTGGCAGCGACGACCCGGTGACCGAGTTTGCTCAGCAGCGCGATGGCCACGCTGCCGACGCCACCGGTCGCGCCGGTCACCAGCACCTCGCCGTCGCCGGCCTGCAAGCCGTGGCGTTCCAGCGCCAGCACGCACAGCATGGCCGTGTAGCCCGCGGTGCCGATGGCCATCGCCTGGCGGGGCGTGAAGGCGGCGGGCAACTTGACCAGCCAGTCGCCCTTCAGCCGCGCGCGCGCGGCCAGGCACCCCCAGTGCGTTTCGCCGACGCCCCAGCCGTTGTGCACGAAGCGGTCGCCGGGCTGCCAGTCGGGGTGGCGGCTTTCCAGCACCGTACCGGCGCCGTCGATGCCCGGCACCATCGGCCAGTTGCGGACCACCGGCGATCGGTTGGTCAGCGCCAGGCCGTCCTTGTAGTTCAAGGTGGACCAGGCGGGCTGCACCAGCACGTCACCGGCGGCGGGCAGGCGGCTCTCGTCGATGTCGGTGACGCCGGCACGGAAGCCGTCGGCATCCTTTTCCAGCAGCAGGGCTTTGAACATGGGCGTCTTGACGGTGGTGGAGGGGCCCTGATCCTGCCACGGCCGACCCCGCTCGGGCCTCGGTTACGGCCTGAATTGACGTCCGGAGCACCGCTGCTATCCTCGCCCCTCCGATGTTGAAGCGCCCCCGCCTGCTCCTGTGCCTGCTGCCGACTCTGCTGCTGCTGGCCGCCGGCGTGGTCCGTGCAGCGCCCGAAGTGCAGCCCGGCGACGCTGTGCTGAACCTGCTGAAGGACAAGGGCTTGCTGCCCGATCCGGCGCAGCTGGCGGCCCAGCTGTCGACGCAGATGGACGACAGCCCGGTGCTGCAGCAGGTGCGCGACACCGCCAGCGATCTGGTGCTGTCGGCGATGAACTTCCTCGGCGTGCGCTACCGGCGCGGCGGCACCAGCGCCGAGCAGGGTTTCGACTGCAGCGGCTTCACGCGTTACGTCTTCGAGAACAGCGTCGGCCTGGTGCTGCCACGCCGCGCCGACCAGCAGGCCAGGAACGCCGGCCTGTTGGACGTGAAGAAGGACGAACTGCGCCCCGGCGACCTGGTCTTCTTCAACACCATGCGGCGGGCTTTCTCCCACGTCGGCATCTATGTCGGCGAAGGCAAGTTCATCCACGCCCCGCGTGCCGGTGGCGAGGTGCGCGTCGAAGACATGCGCGCCGCCTACTGGACCAAGCGCTTCAACGGCGCGCGGCGTGCCGAACTGCCGGCGCCGCAACTCAACGCACAACCCTGAAGCCGGCTGCCCGCGCGAGCCGCGCGACAATCCGCTGATGGGCGAAACTGTCATTCCTCTGGCCGACCTGCGCTATGCCGCAGCGCAGCCGCGCGTTCCCGAAAACCCGGCACCGGCCAGCGGCCTGCTCGCCGACCGCCTGGGCCGGCCGCTGCGCGACCTGCGCATCTCGGTCACCGACCGTTGCAATTTCCGCTGCAGCTACTGCATGCCGAAAGACGTCTTCGACAAGGACTACAAGTTCCTGCCGCAGACCTCGCTGCTCAGCTTCGAGGAGATCACGCGCACGGCGCGGCTGTTCGTCGCCCACGGCGTCACCAAGCTGCGGTTGACCGGCGGCGAACCGCTGCTGCGCAAGCACGTCGAGTTGCTGATCGCCCAACTGGCCGCCATCCGTGTCGATGACGGCACGCCCGGCGGCGCGCCGCTCGACATCACGCTGACCACCAATGGCAGCCTGCTGGCACGCAAGGCGCAGGCCCTGCGCAACGCCGGCCTGCAGCGCGTTACGGTCAGCCTGGACGCGCTGGACGACGCCACCTTCAGGCGCATGAACGATGTCGATTTCCCGGTGGCCGATGTGCTGGCCGGCATCGAAGCCGCCTTGAAGGCGGGTCTGGCGCCGATCAAGATCAACATGGTCGTCAAGCGCGGCACCAACGACCAGCAGATCGTGCCGCTGGCCCGCCACGTCCGCGAGCGCTTCGGCCCCGGCGTGGTGCTGCGCTTCATCGAGTACATGGACGTCGGCGCCAGCAACGGCTGGCGCATGGACGAGGTATTGCCGTCGGCGCAAGTGGTGCAGCAACTGTCGGCAGCCTTTCCGCTGGAGCCGTTGGCGGCGGCAGCACCGGGTGAAACCGCGCAGCGCTGGCGCTATGCGGACGGCGGCGGCGAAGTGGGTGTCATCAGCAGCGTCACCCAGGCCTTCTGCGGCGACTGCAACCGCGCCCGGCTGTCGACCGAGGGCAAGCTCTTCATGTGTCTGTTCGCGCACCGGGGCCACGACCTGCGCGCCCTGCTGCGCGGCCACGCCGTCGACGGCCAGCCCTGGAGCGATGCGCAGATCGCGGCGGCCATCGGCCTGATCTGGGGTGAACGCGACGATCGCTACTCGGCCTTGCGCAGCGCAGTTCAGGCCGACACGGGCGTCGCCAGCAGCGGCGAGCGGCGCGTCGAGATGCACTACATCGGCGGTTGAACGCGCCCGGGCGTCGGGTCGACCAATGATCCTCGGGCGTAGAAATCCCGAGATCGGCGAACGGGCGCACCCCTTATAAATCCGACACCTGATGCGGCGCACTCGACGCCGCGCTGATCGTTGGAGTCTGTGCATGTTGTTCAAGCGCCTGATCTCGTCCGTCTGCCTGTGCCTGCCGCTGATGGCCGCAGCCTGGGAGCCCAGCAAACCCGTCGAATTCGTCGTGCCCGCCGGCACTGGCGGTGGCGCCGACCAGATGGCCCGCTTCATCCAGGGCGTGGTCACCAAGAACAAGCTGATGGCCCAGCCCATCGTGGTGGTGAACAAGGCCGGCGGTGCCGGCGCCGAGGGCTTCCTCGACGTCAAGGGCGACAAAGGCAACCCGCACAAGATCATCATCACGCTGTCCAACCTGTTCACCACCCCGCTGGCCACCGCGGTGCCCTTCAACTGGCGCGACATGACGCCCGTGAGCATGCTGGCGCTGGACCAGTTCGTGCTGTGGGTGAACGAGGAAGCACCGTACAAGACGGCCAAGGCCTTCTTCGATGCGCTGAAGGGCGGGCCCGACAAGGCCATCAAGATGGGCGGCACCGGCAGCAAGCAGGAAGACCAGATCATCACCGTGCTGCTTGAAAAAGCGGCTGGCAAGAAGATGACCTACATCCCCTTCAAGGGCGGCGGCGACGTGGCCGTGCAACTGGTCGGCAAGCACATCGACGCCACGGTCAACAACCCCATCGAGGCCGAATCGCACTGGCGTTCGGGCAAGTTGCGCCCGCTGTGCGTCTTCGACAAGGTAAAGATGCCCTACCCCGAGAAGCTGACCGCCACGCAGAGCTGGGCCGATGTGCCCACCTGCCCGTCGGCCGGCATTCCGGTGGAATACCTGATGCTGCGCGGCATCTTCATGGCGCCGGGCGTCACACCCGACCAGCAGAAGTACTTCGTCGACCTGTTCGCCAGGGTGCGTGCCCTGCCCGAGTGGAAAGACTTCATGGCCAAGGGCGCTTTCAACCAGACCTCGCTCAGCGGCCAGGCCTACTTCGACTGGCTGGCCGCCAACGAGCAGATGCACCGGTCGCTGATGAAGGAAGCTGGCTTTCTCGCCAACTGATTGCCACGCATGAGCAACCCTGGACAAGACGAGAGCGTCGGCACGCGCTGGCCCGAACTTTTCGTGGCCCTGCTGCTGCTGGCAGCCGCCGTGCTGGTCATCACCGACAGCTTGCGTGTGGGCATAGGCTGGAGCGACGACGGCCCGCGGTCGGGCTATTTCCCCTTCTACATCGGCATCGGGCTGGCGGGTTCGTCGGCCTGGATCGCCCTGCAGCAGTTGCTGAACTGGCAGCGCCACAACGAAGAGTTCGCCGAGCGCGGGCAGCTGATGCTGGTCTGGGCCATCTGCTGGCCCATGGTGGTCTTCGTCGGCCTGGTGGCTGCCCTGGGCATCTACGTGGCTTCGGTGGTGCTCATCGCCTACTTCATGGTCCGCCACGGCAAGCACAAGCTGCCCTACGCGATGGCGGTGGCCATCGGGGTGCCGCTGGTCTGCTACCTGACGTTCGAACGATGGTTCCTGGTGCCGCTGCCCAAGGGTCCTTTCGAAGCCCTGTTCGGACTCTGACATGGACGAAATCCAAAGCCTGTTCCAAGGTTTCGGCATCGCGCTGACCGTTCCCAACCTGGGCTACATGCTGATCGGCATCACGCTGGGTGTGCTCATCGGCGTGCTGCCCGGCCTGGGCGGTGCCAACGGCGTGGCCATCCTGCTGCCGCTGACCTTCAGCATGAACCCCACCTCGGCGATCATCATGCTGAGCTGCATCTACTGGGGTGCGCTGTTCGGCGGGGCCATCACCTCCATCCTGTTCAACATCCCCGGTGAGCCGTGGAGCGTGGCCACCACCTTCGACGGCCACCCGATGGCCCAGCAGGGCAAGGCCGCGCAGGCGCTGACGGCGGCCTTCACGTCCAGCTTCGTGGGCGCGATGTTCGCGGTGCTGCTGATCACCTTCCTGGCGCCGGTGGTCGCCGGCTTTGCGCTGAAGTTCGGCCCGGCCGAGTTCTTCGCCGTGCAGCTGCTGACCTTCTGCAGCTTCGTCGGCATGAGCAAGGAACCACCCGCCAAGACCATCGCCGCGATGATGCTGGGCTTCGCGCTCGCCGCTGTGGGTCTGGATTCGGTGACCGGGCAGTTGCGCATGACCTTCGGCGTGCCCGTGCTCCTGAAAGGCTTCGACTTCCTGATCGCGGTCATCGGCCTGTTCGGCATCGGCGAGATCCTGCTGACCATGGAAGAAGGCCTGGCCTTCAAGGGCAAGAGCGCCAAGATCAACTTCAAGGTCGTCTGGCAGACCTGGGGCGAGATGCTCAAGCACTGGCAGCTCTTCCTGCGCAGCGTGGCCGTGGGTTGCTGGATGGGCATCACGCCTGGCGGCGCCACACCGGCCAGCTTCATGAGCTACGGCATGGCGCGGCGCATGTCGAAGGACCCGGACAGCTTCGGCAAGGGCCGCATCGAAGGGGTGATCGCGCCCGAGACGGCGGCGCATGCGGCCGGCACCTCGGCGCTGCTGCCGATGTTGACACTCGGCATCCCCGGTTCACCCACTGCCGCCGTGCTGCTGGGCGGCCTGCTGATCTGGGGCCTGCAGCCCGGCCCGATGCTCTTCATCGAGCAGAAGGACTTCGTCTGGGGCCTGATCGCCAGCATGTACATCGGCAACGTGGTGGGCCTGATCGTGGTGCTGACCACGGTGCCCTGGTGGGCCGCCATCCTGCGCATCCCGTTCTCGATCATCGCGCCGGTGATCATCGTGATCTGCGCCATCGGCGCCTACACCGTGCACAGCTCGATGTTCGACGTCTGGCTGATGCTGGTCTTCGGCGTGCTGGGCTATCTGTTCAAGAAGCTGAAGTACCCGATGGCGCCGCTGGTGCTGGCCCTGGTGCTGGGCGACATGGCCGAGAGCAGCTTCCGCCAGTCGATGTTGCTCAGCCAGGGTTCCTTGAGCATCTTCTGGAGCAACGGCCTGGTCGGCAGCATCGCCGGGCTGGCCATCGCGATGCTGCTGTGGCCGCTGGTCGGCAAGACCAAGGCCTTGCTGCAGCGCGCGGCGGGCTGACGAGCAGGCCGGGCCCCGTACGTCGGGGCCTGGTCAGCGAGGCAGTCAGCGCAGCACCGAGTCGACGCCGCGGTTGGCCAGCTGGTCGGCGCGCTCGTTGCCCGGGTCGCCCGAATGGCCCTTGACCCAGCGCCAGCTCACGCTGTGAGCGGCATTGAGCGTGTCCAGTTGCTGCCACAGCTCGATGTTCTTCACCGGCTTCTTGTCGGCCGTGGTCCAGCCGCGCTGCTTCCAGCCGTGGATCCACTTGGTGATGCCGTCCTTGACGTAGACGCTGTCGGTGTAGACCGTAACCCGGCTGCGCTGGTTCAGCGCAGCCAGCGAGCGGATCACGGCGGTCAGCTCCATCTTGTTGTTGGTGGTCAGCTTGTCGCCACCGAACAGTTCCTTCTCGTGCTCGCCGCTTTTCAGCCAGGCCCCCCAGCCGCCGGGACCCGGGTTGCCCTTGCAGGCTCCGTCGGCGTAGATCACCACCTCGGTCAGCCCCTCAGTCGCCACATCAGACATCAAATCTCCAGCTCACTCGGTTCATGGGAATGGGACACCCGGGCGACGGCAGCGCTGCGGTTGGCCACCACCGCCGGCGCCGCGGGGGCCTTGCGCTTGTCGTTGCGCACCAGCCCGACCAGTCGCATGCCGCGCACGCGCTTGACGGCCACGACGAAATAGACCGAGCCCAGCACCGGCCACCAGCGGTCGCCGACGCGGTCCATCCAGGCGAAGCGCTGCAGCCAGCCTTCGGAATGCAGCGGCGGCCGCCAGCAGCCGAAACGGCCGGCCTCGACCTCGAAGCCCAGCAGGCGCAGCCAGTCGCGCAGCCGCCAGTAGCCCAGGAATTCGCCCCCACTGGGCAGGTAGAGCGGCTGCTCGCGCCCCAAACCGATGCCGCGCCGCAAATGGCCCGCCCGCTGGCGCAGGCCCCACAGGCTGGCCGGGTTGAAACCGGTGATGACCACCCGGCCTTCGGGCACCAGCACGCGCTCGACCTCGCGCAGCGTGTGGTGCGGGTCGCGCGCCAGTTCCAGCGCGTGCGGCAGCACCACCAGATCGATGCTGGCGTTGGGGAAAGGCAGGGCGTCGAACTCGCAATGCAGGGCCACCGGCTCATGCCCCATCTGCACCGTCAGACCGGGGTCCAGCGGCGGCAGCGGCGGCAGGCCGTCGGGCCGCAGCAGCGAATCGCTGGCCACCCAGCGGTGCGGCATGCGGTTGGCGCGCAGGCCATCCATTTCGGGCAGGCCGAGCTGCAGCGCGTGAAAGCCGAAGGCATCGGTGACGGCGTGGTCCAATCGACCCTGTTCCCAGGCCAACATGCTGCGGCCCGGCGCGGTGTGCAGCCAGGACCCCAACTCCAGAATCGACTCGTCTCGCGTCATGAATCTCGTTGCACTGCCCGCCTTCTCCGACAACTACATCTGGCTGCTGCACGATGGGGTGAACGCCCTCGTGGTCGACCCGGGTGATGCAGCACCGGTGCATGCGGCGCTCGATCAACTCGGTCTCGCGCTCTCAGCCATTCTAGTGACGCACCACCACGCCGATCACGTCGGCGGCATCGATGCGCTGCGCAGCCGCCTGCAGGGTCCGGTCTACGGGCCGGCCCGCGAAACGATCCCCTTGCCCTGCGTGCCTTTGACCGAAGGCCAGGACGTCGACGTGCTGGGCCTGCGCTTCCAGGTGCTGGACGTGCCGGGCCACACCGCCGGCCACATCGCCTACATGCAGACCGATGTCGCCACAGCGCCGCTGCTGTTTTGCGGCGACACGCTGTTCTCGGGCGGCTGCGGCCGGCTGTTCGAAGGCACGCCGGCCCAGATGAGCGCTTCGCTGGCGAAGTTCGCGGCGCTGCCCGCCGACACAAGGGTTTGCTGCACCCACGAGTACACGCTCTCCAACCTGCGCTTCGCCAAGGCCGTCGAGCCCGGCAACGCCGACCTTGAGGCCTACGACGCGCGCTGCCTGGTGGTCCGCGCAGCCGGCGCGCCCACCCTGCCCTCCAGCATCGGCCTGGAGTTGCAGATCAACCCTTTTCTGCGCTGCGGCGTGCCCGAAGTGGTGGCCGCAGCACGCGCCCAGGGCGCCGGGACCGATGACGCCGTGAGCGTGCTGGCCGCGCTGCGCAGCTGGAAGAACGGCTTCCGATGACCGCCCTCCGGCAAGGCCTGCAGCCCGCGATCCGCCTGCCGGCGGCCCGGCGCTGGGCGCCGCTGGTCGCTGCGGCCTGGGTGACGCTGCTCGGCCTGGCCGGCTGCGCCACGGCGCCGGCCGACGCGCCCCAGCCGGCTACCCCGAGCCGCGAAGCGGCCACGCCACGGGTCGCCAGCACAGCCGCCAGCCTGCCCGCCAGCGCCGCGCAGGCCACTGCCGAGCCGACACGGGCCGCCGGTCCGAACGCACCCCTTCTGGCGCGCAGCCGGCTCGACCCAGCGCAGGACGCCGAGCGCGGCGACCTGTGGCTGCGCGTGCGCAGCGGCTTCGGCCTGCCCGACCTGGACAACGATTTCGTCCACAAGTGGGAACAGTGGTACGCCCGCGACCCGGCCTATGTGCAGCGCATGACCGAGCGCGGCGGCCGCTACCTCTTCCACGTGATGGAGGAGATCGAGCGTCGCAACATGCCGGCCGAACTGGCCTTGTTGCCGTTCATCGAAAGTGCCTTCAACCCGCAGGCCATGTCGCACGCCCGAGCCTCGGGCATGTGGCAGTTCATGCCGGCCACCGGCAAGGATTTCGAACTGCGCCAGAACCTCTTCCGCGACGACCGCCGCGACGTGCTGGCCAGCACCCGCGCGGCGCTGGACTACCTGCAGCGCCTGCACGGGATATTCAACGACTGGCAGCTGGCGCTGGCCGCCTACAACTGGGGCCAGGGCAATGTGACCAAGGCGCTGGAACGCAACCGCAAGGCCGGCCTGCCGCTGGACTACGAAAACCTGCGGATGCCCAACGAAACGCGCGAGTACGTGCCCAAGCTGCAGGCCGTGAAGAACATCGTGCTGAAGCCACAGAACTTCGGCCTCAGCCTGCCGGCCTTCGACAACCACCCCTTCTTCCTCAGCGTGGCCATCGAGCGCGACATCGACGTGGCCCTGGCAGCGCGTCTGTCAGGCCTCAGCGCGGAAGAGTTCCAGCAGTTGAACCCGCAGATGAACCAGCCGGTGATCCTGGCCGCCGGCACACCGCAGGTGCTGCTGCCTTACGACAACGCCAACCGCTTCCTGCAGCAGATGGCCAGCCACCAGGGGCCGCTGGCGAGTTGGACCGCCTGGGTCGCGCCGAAGACGCTGAAGCCCTCGGAGGCGGCGCAGATCACCGGCATGAACGAGGCCCTGCTGCGCGAGGTCAACCGCATTCCCCTGCGCATGCTGGTGAAAGCGGGCTCGACGCTGCTGGTCGCGCGTGCGGCGCACAGCCAGCAGGACGTGACCGGACCGGTTGCCGAAAACGCCATGCTGGCGCTGGCGCAGGAAGCGCGGCCCATGCGCAAGCCCGTCGTCAAGGCCGCTCACGCGGGCGGCGCCGGCCACCGCATGGCGGCAGCGCCAGCCCGGCCAGCCCCTCGTGGCCAGGTCAAAGGATCCGCCACGGCCAGGGCCCCGGTGACGGCCAAGGCCAGGCCCGCGGCCCAGGCCCGCCCGACGCGCCTCGCGGCGGCGGCGCCGGCCCAGACCGGGCCCAAGGCTCAGGCCACGCCGAGGTAGTCGCGCTTGCCGATTTCCACACCCGCATGGCGCAGCAGCGCGTAGGTGGTGGTCGTGTGGAAGTACAGATTGGGCAGCACGAAGTGCTTCAGGTAGGCCTCGCCAGTGAAACGCATCGGCTCGCCAGCGCGCGTGGGCAGCAGGATTTCGCGCTCCTCGCTGCCGTCGATCTGCTCAGCCGGGATCGACTGCACATAGTCGATGGTCTTGCGGATGCGCGCGCGCAGTTCGTCGAGCGTGACTTCGGTGTCGTCCCATTTCGGCACTTCCAGGCCGGCCAGACGGGCCACGCAACCCTTGGCGCCGTCGGTGGCGATCTGGATCTGTCGCGTCAGCGGCAGCATGTCGGGCGCCAGGCGCAGGCCCAGGTAGTTGGCGGTGTCGAACTTGCGGGCCTCGGCGTGGGCTTGCGCCTTGTCCAGCCAGTTCAGCATGTTGTTGAACATGCGGACAAAGACCGGCACGCTGGTGTTGTGCATCGTCAGGCTCATGGAATCTCCTCGGGGGCGGACCGCCCTGCGGGATGCACGGCGAGGCGCGATGCTAGCGCCGCGAAGAATTCGCTGTCGGGCGCCGCCCGGGGGCCGCGGTGCAGAGGGCAAAATCGCCACTGCATCCAGCGAAGCACCGTGAACATCATCATCCTCGACGACTACCAGGACGCCGTGCGCAAGCTCCAATGCGCCGCGCTGCTGGAACCCTTCAACGCCAAGGTCTTCACCAACACCGTGAAGGGCACCGGCCAGCTCAGCGTGAGGCTGCGCGACGCCGACGTGCTGGTGCTGATCCGAGAACGCACGGCCTTCCCCAAGGCGCTGCTGGAAAAGCTGCCCAAGCTGAAACTGATCTCGCAGACCGGCAAGGTCGGCTCGCACATCGACGTCGCTGCATGCACCCGGCTGGGCATCGCGGTGGCCGAGGGCGCGGGCTCACCGGTGGCGCCGGCCGAACTGACCTGGGCGCTGATCATGGCCAGCATGCGCCGGCTGCCGCAGTACATCGGCAACCTGAAGCATGGGGCCTGGCAGCAGAGCGGGCTGAAGGCGGGATCGATGCCGACCAACTTCGGCCTGGGCCGCGTGCTGCGCGGCAAGACCCTGGGCATCTGGGGCTACGGCAAGATCGGCCAGCTGGTGGCCGGCTACGGCCGCGCTTTCGGCATGCAGGTACTGGTCTGGGGCAGCGAGGCTTCGCGCCTGCGTGCCGTGGCCGACGGCCATGCCGCGGCCACCGATGGCCCGGGCTTCTTCGAGACCTGCGACGTGCTGTCCCTGCACCTGCGCCTGAACGAAGCCACGCGGGGCATCGTCAAGCTCGAGTCGCTGTCGCTGATGAAGCCGACGGCGCTGATCGTCAACACCTCGCGCGCCGAGCTGATCGAAGACAACGCGCTGGTGGCGGCGCTGAACCGCGGACGGCCGGGTCTGGCCGCCGTCGACGTCTTCGAGAGCGAACCGATCCTGCAAGGCCACCCGCTGCTGCGCCTGGAGAACGCCGTCTGCACGCCGCACATCGGCTATGTCGAGCAGGACAGCTACGAGCTGTATTTCGGCGCGGCCTTCAGGAACGTCGTCAACTTCATCAACAACGAGCCCACCCACCTGCTGAACCCCGAAGCGCTGAAAGTGCTGCGCGGGTGAGGTCGACTTGAAGCAGCAGGTGGCGCCGCAGGCGCCGCAATCACCCGGCGAGCTGTTCCGCGTCTTCACGCGGCTGGCGCTGCAGGGCTTCGGCGGTGTCATGCCGGTGGCCCAGCGCACGCTGGTCGACCAGCAACAGTGGCTGGACCGCGAGCAATTCCTGGAACTGCTGTCGCTGTCGCAGATCCTGCCCGGGCCCAACATCGTCAACATGGCGCTGATCCTGGGCGACCGGCATTTCGGCTGGCGCGGCGGCTTCGCGGCGATGGCCGGCGTGCTGCTGGCACCGCTGGTGCTGGTGCTGACCCTGGCGGTGCTGGCCCAGCAACTGCGCGACCAGCCGCTGGTCAACGACGCGCTGCGCGGCATGGGCGTGGCCGCGGCCGGGCTGGTGCTGTCGACCGCGATCCGGCTCAGCGGCAGCATGCGCAAGAACGCGCTGGGCTGGGCCGGCTGCGTGGTCTTCGTGGCGCTCACCGCGGTGCTGATCGGCCTGCTGCGCTGGCCGCTGGTCGGGGTGATCCTGGGCCTGGGCACGACGGCCATCGCCGCCGCGTGGTGGCGGCTGAAGCCATGAACTGGCTGATCGGCAGCCATGCCCTGGGCGCAGCCGACTGGCTGTCGCTGTTCACGCACTTCATGATGCTGTCGCTGCTGGCCATCGGCGGCGCCATCACCACCGCGCCCGACATGCAGCGTTTTGTGGTCCGTGAACAGGGCTGGCTGAACGACGCGCAGTTCACCGCCTGCATCGCGCTGGCCCAGGCCGCACCGGGGCCGAATGTGCTGTTCGTGGCCGTCATCGGCTTCAACGTCGGCGGCCTGGCCGGCGTGCTGGCCACGATGGCCGGCACGCTGCTGCCGTCGACCACCTTGGCGCTGAGCGCCACCCGCTGGAGCGACAAGAACCGCGAATCGCCGGCGCTGCGGGCCTTCACCACCGGCATGGCGCCGCTGACCATCGGCCTGCTGCTGGCCACCGGCTGGATCCTGCTGGAGCCGACCCGGGTCCACTGGCTCAACGCCAGCGCGCTGGTGGCCCTGACGCTGGTCCTGATGCTCCGTACGCGGCTGAGCGCGGTCTGGCCGATCGCCGCCGGTGCGCTGGCCGGGGTGATGGGCTGGGTCTAGGCCCGGGCGCAGCCTTCAGATGCGCCGCGGCTGCCCGACCCAGTAGGGTTCGCGCAGCTTGCGCTTGAAGACCTTGCCGGTGTCTTCACGCGGCAGTTGCTCGTGCAGCGCCACCTGGCGCGGCAGCTTGTAGTCGGCCAGCCGCGGGTGCAGGTAGGCGCGCACGGTTTGCGCGTCCACCACCGCGCCCGGTTCAGGCTGCACGGCGGCCAGCAGCGATTCGCCGAACTCGGCATCGGGGATGCCAAAGACCGCACAGTCGGCCACGCCGGGCATGCCCAGCAGCACGGCTTCGATCTCGGCCGGGTAGATGTTGACGCCGCCCGAGATGACCATGTCGGCAGCCCGGTCGACGATGAACAGGAAGCCGTCTTCGTCGAGGTAGCCGACGTCACCCAGTGTCTTCAGACCGTTGCGTTCCATGCGCTGCCGCGCAGCGTCGTTGCCGATGTAGCTGAAGTCGGCATAGGCCGGCTGGTGAACGTAGATGCTGCCGGCCCGGCCTTGCGGCAGCGGCTGGCCCTCGTCGTCGAGGATGGCCAGCTGCACGCCAGGCAGCGGCCTGCCAGCCGACCCCGGCTTGCGCAGCGCTTCGTCGCTGGACAGCCGCGTCATGTAGCCCAGTTCGCTGCTGCCGTAGGCCTCGTGAATGACCGGGCCCCACCAGTCGATCATCGCCCGCTTGACGTCGGGCGGGCACGGGGACCCGGTGGACGAGACGAAGCGCATGCTGCCGAGGTCGTGGCGCTCGCGCACCGCGGCCGGCAGGCGCAGCAAGCGCACGTACATGGTCGGCACCAGGTAGGCGTGCGTGAGGCGGTGGGCCTCGATCAGCTGAAGCGTGCGCTCGGCGTCGAAGCGCTCCTCGATGAACAGCTCAGTGCCTTCCTGGGCCGCGCCGATGGCGAAGGAATTCGGCGCCGAGTGGTACATCGGCGCGCTGACCAGGGCCTTCATGCCGGGCTCGAAACCCAGCACGTGGCGCAGCACCGCCAAGCCGCTCGCCGCCTGCTCGGGCGTGGCCGGCGCGCGGCGGATGCCCTTGGGCCGGCCGGTGGTGCCCGAGGTGTAGAACATCGCGCCGCGCGGGGCCTGGGGCGGCAAAGGCGACGGCAGCGCGGCGGCGCAGGCTGCCGTCCACGACGGCAGCGCGCCCGCACCGTCGGCGCCGGCTGCTGGCACCACCCAGGCCCGCAGGCCGGCCAGCGACAGGCCCGGCAAGGCGGCCAGCAGGTCGCCATCGACAACGAACACGCGCGCGCCGCTGTCGCCCAGGATATGGGCCACCTCGTCGGTCTTGAAATGCCAGTTGATGGGGCACCACTGCGCGCCCAGCCGGCGCACGGCGAGCATCAGCGCCAGCGTGTCCGGACGGTTGCGCAGCATCAGCGCCACCACGTCGCCAGCGACGACGCCCGCCGCCTGCAAGACGGCCGTCGCGCGGGCGATCTGGTCTTCGAAAACTTCGGGGGCGATGCGATCGCCGCGAAAAACGATGGCGCTGCCCATGCGATGCCCGCTCGATGTCAGCCGCGCCGCTGGCGCACGGCTTCGAAGAGGCAGATGCCGGCCGCCACCGAGACGTTCAGGCTCTCGACCGCGCCGGCCATCGGGATGCTGACCAGTTCGTCGCAGTGCTTGCGTGTCAACTGGCGCATGCCGGAGCCTTCGGCGCCCATCACCAGGGCCAGGTGGCCGGTGAGGTCGACGTCGAAGATGGTCTTCTCGGCGGTATCGGACAAGCCGATGACGCGGATGTCGCGGTCCTTCAGGTCGGCCAGCGCGCGCGCCAGGTTGGTCACCATCAGGTAAGGCACGGTTTCGGCGGCGCCGCTGGCCACCTTGGCCACTGTTGCGTTCAGGCCCACCGCGTGGTCCTTGGGCGCCAGCACCGCGTGCACGCCGGCGCCGTCGGCCACGCGCAGGCAGGCGCCCAGGTTGTGCGGGTCGGTCACGCCGTCGAGCACCAGCACCAGCGGCGGGCCCTTGACGTCGTCCAGCACCTCGTCCACCGAATGCCGCAGCGGCAGCGGCGTGACGCGCGCCACCACCCCCTGGTGGCGGCTGTTGCCGGCCAGCGCGTCCAGGCGTTCGCCGTCGCTGTCGACGACCTTGGCGCCGGCGTCGACGGCGCGCTCGACGAACTGCCGCATGCGCGCGTCACGCCGCGTCGCGTCGACGTGGATCTCGGTGATGGAATCCGGGGCGGTCTTCAGCCGGACGGTGACGGCATGGAAGCCGAACAGGACTTTGGTGCTCATCGGCGCATCGTAGCCTGCGCGCTGGCACGGCTGTGCGGCAGGCCGCTACCAGAGGCCCAGCCCGCGACCCGCCATCAGCCCGCCCAGCAGCACCGGCTGGTGCAGCATGTAGAAACTCAGCGACCAGCGCCCCAGCACCGCCAAGGGTCGGAACATACCCGGCAGCGCAGCGCCCAGCAGCGCCGGCCGGTGGCGCAGCAGCCACTGCCCCGCCGCCAGCCCCCACAGCATCACGCCCAGCCAGGGCAACACCGGCACGTAGTCTTCGGTGACGGGCTTGCGGGTGACCAGTCCAACCCAGTTGCAGCAAGGCGGATCGAAAGAGGGATGACGCACCGCAAAGGGCAGCGCTACACACAGCGCGCCCGACAGCACCAGCAGCCACAGCCGGCCCTGCCGCGGCGCGACCAGCCGCGTCAGCAGCAGCATCGCCGCCACCCCATGCAACACGCCGAAGTAGATGAAACTTTGCGGGAACATCCAGGCCGAACCCAGGCTGACCCCGACGGCACAGGCCGCCACCTGCGCCCAGCGCTTCCAGAAGCGCGGCCAGCCTTGTCCGGCCTGCAGCGCCACCGCCTGCGACAGCCCGGCACAGAACACGAAGAGCGTGACGATGCAGGCGCGCTGCACGGTCCAGAAGGGGTCGCGGGTGAAGGCCTGGACGGGCGTCAGCAGGCGGAAGTAGTTCAGGTCGAAGCAGAGATGGAAGCCCGCCATCCAGACGATGGCCGCGCCACGCAGCGCATCCAGCCGCTGGTGGCGTCCGCTGCCGGCCGCCGTCATGCCGCCTTCTCGTAGATGTCGGTGAAGGAACGGCCGTCCCAGGCATACAGCAGGTCAGCCGCGTGCAGGCAGGCGCTGGCGCCCCTGGGCCGGAACAGCCCCACGCACTGGCCGCCCGGGTGGCGGACGCTGCGGTAGACCACGCCGGCCGAGCCGGCATCGGCCAGTCGCGCGCCCAGCGCGCGGGCCGCGCTGTAGTCGGCCGGGTCGTGGACGGCGTCGGACACCGCCTCCGCGGGCCGCAAGTCGTGCAGTCGGGCGGCGATGACCACGTGGTACAGGCGCATCGGCAGGTGCTGCGCCGGCTGCTGCGTGGCGGCCATGAAGGCGGCGTGGTGGTGGCGGGTTTCGGCGACGGCCGTGGCACGCGCCCGCGCGGCGTAGAAGACGCCGTAGCGCCCGTCGGAGAAGCGGCTGCCGCGCTCGTTGACCTGCGTGAAGGCGGCCATGATCGGGCTGCTGCCGGGGCCGAAGACGCGGTCCGCGCGCGGCACGCGTTCGATCTGGCCCAGCTCGTCGCGCAGGTGCTCGTTGGTCAGGGCTTCCAGCGCGTGCAGGGCGTCGAAATCGCTGGCGTTGGCGACGCGGTCGTACAGGCTGATGACCGGGTAGCGCGTCGGCACGATGCGGCAGGCCTGCGGCCAATGGACGCGGCTGGCCGCCGGCAGGCCGGGAACAGCGCTCAGGACCAGCCCCCGCCGCGCACGCCATCCAGGTAGCGCCGAACCAGGTTCAGGTCGCTGACGTTGCCGGCCAGCATGCGCGCCAGCGCCGTGCCACCGCCAAAGGGCGCGGCGCTGTTCGGCTGGCGAACCCAGGCGTCGGCGGCGGCCGCATCGGGCAGCAGGATCTGCAGGCTCTTGTAAATGCCCAGGATGTTGGACAGGCGCTCCAGCGTGTCGCGCGGCACCACGGCCTTGTCGGGCTGCTTGCGCCAGGCGAAGTAGGTGGAACGCGGCGGCTGGCCCAGCAGCAGCCGCTGCTCGTCGACCGTCAGCCCCCAGGCTTCGGCGATGCGGCCGTAGGCGCGCAGGCCGGCGGCGGCCATGCGCTCGGGGCTGAGCTCGGGCTGTGCCCGGGGTGCCAGCACAGCGCTCATCTGAAAAATCCAGATTTGGACATGTGCTGCATGATAATCCCACGCCGGATTGTTCGCCAACCCCCAAGGCCGGCGGCCCGCCGCCGGCTCGACTTCAGGTGTCGGCGAAACGCCCGCCATCCTCGGCTTGCCGCACCACGACGGCGGCGGGCTCAAAGCGCGGCCCGAAGTTCGCGGCCAGTTCGCGCCCCCGCGCGACAAAAGCCGCCGCGCCCATCGCGTCGATGAACTGCAGCGCGCCGCCATGGAAAGGCGCAAAACCCCAACCGAAGATGCTGCCGATGTTGCCGTCGGCGACCGAGCGCAGCACGCCCTCCTCGAAGCAGCGCGCGGCCTCGTTGGCCTGCGCGAACATCAGCCTGTCGATCAGTTCGCGCTGCTCGGGCTGCTGGGCCGCGACCGGGTAGAGCGTGCCCAGCCCCGGCCACAGCTGCCTGCCGTCGGCCGACCAGTCGTAGAAGCCCTTGCCGGCCTTCTTGCCGATGCGGCCGATCTCGCAGAGCTGGCGCACCACGCTCATGCCGGGGTGTTCGGCGTGGGACTTGCCCGAAGTGGAAGGGTCTGCAAGGAAATCTTTCTTCGTCTGGTCGGCCACGTGCAGACCCAGGCTCAGCGAGACCTCGTCCTGCAGCGCCAGCGGCGGCATCGGCATGCCGGCCTGCAGGCCGGCCACCTCGATGCTGCGCGGGTGCACACCCTCTTTCAGCATCGCGATGCCCTCCATCACGTAGGTCGCAAAGACGCGGCTGGTGTAGAAGCCGCGGCTGTCGTTGACGACGATCGGCGTCTGGCCGATCTGCAGCACGTAGTCGAAACCCTTGGCCAGCGTCTCGTCCGACGTTTCCTTGCCGACGATGATTTCCACCAGCGGCATCTTGTCCACCGGGCTGAAGAAATGCAGGCCGATGAAGTTCGCCGGCTTTGCACTGGCCTGGGCCAGACCGGTGATGGGCAACGTCGAGGTGTTCGACGCAAAGACCACCTCGGCACCCAGCACGGCCTGCGCCTTTCGCGTCACATCGGCCTTCACGGCGCGGTCTTCGAACACGGCTTCGATGAGCAGCTCACAGCCAGCCAGCGCTGCGAAGTCGGCGGTCGGCGTGATGCGCGCCAGCAGCGCGTCGCGCTGCTCCGGCGTGCTGCGGCCGCGCTTCACGGCCTTGTCCAGCAGACCCTGCGCGCAGGCCTTGCCCCGCTCGGCCGCTTCCAGCGTGCTGTCGAGCAGCACCACGCTGATGCCGGCCCGGGCCGACACCTGGGCGATGCCGGCCCCCATCATGCCGGCGCCCAGCACGCCCAGCTTCTTCACCCTCGAAGGCGCGATGCCGGCCGGCCCGACCTGGGGACGAGAGGCGCCCTTCTTGATCGCGCTCAGCTGGTACCACAGCGTGTGGATCATGTTCTTGCTGGCCTGCGACATCGCGCAGGCCGCGAAGTAGCGACTCTCCACCACGCTGGCGTTGTCGAAGTCCAGCAGGCCGCCTTCGAAGATGCTGCTCATGATGTGCTGCACCGCCGGGTAGTTGCCCTGGCTCCTGGCCGACGCGATCGACGGCGCGATCGAGAACAGCTGCGCCAGGGCCGGCGAACGCGAATCGCCGCCCGGCATGCGGAATTTCGGCAGGTCCCAGGGCTGCCTCGCCTGCGGATGGGCGGCGATCCAGGCGCGGGCCTGCGCCAGCAGATCGTCGCGGTCCAGCGCCAGGGCGGTCAGCAAACCCAGGTCCAGGGCCTTGGCGGGGCTGAGGTCGCCACCCTCGCCACAGATCTGCAGCGCCTGCTGGATGCCGACCAGGCGTGAAAGCCGCACCGTACCGCCGCCGCCGGGCAGCAGACCCAGCTTGACCTCGGGCTGTCCGATCTTCAGGCGCGGATTGGCCAGGGCGATGCGCGCATGGCAGGCCAGCGACAGTTCCAGCCCGCCACCCAGCGCGTGGCCGTTGATCGCGGCCACCACCGGCTTGCCCTGCAGTTCGAGCCGGCGCAGCACCTGCTTCATCGCCAGGCTGGCGTCGAAGGGCTCCTGCGCGGTGGTCCATTTCGACATCCGGTCGAGGTCGCCCCCGGCGCAGAAATCGGCCTTGGCCGAGGTCAGGATCAGACCCTTGGCGGCCGGGTCCGCCAGGCGCTCGACGGCCTGCGCGATGCCGGCCATCAGTTCGTCGCCGACCACGTTCATCGGGCGGCCCGGCAGGTCCATGCAGGCGACGAGGATGCCGTCGTCGCCCAGCGTCAGTTGAATCGCGTCGGCCATGCTCAGACCCTTTCGATGATGGTGGCGATGCCCATGCCGCCGCCGACACACAAGGTGGCACAGCCGGTGCTCAGCTCGCGACGCTCCAGCTCGTCGAGCAGGGTGCCCAGGATGATGCAGCCGGTGGCGCCCAGCGGGTGGCCCATCGCGATCGCGCCGCCGTTGACATTGACGCGGTCGAGGCTGACGCCCAGGTCGCGCGCGGTCTTCATGGGCACCACGGCGAAGGCTTCGTTGATCTCCCACAGGTCGATGTCGCCGGCCTGCATGCCGGCCTTGGCCAGCGCCTTGCGGCAGGCCGGCGTCGGTCCGGTCAGCATGATCGTCGGTTCACTGCCGATGACCGCCGCCGCGCGGATGCGCGCCCGCGGCTGCAGGCCAGCCTTGTCGCCGCCGGACTTCGAGCCGACCAGCATCAGCGCAGCGCCGTCGACGATGCCGCTGCTGTTGCCGGCGTGGTGCATGTGGGTGATGCGCTCGACCGTCGTGTACTTGCGCAGCGCGGTGGCGTCGAAGCCCATCGCGCCCATGGCCGCAAAGCTGGGTTCCAGCTTGGCCATGGCCTCAGCCGTGGCGCCTTCCCGGATGGTCTCGTCGCGGTCCAGCATCAGCAGGCCGGCGATGTCGTGCACGGGCACCACGCTGCGCGCGAAGCGGCCTTCGGCGCGCGCGGCTGCGGCCTTGCGGTGCGAGTTCAGCGCGAAGGCATCGACGTCGGCGCGGCCCCAGCCTTCCAGCGTGGCGATCAGGTCAGCGCCCACGCCCTGCGGCACGAAGCCCAGCTTCTGGTTGATGCGCGGGTCCATGAACCAGGCGCCGCCGTCGCTGCCCATCGCCCAGCGGCTCATGCTTTCGACGCCGCCGCCGACCACCAGATCCTCGAAGCCGCTGGCCACTTTGGCGGCCGCCAGGTTGACGCTTTCCAGGCCCGACGCGCAGAAGCGGCTTTGCGTCACGCCGGCCACCGTCTGCGCCCATTCGGCGTCCAGCACCGCCGTGCGCGCGATGTCGGCGCCCTGCTCGCCCACCGGCGTCACGCAGCCCAGCACCAGGTCATCGACCAGCGCGGTGTCCAGCAGGTTGCGCTGCTGCAGCGCCTGCAGCAGCGTGCGCAGCAGCCAGACCGGCGAAGCCTGGTGCAGGCTGCCGTCCTTCTTGCCCTTGCCGCGCGGCGTGCGGACATGGTCGTAGATATAGGCGTCGGACATCGGTGTCTCCTTACATGAACCGCGAAGCGAGTTCTTTCATGATCTCGTTGGTGCCGCCGTAGATGCGCTGCACGCGGGCGTCGACATACAACTCGGCGATCGGGTAGTCCAACATGTAGCCGTAGCCGCCGAACAGCTGCAGGCATTCGTCCATCACCTTGCACTGCTGCTCGCTGACCCAGGCCTTGACCAGCGCGGCGCGCGCGGCGTCGAGCTCGCCCTTCAGGTGCGCGGTCATGCAGGCGTCGACGAAGGCCCTTGCGGCCAGCACCGTGGACTGCACCTCGGCCAGCTTGAAACGGGTGTTCTGGAAGTCCCACAAGGTCTTGCCGAAGGCCCGGCGTTCCTTGACGTACTTCAGCGTTTCGTCCAGCGCGCGCTCCATCGCGCCGATGCCGCTGACAGCGATGATCAGCCGTTCCTGCGGCAGTTGCGCCATCAACTGGAAGAAACCCTGGCCTTCCTGGCCGCCGATCAGGTTGTCCAGCGGCACGCGCACCTCGTCGAAGAACAGTTCCGACGTGTCCTGCGTGTGCATGCCGACCTTCTCGAGTTGCCGGCCGCGGCGGAAACCGGCCGACTGATCCGTCTCGACCATCAGCAGCGAGATGCCTTTCGCGCCGCCCTCGCCGCCGGTCTTGCAGACCACCACGATCAGGTTGGCGTTCTGCCCGTTGGTGATGAAGGTCTTGGCGCCGTTCAGGACATAGTGGTCGCCATCGCGCCGGGCCTGGGTGCGCACGGCCTGCAGGTCGCTGCCGGTGCCGGGTTCGGTCATCGCGATGGCGGTGATGAATTCGCCGCTCACCATCTTCGGCAGCCAGCGTTGCTTCTGGTCTGCGGTGCCGTAGTGCAGCAGATAGGGCGCGACGATCGCCGAATGCAGGCCGCCGCCCCAGCCCGAGACATTGGCGCGCGCCTGTTCGAGCAGGATCACCGCCTCGTGGCCGAAGTCGCCGCCACCGCCGCCGTATTCGACCGGCGTGCTGACGCACAGCAGGCCGTTGACGCCGGCCTCGCGCCAGACCTCGGGCCCCAGCTTGCCGGCGGCGCGGAACTCGGCGGCACGCGGCACCCATTTGTCGGCGATGTAACGCGACACGCTGTCCTGCAGCATGCGGTGCTCGTCGGTCATCCACGCAGACGGGAAATTGGGCAGGCTCATCGGGACTCCAATTGCTTGCGCACCATCGCGTTGATGACCCGCAATTCGGCCAGGGAAGCCTCGATGTGCGCGCGCTTGGTTTCCAGTTCGACGATGGCCAGGTCGGTGCGATCCTGGACGAACTTCAACTGCTGCACCCGGCCTTCGCCATGCGAACCATACAGATCGAGGTAATGCTTGATCTCGTCCAGGGTCGCCCCGATCGCCTTGCTGCGCAGGATCAGCGTCAGCCGCGCCCGGTCGCGCCGCGTGTAGACGCGGGTGCCGTTGACACGCCGCGGCTTCAGCAGGCCCTTGTCTTCGTAGAAGCGGATGGTGCGCAGGGTGATGCCGAATTCATGGCACAACTCGGTGATGCCGAACAGCTCGCCGGTGTCTTCGCTTCGGTGTGCATCGACGACCTCCTGGGCCGAGGGCACGGCCCGCTTGCGGCTCACGGTCTGCAGCATGCCGAAGCGCTCAGACCACGCGCTGCAGCTTCATGGCCACGCTCAGGTCGCCACTGACCTTGAACTTGCCCATCATGAAGCCGGTGGCGGGCTCGAGCTCGCCGGTCATCAACGCCGTCAGGTTTTCCAGCGTGATGGCCACCGTGCAGTCGGCGTCCTTGTTCTCGTTGCTGACCGTGTTGGGCAGGCTCTTGCCGTCGATGTAGGCCACGCCGTCGGCGCCGCAGTCGAACTTCAGGGTCGCGTTCAGGCCGCTGGCGTCGCCGACCTTGGCACGCAGGGTCTCGGTGCAGGCTTGCATGTCCATGGGAAACCTCGATTCAAGTGGATGCCGGGCATCGTAGGGCAGCTTGCTGTCGCCAACACGCGCGTATTTACCTAGATGTCACTGGATTGACGTTAACGTCACCCTGCAGCCTAATCCGGCACCATGCATGAATCACCGCGCTACCGCAGCATCTTCCACCCCGGCCTGTTCACCGGGCAGACCGTCTGGGTGACGGGCGGCGGCAGCGGCATCGGGCGCTGCGTGGCGCACGAACTGGCGGCGCTGGGCGCGCAGGTGGTGATCAGCGGGCGCACCCAGGCCAAGCTCGACGCGGTGACCGGCGAGATCCTGGCGGACGGCGGGCGCTGCGTGAGCACCGCCTTCGACATCCGCGACGAGGACGCGGTGAAGGCCGGCGTGGCCGCCGTCATCGCGCAGCACGGCCCGGTGGCCGGGCTGGTGAACAACGCCGGCGGGCAGTTCCCCGCGCCGCTGCTGGCCATCAGCAAGAAGGGCTTCGACGCCGTGGTGGCGAACAACCTGACCGGCGGCTTCCTGATGATGCGCGAGCTGTTCAACCAGTGCATGCAGGCGCAGGGCGGCAGCATCGTCAACATGACCGCCGATTTCCGCAACGGCATGCCCGGCATGGGCCACAGCGGCGCGGCGCGCGCCGGCATGGCCAACCTGACCGCCACCGCGGCCTTCGAATGGGCGCACGCCGGCGTGCGCGTCAACGCGGTGGCCCCGGGCTGGATCGCCAGCAGCGGCATGGACAGCTACGGCGGCGCGATGAAGGCCATCATCCCGAAGCTGAAGCAGCACGTGCCGCTGCGACGCATGGGGGTGGAAGCCGAAGTCAGCGCGGCCATCGTCTTCCTGCTGTCGCCGGGCGCGGCCTTCATCACTGGCGTGACCCTGCAGATCGACGGTGCGGCTTCACTGGGCAGCGACATCTTTCCGCTGGGCGCGACGTCCACCTCCAAGCCCTACGACGGCTTCCACCGCGCGGTGACGCCGGAGGTCTTGAAGTGACGGCCCTGCAGTCCCGAATCGACCCGCGTTCGCCGGGCTTCGCGGCCAACAAGGCCCGCATGCACGAGCGCCTGTCCAAAGTGCTGGCCCTGCAGGCCCAGGTCGTCGCCGAATCGGCCAGCAAGCGCCAGAAATTCGAGGACCGCGGGCAGTTGCTGCCGCGTGAACGGGTAGCCCGGCTGATCGACCGCGGCAGCGATTTCCTGGAGCTCAGCCCGCTGGCGGGCCTGGGGATGCACGACGACGACGGCCACAAGAGCGTGCTGGGCGGCGGCAGCATCGTCGGCATCGGCATCGTTGCCGGCAAGCGCGTGCTCATCAGCGCCAGCGACAGCGCGGTCAAGGGCGGCACCGTCGCGCCGATGGGCTTGAAGAAGGCACTGCGCGCGCAGGAACTGGCGGCGCAGAACAAGCTGCCCTTGATCGCGCTGGTGGAATCGGGCGGCGCGAACCTGATGTACCAGGCCGAGATCTTTGTCGATGGCGGGCGCACCTTCGCCAACCAGGCGCGGCTGTCGGCGGCCGGCATTCCGCAGATCGCCGTGGTCCACGGTTCGTCCACCGCCGGCGGTGCTTACCTGCCGGGACTGAGCGATTACGTGGTGCTGGTCAAGGGCCGCAGCAGCATTTACCTGGCCGGGCCGCCGCTGGTCAAGGCCGCCATCGGCGAAGACGCCAGCGACGAGGAACTGGGCGGTGCGCAGCTGCACGCCGAAGTCACCGGCCTGGGCGAATACCTCGGCGACAACGACGCCCACGCGATCGCCCTGGCGCGCGAGTTGATGGACAAGCTGCCGTGGGACGCCGCGACCGCGCCGGCGGCTGTGGCCGAACCGCTGTACAGCCCCGATGAACTGATGGGCGTGGTGCCAGCCGACGAACGCGAACCCTACGACGTGCGCGAGGTCGTCGCCCGCCTCGTCGATGGCAGCGACTTCCTGGAATTCAAGCCCACGTATGCGACCGACACCGTCTGCGGCCACGCCCGCCTGCACGGCCACGCGGTCGGCATCATCGGCAACAACGGACCGATCCAGCCCGCGGGTTCGACCAAGGCCGCGCAGTTCATTCAAGCGTGCGACCAGGCCGGCATGCCCCTCGTCTTCCTGCAGAACACCACCGGCTACATGGTCGGCAAGGCGGCCGAACAGGGCGGCGCGATCAAGCACGGCAGCAAGATGATCCAGGCCGTGGCGAATGCCCGGGTGGCCAAGTTCACCATCGTGCTGGGCGGCAGCTTCGGCGCCGGCAACTACGGCATGTGCGGCCGCGGTTTCGACCCGCGTTTCATCTTCAGCTGGCCCAGTGCGCGCACCGCGGTGATGGGCGGGGCGCAGGCCGCCCAGGTGATGGACATCCTGAACCGCAGCAAGCTGCAGCGCCTGGGCCTGCCGGCCAACGACGAAGCGCTGGCCGCGATGAGCGATGCGCTGCGCAAGCGCCTCGATGCCGAAAGCGATGTGCTCTTCGGCACCGCCCGCCTGTGGGACGACGGCGTCATCGACCCGCGCGACACCCGGCGCGTGCTGGGCCTTTGCCTGGCCATCGCCCACGAAGCCGAACGCCGAACCCTGCGGCCCAACACCTTCGGTGTGGCCCGTTTCTGAAGGAGAACGTCCATGCGATTCACCACCGAACACCGCCAGCTCGAAGACACCGTCATCAAGTTCTGCGACAAGGAAATCAACCCCTACGTCGCCGAATGGGAAAAGGCCGAGCAATTCCCCAGCCATGAACTGTTCAAGAAGCTGGGCGACCTGGGGCTGCTGGGCTTGAAATACCCCGAGGAATTCGGCGGTGCGGGCCTCGACTTCTCCTACAGCATGGTGATGGCCGAAGCACTGGGCCAATGCAATTGCGGCGGCGTGCCGATGGCCATCGGCGTGCAGACCGACATGGCCACGCCGGCCCTGGCGCGCTTCGGCAGCGACGAACTGCGCCGGGAATACCTGACGCCGACCATCAGCGGCGACTATGTCGCCTGCCTGGGCGTCAGCGAGCCCGGCGGCGGTTCCGACGTCGCCGCGCTGAAGACCACCGCCAAGACCGACGGGGGCGACTACCTGATCGACGGCAGCAAGATGTGGATCACGAACGGGCTGCAGGCCGACTGGTGCTGCCTGCTGGCCAACACCAGCGACGGGCCGGCCCACCAGAACAAGAGCCTGATCGTGGTGCCGATGGACGCCGCCGGCATCAGCAAGCAGAAGATCCACAAGATCGGCATGGACAGCAGCGACACCGCGCAGCTCTTCTTCGACAAGGTCCGCGTGCCCCGGCGCAACCTGATCGGCCAGGAAGGCCTGGGCTTCACCTTCCAGATGCTGCAGTTCCAGGAAGAGCGGCTGTGGGGCGCGGCCGGTTCGCTGCGCAGCCTGGACCGGCTGATCGACCAGACCATCGATTACACCCGCCAGCGCAAGGCCTTCGGCAAGCGCATCCTGGACAACCAGGTGGTGCATTACCGGCTGGCCGAATTGCGCACCGAGGTGGAGGCGCTGCGCGCGCTGACCTACCGCGCCGTCGAGCTGTACGTCGGCGGCAAGGACGTGACCCGGCTGGCCAGCATGGCCAAGCTGAAGTGCGGCCGGCTGAGCCGCGAAGTCACCGACGCCTGCCTGCAGTACTGGGGCGGCATGGGCTACACGCGGGACAACCCGATTTCCCAGGCTTACCGCGACAGCCGGCTGATCAGCATCGGCGGTGGCGCCGACGAGGTGATGCTGGGCATCCTCTGCAAGCTCGAAGGCACCTTGCCGGGCAAGTCGCTGTGAGCGACGCCACGCTGCTGCTGCGCCACGAAGGGCCGGTTCTGCATCTGACGCTGAACCGGCCTGAGGTGCGCAACGCCATGTCGCTGGCGATGGTGCTGGAACTGCGCGAGGCGCTGGCCGCCGCCGAAACCGATGGCGTGACGCGGGTGCTGGTGCTGCGCGGCGCTGGCGGGCATTTCTGCGCCGGTGCCGACCTGCGCGACATGGCCAGCGCGCGCCTGCGGCTGGAAGCCGACGCCGACGCCGTGCTCAAGGTCAACGCGGCTTTCGGCGAACTCTGCGTAGCCTTCGCCGACACCGGCCTGGCCACCGTCGCGCTGCTGGAAGGCACGGTGATGGGCGGCGGCTTCGGTCTGGCCTGCGTCGCCGATGTGGCGCTGGCCGGCACCAGCGCGGTCTTCCGCCTGCCCGAGACCAGCCTGGGCGTGGTGCCGGCGCAGATCGCGCCCTTCCTCGTCGAACGCCTGGGCTACGCGGAAGCCAAGCGCCTGGCCGTCACCGGCGGCAAGCTCGACGCCGAAGCCGCGCTGCGGCTGCGCCTGGTGCACGCGGTGCACGCCGCCGGCGCGCTGGACCACGCGCTGGCCGCGGTGCTGGCCGACATCCTGCAGTGCGCGCCCGGCGCGGTGGCGGCGACCAAGGCGCTGATCGCCAAAGCCCGCTTCCACACGCCGGCTTCGCTGGTGCAGCACGCAGCGGCCGTCTTCTCGGCTGCCGCACTGGGCGCAGAAGGCACCGAGGGCACGACCGCTTTCCTGAACAAGCGCAAGGCCAGCTGGGTCCCGCAGTGAGGCCGTTCCCGTGAGGTTCAACAAGGTCCTGGTTGCCAACCGCGGCGAGATCGCCTGCCGCGTGATGCGCACCGCGCAGCGCCTGGGCTACCGCACCGTGGCCGTCTACAGCGACGCCGACGCGCAGACGCCCCATGTGCAACAGGCCGACGAGGCGGTGCACATCGGCGCCTCGCCGGCGGCCGAGTCTTACCTGAACATCGGCGCCTTGCTGGCCGCTGCGCAGGCGACCGGCGCCGACGCGGTCCACCCCGGCTACGGCTTCCTGTCCGAGCGCGCCGACTTCGCCCAGGCCTGTGCCGACGCCGGCCTGGTCTTCGTCGGGCCGCCGCCAGCGGCCATCCACGCCATGGGCGACAAGGCGCAGGCCAAGCGCCGCATGCAGGCGGCCGGCGTGCCCTGCGCAGCGGGTTACCTGGGCGAGGAACAGGGCGACGAGTGCCTCATGGCCGAGGCCGCGAAGCTCGGCCTGCCGCTGCTGGTCAAGGCCGTGGCCGGCGGCGGCGGGCGCGGCATGCGGCTGGTTCGTCACAGCGACGAACTGGCAGCCGCGCTGGTCGGCGCGCGGCGCGAAGCACTCAGCGCTTTCGGCGACGGCACGCTGATGCTGGAACGCCTGATCGACGACGGCCGGCACATCGAAGTGCAGGTCTTCGCCGATGCCCACGGCCATGCCATCCACCTCGGCGAACGCGACTGCACGGCGCAGCGGCGGCGGCAGAAGGTCATCGAGGAAGCACCGTCGCCGGTGGTCACGCCCGCGCTGCGCGCAGCGCTGGGCCGCGACGCCGTGGCCGCTGCGCAGGCCGTGGGCTATGTCGGCGCGGGCACGGTGGAGTTCATCGTCGATGCGCAGATGCGCCACTGCTTCCTGGAAATGAACACGCGGCTGCAGGTCGAACACACGGTGACCGAATGCATCACCGGCATCGACCTGGTGGAATGGCAGCTGCGCGTGGCGCAGGGTGAGCCGCTGCCGCTGACCCAGGATCAGATCACCTTCACCGGCCACGCCATCGAAGCGCGGCTCTGCGCCGAAGACCCCTACGCGGGCTGGGCGCCGCAGACCGGGCGCATCGCCGGCTGGCAGCCTGAAGCATCGGGCATCCGCATCGACCACGGCATCGCCGAGGGCGGCGACATCACGCCTTACTACGACGCGATGGTCGCCAAGTTCATCGCCCACGGCCACGACCGCGCCGACGCCGTGCGCCGCCTGACCCGCGCGCTGGAAGACGTGCCGCTGCTGGGCCTGCGCAACAACGGCCGCTTACTGTGCGACCTCGTCCAGCATCCGCAATTCACGGCGGCCACCATGAGCACGACGCGGCTGGACGAATGGGCGGCTGCCGTCGGCGATGAAACCCAGGCGCTGATGCGAAGGCCGCAGCCCGATGAGCCGCTGTGGACCCTGGCCGCCGCCTTGTTCAGCGGACCGACCGAGACCCGCGGCATCCAGCGCCTGATCACACGTCCGGCCAGCGTGGCGCAGCACGACCTGACGCTGGTCTGCGACGGCCAGACGCGGACGCTGCGCGCGCCGCCCGACGGCCTGGCCCTGCTGTCGCGCGACGGCGCCACCGTGCGCTACCGCCACGGCGGCGTGCAGCGCCAGGCGCTGGCGGTGCAGGACGGCGGCACGCTGCACCTGTCCAGCCAAGGCGCCAGCTTCAGTTTCAGCGAAGCCTCACCCTACCCGGCAGGCGACCCGGTCGCCGACGCGGGCCGCGCACGCGCCCCGGTGGCCGGCGTGGTGGCGCAGGTGGCGGTGGCCATCGGCGACAGCGTCGTGGCCGGCCAGGCGCTGGTCTGCGTCGAGGCGATGAAGATGGACATGTGGCTCAACGCTGCCGCCGCCGGCACCGTCCGCGCGGTCCATGTCAAGATCAAGGACAGCGTCGCCAGCGGCGCCTTGCTGGTCGAGATCGACATCGCCGAAGCCAAAGCCGAGGGACCCGCCGCATGAACACCGACAAGGCCATCCTCACCTGCGCGCTGACCGGCGTGCTGACCAACCCGCAGCAGCACCCGGTGCCGGTCACGCCGGCGCAGATGGCGGCCGAGGCGCGCGACGCCTTCAACGCCGGCGCCAGCATCATGCACGTGCACCTGCGCAATCAGGAACCGGGCTACGGCCACATGCCGAGCTGGGACCCGGACGTGGCCGAAGCGGTGGTGGACGCCATCCGCTCGGCATGCCCCGGCGTGATCATCAACCTGAGCACGGGCGTGGTGGGCAAGGACATCAGCGGGCCCGTGGCCTGCCTGCGCCGCGTGAAGCCCGAAGCCGCCGCCTGCAACGCCGGGACGCTGAATTACCTGAAGATCAAGGACAACGGCGCATGGGCCTGGCCGCCGATGGTCTTCGACAACCCGGTGGCCAAGGTGCAGCAGATGCTGGACGTGATGAACGAACTGCACATCCACCCCGAATTCGAGTGCTTTGACGTCGGCATCGTGCGCAGCGTGGGCATGTACCTGAAGGCGGGATTCTTTTCCGGCGTACCCGAATTGAACTTCGTGATGGGCGTGGCCAGCGGCATGCCCTGCGACGCCGACTTGCTGGCCCTGCTGCCGCGTTACGCACCGGCCGGCGCGGTGTGGCAGACCACGCTGATCGGCCGCGCCGAGATCTGGCCGGTGCACCAGAGGACCGCCGAACTCGGCGGCATGTTGCGCAGCGGCCTGGAAGACACCTTCTACTTGCCAGGCGGCGTGCGGGCGGCGGGCAATGGCGTGCTGATCGAGGCCCTGGCCACCTGCGCCCGCCAGGCCGGGCGTGAAGTGGCCACACCGGCCGAAGCACGCAGCCGCCTGGGTCTGCGTGCGGCTGCTGCGGACGCAGCCGCCTGATCGTTCAGCGCTTCTTCGGCTTCAAGGGGTTGTAGGCCAGCGGCGCCAGACCAGGGGGCAGACCGGGCGCGTTCGGCACGAAAGACTTCTTCGGCTTCTTGGCTTCCTTGTTGCCGTTCTTGGAATTGCTCATGGGGTGCGGACCGGTGGTGGGGAAGCCTGGATGCTGCACCACAAATGGCCCCGCTTCCGTACGATGTCGAACAGCATGAAGCCCGCCCTGCACCCCCTCGACTACCTGCACTTCGAAGCCAGCGAAGGCACCGACGGCAGCTGGACCCTGGAAGCCTTTGCCTCCACCGCCGCCGCGCAGCACCCGGCCGTGCTGGCCGAGGTGCAGCGGGTGCTGGCCTGGGCCGGGCGGCAGTTCCCGCACAGCCAGGGGCCGGTCGAGGACGGCATGGACTGGGACCACGACCTGCAGGTGCAGCTGGAGGACGGCCGCTGGCACGCCGTGACGCTGACGCTGGCCGCTTCGGCGCGCTTTGCCGAGTCCTTTCTGGCGGCCTGCGGGGATCCCGATTGAGGCAGCGCGCCGCCAGCCGTCATTCGTAGCCGGGCTCGTCCCACCAAGGGAACCAGGGCGGCATGTCGGCCGACACGCGGCCGGTGAACTGCGCCGGCCGCTTTTCCAGGAAGGCCATCACGCCTTCCCGGGCATCGGGCGAGGCGCCGCGCGAGAAGATGGCGCGGCTGTCCACGCGGTGGGCCTCCATCGGGTGCGAGGCGCCCAGCATGCGCCACATCATCTGGCGGGTCAGCGCGATCGAGACCGGCGCTGCGTTGAGGACGATGTCGCGTGCGATGGCCTGTGCGGCGGGCAGCAACTGGTCGCCTGGCAGCACCTGGCGCACCAGGCCACCGGCGAGCGCTTCGGCGGCATCGAAGACGCGGCCCGAATAGGTCCATTCCAGCGCCCGGCTGATCCCCACGATGCGCGGCAGGAAAAAGCTGGAACAGGCCTCGGGCGTGATGCCGCGCCGGTTGAAGACGAAGCCGAAGCGGGCGCCCTCGCTGGCCAGGCGGATGTCCATCGGCAGCAGCATGGTCGCGCCGATGCCCACGGCGGGGCCGTTGATGGCGGCGATCACCGGCTTCAGGCTGTTGAAGATGCGCAGCGCGACGCGGCCGCCGCCGTCGCGCACCGACTCGTCCGACCAGTCCACGTCGCCGCCCTGCGTGGCCGCGCCGACACCCGGCCGGTCGCCGCGCGCGGCGTAGTCGAAGGTCTTGGCGCCCTGCGACAGGTCAGCGCCGGCGCAGAAGGCGCGGCCGGCGCCAGTGACGATGACGACGCGCACCCCGTCATCGGCATCGGCGTGGTCGAAGGCGCGGATCAACTCGTCCATCATCACGCGGTTGAACGCGTTGAGCTTGTCGGGCCGGTTCAGCGTGAGGGTCAACACCTGGTCGGCCAGGGTGCACAGCAGGGTCTCGAATTCGGGCATCGGGGCTCTCGGGGGGTTCCAGTCCGGGCCGCAGTATCGGCCCGCGCTCCACCGACGACGCCGCGGTCAAACCCCAGTGGCCGGCGGCGGGCCGGCCGGTCCGCGCACCAGCAGCACCGGCACCGGCGCGCTGCGCAGGATCTGCTCGGCGTCGCTGCCCAGCAGCAGGCGCCGCACGCCGCGGCGGCCGTGGGTGCCGATGACGATCAACTCGGCCTGCCAGGCTTGCGCCTGCTCGACGACGAAGTCCGACAGCCGGCCGGCAAAGCTTTCGAGCAGCACGGTGTCGGCGCTGATGCCCGCGGCGGCGGCGCGCGCCTGCGCACGCTCCAGCACCTTGACGCCGGCTTCGCGCAGCAGCGGTATCAAGTCGGCGGCGTAGACGGCAGCCGGTTCCAGTCCGGTGGCGAAGCTCAGTTCATCGACGGCGTGAACCAGGCGCAGCGTCGCGCCAGTCAGCCGGGCCAGGCGGATCGCCTCGTCCAGACCCAGGTCGGCGGTCGGACTGCCATCAACGGGAACCAGGATGCGTTGGTACATGGCCTTGAATTTCCAGCATGGCGCACGGCAGGCGCGAGGCATCCAGTCTGCGCCTGCCGTGCGGCAACCGACTTGACCGCCATCAAGCCGGCTGCCCGGCTGCGGCAGTGGCCCGGGCGGGCCGGCGCATCTGCCGCTACGATTTGCGGTCCTGCCGTTGAAAGCCCCCATGCACATCGTCTGCCTCGACCTCGAAGGGGTCCTCGTCCCTGAAATCTGGATCGCCTTCGCCGAGCGCACCGGCATCGCGGCATTTTCGCGCACCACACGCGACGAGCCCGACTACGACAAGCTGATGCAGTTCCGCCTGGCGCTGCTGCGCGAACACGGGCTCAAGCTCGCCGACATCCAGACCGTCATCGCCGGCATGGCCCCGATGGAAGGTGCGCGGGATTTCCTGGATGGGCTGCGCAGCCGCTACCAGGTGGTGATCCTGTCCGATACCTTCTATGAATTCGCCGACCCGCTGATGCAGCAGCTCGGACGGCCCACCCTGCTGTGCCACCGACTTGAAACCGACGCCGACGGCTACCTGTCGGCCTACCAGCTGCGCCAGCCCAACCCCAAGTTCCACGCCGTGAACGCCTTCAAGAGCCTGAACTTCAAGGTCATCGCTGCCGGCGATTCCTACAACGACACCGGCATGCTGGGCGCGGCCGACGCCGGCTTCTTCATCCACCCGCCCGCCGGCATCGCGGCGCAGTTCCCGCAGTTCGCGGTGCACGACAGCTATGCCGGCCTGGCAGCCGCCATCGACGCCGCCGCCAGCCGGCTGGGCCACTGATGGCTGCCTGGCCGAGCCTGCAGCAGGTCTGCAGATGCACCCTGCTGAGCTGCTTGCCGCTGGCGCTGGCCGCCTGTGGCCCCGCCGCGACGCCGCCCGCCGCACCCGCACCCGCGCCCTTGGCCGATGTCGGCGTGGTGATCGTCAAGCCCGGCGCGCTGGGCCTGAGCAGCGAGCTGCCGGGCCGCACCGAAGCCTCGCGCGTGGCCCAGGTGCGGGCCCGCGTGGCCGGCATCCTGCAGAGGCGGCTGTTCCGCGAGGGCAGCGAAGTCAAGGCCGGCCAGCCGCTGTTCGCGATCGACGACGCCCCCTACCGCGCCACGCTGGCCAGCGCCCAGGCCGCGCAGGCTCGCGCCGAGGCCAACCTGGGCCAGGCCCAGGCGCTGGCCGAGCGCTACAGGCCGCTGCTGGCGGCCAACGCCATCAGCCAGCAGGAATTCGTCAACGCGGTGGCGGCCCAGAAGACGGCCGAGGCCGACGTGGCCGTGGCCAAGGCAGCCGTGCAGACCGCCCGGCTGAATGTCGACTACGCCGCCGTCAGCGCGCCGATCAGCGGGCGCATCGGTCGCGCGCTGGTCACCGAGGGCGCGCTGGTCGGTCAGGGCGAAGCCACGCCCTTGGCCGTGGTGCAGCAGATCGATCCGCTGTACGTCAACTTCACGCAGTCGGCCGCCGAGGTCCTGCGCCTGCGCGCGGGCATCGCCAGCGGTGCGCTCAAGGGCAGCGGCGAACAGGCGGCGGTCAACGTGGTGCTGGAAGACGGCAGCCTCTACCCGCTGCGCGGCAAGCTGCTGTTCTCGGACCTGACGGTCGACGCCAGTTCCGACCAGATCACGCTGCGTGCCGAGGTGCCCAATCCCAAGGGCGCCCTGCTGCCCGGCCTCTTCGTGCGGGTGCGGCTGGAACAGGCGCAGGCGCCGGCGGCCATCCTGCTGCCGCAGCAGGCGGTGGCGCGCGGCAACGCCGGCGACAGCGTGATGGTGGTCGGCGCCGACGGCAAGGTCGCACCGCGGCCGGTCAAGCTGGGCGCCGCGCAGGCCGGCCAATGGGTGGTGCTGGGCGGCCTGCAGGCCGGCGAGCAGGTGATGGTCGACGGTTTCCAGAAGCTGCGCGGCAGCGCGCCGGTGAAGGCCGTGCCTTGGAAGGCGGCGAGCTCGGCGCCGCCGGCGATCGCTGGGGCAGCGTCCGCACCCGCACCGGCCGCCAGCCGCTGAGGGCCGGCCATGGCCCAGTTCTTCATCGACCGGCCCATCTTCGCGTGGGTCATCGCGCTGTTCATCATGGTCGCCGGCTGCGTGGCCATCGTGCAGTTGCCCGTCGCGCAATACCCGCCGGTGGCGCCGCCGTCCATCGTCGTCAACGTGGCCTACCCGGGCGCCTCGGCGCAGACGCTGGAAGACAGCGTGCTGGGCGTCATCGAACGCGAGATGAACGGCTCGCCGGGTCTCATCTACTTCGAGTCTGTCGCCCAGGCCGACGGCAGCGGCAGCATCACCCTGAGCTTCGAGCCCGGCACCAATCCCGACCTGGCGCAGGTCGACGTGCAGAACCGGCTCGGCCGGGCCACGCCGCGCCTGCCGCAGGCGGTGGTCCAGCAGGGCGTGCGGGTCGACAAGGCCAACGCCAACTTCCTGCTCTTCACCATCCTGTCCAGCGAAGGCGGCGCGATGGAACCGGTGGCCCTGGGCGACTACGCCTCGCGCAACGTGCTGCCCGAGCTGCAGCGCGTGCCAGGCGTCGGCCAGGCCCAGCTCTTCGGCACCGAGCGCGCGATGCGGGTCTGGATCGACCCGGCCAAGCTGGTCGGCTACAAGCTGTCGGCGGCCGACGTGACGGCGGCCATCGCGGCGCAGAACGCGCAGGTCGCCTCAGGCGCCATCGGCGACCTGCCCAACACGCCCGAACAGACGATCTTCGCGACCGTGGTCGTCAAGGGACAGCTGAGCGCCACGCGGCAGTTCGGTGACATCGTGCTGCGCGCCAACGCCGACGGCTCGACGGTCAAGCTCAAGGACATCGCGCGCATCGAACTCGGCGCCCAGACCTACAGCCTGAGCACGCGCCTGGACGGCGAACCGTCCGCCGGCATCGGCATCCAGCTGTCGCCAACCGGCAATGCGCTGGCCACGGCCAAGGCCGTCAAGCAGCGGCTGGCCGAACTGCAGCCCTACTTCCCGGCCGGCGTGAAGGCCAGCATTCCCTTCGACAGCTCGCGCTTCATCGACATCTCCATCCGCCAGGTCGTGGAAACGCTGGTCGAGGCCGTGGCGCTGGTCTTCCTGGTGATGTTCCTGTTCCTGCAGAACTTCCGCTACACCATCATTCCGACGCTGGTCGTGCCCGTGGCGCTGCTGGGCAGCTTCGCCACGCTCTTCGTGCTGGGCTTTTCGATCAACGTGCTGACCATGTTCGGCATGGTGCTGGTCATCGGCATCGTGGTCGACGACGCCATCGTGGTGGTGGAGAACGTCGAACGCATCATGAGCGAGGAAGGCCTGCCGCCGCTGCTGGCCACGCGCAAGGCGATGGGCCAGATCAGCAACGCGATCATCGGCGTCACGGTGGTGCTGATCTCGGTCTTCGTGCCGCTGGCCTTCTTCAGCGGCGCGGTGGGCAACATCTACCGCCAGTTCGCGGCCGTCATGCTCAGTGCCATTGCCTTTTCGGCCTTCCTGGCGCTGTCACTGACGCCGGCGCTGTGCGCCACGCTCCTCAAGCCGGTGGCAGCCGGCCACCACCACGCCAAACGCGGTTTCTTCGGCTGGTTCAACCGCGGTTTCAGCCGCACCGCGAAGGGCTACGAAAGCCTGGTAGCCCGACTGCTGCGGCGGGCCGGGCGCTACCTGGTGATCTACGCGGCCATCGTGGCGGCGGTGGTGCTGCTGTTCAACAGGCTGCCGACGTCTTTCGTGCCCAACGAGGACCAGGGCAACATCCTGGTCAACGTGCTGCTGCCGCCCGGTGCGGCCTTGTCGCGCACCCAGGGCGTGATGCAGCAGGTCGAGGGCTACATGCTGAAACAGCCCGAGGTGCAGAGCATCGTCACCGTGCTGGGCTTCAATTTTTCGGGCACCGGGCAGAACGCTGCGCTGGCCTTTGTCACGCTGAAGGACTGGGACGAGCGCAAGGCGCCCGAGCATTCTGCGCAGGCCCTGGTGGGCCGCGCCTTCGGCGCGCTGGCCCGGATACGTGACGCCTTCATCTTCCCGCTCAGCCCGCCGGCCATCCGCGAACTCGGTCGCTCCAACGGCTTCGCGATGCGGCTGCAAGACCGGGGTGGCGCTGGCCGTGCCAGCCTGCTGGCTGCGCGCAACCAGCTGCTGGGCCTGGCCAGCAAGAGCCCGCTGCTGACCGCGGTGCGCCCCGACGGTCTGGAGGACGCGGCCCAGCTGCAGCTGAACATCGACCGCGCCAAGGCCAACGCGCTGGGCGTCAGCTTCGCGGCCATCAACGGCGCGCTGAGCACGGCCTTGGGCAGCAGCTACGTCAACGACTTCCCCAACGCCGGGCGGCTGCAACGGGTGGTGGTGCAGGCCGATGCACCCAGCCGCATGCAGCCCGAGGACCTGCTGCGCCTGAACGCGCTGAACAGTGCCGGGCAGCCGGTGCCCTTGTCGGCTTTCGCGACCACGGAATGGATCGTCGGCACGATGCAGGCGGTGCGCTACAACGGCTACCCGACGATGCGCATCGCCGGCGAGCCGGCCAAGGGCGTCAGCACTGGGGCGGCCATCGCCGAGATGGAGCGCCTGGCAGCCGGCCTGCCCGCCGGCTTCGCCACCGAGTGGACGGGCGTGTCGCGCGAAGAAAAGCTGTCGGGCGCCACCGCGCTGATCCTCTTCGGCTTCTCGCTGCTGTCGGTCTTCCTGTGCCTGGCGGCGCTCTACGAGAGCTGGTCGATCCCGCTGGCCGTGATCCTGGTCGTCCCGCTGGGCGTGCTCGGCGTGGTGCTGGGCGCCAACTTCCGCGGGCTCGAGAACGATGTCTTCTTCAAGGTCGGGCTGATCACCATCATCGGTCTGTCGGCCAAGAACGCGGTGCTGATCATCGAGTTCGCCAAGGACCTGCACGCCCGCGGCCTGGGCCTGGTCGAATCGGTGCTCCAGGCCGCGCACCTGCGCTTCCGGCCGATCCTGATGACCTCGCTGGCCTTCATCCTGGGCGTGCTGCCGCTGGTGCTGGCCAGCGGCGCCGGCTCGGCCAGTCAGCGCGCCATCGGCACCGGCGTGATGGGCGGCATGATCAGCGCGACCCTGCTGGCCGTCTTCTTCGTGCCGATCTTCTTCGTGCTGGTGCGACGCGTCTTCAAGGGCAGCGAGCGACAGCGGCGGCAATACGCGCACGACAGCGAAGTCATCGGCACCCAGCCCGCGCAGGAGGACCAGCGATGAGCCCGCGCCTGCTCGCCAGGGCGCTGCTCGGCACTTCGCTGGTCGGTACCGCGCTGCTCGGCGCCTGTGGCGCCGTGGCACCGGCCTACGAACGGCCGGTCCCGCCGGTGGCCGATCGCTTTCCGCAGGCTGCGCCAGCGAACGCAGCAGCGTCCGCACCGGCGGCCAGCGCCACGGCCGCGGCCGACCTGCGCTGGCAGCAGTTCTTCGGCGACGCAAACCTGCGCCGCCTGATCGAGATCGCGCTGCAGCACAACCGCGACCTGCGCATCGCCGTGCTCAACATCGAACAGGCCCGCGCCACGGCCGGCCTGCGCGAAGCCGACTTGTGGCCGACGCTGAACGCCGGACTGACCGGCGCACGCCAGCCCACCGCCAGCGGCGGCGTCAGCAGCCTCTACAGCGCCGGCCTGCAGGTTCCGACCTATGAACTCGACCTGTTCAGCCGCGTCCGCAGCCTGGGCGACGCGGCGACGCAGCAACTGCTGGCCAGCCAGGCGGCGCGCCAGGCGGTGCAGATCAGCCTGATCGCCGGCGTGGCCACGGCCCACCTGGCGCTGCAGGCCGACGACGCCGCGCTGCGCGTCACGCGGCAGACGCTGCAGACGCGGCAGGACACGCAGCGCCTGACCCGGCTGCGCTACGAAAACGGCGCCTCGTCACTGCTCGACCTGCGCAGCAGCGAGTCGCTGCTGGCAGCGGCCCGCGCCGGCCTGGCGCAGCAGCAACGGCAGCGCGCGCTCGACGAGAACGCGCTGGTGCTTCTCCTGGGCCAGCCGCTGGGGCAGGCGCTTCCGATCGACAGCCCGCTGGACACCCCGCCAGACGCCCCGGCAGGGGCGGCGGCCGGTCTGGCGGCCCACCCGCCGCTGCCGGACGTGCCGGCCGGCATCCCGTCCGAGGTGCTGGCGCGCCGCCCCGATGTGCGCCAGGCCGAAGGGCAACTGATCGCTGCGAACGCCAACATCGGTGCCGCCCGCGCCGCCTTCTTCCCGAAGATCACGCTGACCGGCAGCCTGGGCAGCGTCAGCGGGGCGCTGAGCGGGCTGTTCAAGGCCGGCAGCGGCGCCTGGAGCTTTGCGCCGCAGCTGCTGCAGCCGATCTTCGACGCCGGCCGCAACCAGGCCAACCTGGCCTTCAGCGTGGCGGCGCGCGACATCGCCATCGCGCAGTACGAGAAGGCCATCCAGACGGCCTTCCGCGAAGTCGCCGACGCGCTGGCCGGCCGCAGCACGCTGCAGGACCAGTTGGGCGCGCAGGCCGCGCTGGTGCAGGCCGAACAGGGTCGCCTCGACCTGACCGAACTGCGCTACCGCAACGGCGCCAGCAGCGGGCTGGAGTTGCTGGACGCGCAGCGCTCGCTGTACGCGGCGCAACTGGCGCTGGTCCAGGTGCAGGCGCAGGTCCAGCAGAACGCGGTGGCGCTGTACCGGGTGCTGGGTGGGGGCTGGAACGACACCACCCGCTGAAACGGAAACAGCCGCCCGAGGGCGGCTGTTTCCGTTCATGGCAGCGCGAACTCAGCGCTTGGGCGGACCGCCCCGGCCGGCAGGCGGACGCGCCCCGCCCGGTCGGCCACCGCCACCCGACGACGGGCCACCGGGCCGGCCGCCACCACCGCTGGTCGAACGCGGCGGGCCGCCACGGCCTGCGCCGCCGCCACCGCCGCCACCGCCGCCTGGGCGGCCACCGCGGCCACCACCACCACCACCGCCGCCGCCGTTGCGCTGCGTGCCACCGATGCCGATGGTCATGCGGCCCAGCACGATGGGTTCGGCCTTCTCGTTGGCCGGCGGCTCGAAGCCCGGCACGTCCTGGCGCGGGATGCTGCGCTTGATCAGCTTCTCGATGTCGCGCAGGAAGATCTCTTCGTCCAGGCAGACCAGACTGACGGCCTCGCCCTGGGCGCCGGCGCGGCCGGTGCGGCCGATGCGGTGCACATAGTCTTCCGGCACGTTGGGCAGCTCGAAATTCACGACGTGGGGCAGCTGGTCGATGTCGATGCCGCGCGCCGCGATGTCGGTGGCCACCAGCACGGCCAGACTGCCGGCCTTGAAGTCGGCCAGCGCCTTGGTGCGCGCCGTCTGGCTCTTGTTGCCGTGGATGGCCATCGCGCTGATGCCACTGTCGTTCAGGAAATCGCACAGCCGGTTGGCGCCGTGTTTCATGCGCGTGAAGACCAGCACCTGGTGCCAGTCGCCGGTCTTGATCAGGTGAGCCAGCAGATCTTTCTTGCGCTCACGGCCCACCGGGTGCACCAGCTGCGCGATGGACTCGTTGGTCTGGTTGCGGCGCGCCACTTCGATCAGCGCCGGGGCGTTGAGCAGCTTGTCGGCCAGGGCCTTGATCTCGTCGCTGAAGGTCGCCGAGAACAGCAGGCTCTGCTTCTTCACCGGAATCACGGCCAGCACCTTCTTGATGTCGTGGACGAAGCCCATGTCGAGCATGCGGTCGGCTTCGTCGAGCACGAAGATCTCGACCTGGCTCAGGTCCAGCGTGCGCTGCTGGTGGTGGTCAAGCAGGCGGCCGGGCGTTGCCACCAGGATGTCGATGCCCTTGCGCAGCCTGTCGACCTGCGGCGACATGCCGACGCCGCCGAACATGACCATGCTGGTCAGCGGCAGGTACTTGCCGTAGATGCGCACGCTTTCTTCGACCTGGGCGGCGAGTTCGCGGGTCGGCGTCAGGATCAATGCACGGATCGGCACGCGGCCGCGGGCATCCTTGCGCGCCGGCTCGGCCATCAGGCGCTGCAGCATCGGCAGCACGAAACCGGCCGTCTTGCCGGTGCCGGTCTGTGCGCCGGCCAGCAGATCGCCGCCCTTCAGCACTTGCGGAATGGCTTGCGCCTGGATCGGGGTGGGGGTGTCGTAGCCCTGGTCCGCAACGGCACGCAGGAGCGGCTCGGACAGGCCGAGTTCGGTGAATAACATGGGATTTTTGCTCAGGCTCGGGGGGAGCCGTGGTTCGCAGCCTGCTGTCACCCAGGACGGGTGCACCAGTCGGAAGGCGCGAGAGATGGAGAGGACCGTCGGGAAATCGACCGCGCCGCGATGACTGGGGGCCGCTGCGCAGACGCCATTCTAACGGGCTGGCCGATGTCGGCCTTCGATGGACAATAGGCCTTGTTGCAGGCCATCTCTTTCGGCCTGCCCGTGCCCCACCATCCTCGAACGACCCCCACGACCCATGGCCCAATACGTCTTTACCATGAACCGCCTCGGCAAGATCGTGCCGCCCAAGCGGCAGATCCTGAAGAACGTTTCGCTGTCCTTCTTCCCGGGCGCCAAGATCGGTGTGCTCGGCGTCAACGGCTCGGGCAAGAGCACGCTGCTGAAGATCATGGCCGGCGTCGACAAGGAGTACGAGGGCGAGGCGGTGCCGATGCCCGGCCTGAACATCGGCTACCTGCCGCAGGAACCGCAGCTCGACCCCGAGCAGACGGTGCGCGAAGCCGTCGAGCAGGGCATCGGCGGCGTGCTGGCGGCGAAGAAGCGGCTCGACGAGGTCTACGCCGAGTACGCCGACGAGAACGCCGACTTCGACAAGCTGGCCGCCGAGCAGGCCGAGCTCGAAGCCATCATCGCGGCGGCCGGTTCCGAGAACACCGACCTGCAGCTGGAACTGGCCGCCGACGCGCTGCGCCTGCCGCCCTGGGAGGCCAAGATCGGCCTGCTGTCGGGCGGTGAAAAGCGCCGCGTGGCGCTGTGCCGGCTGCTGCTCAGCAAGCCCGACATGCTGCTGCTCGACGAGCCGACCAACCACCTGGACGCTGAATCGGTCGAGTGGCTCGAACACTTCCTGCAGCGCTACAGCGGCACCGTGGTGGCCATCACCCACGATCGCTACTTCCTGGACAACGCCGCCGAGTGGATCCTGGAACTCGACCGCGGGGCCGGCATCCCCTGGAAGGGCAACTACTCCGACTGGCTGGACCAGAAGGAAAAGCGCCTGGAACTGGAACAGAAGACCGAGGACGCCCGCGCCAAGGCGATGAAGGAAGAGCTGAAGTGGGTGCGCAGCAATGCCAAGGCGCGCCAGACCAAGAGCAAGGCCCGGCTGGCGCGCTTCGAGGAACTCAGCGACGTCGAGTACCAGAAGCGCAACGAGACCAACGAGATCTTCATCCCGGTGGCCGAGCGCCTGGGCAACGAAGTCATCGAATTCGAGAACGTCAGCAAGAGCTTCGGTGACCGGCTGCTGATCGACAAACTCAGCTTCAAGGTGCCGCCCGGCGCCATCGTCGGCATCATCGGCCCCAACGGCGCCGGCAAGTCCACGCTGTTCCGCATGCTGCAGGGCAAGGAACAACCCGATGGCGGCCGGGTTTTGATCGGCAAGACGGCCCACCTGGCCTTCGTCGACCAGAGCCGCGAAAGCCTGGAAGGCGACAAGACGGTGTGGGAAGACGTCTCGGGCGGACTCGACAACATCATCGTCGGCAAGTTCGTGATGCCCAGCCGCGCCTACCTGGGTCGCTTCAACTTCAAGGGCAACGACCAGCAGAAGCTGGTCGGCAACCTGTCAGGCGGCGAGCGCGGCCGGCTGCACCTGGCCAAGACCCTGGCCAAGGGCGGCAATGTGCTGATGCTCGACGAGCCGTCCAACGACCTCGACGTCGAAACCCTGCGCGCGCTGGAAGAAGCGCTGCTGGAATTCGCCGGCAGCGCGATGGTCATCAGCCACGACCGCTGGTTCCTGGACCGCATCTGCACCCACATCCTGGCCGCCGAAGGCGACTCGCAATGGGTCTTCTACAACGGCAATTACCAGGAATACGAGGCCGACAAGAAGCGCCGCCTCGGCGAAGAAGGCGCACGCCCCAAGCGCATGCGCTTCAAACCGATCCACTGAGCCGGCCCGCCGGCACGCACCCCGCGCCGTTGCACCGCCCTGCCCCGCTGGCTGCTGCTGTCGCCGAAGATCAAGTCCGGCATCGGCGTCGCCTGGGTGCTGGGCGGCTTGATGGGGATGCCGGTCAAGGTCGTCCGCGGCGCCCAGATCGTCGAATTCCAGCGCGTGCACAACCGGGTGCGACTGGTCGCGGGGCTGCGCCCGCGTGCAGGCCCGCTCGCTGCCGGCGCGGCTGGAGGCCGCACAGCGCCCGGCCTTGTCGCGGCACGGCTGCACCGATGTCGCGCACGCGTCGACGGGGCTCGGGCCCGCTGCCTATCATTCGCCGCACCCGAATTCAAAGGACATCACGATGCACGCTTGGCTTTGCGAAACACTGGACGGCGTCGACGCGCTGCAATGGAAAGAGCTCCCCACGCCCGAGCCGAAAGCGGGCGAAGTGCGCGTGGCGATCGAGGCCGCGAGCCTGAACTTCCCCGATCTGCTGATCGTTGAAGGCAAGTACCAGTTCAAGCCCCCGCTGCCCTTCGTGCCCGGGTCGGAATACGCCGGCCGCATCGATGCGGTGGGCGCCGGCGTCACGCACCTGTTGCCGGGCGACCCGGTGGCGGCCATCGCCGGCACGGGCGGCTTCGGCACCCACGCCATCGTCGAGGCCAGCCGCGTGATCCCGCTGCCGCCCGGTTTCGCGGTCCGTGACGGCGCCGCCTTCGCGATGACCTACGGCACCTCGCACCACGCGCTGATGGACCGCGCGGCCCTGAAGGCTGGCGAGACCGTGCTGGTCCTCGGTGCGGCCGGCGGCGTCGGCACGGCAGCCCTGCAGATCGCCAAGGCCGCAGGCGCTCGCGTCATCGCCGCCGCCTCCACCGACGAGAAGTGCGCCCTGTGCCGCGCGATGGGCGCCGACGCCACCTTGAACTACAGCCACCAGGACGTCCGCGCGACGCTGAAGGCGCTGACCGACGGCAAGGGGCCCGACGTGGTCTACGACCCGGTGGGCGGCGACCTGGCCGAACCGGTTTTCCGCTCGATCGCCTGGCGCGGCCGCTACCTGGTGATCGGCTTTGCGGGCGGCGGCATCCCGGCGCTGCCCTGGAACCTGGCGCTGCTGAAGGGGGCCTCCGTGGTGGGGGTGTTCTGGGGCGACTTCGTCAAGCGCGAAACCAAGGCCAGCGCCGCGGCCCTGCAGCAACTGGCGCAGTGGTATGCGAAGGGTTTGATCAAGCCGGTCATCGACCGCGAGATCCCGATGAGCGAGATTCGTTCGGCCTACGCGCGCATGGGGTCGCGCCAGGTGATGGGGAAGTTGTTGTTGGTCAATCCCTGAGGTCGCTGAGGCACAGGCCCCCCTAGTTTTGGCGCTAGCATCGCCCTGCGCTGCAGGAGAGCTCAAATATGACGGTCAAGGTGCTGATCCTCGAAGACAACCCGGTAGCACGCAGCTTCCTGTGCCGCGTGGTGCGCGAAAGTTTCAGCGATCTGATGGTGATCACCGAAGCCGGCGACCTGGAGGCGGCGCGGCGGCATATCTCGCTGACCGGCGGCGCGCAGGGGTTGCACGGCGTTGACCCCTTCAAGCTGATCCTGGTCGACCTGGAACTGCCCGACGGCAACGGCATGGAACTGCTGGCCGAACTGCGCCACTACCCGGCCACCAAGATCGTCACCACGCTGTATTCCGACGACGATCACCTCTTCCCGGCGCTGCAGTGCGGCGCCGATGGCTATCTGCTGAAGGAAGACCGCTTCGAGGTGCTGGTCGAGGAATTGCAGAAGATCGTGCGCGGCCAGCCGCCGCTGTCGCCGGCCATCGCGCGGCGCTTGCTGACCCACTTCCGGCACGGCCCGGCGGGCGATCACCCGGCCGGCGATTCAGGGTTCCTGCCCGCCAGTTCACTGACCACCAGCAAGCCCGTCCCGCTGGAGAAGGCGCCTGACCACGAACGCCTGACGCCGCGTGAAAGTGAAGTCCTGACCTACCTCAGCAAGGGCTTCACGATCAAGGAAATCGCCAGCCTGATGGGCATCAAGTGGTTCACCGTCAACGACCACATCAAGTCGATCTACAAGAAGCTGAACGTATCCAGCCGGGCCGAGGCGGCCGTGCTGGCCAGCAAGCAAGGCCTGGTCTGAGGCCCGGCGGCCCGCCAACTGCCGCCGCGGTCAGGCGACCAGCCAGGCGATGAAGGCCGAAGCCGCGCAGCCGGACCCGAACAGCCGGTCGGTGCGCGGTGAGCGGGGACCGGGTGAACCGGCCTTCGATGCCAGCGCCTTCGAGGCCGGACTCGATCGCGATCGTCCCAACACCTGGATAGGCTGGCGCCGCCGGACGCTGGTCTTGGCGGCCTTGCTGGGCTGCCTGGCGGTGTTTTCGCTGGTCCGCTGGCTGGCGGCGGGGCCGCAGCTGGATGGCGTCTGGCAGGCCGATGCCGACGGCCGGTTGGTGCTCGGCCACAGCAAGCTGCCAGCCCTGGTGGCGCATCAGGGCCGGGCCCTGCGGGAAATCCAGGGGGCCAGCGGCCTGGCCACCGCCGTCGACGCCCGCATCCTGCACCGCGCCTCGCGCTGGCAGCCCGACGAAGTCGCGCGCGCCGAGCAGATCGCGCAGCAGCGGGCCTGGTCGCAGGCGCTGGACAGCGGCGCCATCCAGTTGCGGTTCACCGATGGCAGCGCGGTGACGCTGACGCCGGCGCCCCGGGCTTACGTCGGGCTGGGCCTGCTGTTCTGGCCCTTGCTGGGACTGGCGCTGATGGTCTACCTGCTGGGCGTCGTGCTGGTGCTCGCCCGGCCGCAGCCCGGCAGCCTGCTGTTCCTGGCGATGGCCCTCTGCCAGGCCCTCAACCTGGTCTCGGTCGCGGTGGAAACCACCCCCGGACCGGGTCTGCCCGCAGCCGACTGGCTGACCGCGCTGTCCTGGCGGGTCGTGCTCGACCTCGGCACGGCCGCCGCCGCGCTGCAGGCCTGGACCCTGAGCCCGCGCCGGCTGCCCTACGCCGGACTGGCAGCCGCCGCCGCCTGGCTGACCTTGCCCGCCTGGCTGCTGCTGGCCCAGGCCGGTGCACCGGGCACCGCTGGCGAACTCGGTGCAGTCGGGTCGCTGTGGTGGTGGGCCCAGGGTGCCTGCCTGGGCCTGGCTGGCGCGGCGCTGGCCGCGATCGGCCATTCCTACCGCCTGGAGCCCAACCCCTACGCGCTGGTGATGCGCCGCTACGCCGCGATCGCGGTGCTGGCCTTCACGGCGGCGACCGCGGCCGTGGCCTGGACGGCGGACCTGCCCGACACCGGCGCGATCGTGGCCGAGGGCGTGTCGGTCGGCTGGGCCCTGAGTTTCGCCGTGCTGCTGCTGACGGTACCCGCACTGGGTCGCAGCCAGCAGCTGTTGCGCGAATTCGCGCTGCTGGCCGGCATCAGCACGGTGGCCACCGCGCTCGACCTGCTGTTCATTGCCGGGTTCTCGATGGGCTCGACGACCTCGCTGACCATCTCGGTGTTCACCGCGCTGGCCCTTTATGCCGGCGTCCGGCAGTGGCTGGTCAGCCACCTGCTGGCCAGCAGCCTGTTGACCACCGAGCGCACGTTCGATCGCCTGTACCGGGCTGCCCGCGAGGTGCAGCTCGGGCCCGCGCGCTACACGGCGGTGCTCGGCGCCCTGCTGTGCGATCTGTTCGAACCGCTGGAGGTCCAGCAGGTCGAACGGGTGCCGGCGCGCGCGCGCATCATGGGCCAAGGCGCGGCCCTGGTCGTGCCGCTGCGCCGTACCGATGAAGACGAGGCCCGGGCCGGCGCGCTGGTGCTGCGTTTCGCCGGCCGCGGCCAGCGCCTGTTCACCATCGACGATGCCCGCCTGGCCGACCGCGTGGTCGACCAGTTGCGCAGCGCAGTGGCCTACGACCAGGCCGTCGAGCGGGGCCGCGCCGAAGAGCGACTGCGCATTGCGCAAGACCTGCACGACGACATCGGCGCTCGCTTGCTGACGCTGATGTACCAGGCGCAGAGCCGCGAGATGGAAGACTACATCCGCCACACGCTGCAGGACCTGAAGACGCTGACCCGCGGGCTGGCCGCCGCCGAGCAGCGGCTGTCACATGCCGCTGCCGAGTGGAAGGCCGACCTCACCCAGCGGCTGGCGGCAGCGCACGCCAGCCTGGGCTGGCATGTCGATCACGACCAGGACGTCTTGCTGACGGTCGTGCAGTGGTCGGCACTGACGCGGGTGCTGCGCGAACTGGTCAGCAACGCGCTGTACCACGGCCACGCCACGCGGGTCGACGTCGACTTCCTGCTGGAGGGCGGCGCGCTGACGCTGCAGGTGGCCGACGATGGCGAGGGCCTCGAGCCCGAGGCCTGGGCACACGGCCTGGGGCTGGGCGGCGTGCGCAAGCGGGTCAAGTTGCTGGGCGGCCAGGTCGCCTGGCGCGAGAACAAGCCCCAAGGCATCGTCTGTGCCGTGCGGGTACCGGACTTCTGCGGACGCGGCTGAAGCGGCGTTCCGGCCGGTCTGCGCCAAGGCGGCGACGGTATCCACGTCAGTCCCGAGTGCCAGCCCGTGACATTTCGGGGACAATAGGCACTTCGCGACGATCCGGGCCTCGCCACCCGGCCCTTATCTGCTATGACCACTCGCCGCACGCCGCCCCCGCCCGAGACCGCTGCCGGTCCCAAACTGCGCCAGACCCAAGCCGAGTACACCGCCGCCAGACCCAACGCCGAACCCGGCGTCCGGCCGATGATGTCGAGCTCGAAAATGTACGTCTGCATCCGCTGCCACGCCAATTTCAAGACCGGCGATGGCAAACCCGATCCGCGACTGCGCGGTCTGGGCCGGTGCAATACCTGCCTGGGTGTCAGCGTCCCGGCAGCTTGAGTCCTCGGGCTCGGCGCTGCCGCTCGGCAACTTTTCTCTTTTCTGACTGTCTCTTCAACCTCATCGGAGTATCCGAACCATGTCGCAAAGCAACCGCCGTACGTTCCTGATGCAAGTGGCCGCCTGTGGTGGCGCCCTGGCCGCCGTCCAAGCCCAAGCGCAGGGCGCGAAGGTGGATGAGAAAGACCCGGCTGCGGTCGGTCTGGGCTACGCGGCCGACACCACCAAGGTCGACGCCAAGAAGTACCCCAAGCACGCCAAGGACCAGAAGTGCAGCAGCTGCGCGCTGTTCCAGGGCAAGGCTGGCGACGCCGCCGGCGGCTGCCCGCTGTTCGCCGGCAAGCAAGTGGCTGCCGGTGGCTGGTGCAGCGCCTGGGCCAAGAAGGCCTGAAGCCCTGAGGGCTCGGCAGCAGGCCCGCGGGCCTGCTGCGCGCGATGAAGACGGCCCTGCGGGGCCGTTTTTTCATGGCTGGGCGCCGGGCACCTTCGCGCGTCAGCCGGCAGCCAGCCGCGCCACCACCGCTTCGGCGATCGCCAGCGATGCGGTCAGGCCCGGCGATTCGATGCCGAGCAGGTTCACGATGCCGGGCAAGCCGTGCTGTGCCGGACCGTCGATGCGGAAGTCGGGCGCGGCGGTACCCGGACCGTGAATCTTGGGCCGCACGCCGCTGTAGCCGGGCTGCAAGGCGCCATCGGGCAGGCCGGGCCAGTAACGCCGTATGGCCGCTTCGAAAGCCGCTGCACGGGCCGGATCGACGGCGTAATCGATGGCGCGCGGGTCGGTGGTGTCGAGCCATTCGAAGTCAGGCCCGAACTTGGCCTGGCCACCGAGATCCAGGGTCACGTGGACGCCCAGCCAGGCATCGACAGGCGCTGGGTAGACGAGATGGCGGAACGGTGAACGCCCGCTCAAGGTGAAGTAGCTGCCCTTGGCGTAGTAGGGCGGGCTGCGGTGGACGGGCGGCAGACCGACCAGCAGCTGCGTCAAGGCGCAGGCACCCAGGCCCGCCGCATTCACCAGCAGACCGGCCTCGATCTCGAAAGCGCCGCCGGCCGCATCCACCACCAGGCGCGCACCGCCACCCGACAAGGCCGTCCAGGCCCGCACCGGCGACTGCAGCGCCACGACACCGCCGGCGCGCTCGAGGTCGCCCTGCAAGGCCAGCATGTAGGCATGGCTGTCGATGATGCCCGTGCTGGGCGACCAGAGTGCCGCGGTGCAGTGCAGCTCGGGTTCCATCGTTCGCGCTGCCGCGGCGGTCCAGGACTCGACGGCCACGCCATTGGCCTGCGCCCGCACTTGCAGCGCCTGCAGCGCCGCGTGCTGGTCCTCGGCGGTGGCGACCACCAATTTGCCGCAGGCGCGGTGCGCCACCGCGTGCGAGTCGCAGAAGTCGTAGAGCAAGGCCTTGCCGCGCACGCACAAGCGGGCTTTCAGCGAGCCGGGCGGGTAGTAAAGCCCGGCGTGTATGACCTCGCTGTTGCGCGAACTGACACCCTGGCCGATGGCGCCTTCGGCTTCCAGCACCAGGGTCTCGTGGCCAGCCCGCGCCAGCGCCCGGCCGACGGCCAGGCCCACGGCGCCAGCACCGACGACGAGCGCGTCAACGCGGTCCATGCGGCGTCGGCTTGATGGCGCTGCGCACCTGACGGGCTCGCCATGCAAAGCGGCCCCAAAGGGCCGCTGTTGACGCATAGGACTTGGGGTGGCTGATGGGATTCAAAACGGCGACCTAAGCTGTTGATCTCATTGAGAAAACTTCCGGGAGAAATCGAACTGTTCCCCCGTCTGTTCCCCTACTCGTTGTGAGCCGTCATGAGACCGCAAGCAACGACATTCTGACGGTCTTGCTCGTCGCTGGCAACGACGCTCTGGCGAATCTGAATCGAGCTGCTCCACCGGTGGGGAGCATCTCCGACTCGACCGCGGGCTAAGGCTTGCCCGGTGGAGCGTTGACGGCATTCCGTAGCCCCTCCACCAACTTTCCGATGCCGATGACGATGCCGTCGACCTCCGACGTTGAGACCGTGATCCGCTGCCCAACCTTGTAGGTCGAGTCGCCCGACTCGTTGACGTATCGCTGATCCACTATGCCATCGCTGTGGGCCAGCAGGTGCCGCTTCTGGAACAGCCGCCTAAGTCGCTCCAGGTCCGAACTGCCGAGGATATCGACATAAGCAACGCCGACCCGCGCCTGCCAAAGCTCGCTGCCCTGTGCGAGTCGCTGAAAGGCATTCATCGGCGCGGGAGTCGCAGGCGCCGTCGATGCATACAGCCCCTCGCAGCACCGCTGGAAGGCGGTCACACCATCCTGCAGGCATGACTCAATCAACGACCGGCACATCAGCTCGGCTTCATCCCTGCCGCCCACCGCCGCGATGGCCTGGCGCACGACTTCGACGTTGTCCTTCTTGGCCCTGATCTTGCGCAGGGAGTCATCGAACATGCGATCCACGGAGCTGTGGCCGCACGCCGGGCAGAAGTAGGCCGAGCCAATCACCGCGAACCGGCAACTGCACTTCTCACACGCGATCTCAAGCTCCATTGCTGCCGACGCAGCCGCTGGAACCTTGTGCGGCGTGAAGTGCGGTGCGCCGCCCACCTTCATCGACATCGAGATCAGCGAGTTCCTTGGCTGCCGACCGTTGAAGGCCCTCGCATCCGCGCGCATCGCTCCGTCGATCGTCGACTCGATCACCCTGTGGGCGTGCCGCTCGGCATGTTGAACCTGGGCCTTGTTGAACCAGCTCTTGGCTGGCGCCGCATGACCGCACATCGGACACCAGACGCCTTCGTCGCGGCAGATGTTCTTCCAGTCTTCGTTCTTGATCTTGAACTGGAACTCGCAGTTGGTCGACGGGCACTCCTTGTCGATGTAGCCCTTCTCGTCACTGTCGATGGGGACGGTAATCGAGCGGCGCTCGAGCGCGCGCAGTTCTCGCAAAAGGTTGTCGAACATAGGACCTCAACGCGGCACCAAGACAAAGAGGGGCACCGGTTCGCGGCGCCCCTCGACCTTGCGGTTACTTCTTCTTCGGCGGCTGAGGCGCCGGCGTCCGCTCCTTGACGGTCGTGTCAGGGTGCGTCTTGCCGTAGTGCTCTTTAACGTACTTGCCGGTCACGGCGCTGCGGTAGCTCTCTTGCGTCTTCTTCGTCATGTCGATCACCTTTCTGTTCGATCAACATGAGCCCGGTGCCCGCAAGGCTCGCTAGAATCTCAGATTCGACTGGGGGTCCTAGCGGCCTCCCTTCCCCTGGGCTCGAACCAGTTCAGGGCGTACAAAGCCAGGTTGCAGCCTGGCTTTGTGCGTGCAGGCCCTGTGATTGTATCCAGGGTTCCGACGCACAGTAGTGGAAACCCTTGTGGATTTCCTGTGCCCAAGTCTGCGGCACTCCACCGCGTACCGCCGCACCGTCAGGCGAGACGCTCATCGTTCCTTCAGTGCGGACAGATAGGCGGTGGCAACCTCGACGCAGTGCTCCAGGCTCGGCTGGTACCCGGTCGCTGCGATCGCCTCGAAGGTCGCCACGAACCCCGCCCCTGGTTGCCCGATCTGCTCGAGGAACCGATCTCGGTTCCGCATCAGGAAAGGCGTGGCAGCCGCTAGCGCTTCCGGCTCTCGCTCGACCACCATGGACAGGTCGAACAGATCACGCGCGGTTGCCCGGTCGCCGCGGTGGTACATCTTCTTGGCGATCACCTCCGCAGCCGTCTCGACACGCACCGGCCGCCCCTGAATCTCCCACCGCTCCCATGCCGCGTCGGTCAGGTTCGGCGCGGCCACGAAGTCGACCTCACCTTCGTCGAACTGCAGCTTGACGAACGAGCCGGGCATCTCCGTGTACTCCTCGGTCAGGGATGCCGCCGTGTCGCTGAGCCGGGGCGTCACGTAGCCGAGGTACTGCGGGTCTGGAACGAAGATGTCGATGTCCTTGCTGAGGCGGTGTCCGTACCTGAACATCAGGACGGTTCCGCCGCCGAAGGTCCAGAACGGATCCGCGAGTCCCCCATGGCGCTGGATGTCGTCGACCAGCCGCAGCGCTCGCTGGAACAGGACTTCCCAGGGGCCGGACGGCAGCGACTTCATCACGCCCACAAGCCTTGCCGGTGCACGGCCAGTGACCTGGCGAGCTTCGCGACGTTGCGCCACACAGCCTTGGGCGCCACGCCCTCGTTCGCGGCGGCTTCCTCCACGGCCATCACCACCAGTGGCACCGGCGCCTCGTCGAGCAGATGGGTCAGGTGGGCCGCGTAGCCCTTCGGCACGCTTCCGCTGACCAGCGCGTGGCCGAGCGTGTCGGGCGGCACCTCTTGGACATAGCTCACGCTGGCGTTCTTCGCCGCCATCCACAGGCCCCGCTTCCGGGACCGCGCCGCCTGGCTGGGCGGATCGAGGTCCAACCCCAGCACCGACAGGAGCTGGGACACCCGGTTGAAGCCCAGGTCGCTTAAAGCACCCGCCTCCAGGCCGACCAGCGTCTGCCGCGAGAGACCGCTCAGCTGCGCGAGCCGCGACTGCGTCAGTCCCAGCGCTTCGCGCCGCTCACGAATGATGGTGCCCAGGTTGGAGAGGTCCACGGTTTGGCTCTGAGAAATGTCGAATATTTTGGACATTCTAGCGCATCCGGACTGGTCCCGCCAGACGCTCGCCAGCGGAGCGGCAGGTCGCTCGCTGCCCACAACCATGACAAACTTGCTCGCCTTCGGGCCAGCGCGGACGGTCGAGGCCATTTATCAGTCGCCGACGCCGCGCCGCAAGGTCGTCGACCTGCTCGCGCGACATCAGCCTGACCGATCGCGCGATCAGTGGCGCGGAGTCCCGGCCAGGGATGAGCACGAACGCCTCGTCCGACACCGGGACCCCCAGTTCGTCCTCTACCGCCACACGCTGCGCCGAGAGTTGGATGACATCCGACATCCTCACCACAGCAGTCGAACGCGTCTTCAGCTCGACCAGCACGACCAACCCGCTCGGCAGCCGATACGCCCTGTCCACCCTGGCCACGATGGGCCAGTGGCTCGTCGACCTGAACTTCGACTCCACGCAAAGCAGTTCGGCATCACGCAGGACGGCCGGTCGCTGGCGCCATTCCGCGACGCGTGCGCGGCGCCAAAGAAGCCACCATGAAACTGCCAAGGCGACGGCCAGCACCAGCACCCACAGCCAAATCGATTCGAACGTCATGGCCGACGCGTGGCAGACCACCGCCGCCAGCCGTGCGCCGCCCACCCCAGGATGCACTTCGTAATCCACCGCAACGGCGGACGGCCCAGAAGAACGCCGCAGAGGCGAGGGCCGGCTCGATAGTAGGCCGCCACCAGGCGTCGGCCCCAAGGCCGCGGCCGCAGGACCACATCCCTAAAGTCGCGGAGGGCATCGGTCTGCCATGCATCCCCGAAGACCATCGTCGCGATGAAGCATCGCTCGCCCGGTCGTCGGGTCGCCCCACAATCCCCGGCAGCTGCGCGGCGCCCCTCCTGCTCGAAAAGCACATGGGCGGCGATACCCCGCTGCCGAGCCATTTCCTGGGCCGCACTCCGTTTCGCGCCGTGAATAGATTCGAGGACCACCAGACGCTCGCACCTGCCCATCTGTGCGAGCTCGGAAGCCCCCACGCTCCCGTCCCTGCGACGCCAGGCGCGCCTCCTCATGGCCCACCCTGGTCATCGACGGCGGGCTCGAAGAGTCCGTTCGTGACTCCGTCCGCATCGCCGTCGAAGCCGATTGAGCCCGGTGTTCCGCTGAGGGTCTGCCCAGGGAGCTTCAGGAGACCTTGCTGGACCAGCAACCCGTCGTAGGCAAGCAAGCGCAGCCGGTTCACGCGCTTGGCGCCCTTGCGGAAGCGGATCAGTTCGTCGTACAGGCGCGGATGCTCGGCCCGCTCCAGCTTGAAGACCAAGCGGATCGGCAGCGGCTCCTTGGGCAATGGACTGATGGTCATGCTGCACCTCCATGCTCGCTGGCCGCGCGGTCTCGCTCTGCCGCCATCACGCTGCGGGCGTAGTTCTGCCCTGCCAGCTGGAACCCGCGCACGTTGGCGAACATGGGCTCCTTGACCTCGTGGATCCGGTGCCTTGGAAACGCTGCCTTGACCGCCTTGCGGAAGAGGAAGGCGCCACCGCCCACGAGGATGATGTTCTGCAGGCTGTGCGGCGCCTCGAGCCACTCCTTCATGCTCGACACGGCCTGGTCGGCCACAGACTCCGCCAGCGGCATCAGGTGTTTCATGTCGTAGGGCTTCTGGAAGATCACCGGGGGCTTGCCCGTGCGCAGCGCCAGGTCGATGGCGTCGTAGTCCCGGTAGGGCGTGCCGATGTCCTTGGTGATGGCATGCGCGATCAGGCGCAGCACGTCGGACATGCCGCGGTTGATCGAGTGGCTCTGCTTCTGCACCAGCCGCATGCCTTGCGCGACCAGCCAGTCGAAGGTCCGGGAGCCCGGGTCGATGATCAAGCTCTGCTCCTTGCCGATCTCGGCCATCTTCTGGTGAACGCTGGCGTAGTGCACCAGCGCGCCCTGCGGCTGCGCGACGGCCAGCGCCTTGGCCACCGTCACCGTCTTGCCGTCGCCCACGTCGTGCTTGCCGGTCATGGCCTTTTCCAGCGCGGCCTTCTTCACCGCGAACAGGGCCACCGGCAGGCCGACCACCAGCAGATCGATGTGGCTGAGCTTCATCATGCCGAGCGCACCGCGCAGCAGCGCCATGTACTCGGGCGACTCGGTGTACTCGTCGTGGAGTTGCTTGGCGCGAAACGTGTCGGCGGCCAGCGCGACTTCTGGGCCCACCTCGTAGTACAGCGCGCCGATGGGGATGAACGTGGTTTTCCTTCGATCACCGGAAGGCCACGACGGCAGACCATCGCTCGACGGATAGGCCACCGAAGGAAAGCTGACGCAGCGGATGTCGGCCCCGCTGGGTGATGTCACAACTGAGGTAACAAACTTGGTGTTGCCAGATCCGACATCCACCGCCCTGACGATCAAGTCCATGAGAAGGCTCCGAGTTGGTGTTGCGCGCGATCAGGATCGACAACGCGACCCGATCCCTCCACACGGAATGCCCCCTGTATGCGGCCGATTTCGTCATCGGCACTGGCGGCCTGACATTGCAGACGGTCTGCGCTGACACACCGGTGACGCTGGAAATCAGCACGCGGCTGAGGGCACTTCACGCGTGTCACCACGCTCGCACCCGAAATCTCGGCGTCAACCCCTGGCGCCAGATCGCGCCGCAGGGCTGTCCCGCGCTCGCCAGCCCTGCGAGTACCCCGGCTACGGACCAGAGGCGGCAGATTCCCTTGTCAACCCCGCATGGATCCTCGCTCTGCGGCGCTTCGGGACAATAAACGCGGCTCGCGCCAGACTCGCACACCCGAAATCGCCACCTGCAAGTGCCGCCGCCGGCCGGCGCTTGCGAGAAGTCGTCCGTCAGGCGCCTTGACCGATCCGCCCCCACCGGCGTCAACTACGGTTTCCCGATGGCCGTCCTGGCCATGCTCCTTGCGGAGCCAAAGGCGTCGCAGTCGTTACCTGCCCTTCAAGCCCCGGACTCGGTCCGGTGCAGCCGTCGCCCGAGAGGCGGCGGCCCCGAGGTCCCATTCGTAGTGCTTTGCCTGCAGCCATGCCAGCGTTGACCGCTGGGCGCTCCCTGAAGCGCGCCAGGCACGACAGAACAGCCGGCCGGCACCCGATGCCGCGCACCGTTCCCGCCTCCTTTGAGCACGCGTTCCACGCAGCACGCGGTTGTGTTTGCCTCCATGAGGCTCCCCGCGCGCCCACGCTCATGAACTCGACATCGCCCTGGACTTTCGGTCAGGGGCGGACCCATGCGAGTGGATGGCGATGCGAATCCAGAACTGATCCACCAGTCACGCGCGAGGCCTGACCTCGTCGCCGATGCCGACGCCATGCCCTGGAGACTGGCCGGCGTCACCAATCCCCATGGTTGCAGAAATGCACGGATGGGTCGGATCAACACGTTTCACTTTTAAGACCGACCGAGTTGGCTCGCGCGCAGGCGCCGGCCGACGAACCCACCGGGTGGGTGCCGCGCAGTGGTGGTCGCGCGCGGCGCCGACGTTTTCGACCACGTGCCGACCAGGACGACGGAATCCGTCCTGGCGGTTGCTCGAAGCGATTCCAGGTTCATCGACAACACGGGCCGGCCGATCGGGCGGCGGGCCACAAACCATGGAGTGACCCCATGTCCGATCGCATTCGCCACCGTTCGTCTCGCCGCCGGGTGCAGTTGCCGTCCAGCCCCGGCCGCAACACCAAGCACGAGCCTGCCCGCCGCCAGAACTGGGCTGGCCTATCAACCCAGGAGATCCTGGCTCGCTACAAGCCCGGCACAGCGCCGCCGCTGAAGGTCCTGGACGTCCTCATCGAACTCTTCAACACCTTGCACACCTCACTGGAGAAGACGGTGTCGCACAAGACACGCCAGGAGCGGGCGCAGTTCCTGCGCCGCTTCTTCCGGGACCTGAGTCTGAAGGCCGGGTTCAAGATGGCGCCCGACCCGCGCAACCTCGGGCAGAAGCACATCCATGCGATGGTTCAGGTGTGGCATGACGAGCGCTTGGCGCCGGCCACCATCCAGACCTACCTGAGCTTCCTTCGGGGTCTCGCGATGTGGATGGGCAAGCCCGGTTTCGTGCGCGGTCCCGCGCATTACGGGCTGAGCCTGGAGGAGTACCAGCGCCACGAGAACGCCCGGCGCGACAAGAGCTGGTCGGCCCAAGGCATCGCCACCGACGAGGTGCTGGCCCAGGTCTTCGCCTACGACCCCCTCGTCGGCGCGTCGCTGCGCCTGATGCAAGCCCTCGGGCTGCGCCGCAAGGAATCGGTGCAATGCCGCCCGTTCGAGCATGTCATGCCCTTCACCGAAACCGGTCTGGCGGTGGACCAACAGCAGGCGGATCGGTACTTGTGGGTGAAGGGCAAGGGCGGCCGGGTGCGCTGGGTGCCGCTGGCCTCGCCCGTTCAGCAGGCGGCGCTCGAACTGGCGCAGCATGTGGTCGCCAGCCGAGACGCCCACATGGGCGCGCCGGACCGCGACCTCAAACGCAACCTGCGCCGCTTCGACTACGTACTGGAGAAGTTCGGCATCACGCTGCGTGAGCGCGGCGCCACGGGGCACGGGCTGCGCCACGAGCGCCTGAACGACGCCTACGAAGGCATCACGGGGGTGCCCTCGCCCGTGCGCGGCGGTGGTCCGGTGTCGCCGGAGCTGGACCGGGCGGCTCGGCTAGCGGTATCTCAGCTCGCCGGTCATGCGCGCCTTCGCGCATCTGGTGCGTACTTGGGTGCGATCCGGCGGACGAGCGGCCGGCGGGGACTTCCGTCCGACCCGCCAACCGGCCCGAAGCCCGGTGACGAGGACCCGGCGCCCGTGGAGGCCTGAGCGGCCGACCGCGCAAGGCGACGCCGGATGGATGTCCCGCGCCGCCTCCCGCCGCGTAGGCCCGGGCTTCAAGCCGCGAGCGCGGATGCTTCTTCGTCAGTGCTTGCCCTGCTTTGAGCCGCTCCGGTGTCCGAGTCTCTGGTGCTTGCCGTTCGCAGGCAGTCCGGTAACCAACGGGTGCCAGACAAAGCACGCTCCGCGCCTGCCACGACCGCGTCCTTCTTCTGGGCGGCCAGCGGGCTGGCGGCACTGGCGTCGACGGCTTCGGCAACGACATCGAGCACGCGCGCCTTGGACACGTGGTTGAAGTACGAATCACCCGTGGCCTTCCACCACCGGTTCATGTCCAGACCGAGTGCCTGGGCCATGGGCTCGTTGCTCTGCTGCTCGGGCTCGGTGCCGTAGATGCCGTTGACCGTGACCGCGACCAGGAAGGTCAGCAGTTGCGACACCGTCGCCTGCTCCTGGGCCAGCAGCCACGGAAACACCTCATCGGGCTCTTTGGGAAGGCGTTCGATCCAGACGCTGCGCTCTGCCTGCAACCGGGCGCCGGCGGCGCTGGCTTCGATGTCCTCGGCAGCCGATCGCAACTCGTGCAGGTTGTCGGTCGCGCTGATCGCCAGGACGTTCGCGGACCGATAGGCGCCAGGCAGCGCGTCGCGCAAGACCTTCTGCGCCAGATGAGCAGTGAGCGCGGCGAGTGCCACATCGGGCCGGTCCAAGAGTTCGGCCTGCACGGCGGCCACACGATGAGCGGTGAGACGCCGCAGCAGCTTTTCCGAATGAACCGGGCGAGTGTTCGGCGTCGGCAGCGAGACGACCGAGTCGCTCGCGCTACCTCCCTTGGTCTGCCGCGCAGCCTGCGCCACCTCGCTGCGATCCTCGGGCCGGATCAGACCGTGCTTCACGGCGGCGGTGCCGTCGGAGTCGACATGAACGACACAGCCGGCCTGGGCCATCCACTCGGCCGGCCAGATGCTGAGCGCGACGTCGATGTCCTTGCGGCGGTCCTGAAGAGCTTCGGCCTCGGTGTCGAGGGCCAAATAGGCCTTGTCGTTCTCGTCATCATCGGCCAGCGCCTCCATCTGCTCGTGAAGCGCTGCGATGCGCGTGTCGAGTTCCTGGATCGCTGCGGCTTCGTCGGCCATCGGCTCGCGGCGGGTCTTGCGCAGTTCGCCGTGCTTCACGTAGTCGTCGTAGGCGTAGCGCACGCGAACGTCGACCCACTTCCAACCCTCGGCCAGGACCTGCTTGGCGCGCTTCTGAAGCTTGTCGATCGCCAGCCGTTCCAGCAACGCCGGGTCCAGCAGGAAGGCCTTCTTGTCGTCGTCGCTGAAGAGGTCACGGCGCAACGCGCCACCGGCCTTCTCGTAGGCCTTGAGGGTCACGTACCTGGCCACCGGATCGCGGTCCGACTCGATTTCGCCCTGGGTCAGCAGTTGCCGCAGATGCTCGGGACGCTGGTTCCAGGTCGGCAATCCGGCCCAGGCCTGTTCCTGCTGCTGGTGGTCATCCACGGATGCCAGCACCATCAGGCAGTCCAGCCCGATTTCGTCCTGCCGGTACAACGCCATCAGCTTGGGCGACACGGCCGCCAACTTCATGCGACGCTTCACCACCAGCGACGACACGCCGAAGGCTGCCGCCACGTCCTCCACCGACTTGCCCTGCCCGATCAGCTTGGCGAAGGCGGCGAACTCGTCGGCGGGATGCATCGGCACGTGAAAACAGTTCTCCGACAGGCTGGCGATCAGCGCCTTGTCGGCCGGCACGATGAGCACCGGAACCGGATAGTTGTCGGCGATGCCACCGTTGCTGACCAACAGCGCCAGCGCGGCCAGTCGGCGACCGCCGGCGCAGACTTCGTAGCGGCCCCGGTCTCCCTGGACGACGACGAGGTTCTGCAGGACGCCGCTGTCCTTGATCGACGCGGCGAGCTCGGCGAGGGTCAGTGCCGGCACGCTGCCGCCGCTGCGCGCTTGGTGATCCTCGGAGAGGACCAGCTTGTTGAACGGAACGAAGGTGCGAGGCGACGCTTCGATGATCGCCTCGACCTCGGCTTTTGAGAATTTCATGAGGGCTCCTGAACGGTTGACGTGGACGGCAATCGCACCGGTCCACGCGTTCAGAATCTCATTGGTTGTCGCGCTTTCAAGCCCCGGTCGAAGGGATCGTCGACTGTCGAACCTCGAGTCGCACGCCGGTTGCGGCGGTCGGGTCGCAGCACCGATTCTCGATGGTGCCCCTGATGAACCTGGACATCGATCCGCCCGGCAAGGTGCTGCTGGTAGCGTTCGCGAAAGTGGCCAGGTCGGTCGCCGAACGTCGAGAGCAAAAGGGACAACAGGATGGCACGGTATGTCGGCGTGGATGGATGCCGCTTCGGCTGGGTGGCGGTCGCGGAAGAAGCGGGTCGGCTCGAGTACCGACTCTTCGGTGCCATGAGCGACGTCCTTGCTGCGCACCCGGATGCCGAGCGCATCCTGGTCGACATCCCCATCGGACTGCCGTCGAAGCAGTGCCCGGTCAGGCCGTGCGACCTGCTCGCCCGCAAGCTCCTCGGGGCTCCCCGTGCCTCAAGCGTCTTTCCGCCGCCAAGTCGCGCGGCGTGCAGGGCAGCCAGCGTGGCAGAAGCCCGACGAATCAACCTCTCCGAGGTCGAGCGAAGTCTGTCGGAGCAGGCATGGGGAATCTGCCGCAAGGTCGCCGAGGTGGACGCACTGCTGCTCGCGGAGTCGGCAGCTCGCAAGGTGGTTCGAGAGATGCACCCGGAGATGTGCTTCTACGGGCTGAACGCGCGCCGGCCGATGGCATACGCAAAGCGCACCAAGGCCGGCGCTGCCGAACGCCTCACGGTGCTGACGACGCACGAGCCGCGGACGCGTGCGCTGCTGGAGCGACTTCTTCGGGAGCACCGCAGAAAGGACGTACAGGCCGACGACTTGCTCGACGCCCTGGTCGGCTATGTCACTGCCCGAGCGGAAACAGCCGCGATCCAGCGCGTGCAAGGTTCGCCCGCCTGCGACGATCAGGGACTGCCTATGGAAATGCTCTACCTTGTTTGAAACGATTCGGCCAGACCTGGATGTTCGGAGTCGCAGAAGAACCCGGCTTCGGCGCGTCGCCGCCACTACGAATCGGTGTCCCGTTGGCCCGCGACGCCAACAGCCGCCATGATCCGTAAACCCGATGACCTCGGAAACGTGACACATCCATGCCTCAACTGCCATCGCTGATCTGTCCGCGTTGCCACTTGCCGATCGCAGGCGTCGAGTCCGCAGGCAAGGTTCCCGTGGCGACCCAGTTCGATGACTGCCTACGCCGCTGCGAGCCGTGCGGCATTGGTGCATCGAATGCCTCCGACAGGGGCGCGGTGACTTTCATACACCGCGACCCGCTCGGGAATATTCCGGTCGAGAGCCGCGAAGGCGCGAGCGAGGCACTGGCCCAGGCGCTCAACATTCGCAACCGCGAATCCAAGCGGCGACGCTTCGGCTTTTCCACCTCGGAAGACGCCGTGACCTGGGTGGTCTTCATGCACCTTCTGCGCTCCGGTCAATTGCTGGGCTCCCTGCGGCAGGCCGGATTGATTACCGACAGTGCCTTGATGGCAACACCGACCCTCCTCTTGTGGGGCGCACCTGTCGACGCCGGTGTCCGCGGAAAGGAGATCCAAGGGCGTTTGCGCGCGCTGTGCGCCGGCCTCCGAGAAGACCCCAATTCGTTTTCCGAGCCGGACGTGATCGTCGACTTCGGCGAGCACGGCGTCATGTTCATCGAGGTCAAGCACCAGAGCGGCAACGATCTCAAGCCAGGCGACTATCCAGGTTGGTCCCGGTATGCCTCGGCGGCACCCCTGTCCTGGCGGATAGACGACGTCAAAGGCTCGGGCTGCTATGAACTGGCCCGGAACTGGTGTCTCGTCAGACTTCTTGCCGACGGCCGTCCTGCGACCCTGGTCAACCTGGGTCCGTCCCGACTGTTCGGCGGTGCCGAAGGCGCACGCCTGGATCGTTTCGTGACGGCGCTGGACACCGACGACAGGTCACGTTTCGCAAAGGTCGCGTGGTCCGATCTCCTGACGCACGGGCTCGCTGACGCGCCCGGCTGGTTTTCGCGGTTCTGTCGGGAGCGAGGCCTCATCGTTTGAGCTGCCGCGGGCCGGTGCCGCTGTAGCGGTGGAGCACGCCTTCGTCAGTCGTACAAGCGCAAGGAACCCATGCACTCGCCCGACGGAACGGCTCTACGCGGCCGCCATCCGTTCGCCACCGCCAAGCCACCAGAATTGACGGGCCTTGCGCCGAGCTTCGCAACGCGCTTTGCTTCGGCTCGTTGAAGCATCGCGGTGTTCGCTCAACACTTGCAGTGCTCTTTGCGGACATCGCGTCTGCACAGCCTTCATCGGCGGGCCTGCTCGCCCTGAAGTCCAGCTTCGCTGGCGTCGCAGTCGTTACCTGCCTTGTGGATCCCCGGCCTCGGTCGGGTCCGGCCATGCCCATGGCCGAGTGTTTCGTTCAGCCGACAGGCTGATCTGTGTGACCCGCCACGCGACCCTCGGGTCGAGTGGCGGCCCGCATGCCGTGGATGCCATCGCTTTGCGCGATGGCTGACATCGGCATCGAGCGAAGGCCCTGTCCTCAAGGACCCTGGGCCTTCTTCCTGTGCGTGCCACCCGGCGCGCCACCGAGCCGCTTTGCCGTTCGCGGTGGAGCATCCCAAACGGGGAACCCCATGTTCCCCGCCAGGGATGGGTGTTCCTCTTCCAACCGAAGGAGAACCCCATGCTCGCAGTCCCTGCGAACCGAGACTCGCGCCCCGTCGGTGTGTTGCTGGGTGGCTCTGGGCTTGCCCGGATGTCCACTCTGCGCGCGCCCGTCGTTCCGGCGCTGTTGAAGCCATTGCCCTGCGCCCTCGGGCGGTCCGGCATGGCACGTGAGCAACGCATCGCGGCATGCTGACCATGGTGGTCAGCCTCTACCGCAGACGCGTTGCGGCCACCGTGATCGAGCTGGCCAAGGACGACCCGTCCCTGGTCAAGGAAGTGATCGCCCGTCTTCGAGCGGCTGGCGAGATCGAGCTCGACGACCTGGTCTATCTGGACCGGATCGCCGACCGCTGGATCAGCATTGCCGAAGGGAACAGGCACAAGGCCAGGTCAGCGCACCCGCGTTAGTCGCGCGGGCAAGCGGACACCCTTGGTCCTGGCCAGTTCCGCTGCAATCTTGTCCAGCAGATCGGGGCGTTTGTCGTTCAGTGTGTCAGCCCAGCGGGTCAGCACCTGTTCGACATCGTCCTGTGTTCGCGCCCCGTCGAAGTCGAGTCCGAGTTTTCGGAACCCCTCGATTTCGTCGGGCGTGAACCGTAGGTTGTGACCTGCGCGAATCATCGTGTGGGCACTCGTCAAGGGCGGCGGCGCAGCTTAGCGCCAGACCTTCGGCCCGTCATCCAAGCAACCCCCAGGGAGTCCACCGTCTCCCCATTCGGGGACTGGGTTTCCCTTTGTTCACCACTGGAGAACCACCATGTCCCCTGACAAACCCCGCCCTCGCGCAAAGCGCTGCGGCATCGAGTTCGAAGAAGAGCGCGCGTGGGTCGGCTTCTACAAGCGTGTCGGCCGCGACCCGGCTATCGCCGCCGAGGTCATGGCCCAACTCGAGGCCGACGTCGACATGAAACGCACCCACCTGGCGCTGTACCTCTGCTGCAAGGAGTCCTTGCGGGTGCACAAGGCCCGGCAGGCGCGCAACAAGCGGATCGGCCAGTTCGTTCGTGGACTGGGCCATGCGCTTCTCGTGCGGCCGATGCTCGGGCTGCGTACGCGGTTGCGCCATGGCGGCGACATCGCCGTTGAGTGTCTGCCTGACACCAGGAAAGAACCTGCGCTTCAGCAGGTTCGCCGACTGAGCCGGGACGCCGAGTTCGCCGCGGCGCAAGCATCCTTCGAACAGCAAGGCAGTTCGACGGTGGCCGTCACGACGACGGCCGAGGCGTCAGCAGTCCCGAAAGCGTCAGCCGCGGCGGCTTGAGATTGCTCCCGAACAACGTGCCCCGGGGCGCGTTGTTCGAAGGAGCCCCGGTACTACGCCGCCCGACGACACTGGGCGGCTTCGCGGTCGATGAGCCAGTGCAGGAAGCGGGTCTCCTTCGACACGCCCCAGTAGTGCGCCTTACAACGCACGATGTAAGCCTCCAGACCGTCGATCGTGCGGATGCCCACCGGCTCGATGTCGGTGATCCTCAAGAAGCGCTCGACCTCCCGTCGAGTGAGGCGGATCTGCGAGCCCAGGCGGATCATGGTCGGTCGGTCGGTTGAGTGCACTGCCGATCATCTTGGCTGGAAATCGGCGAGCTGGCGCACCTGTCGGGCGAGGTGCGAACGAAATTTCTGCAGTGATCCTGGAGTGACGCTGCAGTGCCATTGGCGCCGGCCAGACGCGTCAAATCCCGACGACGACGTCGGAGATTGGCAACAGAACCGCCGCGCCAGTTTCCCGACAGCTGGGCACCATCTCGAAGCTGGCCAGATTGCCACCGGTTGAGCGAGGCTCCCTGCTCGCCCGCTTGAATCTTGCCGCCTGTTGGATCAGACTTCTCAGGCTTTGTTGTACTCACTCTTGGAGTGCTGTCCGGCGAACATGCCGGCGTCGCAGTCGATACCTGCCTTTGCAACCGTGCCGACACACCCGTCTGCACTTCCTACCCGCGCGGGGACATCGTCCCCAGCGGGAGCGGCGTTCCCGCCTTCTTTCCCTTAGAGAGGAGAACGCCATGAATGTGACTGCCCTGTCCCGTGAGGACCTGGTCAGCGAGATGCTGGCCCCGCTACCACCGACCTTCGCGGCCGGAGCGCTGCGTGTCAGCGATGCCGACCTGTCGGCGCCCCCGTCACCGGAGTCCCTGCTGGCCCGTCGGCTCAGCGTGGCCCGCGAGTTGCTGCTGCGCGACCTTCGCGAGCAGATGCACAGGGGCCCCGTGATGACTTCCCCGCAGATCTTGCGCGACTGGCTTCGGCTGTACTGCGCAGGCCTGGAACACGAGGTCTTCCTCGTGCTGTACCTGGACGCGAACCACCGTCTGATCGAGCCCCAGGAACTGTTCCGCGGCACGCTGACCCAGACCTCGGTGTACCCCCGGGAACTTGTGAAAGGTGCGCTGGCCCGCAACGCGGCAGCACTGGCGGTGGCCCACAACCACCCCAGCGGCCAGGCCGAACCCAGCCGTGCGGATGAGTTCCTGACTCAGACGCTGAAGTCCACGCTGAGCCTGGTGGATGTGCGCATCATCGACCACTTCGTCGTGGCCGGTGACCAGGTCGTCAGCTTCGCCGAACGGGGACTGATCTGACGTCATGCACGAGGTCCAACCTCCGTGCCGTGTTCAACCCCGAGGGGCCAGTCAGCCCCGTCGGGGCGGCTGGCCCCTTCCATCCACAGAAAGGGCCGCCATGTCGGCGAGAACCCCACCGCCCTGCCCCCTCTGTGCAGGCCACGGCGTGCCGCTGGGCGCGCTGGGTCACCTGCACTGGTTCCGTTGCCGCGACTGCGGCATGACGTTTGGCCGCATGAACCGTCAACGCATGCGTGCGCGCCAAGCGTCCGAGTCACCTTCTACTCCTGGAGGAGTCCACCATGGAAACACCATCCATCGCGGGCCTGCGCCAGCAGGCCGAGTTGTTGGCTGCCCTGTCGATCGCCCATCTGACGTCGGCCACGCGAAGGAGACTGGCCGATGACGATCTGTCGGTCAATGCCTATCCGACCGATTCCGGCGGCTTCGTCTACGTCGGCACGCCGCGCTACCGAATCCCGGCGGAGCCCGATCTGGCGGCCATCTTCGAGGCCGCGGAGCAGGCCGGCGTCGCCTGGCTGATGTTCGACCGGGAGGCGGCCGTGATCAATGGCTTGCCAGTCTTCGACTTGGCTGAGCCAGACACATGAGCCGGCATCAGTTCGCGCTCAGCCTTTGGGAGCGGCCGATCGTGGTGGTTGCCAGATACGACCGGCCGCCTACCGAGCTTTTCGTGCAAGTGCTGCATGTCGACACCGCGTCAGATGCCGACGGCGGCGACTACGTTTTCTGCGGCGGACGCCCCAAGATCTGCACCGAACTGGCGTCTTACCCGATGGCGATTGGCCAGCCGTTGACGACAAGGTGGCCGTCCCGGCGGACCCGCAACTCGATTCCGCGCATCAGCCCTGCTGAGGTCTCAATCGTCGGGTCGTACCGGTTTGATAGGTAGTGAAACCGCTGGTTGGTGGAGCCCACCCAGTTGCGATGCTGGTCCGGCAGCGCAGCCTGGTAGGGTCCATCCACCAGAACGTCGGTCCAAGTGAGGAGTTCCCGGGTTCCCGGCAATGACAGCGCATGAAGCTCCTCCATCGTATAGCCCGTGAAGGTCATAACCGACAGCCCGGCACGGGAGGCACCTTCCGCGACTTCAGCCAACCCCAGAGCCTGCAGGAACGGCTCCCCACCAAGGAGTGTTATGCCCTCCAGCTGACACTCGTCGTGCGCGCGGAGCAGGTTTGCGAGAACGGTAGATGCATCGACAAGTTGGCGCTCAACGATCTTCAGGTAGTCAGGGTTGCAGCATCCGCTGCAGCGCTTGTCGCAGCCTTGGACCCACAACGCAGCTCGCCTGCCCGGGCCTTCCACTTCGGTACAGGACAGCCAGGACGCGAGATTCAGCCACGCCATACGACTACTCCAGTTCGAAGTCGAATATGGGCTTCGTGCCCGCCTGAACGACCTTCAGCACGCGTCCTTGCGATCGTTCGGGTGATCCAACTACGTCGAAGAGGAATTGGGCCAACGGATCGATCAGGCATGTCGTCAGAGCGTTGAGGACACCGCGCCCACCGCTGGTGCGGTCGACCTTGCCGATGATGGCCTGCAAGGCCATCGTCTCATCTTCGAACCGTATCCCTACCGTCCCCCACTTCTCCCCGAGCCGGCGTCGCAGCGGCTCGAGCTTAGATCGCGCGATGTCGATCAGGAACCGATCGTCGGTCATGAAGTTGAACGGGATGATGTTGCCCTCGCCAATCCGTCCCAGCAGTTCCGGACGCTCGAGTTGGTTGACGAAGTGGGACCGCACCCGCTCGATGAAGGCGTTGTTGACGTCAGGGTCGTCGGCGCTGACTTGCGCCGCGCCGATGTTGGACGTGAACACGATGACCGTGTCGGAGAACAGTACCGTGTCGCCCTTGCCGTCGGTCAGGCGACCGTCCTCAAGTATCTGCAGGAACTTGTCGAGGATCCTGGGGTGGGCCTTCTCGATCTCGTCGAACAATAGGAGAGAGAACGGGCGCTTCTTGACGGCGTTCGTTAGCTGGCCGCCTTCCTCGTAGCCCACATAGCCTGGCGGCGCGCCGACCAGGCGCTGATCCGCGTGTTCATGGTTGAACTCGGACATGTCGAAGCGCAGGCAGGCATCGTCGTCGCCGAACAAGAACTGGGCTAACGCCTTGGCCAGCTCGGTCTTGCCGACGCCGGTCGGACCGACGAAGAAGAGGACACCTTTCGGGGTTCTCTGCTTGCCGGAATGCTGCAGTCCCGACAGCCCTGTGTATGCCCGGACCAGAATCTGGTTGACAGCTTCCACTGCGCGGTCCTGTCCCTTGACACGAAGGCGAAGTGTCTCGACCGCCTTTGCCAGCTTCTCACGGTTCAACTGCTCCCAGGGACTGTGCCTTTCGCCGTACCGGTATAGGTTGACGAGGGATTCGGCACTCATCCGCGGCAAATGTGGCGGCAGCTGTCGCGACAACTTCGCCAAGTTGAGGATGTCCCTCAGCGTCATCCCCTCAAGTGCGTCCACGACGTCGGCAAGAACTCGGCTGCGCGGCTGCACTGGCGGCTCCACGTTCAGCACTGATGCGAGCTGAAGTACGACTTCCTCTCTTGCCACGCGGGGTGGCAGCGGCAGGTGGATCTCCTTGAACAGGGGGTTGTTCAGGTACAGCGACGGCGGCAGCACCGACAGCCCTTGGCAGAGAAAGACCATCAGCGTCTGCGGTCGGTCGATGTCGGCAGGGTTGAGCGTGACAAGAGCGTCCCTCGTCGCGCGGCCCATCAAGAGTAGCCACCCCCTCTCTGCCTCGCTCAGCGCGTTAACCGTCCCGAAAAGGTAGTGCGACCAGTCGAGAACGAAGGCAACACGATCCGGACTGGCGTGCCTCATCAGGCGGCTGGCGACGGTCAGGAAATCCTGGGGCGTAACCTCGAGCGATGCCCCGTCGCGCCGCTCTGGGCTCGTGGAGGCCGGCAACCCCATGTCGTATTCATCCCCTGCCGCTGACGCTGACGACGGGGCGGATGCCTGGGTAAGCAACTCTTTCCACGTCCTTGCATCGATCCCAGAAACACCGGTGACACGATCCCAACGCACGACGTGCCGATAGCCTCTCTGCTTGAGAAGCGCTTCCACAGTCTCTGGCACGCTGCGCCAGCGATCGGGGGACGTCAGGTCGGGCACCACGTCGACGACGTTGCCGTGCAGGATCAGCCCGCGTCTGATCCCACATTCGCGCAGCAAACCGTCCTGCCAGCCCAAGTGCCCCGAAGCCATCTACTTCTCCCTCGTCATGCCAGGCTGCGGCCTGGCTTCGCTGTCCTTATCGTCCGGGTTCTGCCAGAGCACCCGGTCGTCGGAGAGTTTTATCCCGTAGACAGATTGAAGACGGGGCAGCACAGCGTCGATGTCCTTCTTGCACTCCGAGCCGCGATAGTGGTCGAACTTGTAGTTCAGCTTGCCGCTAAGCTCGACCTTGAAGATTGCCTGCGCGCCCGCCGGCCGTCGCCCGACTATCACCACTTCGTCACCCCCCGCATCGCGCACTAGGCGGGGCTTCTCGATGACGAACCCTGCATCTTCGAGGGCACGGTAGACCGCCTGGACGACTTCGCGCCGGCACGACTCGTCGACGACAGCAGCGTCAAGTTCGCGGGCGATCGCAACGAGGCGTTTGGAGACCTCGTCGGGCGTCGCTTCACCGAGTCCCGCCAGAGCCGCTCCCAGTTCCTGAGCACGCTCGGCGGCCGGCCCACGCTCGTGCTTGATGTCGTCGCGGCACTGCTGTACGGTATGAGCAGCGGCCTCTGCCTCGGCCAGGCTGGCCTCCCTGATCCTGGTCTCCTGGGACTTGCGCTCGTGCACCTGCCTCACGGCGCTCATTGCAGCCCGAAGTTCGTCGACTGTGGTGCGAGAGCCCGGGCCCATGAGACGCGCGCGCAGTTGACCCAACGCCGCGAAGGCCAATCGCCGCGCAAACGGATCCGACCAGGCCGAAAGTTCCTGCTGCCAGGTCAACTCCATCTCCTCGCGGGCACGGACCTGCATCTCAACGCGTTGTTGCTCAGCCTCGCGTTCAGCCCGCGCGGCTTCCTGCCGCATTGCCCGGGCCAGGCGTGGCAGCGCATGGATCCGGTTGCCGAGTTCGATGCTGGCGTCGCGCGCTGAAGCGGGGTCGCTCTCGACGAGCCGCGCGAGACGACCTACCTCCCCTTGGAGCGCTTCGTACTCCGAATCCACGTATTCGCGCAGGCCTTGGCTCTCGACGTCCGCGAGCACCTGCCAATAGCGATCGATGAAGCCTCGAGTCTTCTCGCGGACACGCTGATCAAACAACTCCTGGCGCTGCCTGCGCTCGAGTTCGTAGCGAACATCCACATACTTGCTCATCTTCGTCCCCTCGACGAGTCTCCACTGTCACTTTGGCCTGGCCGCTGCCCAGCATATTCCTCGGGCAACATAGTCTGGATATCCTCCGCGCGGGCCTTGTTGCGGAGGTTTCGGTCGCCCGTCAGGACGACCACATCGCTGAGGCGAAGATGCAGCGCAACGGACAGGATCCGGTTGTCAGGTGACGCGCCCCAGTCGGGGGGTAGGAGGTCCAAGACCTCGGTTTCGTACCGAACAGCCTGCCCGGCACGCTCCAGGGCACGGATCGCGGCTCGCGCCCTTCCCGCAGTTTCCTCGTCGGACGAACTCTTCAATCCGTCGAGTTCCTCTAAGACGCGCCGAGGGACGACCGGGACGTCCGTCCGGCGCATTGCGAACAAGACGTCCGGTCGATTCATCAGCGCATTCGAGTCAAGCACTACCAGTCGCTGCCCAGCGGGCGCGGGTGGGGCAAGGCGTCGGCTGGCGAGTTCCCGCCAAGCCGCGATCTTCTGGTCGAGCACAAGCAACCTGTCAGGCCACCGGCCCGACAGTGAGGGGCGCGACTCTGTCAGCGTCGCCATGGCGGACTGCCAGCGCGAGGCGCTGCTCAATGCAGATGTCTTGACGCCACTTAGGCTGAGGGCCCCGCTTCCCGCGTCGTCGAGAGATTTCAGGCCTATGTCATGCAACACCGACCGACGCGCCAATCTCAGCCCTTCGATGGGCTCGGGGTACGGACCGGCGTAGAACGTTGGAGCAACCTCGTCGGTCAACGCCTCGGCGACCCACTGCGCAATGACTCGATCGCCAAACAAGCTGACCGGAAAGTCGACCCCTTGTCCGGCAGTGCGGCGCAACCTCGCCGCGGTGTCAACGTCGTCGATGGCCGCACAACGCGACAGCAGCGGCGCCGCCAGCGAACGGGCGTCTGCCGCCAGAAGGCGGTCCATTTCCGGCAGCCATTCGATCACGGCTTCGACTGTGATGTCGCCTTCAAGTCGAGCAATGGCTTCATGCACCCGATTAGTCAGCGCATCGTGCCATTCGGCACCCCACTGCTCTCGGGAAGACGCGGCAAAGCGGGAAAGAGCCCGCACGAAGGTCTTGGCCTCGCGCAACAGGTCACCAAGCGATAGCGCTTCGACGCGTGAATACCAGTGCGCGATGGTTGCGCCAGGGGGCTCCCAGGTCGCTGCCAGGGCCAGTGCATCGGAGGCTGCACCGTCCTTCAGAACAGTCTCCAGCGCTCGTCGAACGTCGGACCACACCTGCAATGCTGTGCTCTCGTCCCCTTGGACGCGGAGGGCAATTTCACGCTCCCGCCCAGCCCAGATGATCTTCACAAGTCCAGTGCAGGATAGGCTGGGCGCCAGATCCTGTTGCCTCACCGTGAGGCAATCGAATCCAGCAGGCAATCTCGACGGCGGCGGCACTTCGATGACGAGTGACCCCTCCGTCGAGGAGACCTTTCCGAGGCCGAGAGCGCCCGCGCTAAGGACCACGACGTCTGCTTCCGGGTAGTTCGCCAGATCAGCAGCATCGCCGAGGACACGGAGTACCGCCTCTGACGCGGCAGTCGAGATCGCTGCGTCTGTCGCAGCGGGGACGGGCAGCATGATCCCCGTCGCACCTCTCAGCGCGTGCGGGCCGAGATCCGGCCAGCGTTCGCGGGGATCGACGCGGAACAGAGGCTCCAGGATGTGCTCCCAGATCACGTCGGGTTGCGCGTTTGCAAGCCATCGATCGAGTTCAGGGGAAGACGCAGAACTGACTGACAACACGCCCGAGGGATCACACTCAATGACAATCTGGTGCTGTTCCCAAAGAACACTGGTCACGCGCGACTCGACGTGGCCGAGTTCGGTGTTCGGCGTCTTCCAAGGATGGCGTTCGCTGGCAAGCGCCTCGCGGACAAGATGGGAGCAGTCTGCGGGCCGCAGCACCGTGTCGTCGACCCGCCGGTCTGCGGGTGTCGTCGAAAGCCGGTGGTCTGGACCGTGGGGCTCCACCACATTCAGGAGGGGCAGAAACAGGTGCTTGGCGCTGGCCTTCTTGGGTTGGCTTGGTAGCCTATCGCGCTCTAGGAAGTCACGCCCCTCCGGAGTGAGCCGCAATTGGGATACCCGCGAAAGCATGATGTCCTGTGAAGCGGGACACGATACGATGCCCGAATGGACGAGGTTCTCGACGCTAGGTCCGACCAGTTCGCCGGCGGAGGTTACGCCGAGTCGCTCCTCAAAGACCTGGAAGAGGGTCATGTCACCGATCCCAGGCGCGTTCCCGTACCTTGCGCAGAGCCGCAGGATCATGCGTTCGAACACTGTGGGGCTGCGCACCGTCTGGTAGGTGACGTCGGACTCGACGACAAATACCGGCAGACTCATTGAGAACGTGCCCAGCTTCATCGCGCGCCTCCACGTCTGGGTGAGCCCCGGGTCGCGAGTGGCCGACGCAGTTCACCGGCGGTCTTCCGCATCAGGCGGCTTGCCGGGATTAGGCGGCCATTGCCGTCCAACTGGTCAAGGATGTCCTTGTAAACGGTGCGCGTGGTCTGCCCTTCGCGATCCATCAAGGGCAGCGATACTTCGTACGACTCGTACATGCTGCGTGCCCCGAAGACGATTAGCAGTTCCTGCGCGCGCGAGAAGGCGACATTAATGAACTCGTAGCGCGCGACGTTTGCGCGGCTCGATCGGCGCCTTGGCACTCCGCCGCCGCCTTTTGCGCCGAGTCCGTCATTGCGGACGAGGCTGACCAGGATGATCGACTTTTCCTTGCCTTGGTAGCGGATCACCGTGTTTACCTCGACGTCCAGGCAGTCGAATCGGCCGGATGGGCGCACCGCTCGAATCGCATCGCGGATCAGGCGGCACTGCCGCTGGTAGAACGAGACCACGCCGACTTGTCGGCGCCTTTGCGGTGAGTAGCCCGTCATGGCGCACTGCTTGTCGAGCTGGGCCAACGTATGGGCGATCAGCTCCGCTTCCAGTCGATTGCTACGGGTGTCCCTGCCGTTGTCGTCGACATCCTCTCTATGAGGCCGGTCTTCCAAGTCTCGCGAGGTGTCGACCCACAGCACGTGGTCCCCTGCCTCGACCACAGGCCGATCGTCCCGATCAGTCAAAGTCAAACGATGTGCGCGTTGTACGTCCGGATCGGCAAGACCGCACTTCAGCCGCTGCTCGTAGAAGTGATTGACCATCGACATGATCTGCGGATGCATGCGGAACTGGATCTCTAGCCTGGCCCTGATCGCGTTGTCCGCGCCTTCGAAGTGCGACTTGAACAGCGAGGCTGTGACCATCCGCTCGAAACGCCGAAGATTGTGGCGGGTCAGTGCGGTCCGCGTGTCCGACCCGTCGTCCTCCGCCTCGTCCACCACGTCGGAGAAGGTCTGTGCATCGGCGCCCTCCTGGAACAGGGGTGGAAGCTGCCGGTGATCGCCAACGAGGACAGAACGCCGAGCACGCATCAGTGGCATCAGCATCTCCAGAGGAGTTGCCTTGCTCACCTCGTCGATGATGGCAACGTCAAAGCTGATCTGACCGATTTCTTCGAGCGTTTGCTCGCGCTCGTTGCACGTGATGGCCACGACATTGCAGAGGGGCACAAAGATGCCGCCGAAATGCTCCCAGTCGGCTTGGGGCGAGCCGGGTCGGCGCAGATCGCTTACCCAGTCCTGCAGCATCGGTTCCCAAAGTTGCTGATGCAATTGCTCGGCGGCCAGTTGCGTCTGAAGCTCGGCGACCTCTTTCTGGCATGCTTCGACTTGGCGAACCAGAACCGAGTCTTCGTCGGTTTGCTCAGCCGCGCCCGTGGGCGCCTCCGGGAGCTCTACGGCCAACTCGGTGACCCGGCCCCGAACTTCCGCGAGCTGTTGCCGATGCCGCTCGTCCTGTCGTCGATGCTGTTCGAGTTCGAGCTCCAACTGCCGCCATAGCGACTCGTCGCCTGCTGCAGCCGTGCAGGTCTCGGCGAGAGCTGCGACTTCGTCGCGCAGATCCCTTAGAGCATGGTCTATCTCGTGCCCCTGGCGCCGAATCGCAGCCATACGATCTTGCAACTCCAGTCCGGCCTGTTGGGCGCTATCTATCGATGCACACCACCGATGTGCGTCGCTGAATAGCTCGCCATACAGGTCGGGATCGAGGCCACCTGCGGCACGAGCGCGAAGTTGTTTGACCTCCTGCCGCTTTGCTCGCCATGCCGGTTGCAGGCTCTCATCGTCCTCCATGCGGTCCGCAAGAGCGGCGACCTCTGCTTCGAGTTCGGACAGCCTGATTGCGATCTCAGGGTCCTGCAGTGCCCGGTCTCCGGTCGCCTCAAGGCGCGCAACATCATTGAGCAAGTCCTGTTCGCGCGCCTGCAGTCTTCGCCAGAACCGCAGGAGGCCGGTGAGCATTTGGGGTCGCTGTTGCGGCACGGCATGCCACTCTGCGGCAGAAACGGGCAGCTTCGCGCTGGTCGCAGACAGACCGCAAAGCGCCATCGCGAGCGCCGTCGATCGAGGCTCTGGCATGTCCATCTGGCTAGGGATATCGCCGGTACCTTCCGAAAGAAAGCCCGCGAACTCGAGCAGTCGGTTGCGTCGCAGCTTCGAGTCTTCGTGCTGCTGGGCCTGCTCCTGCAGGCGTCGCCATGCTTCGTCCCTGGCCTGCTCCAGGCGGACTTCGTCTCCCTGGAACCGTGCGAACTCCCCCTGGACCCGCTCGACGTCGCGGCGAACGAATTCCGCCCGATTCAGCCATGACTGCAGTCGCGAGAGACGTTCGCGAGACCGGTGCCAAGGGCGCAGAAATTGCTCCTCGGCGTGCCGCGCAAGGGACTCGTAGTACCGCGCCAGCGCAGCCTCCTGCACAAAGGCCCTGCCCTCATCCGACACCTTGTCGAGATCGCGTGCCAGACGAATCACTCGCAGGTCCGGATGCATCCCGAGGCGAGCGAGCGCGTTGTCGACGGCCGTGTGGGCCTGGCTCACCAGCAGGACCGTGTCGCCTCGGCGTGCCAGTTGCATGATCGCCTCGGCGATTACCGTGGTCTTGCCCGTGCCGGGCGGTCCCTGGACCAGGCACAGGTCTGGGGCGGCAAGAATCTTCTCGACAGCTTCCTTCTGGGAGTCGTTCAGGTCGTCCCGAAACCAGGCCGAGACGTGTTCGATCTTGGCGGGTACACGGGCCTGCTTGGCATCGAAGAGGTAGGACGAGAGGAAGGGCGCGTACCCCCCCTGTTCTTGCAGTCGTCTCACGGCCTTCTCGTGGCGCCCGATAAGTGCAAGGTCGCCAGCCGCAGAGACGGAGATGAAGCCCTCCTCGGGAACCCGTGCCATCAGAGAGCTCCGGACGCCCTCGATGTCGTCAGTGGTCGCAAGCCAATTCAGGTCGTCGTCGGACAAGGGGACGGCCACTTCTGCGTTCACGGGCGCCGGCCAGCCGCATTCCGCGAGAGGTGACGAACTTGGCGCCAGGTTTGTAAGCGCCTCCGGCTGTCCAAGTTCGAAGCCCTTGGGTGTGCGCCGTGTTGCTTCTACATCGCCGATGCGGAAGGTCCAGGCATCGACCGACGCTGCGAGGCCGAAAGCCATCACGTCTTGCCTGGCGATGGAACGATGGATGTTCCGCAGATGTTCCTCGGTCTCTCCCACAACCTTGAAAACGACACGGTCCCCGCTCCATTCGCGCGAGACAAAGCGAAGACCGCGGGTCCGCTCCGAGACGAGCCTGCGCTTCCAGGTCAGGAAATCGGTCCAATCGGTCAGCTTCTCGCCGGTCGCGATGGAAACCGGTGGCAACTCATGGGCCAGGGCGCGCGTCAGCGCATTGGCGCTACGCCCGGCACCCGGCCCCTGGGGGCTCTGTTGGTAGACAACTGTCGAAAGCAGTCGCTCGAAGGGCCTTGGAGGCGAATCGTCAACTTCAAAGAAATCCTGGATCTGGAAGACCGGGCTTTCTACCCGGGTCGGCCAGAATCCGCGCGCAATCAGGCTGCACCCCGATGGGAAAGGCCACGGGTGCGCGGGACCAAGCACCGGGCGCAGCGCCAGCGTTAGGTTGTCCGCAGGCCGGTCCTCGAAGCTGAGGTTGGCCGCGTAATATTCCATCGGCATGGCGTGAGGAAAGACCAGGTGGATGAGGACTTCGATGGGGTCCGTGCCACCAAGAAAGTCCCGGAACGCCGGGTAGCGGCGTGCCAGGTTTTCAGCGCCGCGAATGATCCGATCGCGACTACGCTCGTCGATCCATACATAAAGATTGGCAGTGACCTGAGGATTCGGTGCCTGAAGCGTCGGTTTCTCGACCGGACTCTGTGCGACGACCGTGACCACCGGCTCCATGGGTCGACGGATGGGTGACGTGCGCTTTTCGGCTTCGACGCTGGCGGGAGCGTGCTGCGTCGCTCGCTCGCCCCTGTCCAAGTGCTGTGTACCTTCACGGTCCTTGCGTCGCGGCAAGCCGGCCAAGACCTGCTTGATGAACTCGAACATCATTCCCTCAGTCGACTTGCTCTTCTTGATGGATACCATTCTCGTCGTGAACTGACCCCCACACACCTGGCCGGGACCGATGATTCCGAACGCGTCCGGCGAGTGGGCCGCGCCTGGCCACTCCTGCGGTGCCGCTGTGCGAAGCCCTACGTGATCACCCTGTCGTCACCTACGGCAGCAAACACCTCCAGGTCGATCACCGCGTCGGCCATCGCCGTCAACTCCGGCGTCTGCGACACGAAGAACTCCCGCGCATAGCCACCGAGCTGCAGCACCTCTCGCTTCATCGCCATGAACATGCGCTTGCGCTCGGGATCGAGCGGTCCATCGGCTTCGTCGGAGAACAGCGTGTCGTACTGCCGGCCGGTGTGTTGCGCGAGGTACAGCGCCACCGCCCGGATCAGGCACTCGTTGACGAAGACCCTCTCGCCGCCGCTCATCAGGCCGACGCTCTTGCTCTCGCCGGACTTGCCGTCATGCACGACGATGTCGAAGCCCTCCTTCTGGTCGCCCTTGCCGGTCTCCAGCAAGGTCAGGATGGAGACCGTGAAGCGGGTGCCGTAGCAGGCCAGCAGCAGGTCGTTGGCCAACCCCGACAAGGCCGGGCCCGCGTCGTCGATGGCCAGCGCGATCAGTCCGTCGTTGCTCATGCAGCGGACGAACAGGTTCCAGTTGCTCAATTCGGATTCGACACGGGCGATGCGGCTCGCCGCCAGGGCTTGCCGGGTCGCCAGAGCCGCCGCCTGCACCGTCAAGGCCGCCAGTGCCTCGGCATCCCGCACCGCGTCCAGGTGAGTCCTTTCGGCGGCAACCGCTGCTTGAGCCGCCAGATCCATGGCCGACTTCGCTTCGGTCAGTCGCCGAACGTCAAAGGCAGCGGGCATGGTACCCAGCGCCGCATGCAGTCGGTCCAGCGTGGCGCGAAGTTGCTGCGACTGCTGCTCGATCTGGTTGGCAATCTGCTGCCGCGTGGCGTCGATCTGGTGGCGCTCCGCCTGTTCCTCGGTCGTCTCCACGGGTTGCCCATCGGCTGCACCGGGCGATGCAGCCACAGCAAGTTCCTGGTCGATCTCGGTCAGGGCCGCACGGGCCTGCGCAATCTCGGCGGACTTGGCGGACCATTGCGCGAGCCGTGCGACGCGTGCGCGAGCGCGTTCACATACGACTTCGACCCGTGAGAGGGCAGTTGGCGCGCCGGACAGCGCCTCCCGTTGCGACCGCAGTGCCACCAGTTCCGCGTCGATCGATGCCTTCTCGCGCGCCAGGCGGGCCATCGCGGCCTTTGCGCTCGGGATCAAGGTACTGGCCTCCCGCGCATCACTCAGCAGTTGGCATTGCCCCTGCAGGTCGGTGCCGGCGCAGGGCACGGCATTCGTCAGACCGAAGCGACGCGCCAGGTCGTCCGCCCTGATCGCCGCCTGTCCCGCTTCGCGCAGGGTTGCCGAGAGTTTCTGTTCGGCCGTGCGAATGGCACCCTGGCACTCGGTCAGGCACTGAACCTGCCGGCGCCAGGTAGTCACCCTTGCCACGCGTGCCGCGAGGACGATCTCGGCCAGCGGCAGGCGCCTCTCGGCACGCCGCACGGCCTGTGCCTGCTTCAGGGCGTCGACACACTTGCATCGGCGATCCTGCAACGCGCTCCAGCGGCTGCGCTCCTGCGATGTGCGGTGCGCGATACGCTGCCGCAGGCGATCCAGCCGCTGCTGCTCGCCCCGGTCCTGCGCCTTGAGCGCCTCGATGGCCTGGATGCTGGACTGGTTGGCGGCAACACACTCGCCCTCCAACTGCGAGCGGCGCGCTTCGGTGCTTCGCGACTGGTCCTGCTCGGCCAACAGTTGCGCCTGCTGCTGTCGCCAGACGTCAAGGGTTGCCTGCGCCGCCTGTCGCTCAGAGAGGCACCGGGCCACGCGATCCTCGGCTCCCCGCAATCTTCCACGCTCGTTCGCAATGCGCCGCCCCTCTTCGTCCACGCCGGCCAACTCGTGCCGCATGGCGCCGAGGCTGACCTTCAACAAGCGCGCGGTCTCTGCCGCCCGCAGTCCCTGCATCCGTATCGCTTCCTGCCCCAGCAGGTCGGCCAGCAGGGTCTTGATCTCGCCGTTGCGGTAGGCGCTCAGCTGCCGCTTGCCCTGCGCCGAGAACACGGATGTGAAGAACGTGTCAGCACTGCCGCAGACCGCCTCGACACAGCGGGTGTAGGTGTCCACCTTGCCGTCCGACACGGTGCCGTCGTCCAGCACGACCGGCTTCCACGTACCGTGCTGATCGAGCACGAACAGGAACGCCTCGGTCTTGCGCCGGCCGTTGGTGCGCACGACGACCTGAGAGCGGTAGCTGCGGCCGGCGTGTGCCCAGGTCAGGTCCTTCTCGTTCTCGGGCAGGCAGACATGGTCGTAATACGAGAAGCCGCCAGGGCCCGCGAGGGCAGCCCGCGACGGCATCGTCAGGTACGGATGCATGTTGTCCATCACGGTGGTCTTGCCGCGACCGTTGGCGCCAGCGACGGCGACCAGCTCGGCACCGTCGGCCAGCCGCTCGAAGTCCAGGGTCAGCGCATCGCGCCCGAGGCCGTCGCGGATACCCCGGAAGCCCTTCAGCGTCAGTGAGAGTGGTTGCATTCTTCTGCTCCAACGGGATGAACGACCAGTCTGTCCCCGCTTCGTCCGTCGTCAACGTCAGACTCCGCCGACGCCTCGTCGAACCGGAGCGCCTGTTCGACGATGTCTTGCGGAGGAGCGGCGATCGACTTCGCTAGGCACGCCAGCAAGGGCGTCGGGTTCACGCCGGTGGCCGCCGCCCAGGCCCGCACCTTGTCGTCCAGGCTCGCCATGCGCGAGATGCCCTGCGCCCGGCTGCGCGCGACCGGCACGATCCTCCCCTCCAGCTTCGCCTCCGCCGCGCCCGCCAGCAGCCGCAGGATCGCCGTTCGATCGACCTCGTGCCGGTCTTCGTCGGCGACCACCCAGCGCACCCGGACGAACGCTCCGCCGACCTCCTGCTGCTCGACCACCGATCGCAGCACGTCGAGGTCGGGCTTGCCCTCGAACACGATGTCCAACGTGCGCCGTGCCGGTGTCGGCTCCAGCGTGCAGTGCGCCCCGTCGGGACCGATCTCCCAGACCAGGAAGCCCTTGTCACCTTCCTCGCCGTAGTGAAAGCGGCCGATGGAACCCGGGTAGGCGATGCACTGCTGCCCCGCCGCGCCGTCGGCCACCCACGACTGATGCCGGTGGATGTGCCCGAGCATGAAGGCCTGTGCCTCGGCGCCGAACAGCGCACCCGTGGTGAACTCGTGGTCGAAGCCCGCCATCGGCACACCGTGTTCGCTGATGCAGCCGAACACCGTTCCGTGCGACACGCCGATGGTGGGCAACCCCTGCGCTCGGGCGGCGCGATGAATGGGCGCGTAGCCGCGCAGCAGGTCCGCCAAGTGCTCTCCCACCGCCTGTGCCGCTTCCGCCGGGCCGACCACCGCGGCCACCGCCGCCTTGTTGACCGTCGGCACGCAGCTGAACTGCGCGCGGGCATCGGGCGGTACCGCATCGAAGCACCAGCCCTTCGATTCGATCCACTCCCCGCTCCGCGTCAGCGCCACCTGAGCAATGCGTTCGGCCACGTGCACCGGATGGCGTCCACCCAGCAGGCGGAAGACCGTCAGCGTTCCCGGCGGTTCGTGCGAGTACGTGCCCTGCAGCATCAGCACCGGACAGTGATCGGCCAGCCGTCGAACCTGGGCGATCAACCGCACCGCCGCCGGAGCATGCAGGTCCAAGGGGTGATCGGTGGCATCGCCAGAAATGACGGCGGCCTCCACCCGCAGCGCAATGGCCCGGTCGATCGCAGCGCCGAAGCAGCGGTCGGCTTCGACCAGCGTCCGGGTGCCGTAGTGCAGGTCCGAGAAGTGTGCAACGCGGATCATGTCGGCCACCCTCACGACGCTGCCTGCAGTTCGCTCTCGATCTTGTCGAGGTAGCCCTGCGGGTCGTTGCGGTAGCGCTCGAGCTCGTTCCAGGCCCGGGCCCGTCCATGCGGATTGATCTTCCAGCCCGTGCCCCACCGGCGATCGGCATAGGTCTGGTACAGGTCCGGGGCGATCCCGCCAGCCTGCACGCCGGCCATCAGCTGCTCGAGGGTCGGGTGTCCGGCGCGCGGTGGCGCCTCGACGGACGGAGGCAACACCACGGCCGGGCTCGGCGCTTCGAGCGCGACGGCCGTCACTGCTTCTGCGGGCGACATCCTTCGATCGCTCTCCAGGATCTGGCTCGCCAGGTTCGCCTGCACAAGTGTCGCTTCGACGTCCTCGTTTTCGCGGAGCAAGGTGGTCACGTCCAGCGGCGCCTCCAGGTCGATGATCCACTGCGGCACGCGCACGGCACGCCCGTGCTCGTCGATGTGGGCCACCTCCATGAGCGTCTTGGTCAGGTAGAACGTCGTGCGCTGCCGGTCCAGGAAGCCCGAGATGCGTCCGCCGCGCAGGAAGCCCACGGTCTCGAACTTCCGGATCGCCGCGTTCATCGCGTAGAAGCTGTTGGTGTGCAGCTCGAAGGCGCTGATCGAGCGGACGCCGGGGATGAAGAACAGGAAGCGGCCGCTCAGGTTGCACTGGCGCTGCTGGTACTCGGGGCAGGACTCCGGCTCGCAGACGCCACCGTTGGCGTCGCGAAGCACGGTCTTGCGCCCGCCGAAGAGGCGGATGGTGCGGCGACCCGTGTCATCGACGGGCACCGGTGCATGGGTCATGCAGTGGCGGACCCGGCCGTCGGTCGAGTACTGCGACCAGAAGTGCTTCTCGTGCGTTCCCCAGGCTGCGAGTTCGTGGGGCATTACCGTCTGCCAGTGGTCCGTCGGAAACACAACCGGGAAGCGGTAGAGGCGACGGCCCTCGCCCCGGTCCTCGCCATGGGCTTCGAGAATCTGCTCGGCGATTTCCGGGTTGGGAAAATCCTGCGCCCGCACCGTGAACCACTGGACGTTGCGCGGCACCAGCGGCGTTTTCAGGTTAGGCAGGGCCTCGGCGATCGCGAGCTCGATCTGCTCGAAGGATTGGCCCGAGGCCACCCCCTGGTCGTAGATCGCCCGTGCCTTGGGCTGCTCGGCCGCCTTGCGCGTGAGCACCTTGATACCGGCGCGGATCTTGCCGCCGGTGGGGATGCGGGCGGGGCCTTGGCCCAGGATGGTCGGCGCGGCGATCGAGCCGCCATGCTCGACGAGAACGCGTTGTGCGTTGGGAGGGGCCATGACAGCGCTCCTTCATGGGCGTCGGGACATTCCGACGATTCATGCTCTCGCGGCAATCCGGCTCATCAACCCCTTGCGCTGGCGCCGGACCGCTCCTTTTGCCCGCGGGCATGCGCAACCTCGCGCGCATCGACGGCTCTCCACCGCGCGCGCCCGCGAGGTGGCCGCGCATCCGTCAACCCCCCTACGATGGGCGCAGCATGAGCAACACCGAACCGCCCACCCCGCATCACGAAACCCCGGCCTTGATCGCAGCATTGAGCGACAGCGCGCTGCGTCGCGCCAGCAGCGCTGCGATCTTCCAGCGCGGCAAGACCTACGCCACCTCCGGCGCTGTGCAAGTGCTGTCCGAGGAGCCCGGCGATACGCCGGCCATCTACGCCCAGGTCGCCGGCAGCGACACCTATGAGACCGAGGTGTGGATCCACGAAGGCGAGGTGGAAGGCGCCTGCGACTGCGCGAACGCCCAGGACGGCTGGTTCTGCAAGCACCAGGTGGCGCTGGCGCTGGTCTGGCGCGACCGGCTGAGCGGCGAGGCGCCGGCGGTCGACGACGAGGCGCGCATGACCGTGCAGGCCGTCGCCAAGCGGGCGAGGACGACCCAAGACCGCCGCCAGGCTCTGCAGGACTTCCTGCAAGGCCAGGAGGCAGCGGTGCTGGCAAGCCGGCTGCTCGACCTGGCCGACCGTGATCACGAAATCGCGCGCGAGTGTCAGCAGTGGCGCAAGCTCAGCGAGACCCGCGACGGAGCGGCCGACCCGAAGGCGCTGAAAGCGCTGGTCACCGAGATCCTGTCGCCTGGCCAAGGCTTCGTCTCCTGGCGCGAAAGCCACGCCTACGTGCACCGCGCCGAAGCGGTGCTTCCCTTGCTGGCCCAGGCCCGCGCGCAGGACCCGGCCGGTGCGGTGGCACTGTGCTTGCACGCCATGCGCCGCGGCTGGGCCGTGCTGATGCAGGCGGACGACTCCGACGGCAATATCGGCGGCCTGATCCAGGCGATCGGCGCCGAGTGGGTGGCCGCGCTCCAGCGCGCCGGCCCCCAGCCGGCCGCGTTCGGTGAGGCCTACCTGCAACTGCTGCTGGACGATCCGTTCGGTTGCTTCGACACCGCAGCGGCGGAGGCGGCAATGGGCGAGCCCGCCCTCACCCGCTATCGCAAGGCTCTGGCCGAACGCTGGCGCCAGGCCAAGGACGCCACGGCCACCGCGAAAGCCGAGCACGACGCGCAGTTGGCCCAGCCCGGGACCCGCCGGCAGCGACCGCCACCGATCGAGCGCGACGACACCGAACGCGACGTGCGGCTGTGGACTCTCGAACGCATGCACCTGGCGCAGCTGGATGCCATGGGCGACGTCGACTGCGCGCTGGCGGTGATGCGCGAGGACCTGTCCGAGGCGGCGGGCTATCACCAGGTGACGGAGTACCTCGAACGGTACGGTCGGCTGCGCGAAGCGTTTGCCAATGCGGAACAGGGGTGCAAGGCCTTCCCGGAGGATTCGCGGCTGCAGGAGGACCTGCTGCGGTGCTACGAGCGGGACGGCTGGATCGAGGAGGCGCTGGCGTTGCGAAGGCGCCGCTTCGACGACAGCCTGAGTGTCGAGAGGTACCACCAGGTGCTTCAGGCCGGCGCGGCGGCCGGGCGGGACGTTGCGGCCCTGCGCGACGAACTGCAGGCCGTGCTTCAGGCGCGCGAGGAAGCGGCGATGAAGCAGGGATCGACAAAGCTGCCGTTTCTCAGCCGGGTCGACGCGCTGGGCGCCGGGCAGAGGGACGTTTCGCTCAGAGCCGAGGTGTTGTGCTCGGAGGCTCGCTGGGAAGAAGCACTGGCCCTGGTCCGGCCACCGGCGTACTGCCGCGACGGGGTTCTGGCCTACATGGCCCGGAAGTTGGACCAGGGCCACAAGGCACAGCGGGTCGAGTTGCTGATGCGGGTCCTGGAGAGTGAGATGCGCAGTTCGAAGAGCCCGTATCGGCGCGAGCTCGAGTTGGTCGAGGAGATCGCCAGTCTTCTCGAACCAGCCCAGCGTGCTGCCTGGCTAGCCCACCTGCGGGTCGAGTACAAGATCAAGAAGAACTTCGTTCGGGACCTGCCGACAAGTTGATGGAGTTGAAAGTCGCCATCTCGAACCTCGGTGACGAGCGATGAGAGAACGGAGCAACGTCGCGCGGCTCACTGGCTCGTCGCATACAGGGCCTGCAACTCAGCGCACGAGCCTGTCCGGAATTTTGTGTGCGAGGCATAGCATGACCAACAGGAGCATGTATGCCTATCAGCAGGAAGACGACGAAGGCGGCGATGGCCGCAGCGGCGGCGATGCCGTCGATCCCGAAGGAACTCATTGACCAGTTCGTGACCGG
>CANGHH010000012.1 GCA_947453725.1 Betaproteobacteria bacterium | reverse complement strand
GGCTGGTCGGACCCGACGGCCGGCTCTACGCGCACGCCAGCACGACCTGCCTGGTGTTCGACATCCGGCTGCCGGACGCCGCCTGACGATGTCCGCCCGCCGCGCAGGGCCTGCGGGTCGCGCCACAATCGAGCGATGAAATACCTGCACACCATGGTCCGCGTGACCGACATCGAAGCCTCGCTGGCCTTCTACCGCGATGCACTCGGGCTGGAAGTCCTGTCGCGACGCGACAACGCAGCCGGCCAGTTCACGCTGGTCTTCCTGGCCGCGCCGGGTGACAGCACCGCCCAGGTCGAACTGACCTACAACTGGCCCCAGGCCGACGGCAGCACCGAGACCTACACCGGCGGCCGCAACTTCGGCCACCTGGCCTATGCGGTGGACGACATCTACGCCACCTGCCAGCGCCTGCTGGACCACGGCGTGACCATCAACCGCCCGCCGCGCGACGGCAAGATGGCCTTTGTGCGTTCGCCCGACAACATCTCCGTCGAACTGCTGCAGGCTGGCTCGGCCTTAGCCCCGTCCGAGCCCTGGACGTCGATGCCCAACGTCGGCGCCTGGTAGACCCCGGCACGGAGCCCAACGCGATGTACCTGCCCAGCCACTTCGAGCAGCACGAGGCGTCGGCCCTGCACGCGCTGATGCGCGACCACCCCCTGGCCACTTTGGTGACGCAGCAAGCCGGCGGCATCACGGCCGATGCCATCCCGCTCGAATACGTGGCCGCCAGCCACACGCTGCGCGGCCATGTGGCGCGCGCCAACCCGCTGTGGCGCGAGGCGGCCGGCCGGCCGGTGCTGGCGGTGTTCAACGGTCCGCAGGCCTACATCACGCCCAGCTGGTACCCGAGCAAGGCGACCACGCACCAGGTGGTGCCGACCTGGAACTACACCCTGGTCCACGCCCACGGCCTGCTGCGCGTGGTCGACGATGCGCCCTGGCTGCACGCGCTGGTGAGCGGACTGACCGATCACCACGAAGCGCCGCGCGCCGCGCCCTGGGCGGTGGCCGATGCGCCCGACGCCTACGTCCAGCAGATGCTGCGCGCCATCGTCGGCATCGAGATCCCGGTGGAACGTCTGATCGGCAAGTGGAAGGTCAGCCAGAACCGCAGCGACGCGGACCGCCTGGGTGTGGCGGCCGGGCTGGCCGAAGGCGAGGCGGACGCACAGGCGATGGCCCCGCTGGTGGCCCGCAAGGGCCTGCTCAAGCCGGGCGGCTGAGTGCCGAAGCCTGGCGCGCCAGCGCCGTGATGCGCGCCCAGTCGCCGGCGTCGACGGCGTCCTGCGGGGTCAGCCAGGAACCGCCGCAGACCTTGACGTTGGGCAGCGCCAGGAATTCCGGCGCGGTCTGCACGCTGATGCCGCCGGTGGGGCAGAACGCCACGTCGGGGAAAGGCCCGGCCAGTGCTTTCAGCATCGGGATGCCGCCGGCCGCTGTCGCCGGGAAGAACTTCAGGAAGTCGATGCCGTCAGCCTGCGCGGCCATCACCTCGCCGGCCGTGGCCACGCCGGGCAGCAGCGGCAGACCGACTTCGCGGCAGGCTGCGCCGACTGCGGCGGTGTAGCCCGGGCTGACGCCGAAGAGGCTGCCAGCCGACTTGGCAGCGCGCGCATCGGCGGCGCTGCGGATGGTGCCGGCGCCGACGATGGCGCCCGGCACGTGGCGGGCGATGGCCTCGATGCAGGCCAGACCGACCGGCGTGCGCAGCGTCACTTCCAGCACGCGGACGCCGCCGTCGACCAGGGCCTGCGCCAGCGGCACGGCGTCGGCCAGGCGGTGAATCACGATGACCGGGATCACCGGGCCGTGGGCGATGAGATCGAAGGTGTTTTGCATGGTGGTCACTGGTTCAATCAAAGCCAGGAGATGGCGCCTTCTTCGGCGCTGCGCACGTTGCGGCGCAGGCCGGCGAAGAGTTCTCGGCCCAGGTCGTGGTCGTTGATCTCGGCCTGCTCGGGCGCGATCACCGCCTGTTCGCGGGCGGCCCATTCGGCCACCGGCACCAGGGCCTCCAGCGTGCCGGCTGTGGCGTCGAGCCGGATCAGGTCGCCGTCGCGCACCTTGCCCAGCGACCCGCCGGCCAGCGCTTCCGGACTGACGTGGATGGCGGCCGGCACCTTGCCGCTGGCGCCGCTCATGCGGCCGTCGGTGACCAGCGCCACCCGGTAGCCCTTGCCCTGCAGCACGGCCAGCGGCGGCGTCAGCTTGTGCAGTTCGGGCATGCCGCAGGCCTGCGGCCCCTGGAAGCGCACGACGGCAATGAAGTCGCGTTCGAGTTCGCCGGCCTGGAAGGCCGCCAGCAGTTCTTCCTGCGTCGTGAAGACCAGCGCCGGCGCTTCGACGATCTGGCGGTCGTCGGGCACCGACGAGGTCTTGATGACCGCGCGGCCCAGGTTGCCGGTCAGCAGCGTCAGGCCGCCGTGCGGGCTGAACGGCGCGCTGGCGCTGCGCACGACGCTGTCGTCGCGGCTGACGGTCGGCAGGCTGCGCCAGGCGATGCCCTGGGCCGCTTCTGCGGCAGCCACCGGCACCTGGCCGTAGCGCTGCAGACCGCCGTCGGCCACGGTGGCCACATCGGCGTGCATCAGGCCGGCATCGAGCAACTCGCGGATGATCCAGCCCGGTCCGCCGGCGGCCTGGAACTGGTTCACGTCGGCGCTGCCGTTGGGGTAGACGCGGCAGAGCAGCGGCGCGGCGTGCGACAGGTCGGAAAAATCGCTCCAGTCGATCAGGATGCCCGCCGCACGCGCCACCGCCACCCAGTGGATCAGGTGGTTGGTGCTGCCGCCGGTGGCCAGCAGCGCAAGCATCGCGTTGACGATCACCCGCTCGTCGACCAGCCGGCCGATCGGCAAGTGGCGCTGCGGCTGCGCGATGTCGAGCACGGTGTCGACGGCAGCCCGGGTGAGTGCGTCGCGCAGGCCGTCAGCGGGGTGGATGAAGGCCGCGCCGGGCACGTGCAGGCCCATCGCTTCGAGCAGCATCTGGTTGCTGTTGGCGGTGCCATAGAAGGTGCAGGTGCCGGCGCCGTGGTACGCCGCCTGCTCGGCCTGCAGCAGTTCCTCGCGGCCGACCAGGCCCTGCGCGTACTGCTCGCGGACCTTGCCCTTGGCGTTGTTCGACAGGCCGCTGCCCATCGGCCCGGCGGGCACGAAAACGCAGGGCAGGTGGCCGAAATGCAGCGCCCCGATCAGCAGCCCCGGCACGATCTTGTCGCACACGCCCAGCAACAGGGCGGCGTCGAACACATCGTGGCTGAGCGCGATGGCCGTGCCCATCGCGATGGTGTCGCGCGAGAACAGGCTGAGTTCCATCCCCGGCAGACCCTGCGTGACGCCGTCGCACATCGCCGGCACGCCGCCGGCCACCTGCACCGTGGCGCCGCGCAGGCGCGCGTGGTCGCGGATCAGCGCCGGGTAGCCCGCGTAGGGCTGGTGCGCCGACAGCAGGTCGTTGTAGGCGGTGATGATGCCCACGTTGGGCGCCTTCTGCGCCACCACGCGCAGCTTGTCATTGGCCGGCAGTGCGGCGAAGGCGTGGGCGACGTTGGCGCAGCCCATGCGGTCGGGGCGGCGCGGGCGCTGCAGCATGCGGCTGATGCGGGCCAGGTAGGCAGCGCGCGTCGCGGCACTGCGTTCGGTGATGCGCTGGGTGATCTCGAGGACGGCGGATTTCATGCGGCAGCCTTGTAACCTGTCATTCGATTATTATGTAATCAAGTTACATCGTCAAATCATCGGGAGATGGAACGACGGCATCAAGCAGGGCCCGTGCCGGCTTCGCCGTGCGATGCTCCAGCGCCATGCTGCACCAGCCCTCCCCGACCGCCAACGCGCTGACCCACACGATGACCGGTGAGATCGCCCCCGAACTGATCGTGCGCGACCCGCAGGCCGCGCTGCAACGCCTGCGCGAACAATGGCCCGGCAGTGGCGAACGCTGGGTCTTCGGCTATGCCTCGCTGATCTGGCGACCCGAATTCGAAGCCGCCGAACACCGCAGCGCCAGGGTCCACGGCTGGCACCGCAGCCTGCGCATGCGCTCGCGCGTCAACCGCGGCACGGCGGAGCAGCCGGGCCTGGTGTTCGCGATGCTGCCCGGTGGCGCCTGTCGCGGCGTGGTCTACCGGCTGCGCGCCGAAACCGCCGAGGCCGAACTCGACCGCCTGTGGGCCCGCGAACAGCCGACCGGCGTCTACGACGCGCGCCTGCTGCCCTGCCACACGGTGCAGGGACCGGTGGTTGCGCTGGCCTTCACGCTGAGCCGGCGCAGCGAGTCCTGCCTGCCGCGGCTGGACGACGCCGAGGTGCTGCACATCCTGCGCCACGCGCGCGGCCGCTACGGCAGCACCTTGGCCTACCTGACCGAGACGGCGATGGCCTTGCGCGAACGCGGCGTGCACGACCGCGAGATCGAACGCCTGATGGCGCTGGCCCGGCGCCACGGGCTGGCTTGATCAGGCGGCTGGCGATCAGCGGTCTTCGGCCTTGGCCGCCTGGGCCTGGCGCAGGATCTCCAGGTCCGCCGGGGTGTCGATGTCGAGCAGCACGCCCGGGTCGTCGACCTCCTGGCCGTGAGCCGGGTAGCGCAGCAGCACGCGGCGGGCGCCGTCGTCGCCACTGAGCTGGACCAGTTCAGAGTACAGCTCGGCGGCAAAAGCCACCGGGTGGCCGCGCCGGCCGCGGTACTGGGCGTAGACCACCGGGTGCTGTTCCAGCGCGTGGGCCACGGTCAGCAAGGTGGCGGGCTGCACCAGCGGCATGTCGCCCGGCAGCACCAGCCAGCCCAGCGAGGCCGACCGTTCGACCACGCCGGTGGCGATCGAAGCACCCATGCCGCGGGCGGCCTGGGCTTCGGTGAGCACGACGATGTCGTGCGGGTCGACGACGCCGGCCAGCCTGGCCGCGCGGCCGGCGGTCGTCACCACCACCACCGGCAGTCGCGTCTGCACCGCGTGGCGCACCGTCAGGGCCAGCACGGTGTCGCCACCGAAGGCCTGATCGAGCTTGTGCACCGCGCCACCAAAGCGGCTGCCCAGACCGGCGGCGGTGACGATGATGGCGGGACGGGATCGCATGGTGGGTCGGGTGACGACAGGAGGGGGCCGGCCAGGGCTTCGAGAATGAAGGCGCATCCTGCTTGTCGAAAGTGGGACCATCACTTACGGCGTTCCCCGTAAGGGATGGCCCGCCCTACACTGCAGGCATGGACCCGATTGCCCACCTGCGCAAGAGCTACGAACGCGACCAACTCGACGAAACCGCTTCGGCTGCCGACCCGCTGCTGCAGTTCCAGCACTGGCTGAGCCAGGCACTGGCCGCCGAGTTGCCCGAGCCCAACGCGATGACGCTGGCCACCGTCGGCGCGAACGGCCGACCCAGCACGCGCATCGTGCTGATCAAGGGTGTCGATGCGCGCGGCTTGGTCTGGTACACCAACTACGACAGCCGCAAGGGCCAGGAGCTGGCGCTGCATCCGGCGGCCGCGCTGCAGTTCCACTGGGTTGAACTGGAACGGGTGGTGCGCATCGAAGGCCGCGTCGAGAAGACCTCGGCCGAAGAGTCGGACGCCTACTACGCCACGCGCCCGCTCGATTCGCGGCTGGGTGCCTGGGCCTCGCCGCAGAGCCAGGTGATCGCCGGCCGCGGCATGCTGGTGGCTGCCGCCGCCAAGGCCGCTGCGCAGCACCTGCTGAACCCGCCGCGCCCGCCCCACTGGGGCGGCTACCGCCTGGTGCCCGACAGCTACGAGTTCTGGCAAGGCCGCAAGAGCCGCCTGCACGACCGCCTGCGCTACCGGCTGGCCGACGGCAGCTGGCAGCGCGAACGGCTGGCGCCCTGAACTAGAAGCGGCTGCGCAAGCCCAGCGTCCAGGCGCGACCGGGCAGCGGCGACAGGCCGCGCATCGTGGCGATGGTCGACGCATTCAGGGCCAGCTTGTCGGTGAGGTTGTTCAACCGCAGGAACCACAGGCAGTCTTCACCCAGCGCGACGCGGCCGCTGGCCCACAGGTCGATCAGGGTGTAGCCGGCGGTGGCCGGATCGCCGGTCGGCACGCGGTCCTGCCGCGCCATCTCGCGCAGCGCGAGGCCGCCGCGCAGGCCGTTCCAGGCGGCATCCAGGCCCAGCCGCAGGCGGCGCGGCGCGAGGCGCGGCAGCGGTTCACCGCTGTCGAGCTTGTCACCGCGCACGGCGTCCAGGCCCGCGTTCAGGTCCAGCGTCAGCGGCCCTTGGAGCAGCCGCGTGCGGCCTTGCAACTCGAAGCCGCGCATCTGCGCGCGCGCCGCGCGGAAGGCGTAGACCGGCACGCTGGCGGCGCCCGGCACGGCCTGCATGGCACCGGTCGCGTCGAGCGAGATGAAGCGCGAGAACCGGGTGTCGAAAACATTGGCCTTGACCGACTGTGCGGCGGCGGTCCAGGCCAGCCCGATCTCGGCGTGGCGGCTGCGCTCGCTGGCCAGCCCGGCGTCGCCGCGCTCGTAGGCGGCGGTGGCGACATGCACGCCCTGGGCAAAGAGTTCGTAGTAGGCCGGTGCGCGCTCGGTGCGGCCCAGCGAAGCGCTGAGTTGCCAGCCCGGCGCCGGGCTGATGCGCCCGCCCAGCGACAGGCTGCCCGGCGTGTAGCGGCGTTCGCTGGCAGCGCCGAACTTCACGGTCCCGCTGCCCGCCGAGGCCACGCTGACTGCTTCGACACGCGCCCCGGCATTCCAGGTCACGGCGCCCAGCGCCAGCTCTTCCACCGCGAAAAGGGCTGTCGACCGCGTCTTCGTCGCGGGCACGAAAGCTTCCACGCCCAGTGCCTGGAAGTCCAGGCGCTCGGCCTGCAGGCCGAACACGCCGTGCAAGCCGGCGATCGGGGCATGCTGGGCCTGGACGCGCAGTTCGTCGCCCTGGCTGATGAAGGTGGTGCCGACCGCTCCGCTGCCCTCGACTTCCTCGTGCCGGTACTGGCTGTGGCTGGCCTGCGCCGACAGCTGCCTCAGCAAGCCCGGCAGCGACCGCCATTCGCCGGCCAGCGCGACACGCTCACGCTGCATCTGGATGGTCACGTCGGGTTCGACCGTCACGCCGTAGCGGCTGCGCGTGCTCTCGGCCGACGCACCGAGGTAGGCCTGTTCAGAGGCCCACGAGGCGCCGACTGCACCACCTTCAGCGCGCGACGCCGAATTGCGCACGCGGGTGCTGGCGGCCAGCACCGCACCGTCGGCGTCCAGCGGCGTGTAGCGCGGCACGCGCTGGTCGCCGGCCTGGCGGCCGTAGGCGTCGGCGTGCCAGGCCAGGCCGCCGGCAGCGCGGCCGTCGCCGCCTTCCAGCACCAGCGCAGCCGAGCGCTCGTTGGCCGCACCGCCGCCACGCACTTCGGCGCGTCCGGTCAGCGGCCCGACCGCCGGCGCCCGCGGAATCCGGTTGTCGATGCTGTTGACCACGCCGCCGGTGGCGTTGCCGCCGTAGAGCAGCGCCGCCGGGCCGCGCAGCACCTCGATGCGTTCGGTGACCAGCGGGTCGCTGGCGCTGGCGTGGTCGAAGCTCAGGCTGGACGCATCGACCGAGGCGCCGCCGTTGTCGAGCAGGCGCACCCGGTCGCCGTCGAGGCCGCGGATGACGGGCCGGCTGCTGTTCGGGCCAAAGGCGCTGGCGCTGACGCCGGGCAGGCCGTCCAGCGTCTCGCCCAAGGTGCCGGCGCGTCGCTGCAGCAGGGCGTCGCCCGACAGCACCGACGCGGCCTGCGTGGCCACCTCACGCCCCAGCGGGTTGCCGGTGATGACGATGGTCTGCGGCGGCGCCGTCGGTGCAGGCGCCGGCGCGGTTTGCGCATGCGCCAGCCACGGCGCCGCAGCCGCCGCGAATGCGGCCAGCGCGGCCAGCGCGACGGGATGGAAGCGAAAAGGGGTCTTCACGGGGGATCGCTTGCAAGCAGGGCGCCGCACGGCAAGAAGGCGGCGGCGCGGGGGCTGTCAGGGCCTGCGCAGGGACCGGAGCCGGTCCCTGCGCGCGTCGGAATGGGCGCGCGGCCACTGGCGGCCCGCGGCGGTCAAGCCCGAGGCGGCCCGCGCGCGGGGTGCTGCGGCGCCGCCCGGGCGCGCAGTGCCTCGGCGGCCAGCGCCAGGACAGTCGGCGCCGGCTGGAACAGCGGGGCCGGATCGGGCGCGCCGCTGCACAGGGCATCGGCGTGGCTGAGCTGGTCGATCAGCCGGCAGTCGGCGCTGCCGGACTGGTGGTCGGCCTGCCAGACCGCCTGCGCCGTCGTGCCGCCGGCCGGCGTGGCGTGCGCGATGCGGTGCGCCAGCCCCGTGGCCTGCGCCAGCAGCAGCAGCGCGGCCAGCAGCCAGGCGTGCAGCGGCGTCAGCAAGGGGGCGGCGGCACGCTTCGGCATCACGCGCCGAGCGTAGCAGGCCCGTGGATCACGCGCTGCGGGAACGGAATCGCCACGCCGGCCGCGTCCAGCGTGCGCAGGATGGCCAGGTTGACATCGGAACGCGCATTGCCCTGGCCGTTCTGCGGGTCGGCGATCCAGAACGCGATCGTCAGCTCCAGCCCGTCGGCCGCAAAAGCCGACAGCATCACCGCCGGCGCCGTCTGCGTCACCACGCGCGGCACGGCGGCCACCGCAGCCGACAACAGCGGCATCAGGCGGTCCAGGTCGGTGCCGTAGGCCACCTGCACGGTGGTCGTCAGCAGCACGTGCGGGTCGGCCAGCGATGAATTCTCGACGCGCTGCGTGATCATCATCTCGTTGGGCACGATGGCTTCGCGGCCGTTCAGCGCGCGAATGACCGTGTAGCGCGTGCTGATGTCGGTGATGCGGCCCTCGAAGCCGTCGACCTTGACCAGGTCGCCGATCCGCATGCTGCGTTCGGCCAGGATGACGAAGCCACTGACGTAGTTGGCGGCCAGCTTCTGCAGGCCGAAGCCGATGCCCACGCCGAGGGCGCCGCCCAGCACGCCGAGTGCCGTCAGGTCGATGCCCGCGGCTTCCAGCGCGAACAGCAGGCCGACGAAGAGCAGCAGCGCGCGCAGCGCGTTGGCCGCCATCTTGCGGATGCCGAGGTTGTCGGTGGCACCCTGGGTCAGACGCGCCTCCAGCGCCGACGAGATCCACAGCGCCGCCATCAGCACCACCACCGCGGTGAAGGCACCTTCGATGATGTTGCGCACGCTGACCTGGCTGGCGCCCATTTTCCAGCTGATGGTGTCGAGCTCCTGCAGGACCAGTGGCAGGATGCCGGTGATCCACAAGGCCACGCCGGCCCAGGCGACCCACGACAGGCTGCGCTCGAAGCTGCGCATCAGGCCCGATTCGGGGAAGGCGCGGCGCAGCACGCGACCGGTCAGGCGGATGGCGGCCAGCGAGACCAGGATCGGGATCACCAGCTTGAAGACCGCGATCGGCACGCTCGGCACATGCCCGCGCCACTGCGCGGCCAGGCCCCAGCGCGCCAGCAGCGCGAACAGCAGGGCCAGCAGCGGGAAGAGCACGCCGTCGACGACGCCGCGGCCGAACCAGATCGAATCACGCTTCACTTCGGGCCCGCGCACCAGGCGCAGCAGGACCCAGGCGCCCGCGAGGCAGGCGGCAATCAGCGCGAGCTCGATCAGCGCGGTGGGCTTGAGCAGCGCCTGACCGAGTTCGATCAGGTCGTCGGCGCTGAGGGTCTGGTTCACCGCCTGGGCCATGACATCGGCCCGCCGTCAGTCGCGGAGATCAAGACAGGCCAGCCAGGACCTTCACGTGGGCGGCCACGCTGCGCGCCAGGGCGCTGAGGTTGTAGCCGCCTTCCAGGCAGGACACGATGCGACCCTGGCTGTGCTGCGCGGCCAGCGCGACCAGGCGGCGGGTGATCCATTCGTAATCGGCCTCGACCATGCCGAGCTGGCCCAGGTCGTCCTCGCGGTGGGCGTCGAAACCGGCGCTGATGAAGACCATCTGCGGCTTGAATTCGTCCAGCGCAGGCAGCCACAGCGTTTCGATGGCTTCGCGGATCGTCGGGCCGCGGGTGTAAGGCGCCAGCGGCACGTTGACCATGTTGGTGCCCTTGGGCACACCACCGCTGTACGGGTAGAGCGGGTGCTGGAAGAAGCTGCACATCAGCACGCGCTCGTCGCCGGCGATGATGTCTTCCGTGCCGTTGCCGTGGTGGACGTCGAAGTCGATGATCGCCACCCGGCTCAAGCCGTGGACGTCCAGCGCGTGGCGCGCGGCGATGGCCACGTTGTTGAAGAAGCAGAAACCCATGGCCTGGTCGCGCGTGGCGTGGTGGCCGGGTGGCCGCACGCAGCAGAAGGCGGCATCGGCACGGCCGGCGATCACGTCGTCGGTGGCCGCCACGGCCGCGCCGGCGGCGCGCAGCACGGCGGCCAGCGTGCCGGGGCAGGCGATCGTGTCGGGGTCCAGCGCGCGGGTTTCGCCCTCATCCCGCAGGTGTTCGAGCAAATCGGTGATTTCCGTGGCGTAGCCCGAGGTGTGCGCGCGGCCGACCTGCGCCAGCGTGGCCAGCGGCGCTTCACGGAAATCGAGCGCGATGTCCAGGCCGGTGGCCAGCAGGTGGTCGGCAATGGCGTCCATGCGCGCCGGGCATTCGGGGTGGCCCGGGCCCATGTCGTGCAGGCGGCAATCCGGGTGGCTGTAGAACACGGTGCTCATCGGTGGATCACGTCGCCAAGGGTTGGGTTAAGGTGCCGCGGATGGAAGCAAACATCGCGCGCCGCTTGTCTCTGCTCGTCGATCAGATTAGCACGATCGTGGTCGGCAAACGGCCGCAGATCGAGGACTGCATCGCCTGCCTGCTGGCCGGCGGCCACCTGCTGATCGAGGACGTTCCGGGCGTCGGCAAGACCACGCTGGCGCATGCGCTGGCGGTCAGCCTGGGGCTGGATTTCCGGCGCGTCCAATTCACGGCCGACCTGATGCCGAGCGACCTGATCGGCGTCAGTGTGTTCGAACGCGCGAAGGACGCCTTTGTCTTCCATCAAGGCCCGGTCTTCGCGCAGGTGCTGCTGGCCGACGAGATCAACCGTGCCGGACCCAAGACGCAGAGTGCCCTGCTCGAGGCGATGGAAGAGCAGCAGGTTTCGGTCGAGAACGAGACCCGACCGCTGCCCAAACCCTTCTTCGTCATCGGCACGCAGAACCCCAGCGACCAGCTGGGCACCTACCCGCTGCCGGAAAGCCAGCTCGACCGCTTCCTGATGCGCATCACGCTGGGCTACCCCGACCGCGCGGCCGAACGCGAGCTGCTGACCGGCGGCGACCGCCGCGCCGCCGCGATGCAGCTCCAGCCGCTGCTGCCGCCAGCCGAATTGGCCGCCGCGCAGCAGGCGGTGCTGGCTGTGCGCGCCTCGGAGCCGCTGCTCGACTACCTGCAGGCGCTGATCGCCGCCAGCCGTTCCGGCGCCTGGTTCAGCGACGGCCTGTCGCCGCGCGCCGGCATCGCGGTGCTGCGCGTGGCCAAGGCGCGCGCGCTGATGGCCGGCCGCGACTACGTGGCGCCCGACGACATCCAGGCCATCCTGCCGCAGGCCATCGCGCACCGGCTGACACCGGTGGCCGGCGCCGGCCGCGGGCCCGCGGAGCAAGTCAGGGCGATGGTCGAGGCCACCGCAATCCCCTGAACGGGATGCTGTCACCGCGAGCCTGGTTTCGCCGCTGGTGGCAAAGCCGCCTGCCGCTGACCGACACCTGGGTGCTGGGCCAGCGCAACGTCTACATCCTGCCGACCAGAGCCGGCATCACCTTCGCCGGCACGCTGGCGGTGATGACGCTGGCCTCGATCAATTACCAGTTGAACCTGGGATTCGCGCTGACCTTCCTGCTGGTCGGCGCGGCGCTGGTGTCGATGCACCTGACGCACGGCAACCTGCGCGGGCTGACACTGCACCTGCGGCCCGCCAGCCCCGGCTACGCCGGCGACGCGGCGCTGCTGGAAGTGGTCATCACCAACCCCGGCCGCGAACGTCTGGCGCTGGCCCTGCACTTCGAGGACCGCGGCGCGCACGGCCGGGCCTTTGCCTCGAGCGACGCGGCAGCACAGGGCCAGACCAGCGCCCACGTCAGCATCGTGCCGCCGCGCCGCGGCTGGCACCCGGTGCCGGCGATGGTCGTCGAAACCGTTTTCCCTTTCGGCCTGTTCCGCGCCTGGACGGTGTGGCGACCGGCCGGCCGCGTGCTGGCCTGGCCGCGGCCGGAAGCCGCGCCGCCGGCGCTGCCCGGCGGCGGCACCTCGGCGTCCGACGAACGCGCCACGCGGCGCAGCAGCGGCAGCGAACTCGACGGCGTGCGGCCCTGGCGGCGCGGCGACAGCATGCGCCAGGTGGCCTGGAAGAAAGTGGCGCGCAGCGGTGAACTGGTCAGCCGCGAAACCGCCGGCACCGTGCAGCGCGAACTGTGGCTGGACTGGGCCGACACGCAGGGCATCCCCGGCAGCGACGCCGAAGCGCGCCTGTCGCGGCTGGCCGCCTGGGTGCTGCAGGCCGAACGCGAGGGCCGCAACTGGGGCCTGCGTTTGCCCGGCGCCGCTCGGCCGCCGGGCCAGGGCGAGGCCCACCGCCGCGCCGCGCTGGACTTGCTGGCGCTGTGGCCATGAGCCGTCTGCAAGCCCTGCGCGAACGCGCGCAGCACCTCCCGCGCGACACCCGCGACACGCTGTTCCACCTGGCCGTGCTGAGCTGGGCCAGCGCGCCGCACCTGCTGCACCTGCCGCTGTGGTGCAGCGCGCTGTCGGTGGCCTTGCTGCTGTGGCGGGCGCGGCTGGCGCTGGTCGGTGCCGCCCTGCCCGGCCGCTGGCTGATCGCCGGCGTGCTGACGCTGGCCGCCGGCCTCACGCTGTGGGGCGAAAGCACCCTGCTCGGCAAGGAGGCCGGCATCACGATGCTGGTCGTGCTGATGGCCTTGAAGACGCTGGAATTGCGGGCCCGGCGCGACGCGCTGGTGGTCTTCTTCCTCGGCTTCTTCCTGGTGCTGACCAACTTCCTGTATTCGCAGTCGCTGCTGACCGGGCTGTGGCTGCTGGTGGCGGTGTGGGGGCTGCTGACCGCGCTGGCCCTGGCCCACATGCCCGTCGGCCGACCGCCGCTGTGGCGGGCCGGCACGGTGGCCGCGCGCGCCGCGCTGTGGGGCCTGCCGCTGATGCTGCTGCTCTTCGTGCTGTTTCCGCGCATCGGACCGCTGTGGGGCCTGCCGCAGGACGCCGCCGGCCGCACCGGCCTGTCGGGCACGCTGCGCCTGGGCGGTGTCGCCAGCCTGGCCGAGGACGACGCCATCGCGATGCGCCTGCGCTTCTTCGGGCGCGTGCCGCAGCCCGACCAGCTCTACTTCCGCGGCCCGGTGCTGAGCAGCTTCGACGGCCGCGAGTGGACCCGCCTGGTGCCCAGCTTTCCGGCCGCGCAGCGCCCGCGCCTGGACCTGGCGCTGCGCGGCGAGCCGCTGGCCTACGAAGTGACGGTCGAGGCCAACCGCCTGCCGCTGCTGCCGCTGCTGGAACTGACACCCGACACGCCGGCCGACGCGCCGCAGGCCGAAGGCTGGCTGCTGACGCTGCGGCCCGACGCGCAGTGGCAGCTCGACCGCCCGGTCATCGAACGCCTGCGCGTGACGGCGCGCGCCTGGCTGGACCACCGCCACGGCCCGCGCGCCGAGGTGCCGGGCCTGCGCGACCTGCTGGCGCTGCCGCCGCGCGCCAACCCGCGCACCCTGCAGTGGGCCGCGCAGTTGCACGCCCAGCCGGCACTGCAAGGGGCTGACGCCCGCACGCTGGCCGATGCGGTGCTGCGCCACATCCGCGCCGGCGACTACACCTACACGCTGGAACCCGGCGCCTACGGCACCACCAGCGACGACGCCATCGACGAGTTCTGGCTCGACCGCAAGCTGGGCTTCTGCGAGCACTACGCCAGCGCCTTCGTCGTCATCATGCGGGCGCTGGGCGTGCCGGCGCGCATCGTCACCGGCTACCAGGGCACCGACGCCGAGCCGCAGGACGGCTACTGGATCGTCCGCCAGCGCAACGCCCACGCCTGGGCCGAGATCTGGCAGGCCGGCAGCGGCTGGATCCGCATCGACCCGACCGCCGCCGTCGCACCCGACCGCGTGCAGCGCGGGCGCAGCCTGCGGCCGCCGCCGGGGCTGGTCGTCGGCGCCATCAACCGCATGAATCCGGCGCTGGCCGACCTGCTGCGCCAGCAGTGGGAAGGGATGAACAACCGATGGAACCAGTGGGTGCTGAGCTATGCGCGCGGCCAGCAGTTCGAGCTGATGAAGGCGCTGGGTTTCCAAGCCCCGAGCTGGCAGGACCTGGCCGTGCTGCTGACGCTGCTGCTGTGCACCGGCGCGCTGGCCGGCGCCGGCTGGGCCTGGTGGGACCGCCGCCGCCAGGACCCCTGGCAACGCCTGCAGCAGCGCGTGCAGGCGCGCTTGCTGGCGCTGGGCGTGGCGGTGCAGGCCCACCACGCGCCCCGCGCCCGGGCGGCGCTGGTGCGGGCCCGCCTGGGCCCGCGCGGCGAGGCGCTGGCGGCCACACTGGACGCGCTGGACGCCGCGCGCTACGCCCAGGCCGGCCCCGCGCCGACCCCGCAACGCGCCTGGTGGCAGCGCTTCCAGACCGCGGCCCGCGCCCTGGCCTGAGTTCGGCCTGCGCCGATCTGTGGCAGTCTCGCGTCGCGATGACACAGCTGCCGCTCACCCACCACGAAATCCTCGGCCTGGCCGAGCCCTTCGCGCGGCGCGGGCTGCGGCTGGATCTGGCGGCCAGCGACCGTGCCGAGCGGCGGCTGGCCTTTGCCGCCGCCAAGCACGCCGGCGCCGGTCCTGCCGGTGACGATCTGCGTGAGACGCTGGCGCTGAGCAACCCCCACCCCGGCCGCTACCGCATCACGCGCCGGCTGGCCCTGACCGACGGCCTGCAGGCCAGCCTGCAGGTCGACGCCGACAGCCCGGCGGCGGCGCTGGACGCCGTGGCCGCGGTGCCGCTGGCCACGCAGTGGCTGGCGGTTGCCGGCTGCACCGTCGCGCTGGACCACCACCTGGCGCTGCGCGCAGACAGCGCGGCAGGCAGCGACCCTGCGCTGCGGCTGGTGTTGACGAATGCCCAGGCCCAGGTCGCCGGCCTGACGCTCCAGGTGCGCGTCCCGGCGGTGACCGGGGTGCCGGCGGAGATCCGCCTCAGCGCGGCCAGCGGCGACACCATCGAGCTGCCCGACGACCTGCTCGCCGTGCTGGGCTGGCCCTGGTCGCGGCTGCAGCGCGTGCAGCACGGCTGGACCGGCGTGCTGCGGCTCGGCGGCAAGGACGAGGTGCGCCACGGCGTGGCCACCACCACACGCAGCCGCGACGCCGAAGCCCGTCTGCGCGCCACCGCCGAACACCTCGCGCGCACGCTGGCCGAGCCGCCGGCGCGCTTCCACCAACGCCTGTTGCGCCAGCGCTGGGGCGTGACGCTGCGCCGCGCGACGCCGCTGCTCGGCGGCATCGCGCTGCTGCTGGCCGCCGCCGCCGTGCCGCGCATCGACCTGGCCGAGGACTCGGTGCTGCGCATGCTGATCTTCCACGCGCCGCCACTGCTGCTGGTGGCCTTCTTCTGCCTGCGCGAGATGCCGCGCATCGAGATACCGCCGCTGCCGCGCGCGTCGACCGCCAAGCAGTGGCGTGCCGGCGGGGCGGCGGCCGGCGGCGAACCCCTGCAAGACCTGCAGCAAAGCTGAAACGCCATGACCGCCAACCCGCTGAACATCCCGCCGGTCTCCATCGCCACCGCCAAGGCGGCCTTGATCGAGCAGTACGCCGATCCGGTGCTGCGCCGCCGCGCCACCATGTTGTGGGGCACGCGCGGTGTCGGCAACTCGTCGGTCGTGCGCCAGGTGGCCGAACACTTCGGCGTGCCGCTGGTCGACTTGCGGCTGACCACCATCGAGCCGGTCGACATCCGCGGCGCCATCTACGCCGACGAGTTGCAGGGCAAGACGGTGTGGTTCCCGCCCGAGTTCCTGCCCACCGCCGACCAGCCCGCCGGCATCCTGTTCCTCGACGAGCTGACCGCCGCCGACCAGCGGCTGCAGATCAGCGCCTACTCGCTGATCCTCGACCGCAAGGTCGGCCACTACGTGCTGCCCGACGGCTGGCAGGTCATCGCCGCCGGCAACGCCAGCTTCCACGGCGCGGTCAGCCACGACATGGGCACAGCGCTGGCCGACCGCATGTTCCATTTCAACGTCCAGACGGTCGTCGACGCCTTTATCGCCCACGCGATCGAACGCGGCTTCGCGCCCGAAGTGATGGCCTACCTGCGCGTGCGGCCCGACAAGCTCGACGACACGCAGGCGCAGCTGGCCGGCGACCACCTGGTCGGCGCCAGCCCGCGTGGCTGGGAAGACATCTCCAAGCTGCTGCAGTCGGGGCTGAGCGAGGGCGCACAGCGCGTCTTCGTGCAGGGCCGCATCGGCGCGGCCAACGCGGCCGAATTCTTCGGCGTGCTGCGCGAATTGAAGTCGGGCACCGACGTGCTGAAGCTGTTGGCCGCCCGCCCCGGCCCCGAGACCACCGCCCTGCTGCCGCGCACGCTGGACGGCCTGTACGGCCTGCTCTACGGCCTGCTGGCGGCCTGCACCGATGCGCCGACGCTGGGCCGGGCGCTGGAGATCGTCGAACAGTTGCCCGACCTGGCCGGCGCCGTGCCGCTGCCGATCCGCGAAGCGCAGACGCTGGCCATGGAGCTGCTGATGCAGAAGGCGCTGGGCAGCGGGCTGGAACTGGCGATCATCGACAGCCCGGCCTACGGCCGCTACGCCGAGCGCCGCCGCCGCGAAGCCGCCGGTGGCTGAAACGGCCGGGCTGCAGCACCGCGGCACGCGCGCCGTGCTGCGCATGGTCGAGTACGCGCCGTCGACCGGCGGGCTGGCGCTGTGGGTCAGGCATGTCGATCTGGGCCCGATTCAAGGCGCACGGCCGCCGGCCATCGCCACCGACGGCCACACGCTGCACTACGACCCGTCCTTCGAGCGCCTGCCGCTGGCCGAGCAGACCGGCCTGGTGGCCCACGCCGTGCTGCACATCGCGCTGCGCCACCCGCAGCGCCACGGCGAACTGAAAGCCCGCATCGGCGACGTCGACCTGGCGCTCTTCAACACCTGTGCCGACGCCATCGTCAACAGCACCCTGGGCCACTTGGCGTGGCTGCAGCTGCCCGCCAACGCGCCGACGCTGGAAGGCCTGCTGGCCAGCGCCTTGGGCCTGAGCCCGGGCGTCGAGGCGGCGCTGCTGGAATGGGATGTCGAGCGGCTCTACCGCAGCATCGACGACCGCCGGGCGGACGCCCAAGGCCGGCGCGACGACGGCCCGCGATCGTCGCGGGTGCGCGCCCTGGGCGCCGGCACGCCGGTGGACCTGATGACGGGCAGCGGCAGCGATCTGGCCGAAGTCCCCGAGGCGCAAGCCGAAGAGGCCCGCGAATGGCACGAACGCCTGCTGCGTGCCCACGCCAACGATGGTGCCTTCTCGATGCTGCGCACGCTGCTGGCCGACCTGCCGCGCAGCCGTACCCCGTGGGAGCAGGTGCTGCGCACGCAGCTGACGCGCAGCCTGTCGCCGCAGCGGGAGCTGTCGTGGTCGCGGCCCTCGCGGTCCTACATCGCCAACCAGGGACGCGCCGGCGCGCACCGGCGGATGCCGTTCGAGCCTGGCCACAGCAGCACGAAAGCGGTGCCGCGGCTGGTCGTCATCGTCGACGTGTCGGGCTCCATCGACGCGCGCCTGATGGACCGCTTCGCACGCGAGATCGAAGCCCTGACGAGGCGCCTGGAAAGCGCGCTGGTGCTGGTCGTCGGCGACGACCGCGTGCGCCGCGTCGCACGCTTCGAGCCGGGGAAGTCCGAGCTGCGCGGCATCGAATTCCAGGGCGGCGGCGGCACCGACTTCACGCCGCTGCTGCAGGAAGCCGACAGCCACCACCCCGACATCGGCGTCGTGCTGACCGACCTCGACGGCCCGGTGGCTTTCAGGCCGCGCTGGCCGGTGCTGTGGGCCGTGCCCGAGGCCCACGCCACGGCGGTGCCGCCTTTCGGCCGCAAGCTGGTGCTGGCCTGAGCGCTGCCGATAATCGACCATGTTCTCCGCACCGCGTCAGCCCCGACGTCCACCGCTGCCAGCCCGCCGGCGTTCGGTCCTTGGCCTGGTCCTGGCCGCCACGCTGCTGGCAGCGGCACCGGCACCGGCACCGGCCGCGCAGCGCCCGCACCGCGCCAAGGCCGCTGTCGAAGCCGCTGCCGGGCCGGCCTACGGCGGCAGTGCCACGGTGCTGGCCTTTGCCAGCGAGGTGGCCGAACGCCGCCAGTTGCCGCGCGAATGGCTCGTCATGCAGCTGGCGCAGGCGCGTCGCGTCGAAGCCGTGCGCCAGCTGGTGATGCCGCCGCCGGCCGGCACGGCCAAGAACTGGGCGGCCTACCGCGCGCGCTTCGTCGAGCCGCGGCGCATCCAGGCCGGGCTGGCCTTCTGGCGCAGCAATGAGCGATCGCTGCAGCAGGCGCAGGCGCGCTGGGGCGTGCCGCCCGAGATTGTGGTCGCCATCGTCGGGGTGGAAACCTTCTATGGCCGCGTCACGGGCAGCTTCCGCACGCTCGACGCGCTGGCCACGCTCGGCTTCGATTTCCCGCCGGGCCGCAGCGACCGCAGTGCCTACTTCCGCAGCGAACTCGAGGAATTCTTCGTGCTCTGCGCCCGCGAAGGCCAGGACCCGCAGGCCGTGCGCGGCTCTTTCGCCGGCGCCCTCGGCCTGCCGCAGTTCATGCCCGGCAGCCTGAACCGCTACGCCGTCGACGGCGACGGCGACGGCCACATCGACCTGCTGAACAGCAGCGCCGACGCCGTGGCCAGCGTGGCCCATTTCCTGGCGAGCTTTGGCTGGGAACGCGGGCTGGCGACGCATTTCGCCGTCAGCGTGCCGGCCGACGCCGCCGATCGGGCGGCGCTGCTGGCCCCCGACATCCGGCCCAGCTTCACGGCCGCGCAGTTCGCCGAACGCGGCGCCTTGCTCGACGAAGCCGGCCGGGCGCACGGCGGGCCGCTGGCCCTGGTGGAACTGCAGAACGGCGACCGGCCGCCCAGCCATGTCGCCGGCACGCAGAATTTCTACACCGTGACCCGTTACAACCAGAGCAGCTACTACGCGCTGGCGGTGATCGAACTGGCCCAGGCGCTGGCCGAGGCGCAGCAGCGGGCGCCTGGACAGGCCCCGCAATGGCCCGCGAATACTTTGCCGTCGCCCGTCAACCGCCATCCCCGGGCCGGCGTTTGAAGCACAAGCCCGGCGCCTGCCGGGATCGCTCGGCGGGTTCGGAGCTTCTCGAATCCGGTTGAATGGTGAGACAAAATGACCAAGAACCTCCTGATCGCCGCCCTGCTGGCCACCTCTGCCGCTTTCAGCTTCGCGCAAGCCCCGGCCAAGGCCCCGATGGCCGCCGGCGCCGCCCCGGCAGCTGCCGCAGCCCCGGCTGCTGAATCGGCCAAGCCGGCAGCCAAGAAGCACGCGAAGAAGCACGCCAAGAAGAAGGCCGCCAAGGCCGCCGCAGCCAAGTAATCGGGCGCCAGCCATGAAAAGGGGGCCGGTTCAGACCGGCCCCCTTTTTTTTCAGCCATCTCGACATGCCGATCAAGCTCGCAGGCGACCAACAGTGCCCAGGACGGTTGGTCGTCCGGCTCGCCCCGCCTTGGGGGCAACCGTCAAGCGGCCATCGGCACCAGGAAGTCGCGGCTGATGCCGAAGCCGAGATCGTTGACCCGGTCGAGGAAAGCGGTCAGGTAGGCGTGCAGGCCGGTTGACAGGATCTCGTCGATGCGACCGTACTGCAGGTCGGATCGCAGCCGCCCGGCGCGGCGAAGGGTTTCGCTGCTCTGCTCGTTGGCCACCCGCTGCAAGTTGTCCACCACCTCGTTCATGCAGGCCGCCAGCGAGCGCGGCATGTCGGGGCGCAGGATCAGCAGCTCGGCGACCTTGGCCGGGTGTATCACGTTGCGGTAGACCTTGCGGTAGATCTCGAAGCCCGAGACCGAGCGCAGGATGGCGCTCCAGTGGTAGAAATCCACCTCGATGGTTTCCAGCGCCGAGCCCGGCCCGAAATAATCGCCACCGGCCAGCGCCTGGAACTTCACGTCGAGCAGGCGCGCGGTGTTGTCGGCGCGCTCCAGGAAGGTGCCGATGCGCAGGAAGTGCAGCGCCTCGTCCTGCAGCATGGTGCCGACGGTGACGCCGCGGCTGAGGTGGCTGCGGAACTTCACCCACTCGAACAGGGTGCTGGGGTCGCGCCGGAATTCACCGCGGTCGGCATCGATCATGCGGTTGAATTCGAGCCAGGTCTGGTTCTGCGTTTCCCAGACTTCGGTGGTCAGCGCACCGCGCACGGCGCGCGCGTTTTCGCGCGCCGCGTGCAGGCAGGCCACGATGCTGCTCGGGTTGCTGGCGTCACTGACCATGAAGTCCATGACGCTGTGGGCCTTGACTTCGCTGTACTTCTTCGAATAGGGCCCGGTCAGTTCGCTGATCGACAACAGGCCGCGCCAGCCGCTCTCGGCCATGTCGGCGCTTTGCGGCAGCAGCGAGGTCTGGTAGTTGACGTCGAGCATGCGCGCGGTGTTCTCGGCGCGCTCCATGTAGCGGGCCATCCAGAAAAGGTGGTCGGCAGTTCTTGAAAGCATGATCAGTCCTCCGCCTCAGTCTTCGAGGACCCAGGTGTCCTTGGTGCCGCCGCCCTGCGACGAATTCACCACCAGCGAGCCCTCCTTCAGGGCCACGCGGGTCAGGCCGCCGGGCACCGTCTGCACGCTCTTGCCCGAACTGAGCACGTAGGGCCGCAGGTCGATGTGGCGCGGCGCGATGCCGCTGTCGACGAAGGTCGGGCAGGTGCTCAGACTCAGCGTCGGCTGGGCGATGTAGTTGCTCGGGTTGGCCTTGACCACGGCCTTGAAATCGTCGATCTCGGCCCGGGTCGCGGCCGGCCCGACCAGCATGCCGTAGCCCCCCGCGCCGTGCACTTCCTTGACCACCAGTTCGTGCATGTGGTCGACCACGTACCGCAGGTCGTCCTGCTCACGGCACAGGTAGGTCGGCACGTTGTTCAGGATCGGCTTTTCGCCGAGGTAGAACTCAATCATCTTGGGCACATAGGGGTAGATGCTCTTGTCGTCGGCGATGCCGGTGCCGACCGCATTGCTCAGGCTGATGTTGCCGGCGCGGTAGACGTCGAGCAGGCCGGCGCAGCCCAGCGTGCTGTTGGGTCTGAACGCTTTCGGGTCGAGGAAATCGTCGTCGACCCGGCGGTAGATCACGTCCACGCGCTTGGGGCCCTGCGTGGTGCGCATGTAGACGAAGCCGTCCTTGACCACCAGGTCCTGCCCTTCGACCAGTTCCACGCCCATCTGCTGGGCCAGGAAGGCGTGCTCGAAATAGGCGCTGTTGTACATGCCAGGGGTCAGCACGACGACATTGGGCTCGTTGACACCGGCCGGCGCCACCGCGCGCAGCGTTTCCAGCAGCAGGTCGGGGTAATGCGCCACCGGCGCGACGCGGTGCATCGCGAACAGGTCGGGGAAGAGCCGCATCATCATCTTGCGGTCTTCCAGCATGTAGCTGACGCCGCTGGGCACACGCAGGTTGTCTTCCAGCACGTAGTAGTCGCCGCTGCCGTCGGCGTTGCCGGCGCGCACGATGTCGATGCCCGAGATGTGCGAATAGATATGGCCCGGCAGCTTGACGCCCAGCATCTCGGGCCTGAACTGGGCGTTGTTCAGAACCTGCTCGGTGGGCACGACGCCGGCCTTCAGGATGTCCTGATCGTGGTAAACGTCGTGCAGGAAGCGGTTCAGCGCCGTCACGCGCTGGGCCAGGCCGGCTTCCATCGCGGTCCATTCCTGCTTCGGGATGACGCGCGGGATCAGGTCGAAGGGGATCAGGCGCTCGGTGCCCGACCCATCTTCGTCCTTGGCCCCGTAGACCGCGAAGGTGATGCCGACGCGGCGGAAGATCATCTCGGCTTCTTCGCGCCGGGCCTGCATGCTGGCGCGCGGCTGGCGTTCGAGCCAGCGTTCGTACACGCGGTACTGCTCCCGGACCTCTGCGGTCACGGTGTGCATTTCGTCGTAGGGCGACCTCATGGTGGTGCTGGCTCCTCTTTTCTTCTGGTTCACGCTAGCAACTCGCGTTCCGGGGGCAAGGCCTGGGATGGAAAGGCGCGGGTCGTGACGCCGACGGTCAGGGTATGGTGGCCGCCGCCGCGGATGACGCCGCGCAGCGGGGTGACGTCGCCGAAGTCGCGGCCGACGGCGACGCGCACATGGCCGCTGCCCGGCACGACGTCGTTGGTCGGGTCGAGATCGAGCCAGCCGTCGGCGGGCACGCCGGGCGTGCCGGGGCACCAGACCTGGACCCAGGCGTGCGAGGCGTCGGCGCCCTGCATCAACGCACCGCCTTCGGGCGCCCGCGTCAGCAGGTAACCGCTGACATAGCGCGCCGGCAGCCCGCGCAGGCGCAGCACGCCGGCCATCAGGTGGGCGAAGTCCTGGCAGACGCCGCGCTTGTCGCGCCAGACGGTGGCCAGCGGCGTGTCGATGTCGGTGCTGTGGCTTTCATAGCGGAAGTCGGCATGGATGCGGCGCATCAGTTCGATGGCCGCGACGGCCACCGGCCGGCCCGGCCGGAAGCTGGCGTCGCCGTAAGCGCGCAAGGCCGCCAGCCGCGGCACATAGGGCGAGGGCAAGGCGAATTCTGCCGCCGGCTCGAATGGGGCCTGGGCGACGTAGCGCAGCCGGGCGGCCAGCTTGTCCCAGGCCGGCGAGGCCTCGGCCTGCAGATCGGCGAAACGCGGCGCCACCCGCAGGCGGCTCAGCGCCACCACCGACAGGCGCTGGTGCGGCTGCGCCAGGCTGAAGTAGCGCGCGGCATTGCCCATCGCGTCGACGCTGTCGCGGACATGCGCCGCGGGCGGCGTGATGACCAGGTCGAAGGCGAGCAGGCGCTGGTGCTCGTCCTGCAGCGGCTGCAGATGGGCCAGGTGGTGGGCCAGCGAGACCGGTGCGGTGTAGTCGTAGCGCGTCTCGTGGGCGACTTCGAGCAGGATGCTCATACCCGCTGGTCCACGCCTTGCGCCAGGGTGAAGTAGCGTTCGCCGACGCGGTCGGCCAGCGCCAAAGCGCGCTGGGCCAGCGAGGCCGCCAGCCCGCGCAGCGCCTGGGCGATGGCCGCGTCGTCGGCGCCGCGCAGCGACTCCAGCGTCAGTCCCGTGCCCTCGGCCGGCAGCAGCGCCAGCAGGCGCTGCAGGCTGTCGGCGTCACCGGGCAGCTTGCCCAGCTCGGTGCGAAGGCGGCGCAGCACACCGGCGAAGGCGCGTGGGTTGGCGCTGTCCATCACCAGCAGGTCGACCAGGGCCAGCAGGTCTTCGTGGCGCTGGTAGCGGGCGCGGAAAGTGATCACGCTGTCGAACAATTCCAGCAGCAGTTCGATGCCGGCCACGCTGCCCAGGGCCTGGGCTTCGACGAAAGCCTGCAGGCGCAGCGCCACGCCGATCAGCCGTTCCGCCAGCCGCCCCACGGTCAGCAGCCGCCAGCCGTGGTCGCGCGTCATGCGGTCGCTCTGCGCGCCGGTCACCGCCGCCAGCTGCATCGCCAACTGGTCCAGCGCGGGCAAGACCTGGGCCCGCACCGGCAGCTCGCCAGCGGGGGTTTGCAGCGCCCGGTTGAAGCCCTCGCGCATGCTGCGGATCAAGCCCCAGTGCTCGGACGACAGCCGCTCGCGCAGCGCCATCGACGAGCGCTCCAGCGCCGCCAGGTGGTAAGCGATGCTGGTCGCTCCCTTGGCCGCGTCCAGGTTCGACAGGCCGGCCAGCAAAGCCCGTTCGAACAGCGTGGCCGACTGCACGAGGGTTGGCACACCGACCGGTGCCAGCCCGGTCTTGACGGCCAGTGTCGACAGCGCCTGCAGCACCGGCGGCGGCGCGTCGCTGTCGTCGTCAATCAGCATCAGCGTGGCCCGCGCCAGGCGCACCAGCTGCTCCAGGCGCTCGGTGTAGCGCCCCAGCCAGAAGAGATTCTCGCCAGTTCGGCTGCTGACCGGGCGGCGGCGCTGCGCGATGTCGTCGACCTGCAGGCGCTGCGGCAGCATCGAGAAAGCGTCCACCGCGCCCGTGGTCAGCACCCAGGTGTCCAGGCTGGTACCGCCGCGCTGCATGCTGACGCTGCCGTCTTCACGCCGCGCCACGCGGGTCATGCCACCCGGCAACACGTGCCAGCGCCCGCCGCCGTCGGCGATGGCGTAGACGCGCACCATCGCCGGGCGGCCTTCGACCACGCCAGAGCCCCAGATTGGTGCTCGCGAGAAACGCAAACGGCCTTGCAGCGTCCAGGCGTCGGGGTCTTCGTCGATGGCGCTGTCGGCCGCTTCCCGGACCTGCGAGGTCCGCCCGCCGCCGGGGTAGGTGCTGCGCACGATCTTGTCGGCGACATGCTCGCGGGCGTTGCGCCAGGCCGCGCCTTCGCCACACCACCAGGTGGGCAGCGCGGGCAGCAGCAGGTCCTGACCCAGCAGGCGCCGGGCGATGCCGGGCATGAAGCCCTGGATCGCCGGCGACTCCAGGAAGGCGCTGCCGAGTGCGTTGGCCATCACCACCTTGCCAGCCCGCGCCGCCTGCAGCAGGCCGGGAACGCCCAGCGCGCTGTCGGGGCGCAATTCGAGCGGGTCGCACCAGTCGTCGTCCAGACGGCGCAGCACGCCGTGCACCGGCTCAAGGCCTTCGACGGTCTTCAGGTACAGGCGTTCGCCGCGCACCGTCAGGTCACCGCCCTCGACCAGCGGCACGCCCAGGTAGCGCGCCAGGTAGGCGTGTTCGAAATAGGTTTCGCTGTAAGGCCCGGGCGTCAGCAGCACCACGCGCGGGGTGGCGTGGCCCATGCCGCGGGCCACTTCGCGGGCGCTGGCTTCCAGCGTGTCCAGCAGGCGGCGGTAGCTGCTGGCGATGCGCTGCACGCGCAGCTCGCGGAAGGCGTCGGGGAACTGCCGCGCGATCACCAGGCGGTTGTGCAGCACGTAGCCCAGGCCCGACGGCCCCTGCGTGCGCTGCGCCACCTGCCACCAGCGGCCGTCGGGGCCGCGCGCCAGGTCGAAGGCCACGATGAACAGGCGCAGTCCCTCGCTGCCGCCCGGCCCGGCTGGCGGCTTGACGCCAACCATCGGGCGCAGCCAGCCCGGATGGCGCAGCAGCAGCGCCGGCGGCAGCAAGCCTTCGTGCAGCAGGCGCTGGCTTTTCGGACCAGGGCCGTAGAGGTCGGCCAGCATCAGCTGCAGCAGTTCGGCGCGCTGGGTCACGCCGGCTTCGATGGCCGCCCAGTCGGCGGCCTCGATCAGCAGCGGCAGCAATTCCAGCGACCAGGGGCGCGAAGCGGCGGCCAGGTCGGGGTTGTCGCTGAAGACGTTGTGCGTGACGCCGTCCTGGCGGATGTGCTGCGCCACCTGGGTGACGCGGCGGTCCAGGTCGTCGGCCACCTCGGCCTCGCCGGGCGGTGCCGGCAGGCTGCGCGCGAAACCGCGCCACGCCGGGCGCAGCAGGCCGTCGTCGCCGCGCAGTTCGTCCCAGACGCCGGCCTCGAGCGGCGTCACCCGGCTGGCGAGGGTGTGCTCAGCCGCGCTGGCGGCGGCGGTGGCTGCCTCGAAGGGCAGCTGGCTCTGGGACTGGGACTGCACCATGCGCCGAGTGGATCACACGCGCAGGTCGATGGTGAACGGGTGTTCCAGGCTCGGCGTGGCGGGCTTCACGTCCATCACACCCGGCGTGTGACCGAAGCGGAAGAAGCGCGACAGGCGGCGACTTTCGGCCTCGTAGGAATTGACCGGGAAGGTGTCGCTGCCGCGTCCGCCCGGGTGGGCGACGTGGTAGCGGCAGCCGCCCAGGCTGCGCCGGTTCCAGGTGTCGACGATGTCGAAGGTCAGCGGCACATGGACCTTGATCGTCGGGTGCAGCGCCGACGGCGGCTGCCAGGCGCGGTAGCGCACGCCGCAGACGAATTCGCCGACCCGACCGGTCGGCTGCAGCGGCAGCGCGCGGCCGTTGACGGTGATGACGTGGCGGTTGCCGTTCAGCCCGGTGACCTTCAGTTCCAGCCGTTCCAGCGACGAATCGACATACCGCGCCGTGCCGCCCGGCGAGCCTTCTTCGCCCAGCACATGCCAGGGTTCGAGCGCGCTGTGCAGCGTCAGCTCCATGCCGGCGGTGGCCAGCTCACCGATCAGCGGGAAGCGGAACGCGAAGTGCGGCGCGAACCATTCGGGCTTGAAGGCGAAGCCGGCTTGGTTGAGGTCGGCCAGCACGTCGTTGAAGTCCATCTGCACGAAGCTGGGCAGCAGGAAACGGTCGTGCAGGCCGGTGCCCCAGCGGGTCAGCCGGGTGGCGCCGCGGCCGCTGTAGGGCGCCTTCCAGAACCAGGCCACCAGCGCCCGCAGCAGCAGCTGCTGCGCCAGGCTCATGCGGGCATGCGGCGGCATCTCGAAGGCCCGCAACTCCAGCAGACCCAGGCGGCCCGTCGGCCCGTCGGGCGAGTAGAGCTTGTCGATGCAGAACTCGCTGCGGTGGGTGTTGCCGGTCACGTCGACCAGCAAGTTGCGCAGCGCGCGGTCGATGACCCAGGGCGGCACGGCCCCCGACGCCGGTGCCCCATCGGCGGTCTTGCCGTAAAGCGCCTGGGTGCGTTCCAGTTCGTTGAGGCCGATCTCGACCTCGTAGACCTGGTCGCCGCGGGCCTCGTCGAAACGCGGCGCCTGGCTGGTCGGGCCGATGAACATGCCGCTGAACAGGTAGCTCAGCGCAGGGTGGTTGTGCCAGTAGGTGATCAGACTGGCCAGCAGGTCAGGCCGGCGCAGGAAAGGACTGTCGGCCGGGGTCGCGCCACCGAGCACGAAGTGGTTGCCGCCACCGGTGCCGGTATGGCGGCCGTCGAGCATGAACTTCTCGGCCGACAGCCGCGTGTGGTGGGCCGCGTCATAGAGGAATTCGGTGTGCTCGACCAGTTCGGTCCAGTTGGCCGCCGGGTGGATGTTGACCTCGATGACGCCGGGGTCGGGCGTCACCGACAGCTGCTTCAGCCGCGGGTCGCGCGGCGGGCCATAGCCTTCGATGACGATCTTGACCTTCAGTTCGGCGGCCGTGGCCTCGATCGCGGCCAGCAGTTCCAGGTAGTCCTCGAGGAACTTCAGCGGCGGCATGAAGACGTAGAGCACGCCACGCTTGCCACCGGGCTGGGCTTCTGCCGCCCGCTCGGCCTTCGGCCCATTGCCGCGCTGCGGGTCGCGCACTTCCACGCACAGGGCGGTACGCGTCAGCTCACCGGCCGATTCGAAACGCGCCGGCCGCGCCAGCGGGTCGCGCTTGAAGGCGTATTCGGGTTCGTGCGCGGTGCCCGCCATACGGCCGACACCCGGCCCGGCGCGCAGCGGCGCCTCGCCTGCGCCCTTGCCGCTGGCGGCCGAGGGCGCGGCTACCGAACTGGCGCTGCGGGCTGCCTGCTGCATGCGCAGCGCTGCCGGCGCCGGCAGCGGCGACAACGGTGCAAACGGATCCTGCGTCTGCAGTTGCGGGCGGTCGCCCTTGGCGGCCCAGGCCTGCGAATCCAGCGGCAGACGCAGGCCCATCGGTGAATCGCCGGGCATCAGGTAGAGGCGCTCTTCGCGCAGGAACCAGGGCCCGGTGATCCAGGCCGGGCCGGACTTGCCGACCTGCCATTCGCGCTTCAGCGGCAGCAGGTAGCCGACGGTGGCGTCCAGGCCCTGCGTGAAGACGCGGCGCAGGCGGGCGCGTTCGAGCTCGTCGTCCAGCCGGGCGTCGAAGGGGTCGACGTTGACCGGCAGGCGGCGTTCGCGCCACAGGTAGTACCAGGTGTCCTCGAAGCCGGGCAACACGAACTTCGTGTCAAGGCCGAGGCGGCGGGTCAGCGTGTGGGTGAAGTTCTGCGCGTCGGCGGCGGTGTAGTGGTGGGCGTCGCGCTCGTCGGCGAACAGCGTCGGATCGCTCCAGATCGGCTGGCCGTCGGCCAGCCAAGCGATCGTCAAGGCCCAGCGCGGCAGCTGCTCGCCGGGGTACCACTTGCCCTGGCCGAAGTGCAGGAAGCCGCCCTTGCCGTACTGCGCCATCAGGCGGTGCACCAGTTCGGTGGCCAGGCCGCGCTTGGTCGGGCCCAGCGCGTCGGTGTTCCATTCGGGCTCGTCGCGGTCGGCCACGGCCACGAAGGTCGGCTCGCCGCCCATCGTCAGTCGCACGTCCTGGGCCTTCAGCTGGCCGTCGACCGCGTGGCCCAGATTGACAATCGCCCGCCACTGCTCGTCGGTGTAGGGCAGCGTGACGCGCGGCGATTCGTAGACCCGCGTGACGGCCATGTGGTGCTCGAACTCGACCTCGCACTCGTCGACCGCACCGCTGATCGGCGCGGCCGTGCTGGGCTCGGGCGTGCAGGCCACCGGGATGTGGCCTTCGCCGGCCAGCAGGCCCGATGTCGGGTCGAAACCGATCCAGCCAGCGCCCGGCAGGAAGACCTCGCACCAGGCGTGCAGGTCGGTGAAGTCGGTCTCGGCGCCGCTCGGGCCGTCGAGCGACTTGACGTCGGGCTTCAGCTGGATCAGGTAGCCCGACACGAAGCGCGCCGCCAGGCCCAGGTGGCGCAGCGTCTGCACCATCAGCCAGCCGGTGTCGCGGCAGGAGCCGCTGCCGTTGGTCAAGGTCACCTCGGGCGTCTGCACGCCTGGTTCCATGCGAATCAGGTAGCTGATCTCGCGCTGCAGTCGCTGGTTGATACCGACCATGAAATCGATGGTCCGCTGCGGCTCGAGCGGGATGCTCTCGACGAAGGCCTTGAAGCGCGGCGTCAGCTCGGCCTTGGCCAGGTAGGGCCCCAGGTCGTGCAGCGCTTCGGGTGCGTACTTGAACGGAAATTCCTCGGCTTCGGGTTCGAGGAAGAAATCGAAGGGGTTGAGCACCGACATCTCGGCGACCAGGTCGACCGTGATCTTGAATTCCCGCGTCTCTTCGTTGAAGACCAGCCGGGCGGCGTAGTTCGCGAAGGGGTCCTGCTGCCAGTTGATGAAGTGCTCGGCCGGCTCGATGCGCAGCGAGTAGCTCAGGATGCGCGTGCGGCAATGCGGCGCGGGGCGCAAGCGGACGACTTGCGGGCCCAGCGCGACGCGGCGGTCGTACTTGTAATGGGTGACATGGTTCAGCGCGACATGAATGGACACGGGCTCTAGCTCCTGGGCCGAATGGGGCCGTCGATGCGGATGACTTGCAAGCGGCGGGCCACCTTGCGAAAAGACGGGCGACAGCGGCTGTCCGCTGGCGAGCGGAGCCTGCGCCAGAGCGACCCCGGTCAGGGCGCGGCCGACTGGGCCCCATCCACCCGATGATGCCAGTAACGCCGCGCCGCCTGCCGCTGGCACAGGGCCACGCCGTCGGGCCGCAGCGTCCAGGCACCGCAACGGTCGCTGCGGACGACGGCGATGCCGCGCTCGGCGTAGCGCTGCATCACGTCGGGCGCCGGGTGGCCATAGCGGCTGCGGTAGGCGGCCTGCACGACGGCCACTTGCGGCGAGACGGCGTCGAGGAAGGCGGCCGTCGAAGAAGTCCGGCTGCCGTGGTGCGGGACCAGCAGCACGTCGCTGTGCACGGCCGCGCCCAGCCGCTGCAGCAGCGCGGCCTCCTGCGGCGCTTCGATGTCGCCGGTCAGCAGCGCGCTGCGGCCGCCAGCGGCCTGCACGCGCAGCACGCAGCTCAGCGCGTTCGGCTTCAGATCGCGCTCGTGGTCCTGCGCCGACGGCTGGAGCACCGCGAAGTGCACGCCGTCCCAGTCCCAGCCTTGCCCGGCGATGCACAGGCTGTGCGGCACGCCGCGGCTGAGCGCGGCGGCGCGCAGCGGGTGGTCGGGCGCGAGCGAGCTGGACAGCGCGCCGACCGTCACCGCACCCAGCACCGCTGCTGCGCCGCCGACGTGGTCGCTATCGCGGTGACTGAGCACCAGCAGGTCGATCCGTGACTCGCCCCGCGCCCGCAGCAGCGGCACCAGGACCCGGCTGCCGGCGTCCACCTCGGGCGAAGTCTGCGGGCCGGTGTCGAAGAGCAGCAGGTGGCGGCGAGTTCGCAGCAGCACGGCCGTGCCCTGACCGATGTCGGCGGCGAGCAGCTCGAACTGGCCGTCGGCAGGCCGTTCCACATGCGGCAGGAGCAGCGGCAGCACCAGCGGCAAGGCCCAGACCCGCAAGCGCCAGGGCCAGGGCAGCACCGCCAGCAGCGCGGCCAGCAGGCCGGCGGCGACGGCCCAGGGCGGCGCCGCGGCGGCCGACCAAACCACCGCCGGCGCGCTGGCCAGCCATTCCAGGTAGGCCGACAAGCCTTGGACCAGCCCCGCGGCCAGCGTCCACAGCGGCGGCACGAACACGCCCAGCAGCGTCAGTGGCGTGATCAGCAGCGTCACCAGCGGAATGGCCAGCAGATTGGCCGCATAGCCGACCAGCGAGATCTGCTCGAAGAAGGCCAGGCTGAGCGGCGCCAGGCCGATGGTCGCGACGGCCTGCGCGCGCAGGCCGCCGTGCGCGCCCTGCCACAGGCGGGCGCGCCAGCCGCTGGCGACGGGCGCGGTCACGCCCAGCACCGGCTCGCTGGCCGCCAGCAGCGCCACTGCACCGAAGGACAGCCAATAGCCCGGCTGCAGCAGCGCCCAGGGGTCGAACAGCGTGACGACCCAGGCCGCCGCCAGCAGCACCGCGTGCAGCGGCCAGCACAGGCCCAGCGAACGCAGCAGCACCACCGCGCCGATCATCCACACCGTGCGCTGCGCCGGCACGCCCCAGCCGGCAAGCAGCGAATAGCTGGCGGCCGCCGCCCAGCCCGCCCAGCGCCCGGCCGTCGGTGCCGGGCAGACCAGCAGCCAGCGCGGCTGCAGGCGCCACAGCCGGCGCACCCCGCCGCCGACCAGCCAGGCGAACAGCGTGATGTGCAGGCCCGATATCGACATCAAATGGGCCACGCCGGTGATCCGGAACAGCTCCCAGCCGGGCCGGTCGATGGCCGCCTGGTCGCCGATGGCCAGCGCGGCCAGCACGCCGGCGGCAGCCGGGTCGGCGTCCCGCGCCAGGATGGCGTCGCGCACGCGCTGGCGCAGGCGCTCGACCGGGTGGCCGGCCGATTCGGCCAGCTTGAAGGCCGGCGTCTCCGGCCGCGCGCGGACGCTGCCGGTGCCGGCGATGCCCTGCTCGAACAGCCACAGCTCGACGTCGAAGCCGTGCGGGTTCAGCGTGCCGTGGGGCGCGCGCAGGCGCACCGTGAACCGCCAGCGCTGACCAGCGCGCAGGTCCTCGGCGGGCGCGGCCAGCACGGTCTCGTCGTCGGCGCTGCGGTACCAGCCCAGCGACAGTTGCGCGGGCAGGCGCACCGCAGGCCCGGCCGGACCCGCCAGCCGGGCGCTCTCGGTGTCGAGCACGAAGCGCGGGCCCTGCGCGCCCAGGCGCGGCATCTCGGCGATGACGCCAGTGACCTCGATGTCCGGCCCTTCCAGCGCCGGCTGCAGATGGTCTTGCAGCCGCCAGGCCGCGCGCCCGCTGGTGCTGGCAAAGGCCAGGCTGGCTGCCGCCAGCGTCAGGACCCCGATGGCGGCCCCGTGGCCGCGCCAGCGCCAGACCGCGGCGCCGGCCAGCAGTGCGGTGGCGGCAATCGCCAGCAGCGGCGCCGGCGGCCACAACTCGGCCTGCTGCAACTGCAGGGCCACGCCCAGCAGCCAGCCCACCGCCAGGCCCGCCAGCAGCAGGGGCGGCGCTGCGGGCCCGAACGGTGTCCGCCGGTCCGGTACTTGCATCCGGGCCAGTGTAGGATCGCGCCGCGCCGCGGCAGCCACCGGCTCCACCCCCATAGGAAGGCCCTCTCAATGACCATCGCAGACCGTCTGTCGGCACTCGGCATCACGCTGCCGCCCCTGGCCACGCCGGCGGCGGCCTACCTGCCGTACACGCGCAGCGGCAACCTGGTCTTCCTGTCCGGCCACATCGCCAAGCAGGACGGCAAGGCCTGGGTCGGCCAGCTGGGCAGCGACATGGACACCGAGGTCGGCAAGACTGCCGCGCGGGCGGTGGCCATCGACCTGCTGGGCACCCTCCAGGCCGCCGTCGGCGGCGACCTGACGAAGGTCAGACGCATCGTCAAGGTGCTGAGCCTGGTCAACAGCGCGCCGCGCTACACCGAACACCACCTGGTCACCAACGGCTGCAGCGAACTGCTGGTGGCGGTGATGGGCCCTGCGGTCGGCGCGCACGCCCGCAGCGCTTTCGGCGTCGCGCAGCTGCCGATGGGCGCCTGCGTCGAGATCGAGCTGATCGCCGAGGTCGAATGAGCCGCCCGGCCGCCTGGCCCTACGCGGTGGCCGTCGTGCTGCCGCTGGCGGCCGTCGGCGCGGCGCTGTTCACGCAACACCGCCTGGACATGCAGCCCTGCCCCTGGTGCGTGCTGCAGCGGGCCATCTTCGTGGCCATTTCGCTGACCGCGCTGCCGGGCTGGCTGATCCGCGTCGCGATGGTGCGCAAGGCGGTGGCCGGGCTGGCCTTGCTGCTGGCGGTCTGCGGCATGAGCGCGGCGCTGTGGCAGCACTTCGTGGCCGCCGCCAGCATCTCGTGCCAGCAGACGCTGGCCGACCACATCGTGCAGGGCAGCGGCTTGTCGGAACGCTGGCCCGAGGTCTTCGCGGCCTACGCCAGCTGCGCCGACGCCGCCGTCAAGCTGTACGGCATTTCCTACGAGTTCTACAGCCTGGCGCTGTTCGCGCTGCTGGCGCTGCTGATGGCCGCGCAGTGCTGGATGCGCAGTCGTCGCCTCTGAGCCCCCGGTCAGCCGGCCACGACCCGCAGCACCTTCACCAGCCCTTCCACCGGGCGCCCCTTGCGGGCCCGCTTGCCGACATGCTGGGCCAGGCTGGCGCCCTTGAGCACCTCGTCCTTGGGCTTGCCGCCGCGGCCGCTGCCCTGCACCGTCAGGCTGGCGCCCAAGGTGGCGACTGAAATCAGCGGCGCCGCAGCGTCGACGTCCATCAGCGTCAGACCCTTGCCGCCGCCCGGCTGCAGTTTCAGCTCGTCCAGGCCGTAGACCAGCAGCCGGCCGTCACCGGCCAGGCAGGCCAGCTGGCTGTGCGCCGCGCCCACCGCCACCGGCGGCAGCAGGCGGTCGCTCGCGTCCAGCGTCAGGAAGGCCTTGCCGCCGCGGTTGCGGCCGACCATGTCGCCGACCTGGGCCAGCAGGCCGTAGCCGCCGCTGTTGGCCAGCAGCAGGCGCGTCTGGGCATTGCCGGCGAAGTAGTGGGCGATCTGGCTGCCGCTCTCCAGGTCGATCAGGCTGGTGATGGGCACGCCGTCGCCGCGGCCGCCCGGCAGCAGCGAGGCCGCGACGCTGTAGACGCGGCCCTTGTCGTTGAAGGCCGTGCCGAAGACCAGCAGCGTGTCGACGCTGCGGCAGGCGTAGGTGGCGTAGAGGCTGTCGCCGGGCTTGAAGGCCAGCGCGGTGGGGTCGACCTCGTGGCCCTTCAGCGCCCGCACCCAGCCCTTGGCGCTGACGACGACGGTGACCGGCTCGTCGACCACGCGGATCTCGGCGACGGCCTTCTTCTCTTCCTGGATCAGCGTGCGCCGGGCGTCGCCGTGGGTCTTGGCGTCGGCCTCGATCTCGCGCACCAGCACGCGCTTCAGCGCCGCCGGGCTGCCCAGGATCTCCTCGAGCTTGCCCTGCTGTTCGCGCAGCTCCTTCAGCTCCTGCTCGATCCGAAAAGCCTCCAGCCGCGCCAGCTGGCGCAGGCGGATTTCCAGGATGTCCTCGGCCTGGCGGTCGCTCAGCTTGAAACGCTCGATCAACGCCGGCTTGGGCTCGTCGGCGTTGCGGATGATGTGGATCACCTCGTCGATGTTCAGCAGCACGGTCTGCCGGCCTTCGAGCACGTGGATGCGCTCCAGCACCTTGGCCAGGCGGTGGCGGGTGCGGCGGTCGACGGTGGTCTGGCGGAAGGCCAGCCACTCGGTCAGCATGCGGCGCAGGCCCTTCTGCACCGGCCGGCCGTCGAGGCCGACCATCGTCAGGTTCATGGTCACGCTGCCTTCCAGGCTGGTGTGAGCCAGCAGCGTGGTGATCAGGTCCTGCTGCTCGACGGTGCGGCTCTTCGGTTCGAAGACCAGGCGCACCGCGGCGTCCTTGTTGCTCTCGTCGCGCACCGCGTCCAGCACGGCCAGCACGGATGCCTTCAGCTGGATCTGCTCCGGCGACAGCGCCTTCTTGCCGGTCTTGACCTTGGGGTTGGTCAGCTCGTCGATCTCTTCCAGCACCTTCTGCGAACTGGTGCCCGGCGGCAGTTCGTTGACCACCATCTGCCACTGCCCGCGCGCCAGGTCTTCGATGACCCAGCGCGCTCGCACCTTGATGCTGCCGCGGCCGTCGGCGTAGGCCGCGCGGATGTCAGCGGCCGGGCTGATGATCTGGCCGCCGCCTGGGAAATCGGGCGCCGGCAGCAGCGCGTGGAGCGCGTCGTCGCCGAGTGCCTCGTCCTTCAGCAGCGCGATGGCCGCGGCCGCCACCTCGCGCAGGTTGTGGCTGGGGATCTCGGTGGCCAGGCCGACGGCGATGCCGCTGGCGCCGTTCAACAGCACGAAGGGCAGCCGCGCCGGCAATTGCCGGGGCTCTTCGGTGCTGCCGTCGTAGTTGGGCTGGAAGTCGACCGTGCCTTCGTCGATCTCGTCGAGCATCAGCCGGGCGATGGGCGAAAGCCGTGCCTCGGTGTAGCGCATGGCCGCCGCGCCGTCGCCGTCGCGGCTGCCAAAGTTGCCCTGGCCGTCGATCAGCGGGTAGCGCTGCGAAAAGCCCTGCGCCATGCGCACCAGCGCGTCGTAGGCGGCGGTGTCGCCGTGCGGGTGGTAACGGCCCAGCACGTCGCCGACGACACGGGCGCTCTTGACCGGCTTGGGACCGCCGGCGGTGGTGAAGGCCAGCCCCATGCGGTGCATGGCGTAGAGGATGCGCCGCTGCACCGGCTTGTTGCCGTCGCAGACGTCGGGCAGCGCGCGGCCCTTGACGACCGACAGCGCGTATTCGAGGTAGGCGCGCTCGGCGTAATCGGCCAGCGGCAGGGATTCAGCGGGTTCGGCAGGCAGGGGCGAGAACAGGTCGGTCATGCGGCTTCAAGGGTGGATCTGGACACGCGGCACCCGCGCGGCGGCGGATTGTCGGTCAAGCCCCGGCAGCGACTTCAGACATCGACTTCGACCTCGTCGCCATGCAGTTCCATCAGGTCGCGCCGCGCCTGGGCCTCGCCCTTGCCCATCAGCTTGCTCAAGGCGACACCGGTGGCGTCGAAGCCGCGGCCGTCCCAGTTCACCGGCAGCAGGCGCCGCGTCTCGGGGTTCAGCGTGGTCTCCCACAGCTGGTCGGCGTTCATCTCGCCCAGGCCCTTGAAGCGGCTGATGGCCCAGCTGCCTTCGCGCGCGCCTTCCTTGCGCAGCTTGTCCAGCGTGGCTTCGCGCTCGCCCTCGTCCAGCGCGTAGAGCTTGGCCGCCGGGCGCTTGCCGCGTGCCGGGGCGTCGATGCGGTACAGCGGCGGCCGCGCGATGTGCACATGGCCGCGCTGCACCAGCTGCGGGAAGTGGCGGAAGAACAGCGTCAGCAGCAGCACCTGGATGTGCGAACCGTCAACGTCGGCGTCGCTCAGGATGCAGACCTTGCCGTAGCGCAGGCCGCTGAAATCGACGCTGTCGCTGGCGCCATGCGGGTCGACGCCGACGGCCACCGCGATGTCGTGGATCTCGGTGTTCGCAAACAGCCGGTCGCGGTCGACTTCCCAGGTGTTCAGCACCTTGCCGCGCAACGGCAGCACGGCCTGCGTTTCCTTGTTGCGGCCCATCTTGGCGCTGCCGCCGGCGCTGTCACCTTCGACCAGGAAGACCTCGTTGAGGTTCAGGTCGCGGCTCTCGCAATCGGTCAGCTTGCCGGGCAGCACGGCCACGCCGCCGCCCTTGCGCTTCTCGACCTTCTGGCTCGCACGCTGCCGCGTCTGGGCCTGGCGGATGACCAGGTCGGCCAGCTTCTTGCCCAGGTCGACATGCTGATTCAGCCACAACTCGAGCGCCGGGCGGACGTAACCCGACACCAGGCGCAGCGCGTCGCGGCTGTTCAGCCTTTCCTTGATCTGGCCCTGGAACTGCGGGTCCAGCACCTTGGCCGACAGCACGAAGCTGGCCCGCGAAAAGACGTCGTCGGGCATCAGCTTGACGCCCTTGGGCAGCAGCGCGTGCAGGTCGATGAAGCCCTTGATGGCGACGAAAAGGCCGTCCTTCAGGCCCGATTCGTGGGTCCCGCCGGCCACCGTCGGGATCAGGTTGACGTAGCTCTCGCGCAGCAGGCCGCCTTCGTCGGTGAAGGCCACGCACCAGCTGGCGCCCTCGCCTTCGGCGAAGTTCTCGGTCTCGCCGGCCGTGGCGAACTGCTCACCCTCGAACAAGGGGATCAGCGGGTCAGCCGGCAGGCTTTGCATCAGGTAGTCGCGCAGGCCTCTCTCGTACTGCCAGGTGACCGTCTCGGGCGGCTTGTCGCCGGGCTTCTCCACGGTGTAGGCGACGATCACACCGGGCATCAACACGGCCTTGCTGCGCAGCAGGTGCATCAACTCGGTGCGCGGCAACTCGGCGCTTTCGAAGTATTTGGCGTCGGGCCAGACGCGCACGCTGGTGCCGTGCTTGCGCTCGCCGTGGTTGGCCCTGCGCAGTTGCAGCGGCTCGATGACGTCGCCCCCGCTGAAGGCCAGCGTGGCCACCTGGCCTTCGCGCCAGACGGTGACGTGCAGGCGCTTGGCGAGCGCGTTGGTCACGCTGACACCGACGCCGTGCAGGCCACCGCTGAAGCTGTAGGCGCCGCCGGCGCCCTTGTCGAACTTGCCGCCGGCGTGCAGCCGCGTGAAGACGATCTCCAGCACCGGCACCTGCTCTTCCGGGTGCAGGCCGAAGGGGATGCCGCGGCCGTCGTCATCGACGCTGACCGAGCCGTCGGCGTGCAGCGTGACGGCCACCTTCCTGCCGTAGCCGGCCAGCGCCTCGTCGGCCGCGTTGTCGATGACCTCCTGCACGATGTGCAGCGGGTTGTCGGTGCGGGTGTACATGCCCGGCCGCTGCTTGACGGGCTCCAGGCCCTTGAGAACGCGGATCGAGGCTTCGCCGTAATGGCTGTTTTGCTTGATGGAGGGCATGCGGCAGATTCTAGGAGTCGCCCCCAGCGCGCCCGGCGGCCACGGCCCAGCGCCTTCATCGCGTGCCCCTGTGCCCCGGCCCACTGCAGCCACCCGGTTGGCGTGAACCTGCGGCGTTTTCCGGGACAATCCCCGAATGACAGCCGCTTCCACGCCGCCCGCACCCGCCGCATCACCGGCCCGCCTGTCGCTGCAGCAGGTGCTGGTCTGCGGCGCCTTGATCGTCACGCTCAGCATGGGCATCCGCCACGGCTTCGGCCTGTGGCTGCAGCCGGTCATCACCGACCGCGGCTGGACGCGCGAGACCTTTTCGTTCGCGATGGCGGTTCAGAACCTGTCCTGGGGCCTTGCAGGGCCCCTCGCCGGCATGCTGGCCGACCGTTTTGGCGCTTTCCGGGTGCTGCTGATCGGCGCGCTGCTGTACGCCGTCGGCCTGGTGGCGATGAGCCAGGCCACCAGCGGGTTCGGCTTCATGCTCGGCGCCGGCTTCGTGCTGGGGCTGGCGCAATCGGGCACCACCTACGCCGTCGTCTACGGCGTCATCGCGCGGCAGATCGACCCCGCCAAGCGCTCGTGGGCCATGGGCGTCGCAGCCGCCGCTGGCAGCTTCGGCCAGTTCCTGATGATCCCCGTGGAACGATGGCTGATCAGCACCGCCGGCTGGCAGACCGCCCTGCTCATCCTGGCCACCGCAGCGTTGGCCATCCTGCCGCTGGCGCGCGGCCTGAGAGAACCGCCGGCTGCGGCCAGCAGCGGCGTGAAGCAGGGCGTCTCGGCCGCCATCCGCGAGGCCATGAACTACCCCAGTTTCAGGCTTCTGATGGCCGGATATTTCGTCTGCGGCTTCCAGGTCGTGTTCATCGGGGTGCACCTGCCCAGCTTCCTGAAGGACAAGGGCCTGGGCCCGGAGGTGGCCACCATCGCGCTGATGCTGGTGGGGCTGTTCAACATCTTCGGGACCTATGTGGCTGGCACGCTGGGCCAGCGCATGCCCAAGCGCTACATCCTGGCCGCCATCTACGGGCTGCGCGGCGTGGTCATCCTGACCTTCATCAGCCTGCCGGTCAGTCCGCTGAGCGTCTACATCTTCGCCGCCGCCATGGGCTTCCTGTGGCTGTCGACCGTGCCGCCGACCAACGCCATCGTGGCGCAGGTCTTCGGCGTGCAGTACATGTCGATGCTGGGCGGCTTCGTCTTCTTCAGTCACCAGGTCGGCTCCTTCCTCGGCGTCTGGCTCGGTGGCAAGCTCTACGACGCCACGGGCAGCTATGACGTGGTCTGGTGGATCTGCATCGCGCTGAGCGTCTTCGCGGTCCTGATGAACCTGCCGGTGCGCGAGACCGCCATCGCCCGGCCGGCGGCGCAACCGGCATGAGCAGGCCGCAGCGCCTGCTGGTTTGGGCCGCCACCGCGGCGGCGCTGGCTGCCGTGTCCCAGGCCTACCTGCGGCCGGACATGGTGGTCGATCTGGCCAACCGGGTTTGGTCATGTTTCTGAATCACGGATCGGGTCGACCCTCGGCCTGGGTGCAGCGCTTTGAGGCGCTGATCGCACCGGGCGGCCGGGTCCTCGACCTCGCCTGCGGCGGCGGCCGAAACGCACTGTGGCTGGCCGAGCAGGGCTTCAAGGTGACGGGCGTGGACCGCGACGCCGACGCACTGCAGCGCCTGCCCGCCGGGGTCGAGGCCCTGCCGGCCGACCTCGAAGGCGCGCCCTGGCCGCTGCCCGGCCGCGTCTTCGACGCCGTCGTCGTCACGAACTACCTGTGGCGTCCGCTGTGGCCGGCCCTGTTGGACGCGCTGGCGCCGGGCGGCGTGCTGATCTATGAAACCTTCGCGCTGGGCAACCACCGCTTCGGCAAACCGTCGCGGCCCGACTTCCTGCTGCAGCCCGGCGAACTGCTGCGCGTCTGCACCAACCTGCGCGTGGTCGCCTACGAGGATGGGCTGGAAGCCGAGCCCGCGCGTTGCGTGCAGCGGATCGCCGCGGTGCGCCCGTCACACGGCGACACGGACGCCTCGGACTACCCGCTGAGCGCGGCGGCCGCCGCCGCAGTGCCGGCCCGCTAAAATGCTGATTTCGTCCGGCCCCAGCGGCCCCCATCGCTCCCGCGCACCGCGCGCCTGTCGGCAAGCACCATTCCTATGAAACCCATCGTTGGCAGCATCGTTGCGCTCGTCACCCCGATGCAGGACGACGGCAGCGTCGACTACGCCGCCCTGCGCCGCCTGATCGACTGGCACATCGCCGAAGGCACCGACTGCATCGGCGTGGTCGGCACGACCGGCGAATCGCCCACGGTGTCGACCGAGGAAAACTGCGAGATCATCCGTGTCGCCGTCGAGCACACCGCCAAGCGCGTGCCCGTGATGGCCGGCACCGGGTCCAATTCGACGGCCGAAGCGATCGAGCTGACGCGCTATGCGCAGCAGGTCGGCGCTGACTGCCACCTGTCCGTCGTGCCCTACTACAACCGGCCTTCGCAGGAAGGCATCTACCAGCACTTCAAGGCCGTCGCCGAGGCGGTCGACCTGCCGCTGGTGCTGTACAACGTGCCCGGCCGCACGGTGGCCGACATGCAGCCCGAGACCACGCTGCGCCTGGCCATGTTGCCGGGCATCGTCGGCGTCAAGGAAGCCAGCGGCAACATCGAACGCGCCTGCCAGCTGATCAAGCTGGCGCCCGAGGGCTTCGGCATCTACTCGGGCGACGACGGCACTGCGGTGGCCCTGATGCTGCTCGGCGGCCACGGCAACGTCAGCGTGACGGCCAATGTGGCACCGCGGTTGATGGCCGAACTGTGCAAGGCGGCCATCGCCGGTGACGCCCGCAAGGCGGCCGCGCTGCACCTGCGCCTGCTGCCGCTGCACAGGCAACTGTTCTGCGAACCCAGTCCGTCGCCCACCAAATGGGCGATGGCGCAGCTCGGTCTGTGCGGACCGGCCTTGCGCCTGCCCATCACGCCACTGACCGCTGCCGGTCAGGTGCAAGTGGCGCAAGCCCTGCGCGACGCCGGTCTGGCGACTTGACCGAATCCCGTGGCCCGACCCGCCATCCCTACACCAGCCTGCACCAGTCGTCCCCGCCCACAGCGGCCGACGCGGAGACCCTGAACGTGAATCCTCTTCCTGCCGCACCCCCCGCCCGACTCGCGGCGACCCTGCTGACGACGACGCTGGTCGCCACCCTGAGTGGCTGCTCGACGATCGAAGGCTTTTTTGGCGGCGACAAGGTCGACTACCGCAACACGGCCACCAAGACGCAGCCGCTGGACGTGCCGCCCGACCTGACGCAACTGGCGCGCGACGCCCGCTACCAGCCGCAAGGCGGCGTGATCAGCGCCTCGGGCGCCCGCCAGCCGACGGCGGCGGCCCCCGTCGAGACGGCCGCCAGCGCGTCGGCCGCCGCCGTGCCCGGCGCTGTGGCCTTGTCGAGCCTCGACGGCATGCGCATCGCGCGCGATGGCCAGCAGCGCTGGCTGGTCACGCCACAGACGCCCGAGCAGGTCTGGCCCTTGCTGAAGGCTTTCTGGGAGCAGCGGGGCCAGAAGGTGGCGACCGAGAACGCGCAGACCGGCGTGATGGAAACCGACTGGGCCGAGAACAAGGCCAAGCAACCGACCGACCGCATCCGCGGCGCGCTGGGCCAACTCTTCAACAACCTGTTCGACAGCGGCGAACGCGACCTGTACCGCACCCGCGTCGAGCGCACGCCCAGCGGCAGCGAGATCTACATCACGCACCGCGGCATGGAAGAGGTCTACACCACCGAGCGCAAGGAATCCACCGTCTGGCGCGCGCGCCCCAACGACCCGCAACTGGAAGCCGAACTGCTGAGCAGCCTGATGCTGGCGCTGGGCAGCAAGGGCCAGCCGGTGGTGGCGGTGGCCGCAGCAGCCCCTGCCGTGTCGGCAGCATCGGCTGCAGCCGCTGCCAAGACCCGCATCGCCGAAACGCCGCAGGCCACGTCGCTGGTCATCGAGGAGCCCTTCGACCGCGCCTGGCGCCGCGTCGGCCTGGCGCTGGACCGCGGCGGTTTCACGGTCGAAGACCGCGACCGCGCCGCCGGCGTCTACTACGTTCGCTACATCGATCCCAAGTACGCCGACAAGGAAGAGCCGAGCTGGTGGTCCAAGCTCTTCGGCGACGGCAGCAACCCGGCCGCCGCCGTTCGCTACCGCGTGGTCGTGAAGAGCGCGGGCGAGAAGACCAACCTGTCGGTGCAGACCGCCACCGGCGCGCCCGACACCGGCGACAACGCCAAGCGCATCGTCGGCCTGCTGGCGCAAGGCTTGAAGTAGAGCCCCCGAGCTCGCTGGCGCTCGCAGCGCTGCGCAACAAAAAGGCCACCTTGCGGTGGCCTTTTTTTCTGCCTGCTTCAGCTCAGCGGGTGGCGATGGGCTGGACGTCGCGGCGCGGCGCACCGACGAAGAGCTGGCGCGGGCGGCCGATCTTGTACTCGGGGTCGCCGATCATCTCGTTGAGCTGGGCGATCCAGCCGACCGTGCGGGCCAGCGCGAAGATGGCCGTGAACAGGCTGACCGGGATGCCCAGCGCGCTCTGCACGATGCCGGAATAGAAGTCGACGTTCGGGTACAGCTTGCGGCTGATGAAGTAGTCGTCTTCCAGCGCGATCTTTTCCAGCGCCATGGCCAGCTTGAACAGCGGGTCGTCGTGCAGGCCGGTGGCCTGCAGCACCTCGTGGCAGGTCTCGCGCATCAGCGTGGCACGCGGGTCATGGTTCTTGTAGACCCGGTGGCCGAAGCCCATCAGCTTGACGCTGGAGTTCTTGTCCTTCACCTGCTTGATGAACTCGCCGATCTTCTCGACGCCGCCGTTGCGCTGGATGTCCTTCAGCATATTCAGCGCGGCCTCGTTGGCGCCACCGTGCGCGGGGCCCCACAGGCAGGCCACGCCCGCTGCGATGGCCGCGAAGGGGTTGGTACCCGAGCTGCCGCACAGCCGCACGGTGGACGTGCTGGCGTTCTGTTCATGGTCGGCATGCAGGATGAAGATGCGGTCGATGGCGCGCACCAGCACTTCGTTGGGCACGTACTCTTCGCAGGGCGTGGCGAACATCATGCGCATGAAGTTCGCCGAATACGACAGGTCGTTCTTCGGGTAGACGAAGGGCTGACCGATGCCGTACTTGTAGGCCATGGCGACCAGCGTGGGCATCTTGGCGATCAGGCGGATGGCCGAGATCTCCCGGTGCTGCGGATTATGGATATCGGTGCTGTCGTGATAGAAGGCCGACAGCGCGCCGACCAGGCCGGTCATCACGGCCATCGGGTGGGCGTCGCGGCGGAAACCGCGCAGGAAGAACTGCATCTGCTCGTTCACCATCGTGTGGTTGGTGACGAGCTTCGTGAAATCGGTCTTCTGCGTCGGGTTGGGCAAGTCGCCCTTCAACAGCAGGTAACAGGTTTCCAGGAAGTCGCAGTTCTGCGCCAGCTGTTCGATGGGGTAGCCGCGGTACAGCAGTTCGCCCTTGTCACCGTCGATGTAGGTGATGGAGCTGTTGCACGAGGCCGTGCTCAGGAAGCCCGGGTCGTAGGTGAACTTGCCGGTCTGGGCGTACAGCTTGCGGATGTCGATGACATCCGGGCCGATGCTGCCCTTGTACAGCGGCAGATCCATGCTCGGGCTGCCGTCCGAGAACGACAGGGTGGCTTTCACGTCGGAGGGATTCATCGCGGCTAACCTTTCTTCAGTTCGGTAGGGTGAGAAACGGCCGGCGCATCTGTGCCAGCACGTCCCGCACCTCGGCGGTATTGACCTCGCCCTGGGGCTCCTTGCGGCGGAGCAACAGGTCCAGCAGGTCGTTGTCGGCCAGGTCCATCAGGGTGGTGATCCCTGCGGCCTGCCTGGTTGTGATCGTCTCTTCGTGCTGCTGGAAGAAGCGCTGGATGAAGAGGTCGTTTTCAAGCAGGCCGCGGCGGCAGCGCCACCGCAGCTTGCTCAGTTCACGCTCACCCAACCGGGTGAGTTCCGCATCAGCCCGCAGCGCTTCCATCATCAGGATCAGATGGCCCGGCGGACCATCAGCTCCTTGATCTTGCCGATGGCCTTGGTCGGGTTCAATCCCTTGGGGCAGACATCGACGCAATTCATGATCGTGTGGCAGCGGAAGAGCCGGTAGGGGTCTTCCAGGTTGTCCAGGCGGCCGGCAGTGTCGTGGTCACGGCTGTCGGCGATGAAGCGGTAGGCCTGCAGCAAACCGGCCGGTCCGACGAACTTGTCGGGGTTCCACCAGAAGCTGGGGCAGCTGGTCGAACACGAGGCGCAGAGGATGCATTCGTAGAGGCCGTTCAGCTCGTCGCGCTCTTCGGGCGACTGCAGACGCTCCTTCTCGGGTGGCTGGGTCTCGTTGACCAGGTAGGGCTTGATCGAGTGGTACTGCTTGAAGAACAGCGTCATGTCGACGATCAGGTCGCGGATCACCGGCAGCCCGGGCAGCGGCTTCAGCACGATGGTGCCCGGCAGCGTCAGCATGTTGGTCAGGCAGGCCAGACCGTTCTTGCCGTTGATGTTCATCGCGTCCGAACCACAGACGCCTTCGCGGCAGCTGCGCCGGAAGCTCAGCGTCGGATCGACAGCCTTCAGCTTGTTCAGCGCGTCGAGCAGCATGCGTTCGTGGCCGTCGAGCTCGACCTGCAGCGTCTGCATGCGCGGCTTCTCGTCGGTGTCGGGGTCGTAGCGGTAGATCTGGAAAGTGCGCAGGGCCATGGAAATTGCCTCTTCAGAAGGTGCGAACCTTCGGGGGAACGGAATCGACGGTCAGCGGCTTGAGCTGCACGGCCTTGTAGTCCAGGCGGTCGCCGTCCGAATACCACAGCGTGTGCTTCATCCAGACTTCGTCGTTGCGGCCGTTCGGGTGCTCGGCGGTGTCGCCGTAATCGTCGACGCTGTGGGCGCCACGGCTTTCCTGGCGGGCCGCGGCCGAGACCATCGTGGCGCGGGCGCACTCGATCAGGTTGTCGACTTCCAGGGCCTCGATGCGCGCGGTGTTGAAGACCTTGCTCTTGTCCTTCAGGCCGATGGTCTTGACGCGATCGGCGAGGGCGGCGATCTTGACCACGCCCGCGTCCATCATCGCCTGGGTGCGGAACACGCTGGCGTGCTGCTGCATCGCGTCGCGGATGTCGTTGGCCACGTCCTGCGCGTACTCGCCGCTGGTGCTGCTGTCGAGGCGGTCGAGTCGCGCCAGCGAAGCGTCGGCGGCGTCGGCCGGCAGCGGCTTGTGGACCTTGTTCTTCTGGTTGAACTCGACGATGTGGTTGCCGGCGGCGCGGCCGAAGACCAGCAGGTCGAGCAGCGAATTGGTGCCCAGCCGGTTGGCGCCGTGCACGCTGACGCAGGAGCATTCGCCGACGGCGTAAAAGCCGTTGATGACGCTGTTCGGGTTGCCGTCCTTGGGCGCCACCACCTGGCCGTGGATGTTGGTCGGGATGCCACCCATCTGGTAGTGGATCGTCGGCACCACCGGAATCGGTTCCTTGGTGATGTCGACGTTGGCGAAGTTGTGGCCGATCTCGAAGACGCTGGGCAAGCGTTTCAGGATGGTCTCGCCGCCCAGGTGGGTCATGTCGAGGTTGATGTAGTCCTTGTTCGGACCACAGCCCCGGCCTTCCTTGATTTCCTGGTCCATGCAGCGTGACACGAAGTCGCGCGGTGCCAGGTCTTTCAGCGTCGGCGCGTAGCGCTCCATGAAGCGTTCACCGTTGCTGTTGCGCAGGATGGCGCCTTCACCGCGGCAGCCTTCGGTCAGCAGCACGCCGGCGTTGTGCACGCCGGTCGGGTGGAACTGCCAGAACTCCATGTCTTCCAGCGGCACGCCGGCGCGCGCCGCCATGCCCAGGCCGTCGCCGGTATTGATGAAGGCATTGGTCGACGCCGCGAAGATGCGGCCGGCGCCGCCGGTGGCGAACAGCGTCGTCTTGGCTTCCAGGATGTGAACTTCGCCGGTTTCCATTTCCAGCGCCGTGACGCCCAGCACGTCGCCGTCGGCGTCGCGGATCAGGTCCAGCGCCATCCACTCGACGAAGAAGTTGGTGCGCGCCTTGACGTTCTGCTGGTACAGCGTGTGCAGCATCGCGTGGCCGGTGCGGTCGGCCGCGGCACAGGCCCGCTGGACCGGCTTTTCGCCGTAGTTGGCGGTGTGACCGCCGAAGGGCCGCTGGTAGATGGTGCCGTCGGGGTTGCGGTCGAAGGGCATGCCGAAGTGTTCGAGCTCGTAGACGACCTTCGGTGCTTCGCGGCACATGTATTCGATGGCGTCCTGGTCGCCCAGCCAATCCGAACCCTTGACGGTGTCGTAAAAGTGGTAGTGCCAGTTGTCTTCGGCCATGTTGCCGAGCGATGCGCCAATGCCGCCTTGCGCGGCCACCGTGTGTGAACGGGTCGGGAAAACCTTGGACAGCACGGCCACGTTCAGGCCGGCCAGCGACAGTTGCAACGATGCGCGCATGCCGGAACCGCCGGCGCCCACGATGACGACGTCGAACTTGCGGCGGGGAAGTGAGGAAGTCAGCGCCATGATTTTTTACAGTCTCCAGAGCACTTGAATGGCCCAGCCCATGCAGCCGATGAGCCAGACGATGGTGAACACCTGCAGCACCAGGCGCAGCGCCGCAGGCTTCACGTAGTCCATCCAGATGTCGCGCATGCCGACCCAGGCATGCCAGCCCAGGGCCAGCAGGATCACGAAGGTGAAGACCTTCATCCATTGCGCAGAAAAGATGCCGGCCCAGCGGTCGTAACCCAGCGGGCCGCCGAACAGCAATTGCGCCAGCAGCAGCACCGTGTACAGCGCCATCAGGGTGGCGGTGACGCGCTGGCTGAGCCAGTCGCGCATGCCGTAGTGCGCACCGACGACGACGCGCCGGGAACCGAAATCAACGGACATGGTCTTGTTGCCTCAATACAGTCAAAACAGGCCGAACAGCTTGGCGCCGAGCAGCAGCGTCAGCAGCACGCTGGCTGCCAGCGTGACGACGGCCGACTGGCGGCCGAATTCCTTGGTGACACTGTGCGTCGCGTCCATCCAGAGGTGGCGCACACCGGCGATGAAGTGGTGCAGGTAGGCCCAGATCAGGCCCAGCACGACGACCTTGACCAGCAGGCCCGGCACGAAGCCGATGCCGGCTTCGAAGGCGCTGGTGAAGCGCTCGTAGCTGATCTCCGACGTCAGGCTCACATCGAAGAACCAGATGATCAATGGCAGCAGCGCGAACATCACCAGACCGCTGGCGCGGTGCAGGATGGACACCACGCCCGCCAGCGGCAGCCGGTACTGCAACGCGTCGACCAGACGCATCGTTCCGGGTCTTGGCTTTTTCAACTCAGGCATCTTGTCGCTTTCGAAACTGCGTGAACCCGATCGAGTTTATTGCAATGCAGCAGCGCCAGGCTTACAGCGGCCGGTGTCAGCGATAAAAGTCAGATCAGCTCGTTGCGGTAGTGGTGGGCAGTGGTCTGGTAGAGGCCGCGACGCAGCTCGACCGGGCGGTCGCCATAGGTGTAGGACAGGCGCTCGACCGACAGCAGCGGCGCACCAACGGGCAGCAGCAGCAGGCCGGCTTCTTCGGCGCCGGCCGCCACTGCACGGATCTTTTCTTCGGCACGGATCATGTGCACGGCGAACTCGGCCTCGAAAAGGCGGTACATCGGGCCGCGCCAGGCTTGCAGGCGTTCCACCGTCAAGCCCTTGAAAGCCGTGCCGGGCAGCCAGATGTCGTCCAGCACCACGGGGATGTCGCCCTTCAGCAGCAGGCGCCGCACCTGCACCGCCGATTCGGCCGGGTTCAGGCCCAGCAGACGTGCCACGTCGGCCGGTGCCCGCATGCGCCGGCATTCGAGCAGCTTGCGCTGCAGTTCGGGCGGCGTGCCGTCGTCGGGTGTCAGGCGCAGAAAACGGTATTGCGTGGCCTGTTCGGCATGGGTGGCGACGAAGGTGCCCTTGCCCTGGCGCCGCACCAGCAGGTTCTCGGCGGCCATCTCGTCGATGGCCTTGCGCACCGTGCCCTGGCTGACGCGAAAGCGCGCGGCGAGTTCGACCTCGCTGGGGATCACCTGCCCCGGCAACCAGGCGCCGCCCTGCAGGCTCTTTACCAGCAGGGACTTGATCTGCCGGTACAGCGGGCTGAAAGCCGGGCCGGCCGGCAGTTCGGGCATTGCAAGATCGTCGGCGCGCAGCGGCATGCCGGCATTGTCTTCCATAAGACATAAGAGCGCAGTCAGGGTCGGCTGTCTAGAATCGCGGCTTGCGTCGGGCTGCGTGGCTTGACGGTTCCTTACACCCCCATTCAGGAGACTCGCATGTCCACCAAGAAGCCTGTTCGTGTGGCTGTCACTGGCGCTGCCGGCCAGATCGGTTACGCCCTGCTGTTCCGCATCGCCAGCGGCGACATGCTGGGCAAGGACCAGCCGGTGATCCTGCAGTTGCTGGAAGTGCCGGTCGAAGGCCCGCAAAAGGCCCTCAAGGGCGTGATGATGGAAATCGACGACTGCGCCTTCCCGCTGCTGGCCGGCATGGAAGCCCACAGCGACCCGATGACCGCCTTCAAGGACGTCGACTACGCCTTGCTGGTCGGTTCGCGTCCGCGCGGCCCGGGCATGGAACGGGCCGAACTGCTGGCCATCAACGGCGCCATCTTCACCGCCCAGGGCAAGGCGCTGGATGCCGTGGCCAGCCGCAACGTCAAGGTGCTGGTGGTCGGCAACCCGGCCAACACCAATGCCTACATCGCGATGAAGAGCGCGCCCAGCCTGCCGCGCGAGAACTTCACCGCGATGCTGCGCCTGGACCACAACCGCGCCGCCAGCCAGATCGCCGCGAAGACCGGCAAGCCGGTGGCCGCGATCAGGCAGCTGGCCGTCTGGGGCAACCACAGCCCGACGATGTACGCCGACTACCGCTTCGCGACCATCGACGGCGCCAGCGTGAAGGACCTGATCAACGACCAGGTCTGGAACAAGGACGTCTTCCTGCCCACCGTCGGCAAGCGCGGCGCGGCCATCATCGAGGCGCGCGGCCTGTCATCGGCAGCCAGCGCGGCCAATGCGGCCATCGACCACATGCGCGACTGGGCCCTGGGCACCGCCGGCGAATGGGTCACGATGGGCGTGCCGAGCAACGGCGAATACGGCATTCCGAAGGACGTGATGTTCGGCTTCCCGGTGACCACCGAGGGCGGGAAGTACAAGATCGTCGAAGGCCTGCCGATCGACGAATTCAGCCAGGCCTGCATCGCCAAGACGCTGGCCGAACTGACCGCCGAGCAGGACGGCGTCAAGCACCTGCTTTGACCGCCTTGACCAGCCCCCGCTCGGCGCTCTTCGGCGTCCACGAGGCAGCGCCCGCGCTGCCGGTTTGCGACCACTATGCCGGCGTCGAGCCGCGCATGACGAAGAGCCTGCAACTGCAGGCCGAACTGGGGCCGGTCTTCGATGTGACGCTGGACAACGAGGACGGTGCCCCGGTGGGCGCCGAAATCGACCAGGCCCAGCTGATCGCCGCGCTGCTGGGCGGCCCCGACAACCGCTACGGTCGCGTCGGTGTGCGCCTGCTGACCGTGGCGCACCCGCGCTTCGCCGACGTCGCCAGCACCGTTCTGGGCGCGGCCCGCCGGCCGGCTTACCTGATGCTGCCCAAGCCCGAGAGCCTGGCCGAGGTGCAGCATGCGGTCGCGCTCGTCGACAGCCTGGGCGGCGGCGACGTGCCATTGCACGTGCTGGTCGAGACCCACGGCGCGCTGCGCGAGGTATTCGCCATCGCGGCCGAGCCGCGCATCGAATCGATCTCCTTCGGCCTGATGGACTTCGTGTCGGCGCACCGCGGCGCGATCCCGCAAAGTGCGATGGGCATGAGCCCGGACGGCGGCCAGTTCGACCACCCGCTGGTGCTGCGCGCCAAGCTGGAAATCGCCGCCGCCTGCCACGCCCACGGCAAGACGCCGTCGCACAGCGTGGTCACCGAATTCAAGGACAGCGCGGCCTTGAAGCGGGCCGCCACGCTGGCCCGCCGGCGTCTGGGCTACACCCGGATGTGGAGCATCCACCCGAACCAGATCCGTCCGATCGTCGCGGCCTTCGCGCCGACGGCCGATGAACTGGCGCAGGCCGTCGACATCATCAGCGCGGCGCAAGCCGTGCAGTGGGCGCCCATCCAGCACCAGCAAGTGCTGCACGACCGGGCCAGCTACCGCTACTTCTGGCAGCTCATCGAAAGCGCGCAACGCGCCGCCGTCGCCGGCGGTCCGGCCCTGCCCGCTGCGCTGCAGGCCGCCTGGTTCGGCTGACAGCACCCGCGCTGCCGGCCGCCCTGCCAGGCCGGCATGACGGGCCGTCAAACGCGGTACGCTGCACGACTCCGCCCTCCTAGCACCCGACCCCATGTTCCGTTTGACCGCCCTGCTGGCCGGCCTGTGCCTGCTGGCCACGAGCCCCGCGCAAGCGCAGCGACTCCAGCTGCGCATCCTGGAGACCACCGACGTCCACATGAGCCTGATGGCCTGGGACTACTACCAGGACAAGGCGGTCGAGGACTACGGCCTGGAGCGCACCGCCACGCTGATCAAGGCCGCGCGCAGCGAGGTGAAGAACGCGCTGCTGTTCGAGAACGGCGACCTGCTGCAGGGCAACCCGCTGGGCGACTACATCGCCCGGATCAAGCCGCTGCAGCCGGGCCAGGTCCACCCGGCCTACAAGGTGATGAACGCGCTGGGCTACGACGCCGGCAACATCGGCAACCACGAGTTCAACTACGGCCTGGCCTTCCTGCAGCAGTCGCTGACCGGTGCGGCCTTCCCCTACGTCAACGCCAACATCGTCGTCGACGACGGCAAGGGCCAGCCCGAGGCCGCCAGGAACGCCTTCACGCCCTACGTCATCCTGAACCGGAACTTCACCGACGAGGCTGGCGCGAAGCAGACGCTGAAGATCGGCGTGCTGGGTTTCGCGCCGCCGCAGGTGATGCAGTGGGACCGCAGCAACCTGCTGGGCAAGGTGGCGGCGCTGGACATCCCGGCCACCGCACGCCGGCTGATCCCGCGCATCAAGGCCGAGGGTGCCGATGTCGTCGTGGTCATCGCGCACTCGGGCTTCGAGCGCGGCGAGACGGTCTTCTTCGCCGAGAACACGGTCGCCCGGTTGGCCGAGATTCCCGGCGTCGACGCCCTCCTCTTCGGCCATTCGCACGGCGAATTCCCGGGCCGCTTCTTCAACAGCCACCCCAAGGTCGACCTGGCGCGCGGCACCATCAACGGCGTGCCGGCCACGATGCCCGGCTTCTGGGGCAGCCACCTGGGCGTCATCGACCTGACGCTGGACAAGGCCGGCGCAACCTGGAAGGTCAGCGACAGCCGAGCCGCGCTGCGCCCAGTCTACGACCGCGCCACGCGCAAGCCACTGGCCGCACCCGACCCGGCGGTGGCCGCGCTGATCCAGGCTGAACACGCAGGCACGCTGGCCTATGTGCGCGGTGCCGTGGCCAGCACGGCGGTGGCCATCCAGAGCTACTTCGCCCAGGTCGCCGACGACCCGTCGGTGCAGCTCATCGCCAACGCGCAGCTGGCCTACGGCCGCCAGGCGCTGGCCGGCACGGCTTACGCGAAGCTGCCGCTGCTGTCGGCCGCAGCACCGTTCAAGACCGGCGGCCGCGGCGGCGCGGGCAACTACACCGACATCCCCGCCGGGCCGATCGCCGTGCGCAACGTGGCCGACCTCTACGTCTACCCCAACACCGTGAAGGTGGTCAAGTTGAGCGGCGCGCAGGTCCGCGAGTGGCTGGAATTCTCGGCCGGCGCCTTCAACCGCATAGCCCCGGACGGCGCGGCCGAGCAGAACCTGATCAACCCCGCTTTCCCGAGCTACAACTTCGACACGCTGGACGGCGTCAGCTACCGCTACGACCTGACCCAGCCGGCACGCTACAACCGCGACGGCAAGCTGGTGGCGCCGCAAGCCCACCGCGTGGCCGACCTGCGCTACCAGGGCCAGCCGATCACCGCGCAAGCCGAATTCGCGGTCGTGACCAACAACTACCGCGCCTCCGGCGGCGGCAACTTTCCGACGCTGGACGGCACGCAGATCATCCTGGACGCGCCCGACGAGAACCGAGAAGCGCTGGTCCAGTACCTGCAGGCCGCCAAGACCGTCAATCCGGCCGCCGACGGCAACTGGCAGGTGCAGGCGGTGCCTGGCGTCAAGTTGCGCTTCGTCTCGGGCAGCGGCGGCATCGCCCACCTGGCGCGCCATCCGCAGGTCAGGCTGGTCAGCGACAACGGCGACGGCAGCGCGCTGTACGAACTGGTGCCGTGAGTATTCGGCTGAAGCGGTCCACCGCCGCGCCGCCGCAGCGCGGCTTCGTCCTCTTCACCGCGCTGCTGCTGGGCGGGCTGCTGCTGCTGGCCGCATTGGCGCTGGGCGGCGCTTTCGCCTGGTACAGCCACGACCTGCCGCCGCTGGACAAGGCCACCGACTACCGGCCGCTGCAGCACCTGCAGGTGCTGACCGCCGACGGCGTCGAGATCGCGCAGTTCGGCACCGAGCGGCGGCTGTTCGTGCCGATCGCAAAGATGCCCAAGCGCATCGGTGCGGCAGTGCTGGCCGTGGAAGACGAGGGCTTCTACAGCCACGCCGGCTTCAGCTGGCGCGGCATGGCGCGCGCCGTGTTCACCAAGCTGACCGGCGGCCGCACCGAGGGCGCGTCGACGATCACCCAACAGGTGGCGCGGACTTTCTTCCTCAGCACAAGGCGCACCGCCGAACGCAAGATCAAGGAGGCGCTGCTGTCGCGGCAGCTGGAAAACACGCTCGGCAAGGACCAGATCCTGGAGCTCTACCTGAACCAGGTCTACCTGGGCCAGCGCGCCTACGGCGTCGGCGCCGCCGCGCAGGTCTACTTCGGCAAGACCTTGGACCAGCTGAGCGTGGCCGAGACCGCAATGATCGCCGGCCTGCCGCAGAACCCGATCCACGCCAACCCCGTGTCCAGCCCCGAGCGCGCGGCCAAGCGCCAGCGCTGGGTGCTGCAGCGCATGCTGAGGACGGGGCTGATCAGCCAGGCTGAACACGACGCGGCGCTGGCCGAAAAGCTGGCCGTGCGCAAGCCCAGCTTCGTCGACGTGCATGCCGAACATGTCGCCGAAATGGCCCGGCTGGCGGTCGTCGAGCGCCTGGGCGACAAGGCCTACACCGAAGGCATCCGCGTCGTCACCTCGATCCGCGCCGACGACCAGCGCGCGGCCTATGCCGCGCTGCGCAAGGCCGTCATCGCCCACGAACGCAAGCAGCGCTGGCGCGGCCCCGAAGACCAGGAAAACCTGCCCGACAACGCCGCCGAGGCCGAACGCGCGGCGGCGCTGGCGCTGAAGGACGCGCAGGACGACGAAGAGCTGCGCGTGGCGATGGTGCTGACGGCGACGCCGCGCGAGATCAGCGCGCAGCTGGCCAGCGGCGAAGTGGTCAGTGTGCGCGGCGACAACTTGCGCTGGGTGCAGGCCGCACTGGCCGCGACGGCAGCGAAAGACCTGGCCATCCGACGCGGCGCCGTCGTGCGCCTGATGCAGGTGCCGGCGGCGCGCGGCAAGGCGCCGGACTGGGTGTTGACGCAGTGGCCCGAAGCCAACGCCGCCTTCGTCGCGCTGGACCCCGACACCGGCCGCGTGCGGGCCCTGGTCGGCGGCTTCGACTTCGGCCGCGGCCAGTTCAATCATGTGACCAAAGGCGCGCGCCAGCCCGGCTCCAGCTTCAAGCCTTTCCTGTACTCGGCGGCCTTCGAGACGGGCGTGATGCCCGAGACCCTGGTCAACGACGCGCCGCTGACCAACGCCGACGGCACGCCGCCGAGCTGGGACCCGCAGAACAGCGACGGCCAGTTCGCCGGCGAGATCAGCGTGCGCGAAGCCCTGGTGCGCAGCAAGAACCTGGTCAGCATCCGGCTGCTGCAGCACGTCGGCCTGGGCCCGGCGCGCGACTGGATGGCGCGCTTCGGTTTCGACATGGCCCAGCAGCCCGAGAACCTGACGCTGGCGCTGGGCAGCGGCAGCGTCACGCCGCTGCAGCTGGCCAGTGCTTACGCGGTGTTCGCCAACGGCGGCCACCGCGTCACGCCGGTGCTGATCGAGCGCATCAGCGACGCGCAGGGCAAGGTGCTCTACGAGGCACCGGCCGCAGCGCCACTGAACGAGGACAGCCGTGCGGTGCCGGCGCGCAATGTCTTCCTGGTCAATTCGCTGCTGGCCGACGTGACGCGGCGCGGCACCGCCGCCCGCGCCCAGGCCACGCTGCAGCGACCCGATCTGTACGGCAAGACCGGCACCACCAACGACGCGGTCGACGCCTGGTTCGGCGGCTTCGCGCCGGGCGCGGTGGCGGTGGCCTGGATGGGCTACGACGACCCGCAGAGCCTGGGCGAAGGCGAATCGGGCGGCGGCCTGGCACTGCCGATCTGGATCGACAGCATGGCCCGCATGCTGCGCGGCGTGGCCGTGCGCCCGCTGGCCGACTACCTGCCGACCGACGGGCTGGTGCTGGTCGGCGACGACTGGCGTTACAGCGAATGGGCCGAGGGCGGCGGCTTGCAGCGCGTGAACAGCAGGACCGAGCCGCCATCGGCGGCCGCCTCGGCGCCAACGCGCTGAGCGGCCGGCCGGCGGTCAGGGCAATTCGGGCGCGATGGCCTGACCGTAATCGACCAGCGCTTCGAGCAGCGCCTGGGACCGCTCGTCGTCGCGTTCGACGGCGGCCTCGGCCAGCTGGTCGATGCGCTCGAAATAGGCCGCCAGCGTCATCGCGCCAGCGGCGCCCTGGTGCAGACGCTCGGCGCGGTGACCTTCCCAGCGGGCCTGTTCTTCGTCGTTCAGCGTCTCGGCGAAGTTGCGCGCTCGGTAGCGGAACAGCAGTTCGTCCAGACGCCCGTCGCTGAAGGCCGGGTGCTTGCCGGCCAGCTGGCTGCCCGGCAGCCCGCGCAGGCGCTGCAGCGTGCGCCGGTCGTCGTTGTTGATGAAGCCGCCGTACAGGTCTTCGTCGACATCGGGTGCCGGCACATCGGGCCGCGCGTAGACCTGAACCCACAGCGGGTCCAGCGTGCGGCCGATGGCGGCGGCGTGCTCGGCATGCTGCAGGGCCTGCGCCACGTCCAGCTTCCAGCGCGCTGCAACCGGTTCGACCACGCGCAGCTGGCCGACGACGATGGGCGACTTGTTGACGTGGATGGTCTTGATCGGCAGTCGCAGTTCGCCTTCCGGCAACTCGCTCTGCCGCGTGTAGAGGCGCCGGCGCACGGTCTCGGCGTCCAGTCCCAGCAACTCGCGCGGGTCGCGCGACAGGTCCCAGACGATCAATTCGTTCTTGTTGCTCGGGTGCGGCGCCAGTGGCCAGACGATGGCCAGATTGCCGCGCTCGACCGGGTAGCGCGTCGACAGGTGGACGAAGGGCCGGTTGATGCCGATCTCGGCCCACACCGCATCCTTCTTGTGCAGCCGCAGGCAGAAGTCCCACAACTTCGGGTTGTGCTGCCGGATCAGCCGGGCCAGCGCCAGCGTGGCCCGCACGTCGGACAGCGCGTCGTGCGCGGCTTCGTGGCCGATGCCGTTGGCCTGCGTCAGGTGTTCCAGCTTGAACGACGGCCGGCCGGCCATCTCGCCTTCGGTGTAGGTCGGCCAGTTGATGCCCGCCGGGCGCAGCGCCCAGGTCGTGCGCACCACGTCCATCAGGTCCCAGCGGCCACAGCCGTTCTGCCATTCGCGGGCATAGGGGTCGATCAGGTTTCGCCAGAACAGGAAGCGCGTCACCTCGTCGTCGAAGCGGATGCTGTTGTAGCCGACGCCGATGGTGCCGTCGCGCCCCAGCTCGGCTTCGATGACGGCGGCGAATTCGCGCTCGGTCACGCCCTGCTGCAGCGCGTGCTGCGGCAGGATGCCGGTGAGCAGCACGCTCTCGGGGTCGGGCAGGCTGTCGGGGCTGGGCCGGCAATAGACCATCACCGGCTCGCCGATCTCGTTCAGTTCGGCGTCAGTGCGCAGGCCGGCGAACTGGGCCGGCCGGTCGCGCCGCGGCTCGCGGCCGAAGGTCTCGTAGTCGTGCCAGAAGAAGGTGCTTGCAGCCATGGCCTTCACGATAGCGCAAGCCCTGGGCGTCGTATCCTCCGGCTCATCACAAGCCCGGAGTTCGCCATGACCCTTTGCCCGATTGCCATCGTTGCCACCTGTGCCAAGTGCCCGGCTGTTTCGGTCTGCCCACTGAAGACCGTGCTGGGCGATGCACCCAAGCCGGGCGATGGCGCAGCCAAGGACGCCAAGCAGCAGTGAGCGCGGCCAGCCGGCGCGCTGGCCTTACTTCTTGCCCTTGCCCGGCTTGGTCTGCAGCGCTTGCTGCATGCCGACCAGCACCCCGCTGACCATGGCCGTGTAGCTCTCGGCCAGTGCTTGCGCAGCGCGCACCGAAGCGGCCCGCGTGTTGCGGATCGCGCTCTGCATCTGCTCGGTCATCTCCTCGGCCGTGCTGGCCGCCTTGGCGCCCGACAGCGTGCCGCCGAGCTGCATCTTTTCCAGCACCGGCCCCCAGGCGCCGGCCATCGGCGCGCCGGCGCCGGCGGCGGCCTTCTTCACGGCGCTGAACATCGCGTCTTCCATCTTCTCGAGGTCGCCCAGGGCCTTGCTCAGGTGCTTGTCGCGCAGGTCGGCGCCTTGCGCCATCAGCGTGTTCAGCGCCGTGCGGTTGGCGTCCACGGCCTTCAGCAGCGCATCGTCCATGCCGTGCACGGCCTGGTCGAGCAGGGCTTCGGGATTCATGCCGCCCAGGCCCGCTGCACCCGCCAAGGCGTTCTTGGCCACGCCGGTGCTGGCCGCCTCGGCCACCGTCTTCAGCGCGTCCTTGATGTTCTTCAAGGTCAACTCGCGACCTTGCAGTGCGGACATCGTGGCCTCGGTCGTGGCCTTGCGCAGCTGTTCGCCTTGCTTGGCGGTGGCGCTCTCGAACTGGGCGATCAGGGCATCGGCATCGAACAGGGGCTTGGCCATGGAGGTCTCCGGGGTGTTGGGGGATGGGCCGATGCTCGCACCCCGCTGCCAGTGCGGCAAGTGCGCCGGCGCCCGGCCTGCCGCGCTGTGGCGCCCAGCCCGCAGCGTCAGGCGGGTGCAAGCGGCGCAGGGTCGTCCAGCGCCAGCGTCGTGATGGCGTGTCGGCCGCGAAGGCAGCAGCCAGCCCCACCTTGCGCTGCGTGCCAGTGGCGGCAGCGCGCCGGCCAGCAGCTTCAGCAGCGTGGATTCACCACTGCCGTTGCTGCCGCGCACCCAGGTCAGGCCGGGCTTGAAGCTGGCCGACCAGCCGGTGAAGACGGGGCGGCCCGGGTAGGAAAAGCTCAGGTCCTGCACCTGCAGAACGGGCGGCGATACGGGAAGATTCATGCCCAGACCTCGGTGGCCAAACAGACGCAGAAGACCAGCGTGAACAGCCAGCGCACACCAGCGCAGGCGCATCACGCCAGAGCGCCGTGGCGGCAGGACGTCCAGGTGGGCAGGCATGCCGGGCATTTCAGCACCGCGGTTGCCGGGCACCGCCTCGCAGCGGGTGGCTGGCAATGGCACGGACGACCGGTTGCTGGCGCGGGCCAGCGGCCGTTTTCAGGTGGCGATGGCGGGCTCGCGGTGCGCGGCGAAGGCCCGACTGTCAGCCGGCAAACCAGGTGTCAGCAGGCGCTCGATCAGATCACGCACGCTGCGAATCTGCTCGCCAAAAGGCAGGGCGCCCGCGCCGCGGAAGTACAAGCCCTTCTTCAGGTCGCCGCGCAGCGCGGCGGCGAGCTGGTTGTCGATGCAGAACTGGCCCCAGCCCGGCAGGCCATCGCGAAGACCGCATTGCGCCAGGCAGTCGAAGGCCTTGGTGCAGTGCGACTTCGGGTGGGCCACGGCTTGCAGCTTGGCCTCGGCCTGCAGGTAGGCGCGCAGCCAGGGCGTGGCAACAGCCCGGGCCGGCAGGCCGGCGACACTGGTGAACTCGACCAGGTCTTCTTGCTTCGCCTGGGCCAGCACGCGCTTGAAGGCCGGATCGGCGTCGCACTCGGTGGTCACGGCGAATGCGGTGCCGAGTTGCACCGCCGCGGCGCCCAGCGCCTGCAGCCTGGCGATGTCCTCGCAACTGCCGATGCCGCCGGCGGCGATCAGCGGCACCTCGTCTTCGATGCCCACCGTGCGCAGAAAGGCGCGCGACTGCGGCAGCACGTTTTCCCAGTCGAAGCGCGGGTCGTTCAGATCGGCCACGCGGGCCGCGCCGAGGTGGCCCCCTGCCAGCCGCGGGTGTTCGATGACGATGGCGTCGGGCAAGCGCTTCTTGCGTTCCCACTTCCTGACGACCAGCGCCACACCACGCGCGTCGCTGAGGATCGGAATCAGCGCCGTACGCGGGTGATCCTGAGCCAGGTCGGGCAGGTCCAGCGGCAGGCCGGCGCCGACGACGATGGCGTCGATGCCGGCTTCCAGCGCGCGCTTCACCGAAGCCGCGTAGGCGCCGACGGCGCGCATCACATTCATGGCCAGCAGGCCGCGGCCGCCGCTGAGCTGGCGGGCGGCCACGATCTCGCGGTCGATCGCCTCGAGGTTGGCCGTGTCGATGGCCTGCTTGGCCGCCGCGCCCATGCCCAGGCCCATTCCCAGGCCTGTGCGGGCCATCAGGTCAGGGTGCAAGCGGCGCAAGTCGACGCTGCTGATGGTGCCCACCGCGCCCAGCGCGGCGACCGCACCGGCCAGCCGGTGTGCCGAGATGCCCACCCCCATGCCGCCCTGCACCAGGGGCAGCAGGCTGCGGCCCTTCAAACGCAGCGCGCGCAGACCGCTCGCGGCCAGCAGGGCAGCCAAGCGGCTGTCCGACGCTGCGTGGTCGGGCGCGGACATCAATGCAGGACCAGCAGGGGCAGCTTGCTGTGCGACAACACGTTCTTGGTGTGCGAACCGAACAGCAATTCACCGAAGGCGCTGCGGCCGTGCGTCACCATCACGATCAGGTCGCAGCCGTAGCTGGTGGCGGCCTCGACGATGGCTTCATCCACCGAACCGGTGCGGCGGAACTCACCGGCGAAAGGGATGCCCTGCTCGGCCGCTTGCGCCGCGAAACGGGCCAGCGCGTCGTGGGCATGCGCTTCGGTGCGCTCGCGGTGCTGTTCGGCGGTGCGGGCGTAGCTCCCGGGGTTGGTGGTTTCATTGGGCAGCGGCGGCAGCGGCTCGGCCACGAAGGCGGTGATGCGCGCGCCCAGGGCGGCGGCCAAGCCCAGGCTGGTCGTCGCGGCCTGCTCCGACAATTCGCTGCCGTCAATCGGAACCAGAAGGTGCTTGTACATGGAGGCCTTTGTTGCACGCACCGGAGAAGGCCCGGCGCTCTGCGACCACTGTAGGCTTTGCCAGCTGGGTCGCATTGACGCCCATCAAGGATTCCACACCGGATAATCCGCCGGCTTTCCAGCCGATCCGGAGACCCCAGCATGCGCCGCGTTTTCAACTTCAGCCCCGGCCCCGCCGCCCTGCCGGAGACGGTGCTCAGGCAGGCCGCCGACGAGATGCTGGACTGGCACGGCACCGGCGTTTCGGTGATGGAAATGAGCCACCGCGGCAAGTCCTTCATGGGCATTGCCGAAGAGGCGAGCAGCCTGCTGCGCGAACTGCTGGGCGTGCCAGCGAACTACAAGACCCTGTTCATGCAGGGCGGCGCGATCGCCGAAAACGCCATCGTGCCGATGAACATGCTGCGCGGCAAGGCCAGCGCCGACTACATCGACACCGGCGCCTGGAGCCTGCGGTCGATCGAGGAAGCGCGCAAATACGGCGGCGTGAATGTGGCCGCCAGCAGCGCGGACTCGAACTACACGACCATCCCGCCGCGCGCCGGCTGGCAACTCGACCCGGATGCCGCCTACGTGCACATCTGCAGCAACGAGACCATCGGCGGCGTCGAATTCGACCAGCCGCCCGACGTGGGCGGTGTACCGCTGGTGGCCGACATGTCCAGCAGCATCCTGTCGCGGCCGGTCGACGTGTCGCGCTACGGGCTGATCTACGGCGGCGCGCAGAAGAACATCGGTCCGGCCGGGCTGACCCTCGTCATCGTCCGCGACGACCTGATCGGCCAGGCGCTGCCCTGCACGCCCAGCGCCTTCGACTACCAGGTGGTGGCCGACCACGACAGCATGTTCAACACGCCGCCGACCTATGCGATCTACATCGCCGGGCTGGTCTTCAAGTGGATCCAGGCCCAGGGTGGTCTGGTGGCGATGGAAGCCCACAACCGCCGCAAAGCGGCACTGCTCTACGACCACCTGGACAGCACGCCCTTCTACCGGACGCCGGTCGCGCGCGACTGCCGCAGTCTGATGAACGTGACCTTCTTCCTGCACGACGCGGCGCTGGACGCGACCTTCCTGCAAGGCGCCGAAGAACGCGGCCTGGTGCAGTTGAAGGGCCACCGCATCGTCGGCGGCATGCGGGCATCGATCTACAACGCGATGCCGCTGGCCGGGGTGCAGGCGCTGGTCGACTACATGAAGGACTTCGAGGCCCGCCATGGTTGAAGGCGCACCGACGCTGGCCATCGACGAGGCCGGCCGCGCGACGATCACGCTGAACCGCCCGCGCCACCTGAACCGGCTGCACCGCGCCGACCTGCAGGCGCTGCGCGACCACCTGCGCCGGTTGCGCAGCGCGCCCGGCGTTCGCGCGCTGGTGCTGACAGCCACGGGCCGCGCTTTCTGCGCCGGCTTCAACCTGGACGAACTGGGCCAGACCGACGCCGCGCTGCAGGACCCGCAACTCTTCGAGCACACGGTGGACGCGCTGGAAGCGCTGCCCTTGCCGACCGTGGCGCGGCTCAACGGCAGCGTCTACGGTGGCGCCACCGACCTGGCGCTGGCCTGCGATTTCCGCATCGGCGTGCAGGGCATGGAACTGCGCATGCCGGCCGCGCACCTGGGCCTGCACTACTACCCCAGCGGCCTGCAACGCTACGTGTCGCGCTTGGGTCTGGCCGCCGCCAAGCGGCTGTTCCTGCTGGCGCCGACGCTGAACACCGCCGAACTGCTGCGCATCGGCTACCTCGACGCCGCGCCCGAGCCGGCGGCGCTGGACGCGCAGGTCGACGGCGTCGTCGCCAGCCTGCTGGCCGGCGCGCCGCTGGCCGTGACCGGCATGAAGCAGTCGCTGAACGAGATCGCCCGGGGCGAATTCAACGTCGGCCCCATGCGCGAACGCGAGGCCGCCTGCGCGGCCAGCGCCGACCTGCGTGAAGCGCTGGCCGCCTTCAAGGACAGGCGCACGCCGCGCTTTTCAGGGCGCTGAAATCACGGCGGCGTCGAGGCCGCCGATGCGGCGGGCTTGACGACGGGCTTGGCCGGCGTGGCAGCGCGCTTCGGCGGCACCACCGTCGTCAGTTGATGCAATTCGCCGCCGCCGGCCACGCTGCCCGACACCGTCCCCGCGCCGCCGGCCATGCGTTCGCAGGCCAGACGCTCAGGGCCCTCGGCCTGGGCCTGGCAGCGCAGCCGCGCGTTGTCGCCGAGAACCTGCGGGGACTCGGTCGTCAGCAGGCCCTTGCGGGCGGCATCGCGCGCCGACACGGCCTCGCGCAGGCAGGTCTTCAGGTCTTGCTGGGTCCGGCCGGCCTGGCAGTCGGCACGCTCGCGCTGGTAGGTGACTTCGGCGGCATCCGGCGGTGCAGCGTCAGCCAGGATCGGGCTCAGCGCGGCGGCCAGAACGAGGGTCACGGCGCAGGCACCGCGGCTGGGCACAGAGAGCAACAACTCATGGATCATGGCGAACTCCTGGGATCGGACTTTGCCCAGCTTGATGCCGCACAGGGCCACCGTCTGTACGCAGGCCCACTCCGCAACGCCCGGCGAGGGCGATTCTGTAACGCCGCTTTTCAAGTCTGCGGTGCCAACCCACGGTCTGCGGGATATCGACAACGCAGCCACGGTGGTTCCAATGGGGGCTCGCTCCGGAAGCCCCGCATTGATCGCACCCCCGTTCAGCGTTGTCATCTGCACCCGCAACCGGCCCGGGTTGTTGGCGCGGGCGGTGGATTCGGTCTTGCAGCAGCGCCACGGCGACTTCGAGATCGTGGTGGTCAACGACGGGCCCCAGCCCGGCTGCCAGCCGGCCTACGACGCGCTGCTCGCCGCCGCCCAGTCCCGCATCGGTGACCGTCTGCGCAGCACCACCCTGCCCGGCCGGCCGCGGGGCCACGGGTCGGCCTACGCGATGAACCAGGGCGTCGACATGGCGCGCGGCAGCTACGTCTGCTTCCTGGACGACGACGACCTGTGGATCGACCCGGACCACTTGACGCGCGCCGCGGCCCTCATCGACCGGGAGGCCGCCGCAGGGCGCCAGACCGACCTGTACATGACCAACCAGGAAGCCCTGCGCGACGGCCGGCCGGTGGCCACCGCTGGCTGGCTGAATGCCCTGGAAGGCCTGCTGCAGGCGCGTGGCCGCAGACCCGATGGCGCGGGCGCCTACGCGCTCGACATCGAAGAAGCCATGCTGGCCGACGGCTTCTGCCACTGCAATCGCCTGATGGTGCGGCGCGAACTCTTCATCCGCGTGGGCGGCCGAGACGAGTCGATCCGCTGGGAAAGCGACCGCGACCTCTTCCTGCGACTGCTCGACAACGCTGCCCACCTGCTGCACCACCCGGCCATCACGGCGCGCCACCATGTGCCCGACGCGCAGCAAGCCTGCAGTGTCACCACCGGCCTGAGCATCGTCGAGCGCCGGCTGTGGCAGGTCCGGGTGATGGACAAGGCCACGCTGTTCCTGAAGTCGCCGCAGCTGCGCGCCTATGGGCGACGCCACAAGGGCTATGCGCTCAAGCACGTCGCGACCGAACTGGCGGCCTTGCACCTGTGGGCGCTGGCCAGCCACTACGCGGCGCAGGGCCTGGCGGTGCTGCCCGGCTTCAAGTGGGCGGGCTTCACCGCCACCTGCTACCTGCGGCGCTGGCTGCCGGGTGGGCACCACCACCCGGACGAGTTGCGGCGCAACGGCCTGGACAAGCTGGGCTCGGTGTCCAGCGACCACATGCTCCTGCACTGAAGCCCGGACACCGGCAGAGCGGTGTCCGGGCCCCGCTGCGGCGGCTTACAGCCGCTCGAAGACCGCTGCGATGCCCTGCCCGCCGCCGATGCACATCGTCACCAGCGCGTAGCGGCCGCCCGTGCGGTGCAGTTCGTAGATCGCCTTGGTGGCCAGGAAGGCGCCGCTGCAGCCGATCGGATGGCCGAGTGCGATGGCCCCGCCGTTGGGGTTGACCTTGCTCATGTCGAACTCCAGACCGCGCGCCACGGCGATGGCCTGCGCCGCGAAGGCTTCGTTGCTCTCGATGACGTCGATCCGGTCCAGCGTCAGGCCGGCCTTCTTCAGCGCCAGCTTGGTCGCCGGGATCGGGCCTTCACCCATGATCTCGTTGGGCACGCCGGCCACGGCGTAGCTGACCAGGCGGGCCATCGGCTTGTGGCCGGCCGCAGCGGCCACGGCGGCGTCGGCCAGCACGAAGAAGGCGGCGCCATCGTTGATGCCCGAGGCATTGCCGGCCGTCACCGAGCCGTCCTTCTTGAACGCCGGCTTCATCTTGGCCAGCGTCTCCAGCGAGGTGCCGGCCTTCACGTGTTCGTCGGTGTCGAAGGTGACTTCGCCCTTGCGCGTCTGCTTGACGATGGGAACGATCTGGCTCTTGAAGCGGCCCTCGGCAATCGCTGCCGCCGCCTTGCGGTGCGAATCGACCGCCACCTGGTCCTGCTGTTCGCGGGTGATGCCCCACTTGGTGACCAGGTTCTCGGCCGTGATGCCCATGTGGCCCACGCCAAAGGGGTCGGTCAGCGTGGCGACCATCATGTCGATCATCTTGCTGTCGCCCATGCGAGCGCCGCTGCGCATGGCGGCGCTGAGGTAGCCGCCGCGACTCATCACTTCCACGCCGCCGCCGACGCCGTAGTCGCAGTCACCGAGCAGGATGTTCTGCGCCGTCGTCACGATGGCCTGCAGGCCCGAGCTGCACAGGCGGTTCACCGACATCGCCACGCTGTCCATCGGCAAGCCGGCCTGGATGCTGGCCACGCGCGCCACATAGGGGAAACGCGACTCGGTCGGGATGGTGTTGCCCACCGTCACGTAGTTGATCGACTTGGGGTCGACGCCCGAGCGCTCGACCGCCGCCTTCATCACGGTGCCGGCCAATTCGGCCGGTTCGATGTCGGCCAGGCCGCCGTTGAAAGTTCCGATGGCTGAGCGGGCTGCGCCGAGCACCACGACGTCACGTTGGGTCATGTCTTGTCTCCTGAAGTTGGGGTTTGGTTTGCCGATCTGAATCCCGGAGTGGGCACCTGGCGGCTGGCAGCGGGCTTACAGACGCCACGGGCTGCGCATCATCGCGCAACTTGGCGGCCTGAGGCCAAGGCCAGCAACTGCCCCACCACCGCCACCGCGATCACCGCCGGCTCCTTGCCGCTGATGCCGGGCAGGCCGATCGGGCAGACCATCCGCGCGATCAGCGCGTCGTCCAGCCCGCGCTGGCGCAGGCGGCGGGCAAAGCGGGCCCGCTTGGTCAGCGATCCGATCAGGCCGAACCAGGCGAAATCGCCGCGCGCCAGGACGGCCTGGGTGATCGCCAGGTCCAGCTCGTGGCTGTGGGTCAGCACCAGAAAGCAGCTGCCCGGCAGGGCCTGCGCGACCTCGGCCTCGACGGGCTCGACACACAGCCGCTCGATGTGCGGCGGCGAGGGCCCGGGCGGGAATTCAGCCTCGCGTTCGTCGATCCACTGCACCCGGCAATCGATGTCGGTCAGCAGCCTGACGATGGCCCGCCCGACATGGCCGGCACCGTAGAGCTGCAGCGTGAAGCGCGGTGGTGGCAGCGCCCAGGCGCCGACGTCCACGGCCTGCAGCGGGGTGTAGCGCAGGTCCAGCGCGCCGCCACAGCATTGGCCCAGCGAGGGGCCGAGCGCCAGGTGTTGCAAGGGACCGCCGACAGCCGCGCCGATCCAGCCGCGGGCCTGGGCGATGGCCTGCAGTTCCAGGTGACCGCCGCCGATGGTGCCGAGCACCGCATCGACAGCGACCAGCATCCGCGTGCCGTCGCCGCGCGGCACCGAGCCGCGCGCAGCAACCACTTCGACCAGCACGGCCGGTGTTGCGGCCGCCTGCCAGCGCAGCGCGGCGGCTTGCAGTTGAACCGGTGTCACGCGGCGCCGGGCACGGTCGGCGGCAAGGCTGCCTGCACGGCGGTGATCGCCCGCAGGATGGCCTCGCTGGTGGCCGGCGCCTGCAGCGGCGGGTCGACGCGGTGGCCGCCCACCGCCGACACCGCGTCGCGGATCGCGAAGAACACGCTGAAGGGCAGCAACAGCGGCGGTTCGCCGACGGCCTTGCTGCGGTGGATGCTGTCCTGCACGTTCGGCCGCTTGAACAGGCGCGTCGTGAACTGCGCCGGGGTGTCGTTGGCGGTGGGGATCTTGTAGGTGCTGGGTGCGTGGGTGGTCAGCGTGCCGGCTTTCGGCGAGCCGTCGGCCGGGTGCCAGACGAGTTCTTCCATGGTGAGCCAGCCCATGCCCTGGATGAAGGCGCCTTCGACCTGCCCGATGTCCAGCGCCGGGTTCAGCGAGGTCCCGGCGTCCTGCAGCAGGTCGGCGCGCAGCAGCTTCCATTCGCCGGTCAGCGTGTCGACCAGCACCTCGCTGAGGGCGGCGCCGTAGGCGTAGTAATAGAAGGGCCGGCCCTGCAGCGTGGCGCGGTCCCAGCTCAGGCCGGGCGTGGTGTAGAAGCCGTCGCTCCAGAGTTGCACGCGGGCGAAATAGGCGTCGTGGACGAGCGCCGCGAAAGGCAGGCTGTGTCCGCTGACGTGGACCTGGTCGTCGGCGAAACGCACGTCGCCAGCCGCCCCACCCCACTGCCCGGCAGCGAAAGCGGCCAGCCTGTCGCGGATCTGCCGCGCCGCGTCCTGCGCGGCCTTGCCGTTCAGGTCGCTGCCGGTGCTGGCCGCCGTGGCGCTGGTGTTGGCGATCTTCTGCGTGTCGGTGGCTGTGCAGCGAACGCGCTGCAGCGACAGCCCCAGTTCGTGCGCCACCACCTGCGCCACCTTGGTGTTCAGGCCCTGGCCCATCTCGGTGCCGCCGTGGTTCACCAGCACGCTGCCGTCGGTGTAGACATGAACCAGCGCGCCGGCCTGGTTCAGGTGCACGACGTTGAAGCTGATGCCGAACTTCAGCGGCGTCAGCGCCAGGCCCTTCTTCAGGACCGGGCTACCGGCGTTGAAGGCCGCGACAGCGACGCGGCGCGCTGCGTAGTCGCTGCTGACCGCCAGTTCGTCGGTCAGCTCGTGGATGATGTTGTCGTCGACCAGCTGGCCGTAGGGTGTGACCTTGTTCGACTCGACGCCGTAGAAGTTCGCGCGGCGCACGGCCAGCGGATCCTTGCCCAAGGCGCGGGCCACGCTGTCGATCAGGTACTCGATCGCGATCGCGCCTTGCGGCCCGCCGAAGCCGCGGAAAGCCGTGTTGCTCTGCGTGTTCGTCCTGCCGGAATAGCCGTGCAGCGCCAGGTGTGGCAGCCAGTAGGCGTTGTCGAAGTGGCACAGCGCCCGCGTCATCACCGGGCCCGACAGGTCGGCCGAATGGCCGGCGCGGCTGATCAGCGTCGCCTCGACGCCCAGGATGCGACCGTCGTCGTCGTAACCGACCTCGGCTTCGACATGGAAGCAATGGCGGCGGCCGGTGATCATGAAATCGTCGTCGCGGTCGACGCGCAGTTTCACCGGTCGCTGCAGGCGCGCGGCGGCGACGGCGGCCACGCAGGCGAACAGGCCCGACTGCGTTTCCTTGCCGCCGAAACCGCCGCCCATGCGCCGGCATTCGACCTGCACGGCGTGCGCCGGCCGGTGCAGCGCGTGGGCCACCAGGTGCTGCATCTCGCTGGGGTGCTGGGTGCTGCACAGCAGCTTCATCCCGCCGTCTTCCTGCGGCAGCGCCACGCTGATCTGGCCTTCCAGGTAGAACTGTTCCTGGCCGCCGACATCGAAGGCGACCTGCAGGCGGTGCGGCGCCGCAGCGATGGCCGCCCGGGCTTCGCCGCGCTGCAGGTGCATGGGCGGCACCACGTACTGCTGCGCCGCGTGCGCGGCCTGCGGCGTCAGGATCGGCGGCAGCGCGCGGGCGCGGATCACGTCCCTCGCCCTGGCCGCGGCCCGGCGTGCGGCCTCGCGCGTGGTGGCGACGACGGCGAACACCGGCTGGCCGACGTAGCGCAGCGTGTCGCCAGCCTCACCGGCCAGGATCGGGTCGTCGTGGACCAGCGAACCACAGTCGTTCACGCCGGGCATGTCGCGCGCCGTGAACACGTCCACGACGCCGGACAAGGCGCGGATGGCAGCCACATCGATGGACTCGATCACCCCGTGCGCGATCGGCGACAGGCCGAGCGCGGCGTGCAGCGTGCCGGCCAGCTCGGGCAGGTCGTCGGTGTAGGGCGCGGCGCCGGCCACGTGCAGGTGCGCCGACTCGTGCGGGCGGCTGACGCCGACCTGGGTGAAGGGCTGCACGGCACGGACAGCGGCGGGCTGCTGCGGCAGCCCTTCAGCGGCTTGGTTCATGCGGCCTCCTCACGGAACCACACGGTGGTGGCGCTGGGCGGCAGCGGGTCCGTCGCCCGCGTTTCCAGCCAGGCGCGGCGCAGCAGGTTCTGCGCCACCTGCGATCGGTAGGCGGCGCTGGCACGCATGTCGGACAGCGGCGTGAAGTCGCGCGCCAGCGCCGCCTGCGCGGCCTGCAGCGTGGCCGCTGTCCAGGGCTGACCGAGCAACGCGGCTTCGGTCTGCAGCGCCCGCTGCACGGTGCCGGCCAGGCCGCCGCAGGCGATGCGCACGGCGGCGATCTGCTCGCCATCGAGCTCCAGCACCAGCCCCATGCAGACCGCCGAGATGTCGCTGTCGAAACGCTTGCTGATCTTGTAGCCGCGCACCTGCTGGGCCCGTGCGCCGCGCCGCGGCACCGAGAGGGCCTGGACGAATTCCCCGGGCTGCAGCGCGTTCTGCATGTAGCCCAGGTAGAAGTCTTCCAGCGCCAGGCTGCGCGTCGCGTCACCGCGGCGCAGCACGATGCGCGCACCCAGCGCGATCAGCACCGGCGCGCTGTCACCGATCGGCGACCCATTGGCGACATTGCCGCCCATCGTGCCGACGCTGCGCACTGGCAGGGACGCAAACCGCAGGCCGACCTCGCGCAGTCCGGGCCACTCGGTGGCGAGCGCGGTCCAGGCCGCTTCCAGCGGGGCCGCAGCGCCGATGGTGATGAGCGCTTCGTCGACCGCCACGGTCTGCAGTTCGACCACCCGGCCGATGTAGATCAGCTCGCCGAGATCGCGGAACTGCTTGTTGACCCACAGGCCGATGTCGGTGCTGCCGGCCAGCACGCGGGCCTGCGGCCTGGCGGCGCGCAAGGCGGCGAAATCGGCCAGCGTGCGCGGCGCGTGGAAGACGCCGTCGAGCGCCAGCGGCGCGCCGGCCTGCAGCGTCTGCAAGGCGGCGTGCACCGGCTCGCGGTCCAGCACGACGGCCGGCGCTTCGAACATCTGCAGCCCCGCCTCGAGGATAGGCCGGTAACCGGTGCAGCGGCACAGGTTGCCCGACAGGTCGTCGGCCAGTTGCTGGCGCGAAGGCCGGCTGCCGGCAGCCTGGTGGCGTTCGTAGCAGGCCCACAGCGACATCACGAAGCCCGGCGTGCAGAAGCCGCATTGCGAACCGTGACAGGCCACCATCGCGGCCTGCGCGGGGTGCAGGGTGCCGCCGGCAGCGGCCAGGTCTTCCACCGTGTAGAGCGCCTTGCCGTCCAGCGTCGGCAGGAACTGGATGCAAGCGTTGACCGGCTTCAGCGCCAGGTCGCCCTGCACATCGAGTTCACCGACGACCACCGTGCAGGCGCCGCAGTCACCCTCGGCGCAGCCTTCCTTGGTGCCGGTGCAGCGGGCGTCTTCGCGCAGCCAGTTCAGCACCGTGCGGGTGGCGGGCGCGCCAGCGACTTCGACCACGGCACCCTGGTGCCAGAAGCGGATGGGGCGCAGCGGAGTGGTCATCGTTCAGGTCCTTGGTGAGGCCAACGGCTGGGCCAGGATTGTGCTTGCCCGGTCCTGTCGCACAGGCACGCAAGTGTCGGGCCGCCAGCCGTCCGCCAGCCAGCGGCGGGCGGCTGGCCTACCATCAACGCCCGCCGCCTTGAACCCTGTCCTGGAGTCTGCCGCCCTTGCTCGCCATCCGCGCCGATCTGCTGGATTTCACCGCCACCCCGGCATGGCAAAGCACGGACGAGGCCGGCGTGCGCTTCCGCCCCGACCACTGGCTGCTTGTCGGCGATGACGGCCGCATCCTCGGCGCGCAGACCGCCGACCCGGGCCCCGACTTCGAACGCCACGATCACCGCGGCCGGCTGCTGCTGCCGGGCTTCATCGACACCCATGTCCACGGCCCGCAGCTGGACGTGATCGCCAGCTACGGCACCGGCCTGCTCGACTGGCTGGACACCTACACCTTCCCGGCCGAGTTGCGTCACGCCGACCCCGAGGTGGCGGCCCTGGGCGCGGCGCATTTCCTCGACGCGCTGCTGGCCCACGGCACCACGGCGGCGGTGGTCTTCCCGACCGTGCACCTGGCTTCCACCAGCGCGCTCTTCGAAGCGGCCAGCGCGCGCAACATGCGGCTGATCGCCGGCAAGGTGCTGATGGACCGCCATGCACCCGACGGCCTGCTGGATGACGTCGCCGGCGCCGAGCGCGACTGCGAGGCGCTGATCGAACGCTGGCACGGCCAGGGCCGCAACGCCTACGCCGTGACCATCCGCTTCGCCGTGACCAGCACGCCGGAACAGTTGGCGATGGCCGGCGCCTTGAGCCGCCGCCACCCGGGCATCTACCTGCAGACTCACGTCGCCGAGAACCGCGACGAGGTGCGCTGGGTGGCCGAGCTCTTCCCGCAGGCGCGCAGCTACCTCGACGTGTACCACCAGCATGGGCTGCTGCACGAACGCGCCGTCCTGGCGCACGGCATCTGGCTCGATGCCCACGACCGGGCATTGCTGCGCGACACCGGTGCACAGATTGCCTTCTGCCCGAGCAGCAACCTCTTCCTGGGCAGCGGGCTTTTCGACTGGCAGGGCGCGGTCGACGCCGGACACCAGGTCAGCCTGGCCAGCGACGTCGGCGGCGGCACCAGCCTGTCGATGCTGCGCACCGCGGCCGAGGCCTACAAGGTGCAGGCCCTGCACGGCACCCGGCTGACCGCCTGGGCCGCGCTGCACGCGGCCACGCGCGGCGCCGCCGAGGGCCTGGGCCTGTCGCACGAGATCGGCCACCTGGACCCCGGCGCGCTGGCTGACGTGGTGGTCTGGGACTGGGCGGTGGGCGCGGTAGCCGGTCACCGCGACGCGATGGCCCGGGGTGCGGTGCCGGGTGTCCCGGCGCAGCCCCTGCACGCCCGGGTCTTCGCCTGGATGACGCTCGGCGATGAGCGCAACGCCGTGGCCCGTTATGTCGCGGGCGAACAACAGATCCTCGAGCCGGGATAACCCGCAGACCCATAATCGCCCTCGATCACGAGGTCCGGTTCTTGCTTCAATCTCCACCGGACCTTTTTTGCAAACACCCCGAGGAACCATCACCATGCACCGTGCCCACCACTTGCCCAAGTCCAGCTGCCTGCGGGCCAGCGCCATCGCCTTGGCCTGCCTGGCCATCGGCGGCGCCGCGAACGCCCAATCCTCCGTGTCGGCCTACGGCCTGATCGACCTGGCTGCCGGCCAGTTCCAGAGCGCCGGTGGTCTGAAGGTCAAGCGCCTGGACAGCGGTGACATGAGCACCAGCTACATCGGCTTCAAGGGCAGCGAAGACCTCGGCGGCGGTCTGCGCGCCGGCTTCCAGCTGGAATCATTCATCGGTGTCGACACCGGCGGCGCCGGCCGCGTGTCGGGCGTCGACGCCTTCTGGGCACGCAATGCCAACGTCAGCCTGTCGGGTGGCTTCGGCACCCTGAAGCTGGGCCGCCAAGGCCCCCCGCTCTTCGTGTCCACGCTGCTGTTCAACGCCTTCGGCGACTCCTTCGGCTTCTCGCCGGCGATCCGCCAGTACTACAGCGCCCCCTACGGCACGCCGCTGGTCGGTGATTCGGGCTGGAACAACGCCATCGGCTACAGCCTGCCGTCGTACGGCGGCCTGTCGGCCAACGTGCTGGTTGCTGCCGGTGAAGGCGCGGCCACGGCCAAGGGCAAGAACGTCGGCGCCAACGTGCTGTACTTCGCCGGTCCGGTGGCCCTGACGGCAGCCTGGCAAGACGTCAAGGCCGGCGGCATCCTGGGCCGTCCGATCTCGGCATTCCCGGGCTACACCGACCAGACGGCCTTCCAGTTCGGCGGCTCCTTCGACGCCGGCGCCGTCAAGCTGTTCGCGCAGTACGGCAAGGTCGACACCAAGGCCACCAAGGACGTCAGCACGAAGAACTTCAACGTCGGCGCCAAGGTGCCGCTGGGCGCCGGTTCGCTGCTGGCCCAGTACGGCAAGAGCACCATCTCGACCGTGGGCACCCTGGGCAACCAGGAGAGCGAAATCGCCAGCTTCGGCTACGACTACTTCCTGTCCAAGCGCACCGACGTCTACGCCGTGCTGATGCTCGAGAAGTTCACCGCCGCCAGCCATGGCAGCACCTACGCCGTGGGCGTGAAGCACACGTTCTGACCCTGCGCGCAGGCCGCTGAGCGCCACCGGGCATCCAGAGTTCAAACCCTGATGCTCAGACTGGAACTCAGCGGTATCAGCAAGCAGTACCCCGCGGTGCGTGCCAATGACGGCGTGGCGCTGCGGGTCCGGCCCGGCGAAATCCACGCCGTGCTGGGTGAGAACGGCGCCGGCAAGAGCACGATGATGAAGATCATCTACGGCGCCGTGCCGCCCGACGAGGGCGAGATCCGCTGGAACGGCCAGCCGGTGTCAATCAAGAGCCCGGCGCAGGCGCGCAGCCTGGGCATCAGCATGGTCTACCAGCACTTTTCGCTGTTCGACACGCTGACCGCCGCCGAGAACGTCAGTCTGGGTCTGGACAAGACCCTGACGCTGGCGCAGGTGACGCAGCGCATCGCCGAGGTCGCCCACACCTACGGCCTTGACGTCGATGCCGCGCGCCCCGTGCACACGCTCAGCGTTGGCGAGCGCCAGCGCGTCGAGATCATCCGCGCGCTGCTGACCGAGCCGCAACTGCTGATCCTCGACGAGCCGACCTCGGTGCTGACCCCGCAGGCCGTCGACAAGCTCTTCGTCACGCTGCGCCAGCTCAGCGAACGGGGCTGCAGCATCCTCTACATCAGCCACAAGCTCGACGAGATCCGCGCGCTGTGTCACCACTGCACCGTGATGCGCGGCGGCCGGGTCACGGGCGAAGTCGACCCGCGGCAGGCGAGCAATGCCGACCTGTCGCGCCTGATGATCGGCGCCGAGCCGCCGCCCTTGCAGCGCCGACAGTCCCTGGTCGGCGCTGCCACGCTGGAGGTCCGGGCGCTGAGCCTGGCGCGGCAAGACCCGTTTGGCGTCGACCTGCACGACCTGTCCTTCCAGGTGCACGCCGGCGAGATCGTCGGCGTGGCCGGCGTCTCGGGCAACGGCCAGCAGGAACTGATGGCCGCGCTGTCTGGCGAAGACCCGCGTGCAGCCCCCGGCAGCATCACGCTGCGCGGCAGCGACATCGCGCGCAGCGGCCCGCGTGAACGGCGCGCGCTGGGCCTGCATTTCGTGCCCGAAGAAAGGCTGGGCCGTGGTGCCGTGCCGCTGCTCAGCCTGGCGCAGAACACGCTGCTGACGCGCACCGAAGCCGTGTCCAGCATCGGCTGGATCGCCACCGGCCGGGTGCAGCGCCTGGCCGAAGACCTGATCGCCCGCTTCAAAGTGCGGGCCGGCGGCGCCGGCGCTTCGGCCAAGAGCCTGTCGGGCGGCAACCTGCAGAAATTCATCGTCGGCCGCGAAATTGCCGCCAACCCGAAACTGCTGATCGTCAGCCAGCCGACCTGGGGCGTCGACGTCGGTGCGGCGGCGCAGATCCGCGGCGAACTGCTGGCCCTGCGCGACGCCGGCTGCGCGCTGCTGGTGGTCAGCGAAGAGCTGGACGAGTTGTTCGAGATCAGCGACCGCCTGCTGGTCATCGCGAAGGGCCGCTTGTCACCCAGCGTGCCGACGGGCGAAGCCAGCACGCAGCAGATCGGTGCGTGGATGTCCGGCTTGTGGGACGCCGCCGCGCTGGTACAAAGCTGACGATGTTCAAGCTCGAAGCCCGCCCGCAACCGTCCAGGCTGATGTCGCTGGCCTCACCGCTGCTGGCGCTGGTCTTCACGGTGCTGATCGGCGTGCTGCTGTTCGTGATCCTGGGCAAGGACCCGCTGCGCGGCTTGCAGATCTTCTTCGTCGAACCGCTGAAGAGCGTCTACGCCTTGTCTGAACTGTCGGTGAAGGCCACGCCGCTGATCCTGATCGCGCTGGGACTGGCGGTCTGCTTCCGCTCCAACGTGTTCAACATCGGCGCCGAAGGCCAGTACATCCTGGGCGCGATCGCCGCCGGCTGGGTCGCGATGCAGGCCGGGCCGGCCACCGCGGCCCTGGGCCGGGGCATCGTGGTGCCCATCCTGCTCGCCGGCGTGCTGGGCGGCATGGCCTGGGCGGCCATCGTGGCACTGCTGCGCGACCGTTTCAACGCCAACGAAATCCTGGTCAGCCTGATGCTGGTCTATGTCGCCGACCAACTGCTGGGCTACCTGGTCAACGGGCCGTGGATGGACCCCGACGGCCACAATTTCCCGCAGAGCATCACCTTCCTGGCGGTCACGCGTGTGCCCAAGATCGTCACCGGCTTGCGTGCCCACATCGGCGTGTTCGTCGCGCTGGCCGCGGTCGGCCTGCTGTGGGCTTTCATGTTCCGCACCTACCGCGGCTTCGCCTTGCAGGTCGGCGGCATGGCGCCGGCTGCGGCCCGCTATGCCGGCTTCTCGTCACGCAGCGCGCTGTGGACGGCGCTGCTGCTGTCGGGCGGCATGGCCGGCCTGGCCGGCGGGCTGGAAGCGGCCGGGCCGCTGGGCCAGCTGACCCCCTATGTGCCGGCCGGCTACGGCTTCGCGGCCATCATCGTGGCTTACGTCGGGCGGCTGCACCCGGTGGGCATCGTGTTCTCGGGCATCCTGATGAGCCTCTTCTACATCGGCGGCGAACTGGCGCAGTCGCGCCTGGGTTTGCCGAAATCGCTGACCGGCGTGTTCCAGGGCCTGCTGCTGTTCACGCTGCTGGCTTGCGACACGCTCATCGTCTACCGCATCCAATGGCAGCGCGCGCCTGCCACCGCGAAAGCGGTTTGACATGGAAGGCCTGTCGCTGTTGCTCGCCGCCACGCTGAATGCCGGCACCGTGCTGGCCATCGCCGGCCTGGGCCTGCTGATCAACGAGCGCGCCGGCGTCGTCAACCTGGGCGCCGAAGGGCTGATGCTGATCGCGGCCATCGCCGGTTTCGCCACCGCCGTGCACACCGGCAGCGACCTGCTGGCCTTCGGCGCCGGCGCGCTGGCCGGCGGCGTGATGGCCGCCGTCTTCGGCTGGCTGGTGATCTGGCTGAACACCAACCAGGTGGCCACCGGTCTGGCGCTCAGCCTCTTCGGCGGCGGCTTCTCGGCCTTCGTCGGCATCGGCTATGTGTCGGAAAAGCTCGGTGCAAGGCCCGAATTTCCGATTCCGGTGCTGGCCGACCTGCCCTTCATCGGCCCGGCGCTGTTCCGCCAGCACCCGATGGTCTACATCGCCATCGCCGGGACCGTCGCCTTGAGCTGGTTCCTCTACCGCTCGCGCGCCGGGCTGGTGCTGCGCGCCATCGGCGAATCACCGGAATCGGCGCACGCGCTGGGCTACCCAGTGCGGCGCATCCGGCTCGCCGCGGTGGTGGCCGGCGGCGCCTTGTGCGGCCTGTCGGGTGCCTACATCTCGGTGGTCTACACGCCGCTGTGGGTCGAAGGCATGGTCGCCGGCAAGGGCTGGATCGCGCTGGCCCTGACCACCTTCGCCACCTGGCGGCCGGCCCGCCTGCTGCTCGGTGCCTACCTGTTCGGCGGCGTGACCATGCTGCAGTTCCACCTGCAGGGTGAAGGCGTCCATGTGCCCAGCCAGTTCCTGACGATGCTGCCCTACCTGGCGACGATCTTCGTGCTCGTGCTGATATCCAGCAACGCCAACTTCATCAAGCTGAACATGCCCGCTTCACTGGGCAAGCCGTTTTTCCCGGGCGCCTGAACGCCTTTTTTGCTTTTCATTCACAACAGGAGAGTGTCCCCATGACCGTCCACACCAAGCGCTCGCTGCTCAGGCTGGCCAGTTGGTCCGCCTTGGCAGCCACCGCCGCCCTCGTGGGCTGCGGCAAGAAGGAAGAGACACCCGTGGCCGCCGCACCGGCATCGGCCGCGGCTTCCGCCCCGGCCAAGGCCGCGCCGCTGAAAATCGCCTTCGCCTACCTGGGCCCGGCCGGCGACCACGGCTGGACCTATGCGCACGACAATGCGCGCAAAGCCATCGAGAAGGAATACGGCGACAAGATCGTCACCAGCTTCGTCGAGAACGTGCCCGAGTCGGCCGACGCCGAACGCATCTTCCGCGACATGGCCAGCCAGGGCAACAAGCTGATCTTCGGCACCAGCTTCGGCTACCAGGAGCCGATGCTGAAGGTCGCCGAAGAGTTCAAGGACGCCAGGTTCGAACACGCGACGGGCTTCAAGCAGACCGACAACCTGCGCAGCTACGACAGCCGCAGCTACATGGGCGCCTACATGGCCGGCATCATCGCCGGCAAGATGACCAAGTCGAACACGCTGGGCGTGGTCGGCTCGATCCCGGTGCCCGAAGTCATCCGCAACATCAACGCCTACACCCTGGGCGCGCAGAGCGTGAACCCGAAGATCAAGACCAAGGTGGTCTGGGTCGGCAGCTGGTTCGACCCCCCGAAGGAAACCGAAGCCGCGCAGTCGCTGATCAACGGCGGCGCCGACGTGCTGCTGCAGAACACCGACTCCACCGCCGTGCTGCAGACCGCCGAGAAGAACAAGAAGTTCGCTTTCGGCTGGGACAGCGACATGTCGAAGTTCGCGCCCGAAGCCCACCTGGCCTCGGCCATCATCAACTGGGCGCCGTACTACAGCAAGGCGGTGAAGGACGCGCTGGAAGGCAGCTGGACCGGCAAGACGGCCACCTGGTGGGGCGTGAAGGAAGGCGCCAACGACATCGTGGCCATCAGCGACAAGGTGCCGGCCGACGTGAAGGACCTGGTTGCCAAGGCCAAGGCCGGCTTCATCGACGGCAGCGTCGACGCCTTCAAGGCGCCGCTGCTGGGTCAGGACGGCAAGGAGCAACTCAAGGCCGGCGCCACGGCCGACGACAAGTTCCTGGGCGGCATGATGTTCTACGTCAAGGGCGTGGAAGGCAAGATCCCCAGCGACAAGAAGTAAGCGTCAGGCCCACGAGGCCCATCAGGCCGGCGCGTCCTGCGGGACGCGCCGCAAGGCCCCGCCTGCTGCCATGGGCAGTAGCGGGGCTTTTTTCATTCAAGTTCCGGCGCGGTGCGCCGATACCCCCTCACGACAGCGGTCCGGCCCCACCGGACCCCGTGGAAGGACCCCGACGAAGGACCCGCTTTTCAGCCGGGACACTGGTCGGTCGAAAGGATAGGCACCGAAACACCGGCCTATCCCTCCGGGAAGCTTAAGTTGGCTTAAGTCCCGGAAGTCCCGTCCGATATCACGACGACAAGACCCAACGTGGGCTTGACCTGGGCGCAGGTCAACCCCGTTTCACCGAATCGTCGCGAAGGACTCATCCATGGCCTCCTACATCGTCAACCTGACCACGTCGCAGATCTCGATCCTGCCCACCTCCTCGATCGCGGGGCTGACGTCGGCAGACTGGCAGGCCTTCGGCTCTTCCCAGCTCGCCGCGCTGAGCACCTGGCAGATGTCGGCGATCTCGAGCTCGGCCTTCCAGGGTCTGAACGCCAGCCTCATCCCGGCGATCGGCACCAGCGACCTCGTCGCCATGCCGGCGTCGCTGCTCCAGGGCTTCAGCACGGCCGCCATCCAGGCGCTGAGCACGACCCAGGCCGGCGCGCTCACCTCATCACAGATCCAGGCGCTGAGCACCACGCAGCTGCGCGCGCTGGACCTCGAAGACCTGGCCCTGATCGGCACGTCGGCGCTGCGTGGCCTGACCAGCGCCCAGATCGGCAGCCTGAGCACCACCGCCTTCACGGCGCTGGACCCCGGCCAGGTCGGCGCCCTGACGACGGCGCAGATCGCGGCCCTGAGCCTGGCCCAGGTCGGCAGCCTCAGCACCGGCGATGCGGTGGCGCTGAACTCGGCACAACTCAACGCCTTCAGCACGGCACAGTTGCGTGCACTGACCGTTGACGCCTTGACCGCCATCGAAACCCGCGATCTGGCGGCACTGAACACGACCTCGTTCAGCGCCCTCAGCAGTGTGCAGTTCTCCTCGTTGACCACGGCCCAGGTGCATGGCCTGAGCACCGGGCAGTTCGCCAGCCTGAGCACGGCCCAGGTCGCCGGCCTGAGCACCAGCCAGATCGCCGTCGTCTCGAACGCCGAGATCGCGGCCTTGACCAGCGCGCAGTTCCGCGCCCTGGGCACGGCGGCCGTGGCGATGCTGGACAGCAGCGCCATCGGCGCCTTGAGCACCACCCAGATTTCGTCGATGACGACGGCGCAGCTGAGCGCACTGAGCACCGCTGCACTGGCGGGCCTGAGCAACGCCGACCTGCGGGCGCTGGCCTCGTCGCAGCTGACGACCCTGGGCACGGCGCAGATCGCCGCGCTCGGCACCAGCCAGGTCGCCGGCCTGGGCAGCGCCCAGATCAGCGCGTTGAGCACGCGCCAGATCGCGGCCCTGGAAACCGCCGACCTGGCCGTGCTGACGCCCGCCCAGGTGGCGGCGCTCGGCACCGCGCAGATCGCCAGCCTCGACGCCGACCACGTGGCCGGCCTGGGCACGACCAGCCTGGTCACGCTCAGCGGCAACCAGTTCGCTGCGCTGCAGACCGCGGCCATCGCCGGCCTGGGCACCACCAATGTGGCCGTGCTGACCAGCCGCCAGCTGGCCGGCCTGACGACGGCGCAATTGCGCGCCCTGGACACGAACGAAGTGCAGGCCCTGGCCACCAGCGCGCTGGCCGGCTTCAGCACCGCCCAGCTCAACGCGCTGAGCTCGTCGCAGTTCGACGCGCTGGGCACAACCCAGCTGTCGCACCTGGGTACCTCGCAGCTGACAGGCCTGTCGACCCAGCAGCTCGCCACCCTCGACGGCGGCGACCTGCAGGCCCTCGGCACGCGCCAGATCGCCGCGCTGACCAGCAGCCAGATCGCCGGCCTGAGCTCGTCGCAGATCGCCGGGCTCAGCACCTATGACCTGATCGCCATGGGCACGGCCCAGCTGCGCGCCATCAGCGCAGCCGGCATCGCGGCGCTGGACACGAACGCCCTGAATGCGCTGAGCAGCGTGCAGCTGGCCAGCCTGACGACCGCCCAGATCAAGGCCATCAACGACGCCGACATCGCCGGCCTGTCGACCGCTTCACTGCAGGCCCTGGGCAGCGCCCAGTTCGCCGCGCTGGGCACGACCCAGTTCGCCGACCTGACCACCGGCCAGCTGGCGGTGCTGACGACGGCGCAACTGCGCACGCTCGACAGCGCCCACCTGGCCACGCTGTCGAACGCCGACCTCGGCGCCTTCGGCACCACGCAGCTGGCGGGGCTGTCCAGCGCCCAGCTGGCCGCGCTGAGCACCGCCCAGGCTGCCGGCCTGGGGACCACCGCCGTGGCCGGCCTGACCACGGTCCAGGTCGCGACGCTGACCACCGCCAACATCGCCGCGCTCGACGGCACGGCCATCGCCGCCTTGACGACCGGCCAGTTCGCCGCGCTGACGACGGCCCAGTTGCAGGCCATCACGACGACGGCCATGGCGGCCATCGAGACCGCCGACCTGGCCGCCCTGGGTGCGAGCCGGATCGGTGCCTTCACCTCGGCGCAGATCGCCGCGCTGGGCACGACCCAGGTCAGCCTGATCGGCACCGCCCAGCTGGCCGGCCTGACTTCGCTGCAGATCGCAGGTCTCGGCTCGGCCGACCTCAACGCGATGAGCACCAACCAGCTGACCGCGCTGAGTACGGCCCAGCTGCGGGGTCTGGACGCCACGGCCTTGTCGAACCTGCAGACCAGCAGCCTGAACACGCTGCTGACGGCCCAGATCGCCGCACTGACCACCACCCAGCTCGACGCACTGAGCTCGGTCCAGTTGAACGGCCTGAACGGCGGCCAGATTGGTGCGCTGACCACGCTGCAGGTGGCCTCGCTGAGCCCGGCCGATCTGGCCAGCCTGAGCACCGGCCAATACGCCAGCCTGCGCGCCGCGCAGATCGCGGCCCTGACCACCGCGCAGGTCGCGGGGCTGGAGACCACCGACCTGGTGGCCCTGTCGACCTCGCAGATCGCGGCCCTGACCACCGTCGACATCGCCGCCCTGACAACGACCCTGGCCGCCGCGCTGGCCAGCAACCAGATCGCCGGCCTGAGCACGGCCCAGCTGCGTGCCCTGGAAGGTGAAGACCTGGCGGTGCTGGCAACCAGCAGCTTGGCCCAGCTCAGCGGCGACCAGCTGCGCGCCTTGTCGTCGAGCCAGCTCGCGGCGCTGGGCACGACCCAGATCGCCAGCCTGGGCACGGCGCAGATTGCCGCCCTCAGCACGCTGCAGGTGCAGAGCCTGAGCACGGCCGACCTGGCAGCCCTCGGCACCACGCAGTTCACCGCCTTCACCTCGGCCGAGATCGCCGCCCTCGGGTCCACGGCCCTGCAGAGCCTGGCCACCGCCAGCCTGGCCACCCTGGGCACCAGCCAGCTGGTGGCGCTGACGACCGCCGGCGTCGCCGCGCTGTCGTCCGAACAGATCAACAACCTGAGCACCGGCCAGGCCGCCGCGCTGACCACCGCCCAGCTGCACGCCATCAGCGGCGACGTGCTGGCGGCCGTCAGCACGACCACGCTCGACGTGCTGGGCAGCACGCAGCTGCGTTCGATCAGCGCCGACCAGCTGGCCGCGCTGACGACCACGCAGATCAGCAGCCTGGGCACCGCCCAGGTCGCGGTGCTGACCACCGGCCAGCTCAACGGCCTGAGCGCCGAAGCCATCGGCGCGCTGACGACGGCGCAAGTCGCCAACCTGACGGCCAGCCAGCTCGGCGGCCTGAGCACGACCCAGTTCGTGCTGCTGCCGACGGCCGACCTCGCCGCGCTGGCCTCCAACCAGATCCAGGCCCTGACCACGGCGCAAATGGCCGTGCTGAGCGCCGAAGCGCTGGTCGCCCTGACCACGGCGCAGGCCGCCGTGCTGTCGACGGCCCAGGTTCGCGCCATCGACGCCGGCGTGCTGGCCAGCATGGAGACGGCCGACCTGGCAGCCTTGTCGACTGCCGCCATCGCCGCGCTGACCACGACGCAGATCCAGGACCTGAGCCTCGGCCAGGTCGCAGCGCTGACGCCGGCCGAGCTCGGCGCGATGACCACCGCACAGCGCGCCGTGCTGACGGCCGATGCGCTGGCGCTGCTCGGCTCGGCCCAGTTCGCGTCGCTCACCGCAGGGCAGGCCGCTGCCATCAGCGCCACGCAGGCCGCGGCGCTGAGCTCGGCCGCCCTCGGCGGCGTGGCCACGGCGGCCCTGGCCGCACTGACCACCAGCGCCATCGCGGCCCTGCAGGGTGATGTGCTGAACGGACTCAGCTCGCTGCAGTCACAGGCCCTGACCACCGCCCAGCTGGCGGCCATCAACGTCGACACCCTGGCGCAGTGGACCAGCACCGACCTGGCCGCGCTGTCGACTGGCCAGCTGAATGCCCTGGGCACCACCCAGCTCAACGCGCTGACGGCCAGCCAGCTGGGCAATCTGACGACTCAGCAGCTCAGCGCGCTGCGCACTGCCCAACTCGCCGGCCTGATCCCGGATGAGCTGAACGCGCTGGGCACGACCCAGTTCGCGGCGCTGACGACCGGCCAGATCGCGGCGCTGGGCACGACCCAGATCGCCAACCTCGAAGTGGCCGACCTGGCGGCCTTGCGCACGGCCCAGATCGCCGTGCTCGGCACGGCGGCCATCGCCGCACTCGACGACACCCAGCTGGCCGCCCTGACCACGGCGCAGGCCGCGGCGCTCAGCAGTGCGCAGCTGCTGGCCATCACCGGCGCGCACCTGGCCGCCTGGGGCAGCAGCGACCTGGCCGCCCTGTCGACCAACGCGCTGAGCGCGCTGACGACCAGCCAGCTCGACGCGCTGGACGCCAGCCAGCTGGCTGGCCTGAGCACGCGCCAGGTGGCCGCCCTGACCACCGCGCAACTGGCCAGCCTGGACGCCACCGAACTGGCGGCCATGGGCACGGCGCAGTTCCACGCCATGACCACGGCGCAGATCGCTGCGCTGACCACCAGCCAGGCTGCGGCCCTGGAAAGCGCCGACCTCGGCGCGCTGGGCACGACGCAGCTGCGGGCGCTGTCGACCAACGACCTGCAGGCCCTGAGCGCCGAAGCCCTGCAAGGCCTGACCACGGCACAGACCGTCTCGCTGACCACGGCCCAGGTGGCCGCGCTGTCGGTCAGCCAGCTGTCGCAGCTGGGCACCAGCGACCTGGCGGTGCTGAGCAGCAGCCAGCTCGCCGCGCTGTCGACGGCCCAGCTCGGCGCCCTGAGCCCCGACCAGTTCGGCGCCCTGGGCACGGCGCAGATCGCCAACACCAGCACGGCGCAGATCGCCAGCCTGTCGGTCGACACCCTGATGGCGATGGGCAGCGCCCAGTTCGCTGCGCTGTCGACCGCGCAGGTGGCGGCCTTCACGACCACCCAGGCCAGCGTGCTGGGCAGCGCCAACCTGGCAGCGCTGGGCTCGCGCCAGATCGCGGCCCTGGAAACGGCTGACCTGGCCGCCATCCAGCCCGATGCGCTGGCCGGCCTGACGACGGCACAGATCGGCGCGCTGACCACGGCCCAGCTGGCGACGCTGTCGGCGGCGCAGCTGGTGGCGCTGGAAACCCGCGACCTGGTGATGCTGAACAGCCGCCAGATCGGCGCCCTGTCGAGCACCCAGGTCAACGCGCTGAGCGACACGCAATTCACCCAGCTGACCTCGGCACAGATCGCCGCGCTGAGCACCTCGCAGCTCGGCAACCTGGATCCGACCTACCTCGCCGCGCTGGGCACCACGCAGTTCGCCGCGCTCGGCACGGCGCAGCTGGCCGCCATCACCGGCGTGCAAGCCGCCGGCCTGGTGACGGCCGATCTGGCCGCGCTCGGCACGACGCAACTGCGGGCGCTGAATGGCGATGCCATCGGCCAGCTCAGCACCAGCTGGGCCGCCAGCCTGGGCAGCACCCAGCTGACCGCGCTGGGCACGGCGCAGATCGCCGCCCTCAGTGCGGTGCAGCTGGCGGTGCTGGAAACGCGCGCCCTGACGGCCTTGAGCACGGCGCAGTTCAGCGCCTTCAGCACCACCCAGCTGGCCAGCCTGGGCACCACCCAGCTGGCCAACCTGAGCAGCCGTGAAGTGGCGGCGCTGTCGAGCACCCAGTTCGCCAGCATCGAAGCCAGCGCCCTGGCGGCGCTGACCTCGGGCCAGTACGCCGCGATGACGTCCAACCAGCTCGCCGGCTTGACCACGACGCAGGCCGCGGCGCTGGAAGCAGCCGACCTGGCTGCCGTCGGCACGGCCCAGCTGCGCGCCATCGCCGGCGGCAGCCTGGCCGCCCTCAGCACCGCCGCTGCGGCGGCGATGACGACGGCGCAGGTCGCCGCGCTGACGACGGCCCAGGTGGCGGCCTTCAGCGGCAGCAACTTCGCGGCCATGGGCACCAGCGACATCGCCGCCCTGGGCACCGCCGCCGTGATGACCCTGTCGACGACCCAGCTGGCAGCGCTGGGCACGACCCAGCTGGCCAGCCTCGGATCACGCCAGGTGGCTGCACTGACGACCGCGCAGTTCGCCAGCATCGACGGCAACGCCCTGGCCGCGATGGGCACCACCCAGTTCGCGGCGATGAGCTCGGCGCAGTTCGCCGTGCTGACCACGACACAGGCCAGCCTGCTGGAAAGCCAGGACTTCACGGTGCTGGGAACGACCCAGGTGCACGCCATCTCGGCCGCCGCCATCACCAACCTGTCCACCGCCGCCACCGTCGGCCTGACGACGGCCCAGGTGGCCGCCCTCGGCACCGCGCAGATCGCGGCCTTCAGCAACGCCAACCTGGCGGTGATGGAGACCGCCGACCTGGCGGCGCTGACCACGGCCCAGATCGTCGTGCTGTCGGTCGACCAGCTGACATCGCTGACCAGCAGCCAGCTGGCCGGCCTGACGACCAAGGAAGTCGCCGCACTGAGCACCGGGCAGATCGCCGCGCTGGACGCGGCCAACCTGGCGGCCCTGGGCACCGCCCAGTTCGCGGCCATGACCACGGCGCAGATCGCCGCGCTGACGACGACCCAGGCCGCTGCGCTGGAAACCGCCGACCTCGCCGCGCTGGGCACGGCCTCGGTCCGCGCCCTGACGGCCGACGACCTGGCGGTGCTGAGCACCGCCGCCGTCGCCGGCATGGGCACGGCCCAGGTCGCTGCGCTCGGCTCCAGCCAGCTGCTGGCCCTGGGTGCGGCCAATCTGGCAGCCCTTGAAACCGCCGATGTGCAGGCCATCGGCACGGCGCAGATCGCCGCCATCGGCAGCACCGGCATCACCGAGCTGAGCACGACCCAGCTCGCCGCACTGACCACCAACCAGATCGGCGCGCTGAGCGCCGACCAGTTGAACAACCTGGCGCCAGACAGCCTGAATGCGCTGGGCACGGCCCAGTGGGCCGCGATGAAGACCAGCCAGCTGGCCGCGCTGAACAGCGACCTGCTGGCCAGCGTGAACACCGGCGAGCTGGCCGTGCTGCGCAGCACGCAGATCGCCGCGCTGACCGGCGCCCAGGTGACGGCACTGACCTCGTCGCAGGTCGCCGCGCTGAGCAGCGCCCAGGTGACCGGCTTCAGCACCGCGCAACTGCAGGCGATGGAGGTGGCCGACCTGGCCGCCATGGCCACCAGCAGCTTCGCGGCGCTGGGCACCAGCCAGATCGCCAACCTGACGCTCGACCAGGTCGCCGGCCTGGCCACCGGACAAGTTGCGGCGCTGACGACGGCCCAGCTGCGGGCCCTGGGCGCCGACGCCGTCGCCACCCTGAGCGGCGCCGAAATCGCTGCCCTCGGCAGCAGCCAGGCGGTGGCCCTGCGAACCAGCCAGATCGTGGCCATCGGGGCCGACGACATCGGCATGCTGGGCACCGCCGCACTGTCCCACCTGGGCACGGCGCAGATCCGCGCGCTGACGCTGGACGAAGTCGCGGCCCTGACCAGCACCCAGCTGGCCAGCCTGACGTCCACGCAGTCGGCGGCCTTCACGGTCGACCAGGCCATGGTCATCGATCCGAGCAACATCACCGCCCTGGGCACCGCGCAGATCGCGGCGCTGGGCACGGCCGTCATCGCCCAGCTGACCGACGACCAGATCGCCGGACTGGGGACCAGCATCGTCGCCGCGCTGACGACCTCGCAGGTGGCGGCGCTGTCGGTCACGCAGCTGGTGGCGCTGACCACCAGCGAGGCCGCCGCCCTGGGCTCGTCGCAAGCGGCAGCCCTGCGCACCTCGCAGATCGCCGCGCTGGAAGACGTCGACCTGGCCGCGCTGGGCACGGCGGCCTTCAAGGCCCTGTCGACCGCGCAACTGGCGGCCATCACGGCCACCCAGGCACCGGCGCTGGAAACGGCCGACCTGGCGGTGCTGGGAACGACCCAGTTTGCCGCGCTGAACACCGACGCCATCGCGGTGCTGGGCAGCACCCAGTTCAGCACGCTGAGCACGACGCTGCTGCAAGGCATGAGCTCGGCGCAGTTCGCGGCCATCGATCCGACGGCGCTGGCCGCCCTGGGGACCACGCAGTACAGCAAGCTCAGCACCAGCGAACTGGCCGCCATGACGGCGACCCAGGCGGCGGCGCTCGAAACCGCTGACGTGGCCGCCCTGCTGACGGCCCAGTTCAACAGCCTGAGCAACGCCGCGCTGGCCGCGCTGGGCACCAGCGTCATGGCCGCGCTGGGCACGGCACAGCTCAACGCGATGAGCACGGCGCAGTTCCAGGCGCTGGACGCCACCAACCTGGCCTACCTGGGCACCACCCAGTTCCAGAACCTGGCCACGGCGCAGCTGCAGGTCATGACGGCAGCCCAGGCCGCGGCGATGGAGACCGCCGACCTGGCGGTCCTCAGCGGCAGCCAGATGGCGGCCCTGGGCACCGTGGCCATCGCGGCGCTGGGCAGCACCGCCATCGACACGCTGAGCACCACGCAAGCGGCGGCGCTGGGCACGGCCCAGCTGCGCGCCATCGCCATCGGGTCCGTGGCGGCGCTGACGACCAGCGACCTGTCGCAGCTCAACACCAACCAGATGGCCGCCTTCAGCACCAGCCAGGTGGCGGCTTTCGGCACCACCCAGCTGAGCCAGCTGGGCAGCATGCAGCTGGCCGGATTGACCACGGCGCAGATCAACGCCATCAATTCCACCGACCTGACGGCGCTGAGCGCCGCCCAGTTCCAGGCCCTGAGCACGACACAGATCGCGGGCCTGAATTCGCTGCAGATCTCGGCGATGGAGACGACCGACCTGTCGGCGCTGAGCACGACCCAGCTGGCGGCGATCGCGCCCAGCAGCATCGCGTCGCTGAGCACGACGCAGTTCCAGAACCTGTCCACGGCGCAGGTCGCCGGTCTGAGCTCGGCGCAGTTCCGGGCGCTCAGCACGACGCTGATCGACGCGTTGAGCACGGCCCAGATCCAGGCGCTGACGACGGCTGAAATGGCCAGCATGTCGACGCTGCAGCTGAGCGCACTGGGTACCACCCAGTTCACCACCCTGAGCACGACGCAGCTGCTGGCGATGACCACGGCGCAGATCAACGCGCTGTCGACCACCAACCTGAATGCCCTGGGCACGACCGAATGGTCGACGCTGGGCACCAGCCAGATCGCCGCCCTGAGCACCACCCAGGTGGCCCAAATGGAGACCGCCGACCTGAGCAGCCTGGGCACCGCGCAGGTGGTGGCCCTGAGCACCAAGGCCATCGTCGCGCTGGACGCCAACCTGCTCAGCGAGATGACGACGACCCAGATCGGCGCGCTGCGCACGGCGCAGATCCGGGCCCTCGAAACGGCCGACCTGGCCAGCCTCGGCACCACCGACATCCAGGTGCTGAGCCTGTCGCAGCTCAATGCATTGAGCTCGACCCAGGCCGCGGCGCTGAGCACCAACCAGCTCGGCAGCATCAGCACCACGCTGCTGTCGGGCCTGGGCACGACGCAGCTCGCGGCCATCGCGGCGGCGGACCTGGCGACGCTGGGCACCGCCCAGTTCCAGGTGCTGACGAGTGCGCAGCTCGCCGGCCTGACGACCAGCCAGGTCAACGGGCTGGAGACGGCCGACCTGGCCGTGCTGACCGCCGCCCAGGTGCGCGGCTTCAACACCGCCGGCATCGTGGCCCTGAGCTCGACCCAGCTGGGGGCGCTGAGCACGACCCAGCTGGTGGGCCTGTCCAGCAGCCAGATCCGCGCCATCGAGACGGCCGACCTGGCCAGCCTGAGCAGCACCACGCTGTCCGGCCTGGGAACTGCGCCGATCGCCGCGCTGTCGGCCGACCAGGCCGCCGCGCTGACCAGCAGCCAGTTGAGCAACCTGGCCAACAACCAGCTGACCGCCATCGGCAGCGCGCAGCTCGGCGCCATCGGCACCGCGACGCTGAACGCCCTGTCGTCGGCCCAGTTCGCCATCCTGGGCAGCAGCCAGATCGCGGCGCTGACGACGACGCAGGTCCACAACCTGCAGACGGCCGACCTGGCCGCACTGAGCACGGTGCAACTGCGCGGCTTCAGCAGCGCCGACATCGCCGGGCTGAGCGGCGCCTCGCTGGCGGCCCTGAGCACCGGTCAGCTGGTCGGCCTGTCGACCTCGCAGATCCGCGCCATCAGCCTGAGCGCGCTGCCCTCGCTGACGACCACCGAGGTGGCGGCGCTGAGCACCGGCCAGGTCAACAACTTCAGCGTCGACCAGATCAACGCGCTGGGCACCTCGCAGATGGCCAACCTGACCACCAACCAGGTGGCCGCGCTCAGCATCGCGCAAGTCAGCGGCCTGGGCACCAGCAACCTGGCGGCCCTGGGCACGGCGCAATACGTGGCGCTGAGCACGGGCCAGATCGCGCAGTTCAGCAGCGTCCAGATCGCGGCGCTGGAATCGGCCGACGTGGCGGCCCTGCGCACGGCGCAGATCGCCGCGCTGACGGCGAGCCAGATCGCCGCCATCACCACCACCGACATCCAGGCCCTGAGCTCGGCCCAGGTGGCGGCCTTCAGCACGGCGCAGATCGCGGCCATCACCACCGCCGACATGGCGGTGATGGAAACCCGTGACCTGGTCGGGCTGACCGGCAGCCAGATGGCGGGCTTCAGCACGGCGCAGATCGTCGCGCTGGACAGCGCGCACTTCGCAGCGCTGGGCACCAGCGCGCTGGCTGCGCTGAGTCTGGACCAGTTCAGCGTGGTCTCGAGCAACGACCTGGCGGCCCTCGGCGGCAACCAGATCGCGGCGCTGACCACGGCGCAGGTGGCCAGCCTGACCGTCGACCAGGTGGCGACCCTGGGCACCACCGACATCGCGGCCTTCACGACGGCGCAGATCAGCGTCATCGGTGTCGATGCCCTGACGGCGCTGTCCGACACCCAGGTCGCGGCACTGACTTCGCTGCAGGTGGCGGCCCTGACGACGACGCAGATCGGGGCCATCGACGCCAGCGACCTGGCCGGCATGGGCACGACCAGCCTGGCCGCCTTCGGCAGCGCGCAGTTCGCCAGCTTCTCGACCAGCCAGATCGACGCACTGACCACCGGCCAGCTGGCGGCGCTGACGGCCACCGAGGCCAGCGGGCTGACAGTCGACCAGTTGTCGACCTTCAGCAGCAGCGACCTGGGCGCCCTCAGCACCGAGGCCTTCGCGGCCCTCCACACGGCGCAGCTGGCTTCCATCAGCGCCGAGCTCTTCGCCACGCTGGGCACCGCGGACATCGCGGCGTTGACCACCATGCAGGCCCATGCGCTGACCGCGGACCAGATCACCGCGATGACCACCACCCAGGTGCAGGCGCTGGAGACCGCGGACCTGGCGGCCATGAGCATGACCCAGTACAACGCCTTCAGCGGTGACGACTGGGGCATCATGAGCACCGGCCAGATCGTCGCCCTGCAGAGCGTGACCCCGATCGTGCTGGACCTCAGCGGCCACGGCATCCACACGCTGGCGGCCAGCCAGGGGGTGCAGTTCGACCTCACCGGCACTGGGCAGACCAGCCAGGTCGGCTGGGTCGGCGACGGCAACGGCCTGCTGGTGCGCGACATCAACCACGATGGCGTCATCAACAACGGCAGCGAGCTGTTCGGCACGGCGACCATGCTGGACAACGGCAAGCGGGCCGGCAACGGCTACGCGGCGATGGCCGACCTGGACAGCAACCACGACGGCAAGCTCGGTGCCGCCGACGCGGCCTGGGGCGAACTGAAGGTGTGGGTCGATGTCAACCACGACGGCAAGACCGACGCCGGCGAGTTGAAATCGCTGGCCCAGGCCGGGGTGCTGGAGATCAACCTGGACTTCAGCAAGTCCAGCCAGGTCAACAACGGCAACCTGCTGGGGATGGTCTCGGGCTACACCAGCAGCGACGGCACCCAGCACCAGGTGGCCGACGTGTGGTTTGCCAAGGCCGCGGCGGCGCCGGCCGAGCTGCCCAAGCTGGGTGACCTGCTGGCCGCGCCAGCGGCCGACCTGCACCTCGGCGGCGGCACGGCGGTGGCCGCTGCCGACAGCCCGGCAGCGCTGCACAACGTGCCGATCGGCGGCCTGAGCCACGCCGCACGCCAGGCGGCCGACGACGAGTTGCTGCGCGCCCAGCAGCTGATGCTGTAGGGCCAGGCGCACCGGGTGGGTCGGGTCCGCAGGGGCCCGGCCCACCCGCTGCGTGGTGCCCAGCGCCGGGCCGGCGCGCTGAACGCCCGGCCCTCCTGAACGTCAACCCGCCCGCCGTCTTCAGCCCGTTCGCATGCAGTCCTTGCACCAGCTCCTGACCCGGACGGTGGCCGAACTGGGCCGGCTGATGGACCGGGTCGGCGAGCAACTGACCGACATCGGCCAGTCGGCGAGCACCCAGCTGTATTGGCCCGTGCGCCGCTGGCTGGGCGGCGAAGCCGCGCCCAGCGCCCCGCCGGCACCCGACCCCGCTGCAACGCCGCCAGCGGACCCCGTGGCGGCGCCCACGCCAGCACCCGGACCGACACCGACACCAGCGCCCGTTCCCACGCCGGCGCCTGCGCCGGACCCCGTGCCGACGCCGGTCCCCATCCCGGTGCCGGTGCCGGTGCCGGTGCCGGTCCCCATCCCGGTGCCCGTGCCGGTGCCGGTGCCGGTGCCGGCGCCCGATCCCGCGCCAGTGCCCTCCCCGGCGCCACCGCCCGACTACAGCCGCTACACGCCCGAGCAGATCGCCGGCATCAGTGCCAGCGAACTGGCACTGCTGAGCCCCGAGCAGTGGGCCGCGCTGACGACGCGGCAGATCGCCGCCATCGGCAGCGGCCAGGTGACGGCGCTGGACAGCCTGGACCTGGCCAGCCTGTCGACCCAGCAGCTGCGCGCGCTGAACGCCGACGATTTCAGCGCGCTGCCCGGCGACGCGCTGGCCGGCCTGGGCAGCGTCCAGCTGGCGGCGCTCGGCAGCCAGCAACTGGCGGCGCTCGGCGCGGCGCAGGCCGCCGGCCTGCTGCCGGGTGAGCTGGCGGCCTTGGGCACCGCGCAGCTGCGCACGCTCGGCAACGGCGCCATCGCCGGCCTGAGCAGCAGCACGCTGGCCACGCTGAGCAGCCGGCAGTTCGCCGCCTTGACCACCGGCCAGCTGCAGGCCATCGAGCCAGGCGACATCGCGGCCATCGCCACGGCCGGCCTGGCGGCCTGGTCGAGCGTCCAGGTGGCGGCCCTGACTGGCGAGCAGGTGGCCGCCTGGACGCCGGCGCAGTGCAGCAGCCTGAGCACCGGCCAGATCAGGGCCCTGGCCACCGAAGCCGTGGGGGCGCTGACCGCGACCGAACTCGCCGCCTTGGGCAGCCGCCAGCTGGCGGCCTTGGGCACCGCACAACTGGTCGCCCTGAGCACCACCAGCCTGCCCGGCCTGGATGCAGCCGACCTGGCGGCGCTGGCCAGCGCCCAGGTGGCGGCGCTGCGGCCGGGGCAGATCGCGGTACTGGACGCCACGCAATGGTCGGGCCTGAGCACCGGCCAGATCGTCGCCCTGACGGCCGCCCAGTTGCAAGCGACGGCGCCGGCCGAAGTGGCCGGTCTGGGCAGCGCGCAGCTCGCCGCTTTCAGCACGGCGCAGATCGCCGCGCTGAGCCCGGCGCAGGTGGCGGCCTTCGACGCCGCCGATGTCGCGGCCCTGCGCACCGCGCAGATCCGGGCGCTCAGCCTGGACGATGTGGCGGCGCTGAGCACCGCGGCCCTGCATGGGCTGGGCACGCAGCAGATCGTCGCCCTCGGCACCGCGGCGGTCGCGGCGCTGACGCCCGACGACATCGCGGCGCTGGGCACGGCCCAGGTCCACGCGCTGACCACCGCGCAGCTGGTGGCGCTGGGCAGCGCGCAGATCGGCGGCCTGACGCCCGAGGACATCGCGGCCCTGGGCACGGCCCAGGCCCACGCGCTGACCACCGCGCAGATCGTCGCGCTCGACACCAGCCAGGTCGCGGCCTTCGAGACCGCCGACCTCGCGGCGATGACCCTGGCCCAGGTCGCGGCCTTCGAAGCCGAGGACTTCCAGGTCTTCAGCACCGCGCAATTCACGGCCTTGATGGGCGCCACGCCCATCGTGCTGGACTTGAGCGGGCACGGCATCCAGACCCTGGCGGCCGCGCAGGGCGTGCACTTCGACCTGACGGCCAGCGGCGCCGCGCCGCAGGTCGGCTGGGTCGGCGCGGGCAATGGCCTGCTGGTGCGTGACCTCAACCACGACGGCGTGATCAACGACGGCGGCGAACTCTTCGGCAGCGCCACGCTGCTGGCCAACGGCAAGCGGGCCGGCAACGGCCAGGTCGCGATGGCCGCGCTGGACAGCAACCACGACGGCCAGCTCAGCGCGGCCGACGCCGCCTGGGGCGAACTGAGGGTCTGGGTCGACGCCAACCACAACGGCAAGACCGACCCCGGCGAGCTGAAGACGCTGGCCGAAGCCGGCGTGCTGGCGATCAGCCTGGACTTCGCCAAGGGCAGCAGCCTGGACCACGGCAACCTGCTGGGCCTGGTGTCCAGCTACACCGGCAGCGACGGCCGCGCCCACGCGGTGGCCGATGTCTGGTTCAGCCGGCAGGCCCCGGCGCCGCCTGTGGCGCCTCGGCTGGCCGACCTGCTGGCGCCGGCGGCGCCCGAGCTGCTGGCCGGCGCGGCTGGGTCGGCCGCGCCGGTCGGATCACCCGCGCCGCCGCCGGGCGGGCCGGCCGAAGACCACCCGGCGCCTGGCGCCTGGCTGCACCCGGCCTGGCGCCGGCACGCCGACGAGGACACGCTGCGCCAGACCTCGAACCTCGTTTGAACGGCAAGCCCGACGGCACTGAAGGTCGCCTGCGCCGTGCCGAAAAGCCGGGAGTGGGCGGGCCAACCCGGCACCCGCCGTCTTCCAGGAACGATCCCTCACCACCATGAACACCAACGACAAGACCGTGCTGATCGCCATCGGGGCGCTGTTTTCCGGTACCGTGGCCTACGGGCTGGCTTTCGACAACCTGCTGGTCGCACTGGGCCTGGGCCTGGCGCTCTACGGCGCGTCCCTCGGTGTGGCCTGGGCATCGCGCAGCGGGGTGGCCAGCCGGATCGCCTTGCCGGTGCTGGGCATGGCCATGGTGGGGCTGCTGATCCACGTGGCCCGCGGCCGCAACGAGGCGCACTTCGCCGTCTTCGCCTTCCTGGCCGCGACGGTGGTCTACCGCCACTGGCTGCCGGTGGTGCTGGGAGCCGGCGCCATCGCCGTCCACCACATCAGCTTCAACTACCTGCAGCAGTGGGGCTGGGGCCCGATGTGCTTCACCCAGCCCAGCCTGGCCCTGGTGCTGGAACACGCCACCTATGTGGTGGCCGAAGCCGGGGTGCTGATCGTGCTGGCCCAGCGCGCCCACAGCGAATTCGCCGCCGGGGCGGAATTGACCTCGCTGGCCCAGGCCCTGACCGGCGCCGACGGCAAGGTCGACTTCGGCGCCTTGAAGCTGCACACGCAGATTCCCGCCACCCAGGGCATGATGGCCGCGCTGCAGCGCATCGAGCAGGCGATCACCAGCGTTCGTGCCAGCACCGATTCGATCGGCACCGCGGCCGGCGAGATCGCCAGCGGCAGCCAGGACTTGTCGACCCGCACCGAGCGCACCGCTGGCAGCCTGCAGCAGACCGCCAGCGCGATGGAGCAGCTGACCGGCACCGTGAACCAGACCGCCGCCTCGGCCGGCCGGGCCCAGCAGTTCGCAGCCTCGGCGGCAGCGGTGGCGCAGCGTGGCAGCGAGATGGTCGGTCAGGTGGTCTCGACGATGGACGAGATCCACAGCAGTTCCAAGCGCATCGGCGACATCACCGGCGTCATCGACGGCATCGCCTTCCAGACCAACATCCTGGCCTTGAACGCGGCGGTGGAGGCGGCGCGGGCCGGCGAACACGGCCGCGGCTTCGCGGTGGTGGCCAGCGAGGTGCGCGCGCTGTCGCAACGCAGCGCCGAAGCGGCGCGCGAGATCAAGGCCCTGATCGGCACCAGCGTCGAATGGGTCGGCACCGGCACGCGCCTGGTGTCGGAAGCCGGCACGACGATGACCGAACTGGTCGGCTCGGTGCAGCAGCTCAGCGAACTGGTCGGCGAAATATCCAACGCCAGCCGGGAGCAGAGCCAGGGCCTGCGCCAGGTCAACGGCGCCGTCAACGACCTCGACCAGATGACGCAGCAGAACGCCGCACTGGTCGAGCAATCGGCCGCCGCGGCCGAGAGCCTGCGCGAGCAGGCGTCGTCGCTGGTGCAGGCGGTGTCGGTGTTCACCCCGCGCGCCCTGCAGCGGGCCTGACCGGCCTGAAGGCTTGACGGGCCTTCAGGGCCTGTCGGGCCTGTCGGGCCTGAGGCTCAGCGGTAGCCCTTGCCGACCGTGACGTAGCCCTCGATGCCGTCGTGGGTGAAGACATCGTTGGCGATGAATTTCGCACCGGGGCCGATGTCGCCGGCGGTCCACGGCGGGCTGGCCGGCAGGTCGCTGCTGGGGCCCTTGAAGCGGTAGTGGCCCGGCGCTGCCGAATCCCAGTGCCGGGGGCTGCGCGCGCGATCGAGCATGAACTGCAGGCCGCTGGGGTCCAGGCCCAGCCAGTCGCAGAACAGCTGGCTGTGCTGAACCGCCTGGCCTTCGTGGTGGCGGACCAGCGCCAGACCCTGTTCGCGAGTCAGGCGGCCGTGACGGATCTCGCGGCTGGCGTGGTCGGTGACCTTGCCGTAGCCCTGCTTGTTCAGCTTCAGTTGGTCGTGCAGGTCCATGTGGGTCCAGCAGTCGACGTGGTCGTAGGCCTCGAAGCTGCGGGCGTAACGCGCCGTGCGGTAGTCGTACTGCGCGATCATCTGCTCGTGCTGGGCCTTCGGGTCCCAGCGCAGGTAGTTGCCCAGGTAGATGCCGCGCACGCCGACCGCGTTCAACGCTGCATCGTCGGGGTAGCGGTACTGCCAGATGTCGGCTTCCTTCAGGGTGTCGAAGGTGCCCAGCAGTTCGTCCGCCTCAAGGCCCATCAGGTCGTGGTCCTTGCGGTAGCGGCGGGTCATCTCGACCTCGTGCTCGTGGCTGAACATGCCCACTTGTTCCAGCCCCTGGTGCGCGCCCCAGATGATCAGCGGCACCTGGTAGCGCACGGCGGTCTGCACCGGGAACACCGTCTGCCCGGCCAGGCAGTGCCAATACAGGCTGCCCAGTTCACGCAGCGTGGTGCGGGTGATCTGCTTGACCGACTTCGGATTGACGTTCTGCTGCAGGATGTCGCAGTCCATCCTGATGCGCAGGTTGGCCAGGTTGCGGATGCCCAGGCTGGTGTTGTAGTACTTGTTGTAGCTGACCAGCAGCGGGTTCATCTTCAGGCGCTGCTTGACCTGGTGGACGATCCAGTAGGAATCGGCAGCGCCGCTGACCGGCACGATGCAGTCGTAGTTCTCGCCGCTCTTGCTGCGGTAGGGCGCGACCAGTTGCTCCAGCTTGGCCCAGCGTGCCGACCAGTCGAGGCGGTCTTTTTCCTCGTGGATGCGGCAACCCGAGCAGATGCCCTCGGCGTCCAGCGTCAGGCCCAGCGGGTGGTCGGTGGTGTACAGGCAGCGCGCGCAGTGCAGGCGTTGAGCAGGGCCGCTGGCGGGCCGGGTGATTGCTTCCTGGTCCATCGTCATGTCCAGCAGGCGCCGGCGTAGGTGGCGGGCCGCAGCGGCAGGCCGCGCAGCGCTTCTTTCAATTGCTGCACGGCGTGTTCGCGCCACGACAGAAAATGGCCGACGCCGGCCGCCACGACCTGCGGTCGGCCCAGCACGCGGCGCAGTTGCTCGGGCTCGCTCAGGCCGCCGAAGGCAATCACCGGCAAGGCCGGCAGGCCGGCGGCGTCGAGCAAGGCTTCATCGAAACCGCCGGCCTGGCCTTCGTGCTGCCAGTCGACCAGCAGCAGCTCGCTGATGGCGCCGCTCTTCAGCACCGCCGAGACTTCGACCGGTACCGGCCGTGAGCGGCCATTGCGGTGGTCCAGCCATTCCAGACCCTGCTCGCCGTGCGACATCGGCAGCGCAGCGATCAAGGCCTGCGCACCCAGCGGCTCGGCCAGCGCGGCGGCCTCCGAAGGGTCGTCGCGCAGCAGGCTGTCCAGCGCGATGCGCTCGGCGCCGGCCTGGACCGCCGCCACGCCATCGGCGACGCTGCGGATGCCGCCCTGGTAGGTCAGCGGGGTCGACAGGCCCATCTTCGTGATCCGTTCGAGCAGCGCCAGGTCAGGCCCCAGCCCCTTGCGGCTGCGGTCGGTGCACTGCAGCAGGATTTCGTCGACACCCCAGCGGTCGAGGTTCTCGGCCAGCACCTCGGGCCGGCCCAGCGGCAGGTGGCGCTGGTAGCCGAAGGACTGCACAGCCCAGCCCTGGCGCACGGTGATGACGCCGACCAGGCGCTTCTTGATCATGGCAACAGGCCCTCGATGACGTTCTTCAGCAATTCGCGGCCGGCCAGCTGGCTCTTCTCGGGATGGAACTGCAGGCCGACGATCTGCTGACGCCGGACGGCCACCGTGAAGGCATCGTCCATCGCATCGTTGACGCGCGACACGGCCACGCAGTACTCGGCCGGCGCGTGGAAGGCGTAGCTGTGGTTGAAGAACACCGACTGGCCGTCGCTGGCGCGCAGCAGCGGCTCCTTGTCGAGCACCTCCAGGCTGTTCCAGCCGATGTGCCACTTCGCGGCTTGCAGCGGCTGCACCTGGCCGGGGATCAGGCCCAGGCCGGTCGTGTAGCGCAGCTCGCTGCTGCTGTGGGCCAGCAATTGCATGCCCAGGCAGATGCCGACGATGGGCTGGCCGCGGCGGGCTTGCGACTGGATGAATTCGACCAGGCGGTGGCGGTGCAGCGCTTCCATCGCCGCCGGGAAGGCGCCGACGCCGGGCAGCACCATCACGTCGGCCGCACCCAGGGTTTCCGGGTCACGGCTGCTGCGGCAGCGGTAGCCCAGGCCGGTCAGCGCGCGCGCCACACTGGCCAGGTTGCTGGCGCCGTAGTCGACCACACCGACCGTGATGCGGCGCCGCGTCATGCTGCGGCCTGCTCGGTCGCCAAGCCGACACCGACCGTGAAACGGCGGTGGATGCTGCCGTCGGCATGGATGTCGAACAGCTCGCGATTCGTCGCCGCGCGCACCCGGTCCCAGAAGGCGTCGACGCTGATGCCCAGGTAGTCGCAGTAGCGCGCGATGTAGTCCGGCGAACAGGCGTGGTCGTGGGCCGTGACCAGCGCTGCACCTTGTTCACGCGACATGCGGCCGAGGCGGATCTCCTCGTTGCAGTAGTCGGTGGTGCGGCCGAAGCCGAACTTGTAGTACTTGATCATCTGGTTGATCGGCGTGAAGTCCTCGTCCAGCGCCGTCACGCCGTACAGGTCGCCCGTCGCCTGCACGCCGTCGGCACGGATCTCCAGGCCGTCGGCGCAGGAATAGGCTGCGTTGTTGACCAGCGACCAGTCGCCGAGGAACCAGCCCAGGTAGACGATGTGCAGGTCGGCGGCAATGAACTCGTCGGGCTGCGGGTAGTTGTAGGGCAGCAGTTGCTGCGGCGTGTAGCCGGCGTCCTTCATCCACTGCGTGCCGCTGGACAGGGTGTTCATGTGGCGCAGGTTGTTGCCGTCATAGCCGGTCTTGCCCAGGGCCTTCATGTCGCCGAGTTGCAGCGCCGGGTTCTCGCCCCACAGGATCAGGTCGATGCCATAGCGCAGCGCGATCTGCGGCACCGCCGCAAAGAGCGCCAGTTCGGTGCTGCGGAAGCTGTTGGTGAACTTCGCGAAGCCGTCGCGCTTCAGGCCGCGCCAGGTGGCCGGCGCCGGCGCCGACAGCACCACGTCGAAGCCCAGCTCGATCAGGTTGCTGAGGTTGTGCATGCCGCGGTGGGTGGTCTGCTCGGGCGGGTAGCTCAGGCAGACGAGCAGCGGATTGATGCCGAAGCGCTCGCGCACCCACAGTGCCTGTCGGGTGCTGTCCTTGCCGCCGCTGACGCCGATGATGCAGTCGTGGAAGACACCGGGCTTGCGCTTGCGGGCCGAGAACAGGTCGGCCAGGATGTCCAGGCGCTCCTGCCAATCGACACCCTTGACGGCTTCGACGTAGTCGCAGGCCGGGCAGACACCGGCGTCGCTGAAATGGGTGTTGGGCCGGGTGTCGGGCTGCATGCAGCGGCAGCAGTACTTCATGCCGCACCCCCGACCCGCAGCAGGTCCCAGGACAGCGGCGTGCCGCGCTTCAGCGAGGTCGGCGCCGGCATGCCGAGCACCGTTTCCAGGTACTTGGGCGGCAGGCCGAAACCGGGGCGTATGGCGCGCACGTTGTGCCGCGAAAACGGCTCGCCCGGCGCCATGTCCTGCACGACGTAGAGCGAACGCCGGAAGGCCATCGATTTCGTCTCGGCCGCGCTGCCGCCGAAGACCACGCCGCCCATCGCCTGCCAGGCGCGCTCGGTCTCGGTGCGCAGCATCTGCAGTTCGGCCGGCTCCAGCGAAAACGTCGAATCGACGCCACCGTCGGCGCGCGACAAGGTGAAATGCTTTTCGACCACCGTCGCTCCCAGCGCCACCGCGGCGATGGCCGCGCCGCAGCCCATGGTGTGGTCGGACAGGCCGACCTCGCAGCCGGTGGCCGCACGCAGCACGGGAATGGTGTTGAGGTGGGTGTTGACCGGCGTCGCCGGGTAGGTGCTGGTGCACTTCAGCAGGATCAGCTGGCTGCAGCCGGCGGCGCGCGCGGTGCGCACGGTCTCGTCGATCTCGGCCAGCGTGGCCATGCCGGTGCTGATGATCATCGGCTTGCCGGTGGCCGCCACCTTGCGGATCAGCGGCAGGTCGGTGCACTCGAAGGACGCGATCTTGTAGGCCGGGGCGCCCAGGGTTTCCAGGAAGTCCACCGCCGTGTCGTCGAACGGTGTGCTGAAGCAATCGATGCCGCGCTGCGCCGCGCGCTCGAAGATAGCGGCATGCCAGTCCCAGGGCGTGTGCGCCTCGTCGTACAAGTCGTAGAGCTGGCGGCCGGCCCACAGGCTGTTCGGGTCTTCGATGACGAAGCCGGGCGCGCGGATGTCCAGCGTCATCGTCGCCGCGGTGTAGGTCTGCAGCTTGACGGCGTCGGCGCCGGCCGCCGCCGCCGCATCGACGATGGCCAAGGCCCGTTCCAGCGACTGGTTGTGGTTGCCGCTCATTTCGGCGATCACGTAAGGCCGGTGGTCGCGGCCGATTGCGCGTTGGCCGATCAGCATGGCAGGCGGCCCGGGATGCCGGGGGCGGTAGGGGTGAGGTTCGACATGGCGGGCGCACTCCGGGCAGATGCAGACGATGATGCGGCGCTGCGGGTCGCGCGCAGACCGCGAACAGGGGGTGAAAGTCGGCGCTTCACCGCGGGCCTTGCAGCGTCAGTCGTGGATCGGCCGCAAGGCCAGCCAGCGCTGATCCGGGTCGCGGCCTTCGCTGCAGACCAGCCAGTGGTCGGTGTCGTCGAGGTCGTGCAGTTCACGGTAGTGGTAGGGGTTGCGGCCGCCCTTGCTGATCTCTTCGAGCCGGAACCAGCGCTGGGCGCGGGCCTTCAGGGCGGCGTATTGCGCCGGCCCTTCGGCCGTGCGGTCGTGGATCTCGATGAAGACCTGCGAACCCGCCAGCATCGCCAGCACGGCATCGCTGAAGATCTCGAACTCGGCGCCTTCGACATCGCACAGCAGCACCAGCTGCCGGCGGTCCAGCCCGTGCAGCGCCTGCTGCAGGCTGCCTTCGGTGCAAGCGCCGTGGATCTCGATGCGGTCTTGCACACCGAGCCGGGCCGCGGTGTCGCCGATGACGCTGCGGCCGGCGTCGGTCAGCTCGAAAGCGATGGTGCGGTGGGCCAGCTGCGCGTGCAAGGCGCCGACGGCGTAGAAACCGTCGGCGGCACCGATGTCGATGAAGACCTTGTCGGGGCCCAGCGCCGGCACCATCGCGGCCATCAATTCGTGCTCGTAGAAGCCGAGCAGCTTGGCGGCCTTGTCGTTGCCCCATGACGAGGCCTCGATCAGCTGCATGCCGGCCAGCGGGCCGTAGCGCACCACACCCTGCAAGCGCTGGAACAGCAGGGTGTTGAGCTGCAGTCGGCGCATCGCAATGGCGCTCTGCACGAGTTGGGCGAGGTCTTGGGTCATGGCGGTGGCCGCCGGACGGGCCGGCGTGGAGGTGGGTTCAGGCGGGGCAGTAGGCGTGGCGAAAGGCGGCCACGGCGGCAAATTCGTAACGTGCCAGCGCGGCCCGGTTGGCACTGCGGCGCTGGCTGGCTTCGGGGCTGGCGATGCACAGGGCCTCCAGCGGTGTCAGTGCCAGACCCATGTCGGCCGTCACCGCCAGCTCGTTGGGCGTGTTCGGGTACAGCGAGACCAGGTCCAGGCCGTAGCGCACGGCATCGCGGATGGTCGACAGCCCGCCGCGCGGCACCAGCACCAGACCGTGGGCGGCGGCCACGATGCGGTGGTACTGGGCTTCGTCGATCGGGTAGGGATGGCAGCGCAGCCACACCGGCGCGGCACCGTCGGCACCGCCCTCGTCGGCGCTGCTCAGCGTGGGCATGTCGTTGCGGAAGCTGACGATCTCGACCGGCAGGCCCCGTTCGCGCGCCACGGTCTGCGCGATGCGGCGCGCCGCCTGCAGGAAGTGCTCGCGCCCGACCGAGGGCTTGGGGAAGAGCACCACGCGGTAGACCTGCGCGCTGCGCGCCACGCCGTGCAGGCCCGGCATGCGGTTGAGGATGGGCGGCACGTGCGGGATCAGCTCGATCGGCGCGCGGCGGCCGCTGCGCAGCATCGCTTCCCAGGGCGTGCGGCCGATGAACCAGCGGCGCATCCCTTCGAAGGCCTGCTCGACCGCCGGCGGGTAGAGGAAGGCGGCGCGCAACTCGGCGTCGCGCTCGGCGCTGCGTTGTGGCTCCTGCGCGGCGTGGCGCTGGTAGTTCCAGTGGCGCTCGATCTCGTCGTCGGAACAGATCACCGACAGCTGTTCCTGCGGATAGCGCGCCACCAGGTGGTTGATCAGGTCGGCGTTCCAGGGGTTCACCGAATAGACGGCGATCTGGCCGTAGCCGTCGAGCCAGGCGTCCAGGCCGCTGTCGCCGGGGACGACCTTGCTGTCGAGGCCGTCGGCGCTGAATTCCTGCACGCCAGGCGGCCAGGGCTGCATCGCGACCTGGTCGGTGAAGGCCTGCGGGCTGGACTCGGCACGCGGCGCGCCGTAGCGCAGCACATCGATCGGCAGCGGTTCCCAGCCGTCCAGCGCCACGCTGGCCAGCAGCTTGGGCATGAAGAAGTCGGCGCGGTCAGTAACGATCAGCGTGCGGCGGCTGGATGAAGACATACCGCCGATGATCGGCGCGCCGGCGCTGCGACAAAGGCGGAAAAGAGGCCGGCCAGCAGCCCGATTCGCCGCTTCAGCCGGGGCCGGGCCCGCGTGCCGCGAGCGGCAGTCGCTCGAGGACGGCCTGCGCCATGCGCCCCGCCGCACCGCGGTGGGCGGCAGCAAAGGCCAGCGCGCGCCGGCTGCGCGCGGGCTGGCCGCCGTCGCTGCACTGCGCCAGCGCCCTGGCGACGGCGGCGCCGATGTCGGCGACCCGCTCGGCGGCGCCGGCGGCCAGCGCCCCTTCGGCCGCCTGCGCGAAGTTGTAGGTGTGCGGCCCCATCAGCAGCGGGCAGCCGCAGGCGGCGGCCTCGATCAGGTTCTGCCCGCCGAGCGGCGCGAAGCTGCCACCCAGCAGCGCCACGTCGGCGGCTGCGTAGTACAGCGGCATCTCGCCCAGGCTGTCGCCCAGCACCACATCAACAGCCGCAGCCGCAGCCGGCAGCGCCGCGCCCCAGGCCGTGCGGCGTTGCAGCGTCAGCCCGGCGGCGGCCACCAGCGCCGCCACGGCGTCGAAACGCTGCGGGTGGCGTGGCACCAGCAGCAGCAAAGGCCGAGGCACGGGTTGCGAGGCCCAGGCCGCCAGCAGCGGCGCTTCCTCGCCTTCGCGCGAACTGGCCATCAGCACGACGGCGCGGCCCTGCGCCTGCCGCCAGGCCTGGCCTTGGGCCAGCAGGGCGGTTGACACGGCCATGTCGAACTTCAGATTGCCCAGCACCTGAACGCCGGCGGCGCCGCTGGCGCGCAGCCGCACCGCGTCGGCCTCGGTCTGCGCCAGCACGGCCGTGAAGCAGGCCATGGCCGGGTGCAGCAGCGCGGCCAGGCGCTGGCCCTTGGCCTGGCTGCGCGCCGACAGCCGCGCATTCACCAGCAGCAGCGGCAGGCCCGCAGCCCGGGCTTCGAACAGCAGATTGGGCCAGACCTCGGTTTCCATCAGCACGCCGAGCACCGGCTGCTGCGCGCGCAGGAAGCGCCGCACCGCGCCCGGCATGTCCAGCGGCAGCCAGGCCTGGGCGTCGCCAGCGCGCAGCAGTTCGGCGCCGGCCGCGCGGCCGGTGGCGGTGCCGTGGGTCAGCAGCAGGCGCAGACCGGGGTGGCGCGCGCGCAGTTCCTCGATCAGCGCCGCCGCCGCGCGGGTTTCGCCCAGCGACACCGCGTGCAGCCACAGGCGGCCGGGGCGCACCGGTCCGCTGGCCCAGCCCAGCCGCTCGCCCCAGTGCAGGCCGTAAGCCGGCTCGCGCCGCGCCCGCCCCGCATAGCGCGCGAAGACCAGCGGCAGCGCCGCGCGCATCAGCAGCGTGTAGGCGGCCCGCGCCAGCCCCGCAGTCAAATGATCGGTCCTCTCTTCCCCAGCAGCCACCGCGGAACCGGCTTGGCCAGGCCGCTGGCGGCGCCCCCTTCAGGGGGCGTGCCGCTGGCGCTCCGGGGGTGGGCCATCAGTGCGCAGCCGCTTCGACGCGGGCGTCGGGCTTGACGCTGCGCAGCGCGGCCATGAACTGGGCTTCGATGCGGTGCAGCGCCTCGTCGGTGTGGCCCTCGAAGCGCAGCACCAGCACCGGCGTGGTGTTGCTGCCGCGGATCAGGCCGAAACCGTCGGCAAAGTCGACGCGCAGGCCGTCGATGGTGCCCACGCTGCCGCCTTCGAAGGCCAGCCGGCCGTCGGCCACGCGGGCCAGCAGTTCGACGACCACCGCGTGGTGTTCGCCCTCGGCGCAAGGCACGTTCAATTCCGGCGTGCTGAAGCTGGTCGGCAGCGCGTCGAGTTCGGCGCTGGGGTTCTTGCTGCGCGACAGGATTTCCAGCAGCCGGCCGGCGGTGTACATCGCGTCGTCGAAGCCGTACCAGCGTTCGCCGAAGAACAGGTGGCCGCTCATCTCGCCGGCGAAGGGCGAGTTGATCTCGCGCAGCTTGGCCTTGATCAGCGAGTGGCCGGTCTTCCACAGCAGCGGCTTGCCGCCGGCTCGTCGGATGGCCACCGGCAGGCGCTGCGAGCACTTGACGTCGAAGATGATGGTGGCGCCCTTGTTGCGCTTCAGGATGTCGCGGGCGAAGAACATGATCTGCCGGTCGGGGTAGATGATGTGGCCGTCCTTGGTCACCACGCCCAGGCGGTCGCCGTCGCCGTCGAAGGCCAGGCCGAGTTCGGCACCGGTGGCGTGGACGACCTTGATCAGGTCGGCCAGGTTCTCGGGCTTGCTGGGGTCGGGATGGTGGTTGGGGAAGTCGCCGTCGACGGTGCTGTAGAGGTCGATGACCTCGCAGCCCAGGGCGCGCAGGATGGCCGGAGCCGAAGCGCCCGGGATGCCGTTGCCGCTGTCGACGACGATCTTCATCGGACGGACCAGCTTGCAGTCACCGGTGATGCGGGCCGCGTACTCGGCACCGATGTCCATCTTGGCGCTGCGGCCGCGGCCCTTCGGGGCTTTCGTGTAGGTCTCGGTCTCGATGCGGACGCGCAGCTTCTGGATGTCGTCCCCGTAGATGGCGCGGCCGGCCATCACCATCTTGAAGCCGTTGTAGTCCTTGGGGTTGTGGCTGCCGGTGACCTGGATGCCACTGCTGCAGCCGTGCGGTCCGCGGGTGGCAGCCACGTAGTACAGCATCGGCGTGGTCACGGCGCCGATGTCGACGACGTCCAGCCCGGTGCTCTTCAGGCCGCGGATCAGCGCGGCGGCCAGCTTGGGGCCCGAGACCCGCCCATCACGTCCCACGGCAACCGCCTTCTCACCGGCCGCCAGGGCTTCACTGCCGAAGGCGCGGCCCAGGTGTTCGGCGAAGACCTCGTCGACGTTCTTGCCGACGATGCCCCGGATGTCATAGGCCTTGAAGATGGTCGCGTCGATCTGCATGGGATGGCTTGCCGTGGGTATGGGATGGGGCGCGATTGTAGGCAGCGGACCTCGGTCGGATCTCGGGCGGACCCCGGCCGGCGTTCAGCGCGCCCGGCGCACCTCGAGGTGCCAGTCGGCGCCCGACTGCACGCGGTGGACCTTGGCGAAGTTGCCCTGGTTGATGGCGATAGCCAGGTTCAGCAGGCTGTTGAGGTAGGCCACGGGCTGGCCGGGCGCGACGCCGCCGAAGGAATTTTCGAAGGGCGCCACCACGTCGGCCACCAGGCGCTTGCCCTTGAACAGGCGAAAGCGCAGGCGGTCGCCGGCCTTGACCTGGAAGCGGTCCAGCAGGGCCTTCGGAATGTTGCTCCAGACGTTGCCGTAGTTCACGTCCAGCACCGGGATGTTGCCTTCGAGGCGGTCGGCCAGCAGCGCGGGCGCCTGGTAGGCGATGCGCACCAGCGCCGCCGCGTCGAGCAGCGGCCCGACCTGCTCGAAGGCGATCTGGCCGGCGGCCAGGCGCGCGCCGGTGTAGGCGTAGACGTCGCGGCCGTGGAAGGTGTAGCTGTCGGCCGAACCGGGCAGGCGGTTCACGCTTTCGTCGATCTCGCGCAGCGCCTCGACCCCGTCGCGTTCAGCCACCAGGGTGGTCAGGCCGTTGTTCGGCCCGACGTAGAACTGGCCCGTGCGGGTCTTCAGCACCACCGACAGGCGCTGCGTGCCGACGCCGGGGTCGACGACGGTGACGAAGACGCTGCCCTTCGGCCAGTAGGCGGTGGTCTGGAGCAGACGGTAGGCGCCGGTCCAGATGTCGTACTCGGGGATTTCGTGCGTCAGGTCGGCCACGTTCAGGCCGCCGTCCACGCCGAAGGCGACGCCGCGCATCGCCGACACCGCGCCGTCGGCCAGGCCGAAGTCGGTCATGAGCACCAGCGGCGACCGCGCCAGGGCCAGGCTGGCCGACAGGGCGAGCACAGCGCCGAGCAAGAGTCCCTTGAGATCGGGTAGCCAGGTCCTCACGTTCGAATCCTTCGCAGCAGATTTCCACACGGCCGAATGGCGCCCGCGCATTCTCGTTCGGCTAGGCTCGACCACCATGGACATCGACCCGAAAGAATTGATCGAACAGGCGCGGGCCGCCGCCGAGAAGGCGCAGGCCCGCTCGACGGCGCGGCTGAACGCGGCGGTGGCCGTCACCGTGGCGGTGCTGGCCACCTTCATGGGCATCTGCAAGGTCAAGGACGACAACATCGTGCAGGCCATGCAGCAGGCCCAGGCCGACAAGCTGGACCACTGGGCCTACTACCAGGCGCGCAATGTCCGCCAGGACCTTGCGGAAGCCACCGCGACGCAGCTGGAACTGGCCCGCCTGGCGGCGCCGCCGGCCAGCACGGCAGCCTACGACGCGGCCATCGCGAGGTACCGCGGCGTGGCGGCCGATCAGGCGCGCAAGAAAGACGCCCTGAAGGCCCAGGCCGAGGACGACCAGAAGACCTACGACGCGCTGAACTACCGCGACGACCAGTTCGACCTGTCCGATGCACTGCTGGCCATCGCCATCGCGCTGCTGGCCGTCACCGCGCTGACCGGCCTGTGGCCGCTGTACTGGGTGACGCTGGTGCCGACCGGCTTCGGCGTGCTGATGGGCGTGGCCGGGCTGACGGCGCTGCCCATCCACCCCGACACGCTGGTGAAGTTGTTGTCGTAGCGGCCGCTATCCGGGCTAGCCTGATGGGCAGCGCGCGGCGCGCGACGTAGAGTGACCGGCTGTGCCCCAACCCCCGGAGAACCCATGAAAGATGCCCAACGCGCCCTGGCGCAACCCAGCCGGCGCAGCGCGCTGCAATCGGCCGCCGCGATGACGGTCGGCGCGGCGGTCGGCACCGTCACCAGCGGCTGCGCCGCGCCCGGCGAGCTGGCCGCGGCCCCGACACCCTTCAAGGTGCCGGGTGTCTTCCTGCCCATCGTCGGCAGCCCGCTGTCCTTTCCGGTGCGGCGCATCTACTGCATCGGCCGCAACTACGCGGCGCACGCCCGCGAAATGGGTTCGGACCCGACCCGCGAGCCGCCCTTCTTCTTCCAGAAACCGACCGATGCGATCCAGAACGTGGCCATCGGCACGGTGGCCGACCACCCCTACCCGACCTTGACCAAGAACTACCACTATGAGGTGGAACTGGTCGCCGCGCTGGACAAGGGCGGCAAGGACATCCCGGTTGAAAAGGCGCTGGACTGCGTCTACGCCTACGCGCTGGGCCTGGACATGACGCGGCGCGACCTGCAACGCGCGATGGGCGACGAGAAGAAGCCCTGGGAGATCGGCAAGAGTTTCGACCACTCGGCCCCGATCGGCCCGCTGCACCTGGTGCGCGACATCGGCCATTTCACCAAGGGCAGCATCTGGCTCAAGGTCAACGGCGTGACGAAACAGAGCGCCGACCTGACCCAGATGATCTGGAGCGTCGCCGAGCAGATCAGCAAGCTGTCGCAGGCCAACGAGCTCTTCCCCGGCGACATCATCTACTCCGGCACGCCCGAGAACGTCGGTCCGGTGGTGCGCGGCGATGTCATCGAATGCCACATCGACAAGCTGCCCCACCTGTCGGTGAAGATCGTCTGAGGGTGCGCGGCGCAGCCGCCCTGTGCTGAAGACGGCCGGTGGCGAACCCACCGGCCGTCTGCATTTCAGGCTCGGCTGGCTGGCCACCTTGACGTGCTCCGGTTCATATCAAATACGAATCATTCTCGTTTATGATGAGAATGAGTCGCATTTGAGAACCGTTGATGAAACCTGCCAAGCCGCCCAGCCGCAACGCCAAACCCGAAACCCGCGCCCTGCTCGCCGCCTGGAGCGCGCTGGCCGCAAGCACCCTGCCCCTGGCCGCGCAAGCGGCTGAACCGGTCGCCGCCGGCACCACCCTGGTCGCCGTGGCGGCTCCGCAGCAGATCGTCGTCACCGGCCGCGCCGCGGACAACTACCGCGCCGTCAGCGCCAGCACCGCCAGCAAGATCGACCTGCCGCTGAAGGAGACGCCGGCGTCGCTGACCGTCGTGCCCGCCGCCCTGATGCAGGACCAGGCGATGCAGAGCCTGGCCGACGTCATGCGCAGCGTGCCCGGTACCAGCGTGCACCAGGGCGAAGGCAACCGCGACCAGTTCGTGCTGCGCGGCATCAGCACCTCGGCCGACCTGTACATCGACGGCGTGCGCGACGATGCGCAGGTCTTCCGCGACCTCTACAACCTGGACCGCGTCGAGGTGCTCAAAGGCGCCGGCGGCATGGTCTTTGGCCGCGGCGGCGCGGGCGGCATCGTCAACCGCCTCAGCAAGCAGCCGCAGCTGCGCCGCATCGCCGAGGCCAGCCTCAGCGCCAGCAGCCAGGGCGGGCTGCGCGGCACCGCCGACCTGGGCGGCGCGCTGGCCGCAGGCTGGGTCGGCCGCGTCAACGCGATGGCCGACAAGGGCCGCAGTTTCCGCGACGGCTACAGCCTGGCACGTTGGGCCCTCAACCCCGTGCTGACGGCGCTGCCGGGGCGCGCCACGGCCCTGACCTTGGGCACCGAGCACCTGCAGGACGAACGCACCGCCGACCGCGGCGTGCCGTCGCGCGACGGCCGGCCGCTGGATGGCAACCCGGCCACCTTCTACGGCAACGCCGCGCAGAGCAGGGCGCGCTCGCTGGTCGACGGTGCCTACGCGGTGCTGGAACACGACTTCGGCGCGGTGCAGCTGAAAAACAGCCTGCGCCTGACGCATTACGACAAGTTCTACCAGAACGTCTACGCCGACAACGCCAACAGCAGTTCGGTGGACGCCGCCGGCAACTTCAAGCTGGCGGCCTACAACAACGCCAATCGCCGCAGCAACCTGTTCAACCAGACCGACCTGCGCACCGAGGGCAGCGCCTTCGGCCTGCAGCACCAGTTGCTGCTGGGCCTGGAACTGGGCCACCAGCGCAGCCGCAACCAGCGCCAGACCGGCTACTTCGGCGCGACGGCCACGCAGGTGCTGATCGGCGTGCCCACCAGCGCACCCGGCGCGGTGGCCACCGCCTTCCGCGCCAGCGGCAGCGACGCCAACAACCGCGTCGTCGGTCAGGTGGCGGCGCTGCTGCTGCAGGACCTGGTGATGCTGGACCCGCAGTGGAAGCTGCTGGCCGGCCTGCGCTTCGACCGCTACGAGACCCGTTTCGACGACCTGCGGACCACCGCGACGCCGGTCGACCTGGCGCGCACCGACAAGGCCGCCAGCCCGCGCCTGGGCCTGATCTGGAGCCCCGCAGCCACCTTCAGCGCCTACGCCAGTCATGCCTCTTCGTTTCTGCCGTCGGGCGAGACCTTGAGCCTGGCGCCGAACACCGCCGACCTGGCGCCCGAGAAGTCCATCAACACCGAAGTCGGCGCCCGCTGGGACCTGGCGCCCCGGCTGACGCTGTCGGCTGCCGTCTTCCGGCTGGACCGGCGTGACGTGCGCTCACCCGACGCGCTGAACCCGGGCTACTTCGTGAAGACCGGCCAGCAGCGCACCGAAGGCGCCGAGCTGAGCCTGCAGGGCGAGGTGCGGCCCGGCTGGCAGCTGCATGGCGGCTACGCATTCCTGGACGGCCGCATCGTCAGCACCACCTCCGCCGCTGCAGCCGGCGCCCGGCTGCAACTGGTGCCGCGCCACATGCTGACGCTGTGGAACCGGGTGGACCTGGGCCACGGCCTGGGCGCCGGCATGGGCCTGCTGCACCAGGGACGGGTCGTCACCAGCCTGGACAACCAGGTGGCCCTGCCCGGCTGGACGCGCGCAGATGCCGCGCTCTACAGGCGCTGGGCCGGCAGCGGCACCCAGCTGGCGCTGAACGTCGAAAACCTGTTCAAGCGCCGCTACTTCGCCACCGCCGACGGCAACAACAACATCAGCCCGGGGGCGCCGCGCCAGGCGCGGATGACGCTGACCATGAAGTTCTGAACCGGGCGCGGCCAGCCGGCGCAGCTCAGTCGAAGACGACCCGCGGGAAGTAAAACGAAACCGTCCAGTTCGGCATGTCGACGATCTCGCTGATGCGCAGGTCGCCGCAAACGCTGCACAGCATGTAGGCCTCCACCGCCGGCATGCCGTGGCGGCGGCTGAGCAGGTCGACCATCGCGCGCACCGCGGCGCGGGCGGCTTCCATCAGGTCGGGGCCGATGCCGGTGGTGACTTCGTAGCCCTTGGCGTCGAGGTGGCGCGTGACCGGCCCCGGTGTCGTGAAGCGCGGGAAGGCCAGCGGCTCGTTCTTGATCAGGTCGAACTGCAGGGCCACGCTCATCGGGCTTTCGATGGCCGTGCCGCAGACCTCGCCGTCGCCCTGCGCAGCGTGGGTATCGCCGACCGAGAACAGCGCGCCGGTCACTTCGACCGGCAGGTAGAGCTCGGTGCCGGTGGCGATGTCGCGCACGTCCAGGTTGCCGCCGACGCGGCGCGGCGGCACGATGCTGTGCAGGCCGGGCGCCGCGGGCGCGACGCCGATGGTGCCGGTGAAGGGCTTCAGCGGCACGCGCCCGTGGCGGCCGTAGAGCGCCGGCGCCAGGGTGCTGGCGTCGTACTGCCAGAGGTGCAGCGCCGGCTCCTTGAACTCGTCGGCCAGCAGGCCGAAGCCCGGTATGTTGGCCGTCCAGCCCCAGCCCGAGGGCTGGAAGCCGAGCAGCGTCACCTTCAGCACGTCGCCGGCTTCGGCGCCGTCGATGAAGACCGGGCCGGTGACCGGGTTGATGCGCCCGAAGTCGAGGGTGCCGACATCGGCCACCGTCGAGGTCGGCGAGAGCTGCCCGCCCGAGGCCTCGAAGACCTCGAACTCGACGCACTCGCCCGGCGCCACGCGCAGCACCGGGGCAAAGTCCTTGTTCCAGCCGACGTGGTGCTGGTGGCGGTGGATGCTGTGCGCGCAGCCGCAACCGGGACCGTGCTGGGCGTGCGGAACAACCGGTGCGGTGCGGTCGCCCATCGTCAGAACTCGACCGTCTCGCCGGGGTTGATCGCCAGCACCTTGGTGGCGCTGTTGCCCAGCGCCTTGATGAATTCGGCCGGCGTGCCCGGCAGACCCGGGTTGGTCAGGTAGTGCATCGGAATCACGGTCCTGGGCTTGATGAAGTCGCGCGTGACCATCGCCGCATCCACCGGATTCAGCACGAACTGGCCGCCGCCGATCGGCATCAGCACCAGGTCGGGCTTGTACATATCGGCGATCAGCTTCATGTCGCCGAAGACGCCGGTGTCGCCCATGTGCCAGATCCTGAAGCCGTTCTCGAGCTCGACGATGAAACCGCCCGGCTCGCCGCCGACATGGGTCTCGTCCTTGCCGGTGGCCGGGTTCTTCCAGACCAGCTCCGAGCTGTGCTCGGCGTGCACCAGCGTGATCTTCACCTTCGGACCGACCGGCGTGACGGTGCCGCTCTTGTTGATGCGCAGCGCCTGGGTGGCCGGCAGCACGCCCAAGGTGATGAAAGACTGCGACAGGCCGGCGGGCGCCCACAGCGGGGCGTTGTTCAGCTTGGCCAGGTCGGCCGCGTCGGCCATGTGGTCGAAGTGGGCGTGGCTCACCAGCACCACGTCGACCTTGCCCAGCGCCTCGAGCTTCTTGAACTCGGGCGGCGTCTTCGGGTTGGTGAGCAGCCAGGGGTCGATGACGATGACCTTGTCGTCCAGTGTCGTGATCTTGAACGCGGCCTGGCCCAGCCACTGCACCTTGATCTTGTCGCCGGCCAGGGCCGGCAGCGCTGCACAAAGGGCCAGCGTGCCAATGATCGAACGAAGCAACTTCCGCATGACATGTCTCCAGTGAATTGACCAAGTTTCCCGCCGCGGAACCGGCTCTGCCGGGCCGCTGGCGGACGGCCCCCTCGGGGGGTAGCGAGCGCTAGCGAGCTTGGGGGCTCAATGTCCGTAGTCGGTGTAGGCGGGTGCCGGCTGCGTGAAATACGCATGCAGGATCTGGTAGACCATCTTGTAGTTCTTCTGCTGGAAGCTGGCGTGGCTGATGCCGTTGAGCACGGTGAACTGCTTGTCCGGGTGCGGCAGGTGCTTGAAAAAGCTCAACAGGTCGTCGAAGCCGGCAATGCCGTCGAACTGGCCGCGCAGCACCACGGTCGGCACGGTGATCTTCAGCGGATCGACCACCGGCAGCCGGCTGCACATGTCGATGTAGGTGCCGTTGGGCATGCTGTCGTCGAGCGCCAGGATGGCGTCGGCGAAGGCCTCGACGGTGTTGGCGTCGGCGCAGTCGGCGTGGTCGCGCGAGAAGATGCTGCGCACGAAGGCGCGGTCGATGGGTCGGCGCTTGTTGGCGATGAACTCGGGCAGCTTCTTGCGGCGTTGCTCCAGCGTCGGCGCGCCCTCGCCGGTCCAGACGAAGGCGTCCAGCGCCAGGCGCGACACGCGCTCAGGGTGGTTCTGCGCGAACAGCGCGGCGCGCAGCGCGCCGCTGCTGATGCCGTAGGTCAGGAAACTGCGCACGCCGCGCGTCGCGTAGATGTAGTCGGTGGCGGCTTCCAGGTCGGCGGCGCCGTTGGCGATGTCGCAGTAGATGTCGCGCGTCTTGTCGCTGCGGCCGTAGCCCTCCATGTCGACACACCAGCAGACGAAGCCGCGTTCGGCGAACCAGTCCATCACGCTGCTGTCAGGGCGGCCGGGCACGGTCAGGTCGAAGGTCGGCTGGCTGGCCATCGACGAGCCGTGCACCCACAGCATCACCGGCTTGCCGGCCTGGTCTTCAGGAGCGCCGACGTACTTTTCCCACAGGAAGAGCTTGACGTCGCCATCGGCGGTTTTCTTGGTGGTCCAGTGTTCCTGGCCGGTGATTGGGGTCATGGGAAATCCTGTTGAATGGTGAGCAGGGAATTCAATCGACGCGCGCGCCGGACTCTTTGACGACACGCGCCCAGTGGTCCCGTTCGTCGCGGAAAAAGCTGTCCATCTCGGCCGGCGTGGAGGCCACGATCTCGATGCCGGCTTCGGCGAAATGGGTCTTGACCTCGGGCAGCGCCATCACCAGCTTCAGCTCGCGGTTCAGCCTGTCGATCAGTGCCACCGGCGTGCCCTTGGGCGCCAGCAGCCCCATCCAGACATAGGCCGAGTAGCCGGTGACGCCGCTCTCGGCCAGCGTCGGCACATCGGGCAGTTGCGGCGAGCGCAGGGCTCCGCTGGTGGCCAGCGGCCGCAGCTTGCCGGCCTTGATGTGGGCCACCATGCCGGCGGTGCCGGGCATCGAGATCGGCACCGTGCCGGCCAGCAGGTCGGTCGTGGCCTGGCCGCTGCCGCGGTAGGGCACATGCGTCATCTTGATGCCCGCCATGCTGGCGAACTGGGCCATGAACAGGTGTTGGCCGCTGCCGTTGCCGGAACTGGCGTAGTTCAGCGCGCCGGGCTTGGCCTTGGCCAGCGCGATCAGCTCGGCCACGTTCTTCACCGGCAGGCTCGGGTGGACCACGAGCACGCCCGGCTCGCGGCCGAGCAGGCTGACGCCGACGAAGTCGTCGATGGGCGCAAACGGCAGCTTGGGGTAGAGCGAGGCGCTGATGGCGTTGGTCTGCGACGCCAGCAGCAGCGTGTAGCCGTCGGGCGCGGCCTTGGCCACTTCGCCGCTGCCGATGGTGGCGCCCGCGCCCGGGCGGTTGTCGACGATGACCTGCACCTTCAGCCGCTTGCCCAGTTCCTGCGCCACCACCCGCATCGGGCCGTCGACCGCGCCGCCCGGCGAGAAGGGCACGACGACGCGGATGGGCTTGCTCGGGTAGTCCTGGGCCTGGGCCCCACCGGAAACGAAGGGCAAGCACGATGCGAGCGCGCCAGCGCGCAGCATCGCCATCAAGCGGACGCCGCGGAACCGGCTTTGCCGGGCCGCTGGGGTCGACCCCTTGAGGGGGAGCGCCGAAGGCGCTTCGGGGGTGGTCTTGTTCATGCGTCAAGGTCGATCTTGCGTTCACGGGCAATGGCCGTCCACCGGGCGATGTCGGCCTTGATGTACTTGCCGAAATCGGCGGCCGACATCGGCATCGGCTCGACGGCTTCGGCGGCCAGACGCTCGCGCAGGTCGGGGCCGGTCAGCACCTTGTTCAGCGTGTCGTGCAGCGTCGCCAGGACCGGCGCCGGCAGGCCCGCCGGGCCGACCACGCCGTACCACTGGATGGCGTCGAAACCCTTGTAGCCCAGCTCGATCAACGTCGGCACGTCCTTGACCACCGGATGGCGCGCCGTGCCGGTCACGGCCAACGGGCGCACCCGCCCGGAGCGGATGTGCGGCAGCGCCGCCGCCAGACCCGGGAACATGGCCTGGGTCTGGCTGCCCAGCAGGTCGTTGAAGGCCGGCGCGATGCCGCGGTAGGGAATGTGCAGCATGAAGGTGGCGCTGGCCTGCTTGAACAGCTCCATCGTCAGGTGGGTCAGCGAGCCCTGCCCCGCAGAGCCGTAGCTGGCCTTGCCGGGGTTCTTCTTCAGGTAGGCGACGAATTCGGCCAGGCTGCGGATCGGCAGGTTGGCATCGACGACCAGCACATTCGGCGTGCCGCCGATCATGCCGACCGGCGTGAAGTCCTTGATCGGGTCGTAGGGCAGCTTGCTGCGCGTCGCCGGGCTGGTGCCGTGGGTGGCCACATAGCCCTGCATCAGCGTGTAGCCATCGGCCGGCGCCTTGGCCGTGGTCTGGCAGGCGATAGCCCCGCCACCACCGCCGATGTTGTCGACGATGATGGTCTGGCCCAGCAGCTTGCCCCAACGTTCACACACCGTGCGGCCGACGAGGTCGCTGCCGCCACCGGCAGCGACCGGCACGATGTAGCGCATCACCCGGTTCGGGAAGGCCTGCGCCCAGGCGGGCGCCTGCGGCAGGGCCAGCGCTGCAGGCAGGGCAGCGATCAGTTCACGGCGGCGCATGGTGGGCTCCTTCAGTTTTCAAAGCCGCCGGCGCTGCGCAAGGGCAGCGCTTCGGGGCTGGTCATCAAGGCGATGAAGCGGGCGGCCAGGTCGGCCTGCGGGCTGGCGGCACGGACCGCCGCGGTGTACGGTGTCGCCAATTCGAATTCTGGCGGCAGCAGCGCCACCAGTTCGACACCCGGCGTGTACCGGATCTCGGTGACCTGGGTGCAGCCGATGGGCTTGGCTTCGGCCGAATCGGCCATTGCGCGCATCGCGGTGGCGCCGTTGGGGTAGGTCTTGAAGCGCGGCTCGAGTTCGTCGTGCACGCCCAGTTCGCGCAGCACCTTGGCGAAGTGGATGCCGGCGGTCGAGCGAACGGCATCGGGGAAGTAGACGCCGGTGGCAGCCCGCAGCGCCGCCTTCAGGCCAGCGGCGGTGGCCACCTCGGGCCACGGCGAGCCAGCGCGCACGGCCACGCCGGTGCGCACCCGGCCCAGCAACACGGCGCTGCCGGCCTGCAGCCGGCCCTCGGCCAGCAGGCCACTGATCAGCGCGTCGGTCAGCACCAGCACGTCGCAAGGCTCGTCGGCCAGCAAGGCCTCCTTGATCGCGCCGACGGCGCCGAAGCGGGCCTGGATGTCGGCGCCGGTCTCGGCCTTGAAGCGGGCCTCCAGGGCCTTCACCAGACCTTGGGCGGCACCGGCGCACAGCAGATTCAAAACGGTCATGTTCGGTCTCGGGCTTGTCAGTTGTCCATCGCCGCGACGATGTGTTCAGGGCTCAGCGGCAGGTCGCGCACGCGCACGCCCAGCGCGTCGAAGAGTGCATTGGCAATGGCCGCGGCGGTCGGGCCGATCGACGCTTCGCCGGCGCCCACCGAGGGTTCGTCGGACGGCATCAGCACGACATCCACCGCCGGCACTTCGCTGAAGCGCAGGATCGGGTAATCGTCCCAGCTGCCGTGGGCGGCATGCGCGGCTTCCATCAGCGTCCAGCTGGTCGACTGGATGGCGCCGCCTTCGATCTGGTTGACCACGCCGTCGGGGTTGACGACCCGGCCGACGTCGACCGCGATGCTCAGCCGGCGCACCCGCAGCGTGGCGCCGGCGACCACCTCGGCGACCACTGCGCACCAGGCGCCGTTGCCCTTGTAGCGGGCCACGGCCAGCCCCAGGCCGACGCCTTCCTCGGGCGCGCCGCCCTGCCGGCGTTCGGCCCAGCCGGCGCGCGCGGCGGCGGCGTCCAGCACGGCCAGCGCGCGCGGGTCGTGCTGCAGGTGCTGGCGACGCAAGGCCAGCGGGCAGGCGCCGGTGGCGTGGGCGATTTCGTCGATGAAGCTTTCGGCGGCGAAGACATTGGCGTAGGCGCCCAGGCCGCGCAGCGCCGAACTGCGGCGCTGCGTCGGCACACTGTGCGCGATCACCGACACGGCCGCGAAGTCGTAACCCGGCACGGCATTGCGTTCGGCACCACCGCCACTGGCGATGGGCATGTCGATCGACGCCGGCACCGCGCAGGCCGCGGCCACCTGCCAGGCACCGAGCAGCGCCGGCGTGACACTGCGGCCGGGCCGGCGGCTGTGGCCCGGGCTCCAGAGTTCGTGCTGCCAGCGGACGATGCCGCCCGCACCGTCCAGCCCGGCCCGCATTTCGACCACCATCGCCGGGCCGAACGGCGCCTGGCTCAATTCGTCGGCGCGGCTCCACAACACGCGAACCGTCGCACCGGGGTGGGTGCCCGACACGGCGCGGGCCAGCCAGGCGGCGTCCCAGGCCACATCGTCGGCGCCGTTGTGGCCGTAGCAGCCGGCGCCCTCGGCATGGTGCACGCGGACCGCCTGGGCATCGACCTCGAAGGCCAGCGCCAGGTCGCGCCGCAGGTTGAAGATGCCCTGGCTGTGCGTCCAGACGTCGACCTGACCGTCGGCCCAGCGGGCCAGCGCGCAGCAGGTGGCGATCGAGGCGTGGGCGGTCCACGGCTTGCTGTAGCGGGCTTTCAGCGTGCGGACGACGTCGACGGCCAAGCCCGCCGCCGGGCCGGTTTCGGCCACCTGGCGCGGCGTCGACGGCAGGCTTTGCAGGTCGGCGGCTTCTTCGGCCACCGCCGCTGCCAGCTGCCACTGCGCGGCAGCGGCCAGCGCCTGGACGGCGGCGTCGGCCTGCGCCGAGGTGCCGGACACCACACCGAGCAGATCGCCGTCGCGCAGCACCCGCAGCACGCCGGGCAGCGCCCGCACCGCCGTGTCGTCGCAGGCTTGCAGCCGCGCGCCATGGCGCGGCGGGTGCAGCACGCGGCCGTGCAGCAGGCCGGCGGGCTGCAGGTCGTGGATGAAGGCCGCGCGGCCGGCCAGCTTGGCGTCCAGACCGCGGTTAGGCGCTGACAGCCCCACCGCCGCAGGAACGTTCGCAGGCACAGGGGCGCCGGGCCGCAAGGCGGCGCAGGCCGCGCGCAGGGCGCGCCCGGCGTCCTGCACCGACAGGCTGCCCGAGGTCACGCCCTCGTCGGGGCTGTGCACGGTGTCGACAGGCAGCATGTCGATGCGGTCCAGCGCCACGCCGAGCGCGTCGGCGACGATCTGCGCCAGCGCGGTGTGCAGGCCCTGGCCGATCTCGACCTTGCCGGTGCGCACCTGCACGCGACCGCCGCCGGTGAAGGCCACGCGCGGCGACGCGCTCGCGTTCATGCCGACGCCGCCGCGCGCAAGACGGCGCGCACGATGCGGTTGTGCGCACCGCAGCGGCACAGATGGCCGTCGAGCGCCTGCCGCACGTCGGCGTCGGTGGGCTGCGGCTGTGCGCGCAGCAGCGCCGCGGCGGCGATCAGCATGCCCGAACTGCAATAGCCGCATTGCGCCGCCTGCTCGGCGCTGAAGGCCTCGCGCAGCCGCGCGGGCAGGCCTTCGACCGTGACGACCGCATGGCCCTCGCAGGCCCACAAGGGCGTGTCGCAGGCCGCCACCGAACGGCCGTCGAGCAGCACATGGCAGGCACCGCACTGCTGGGCGCCGCAACCGAAACGCGTGCCGACCAGACCCAGGTCCTCACGCAGCACGTCGAGCAGGCGAGCAGTGGGCGCCGCCTGCAGCGCTTGCGGGCGGCCGTTCAAGGTCAGGTGGATGGGCGTCAAGGCAGCAGTCGGGTCAGGGTCGGTCAGCCTGCGGGCAGGCAGCGGCGGGCAGCGGCGTCGCCGCTCAGTCGACCTTGGCGCCCGAGATCTTGACGATGTGCGCCCACTTGGCGATGTCGTCGTTCAGGTAGCGGGTGAAGGCGTCGACGCCCATCGTCAGCGGCGCCGTGCCCTGCGCGGCCCAGGCCTTGCGCACCTCGGCGTTGGCGGTGATCTTGGAAACCGCGGCGTTCAGGCGGTTGACGATGACCGGCGGCGTGCCCTTGGGCGCCATCAGGCCGAGCCAGATCGTCGCCTCATAGCCCTTGATGCCAGCCTCGTCCATCGTCGGCACCTCGGGCAGCGTACCGGACCGCTTCAGGCCGGTCGTCGCCAGCGCCTTGACCTTGCCCGACTTGATGTGCTCGCTCATCGTCGGGATGGCGTCGAACATCATTTCCAGCTGACCGCCGAGCACGTCGGTGCGGGCACCGGCGCTACCCTTGTACGGCACGTGGACGATGTCGATGCCGGCCATCGCTTTCATCAGTTCGCCGGCCATGTGGTAAGGCGTGCCGGGACCCGACGACGCGTAGCTCATGCCGCCCGGCTTGGCCTTGGCGACCTTGATCAGGTCAGCCAGGCTGTTCACCGGCAGGCCGGCCTTGACCACCAGCACCAGGTCCGACGCGTTGATCGGCGCGATCGGCGCGAAATCGTGCATCAGGTTGAAGGGCTTGTTCGGGATCAGCGACTCGTTGACGGTCTGCGTGTTCGACATCAACAGCAGGGTGTAGCCGTCGGGCGCCGACTTGGCCACCGCGTCGGTGCCGATCACGCTGCCGCCACCGGGCTTGTTGTCGACGATGAAGTTCTGGCCCAGGGCCTCCTGCAGCTTCTGCGCGATGAAGCGGCCATAGACGTCGGCCGAGCCGCCGGGCGCGAAAGGCACCACGATGCGCACGGGCTTGGCCGGATAGTCCTGAGCCTGGGCAACGACCGGCAGGGCGCTGGCGGCGGCCAGCAGCAGGCCGATGGCGCAGCGCCTTGTGCTTGTGGTGTTCATCATGTCTCCGTTATTGGTCTCAAATGGGCTCTATTGGCTCAGCATCGACCGCCAGCAAGGGCCGTCAACGCCGACTGTAGCGCGCGGTCAATAGCCCAGCATGCTGGTGCGCACATGCACCAGGTGCGCCAGGCACAGCTGGCGGGCGACTTCGGCGTCGCGGGCCTTCAGCGCCGCCACCAGCGCGCGGTGTTCCATCTGGTATTCCAGCCGCCGTTCGGGTGTGGCGCTGCGGCGCTTCAGCGCACCCCACTCGTTGTTCGACCGCACGTCGGTCATCAGCCTGAAAACGCCGCTGATGAAACCGTTGTGCGCGGCCTCGGCGATGGCCTCGTGCAGGGCGCCGTCCCAGTGCTCGAACTCTTCCAGCGTGGTGGCCGCCTCAGCCCGGTGGTTGCACTCGTCCATCCTGGTGAAATCGGCCGCCGTGGCGTTGCCGATGGCCATCTCGATCAGTGCCGGTTCCAGCACCAGGCGGGCGCTCATCAACTCGGCCGGGCTGACCGCGTGGGCGGCGACGACCGGCATCAGCTCGGCCAGCGCCTCGTGCACCTGGTCGGCGACATAGGTGCCGCTGCCCACCGTCTGGGTGATCAAGCGCTTGCGTTTGAAGTCGAGCAGCACGCGGCGCACGGTCGACCGGCTCAAGCCGAATTCCTCGCTCAGCGCACGCTCGGTGGGAATGCGGTGGCCGGCCCGCCAGGTGCGCGAACGCAGGTTCTCGAAAATCTTCTCGCGCAGGGCTGAGGCAGCGTCCATGGCCGGGTGGATCGGGCAAAGGTGGGCCTTAATGGTAGCATTTGGTCGATCCAACAGGAGCTCCCATGCGCATCGCCACCATCACCCACCAAGGCCAGCATCGCGTCGGCCGCCTGTCGGCCGATGGCCTGACCATCGACCTCTTCGACATCGACGCCAGCCGGGGCGCACTGGCCCTGATCGAGCAGTCGGTGGCCGGCACGGCGCTGCCCGCAGTCACCGAGACGCTGGCCTTCGCGCCCGCGATGCTGGTGGCGCCGCTGCCCGCGCCGCGCCGCAACCTGTGGTGCGTGGGCCGCAACTACCACGCCCACGCCGCCGAACTGCAGGCCAGCGTCTTCAAGGACAACACCAAGACCGTCGACGCCTGGCCCATCGTCTTCACCAAGGTGCCCGAGACCGTCATCGGCCCCAACGATGCGGTGCAGCTGCCCGGTGCGGCGATCTCGTCGCAGATCGACTACGAAGCCGAACTGACCATCGTCATCGGCAAGGGCGGCCGCAACATCAGCCGCGCCGACGCGATGTCGCACGTCTACGGCTACACCATCGTCAACGACGTGACGGCCCGCGACGTGCAGATCCGCCACGCCCAATGGGACCTCGGCAAGAGCTTCGACACCTTCTGCCCGATGGGGCCGTGGATCGTCACCGCCGACGAACTGAACGCCGGCGACACCCGCGTACGCTGCTGGGTGACGCCGAACGGCGGCGCCGCCGAGCTGCGCCAGGACGCCCGCACCACCGACCTGATCTTCGACCTGCCGACGCTGATCGAGACCTGCTCGCGCGGCATCACGCTGCTGCCGGGCGACGTCATCGCCACCGGCTCGCCGGCCGGTGTCGGCATGGGCATGACGCCGCCGCGCTGGCTGGGCCACGGCGACGTGGTGCGCATCGAGGTCGATGGCCTGGGCGTGCTGGAAACGCGTTTCGAAGAGACCGGCGAATGAAGCGCCGGGCGCTTCTCGCCGCCGCGCTGCTGACGGCTGGCGCCGCGCTGGCCCAGTCGGGCTGGCCCGACAAGCCGATCACGATGATCGTGCCCTTCCCGCCCGGCGGCGTGGCCGACACCGTGGCGCGGCCGGTGGCCGAGGCGCTGAGCAAGGAACTGAAGCAGCCGGTGATCGTCGAGAACCGCGTCGGTGCCGGCGGGGCGCTGGGCATGGGCGTGGCCGCCCGGGCGCCAGCCGACGGCACCACCATCCTGATGACGCTGTCGTCGATTTCCATCCTGCCCGAAGCTGACCACATCCTGGGCCGCAAGGCGGCCTACGCGCTGAACCAGTTCAAGCCGATCGCCCGCTTCACCGCCGACCCGACGGTGCTGGTGGTGCGCGCCGACGCGCCGTGGAAGACGCTGGCCGAATTCGTCGCCGACGCGAAGAAGAAGCCCGGCGCCTACAACTACGGCAGCAGCGGCAACTACGGCACCATGCACGTGCCGATGGAAATGCTGAAGGCGGCCGCGGACTTCCGCATGACCCACATCCCCTACACCGGCGCCGGCCCGGCCGTGCTGGCCCTGCTGGGCAGCCAGGTCGACGCCGTGGCCGCCGGGCCCAGCGCGGTGGCGCAGCAGATCAAGGCTGGCAAGCTGCGCGCGCTGGCCCACTGGGGCGAGCAGCCGCTGGTCTCGCTGCCCGAGGTGCGCAGCCTGAAGCAGCTGGGCTACCCGATCGCCTTTGCGCAGTGGTCGGCGCTGTTCGTGCCCGCCGGCACGCCCGACGAGATCGCGCTGAAGCTGCGTGCGGCGGCCCGCAAGGTCGCCACCAACCCGGCCGTCGTGGCCACCATCAACCACTCGGGCAGCCCGGTCGAATACCTCGACGCACCGGAGTTCCAGACCTACTGGGACGCCGACGCAAAGCGGATGGTCGAAGCGGTGCGCAAGATCGGCAAGGTGGAATGAGCGGGACCGGCCTGGTGGGACACTCGCGGCGATGAGCGCGACGCTGCTGCAGGTCGAAAACCTGCGCACCCACTTCAGCACCGATGCGGGCGAATTCCCCGCGGTCGACGGCGTCAGCTTCAGCCTGCAGGCCGGGCAGACCCTGGCCATCGTCGGCGAATCGGGCAGCGGCAAGAGCGTCACCGCGCTGTCCATCATGGGCCTGATCCCGAATCCGCCGGGGCGCATCGCGGGTGGCTCGATCCGCTTCGACGGCCGCGAGTTGATCGGCCTGCCGAAGCGCGAACTTCAGGCCCTGCGCGGCAACGGCATGGCGATGATCTTCCAGGAGCCGATGAGCTCGTTGAACCCGGTGTTCACGATCGGCCAGCAGATCATCGAAAGCCTGCAGTGCCACCAGAACCTGGGCCCCGCCGAAGCCCGGGCGCGCGCGCTGCAGATGCTCGAAAAAGTGCGCATCCCGGCACCAGCGCAGCGCCTGAACGAGCACCCGCACCAGCTGTCGGGCGGCATGCGGCAGCGCGCGATGATCGCCATGGCGCTGGCCAACAACCCGCGCCTGCTGATCGCCGACGAGCCGACGACCGCGCTCGACGTCACCATCCAGGCGCAGATCCTGGCGCTGATGCACAGCCTGCAACAGGACAGCGGCACCGCCATCGTGCTGATCACCCACGACCTGGGCGTGGTGGCCGAGGTCGCCGACAGCGTGGTCGTGATGTACTGCGGTCGCGTCGTCGAACAGGCGCCGGTGGCCGCGCTGTTCGAAACCCCGCAGCACCCCTACACGGTGGGACTGCTCGGCTCGATGCCGCGCCTGCACGGCCAGGCCACCCGGCTGGCGGCCATCGCCGGCCAGGTGCCGCCACCGCTGCCGCGCCCCGTGGGCTGCGCCTTCGCCGCACGCTGCCCCTTCGCGCAGGACCGCTGCCGCGCCGAAGCGCCGCCGCTGCGCGACCTGGGCGACGGCCACGCATCCGCGTGCTGGCTGGCGCCGCTGGACGCCGATGCCCTGCTGGCCCGGCCCTTGCAAGCCATGTCGGCATGACGGTTCCGCTGTTGCAGGTCGAAGGCCTGGTCAAGCACTTCCCGGTGCGCCCGGGCCTGTTCGGCCGCGCGCGCGGCGCCGTGCAGGCGGTGCAGGGCGTCAGCTTCACGCTGCAGGCCGGGCAGACGCTGGGCGTGGTCGGCGAGTCGGGCTGCGGCAAGAGCACGCTGGGCCGGCTGGTGCTGCGCCTGATCGAGCCCACCGCCGGGCGCATCGCCTTCAACGGCGCCGACCTGCGCAGCTTGGACGCCGCGGCGCTGCGCGCCCAGCGGCGGGCGATGCAGATCATCTTCCAGGACCCCTATTCCAGCCTCAACCCGCGCATGACGGTCGGCCAGACGCTGACCGAGCCGCTGCGCCTGCACGGCCTGCACAGCGGCCGCCACCGCGAACGCGTGGCCGAGCTGCTGCAGACGGTCGGGCTGGCGCCGGAGCACGCCCAGCGCTACCCGCACGAGTTTTCCGGCGGGCAGCGCCAGCGCATCGGCATCGCCCGCGCGCTGGCCGTCGAGCCGCAACTCATCGTCTGCGACGAGGCCGTTTCGGCGCTCGACGTCTCGGTGCAGGCCCAGGTCGTGAACCTGCTGCAGGACCTGCAGCAGCGCCTGGGCATCGCCTACGTCTTCATCGCGCACGATCTGGCGGTGGTCAAGCACATCGCCAGCCACATCGCGGTGATGTACCTGGGCCGCATCGTCGAACTGGCGCCGAAGGAAGCGCTCTTCGCCGCGCCGCGCCACCCCTACACGCAGGCCCTGCTCGCGGCCATACCCGAACCCGTGCCCGGCGGCGGGCGCGACCGCGTGCTGCTGCAGGGTGATGTGCCGAGCCCGACGCGGCCGCCGGCCGGCTGCGCCTTCCACACCCGCTGCGTCCATGCGCAGCCGGCCTGCGAGCAGACCGTGCCAGCGCTGGAGACCAGCGACGGCCACGGCGTGGCCTGCCGGCGCTGGCGCGAGGTGCTGCCGCCGGCTTCCTCGCACACCGAGCCCCCGATCAACACAAGGCTGCAGCGCCTGCAGTCGGCCTTCATCCGCTGAAGAAAGCCCCTCGACCATGAAAAAAAGTCTGCTCATTGCGGCGCTGCTGGCGGCCGGTGCCGCTGCGGCGCAAACGCCGCCCAACCTGCCGAATGTGGCCAATCTGCCGAATCTGAGGGTAGGCCTGGCCGAAGACCCCGATGTGCTGGATCCCAGCCTGGCCCGCACCTTCGTCGGCCGCATCGTCTTCACGGCGCTGTGCGACAAGCTCGTCGACATCGACGAGAAGCTGAACCTGGTGCCGCAGCTGGCGCTGAGCTGGGCCTGGTCGGCCGACAGCAAGGCGCTGACGATGAAGCTGCGCCCCGGCGTGACCTTCCACGACGGCGAGAAGTTCGACGCGGCGGCGGTGAAGTTCAACATCGAACGCCACAAGACCCTGCCCGGCAGCAACCGGCGCGGTGAACTGGCGCCGGTCAGCAGCGTCGACGTGGTCGACCCGCTGACCGTGCGGCTGAACCTCAGCGCGCCCTTCTCGCCGCTGCTGGCTGCGCTGAGTGACCGCGCCGGCATGATGGTCAGCCCGAAGGCCGCGCAGGCTGCGGGCGAAAAATTCGGCAACAAGCCGGTCTGCTCGGGCCCCTTCAAATGGGTCGAGCGCGTGGCCCAGGACCGCATCGTGCTGGAGCGCTTCGACGGCTACTGGAACAAGCCGGCGATCCACTTCAACCGCGTCACCTACACGCCGATCCCGGACGCCACGGTGCGGCTGGCCAACCTGAAAGCCGGTCAGCTCGACTACGCCGAACGCATCGCCAGCAGCGACATCGAGAAGCTGAAGGCCGACAAGAAGCTGAAGACGGCCAGCATCACCGAGATCGGCTACCAGGGCATCACGATCAACATCGGCAAGAGCGACAAGGCGCAGGCCAATCCGCTGGGCAAGGACCCGCGCGTGCGCGAGGCGCTGGAGCTGGCCATCGACCGCCAGGGTCTGGTGCAGGTGGTGATGGACAACGAAGCCCTGGTCGGCAACCAGTGGGTGGCGCCGACCAACCCCTACTACGCCAAGGGCACGGCTGTGCCCAAGCGCAACATCGAACGCGCCAAGGCCCTGCTGAAGGAAGCCGGCGTGCCCAGGCCCAGCTTCACGCTGCTGACACCGACCACGACCGACGCCCAGCGCCTGGCCCTGGTGGTGCAGGCGATGACGCGCGAGGCCGGCTTCGACGTGAAGATCCAGAGCGCCGAATTCGCGACCTCGATCAACATGGCCGACAAGGGCGATTTCGAGGCCTACGTACTGGCCTGGAGCGGCCGACCCGACCCCGACGGCAACCTGTTCAGCCATTACGGCTGCAAGCAGCCGCTGAACTACGCCGGCTACTGCGACGCCGAGACCGACAGGCTGCTGGCGCTGTCGCGCACGCTGCGCGAACCGGCCGAACGCAAGCCGGTGTTCGAGCAGATCGCCGCGCGCGTGCAGAAGGACAGGCCGATCCTCTACGTCTACCACCGCAACTGGCTGTGGGCCTACAACGCCAAGCTCAGCGGCGTGCGCCAGATGCCCGACGGCCTGCTGCGCGTCAGCGGCCTGCAACTGAACCCCTGAGCGCTGGCGATGACGATCCGGCAGCCGACGAGGTGGGCGCGTGGGTGACTTCCTGATCAAGCGGCTGGCGACCATCGTGCCCACGCTGGTCTTCGTGTCGATGCTGATCTTCGGCCTGCAGCAACTGCTGCCCGGCGACCCGGCGCTGATCCTGGCCGGCGAAGAGCAGGACCCCAGCGTCATCGCCTACCTGCACGCCAAGCTGCACCTCGACGAGCCGCTGCCGCTGCGCTACGGCTACTGGATCGCCGGCGTGCTGCACGGCGACCTCGGCGAGTCGGTACGCAACCAGCAGCCGGTGCTGGACCTGGTGCTGCAGAAGCTGCCGGTGACGCTGGAACTGGCCTTGCTGGCCTTCGGCATCGCGCTGCTGATCGGCGTCCCGTCGGGCATCGTCAGCGCCGTCGGGCGCGGCACGGGGTGGGACAGCGCGGCCAATGTCTTCGCGCTGTGGGGCATCAGCACGCCGAATTTCTGGCTCGGCATCCTGATGATCCTGCTGTTCAGCGTGCAACTGGGCTGGCTGCCGGCATCGGGTTATGTCAGCCCCTTCGACAACCTGCGCGCCAACCTGGCCGCGATGCTCATGCCGGCCTTCGTGCTCGGCAACGCGATTGCCGCGGTGCTGATGCGCCACACGCGCAGCGCGATGCTGCAGGTGATGAGCGCCGACTATGTGCGCACCGCCCGCGCGAAAGGCCTGAGCGAGCGCCAGGTGGTGCTGAAACACGCGCTGCGCAACGCGCTGACGCCGATCATCACGCTGGGCGCGCTGGAGCTGGGCACGCTGCTGTCGGGCGCGGTGCTCACCGAGCAGGTGTTCACGATCCCGGGTTTCGGCAAGCTGATCGTCGACGCCGTCTTCAACCGCGACTACGCCGTCGTGCAGGGCGTGGTGCTGGTCACCGCCACGGCCTACATCACGCTGAACCTGCTGGCCGACCTGGCCTACTTCGCGGTCAACCCGCGCCTGAGAACATGAACCGCGCCCTGCGCAAGCTGCTGCGCCGCCGCGGCGCGCTCTTCGGTGCAGCCATCATCGCCGGCTTCATCGCGCTGGCGCTGCTGGCGGCCTTCATCGCACCGCAAGACCCGATCGCCACCAGCTGGGGCGCGATCCGCAAGCCGCCGTCGGCCGAGCACTGGTTCGGCACCGACGAGATCGGCCGCGACGTGCTGTCGCGCGTCATCTGGGGCACCCGGGCCTCGCTGCTGGCCGGCGTGGTCGCGGTGTCGATCAGCCTGCTGCTGGGCGTGCCGCTGGGCCTGGCGGCGGGCTTCATCGGCGGCTGGGTCGACGCGCTGATCTCGCGCCTCACCGACGCCTTCCTGGCCTGCCCCTTCCTGATCCTGGCGATCGCGCTGGCGGCCTTCCTCGGGCCCTCGCTGTCCAACGCGATGATCGCCATCGGCGTGTCGGCCACGCCGATCTTCGTCCGGCTGACGCGGGCCCAGGTGCTGAACGTCAAGGTCGAGGACTACATCGAGGCCGCGCGCGCCGTCGGCAACCCGCCCTGGCGCATCGCGCTGCGCCATGTGCTGCCCAACATCGTCGCGCCGCTGATCGTCCAGGCCACGCTGGCCATCGCCGGCGCGGTCATCGCCGAAGCCAGCTTGAGCTTCCTCGGCCTCGGCCAGCAGCCGCCCGCGCCGAGCTGGGGCAGCATGCTGAACACGGCCAAGAACTACGTCGACAGCGCACCCTGGATGGCGATCTGGCCGGGGCTGTCGATCTTCCTGCTGGTGCTGGCCTTCAACCTGCTCGGCGACGGCCTGCGCGACGCGCTCGACCCCCGGCAGCGCTGACCCTGCTGGTGACGCGGCAGCGCCCCCGGCCCCGTCGGCCGCGTCGGGTCCGGACCTATGATCCTGGATCCTTCCCTGCGGCCCACCGGCCTCGCAGCACATGCAACTGCGGTTGATTTCGCGCGTCTTCGGCCACCGGCTTTCGGGGGGCCGCCTGCCGGTCGGGCTGTTCCTGAGCCGGCTGATCTGGTTGTGCATGCTGCCGCTGGTGGTCCTGGCTGCGGTGCTGGGGCTGGCGGAGATCAACGACAACATGGCGGCCAGCGAGGCGGCGGCGCAGCAGCGGGTGCAGACCATGGTCGCCACGCTGGACCTCGAGTTGAACGGCCGCATCCGCCTGCTGCAGGTGCTGGCGCAGTCCCGGGACCTCGACGCGCCGTCGCAGCTGGCGGCCTTTCGCGACCAGGCGCTGGTCTTTCGCGATGCCGCCGCTGGCGAGATCATCCTGGCTGACCGCGAAGGCCAGATGCAGGTCCACACCCGGCTGCCGATGGGCAGTCCGCTGCCGAAGCTGCCGCCGTCCAAAGGCCGGACCGCGCACAGCCAGGTGCTGGCGCGCGGCCAGCCGGCGGTCAGCGACCTCGTGTTCGGGCCGGTCGCCCGGCAACCCCTGGTGACGCTCGGCGTGCCCGTCCAGCGCGGCGGCGCCACCGTGGCGGTGCTGCTGCTGGTGCTCGATGCGCGCAGTTTCGAGCACCTGCTGCCGACCCACGACTGGCCCGCCGGCTGGCTGCTGCGGGTGCAGGACGGGCTGCGGCAGACGATCGCCCAGCTCGGCCAGGTGCCGGCCGGGCCGGTCGACGAGGCCCAGCAATTCAGCGCCACGTCGACGCTGTCGGGCTGGCAAGTGCAACTCCTCATCCCGAAAGCCGAATTCCAGGCGCCGCTGCGCGACGCGGCCTGGAAGCTGGGTCTGCTGCTGGTGGCGGTGACGGGCAGCGGCGTGGTCGGTGGCTCGCTGGCCGGCCGGCGCCTGACGCGCTCGCTGACCGCGCTGTCGCGCCGCCGCGACGACCAGGATGACGACGCCGGCGACGAGGCCATCGAGGAAGTGGCGACCGCGCGGCGCCTGATGGACGCCAGCCACCAGGTCGGTGTCACGGCGCTGGCCGCGCTGGACGACAGCCAGCGCACCTTCCAGGCGCTGATCAACGGCATGGACGACGCCATCGTCTACACCGACACGGCGCGCCACATCCGCCTCGTCAACCCGGCCTTCACGCGGCAATACGGCTACACCGCCGAAGAAGTCGCCGGCCGCACGACCGACTTCCTGTACGCCGAGCATGCCGAATACGAGCGCCTGGGGCGCGAGCATTTCGACACGCAGCTGACCAGCCAGACGCCGCGCCTGGAAATGCGCCTGCGTCGCAAGGACGGCAGCCCGGTCTGGGTCGAGGTGGCCGCGATGCGCATCGCCGGCACCGACGGCGCGACGGTGGGCCTGCTCGGCGTGCACCGCGACATCTCGAAACGCAAGGTCAGGCAAGGCGAACTGGAAGCCCACCGCGAGCGGCTCGAAGACATGGTGCGCGAGCGCACGGCCGCGCTGGCTGCCGCCAACACCGAACTGGCCGAGCGCGCCCGCGCCATCACCGCGCTCTACGACGGCGCGCCCTGCGGCTACCTGTCGCTGCAGGCCGATGGCACCATCACCGCCGCCAACCGCACGGCGCTGGCGATGCTGGACCAGACCGCCGAGAGCTTTGTCGGCCACCGCTTCGCCGAATTCCTGACACGGGACAGCCGCCGTCTGCATGCCGGATGGGCCGAGTCCTTCCAGCGGACCGGACAGGCCCGCGGCCTGTCCTACGACATGCTGCGCCGTGACGGTCGCGTCGTGCCGGTACTGCTCGACGCCGACTTCGATCGCGACGACGCCGGCACGATGGTCGGCGCCCGCGCCACGCTGGTCGACGACAGCCTGCGCCGCGCGCGCGACCAGCAGATCGCCGAGATGCAGAGCGAACTGGCCCGCCGCACCGAGCTGGCCGAAGCCGCCAACCGCGCCAAGGGGGCCTTCCTGGCCAATATGAGCCATGAGATCCGCACACCGTTGAACGCCATCATCGGCCTCACCCATTTGCTGGTGCGCGACACCACCGATGCGCGCCAGCGCGACCGGCTGGGCAAGGTGGCGGCTTCGGGGCAGCACTTGCTGGAGGTCATCAACGACGTGCTCGACCTGTCGAAGATCGAAGCCGGCAAGGTGGTGCTGAATTCGGTCGACTTTGCCCTCGACGACCTGCTGGCCGGCGTGCTGGCGATGGTCGCCGACGCGGCGCGCGACAAGGGTGTGCGCCTGGTGCTGCAAGCCCCGGATGTGCCGAATGCCTGGCAGGGGGACGACACCCGGCTGGCGCAGGCGCTGCTCAACCTGCTGGCCAATGCGGTGAAGTTCACCGAACAAGGCCAGATCCAGGTGCAGGTCCAGGTGGTGGCGCGCGAGGCGCTGCGCTGCAAGCTGCGCTTCGAGGTGCAGGACACCGGCCCCGGCATCGCGCCCGACCGCCAGCCGGCCCTGTTCTCGGCTTTCGAACAGGCCGACAACTCGATGACACGCCGCCACGGCGGCACCGGCCTGGGCCTGGCGCTGACGCGCCACCTGGCGGAACTGATGGGCGGCGAGGTCGGCCTGCACAGCGCCGTCGGCGCCGGCAGCACCTTCTGGTTCACGGCCTGGCTGCAGCCCGCCAGCGGGCCGGCCAAGCCGGCCGCGCCCGCCGACGTCGGCGCCGCGGCGCATCCCGCGAGCAGCGAAGCGAAATTGCGCGCGCACCACAAGGGGCGGCGCGTGCTGCTCGCTGAAGACAACCCGATCAACCAGGAAGTGGGCCGCTCGCTGATGGAAGATGTCGGCCTGGTCGTCGATGTGGTCGACGACGGCGCCCAGGCGGTGGCGGCCGTGCAGGCGCGCGACTACGACCTGGTGATGATGGACATGCAGATGCCCGTGATGGACGGCCTGACCGCCACCCAGGCCCTGCGCGCCGCCGGCGCCACCCAGGCCCACGCGCCCGGCGAGACGGGCAGCGCGGGCGCCCGGCGCCTGCCGATCATCGCGATGACCGCCAACGCCTTCCAGGAAGACCGCCTGAGCTGCCTCGCCGCCGGCATGGACGACCATGTCGCCAAGCCGGTGGACGCCGACCAGCTCTACGACACGCTGCTGCGCTGGCTGCCAGCTTCAGCGTGAGCGCGGCGCGGCAGCTGCCGCTGCGGCGGCTGCGCGCAGCTTGTCCTTCTTGCTCAGTCGCCGACCCTTGACGCCGCCCTGCGGGTCAGCCGGCAGCGCGGAAACGGCGGCGGCCGGATCGAAGCCGGCGACCGCCTCGCGCGGGACGCGCAGCGACTGGCGCTTCTCGATCAGCCGGAAATGAGCCTCGCTGCCCGGCGCGTCGGCGCAGATGAAGCTGACGGCCAGCCCCTGGTCGCCGGCGCGCCCGGTGCGGCCGATGCGGTGGGTGTAGTCCGTCGCCGAGCGCGGCAGGTCGTAGTTGATGACCACCGGCAGGTGCACCAGGTCGATGCCGCGCGACGCCAGGTCGGTGGCCACCAGCACCGCCAGCTGGCCGGTCTGCAGGTCGGTCAGCACCTGGCCGCGCCGGCCGGAGCTCAGGTCGCCGTGCAGTGCAGCCGCGGCCACGCCGGCCTGGCGCAATTTGTCGGCGACATGCTCGGCCGCGTACTGGGTGGCGACGAAGACCAGCGCGCGTGGCCAGGCTTCGCTGCGCAGCAGGTGGCGCAGCAGCAGGCTGCGCCGGGCGGTGTCGACGACGATGGCGCGCTGCGTGATCCGGGCGTGGGCGGCGGCGCCGCTGCCCGACGCACCGGCCTCGCCGTCGGCGGTGTCGGGCGCGCCGGCCGTCAGCGCCAGCGCATCGCGCTGCACCTGCCCGGCCAGCGCCTGCACGGCCGGCGGCAGCGTTGCGCTGAACAGCAGGGTCTGGCGCTGGCGCGGGGACAGCGCCAGCACGCGCCGGGTTTCGTCGGCGAAGTCGGCGTCGAGCAGGCGGTCGGCCTCGTCCAGCACCAGCAGGTCGAGGTCACGCAGGTGCAAGGCGTTCTGCCGCGTCAGGTCGAGCAGGCGGCCCGGCGTGGCCACCAGCAGGTGGGCGCCGCCGCGCAGCGCCTGCATCTGCGGGTTGATCGACAGCCCGCCGACCACCACCACGGTTTTCAGCTGTGGCGCCAGTGCCTGCGCGGCGGCGGCGATCTGCGTGGCCAGTTCGCGCGTCGGCACCAGCACCAGCGCACGCAGCCGGCGCGGACGTTCCTCGGCGGCGCCCGGCACCGCGAGCAGGCGCTGCAGCAGCGGCAGCAGGAAGGCCGCGGTCTTGCCCGAGCCGGTGGGCGCCTGGGCCAGCAGGTCGCGGCCCTGCAGAACGGCCGGGATGGCAGCGGCCTGGATCGCGCTGGGCGTCACCCAGCCGGCGGCGGCAGCGGTGCGCAGCAGGGCCGGCTGCAGGCCCAGCGCTTCAAAGGTCGGTCGGTTTGGCGGCTCGGGGGTTTCGGACATGGTCGGCAGGATAGCCGCGCCAGCGCGGGCTTCAGTTTTCCAGCCCGGCGCCGATGAACGACCACAGACCCTGAAGGCTGGAGACCACGATGAACGCCACCGCACCGAATGCCACTTTCGCCAGCGCCAACCCGCACGCGCTGGCCACCATCATGGAAGCCAGCACGACGCGGCAGATCATCGCCACGCGCGACATCTTCGACATCTCGGGCACCAAGCTGTGGGCGGGCAATCAGCCGGTGTCGGCCAGCCTGCAGCGCAAGCTGCTCGACCGCCAGTTGCGCAACCCGCTGGAAACCTGCCTGATGGCGGCCGACGGCGTCACACCGCAGGTGCTGGCTGTTGCCGTTCGGGCGCTGATGGACGAAGACACGCCGCTGGCCCTGCTGGTCCAGCCGCACGCGCCGCGCATCACGCTGGAAGCCGGCCAGCTGCCGCTGCACGCGGTGGTCCAGCTGCTGCTGAGCACCGCGCAGACCGCCCGCCCGGCGGCCTACCGCCACGCCATCCAGGCCATGGCGGTTGCCGGGGCGCTGATGCTGGAACACGGCGGCAGCGTCGCCGAGGTTCGTCTGGCCATGCTCGGCGGCCTGCTGCACGACATGGGCGAGCTCTACATCGACCCGCGCTTCGGCGAGGCCGACGCCGACCGCAGCATGGACATCGCCAGCTACCAGCAGCTGGTCGTGCACCCGCACGTCGGCCAGTTGCTGGTGACGCAGCTGACCAACTACCCGACGGTGCTGGGCCGCGCCATCGGCGAACACCACGAGCGGCTGGACGGCTCGGGCTACCCGCACGCGTTGAAGCGCGACGCCCTGTCGCCGCTGGGCCGCCTGCTGGCGGTGACCGAAACCGCCTGTGCCGTGCTGCGCGGCGAAGCGCCCTACCTGGCGCGGGTCAGCGTGGCGCTGCGCGTCGTGCCCGGCGAATTCGACCTCGGCTGGGTCAGCCGCATCGGCGACGCGGCGCGGGCCCAGCCGGCGCTGCATGGCCAGCTGCCGATCGACGCGGTGCAGGCCCGCCTGACGCGGCTGGATGCGGCGCTGCAGAGCACGCTGGCGAGTGCGACCGAAGCCCTCGAGCAGGCCGAGACCGGGGCGCTGAAGAGCGGCCTGCTGCTGGCCAGCCACCTGCTGGGACGGCTGCGAACCGGCTGGTACGCGAGCGGCCTGTGGAACGCCGAAGCGATCGCCGAGCAGGACGCGGCCGAGGTCGAGGCGGTCGAGGACGAGTTGTATTTCCGATTGCGCGGCATCGAACGCGCGGTGCGCCTGGCGGCAGGCCCGCTGCCGCCGCCCGACACGCTGCGCCTGGAACAGCTGTGCGGCGAGATCAGCGGCTGGGCCGGGTGAGGGCGGCGCAGAGGGCGGCGCGGACCGGGCCTTGAAAACACCGCCGCCCGCCGCATCTGCTCCAGCATGAAGACCAGCCCCGCCGCCCTGCACACCCTGCCCGCCCGCCTGAACAGCCTGGCCACGATGGCCGGCCTGCTCGAGCGGCTGGAGAACCAGCGCTCCAGTGCCAGCGCCGAGCAATACCGCGGCGTCGCGCGCCAGGTCAGTAGCCTGCTGGCCCAGGCCGAGCCCGACGAGCATCTGCGCGCCTTGCTGAACGTCGCACCGGCCAGCGCGATGCTGTACGAGAACCTGCGCTACGAAGCGGCCGGGCTGTGCCGGGCGCCGCTGGAAAAGGCGCTGAACGCCGAACTGGCGGCCACCGCGGCGATCAAGAAGGCGCAACGGGCGGATTGATCGTGACCGGCCCGGCCGGGCCCGGTGCCTGCCGAGGGACAGGTCCGGATCCGGCGAGTCGGGCAAGGCCGGTCTGCCTATCATCGCGGGATGGTCCTCGACGCCGCCGCTGCCTACCTCGCCCTGAAGGCCCGCGATGCCCGTTTTGACGGGCGCTTGTTCGTCGGCGTCACGTCGACCGGCATCTACTGCCGCCCGGTGTGCCGCGTTCGCACGCCCCGGCGCGAGAACTGCCGCTTCTTCGACACCCGCGCCCAGGCCGAGGCGGCTGCCTTCCGGCCTTGCATGAAGTGCCGGCCCGAAATCGCGCCGGGCTTGTCGCACAGCGACTCGTCGCGCTCGCTGGCCGACAGGGCGGCGCGACTCGTCGAAGGCGCCGTGCACGGCGGCCAGACCCTCGCGCTGCCCGCGCTGGCCGCCCAACTCGGCGTGACCGACCGCCACCTGCGACGCATCTTCCAGGCCGCGCATGGCGTGGCGCCGCTGGACTACCTCACGACCCAGCGCCTGCTGCTCGCCAAGCAGTTGCTGACCGACACCGCGCAGCCGATCACGCAGGTGGCGCTGGCCAGCGGCTTCACCAGCCTGCGCCGCTTCAACGCCGCCTTCGCCGAGCGCTACCGCTTGCAGCCGACGCAGTTGCGCCGCGACGCTGCAGACCGCGGCGCGGCGCTGCAGGAACGGCCGCTGCGGCTGGCCTACCGGCCACCCTACGACGTCGAGGCCGTGCTGGGCCACTTCGCGCGGCGCGCGGTGCGCGGTGTCGAAGCGGTCGATGCGGCGACGCTGACGCTGCGCCGCACCGCGGCCTTCCAGCATCAGGGCGTACGCGTGGCCGGCTGGCTGGAGATGCGCTTCGTGCCCGGGCAGCACGAGGTCCATCTGCGCACCTCGGCCAGCCTGGCGCCGCTGCTGGGCAGCGTGCTGCACCGGGTGCGGCAGGCCCTGGACCTGGACGCCGATCCGGCGCAGATCGACCCGGTGATGGCCCTGCTGCCGCTGCCCGCCAGACCCGGCGCGCGGCTGCCGGCCGGGCTGGACGGCTTCGACATCGCGCTGCGCGTGATCCTCGGCCAGCAGGTCACGGTGAAGGCCGCGCGGACGCTGGTGCAGCGCGTCGTCGACCGCTATGGCGAGCCGCTGGCAACGCCCTTCGCCGCGCTGACCCATGTCTTTCCGAGCCCCGAGGCCATCGCCGCGGCAGACCCCGCAGCCATCGGCCAACTCGGCATCGTCCGCCAGCGCGTGAAGGCCTTGCAGGCGCTGGCCGCCGCCGTCGCCAGCGGGGCCATCGACCTGCAACGCAGCGCGCCGCTGGCCGCCACGCTGGACGCGCTGCGGGCGCTGCCGGGCATCGGCGACTGGACGGCGCAACTGATCGCGATGCGCGCGCTGGCCTGGCCCGACGCCTGGCCGGCCAGCGACATCGGCCTGATGAAGGCCCTCGGCTCGCGCGACCCCAAGGTCATCACCGCCCAGGCTGAGGCCTGGCGGCCCTGGCGCGCCTACGCCGTGATGCAGCTCTGGCACCACCTGGAAACCTCGACATGACACCCCTTCTGATCGCCCAAAGCCGCATCGACAGCCCGCTGGGCCCGCTGACCCTGGCCGCCACGGCACAAGGCCTGGCGCTGGTCTGGTTCGACGCCCAGGCCCACCGCACCCCAACGGTGGACGCGCCCGAACAGCCCGACCACCCGCTGCTGCAACAGGCGGCGCGCGAATTCAGCGCCTACTGGGCCGACGCCCGCAGCGCCTTCGCGGTGCCGCTGGCCCCCCAGGGAACGCCCTTCCAGCAGGCGGTCTGGCAGGTGCTGCGTGGCATCGCGCCGGGCACGCTGCTCAGCTATGGCGAGGTGGCGCGGCGCATCGGCAAGCCGGCGGCGGTGCGCGCGGTGGGCGCGGCGATCGGCCGCAACCCGCTGTCGATCATCGTGCCCTGCCACCGCGTCGTCGGCAGCAACGGCGCCTTGACCGGCTACGCCGGCGGCCTGCCGCGCAAGCAGGCGCTGCTGCAGCACGAGGGCGCGGCCGCGTGAAGCGCAGCGACCTGGTCGAGCTCTTCGCGCTGGGCGCTCTGTGGGGCGGCTCCTTCCTGTTCATGCGCCTGGGCGCGGCCGACTTCGGCCCGCTGGCGCTGGTCTTCGTCCGCGTCGCCGGCGCCGCCGCGATCCTGATGCCGGTGCTGCTGGCGCGCGGCGAAGGCCCGGCGCTGCGCCGGCACTGGCGGGCGATTGCCGCCGTCGGCGTCGTCAATTCGGTGCTGCCCTTCCTGCTGTTCTCGGTCGCCGCGCTGGCGCTGACGGCGGCCCTGATGTCGGTCTTCAACGCCACGGCCTCGATCTGGGGCGCGCTCGTGGCCTGGCTGTGGCTCGGTGAACGGCTGACGCCGTCGCGCATGCTGGGGCTGGCCATCGGCATGGCCGGTGTCATCGGCCTGGCCTGGGGCAAGGCCGATTTCAAGCCCGGCGCGCTGGGCATCAGCCCGGCGCTGGGCATCGCCGCCTGCGTCGGCGCCACCGTCTGCTACGGCATCGGCGCCAACCTGTCGCGGCGTTACCTGGTCGGCGTGCCGCCGATGGCGGTGGCCGCGGGCAGCCAGTTGGTGGCGGCAGCGGTGCTGCTGGGGCCGGCGATCTGGGCCTGGCCGGCGCGCGAGCCCGGCCCCGCCGCCTGGCTCAACGCGGTGGCGCTGGCGCTGCTGTGCACCGGGCTGGCCTATGTGTTGTATTTCCGGCTGATCGCCCACGTCGGCGCCAGCCAGGCGATGGCCGTGACCTTCCTGATCCCCGGCTACGCGATGCTCTGGGGCTGGCTGGCGCTGGCCGAGCAACCGACGCTGCCGATGCTGATCGGCTGTGCGGTGATCCTGCTCGGCACGGCGCTGTCGACCGGGCTGCTCAGGCTGCCAGCGCGCTGACCGGCTGCGGGGCGCCAGCCCGGGCGCGCAGCCGCATCCGCAGGCCCTCGGGCGCCATCGCCAGTTGCAGCTTTTCGCGCGGCGCCTGGCCATCGACGGTGCCGACCTGCTGCAACTCGAAGTTGTTCAGCAGCACGGCGATGGCCATCTTCATCTCCAGCAGCGCCAGGTAGCGCCCCGGGCAGATGCGCGGCCCGGCGCCGAAGGGCATGCTGATGCGCTTGGCCGCGCTGGCGCTCTGCTGGGCCGTGCCCTCGCCGAGCCAGCGCGCGGGGTCGAAGGCCGCGGCGTTGGGGACGTGGCGCTCGCTGACGGCGTCGCGGCGCATCACGGCCAGCACGATCATGCCGGTGGACACCTGCACATCGCCCAGCGTGGTGTCGCGCAGGGCCTGCATGCCGTTCTGCGGCGCCACCGGCTTGAGCCGCATCGCCTCGTGCGCGCAGGCCTCGACATAGTCCAGCTGGCCGACCTGCTCCAGCGTCGGCGCGACGGCGTCGCCGCACACCCGGCGCACCTCGGCCGTCGCCTGGGCCAGCGCCTGCGGGTTCTGCCAGAGCAGGTGAACCATCCAGGCCACGCTGTTGGCCGTGGTGTCTTCGCCAGCCAGCAACATGACCAGGACGTTGCCCGCGACCTGCTGGTCGTCGATGCCGCTGCCAGGCTCGTCGGCAGCCACCAGCATCGCTTCCAGCAGATTGCCCGGCCGCTCGCGCAGCGCCGGATCGGCTTGCAGGCGAGCCCGGGCCTGAGCGATGAAGCCATCGACCGCGGCATTGACTTCAGCCACGCTGCGCTGCAATGCACGGTCTTCGGCCGAGGGCAGCCAGCGCCACAGCGGCAGCGGCGCGAACAGGCGCTTGAACAGCGCCGGGAAGATGCGGTTGAGGTGGCGCTGGATCACGTCCTCGTCGGACTGCAGCGTGTTGACGTCCGAGCCGAAGGCCAGGCCGGCGATGGCGTCCACGGTGTAGCGCATCAGGTCGGCCTGCAGGTCGATCTCGGTGCCGTGCAGCGCGGCCAGCTGCCAGCGGCCCACCAGGCGCTCGGCCACGCGGTGCAGTTGGGGAAAGAAGCGGCGCACATGGCCAGGGTCGAAGCTGGCCATGACCATGCGACGCTGGCGCTTCCAGGTCTCGCCGGTGGCGCCGAACACGCCGCCCAGCAGGCCCATCTCGTTCCAGACGGCTTCCAGCCGGGTGGTGCGTCGGAAGCCGTCAGGGCGGTCGCGCAGGGCGCGGGCGATCAGCTCGTGGTCGCCGACCACGATGGCCCGGCGCGAGCCCAGTTTCAGCCTGAAGATCGACCCGTACTGCTCGCACCACTGCTCGAGCTGCAGGTGCAGCCGGGTGGATTCGATCTGCAGCAGATTGCCGAAGAAGGGCCAGGTCGGCGGACCGGGCAGATCGTCGAAGTGGCGCAGCTTGGCGGAGGCGTCCCGGGTCGTCGTCGGCATGTCCATCGCATCGGGCGCAGCCTGGCGGCCGCTGCAAAGACCAAGGGCCACCATGTTGCCACGGCGGCCCTTGCGGCGGCAAGCCTGCGCGGCGGCAGCGCTTCAGCGGAACTTGCTTTGCGGCACGGTGTTCACTTCGCCGGGCAGCGAGGAGATGTAGCCCGCCAGCAGCTTCAGCTCTTCGAGCTTGAAGGGCTTGACCTGCCCGCCCATGATCGCGTTGCCGCGACCGAAGTTGGGGTTGCCGGTGGTGGCGTAGGACTTCAGCGCCTGGTACAGGAAGTCACCGTGCTGGCCGGCCAGCTTGGGATAGCCCGGGGCGATCGGCTTGCTGAAATTGGCACCGTGGCAGGACGTGCAGGCCCCCTTGGTCAGCAGCGCGGCGACTTCGGCCGAAGGCGCGGTGGCCGGTGTGTCGGCCACCGGCTGCATCGTCGACGCACCCAGCGTCTCGTAGTAGGCAGCCAGGTCGGCCATGTCGGTGTCGGTCAGCGAGGCCGCGATGGCCCGCATCGACGGGTGCTTGCGCTCGCCCTTCTTGTAGGCGACGAGCGAGCTGATCAGGTACTGGCTGTTCTGGCCGGCGATCTTCGGCACCTTGTAGACCACCGGGAAGCTGGCCTGGTAACCGATGATGCCGTGGCAGCCGATGCACATGGCGGCCTTCTTCTGGCCGGCCGCAGCGTCTTGTGCGCGGGCGGCCGTGGTGACTGACAGGGCACCGGCCAAGGCCAGCAGGAGGGTGATCGCTTTGCTCTTCATCAGGGTGGGTGCGTTGAATGGGTCGGTGCCGGGGACAGCGTCGCCGATTATAGGGTGACCCTTATACTGGTCCGAGCCTTCCCGCCACCAGTCCACCCGCGCTGCTGCGCTGCTTGCACGATGAAATTCCAAGGTTCTGACCAATACGTCGCCACGCAGGACCTGATGCTGGCCGTCAACGCAGCGGTCACGCTGCAGCGTCCGCTGCTGGTCAAGGGGGAGCCCGGAACCGGCAAGACCATGCTGGCCGAGGAGGTGGCCAGCGCCTTGAAGCTGCCGCTGCTGCAGTGGCACATCAAGAGCACGACCAAGGCGCAGCAGGGCCTGTACGAGTACGACGCCGTCAGCCGCCTGCGCGACAGCCAGTTGGGCGACGCCGCGACGGCGGACAAGGTCAGGAACATCGCCAACTACATCGTCAAGGGCGTGCTCTGGCAGGCCTTCACGGCCGACCAGCCGGTGGCGCTGCTGATCGACGAGATCGACAAGGCCGACATCGAATTCCCGAACGACCTGCTGCGCGAAATCGACCGCATGGAGTTCTACGTCTACGAGACGCGCGAACTGATCAGGGCCCGGCACCGGCCCATCGTCTTCATCACCTCGAACAACGAGAAGGAACTGCCCGACGCCTTTCTGCGCCGCTGCTTCTTTCACTACATCAAGTTCCCCGACGCCGAGACCATGCGCGCCATCGTGGACGTGCACTTCCCGGGCCTGAAGCAGGAACTGCTGAGCGCCGCGCTGAAGACCTTCTACGACGTGCGCCAGCTGCCGGGCATCAAGAAGAAGCCGTCGACCAGCGAGTTGCTGGACTGGCTGAAGCTGCTGGTGGCCGAGGACATCCCGCTGGAAGCGCTGCAGAGCAAGGACGAGAAGGTCAGCGTGCCACCGCTGGTCGGCGCGCTGCTGAAGAACGAACAGGACGTCACCCTGTTCGAGAAGCTCGTCTTCATGCAAAGGCACAACCGGTAGATGAGGCCCCAAGCCCGCTGGCGCTCGCTACCCCCCGAGGGGGCCGTCCGCCAGCAGACCGGCAGAGCCGGATCTGCGGCGGGCAGCTCGGTCCCTGTGCGCAATATGTGGAGCTGAATTGAAGCCTGTGGATGATGTGGTTCTGGCTCGGGGCCTGGTGCGACTGGTACCCCTGGGCCTGGAACACGAAGCCGGGCTGGCCGCGGCGGCGGCGGACGGCGCGTTGTGGGACCTCCGCGTCACCTCGGTGCCTGAGCCGGCGCAGACGCGCAGCTACATCGAAACGGCGCTGCGCATGCGCGCCGAAGGTCACCGCCTGGCCTTCGCGGTGCTGGACGCGCAGACCAGCGAGGTCATCGGGAGCAGCAGCTACCACGACATCGCGCCGGCCGTCGAACGCCTGGAGATCGGCTACACCTGGTACGCGAAGAGCCGCCAGCGCAGCGCCGTCAACACCACCGCCAAATGGCTGCTGATGCAGCACGCTTTCGAAACCCTGGGCGCCCAGCTGGTCGGCTGGCGCACCGACAACTACAACTTCGCCAGCCAGGCTGCGATCGCACGCCTGGGCGCGCGCCGGGACGGCGTGCTGCGCCACCACGCGCTGCGCCGCGACGGCACGGTGCGCGACACCGTGATGTACAGCCTGGCGGCGGGCGAATGGCCCGAGGTCAAGGCCCACCTCGAACACCAGCTGACGCGCCCGCGCTGAAGCGCAAGCAAGGACACCGACATGGCCCGCAAGAAACCGATCACCGTCGAAGACCTCTGGGCGCTGACCCGCCTGGGCGCGCCCAGCCTCAGCCCCGACGGCGCGCAGGCTGTCGTCGCGCTGAACCGCTATTCGGTGGACGAGAACAGCGCGCAGTCGGCGCTGTGGCTGCTGTCCACGCTGGGCGGGGCGCCGCGCGCGCTGACCCAATGCGGCGACAAGGACGGCCAGCCGCGCTGGAGCCCGCACCGCCGGGACGGCAGCGAGCTGATCGCCTTCACCGCCAAGCGCGACCAGGAAGGCAGGAAGGACAGCGCCAGCCAGCTGTACCTCATCGCCCCCGACGGCGGCGAAGCCCGCCGCGCGGCCGACGTCGCCACCGGCGTCGAGGCCTTCCGCTGGTGCCCGGACGGCCAACGCCTGGTCTTCATCAGCTGGGTCTGGCCGGAACTGAAAGGCAACAAGGCGCAGGCGAAAGCCGCATTGGCCTTCAGGGACCGCAAGGAGACCGGCTACGTCACCACCGCAGCCCAGTACCGCCACTGGGACCACAACCTGCCGATGGGCCGCGTGCCCCGCCTGCACCTGCTGACGCTGGGCGCCGATGGCGAAGCCGGCAAGGTGCGCGACCTCTTCGAAGGCACGCCCTACCAGCTGGCGCTGGCCGAACCGGGCGCCAACGACTTCGACATCAGCCCCGACGGCAAGCGCATCGTCTTCGCCTACGACCCGGCGCCGGAGAAGCGCGGCGACGGCCGCTACGCGCTGGTCGAGATGGAGATCCAGAGCGGCAAGGCCAGGCTGATCGCCTGCGACGCCGGCTGGGACCTGCGCTCGCCGCGCTACAGCCCCGACGGCCAGCGCGTGGCTTTCACCGCCAGCCACCAGGCGATCAAGCACACCATGCCCGATCAGCTGGCGGTGTGGGACCGCGCCACGGGCACACACGCGGTCGTCAGCGGCGAGTGGGACCACGCGGTGCACGCGCCACTGCAGTGGGAAGAAGACGGGCTGGCGGTGCTGTTCTGCAGCGAAGACAAGGGCCGCACCCACCTCTTCCGCTTCGATCTCGCGGACCGCCGCGCCGAGGTCGCCGTGCACGGCGGCTGGGTCAGCGCCTTCGACAAGGTCGCCGGCACGCTGGTGACCATCGCCGACAGCGCGCTGCACCCGGCGCGCGCCCACGCCCATCTGCCGGGCGCCGCACCGCTGCGGCTGGAAACCTTCAACGACGCCTTGATGGACGGGCTGGCGCTGGGCCGCGTCGAAGAGGTGTGGATCGCCGGCGGCAAGGCCGACCCGACGTCTGAACAGGGCGACCCGGTGCAGATGTGGCTCGTCTACCCGCCGAACTTCGACCCGAAGAAGAAGCACGCCGTGATGCACAACATCCACGGCGGCCCGCACACCGGGCCGGGCGACAACTGGCATTACCGCTGGAACACGCAACTCTTCGCGGCGCAAGGCTACGTCGTGGCCAGCGTCAATTACCACGGCTCGTCGGGCTTCGGCTACGCCTTCCTGGACAGCATCACCCACCGCTGGGGCGAACTGGAGTTGCAGGACGTCGAAGCCGGCACCGACTGGCTGCTGGGCAAGCGCTGGGTCGACAAGAAGCGCCTCTTCGCCACTGGTGGCAGCTACGGCGGCTACATGGTGGCGTGGATGAACGGGCACATCCCGGCAGGCCGCTACCAGGCCTATGTCTGCCACGCCGGCTGCTTCGACTGGGTCGGCATGTTCGCCGACGACGCCTGGCACTGGCACGCCAAGGAACTGGGCAACTGGTACTGGGACGACATGGCGCAGGTGGCGCGGCAAAGCCCGCACGCCTTTGCCAGCACGATGAGCACGCCGACGCTGGTGATCCACGGCGCGCTCGACTACCGCGTACCCGACGCCCAGGGGCTGGCCTACTACAACACGCTGAAGGCGCGCGGCGTCGAGGCCCGGCTGCTGTGGTTCCCCGACGAGAACCACTGGATCCTGAAGCCGCGCAACAGCCAGCTCTGGTACGCCGAATTCTTCGGCTGGCTGAAGCAGCACGACAAGCTCGCGAAGTAGCCCGGTCGCGCCACAGGCCGTCGCAGCTTGACCGCTGTTGCCCACAACACCCGCGAATTCAGCCGTGTCGCACGGTTGAAGGTCGAAGATTGGCTGTTTTGAAGCCGCCAGATCGCCCGGAGTTCACCCCATGCTGATCGACTTCTTCTACACCCTGCGCGCGGCCAAGCTGAAGGTCAGCGTGAAGGAATTCCTGACCCTGCTGGAAGCACTGAAGCTGGGCGTCATCGACGACACCGCCGAGGGCGGCAGCGGTCCGACGATCGACAAGTTCTACTACCTGGCGCGCACCTCGCTGGTCAAGGACGAGGCGCAGTTCGACAGGTTCGACCGGGCTTTCTCCGCCTACTTCAAGGGCGTGGAAATGCTCACCGACTTCACCCAGGAGGTGCCGCTGGACTGGCTGCGCAAGACGCTGGAGCTGGACTTGTCGCCCGAAGACAAGGCCGCGATCGAGAAGATGGGTTGGGACGAGTTGATGGAGACGCTGAAGAAGCGTTTCGAGGAACAGAAGGAACGCCACGAGGGCGGCAGCAAGATGATCGGCACCGGCGGCACCAGCCCCTTCGGCGCCTACGGCTACAACCCGCAGGGCATCCGCATCGGGCAGGACAAGAGCCGCAACAAGAGCGCCGTCAAGGTCTGGGACCAGCGCTCGTACAAGGACTACGACGACACCAAGGAGCTGGGCACGCGCAACATCAAGGTGGCGCTGCGGCGCCTGCGCCGTTTCGCGCGCGAGGGCTCGGCCGACGAACTGGACCTCGACGACACCATCCACAGCACCGCCGCCAACGCCGGCATGCTGGACATCAAGATGGTGCCCGAGCGCCACAACAAGGTGAAGGTGCTGCTGCTGATGGACGTCGGCGGCACGATGGACGAACACATCGCCCGCGTCGAGGAACTGTTCAGCGCCACCAAGACCGAACTCAAGCACCTGGAGTTCTATTACTTCCACAACTGCGTCTACGACTTCATGTGGAAGAACAACAAGCGCCGCTACAGCGAAAAGCACGCCACCTGGGACGTCATCCGCAAGTACAACAAGGATTACAAGCTGATCTTCGTCGGCGACGCGACGATGAGCCCCTATGAAATCCTGCAGCCCGGCGGCAGTGTCGAATACAACAACGAAGAGGCCGGGGCCGAATGGCTGCAGCGCCTGACGAACGCCTTCCCGAAGTTCGCGTGGATCAACCCCGAACCGCAAGGTGTCTGGCCATACCGACAGAGCATTTCCATCGTCCAGCAACTGATGAACCAGCGCATGTTTCCGCTGACGCTGCAGGGGCTGGAAGGGGCGATGCGCTTGCTCAGCAAATGACCGGTCGCTGGCGCCGGGCCGCCGGCTGGGCCGCCGCGTCGGCAGCCACCTGCGGGTTGCTGCTCGGCCTGCAGGGCTGCGCCGCGCTGCAGGCCGCCTTCGTCAACCCGCCGATGCCGGCAACGACCGCCACCCCGGCCCCGGCTGCTCAGGGTCCGGTGGCGGCAGCCGAAGCAGCGGCCTCCGCCGCAGCGCCGGCGGCCGACCGCCAGGGCGTGCGCGTCGAGATCGAAGCACCCGGCGACCTGAAGGCCTTGCTCGAACGCCACCTCGACCTGGTACGGGTCGGCCACCTGGCGCGCGAGGACTTTGCCGCCACCGAATGGTCGCGGCTGATCGACGCGGCGCCCGGTCAGGTGCGCGAGCTGCTGCAGACCGAGGGCCACTTCAGCGCCCAGGTGCGCGTCGAACGCACGCCCGCCGCCGACGGCCTGACCGACCTGGTCAGGCTGACGGTCGAACCCGGCCCGCAGGCCGTGGTCGAGCGCGTCACGATCGAGGCCGAAGGCGAGCTCGAGCGGGGGGCGACAGCCGGCGACCCGCAGGCCCGCACGGTGCTCGACCAGCTCAACAGCGGCTGGCCGCTGGCGGTCGGCATGGCCTTTCGCAACCCGGGCTGGAGCGCCGCGAAATCGGCCGCGCTGGCCCGCCTGCGGGCGGCGGGCTACGCCACCGCCAGCTGGAGCGGCACCCAGGCCGATGTCGACGCCGAGACCCACCGGGTGCGCCTCTTCCTGGTCGCCGACAGCGGCCCGCTGTTCCGCTTCGGCGAACTGGTGGTCGAAGGCCTGGTCGCCCAGGATGCCCAGACCGTGCGCAACCTGGTCGTGCTGCGCAGCGGCGCGCCGGTCACCGAAGCGGTGGTGCTCGACTTCCAGGAGCGGCTGCAGAAGTCGGGGCTGTTCGAGAACATCAGCGTGGCGCTGGACCCCGACCCGACGCAGGCCGCGCACGCGCGGATCAACGTGCGGGTGCGCGAAGCGCCGCTGCAGACCTACACCGTGGGCCTCGGCGTCAGCGCCAACACCGGACCGCGGACCTCGATCGAGCAGGTCTACCGGCGGGTCTTCGGCTACGCGGCGCTGGCCCGCAACAAGCTGGAATTCGGCCAGCTGCGCAAGGCCTGGGACGGCGACATCAGCAGCCACGCCGGGGTCGATCTGTACCGCAATTTCGTCGGTGCGGCGGTCGAGCAGCTGACCTCGGACACCGACGTGGTGCTGTCGCAGCGCCTGCGCGTCGGCCGCGCGCAGGACGGCCAGCGTATCGAACGCTCGCTCTTCCTTCAGGCCGAACGCTCCTTGCGCAAGGCGCTCGACGAGACGGTGCGCACCAACGCCATCGCCACATCGATCAACTACACCGGCGTCTGGCGCGAACTCGACAGCGTCGTGCTGCCGACCCAGGGCTGGAGCTTCAACGGCCAGGTTGCCCTGGGCCAGTCGCATGGCAGCCATGCCGACGCCGGGCCGTTCTCGCGGGTCTACCTGCGCCTGACCGGCTACGAACCCCTCGGCCGCAGTGGCTGGTACAGCCAGGGCCGGCTGGAATTCGGCCAGGTCTTCCTGCGCCCCAACGGGGTGGTGCCCGAACCCGAACAATTCCGCGCTGGCGGTGACGACTCGGTGCGCGGCTACGCCTACCGCAGCCTGGGCCCGCTGGTCGACGGCGCGGTGGGCAGCGGCAACGCGCTGATCACGCTCAGCGGCGAGCTGGCGCACACCCTCGTGCCGTCCATCCCGACGCTGTGGGGCGCGCTGTTCGTCGACGCCGGCAACGCCGCCGACACCTTCGGGCAGTTGCACCCAGCCGTCGGTGCCGGCGTGGGACTGCGCTGGCGCAGCCCGGTCGGGCCGCTGCGGCTGGACTGGGCCTACGGCCGCGAGGTCAAGAAGTCGCGCATCCACTTCAGCGTGGGCATCGCCTTCTAGGCGGCCATGGACGAGCCGCTCAACCCCAGCGCCGCCGCAGGGCCCGTCACAGGCCCTGCAGCCAGCCAGGCCCGCGCGACGCCGGTGCGGACTGGCCTGGGCCTGCTCGGGCCGCTGCTCGGCGTGTTGCTGCTCGGGCTGCTGCTGCTGGCAGGTGCGGCGGCGGCGCTGCGCTGGATGCTGGTCACGGCCGACGGCAGCCTGTGGCTGTTGCGCCATGCACCGATGGTGCGGGTGCAGGGCTTCAGCGGCACGCTGCTGGGTGATCGGTGGAAGGCCGACAGCCTGCGCGTGGAATGGGACAGCGGCCAGAAGTGGCTGCTGATCGAAGACCTGCAGGCCGACGGCCTGAACTGGCTGTGGCGGCCCGATGAAGCGGCCTACCTCGGCCTGCAGGTGCAGCAGCTCCGTGCGCGCAAGCTGACCCTGAACACCGGCCCGGCCGGCAAGAAGCCGACCGAACTGCCGGCCGACATCGCGCCGCCACTGCACATCGAGGTGGCGCAGGCCCGGCTGGCCGAGATGCAGATCGACCAGCTGGCGCCCTGGCAGGCGCTGGAAGCCGACGGCTTCACGCTCGACCCGCGCCCGGGCCAGGGCTACACCGCCCGGCGGCTGGCCTTCGAGGCCGGCGGCCTGGGCGTGGCTGGCGCGGCCCATCTCGAAGCCCGGGCGCCGCAGGCGCTGAGCGCCAAGGCCACGCTGCGGCCGCTGCGCGACGGCGACGCACCGCGCTGGGCGGCCGTGCTGAGCGCCAGCGGCAACCTCAGCCGGACCGAACTCAGCGGCACGCTGCGCGGCGTGCCGCAGACGGTCACGGTCACGGCGGGATCGACAACGCGCCGCGACGGCCGCGCCGTGACGGCGGCGGTGAAGGTGGCGCCGGCGGTCGACCTGCGCGCCACCGTGCAGGCGTTGCAGGCCTGGCCCCTGGCCGCGCTGAGCCTGCGCACCGAGGCGCTCGACCTGTCGGCGCTGCAGGTCGACGCGCCCGTCACCCGGCTCAGCGGCCATGCCGAATTCAACGCCGGCGGCCGCGGCCGGCCGCTGTCGGCCATGCTGACGCTGGACAACGCGCAAGCCGGCCGCTGGAACGAGCGCAGACTGCCGCTGCAGCGCCTGCTGATCGAGGCCCGCGGCCAGCTGGCACAACCCGAACGGCTGGAAGTCAGTCGCTTCGATCTGGCGCTGGCCGAGGGCGGCCAGGCAGCCGGCCGCTGGAGCGGCAGCGCGCTGTGGCAGGGCCATGAACTGACGCTGGACAGCGTGCTGGCCAGCGTCACGCCGCAGCGCCTGGACGGCCGCGCTGCGGCGATGACGCTCAGCGGCCCGCTGGCGATCAAGGCCGTCGGCCTGCCGTCACCCGGCAGCCTGTACGGACCTGGACCCGGCGCCGCCGCGCCAGCGCCGGGCTTGCGCTGGAAGCTGGACCTGAAGGGCCAGCTCGACGCCACGCCGCAGCCCGTCGAATTGCAGCTCGAGGGGCGCATGGACGCGGCACGCCTCGAATTCAGCCGCCTGCATGCGCGCGCCGGCGAGGCCACGGCCGACCTGCGCGCGGCGATCAGCCGCCCGGGCAGCGGTCCTGCCGGCTGGCAGATCGAAACCAGCGGCGCGCTGCTGGGCTTCGACCCGCTGCCGTGGTGGCAGGGCGATGCCGGCACCGCCTGGCGCAAGGGGCCGCACCGCTTGTCGGGCGAGTGGCAGCTGGCCGTCCGGCTGCCGTCCGACGCAGCCCGCCTGGCGCCGGCGCTGCTGGCCCGACGCGTGGCCGGCAATGGCAAGCTCACGCTGCACGACTCCCAACTGGCCGGCGTGCCGCTGGCGGCCGACGCCACGCTGGCCTATGCCCTGGCGGACGTGGCCGCGCCCGGCCGGCTGCATCTCGACCTGCGACTGGGCGGCAACCAGCTCGTGCTGGACGGCCGCGGCGACCCGGGCGGCGACGGCGACAGCGACCACTGGCGCGTCGAACTGAAGGCCGATCAGCTGGGCAACTGGGCGCCGCTGGCCCGACTGCACCCGGCGCTGGCCGACTGGGTGCCGCGGGCGGGCAGCGCGCAGGCCGTGGCCACCGGCGACGGCCGCTGGCCGGCGCTGCGCACCGAGGGCAGCGCGCAGTTGTCACAGGTCCTGGTCGGTCCGCTGAGCCTGGCCCGCGCCAACGCCAACTGGCGCCTCGACACCCGCAGCCCAGGCCGGGGCGAGCAGCCGCTGAGCCTGCTGCTCGACGGCGCCGGTCTGCAGCTGGGTGCGCGGCGCGCCGAGCAGCTGCACGCCGAGCTGCAAGGCACCCTGGCCCACCACAGCCTGGCGCTGTCGGGCGCCTTGCCGCTGATGCCGCCGCGCGCCGTCGAGCAAGTGCTGGGCATCGCGGCGGCGGCGGGCACCCGGCTGCAGCTGCGCGCCCAGGGCGCGTGGCGGCCCGACGCCGGTGGCGGCGGGCGCTGGCAAGCCCAGGGCGCGCAGCTGCGGGTCGGCGCCTGGGACGGCCGCAGCGACAGCACCCAGCCAGCGGCGGGCTGGGCCGATGCCAGTGGCCTGAACGCCGAACTGCACTTCAACGCCGCAGGCGCCTTGCTGACCGCCCATGCCGACCCCGGACGGCTGCGCCTGGCCGACGCCGTCGCGCTGCGCTGGGACGCCGTCGACGTCGACCTGCAGGGTCAGCAGCCGCAGCTGCAGTTGCGTGCCGACATCGAACCCTTCGCCGCGGCGCCGCTGATGGCCCGCGCCTGGCCCGCGATGGGCTGGCAGGGCGACCTGCGACTGGCCGCGCGCGTCGACATCCGCGCCGGCGACAAGGTCGACGCCGACATCGTCTTCGAGCGCCGCGACGGCGACCTGCACGTGGCCAGCGGCGAAGGCGTGCAGCTGCTGGGCCTCAGCGAATTCCGTCTGGCGGTGGCCGCCCACGAAGGGCTGTGGGTCTTCACACCGACCTTCCGCGGCCGCAGCCTGGGCGAGATCAGCGGCCAAGCGCGGCTGCAGACCACGGCCGACGCGCGCTGGCCGCTGCCCAACGCCGCGCTGTCCGGCCAATTGCAGGTGCAGGTGGCCGACATCGGCATCTGGGGTGCCTGGGTGCCGCCGGGCTGGCACTTGAGCGGCGCGCTGAACGGCGCTGCTGCCCTGGGCGGCACATTCAGCAAGCCCGAGTACACCGGCCAGCTGGCCGGACGCGGCCTGGGCGTGCGCAACCTGCTGGAAGGCGTGAACGTCAGCGACGGGCAGATGGTCATCCAGCTGGACGGCGACAAGGCCCAGGTCGAGTCCTTCACCGTCAAGGGCGGCGAAGGCACGCTGAAGGTCACCGGCAGCGCCACCTTCGCCGAAGCGGCGCAGGCCCGCCTGCAGATCCAGGCCGACCGCTTCCGCGTGCTGGGTCGCGTCGACCGCCAGCTCAGCGTCAGCGGCAAGGCCGACCTGGTGATGGCCGACAGCCTCAAGCTGGACGGCCGGCTGAGCGTGGATGAAGGCCTGTTCGACGCCAGCCGCGGCGGCGCACCGACGCTCGACGAAGACGTCAGCGTGCGCCGCCCGGGCGCCGAGGAAGCGCCGGCGGACCAAGGTCCGGCCAGCCCGCGGCGCAGCGTGGCACTGAACCTGGACATCGACCTGGGCGACAAGCTGCGGGTTCGCGGCCGCGGGCTGGACACGACGCTGCGCGGCAAGCTGCACCTGAGCACGCCCGGCGGCAAGCTGGCGCTCAACGGCACCATCAGCACCGAGGGCGGCACCTACGCGGCCTACGGCCAGAAGCTGGATATCGAACGCGGCAACATCAGCTTCAGCGGCAACGCCGACAACCCGCGGCTGGACGTGCTGGCGCTCCGGCCCAACATCGACACCCGGGTCGGCGTGTCGATCACCGGCAATCTGCTGACGCTGCGCATCAAGCTGTTCAGCGAACCCGAGCTGAGCGACCCCGACAAGCTGGCCTGGCTGGTGCTGGGCCGCGCGCCGGACAGCCTGGGCCGCAACGACGCGGCGATGCTGCAGCGCGCCGCCGTGGCCCTGCTGTCGGGCGAGGGCGAAGCGCCCACCGACGCGCTGCTGAAGAACCTGGGTATCACCGACCTGTCGCTGCGTCAGGGGGACACCGACGTGCGCGAAACCATCATCAGCCTGGGCCGGCAGATCAACCGGCGCCTGTATGTCGGCTACGAGCGTGGCGTCAACGCCACCACCGGCAACTGGCAGCTGATCTACCGCATTGCCCAGCGCTTCACGCTGCGCGTGCAGAGCGGGCTGGACAACTCGCTGGACGTGATCTGGACCTGGCGCTTCCAGGAAACGCCGGCCGACGCGGCCACCCGCAGGCAGACCGTCCCGGCACGCTGAAGCGGCCCCGCCGGGCCTGCATGCCAGAATTCGCACCGCCTCGCCGTAGTTCAATGGATACTGCTGCGGCAACGCAAAGTCTTGATTTTATTGAGATTTTTCCTACTATGTAGGCGCTGTACGGATTTTGTCAGACTTGTCGCATCAATTCGCGGCTGTAAGAAATCACAGGTGCGCGTACTGTGTACACCGCGTCTTCAGGGGTCAAGTCACTGCACTGGCAACAAGAGCATCGGAGGTCAATCAGAGGGTCGCTTTCCTGCCGCGGCGTTGCGCGACCTCTCCCGGCTAGTGGCGTTGTCATGCGCTCGCCGACAGGCAGCGCGTGAGCCTCCAGGGATCGCTTGTTACACTGACGGGCTCCGCCAAGCTCGCCATAGTTCAACGGATAGAACAGATGCCTCCTAAGCGTCAGATTTGGGTTCGATTCCCGATGGCGGGACCAAATTTTGATCAGCTCGCAGCAACTGCTGCTTGAGCGCGGCACCAAGTCAGCTCTCCGGACGTTGGCAGCGTCCGTATCGGAAATTCACCAATTTCTCGCACGCTGCCCAGTGCCTCCTTTTTGTGCATGCCTCTCGGTGCCAACTGAACGTTGCAAGGCGAGAGGTTGCGGCGTAGAGTCGAGTTGTTGTCCAATGGACTACAAACTCTGTTGCAGGCCCCCCTATGAGTACCAGTTTCGAAACCGTCTCGCCACCGCGTGCAGCCGATTGCGCCTACCTTCGCATGATCTCTGGTCTAACGCTAGCGCAGATGGCCGAAGTTGTGCATCTCGCCGATCGGCAGTCATGGTGGCGTTTTGAGGCAGGTACGCGCCAGTGTGGGCTGGCGACTTGGGAGTTGGCGCTGCTCAAGACAGATCAGCACCCTTCTAGTCAGCTCAAACCCCGCAGTTCGGCGGTCAACACGCAGTCCGAAAGTTGAAGATGTCGCACACATCTTGGCTCACGTCGTTCCTCGCGCCGCCTGCACCTACCAATCTCCTTCCCACCGAACTTCTGAGCACACAGTTCGACCGCATTCACGGCACTTGGCGACCTCTAGTCGATGAATGGTATTCAGATGGACCAGGGGCGGAGCTAGTCGAAGAGCTATTTCGTCGCCGTTTTCTGAATCGACTGGAGGTTATGCCCAAGGAGCCCTTGCGGGCCTTCAACCTAACGCCGATGCCGGAGGTACGCATCGTGATCCTCGGCGAAGAGCCGTCCTCAATAGGAAACGTCGCCGATGGGCTCGCGTTCTCTTCGCACATTGAACACCAGTACTGCAGCACAACGCGAGGCATCATCGATGAACTAGATCGCGACCTTGGATTCAGAGATTGGGGACTTACGAGCCTCGAACACTGGGCGAGACGAGGCGTCCTACTTTTGAACATGGTGCTCACTGTCGAACACAAGACGCCCCGGGCGCACATTGGTCAGGGCTGGGAGGGCCTTACAGACTACGTCTTGCAGGCCCTGGCTGCGGATCCCGTGCCGAAGGTCTTCATGCTTTGGGGGAAGGCGCCACAGACCAAAGCGCCCATGATTCAGAGAGCCGGGAACAGTCATCTAGTGCTCGAAAGCCGAGCGCCCGCCCTCTCCTACAAAGTCTCAACGGGTGGTCACCTTGGATGCGGACATTTCAGTCAGGCCAAGCAGTTTCTAGGTGCTCACGGATTCGAGGTTGACTGGACCCGCGGGGGTGTCCGAAATTCTGTGTGTGAGGCGGTTTGCTGAATTGGCTGTTGGCTGATTTCTCTACTGTCTTCAGGCCCTTGCCAGGCCGCCGGAGGCGCCCCGGTTGAGCCCATGTACTCATGGTTCAACCCCTCTCACCGGCCTGCGC
>CANGHH010000011.1 GCA_947453725.1 Betaproteobacteria bacterium | reverse complement strand
GGCTTCGATGCTGGCCTGCACGAACGGCACCACTTGTTCGGCCGAAGCGGTGCAACATCGTCCAGGCCGTCTCGTAACCGCCCAGCCCCAGCACCCGCTGCAAGCCCAGAGCGCTCACGCCGCTCTTTTGGTTGGTCAGGTACCACGCAACAGGATACCCCTTACATCCATACAGTCACAAAAGCGGCCGATCCGCGCAAGCCGCCCGGCTCAATCACCCAACTGAAGCGAGTCACCCGGCCAGCCAACAGGTGCCAGTGACGCCACCTGCGTCCCATGCGGACATGAAAAAACCCCTAAGTCGTTGATTGACATAGGGGTTTCGTCGTTTCTGGCCCCTTGCGGAGCCTTGACTGGTGGAACCGGGGGGAATCGAACCCCCGTCCGCAAGCCATTGCCGGACAGTTCTACATGTGTAGCTGTCTGATTTGGATTTAAAGCCTCAGATCGCGCAGCAGCACGCTACCTGAACCCCGAGTCATTTGGTTTTAGGTCCACTGCGAATGACACGCAGCAGAACGAGCCTATGTGTATGACCTCGCAGCTATCGGTCTTTCGACCTCAAACCCAGCCCATAGACAAGCTGTTGCGAGGCTCACCGGTTTTAAGCGGCGAGGGCGTACGTTTGATCGTTCGCAGTTACTTTGTTTCCAGTGGTTTTACGAGCGAACTGGTGCTCGACATGCCCTGCGCCGACTCCGAACCCACGTCGAAGCCAAGTCGGTCCCAGAACCCAGAGTTTAGGGCAGATCGAGCCAATGCAAGAGCTGGCTCGGATGATCGAGGACCTGATCGGCACCCCAGGCCTGCGGTGGACTGTCAGGGCCGAGATAGCCCCAGGCGGCTGCCAGCGTGGCCATGCCGGCAGCTCGACCGGCCTGGATGTCGCGCGGGTCGTCGCCGACATAGACGCAACGCTCGGGCGCCAGGCCCATGCGACGAGCGGCTTCCAGCAGGGGCGCGGGATGCGGCTTGGTGTGCGGCGTGCTGTCACCCGCCACCAGCGCGCGGGCTCGCGGCAGCAGCCCTGAAGCCTGCGCGCCGGGCTGCGCAAAACGCAGGGCCTTGTTGGTCACGATGCCCCAGGGCATGGAGCGAGCGTCCAGGGCATCGAGCAGCCCCGCCACCTTGTCGAACAGTTGCGTCTGTTCCAGCATGCGCACTTCGTAGGCGCGGTAGAACTCGTCCTTGAGCAATTCGTAGCCGCTCATTGCCGGCAGCACACCAAAGGCGACGCCGAGCATGCCGCGCGCGCCCGAGCCGGCATGCGGCCGCAGCGCCGCGTAAGGCAGCGCCGCCTGTCCGCGCTGCAGCAACATGGCGTTGACCGAACTGGCCAAGTCGGGCGCACTGTCGATCAGCGTGCCGTCCAGGTCGAACAGCACCGCCGCAATGGGCTGACCCATCGGTCCTCAAGCCGCCATGCGGCAGGCCACGAGGTAATTGACGCTGGTGTCGGCGGACAGCGAATAGCGGCGCGTCACCGGGTTGTAGGCCATGCCCCGGCTGTCCTGCGCGGACAGTCCGCAATCCCGGGCCCAGCGCGACAGCTCGCTGGGGCGGATGAAGCGCGCGTATTCATGGGTGCCCCGTGGCAGCAGCCGCAGCAGGTACTCGGCGCCCAGGATGGCGAACAGGAAAGACTTGGGGTTGCGGTTCAGGGTCGAAAAGAAGACCCAACCGCCCGGCTTGACCAAGGCCGAACAGGCCCGAACCACAGCCGACGGATCGGGCACGTGTTCGAGCATTTCCATGCAGGTCACGACGTCGAAAGTGCCGGGCACTGCGACGGCCAGCGCCTCGGTGGCGATCTCGCGGTAGTCGAGGTTGCCGACCCCGGCTTCCAGCGCGTGCAGTCGGGCCACACCCAGCGGCTTGGCCGCCAGGTCGATGCCCGTGACATGCGCGGCACGCCGAGCCATGGCTTCGGCCAGGATGCCGCCACCGCAGCCGACATCCAGCACCCGCTTGCCGGCCAGGCCCGCCAGGGCGTCGATCCACTCCAGGCGCAGCGGGTTGATCTGGTGCAGCGGCCGGAATTCGCTTTCAGGATCCCACCAGCGATGGGCCAATTCGCTGAATTTGGCCAGTTCTTGTGCGTCGACGTTGCTCATGCCGCGATGGTACCCATGGATGCGCGCCTGTGGCGCCGGTGCGCCAGGAAGCCATTGAACGCGGCAGGCAGTAAAAAACCCCGCCTGGGCGGGGTTTCGGGCGGCAGCGGCGTCAGCGCCGCAGCGCTCACTTCTTGGCGCGGGTACCGACGACCTCGACTTCCACGCGACGGTTCTTCGCGCGGCCTTCGGAGGTCTTGTTGTCGGCGGCCGGCTGCTTCGAGCCCTTGCCTTCGGTGTAGACCCGGTTCTTCTCGATGCCCTTGCTGGTCAGGAAGGACTTGACGGCTTCGGCACGGGCGATCGACAGCTTCTGGTTGTAGCCGTCGGCGCCAACGATGTCGGTGTGGCCGACCGCGATGATGACTTCCAGATTCACACCCTTGGTCTTGTCGACCAAGTCAGCCAGCTTGGCCTCGCCTTCGGGCTTGAGCTTCGACTTGTCGAAGTCGAAGTAGGCGTCAGCGGCGAAGGTAACCTTTTCCTGCACCGGTGCCACGACAACCGGCGGCGGCGCCACCACGGGCGGCACGACGACCGGCGGGGGCGGCGGAGCGACCGGCGGAGGCGGCGGGGCGACCGGCGGGGGCGGCGCCGGCGCAGGCGGGGGCGGCGGCTTGATCGCGCCGTCGCACTCGGCCTTGGCCGTGGCCGGGGTCCAGCCCGTATCACGCCAGCACAGTTCGTTGGTGCCGTTCTTCCAGACGGTGCCGTCGGCAGCGACCCAGTTGTCAACCGTCTTCGCTTGCGCGAAGGCGGCGATGGGCGCACCCAGTGCAGCGGCTGCAAAAAGCACCGCAACCTTGTTCAATTTCTTCATGATTCTCCTCTCGAGGAAAGCCGCAGTCGCCTGCGAAACGTCTGATGGACTGGCGGGACGCACGGACAAATCCCCACTGCCGTGCGAGCCGACCATCGACAAAATATTGTGCCATAGGCCCCAGGCCCGCCGACATTCTGCGGCTGGCACGCGGAGATCTGACTGGCCTTGTTGCAAAGCCGCGACAAGCGCGGGCCCTTAGAATGCGCGTCGCTCCTCCGTTGCAAGCTTGGCTCGGAGCCCGTTCTCAACCTGTGTGCGCATGACCTCCTTCGCCAAGGAAACACTTCCCGTCAGTCTCGAAGAAGAGATGCGTCGTTCCTACCTCGATTACGCGATGAGCGTGATCGTCGGGCGCGCCCTCCCGGACGCCCGAGACGGCCTCAAGCCCGTGCATCGCCGCTCGCTGTTCGCGATGTACGAGCAATCCAACCACTGGAACCGGCCCTACAAGAAGAGCGCGCGCATCGTCGGTGACGTGATGGGCAAGTACCACCCGCACGGCGACTCGGCCATCTACGAGACCATCGTGCGCATGGCCCAGCCCTTCTCGCTGCGCCACATGCTGGTCGACGGCCAGGGGAATTTCGGCAGCGTCGACGGCGACAACGCCGCAGCCATGCGCTACACCGAAATCCGGTTGTCGAAGATCGCCGCCGAGATGCTGGCCGACATCGACAAGGAAACGGTCGACTTTGCACCGAACTACGACGGCTCGGAAAGCGAGCCGACGGTGCTGCCGACCCGGCTGCCGAACCTGCTGGTCAACGGCAGTTCGGGCATCGCCGTGGGCATGGCCACCAACATCCCGCCGCACAACCTGAACGAGGTGGTGGACGCCTGCCTGCACCTGCTGAACAACCCCGATGCGTCGATCGAGGAGTTGATGGAAATCATCCCGGCGCCCGACTTCCCGACGGCCGGCATCATCTACGGCCTGAACGGCGTGCGCGAGGGCTACCGCACAGGCCGCGGCAAGGTCGTGATGCGCGCCAAGTGCCACTTCGAGGACATCGGCAAGGGTGAACGCCAGGCCATCATCGTCGACGAGATCCCCTACCAGGTGAACAAGAAGACGCTGCTCGAGCGCATCGCCGAGCTCGTCCACGACAAGAAGATCGAAGGCATCAGCCACATCCAGGACGAGAGCGACAAGGACGGGATGCGCGTCGTCATCGAGCTCAAGCGCGGCGAAGTGCCCGAGGTGGTGCTGAACAACCTGTACAAGCAGACCCAGCTGCAGGACACCTTCGGCATCAACATGGTGGCCTTGATCGACGGCCAGCCGAAGCTGTGCAACCTGAAGCTGCTGGTCGAGGTCTTCCTCGACCACCGCCGCGAAGTCGTCACGCGCCGCACCGTCTATGAGCTGAAGAAGGCGCGCGAACGCGGCCATGTGCTGGAAGGCCTGGCGGTGGCGCTGGCCAACATCGACGAGTTCATCGAAACGATCAAGACCAGCCCAACGCCGCCAGTGGCCAAGGCCGCCTTGATGGCCAAGAGCTGGGACAGCTCGATGGTGCGCGAGATGCTCGCCCGCGCCGAGGAAAGCACCGCCGGCGGCCGCGAGGCCTACCGCCCCGAAGGCCTGCCCGCCCACCACGGCCTGCAGGCCGACGGCCTGTACCGCCTGAGCGACGACCAGGCCCAGGAAATCCTGCAGATGCGCCTGCAGCGCCTGACCGGGCTGGAGCAGGACAAGATCATCGGCGAGTACCGCGAGGTGATGTCGCAGATTGCCGACCTGCTGGACATCCTGGCCAAGCCGGCGCGCGTGGCGGCCATTATCAGCGGCGAACTGGCCGACGTGAAGACCGAGTTCGGCCAGACCAAGCTGGGCGCACGGCGCAGCCACATCGAGCGCAACGCGCTGGAGTTGGGCACCGAAGACCTGATCACGCCCACCGACATGGTGGTCACGCTCAGCCACACCGGCTACATCAAGAGCCAGCCGCTGACCGAATACCGCGCGCAGAAGCGCGGCGGGCGCGGCAAGCAGGCGACACAGACCAAGGAAGACGACTGGGTCGACCAGCTCTTCATTGCCAACACCCACGACTGGATCCTGTGCTTCAGCGACCGCGGCCGCGTGTATTGGCTGAAGGTCTGGGAGGTGCCGCAGGGCAGCCGCGCCAGCCGCGGCAAGCCCATCGTCAACATGTTCCCGCTGCAGCCGGGTGAGAAGGTCACCGTGGTGCTGCCACTGACGGGCGCCGCCCGCACCTTCCCCGACAGCCACTACATCTTCATGTCGACCGTGCTGGGCACGGTCAAGAAGACCTCGCTGGACGAGTTCAGCAACCCGCGCAAGGCTGGCATCATCGCCGTCGATCTGGACGAGGGCGACCACCTGATCGGCGCCGCGCTGACCGATGGCCAGCACGACGTGATGCTGTTCAGCGACGGCGGCAAGGCGGTGCGTTTTGCCGAAGACGAGGTGCGCCCGCTGGGCCGCACGGCGCGCGGCGTGCGCGGCATGGCGCTGGAAGAGGGCCAGCGCGTGATCGCCATGCTGGTCGCCGAAGACGAGACGCAGAGCGTGCTGACGGCCAGCGAAAACGGCTACGGCAAACGCACGAGCATCGTCGAGTACACCCGCCACGGCCGCGGCACCAAGGGCATGATCGCGATCCAGCAGACCGAGCGCAACGGCCGGATCGTCGCCGCCACGCTGGTCCGCGCCAACGACGAGATCATGCTGATCACCGACAAGGGTGTGCTGGTCCGCACCCGAGTCAGCGAAATCCGCGAACTGGGCCGCGCCACGCAGGGCGTGACGCTGATCGCCCTGGACGACGGCGCCAAGCTGTCCGGCCTGCAACGCATCGTCGAGAACGATGCGCCGGCCGACCCCGAAGAACCCACTGATGCAGCCGGCACACCCGGCACCGAAGGATCCTGATGTTGAAGACGACCCTGATGGCCGCCGCAATTGCGGTGGCCGGCTCTGCGCAAGCGCAGTCCACTGCCAGCCCGGCGAAGAAGGAACTGATCGCCAAGGTGCTGAAACTGCAGCAGCCGGACATCGAAAACGCCGCCCGCATGCTGGTCGAACAGCCGGCGATGCAACTCGGGCAGCAGGCCAGCCAGGCCCTGCAACGCCTGCCAGCCGAACGGCGCGACGCGCTGACCCAGGACATCCAGGCCGACTTGCGCAAGTACGCCGAAGAGACCGGCGCCATCGTGCGCGAGCGGGCCGTCAAGCTGGCACCGTCGACGCTGGGCATCGTGCTCGATGAACGGCTCAGCGAAGACGAACTGCGTCAGGTCGTGACGATGCTCGAATCGCCGACGATCAAGAAGTTCCAGTCCCTGTTCCCCGACATGCAGCGTTCGCTCAGCGAAAAGCTGGTTGCCGAGACGCGGGCCGAGGTCGAGCCGCGGCTGCGCGCGCTGCAGGCGTCGGTGGGCCAACGCCTGGGCACGGCGCCAGCGGCTGCGGCTTCAGCGCCGAAGGCCACCGCCCCGACGAAGAAGTAGCCGGGCCGCTGCGCTGCCCATGGCCGACAACCACCCTGCGAGCGCAGCCCCCGCCACGGGCTTGCTGGCACTGCGCGACCGCATCGATGCCGTCGACCGCGAACTGCTGGCCCTGCTGAACCGCCGCGCCAGGCTGGCGCTGGAAGTCGGCGAGCTGAAAAAGAAAGAGGGCTCGGTGGTCTTCCGCCCCGAGCGCGAAGCCCAGGTCATCAACGGCCTGAAAGCGGTCAATGGCGGCCCGCTGCCCAACGAGTGCGTGGCGCCGATCTGGCGCGAGATCATGTCGGCCAGCCGGGCGCTGGAAACGCCGACGCGCGTGGCCTACCTGGGCCCGGCCGGCACCTTCAGCGAAGAGGCGGCGCTGGGCTTTTTCGGCGCGTCCATCGTTCGCGTGCTGTGCGCCAGCATCGACGAAGTGATGCACGCCACGACCTCGGGCGCGGCCGATTTCGGCGTCGTGCCGGTCGAGAACTCGACCGAAGGCGTGGTCGCCCGCTCGCTCGACCTGTTCCTGACGACGCCGCTGTTCATCATCGGCGAGACCAGCCTGATGGTCCGTCACAACCTGATGCGCAAGACCGACAGCCTGGACGGCGTGAAGGCCGTCTGCGCGCACCCGCAGGCGCTGGCGCAATGCCACCGCTGGCTCAGCCACCACCTGCCCGACGCCGAGCGCCGCCCGGTCTCCAGCAATGCCGAAGGGGCCCGCCTGGCCAGCCTGGACGCCGACTGCGCGGGCATCGCCAGCCAGCGCGCGGCGGCCGAGTACGGCCTGCACGTGGTCGCACCGGCGATCCAGGACGACGCCCACAACCGCACCCGATTCGCCATCGTCACCCACCCCGACCGCCACCCGGCACCCAAGGCTTCGGGCAAGGACTGCACCAGCCTGGTGGTCTCGGTCAGCAACCGCCCGGGTGCCGTGCACGACATGCTGGTGCCGCTGAAGAACCACGGCGTCTCGATGAGCCGCTTCGAGTCGCGCCCGGCGCGCTCGGGTCAATGGGAGTACTACTTCTATGTCGACCTGCAGGGCCACCCCGACGAGCCGCCGGTGAGCGCCGCGCTGCAGGAATTGCGCGCCGCCTGCGCCTACTTCAAGGTGCTGGGCACCTACCCCATCGACACCCACTGAACGCCCCGTGACCCCCATGTTTCAGCAACTCGGCATCATCGGCTGCGGCTTGATGGGCGGCAGCTTCGCACTGGCGCTGAAGCGTGCCGGCCTGGTCAAGCGCGTGGTCGGCTACAGCAAGTCGCCGTCAACGACCGAGAAGGCGCGCAAGCTGGGCATCATCGACGTGGCCGCCGAATCGGCACTGCTGGCGGTGTCGGGATCGGACATCGTGCTGATCGCCGTGCCGGTGGCCGCCAGCGAAACCACCTTCAAGGCCATCCGCCACGCGATGGAGCCCGGCGTGCTGTTCATGGACGTCGGCAGCACCAAGCGCGACGTGGTCGACGCCGCACGCCGCGTGCTGCGGGAGCGGCTGCCTTCCTTCGTGCCGGCGCACCCGATCACCGGCAAGGAAGTCTCGGGCGTCCAACATGCCGACGGCGCCTTGTACGCGGGCCGCCAGGTGATCATCACACCTTTGGCGCAGACCTCACCCGAGCTGGTGCAGAAGGCCACCGACGTGTGGTCGGCCATTGGCGCGCAGGTGCTGAAAATGACGCCCGAAAACCACGATGCGGCTTTCGCCGCGGTCAGCCACCTGCCCCACCTGCTGGCCTTCGCCTACTTCAGCGCGGTGGTCAACCAGCCGGCGGGGCGCGACTTCCTGTCGCTGGCCGGCCCGGGTTTCCGCGATTTCACGCGCATCGCGGCCAGCAGCCCCGAAACCTGGCGCGACATCCTGGTGGCCAACCGCGAAGAGGTGCTGAAGCAGTCCGGCCGCTTCCGCCAGGCGCTGGACGCGCTGGAACACGTGATCCGCGAAGGCAATGTCGACGCGCTGGAAGGTCTGATCCGCGCACCGTCCGAAGGCCGCGCCAGCTGGCAGATGGGCGCGCCGCGGGTGGCGGGCGTACCCAAGTCCTGATTCCTCTTTGAGCCGGCCACCGGCCGACCGCATGTACGACATTCCCTTTCTCGATCTGCCGCCGCTGGACGGCGCTTCAGGCACCGTGCGCCTGCCCGGCAGCAAGAGCATTTCCAACCGCGTGCTGCTGCTGGCCGGGCTGGCCGAAGGCACGACTGCCGTCCACGACCTGCTCGACAGCGACGACACCGCGGTGATGCTGGCCGCGCTGCAGCAACTGGGCTGCACGCTGCGCCGCGACGGCGCGGTGCTGCACCTGACCGGCATCGCCGGCCGGCTGCAGGTCCACGAGGCCGCGCTGTTCCTGGGCAACGCCGGCACCGCGATGCGCCCGCTGGCCGCCGCGCTGGCGGTGCTGGCCACCACCCAGGGCGGCCGCTTCGAGTTGAGCGGCGTGCCGCGCATGCACGAGCGGCCGATCGCCGACCTGGTCGATGCGCTGCGCCCCCTGGGCTGCGCCATCGACGAGCTCGGCGCGCCCGGCTACCCGCCGTTGCGCCTGCACGGCGTGGCCGGCGGTCAGCTCGCCACGGCACAGCCGATCCGTGTGCGCGGCGACGTGTCGAGCCAGTTCCTGACCGCGCTGCTGCTGGCCCTGCCGCTGGTGGCCCAGGACCGTGACGTCGTGATCGAGGTCCAGGGCGAACTGATCTCCAAGCCCTACATCGACATCACGCTGAACCTGCTGGCGCGCTTCGGCATCGCGGTCCGGCGCGACGGCTGGGCGCGCTTCACGATGGCCCAGGGCAGCCGCTACCGCTCGCCCGGCAGCATCCACGTCGAGGGCGACGCCTCGTCGGCGTCCTACTTCATCGCGATGGGCGCCATCGCCGCGCACGGCGGCGCGCCGCTGCGCATCGAGGGCGTGGGCAGCGATTCGATCCAGGGCGACATCCGTTTCGTCGAGGCCGCCGAGGCGATGGGCGCCCAGGTCCGCAGCGGCCCGGGCTGGCTGGAAGTCCACCGCGGGCGCTGGCCCTTGGCTGGCATCACGCTGGACTGCAACCACATCCCCGACGCCGCGATGACGCTGGCCGTGATGGCGCTCTACGCCGACACGCCGACGCGGCTGACCGGTATCGCCAGCTGGCGCGTCAAGGAAACCGACCGCATCGCCGCGATGGCGGCCGAACTGCGCCGGGTCGGCGCCCAGGTCGTCGAAGGGCCCGATTTCATCGAGGTGAGGGCACCGACGTGCTGGCAGGCCGCCGCCGTCCACACCTACGACGACCACCGCATGGCGATGTGCCTGTCGCTGGCCGCCTTCAACCCGCTGGCCGGCGCCGAGCCGCCGGTGCCGGTGCGCATCCTCGACCCGAAGTGCGTCGCCAAAACCTTTCCCGACTACTTCGAGGCCCTGTTCGGCGTGGCCACCGCCAGCGCCGAAGCCGTGCCGGTGATCTGCATCGACGGCCCGACGGCGTCCGGCAAGGGCACCTTGGCCGCGCGCGTTGCCGACGCGCTGGGCTACCACCTGCTGGACTCGGGTGCGCTCTACCGCGCCACCGGCCTGGCCGCGCAGCGCCACGGCATCACGCCAGAAGACGAATCCGCGGTGGCCCGCGTGGCGCAGTTTCTCGACCTGCGCTTCGGCCACGGCCCCGATGGCAGCCGCGCCTGGCTGCGCGGCGAGGAAGTTTCAGCCGAATTGCGGCTGGAAAGCACCGGCCTGCTGGCGTCGCGCGTATCGGCAATCCCCGCCGTGCGCGACGCCCTGCACGGCCTGCAACTGTCTTTTCGCCGCGCCCCGGGCCTGGTGGCCGACGGCCGCGACATGGGCAGCGTCGTCTTCCCCGGCGCCAGGCTCAAGATCTTTCTCACCGCGAGCCCCGCCAAGCGTGCCGAGAGGCGCCATAAGCAATTGATTTCAAAAGGGATTCCGGCTAGTATCGCTGTCCTTCGCGCGGACTTGGAAGCCCGTGATGCACGGGACGCCAACCGCCCGGTTGCACCTTGCAAGCCCGCCGAGGACGCGCTGCTGATCGACAACTCTGAACTGGGCATCGAGGAATCGGTCGAACTGGTTCTGAGGCACTGGCAGCAGCGCCAGCCTTTCGCCATCCCAACCGCGGCACCCGCCGCAAGCACGCCCGCACTGCTTTCAACTACCCCGGGCAAGCCAGGAAACACATGACCGTCATCACAACCGTTACCGCCGCCGGCGGTGCAGACATGTTCGCTGCTCTGTTTGAAGAGTCGCTGAAATCCAATGACATGCGCGTCGGGGAAGTCATTTCCGCCGAAGTCGTGCGCATCGAGTTCAACCACGTCGTGGTGAACGCCGGCCTGAAGAGCGAAAGCTACGTGGCCATCGAAGAATTCAAGAACGACCAGGGTGAACTGGAAGTTCAGGTCGGCGACTTCGTGTCGGTGGCCATCGACGCGGTCGAAAACGGCTACGGCGACACCATCCTGTCGCGCGACAAGGCCAAGCGCCTGGCCTCGTGGATGAGCCTCGAGAACTCGCTGGAATCCGGCGAATTCGTGACCGGCACGGTCAGCGGCAAGGTCAAGGGCGGCCTGACCGTCCTGGTCAACGGCATCCGCGCCTTCCTGCCGGGCAGCCTGCTCGACACCCGCCCCGTGAAGGACATGACGCCCTACGAGGGCAAGACCATGGAATTCAAGGTCATCAAGCTCGACCGCAAGCGCAACAACGTCGTGTTGTCGCGCCGCGCTGTCGTCGAAGCTTCGATGGGCGAAGAACGCGCCAAGCTGCTGGAAACCCTGTCCGAGGGCGCCATCGTCCACGGCGTGGTCAAGAACATCACCGAATACGGTGCCTTCGTCGACCTGGGTGGCATCGACGGCCTGCTGCACATCACCGACATGGCCTGGCGCCGTGTCCGTCACCCGAGCGAAGTGGTGACTGTCGGCCAGGAACTGACCGCCAAGGTCCTGAAGTTCGACGCCGAGAAGAACCGCGTCTCGCTGGGCCTGAAGCAGCTGGGCGACGACCCGTGGCACGGCGTTTCGCGCCGCTACCCGAACGGCACGCGCCTGTTCGGCAAGATCACCAACATCGCCGACTACGGCGCGTTCGTTGAAATCGAGCCGGGCATCGAAGGCCTGGTCCACGTCTCCGAAATGGACTGGACCAACAAGAACGTCGCACCAGCCAAGGTCGTCACGCTGGGCGAAGAAGTCGAAGTCATGGTCCTCGAGATCGACGAAGACAAGCGCCGCATCAGCCTGGGCATGAAGCAGTGCAAGGCCAACCCGTGGGAAGAGTTCTCGTCCACGGTCAAGCGCGGCGACAAGGTCAAGGGTCCGGTCAAGTCGATCACCGACTTCGGCGTGTTCATCGGCCTGACCGCCGGCATCGACGGCCTGGTGCACCTGTCCGACCTGTCCTGGCACGAGCCGGGCGAGTCGGCTGTGCGCAACTACAAGAAGGGTCAGGAAGTCGAAGCCCTGGTGCTGGCCGTCGACGTCGAGCGCGAGCGCATCAGCCTGGGCATCAAGCAGCTGGACGTGGACCCGTTCACCAGCTTCACCACGCTGAACGACCGCGGTGCGGTGGTTGACGGCAAGGTCAAGTCGGTCGACCCGCGTGGCGCCGAGATCCAGCTGAACGACGACGTGACCGGCTACCTGCGCGCTTCCGAAATCAGCCGCGACCGCGTCGAAGACGCGCGCAACGTGCTGAAGGAAGGCGACGATGTCTCGGTGATGGTCATCAACGTCGACCGCAAGATGCGCTCGATCCAGTTGTCGATCAAGGCCAAGGACAACGCCGACGAGCAGCAGGCCATGCAGCGCCTGAGCCAGACCAGTGAGCGTGAGAACGCCGGCACCACCAGCCTGGGCGCCCTGCTGCGCGCCAAGCTGGACAACCGCGAGTAAACGACCCGCCGGTTTGGAAGCGCCGGGCCTGCTGATGCGGGCCCGGCGTTTTCATCTTCACGTCGCCCCCCATGACCCGATCCGACCTCGTTACCCGATTGGCTGAGCGCTTCTCGCAGCTCACCCAGCGCGACACCGAGTTCGCCGTCAAGACCATCATCGACGCGATGTCCGACGCCCTGGCGCGCGGCCATCGCATCGAGATCCGCGGTTTCGGCAGCTTCAGCATCAACCGCCGCCCACCCCGGTTGGGGCGCAATCCGCGCAGCGGCGAACAGGTGGTGATCCCCGAGAAGCTGGTGCCCCACTTCAAGCCGGGCAAGGCCCTGCGCGAGGCAGTCGACGCGCAGGCACCGCCGTCTGCAGAGAACGCCTGAGTCGTGCGCCTGATCGTCTGGCTCTTCCGGGCCTTCGTCTTCTTCACCCTGTTTGCCTTCGCGCTGAACAACCAGCAGTCGGCGACCGTGCACTGGTTCTTTGGCGCCGAATGGCACGCACCGCTGGTCATCGTGGTGCTGGTGGCCTTCGCCGCCGGCTGCGCCATCGGCGTGCTGGCGATGGTGCCGGCCTGGTGGCGGCACCGCCGGCTGGCCCGGCGCCACGCCCCGCCGGCTTCGGCCAAGCCGACCGCCTCGGCCAGTTCGCCGGTGCCGTCCGACGCCACGCCCGAACACCCCCCGCGGGACGGCCTCTAGGCTGACCGGGAACGCCAGGACGCCGCATGGGCTTCGAGCTGCAATGGCTGCTGATCGGCCTGCCACTGGCCTTCGCCCTGGGCTGGGTCGCCTCGCGCTTCGACCTGCGTCAGCTCAAGCGTGAACGGCAGGACGCGCCGCGCGCTTACTTCAAGGGCCTGAATCTGCTGCTCAATGAGCAGCAGGACAAGGCCATCGACGCCTTCATCGAGGCCGTGCAGAACGACCCCGACACCACCGAACTGCACTTCGCGCTGGGCAACCTGTTCCGCCGCCGCGGTGAATTCGAGCGCGCGGTGCGCGTCCACCAGCACCTGCTCGGGCGATCGGACCTGCGCATCGGCGACCGGGACCGCGCACAGCAGGCGCTGGCGCAGGACTATATGAAGGCCGGCCTCTTTGACCGCGCCGAAGCGGCCTGGCGCGAGCTGCTGGGCACACCTTTCGAGGGCGATGCGCAACTGGCCCTGCTGTCGCTCTACGAGCGCTCGCGCGACTGGGCGCAGGCCGTTGCCATGGCGCGCCAGCTGGAAGCGGCTGGCGGCGGCTCCTTCGCCGCGCGCATGGCCCACTGCGAGTGCGAGCTGTGCGAGGAAGCCGATGCCCGCGGCGACGAAGCCGCCGGCGACGCTGCACTGGCCCGCGCCCGTGCGGCTGCACCCGGCGCCACCAGGCCCCTGCTGCTGACCGGCCAGCGCCAGCTGCGCCGGGGCGACGCGGCCGGCGCGCTGCAGAGCTGGGACGCGCTGCGCATGTCGCACCCGCTGGCCTTTCTGCTGGTCGTCGGCGACTACCTGCAGGCCGCACGGCTGTGCGGGCGGACCGCACAGGCCCAGGCCACGCTCAGCCTGGCCTTCGAGCAGACACCCGCCGTGGAGCTGCTCCAGGCGCTGCAGGAACTGGAAGGCGAGCCGGCGGCGGGGCAGCTGCCGCGGCTGCTGACGCAGTTGCGCGAGCACCCGAGCCTGTCGGCCGCGCAGATGCTGCTGGCCCTACCCCCCGAGGCATGGACCGCGCCAGCGTGGCAGGCGATGCGCGAAGCCTTGGCGCGCAGCGCCGGCCCGCTGCAACGCTACCGCTGCGCCGCCTGCGGCTTCGAAGCCCAACGCTATTTCTGGCAATGCCCCGGCTGCCTGAGCTGGGACAGCTACCCGCCGCAGCGCATCGACGCCCTCTGAACCACGGCCGGGCCGCGGCCAACGCCTTCAGCGCCCGAGCTGCGCATTCAGCAAGGCCAGCACCTCGCCGCGGCTGGGCACCTGGCCCTTGCCGCCGATACTGGCCACGCGCCCCGGGCCGGTGATGCCGGCCAGGCCGGGATCGTGGTCGCAGTAGATGCCCAGCGTGGGCCGCCCCAGCGCTGCCGCCAGGTGGGTGAAGCCGGTGTCCAGCCCCACCACCTGACGCGCCCCGGCCAGCACCGCCGCCATCTCGCCGACCTTCAGGAAAGGCGGCACATCACCCTCGCAACTGGCGGCGATGTTTTCGGCCAGGCTTTGCTCGTCGGGCGCGCCCCACAGCACGACCGGCGTCATGCCACGTTCCATCAGGCGATTGCCCAGCGCCACCCAATGGCGTTCCGGCCAATGCTTGGATGCCCGGCTGGCATTCGGAATCAGCACCGCATAGTCGCCGCCGCGCGGCGCCCAGGTCGCCGCCGGCGCCCGGATGCCGAAGTCCGGGGCGCTGGTCGGTGCGCTGTAACGCAGGTGCAGCGCGGCCAATTCGCGGCAGCGCTGGACAGCCTGCAAGGCCTTGTCGACACGCGCGGTATGCCGGTAGAACCAGGCCGCCGCGGGTTCGCGGGCGCTGTCGGCGTCGTAACCGAGCACCGAAGCACCGGCCTGGCGCGCCCACAGCGCGCTCTTCAGCAGGCCCTGCAAGTCGAGCACGCGGTCGTAGCCCGCCTGCCGCAACTCATCGCGCAAGGCCCCCATCGCCGTCCAGGTCTTGCGGCTGAGCAGCGCGCGGCGCCACTTGCGCCACTGCAGGGGCAACACGCGGCGCACGCCGGGGTGCATCTGCGGAATGGCCGCATAGGGTGCTTCCACCAGCCAGTCGATCTGCGCGCCGACGTGGTGGCGCAGGATGTCGCTGATGACCGGCAGCGCATGCACGACGTCGCCCATCGACGAGGTCTTGACGATCAGCAGCTTCAAGCTCATCGGCGGCGGGCTTCGGCCACCAGCACCGGGTTGAAGCGCGGGTCGTTGTACATCTTGAACTGGCGGTAGACCTTGAAGTAGGCGCGGCCCGCAGCGGCGTCGGCCAGCAGGGCGTCGAAGCAGCCACCCAGGTCTTCGCGCTGCTGCTGCAGCCGGTCCAGCTTCACCTGGCTGGCCGCGCGGTGGCTGTGGTCGGCGTCGCCGCGCAGCGTCTGCGCGCGCATCGCCTGCGCCTTCAGCGCCATGATCGACAGACGGTCGATCATGCTGCCCGCGGTCTCGCTGTTCAGCCGGGCGCCGGCGGGCACCCGCGCCTGCGGCGCGTCGCTGCGCGCCGAGTCGGCATCGACCAGCCCCAGCGCCAGCAGCAGGATTTCGTCGACCCGTTCGGTGGCGTCGTTGCGCGCCTGGTTGTAGCCGTCGATGGCGCGCTTGTTGGCTGCGATCTCGGCATCGGCCACGGTGGTGCGCCGCGCCAGGTCTTCCTCGGCCCACAGCAGGCTGTTGAAGCGGTGGTTGCTGTGCACCCAATGCCACAGGCCGGAATCGCCCGCGGGCGGCTGGGCACGGGGCCAGTCGGGGCGGGCCAGCAGGCTGTCGTGCAGGGCCAGCACGGTGGCGGCAAGGGGCAGCTCGCCGGACCCGGGCCAAGGCGGCACAGGCGGCAAGGGGACCAACGGGGAAGATGGGGGCAGAGGCTCAGGGTCCAGGGCAGTCGACATGGCGCGCGCTGTCAGAATGAGCGCAGATTATGTGCCGACCATGTCCCCACCCCGCCGCCCGCTGATCGTTCGCCTGCGCAACTGGGTCGGCGATGTCACGCTGGCCGTGCCGACGCTGCGCCGGCTGGAGGCGGCCGGCTTCGACCTGCAACTGATCGGCAAGGGCTGGGCCGGCGAATTGCTGGCTGGTCACGGCTGGGCCGTGCACGCGCTACCCAAGACGGTGAGCGAGCGCATCGCCTTGCTGCGGCGCCTGAAGGCGCAATCGCTGGCCGTCGATGCCGGATTCAAGCAACGCGTGAACGCGCTGTGCCTGCCCGATTCGTTTTCCAGCGCGCTCGAGTTCCGTGCCGCCGGCTTGCGCGCCCTGGGTCACGCACACGAGGGCCGCAGCCTGTTGCTGGCGCGCGCGCTGCCGCTGCCACGCGGCCTGCACGCGCTGCAGGTGTACTGGCAGATGGGCGATGCGCTGCTCGGCGCGGCGGCTCCGCTGCCGACGTCCATCGGCCTGCTGGTCAGCGACGACGACCGGTCACAGGCCCAGGCGCTGCGTGCCGCCCACAGCCTGCCCGCCCGCAGCATCTTCATCTGCCCTTTTGCCGGCGGCACCTGGGCCCAGCAGGACAAGACCTGGCCTGGCTTCCCGGACTTCGTGGCGCGCACGTTGAGTGACTTCGGGCTGCCGGTGGTGGTCTGCCCCGGCCCGGGGGAAGAAGCCCTGGCGCAGGCCCATTTCGGGTCGGCCACCGTGCTGGGCGGCGTCGGTCTGGGTGTCTACGCCGCGCTGCTGCAGGACGCTGCGCTGATGGTCGCCAACGATACCGGCCCAGGCCACATGGCGGCGGCGGTGGGGACGCCGCTGGTGTCGGTGCTGGGCCCCAGCGACCCCGCGCTGTGGCGCGCATGGGGGCCTGGGGTGCAAGCGGTTCAAGGCGCGGCGGGATGGCCCGACGCCGAAGCGGTCAGCCAGGCCGTGCGGCGCGCCCTGGCCATCGGCTGAGGTCGCGGCCAGCGCCACCCGGCGCACTCACCCCCGACCGGGTGACCCGCTCGGGGGTCCCCCGCCGGCCCGTCTGGCGGGGGAAAGACGCGGCCCGGTCGGAATTGAAGAATGGCCCGCAGCCCGCAGCCCGCAGCCCGAAACCATGCGCGGCGGGCTGGATTCCCCCCTCAACCGCCATCCAGGAGTCGCACCATGATCCGCCAACTCATCGCCACCGTGCTGGCCGTCTTCGCCCTCAACGCCTGCGCCGCCGACGCCAACCAGGCCAGCCGCGCCGAGCTCGAAACCGTCAAGGGCATAGGCCCCGGGCTTTCGGGCAAGATCGTCAAGGCCCGCGAGGCCGGCCCCTTCAAGAACTGGGGCGACCTGGTCGAGCGTGTCGGCGGCATCGGTGCCGGCAATGCGCCCAAGCTGTCGCAGGCCGGCCTGACGGTCGCGGGCTCGGCCTTCGACAACGCGGCCACCGCGCCGGCCAAGGCCAGCAAGACGGCCAAGGCGCCGAAGGACGGCCAGCCGTCCAAGAAGGCCCGCAAGGCGTCGGACGCCGCGTGAACGCAAGGGCGGCGCTGGCGCTGCCGAAGCAGCGGGCTTGGCCTCAGGGCAAGGCCAGATCCAGCGCTCGATGCGCAGCGGCGGGCTGGCCGGCTGCCGCGCGGTCCCAGCCGAAGAAGCGCAGGACTTCGGCCCTGCGCGCTTCGGTGTCGGCCTCACCCAGCGACATCAACTCGCGGGTGTAGGGCGCCTCGAACAGCAGGTAGCTGGCCAGCGCCGCGCCACGGGCCTGTTCGCCGCTGCCGCCCACGCCGACGCCGCGCAGCAGGGCCCGCACCGGCGCGGGCAAGGCGCCGAGGTGGCGCGCTGCAATGTCGTCCAGGCGCTGCGTCGGCGCGATGACCAGGGCCTCCAGTTGCCGCAGCGGCGTGTCCGCCAGCACAGAAGGCGGCAGCAGCGCCAGCGTGCGGTTGATGCGCCGCATGCGCTCGACATCCACCGCCAGGGCGTCCAGGAAGATGCTGGACATCGCGTGGCCGGCGATCTGCGCCAGGTTCGGGTAGCCGGCGTCGGCCACCACGCGCCCGGCCGGTTCGTGCAGTCGGCCGGCACCGATGACCAGCAGGCGTTGTGCGCCGAGGTGGATGGCCGGTGACAGCGGCGCGGTCTGCCGCATCGAGCCGTCGCCGAACCAGCCGGACTGCCCCGAGGCGCTCAGCGCGGTGGCCGGGAAGACAAAAGGGATGGCCGACGAGGCCAGCAGATGCGCCTGCGTGATCGGACCCGGCAGGGCCAGCCGCTGCGAGCGCTGCCAGGGTGCGATCGGGGCTGCGCTGTCGTAGAAGGTGCAGTGCTCACCGGTGGTGTAGCTCGACGCCGTGACGGCCACCGCGTGCAGATGGCCTTGCTCGAACATCGAGGGCAGGCGGTCCAGCGGCACCAGTTTTTCCAGCAGCGCCTGCAGCGGGCTGTTGTCGAGCAAGGACTTGGGCCGCGCGCGCCGCCAGCGGGCGATCACCCAGCCCACCGAGACCATGGTCAGCCACTGCGCGCCGCTGCGGATCACGCCGAGCGAATCGGCGCGGTAGACCTGTTCGGCGCTGAAGTTGTCCCAGACCCGCACCAGTCGCTCGACAGCTTCGTCGTAGCGGTCGGCGTGGGCGGCCAGGGCCATCGCATTGAGCGCGCCTGCAGAAGTCCCGCAGATCACGCCGAAAGGGTTGCTGGGCCAGGCGGCCGGCCCCAGGGCCTGCCGGCGCATGCGGCTGATCGCCCGCAACACGCCGACCTGGTAGGCGGCGCGTGCACCACCGCCGCTGAGGACCAGGGCGGTGAGCGGCGTTGCTTGCATGCCCGCACTTTGCGCGCTGCCGGGCCGGGCCGGCCCGCCGAATACAGGCGCTTACAGCGCCTTGTTTGTCGCGGCCGCCCAATTCACTCGTAGACGATGCGGGCGGCACCGCCGTGGGCGATGCTGCGCCAGCGGGCCAGCGCCTCGTCACAGGGCCAGAAGCGGGCGTCGTCGCCGAGTTCGATCTCGGCCGTGGCGCTGCTGCGGAGCAGGCGCAGGCGGATGGCCAGACCTTGCTGCAGGTCGCCCTGCTCGGTGACCAGCCGTTTGGCCGGCCACAGGCGCAGCACGTCGGCGACGGGCGGCGGGCTGCCGTTGATGTCCACCGCGATGTAGCGCCCGAAGCGCGCCCGCGCGGCAGACAGGTCCCAGACCTGCAGCACGTTCAGCCGCACACCGCCCGAGAAGCGATCCTGCTGCAGCTTGCCCTGCACGATGACCAACTGGTCCTCGACCATCAGTTCGCGCTGCAGCGCGATGAGTTCGTCGCTCACCACCGCTTCGACGGCCTCGCTGCCGTCGTCGAGCTTGAAGATCAGCACCTTGCCGCGCTGGCCGCTGACGCTGCGCGCGTCGGTGACGATGCCGGCCATCACCTGCACATCGCCCGGGCCGCGGCGGGCCGCCGCCGCGGCGGCCAGTTCGGCCAGCGGCGTGCGCGCGATGCGCTGCACCTCGTCGCGCCAGGCGTCGAAAAGGTGGCCCGACAGGAAGAAACCCAGCGCCGCCTTCTCCTGCATCAGGCGCTCGCGGACGTCCCAGGGCTGCACGTGGACCAGCGCCGGCTCCTGCGTGCTGCTGCCGTGGCTGTCAACGCTGTCGCCCATGTCGAACAGGCCGCCCTGCTGCGCATTGGCCTCCTGGGTGTCGGCCCACTCGAAGGCCAGGCCGACGCTGGCCAGCGTGGCGGCACGGTCGGCATGCAGCAAGTCGAAGGCACCGGCCTTGACCAGCGCTTCCACCGCGCGCTTGTTGACCGCCTTGCGGTCGACGCGGGCGCAAAAATCGAACAGGCTGCGGAAGGGCCCGCCCTGGCGAGAACCCTGGCCTTCGCGCGCCGCCACGATGGCCTCGGTGGCGCCCTGCCCCGAGCCCTTGATGGCGCCCAGCCCGTAGCGCACGCGGCTGTCGCTGATCGGCTCGAAGCGCAGCGTGCCCCGGTTGATATCGGGCGGATCGAAAGTCACACCAAAGAGCTTGGCGTCGTTCAGCAACACCTTCAGCTTGTCGGTGTTGTCGGCCTCGATGGTCATGTTGGCGGCGTAGAACTCCGCCGTGCAATGCACCTTGATCCAGGCCGTGTGGTAGGCGAGCAGGGAATACGCGGCGGCGTGGCTTTTGTTGAAGCCGTAGCCGGCGAACTTCTCCATCAGGTCGAAGACCTCGTCGGCCTTCTCGGCGACGATGTTCTTCGTCGCCGCGCCTTCGCGGAAGATGCTGCGGTGCTTCGCCATCTCCTCGGCGTTCTTCTTGCCCATCGCGCGGCGCAGCATGTCGGCGCCGCCCAGGCTGTAGCCGCCCAGCACCTGGGCCGACTGCATCACCTGTTCCTGGTAGACGAAGATGCCGTAGGTCTCGTCCAGCACCGGCGCCAGCAGCGGGTGCGGGTAGACGATCTCTTCCTTGCCGGCCTTGCGCGCGCAGAAGCTCGGGATGTTCTCCATCGGGCCCGGCCGGAACATCGCGTTCAGTGCGATCAGGTCTTCCAGCCGCGTCGGCTTGGCCTCGCGCAGCATGGCCTGCATGCCGCGGGACTCGAACTGGAACACGGCCTCGGTCAGGCCGTCGGTGAACAGCTTGTAGACGCGGGCGTCGTTCAGCGGTATCGACTCGTAATTGAAGTCGGCCAGCTTGGGCCGACGCTGGCGGATGCTGTTCTTGGCCAACTCCAGAATCGTCAGCGTGGCCAGGCCCAAAAAGTCGAACTTCACCAGGCCGATGGATTCGACGTCGTCCTTGTCGAACTGGCTGACCGCGCTGTCGCTGCCAGGCTGCTGGTAGAGCGGGCAGAAGTCGGTGATCTTGCCCGGCGCGATCAGCACGCCGCCGGCGTGCATGCCGATGTTGCGGACCAGGCCTTCGACGCGCGTGGCCAGGCTCAGCAGCTCGGCCACCTCTTCTTCAGCGGCCTCGCGCTGTTCCAGTTCGGGCACTTCCTGGCGCACGTAGATCAGGCCCGGGTCCGGCTTCTCCGGCACCGGTGCCAGCGTGTAGGTCTTGCCGGGCAGGCCGGGCACCAGCTTGGCGACGCTGTCGACGTGGCCGTAGCCCATGCCCAGCACGCGGCCGACGTCGCGCAAAGCGGCCTTGCTGGCCATGGTGCCGAAGGTGGCGATCTGGCTGACCGCCTCGCGGCCGTACTTGTCCTTGACGTACTCGATGACGCGGTCGCGGTTGGCCTGGCAGAAGTCGATGTCGAAGTCGGGCATCGACACGCGTTCGGGGTTCAGGAAACGCTCGAACAGCAGTTTGTAGTGCAGCGGGTCGAGGTCGGTGATGAACAGCGCATAGGCCACCAGCGAACCGGCGCCCGAGCCGCGGCCCGGCCCCACCGGACAGCCGTTCTCCTTGGCCCAGACGATGAAGTCCGAGACGATCAGGAAGTAGCCCGGGAAGCCCATCTTGATGATGGTGGTCAGCTCGAATTCCAGCCTGTCCACGTAGGTAGGACGCTGCTGTTCGCGCTTCACCGGGTCGGGGAACAGGGCCTGCAGGCGCTTCTCGAGGCCATCGTGCGAGGCCTGGCGGAAATAGGCCTCGATCGGCATGCGCGTGCCACCCGCCCGTTCACCTGGCTCGCCGCCGATGAAGGGCGTCGGGAAGTCGGGCAGCTGCGGCTTGCCCAGCACCAGCTTCAGGTTGCAGCGTTGCGCGATCAGCAGGCTGTTGGCGATGGCCGACGGCACATCGGCAAAGCGCCGGGCCATCTGCGCGGCACTCTGGAAATGCTGCTCGCGCGTGAAGCGCTTGGGGCGGCGTGGGTTGGCCAGGGTTTCGCCTTCGGCGATGCAGACGCGCGCCTCGTGGGCGTCGAAATCGTCGGCTTCCAGGAACTGGATCGGGTGGGTGGCCACCACCGGCAGGCCGAGTCGGGCGGCCAGCGGCACGGCGGCGCGCACATGGGTCTCGTTGGTCGGCAGACCGGCGCGCTGGACCTCGATGTAGAAACGCCCCGGGAAGCACTCGGCCAGGCGCCGGGCGTTGGCTTCCGCGCGTTCGGCATCGCCGGCCAGCAGGGCCGTGCCGACGGCGCCCAGGTCGGCGCCCGACAGCGCGATCAGCCCGCCGCCCAGTTGCTCCAGCCATTCCCATTTCACCCAGGCCTGCGCGCGCTGCGCGTTGCTGACCCAGGCGCGCGCGAGCAACTCGCTCAGGTTCAGGTAGCCCTCGGTGCTCTGCACCAGCAGCAGCAGGCGGCTGGCCTGCTTGTCGCTGCCCGAGATGTCGGCGCGCGGCTCCATCAGCAGGTCCGCGCCGATGATCGGTTGCACGCCCATGCCGCGGCAGGCCTTGTAGAACTTGACCGCGCCGAACAGGTTGTTCAAGTCGCTGATGGCCAGCGCCGGCTGGCCGTCCTGGCGGGCCGCGGCGGCCACTTCGGCGATGCGCAGGGTGCCGTCGACGACGGAGTATTCGGTGTGGGTGCGCAGGTGGACGAAGCTCATCCCGCCATTATCGAGGCCGTCCCTACAATCGACGCCGTGCCTGGAACCGCCGCCCCCGTCGCCATCGTCGCGGCCTACCGCTTCGTTGAAATTGACGATGGCCCTTCGCTGCGTGGCCGGCTGGAAGCGGCGGCCCGGGCCGGCGGCCTGAGGGGCACGGTGCTGATCGCGCCCGAGGGCATCAACCTGTCGCTGGCTGGCGCGCCCGCTGCCGTCGAGGCCTGGCTGCGCGGCCTGCAGGCCGACCCGCGCTTCGCCACGCTGGAGCTGAAGAGCCACCGCAGCACCACCCTGCCCTTCAAGCACCTGCGCGTGAAGTTCAAGCCCGAAATCATCCGCATGAACCAGCCCGCGGTGCGTCCCCAGGCCGGCCGCGCCCCAGCGGTCGACGCCGCCACGCTGGCGCGCTGGCTGGACGCCGGCCGCTGCGACGCCGGCCGCGAGCTGGTGATGCTGGACACCCGGAACGGCTTCGAGGTCGACGCCGGCGCCTTCGAAGGCGCCATCGACTGGCGACTGGCCAAGTTCAGCGACTTCCCGGCTGCGCTGCAAGTCCACCGCGGCGAACTGCAGGGCAAGACCGTGGTCAGCTACTGCACCGGCGGCATCCGATGCGAGAAGGCCGCGCTGTGGATGGCCGAGGCCGGCGTGGCGCACGTGCTGCAGCTCGACGGCGGCATCCTGCGCTACTTCGAAGCGGCGCCCGGCGCACCGCACTGGCGCGGCGACTGCTTCGTCTTCGACGAGCGCGCCGGGCTGGACGCCGGGCTGGGCGAGTCCGCAGCGACCAAGGCCTAAGCCCGGCGGCGCAACCAGCGCACCAGGCCCATCGCGCCCAGCGCCGCCAGCACGCAGGCCAGGGTGCCGGGTTCGGGCACGACCTGCGATTCGGGCCCAGCCACGACGCTGGCCGCTGCGCCGGACCCGTCCAGCACGGCGGGCATCCAGCGGAAGGCTTGCCGCTCGTCACCCGCGCCACGGGCCCACAGGGAACCACTGCCCCTGACCGTGTCGGTCTGCCCGAGCACCGCGACGTTGCCTGAGACCTCGGGCACCATCACCGCGACGACACGTCCGCTGGCCGTCAGGGCCTCGTACAGCGCGGCCAGCTCCATGTGACCGTCGATGAAGTTGACGCGCGTATTCAGGCACAGCGTCCTGCCAAAGGTCATGGCGATGTTCTGCGCGTCGAAGATGCGACCGCTGGCCAGCGCGCGAACACCGTCACGGCGGATTTCCAGGCGGTCCACCGGCTGGCCGCTGCGGACCTGCTCGACGATGGACCGAACCACTTCTTCGGGCAAGGCTGCGCTGCGCAAGGCCTGCTCGACGGTGCCGCGGTAGGGATCCTGGCCAGGCTGGCCCCAGACACAGCTGTAGCGCAGCGCCAGGGTGTCGGCCGTCGGCCGCTTCGGCGGGGCTGAAGCGGCGTCTAGCGCGGCTTCCGTCGCTGCATGGGTGTGGTGCCGCGACAAGGCGTGGGCCACCGGCAGCAGCTCGCCGCCGTGCTGCTCGCCCGGCAAGAAATAGCGCGGGCCTCGCGGCATGAACAACCCCGCCTGCCAGGCCACAGCGGCAAAGGCCGCGCCCAGGCCGACCAGCATCAGCAGCACGATGAAGGCGCCGAAATGGCGGCGCGGGCTGCGCCTGCGGCGGCGGGACCGACGGGGGGTGGGCGGGAGGTTGGTTGCGGGCATGCGAATCCATCGCCGATGGACCAGAGCCCGCGCGCCGCGCACCAGCCCCCATGGCGGTGAACAGCGCCGGCACGGCCGCCCGGCGTTTCCTGGATATCGGCCGCCGCCGCCTCAAACTTGAATCGACGGCCGCCGCGGCCGTGGGCCCGGCGGCGCGCGTGGCTCAGGCCCGCGCGGCGAACACGCCGAACCAGCCGGCGCCGTCGGTCCAGCGCCGCGGCTGGCGCCAGCCGGCGTCGCGCAGCAGGGCCTCGAAATCGCCGGGCGCCCACTTGTGGGAGCTTTCGGTGTGGATGCGCTCGCCGGCGGCGAATTCGCGCCCGCCGCCCGGCCACTGCACCTGCAGCGCGCGGCGCGCTTCCAGGTGCATCTCGATGCGGCTCTCGGTGGCGTTGAACAAGGCCACATGGCGCCAGTCGCGCACGCTGAAGTCGCTGCCGATGCAGGCGTTGAGGTGGCGCAGCAGATTCAGGTTGAAGGCCGCGGTCACGCCCAGTTCGTCGTCGTAGGCGGCTTCCAGCACCGCCGGCGTCTTGAGCAGGTCGGCGCCGATCAGCAGCCCGCCGCCATCGGCCAGGCCGTGCGCCTGGCGCAGCAGCCGCAGCGCGGCTTCGGGGCTGAAGTTGCCGATGCTGGAGCCCGGGTAGAAGACCAGCGACGGACCTTGCAGCAGGCCGGCGGGCAGCCTCAGGTGCTGCGCGAAGTCCAGCCCGACGCCGGTCATGCGCAGCGCCGGGAACTGGCGCTGCAGCGCGGCCAGGGCCTGCTGCAGGTAGTCCTCGGAAATATCCACCGCCACGTAGTGCGCGGGCTGCAACGCCGGGAACAGGCGCGCGGCCTTGGCGCCGTCGCCGGCACCCAGGTCGACCAGCGCGTAGCTGGCCGGCAGGGCCGGGCGCAGGAAGGCGGCGATGTCGGCGGCCTGCGCGCTGAAGATCGCGGCTTCGGTGCGCGTCGGGTAGTACTCGGGCAGTTCGGTGATGGCCGTGAACAGCGCCGATCCGAGGCGGTCGTAGAGAAATTTAGGCGACACGGTGGCCCGCGGCAAGTACAGGCCGGCGCGCAGTTCGTCGGCCGGCGCAGCATCATTGGCGGCGGCGTTGGCCGCGGCGCGCGGCAGGAAAGCCGGCAGCGCGAGCACCGCGGTCGGGGCGGCGGTCGGCTTCATGCGGCGCCCTGCGCCAGGTGCTGCACGGCGCGCGTGACGCCGTCGCCCACCGCGATGCCCTGCACGCGCAGGGCCGCTTCGACCCCGCCCAGCGCGCCGAGGACCATCGCCGGGTTGCAGTCGCCGAGGTGGCCGATGCGGAAGGCCCGCCCGGCCAGCGGGCCCAGGCCGCCAGCCATCGAGACCTGGAAGCGTTCGCGCGCCACGCTGCGCAGCGCCTCGACGTCGGTGCCCGGCGGCACGGTGATGGTGGTGACGCTGACCGATCGCGCCGCCGCGTCCCGGGCGAAGAAACCGAGGGCGCCGGCGCTGGCCCAGCCCTCGACGGCCGCGTGCACCGCACCGGCCAGCAGCGCGTGGCGCGCGTGGACGGCCGGCAAGCCTTCGCTGAAGATCAGGCCGAGCGCCGCTTCCAGCCCGAACAGCAGGTTCTGCGGCGGCGTGCCGCAGAACTTGCGGTAGCTGAGGTCATCGCGGCGGCGCACCCAGTCCCAGTAGAAGCGCGGCGCCGGGTTGGCCCGCGCCGCGGCCATGCCGCGCGCCTTCACGGCCACCCAGCCGACGCCGGGCGGGCACATCAGGCCCTTCTGCGACGCGCCCATCGCGACGTCGACCCCCAGCGCGTCCATGTCGAAAGGCGCCGCGCCGGCCGAGGCCACGACGTCGACGACCAGCAGCGCCGGGTGGCCCGCGGCGTCGATGGCGCGGCGGATCGCGGCGAGGTCGCTGCTCAGGCTGCTGGCGGTGTCGGTGTGGACGGCAAAGACCGCCTGAACGGCATGGCCGCGGTCGTCGCGCAGCGCCTGTTCGATGGCGCTGGCGTCGATCGGCCAGCCTTCGCGCCAGGGCGTGCGCAGCACCTGACGGCCCAGCGCCTCGGTCTGCACGGCCCAGGATTCGCTGAAATGCCCGGTGCCGGCGACCAGCACCGTGGCGCCGAGGTCGGCCACGTTCTCGACCACCGCCTCCCAGGCGCCGTGGCCATTGGCGGCGAAGAAGAAGACGTCGGCCGCCGGGCTGTTCAGCAGGCGGCGCAGGCCGTCTTCGCAGGCCGCGATGTTGGCGTCCACGCGGGGGTCGGCCAGGTCCATCGGCTGCTGACTCATCGCGTGCAGCACCGCATCGGGCAGCGGTGTCGGGCCAGGCGAGTGCAGGAAGCGACGGCCAGGGATGCGGGGCGGGGTCAGGATCGGCGACATGGGGATGGGCGGGTACGGCAGCGGGGTAGCCCGGATCCTAAGGCGCACCGCCCCACTGCGTGGCCGTCAGGGCACCAGCGCCAGCCGGCGACGGCTGCTGAAGGCCCGTGCCTGCCCAGTGACCGGGTCGGTGAAGGCGATGTCGCGGGCCAGCAGTTGCAACGGATCCGACCAGTCGGGCGGCGCATCCGGCGGCGGCTCGGGCCACAGGCGCGGGTAAATGCGGTCGCCGACGATCGGCAAGCCGAGGCCGTTCAGGTGCATGCGCAACTGGTGCTTGCGGCCGGTCAGCGGCAGCAGGCGGTAGTGGGCCAGCCCGGGTCCCAGGCGGCGGATCAGCTCGATGCGCGTCTGCGCGTTCGGTTCGCCGGGCTGGACCTGCATCTGCATGAAGTTCGCGCCCGGCGGTTCGATCAGGCGGTCGCTGCAGTCCAGCGGCAAGACCAGGTCGGCGCGCCAGGGCGCGACGGCCTCGTAGACCTTGTGCACTTCGCGCTCGCGCAGCAGGGTCTGGTAGGCGTGGCGGTCTTCGGGGCGGACGATGAAGAGCAACACGCCGGCGGTTTCGCGGTCCAGGCGGTGCATCGGGGTCAGCGTCGCGATGCCGAGCAGGCGCTTCAGCCGCACCAGCACCGTCTGGTGCAGGTGGCGGCCGCCCGGCGTGACGCTCATGAAGTGCGGCTTGTCGACCGCCACCAGGTGTTCGCACTGGTGGAGCACCTCGATATCCTCGGGCGGCACGGCCTCGGGCGGCGGTGAGCGCCAGTACCACAGCACCTGGCCGGCTACGGCGGGCGCGTCGGGTGCGACGGGCCGGCCTTGCGCATCCAGCACCTCGCCGCGCGCCAGGCGTTCGGGCCAGTCGGTGGCAGCGGGCAGGCGGGCGGCCAGGAAGGCGGCCAGCGTCGGCCGGGGCCCGGCGTTGACCGCGCTGACGGCCACGCGGCTGGCGCTGACCCCGTCGCGCAGCGGCGGGGTCCACAGGGCGCGCGGCCGCGTCACGGCGGGGGCCGGACTGCGGCGTCGATCACGTCGATCGCGTCCAGCTGCCGCGCGCGCTGCAGGCGCCAGGCCTCGTCGGGATGACGCGGGTCGTAGACCTGCTCGACGGTGGTCGCCGTTTCCTGCAGCCGCGTGTCCAGCGCCACCCGGCGGTCGAAGACATAGCACTCGCCGAGCCAGTCGCGCCCGGCGTCGGGGATCTGCGCGAAGTGGTTCAGGATGCCGCCGTCGAGCTGTTTCACGTCCAGTCCGAGGCTGCGCAACCAGGGCGCGGTCTTGTCGCAGCGGATGCCGCCGGTGCAGTACATGGCCACGGTGCGCCCCGCTGCGCGCCAGGCCGGCGCGTGGGCCTGCACATGGGCCACGAAGTCGCGGAAGTTGTGCACCTGCGGGTCGACCGCGCCCTTGAAATGACCGAGCCGGAATTCGAAATGGTTGCGGTTGTCGAGCAGCACCAGATCGTCGCGCTGCAGCAGGGCGCGCCACTCGGCCGGTGCGACACGGCTGGCGTCGGCTTCGTCAGGCGCTGGCCAGGCGCTCGCATCGGGCAGACCCAACGCGACGATCTCGGGCCGGACGCTGACCTTCAGCCGGCCGAAAGGGGCCGTGGTGCAGGCGCTGCGCTTGAAGGCCATGCCGCGCAGCGCGCCGGCCTGCAAGGCATCGGCCTGCAGGGCTGCTTCGAAGGCCGCGACGGCCTCGGTCGCACCCGCCACCGTGCCGTTGATGCCTTCGCGGGCCACGACGATGCTGCCCTGCAGGCCAGCCGCCAGCGCACGCAGGCACTCGGCCAGCTCGACCGGGTCGGGGCAAGCGAAGAAGCGGTAGAAGGCGCTGTGCAGCAAGTCGCCAGCCGGCGGCTTCAGCGCCAATTCGGCGGCCGCTTGTCGATGAAAGCCTGCACGCCTTCGAGCGCGCTGGCGTCCATCATGTTGCAGGCCATCGTCGTGGCGGCGTCTTCGTAAGCGGCCGCCATGCCGGTTTCCAGCTGGCGGTAGAACAGCGCCTTGCCCAGCGCCAGCGCCACGCGCGGCTTGGCGGCGATGCGCGAGACCAGCGCGTCGACTTCGGCGTCGAGCTGCTCGGCAGCGACCACGCGGTTGACCAGGCCGCGCGACTGCGCTTCGTCGGCGCTGATGAAGTCGCCGGTGACCAGCATCTCGAAGGCCGCCTTGCGCCCCAGGTTGCGGCTCAGCGCCACGCTGGGCGTGCTGCAGAACAGCCCCAGGTTGACGCCGCTGACCGCGAACTTCGCCTCGCGCACGGCCACCGCCAGGTCGCACTGCGCCACCAGCTGGCAGCCGGCCGCGGTGGCGATGCCCTGCACCCGCGCCACCACCGGCACCGGCAGCTGCTGGATGCTCAGCATCACGCGGGCGCACTGCGCGAACAGCGCTTCGTAACAGGCCTGCGAGGGCTCGGCGCGCATCTCCTTCAGGTCGTGGCCGGCGCAGAAAGCCTTGCCGGCGGCGGCGATGACAAGCACGCGGGCTCGCCCGTCGTCGGCCACGCGGTCCAGCGCGTCCTGCAACGCGCTCAGCATCGCCACCGACAGCGCGTTGTAGGCGGCGGGCCGGTTCAGCGTCAACGTGAAGACGCCGCGGGCGTCGTGGCTGATCAGCACCAGGTCGGTATCGCTCATGGCCCTGTCCTCATTCAAACGCGGCGGCGCTCTTGGCGCGCTCGCGCAGCTGGAATTTCTGGATCTTGCCGGTGCTGGTCTTCGGGATCGCCTCGAAACGGATCTCGCGGGGCACCTTGTAGCCGGCCAGCAGGCCCTTGCAGTGCGCCACCAGTTCGGCCGCCGTCACCGCTGAACCGGGCTGCAGCTCGACATAGGCCACCGGCGTCTCGCCCCACTTGGGGTCGGGCCGCGCCACCACCGCGCAGGCCACCACCGCAGCGTGGCGGTAGAGCGCATCTTCCACCTCGAGGCTGCTGATGTTCTCGCCGCCGCTGATGATGATGTCCTTGCTGCGGTCCTTGATCTTCACGTAGCGGTCGGGCTCCATCACCGCCAGGTCGCCGGTGTGGAACCAGCCGCCTTCGAAAGCCTTGTCGGTGGACGCCGGGTTCTTCAGGTAGCCCTTCATCACGATGTTGCCGCGGAACATGATCTCCCCCATGGTCAGCCCGTCGGCCGGTGTCACGGCCATCGTGTCGGCGTCCAGCACCGTCATGCCGTCCTGCAGCATGTAGCGCACGCCCTGGCGGCCATTCAGGCGGGTCTGTTCCGACAGCGTCTGTGCCGCCCACGAGTCGCGTTTCACCGCCACGCTGGCCGGGCCGTAGACCTCGGTCAGGCCGTAGACATGGGTGATCTCGAAGCCCAGTCTTGCCATGCCTTCGATCATCGCCGCCGGCGGTGCCGCACCGGCCACCATGCCGCGCACCTGCTGCGTGATGCCGGCGCGCAGTTCGGCCGGCGCGTTGATCAGCAGGCTGTGCACGATGGGCGCCGCGCAGTAATGGTCGACGCCATGGTCGCGCATCGCGTCGAGCATGGCCTTGGCCTCGACCTTGCGCAGGCAGACATGGGTGCCGCCGAGCATCGCCACGGTCCACGGGAAACACCAGCCGTTGCAGTGGAACATCGGCAGCGTCCACAGGTACTTGGGGAAGTGCGGCATGGTCCAGGTGGCCGCGTTGCAGACCGCGTTCAGGTAGGCGCCGCGGTGGTGGGTGACCACGCCCTTGGGGTCGCCGGTGGTGCCGCTGGTGTAGCTGACGGCGATGGCGTCCCATTCGTCGGCCGGGCCCTGCAAGGTGGCCAGCGGCGCGTGCGCGGCCAGCAGGGCTTCGTACTCGAACCCGCCCAGCAAGGCACCGGCGCCGCCGTACTCGCTGTCGGCGACGTCGATGACGATGGGCGTGCGGCCGAAGTCGTCGCGCAGCAGCTGCAGCGCCGGCGCCATCAGCGGCGCGAACTCGCGGTCGGTGATCAGCACCTGCGCCTCGCAGTGGTTCATCTGCCAGGCCAGCAGCGGCGCGTCCAGCCGCGTGTTCAGCGTGTTCAGCACCGCGTTCAGCGCCGGCACCGCGTAATGGGCCTCGACCATCTCGGGCGTGTTCGGCAGCATCACGCTGACGGTGCTGCCGCGCACCACGCCCAGCGCCTGCAAGGCGGCCGCCAGCCGCGCCGAGCGCTCGCGCGTCTGCGCCCAGGTGTAGCGCCGCGCACCGTGAACGACAGCCGGCAGATCGCCAAAGACCTCGGCGCTGCGTTCGACGAAACTGACCGGCGACAGCGCCGCGTAGTTGGCCGGGTTCTTGTCCAGGTGCTGGTCGTAGATGCTCATGGCGAAGGCAGGCTGAGACGGAATGCGCATGGTAAGCGCCGGCTGCCAGCCGGCAGCGTCGTGCGGCCCGTCCAGCGCAACAGACATGGGGCTGGACCGCCGTCTTGGGGATGGCGCTCGCTCTCGTCTTGCACTAGCTTCACGGTTTGGACGCGCGGCGGCCGGCCGTTAGAGGCTGCCGTGGGCTGGGAATCCGCCTCGACGGCACGCCGTCGGGACGGGATTCCCGCAAGACCGTTGATGCCAGGAGATGTGCCATGTCCGATTTCAGACGCCTGCTGCTGCTGGGTTTGCCGCTTGCATTGGCCCTGCTGGCGGCGGCTTATGCCCAACCCAAAGACGCGCGGCCTGGCACCATCTGCATCACGCCACAGTCCTGGTGCCGGGCCGTGCAGCCGGGGCCGCCGGGCGCGCCCTGTGCCTGCCAGACACCCAGTGGCTGGATACGCGGCGTCTTGAAGTAGTCGCTGGACCGGCAACGCCACACGCTTCGACCCGCCATGGCCCCGCTGAGCATCGACGAAGTCCTGCCCCGGGCACGCCTGATCGCAGGGCACGCTTTTCGCAATGGCAGGCTGCCCCAAGGCAGCACCATCTTTGACGAGATCGACCGGGCGACCCAGGCGCTCGAGGCCGGTGAGCGCCCGAGCGCCACGCCGCTGAACAAGGCCATCGAAGCCGTCTCGGTCGAACTCGGCATCACGGTGGACCAGCTTCAGCGCCGGGAAACCAGGCTGGGCCGTTTCAGCCACCGTGTCGCTCAGATCACGCCCTACCTGATCGGCTTGCTGACGCTGCTGCTGACACTCTACCTGTCGTTCCAGAGCTCGGAATTGCACAAGGCCGATCTGGCCCTGCGCGAGTACCAGGACCTGGTCAGCGAGCGCTTGCCCGAGAAGGTCTACTTCGCCTGGAAGATGTACCGCTACGAGAAGGTGCTGAACGTCCAGGCACCGACACTGGCCCATCTGGATGGCTACCAGAAGCTCGTGAACGATGCCAAGCGGCTCTTCGGCAAGCTCGTCGCGGTGCGGTCGATGCTGGTCGAATCGGCAGTCATCCGCTACGTGCCCGCGCTGTTCCAGACCTACGGCCCCTGCTGGTCGCAAGGCCTGGCGAAAGCCCTCAATTCCGATTCCAACGGCCCGTCCGCCGAATGCGCATCGCCAGCCGAGGCGATCACTGCAGGGGGCGGCCTGACGGAAGAGTTGGCGCCTGTGCTCGATTGCCCCAGGTTGCCGGATGGCGTCAAGGGCAAGGCGGCGGTTTCGGACGCCAAGGTCGACCTCGAGGCCTACGAAGGCAGCATCGCCTGTTTCGTGAAGTCGCTGCAGATCGACCAGGGCTACAGCCTGCCGCTCGACGAGTTCATCTACGCGACGCGCAACAAGGTGTTCCTGCTCGTTTCCTGGATGCTGCCCGGCCTGTACGGCTTGTTGGGAGCCTGTGTTTTCCTGATGCGCAGGTTGCTCTTTGTCAACGACTGGCGCAACGGCCAGGGCGACGCGCGCATCGTCGATCTGCTGTCGCTGGTGCTGCGCATCGCGCTCGGCGGTCTGGCCGGCATCATCATCGGCTGGTTCTGGGTCCCCACCGCGCTGACCACCAATTCTTCGGCCATCGCCGTATCGTCGGTGTCCTTCGGCGTGGCCTTCCTCGCTGGTTTCAGCATCGACAGCGTTTTCACGCTGCTCGACAAGTTGAATCGGGCGATGGGCGCCAGCGAAGGCAAGGACGCCGCTGCCGAGCCGCAAGCGCGGTCCTTCCTGTCCGCCAGCTCGGCCAACGCCCCGGCGGCAGCACCGGGCAAAGCCACGAGCTAGGCGCTGGCCCTGGTCAGGGCCTGGTCGATGTCCCACAAGATGTCGTCGATGTGTTCCAGTCCCACCGAGATGCGCACCATGTCCGGCGGCACGCCGGCAGCGACCTGTTGCGCCGCGTCGAGTTGCCGGTGGGTGGTGCTGGCCGGGTGGCTGATCAGGGTGCGCGTGTCACCGATGTTCACCAGGTGGCTCATGAACTGCGCGCTTTCGATGAAAGTGACGCCGGCCGCCACACCACCCTTCACCCCGAACGCGAGCAGGCCCGACGCGCCGCGCATCTGGCGCATCAGCAGCGCTTGCTGCGGGTGGTCGGGCAGGCCCGGGTAGTTGACCCAGGCCACCGCGGGATGGCCGCGCAGGAACTCGGCCACCTTCAGCGCGTTGCTGCAGTGGCGCTCCATGCGCAGCGGCAGCGTCTCGACGCCTTGCAGGATCTGCCAGGCGCTCATCGGCGACAGTGCCGCGCCGAAGACACGCAGCGCTTCCATGCGGCAGCGCATGCTGAAACCGAAGTCGCCGAAGGTCTCGTAGAACTTCACGCCGTGGTAGCCCGGCGACGGCTCGGTCATGCCCGGGAATTGGCCGTTGTCCCAGGGGAACTTGCCGCCTTCGACGACCACGCCGCCCAGCGTGGTGCCGTGGCCGGCCAGGTACTTGGTGGCGCTGTGGACGACGATGTCGGCGCCGTGCGCGATGGGGTTGCACAGGAAGGGCGAGGGCACCGTGTTGTCGACGACCAGCGGCACGCCATGGGCGTGGGCCACCTCGGCGACCGCCGCGATGTCGAGCACCAGCAGGCTGGGGTTGCCCAGCGTTTCGGCAAAGACGGCCCGGGTGTTGGGGCGCATCGCGGCGGCGAAGGCGTCGGCGCTGCGGCCGTCGACGAAAGTCGTTTCGACGCCGAACTTCTTCAGGCTGACGGCCAGCATGGTCACGCTGCCGCCGTAGAGCGCGCCGGCCGCCACGACATGGTCGCCGGCCTGCAGGATGGTCATCAGCGCCATCGCCTCGGCGGCCATGCCGCTGGCGCTGGCCACGGCCGCGCGGCCGCCCTCCAGTGCCGCCACGCGTTCTTCCAGCGCGGCCACGGTCGGGTTGCTCAGGCGGCTGTAGACGTTGCCGAAAGTCTGCAGGTTGAAAAGACTCGCGGCGTGGTCGGCGCTGTCGAAGACGAAGCTGGTGGTCTGGTAGATCGGCAGCGCGCGGGCGCCGGTGGCGGCGTCGGGAATCTGCCCGGCGTGGATGGCCAGGGTCTCGGGCTTGAAGACGTGGTCGGCCATCACAGCGGCCGCCGCGCCGAGATCACCTGGGTGTCGACGCCAACCCAGTTCAGGCCGCCGAACAGCCGCGCGTGTTCGATCTTCACGCAGCGGTCCATCACCGTGTCCAGCCCGGCGGCCCGCGCCAGCGCGTCGGCCTCGGCGTTGAGCACGCCGATCTGCTGCCAGAAACAGGTCGCGCCGATGGCCACCGTGCTGTGGGCGATCGGCAGCACGTCTTCGCTGCGCCGGAAGACGTCGACCATGTCGACGGCAAAGGGGATGTCCTCGAGCCGCGCGTAACTCTTTTCACCGAGGATTTCCGGGTAGCGCGGGTTGACCGGCACGATGCGGTAGCCGTGGCCCTGCAGGTACTTGGCGACGAAGAAGCTGGGCCGGTGCCATTCGGCCGACAGGCCGACGATGGCCACGGTGTGGCAGCCCTTGAGGATGCGGCGCAGCGTGGTGGTGTCGATTCCCATGGCTGGCATCGTAGCGCCGGCCATGGGTCGATCAGACCAGAAAGCCGAGTTCAGTCGCCGCCTTGCAGGAAGCGCTGGCCGACCGCTCGGTCGGCCTCGCAGCGCTGCAAGCGGGCTGGCTGGACCGGACTGGGCTGCTCCACCAGCGACACCGCCCCCTGCGCATTCTCGCGACCGAGCAGGTGGCGCGACAGCCCGGCTGCCAGCAGCGCGACAGAGGCCGCCGCCCCGTGAACGGCACCACGCCAGCCAGCGGGCCGCGGGCCCTGTGCCGGGGCACGGTCGGCCTGTGTCTCCGGGCCGCTGATCGAGGGGTACAAAGGCGTTTTCATGCTTGCTCTTGCTGTCTGCGGTCGACTATGGCATCTCTGAATTAAAAGCGCCTTAAGTTGTGCCCTCATCGCGCCGATGGGGCCGTGGCTCATCCATTGGGTGGATGCCGGATCCCGCCAGCGCCGGGTCAACGGCTTGAATTTCGGGTCGTCGGGCAGCGCTGGGCTGTGCACGCGGGGCCCTGCAGGTTCTTGCAGACGGGCTTCGAGGCTCAGACCACCACGGTCGGCACGCAGAGCTGGTAACCCTCGAGTCGCGTGGCGCGCAAGGTCGCGCCCTCGAAGCCGACCGATCGCAGCAACTGGCGCAGCCGCACCACCCGCACGCCCAGCGCCGCCGTCGTGTAGTGCTCGACGTCCTCCTTCAGGGCCTCGATCAGCTGCCAGCTCTCCAGGCGCTGGCCCGGCGCCAGCGCCAGTGCCGCCAGCAGGCACGCGGCCGCGTCGGTGATGGCCGCCTCGCCGCCGGGCCCGCCGACCCGCAGGCGGCGCAGGTCGAGCGTGGCGGTGGGCACCGCCGCGACCGGGTCGGTCCGCGCCTCCTGCGCGGTGGCGCTGCTGCGCCGCCGGGCCTGGGCCTGGATCAGGGCCAGCAACTCGTCCGGGTGGGTGGGCTTGGCGATGAAGGCGTCGGCGCCCGCCTGGTAGCAGGCCAGCCGGTCTTCGATGCGGTCGCGCGAGCTGATCACGATCACCGACAACCCGGGATAGGCCGCCCGGTAGCGCCGCACCAGGCTGAAGCCGTCCTCGCCCGGCAGGTTCAGGTCGACCAGCAGCACGTCGATCAGGCCGGGCGCGTCCTCGTCGCTCAGGGCCTCGGCACTGTGGACGCCCACCACCCGGTGGCCCTGCTGGCGCAACAGCTCCACGGTGACGGCACACAGGCTCTCGTTGTCCTCGACAACGGTGATGCACAAGCGGGATGGCAAGGGAAACCTGACTCGGGAAGCGCTGGACGCGGGACTCTAAGGTGGCGCAAGGCGTATTCGGCCAAGCTACAAAAGCCTACAGCGGCAAACCGGCTGCGGCCGGCGGTTCCGGCAGCACCAGGGTGAAGGTGACCGTGCTGCCCTGGGCCTGGTAGAGCAGATCGCCGCCCTGGCGGCGCGCCAGCAGGCGCGAGAGGTGCAGACCCAGGCCCGAGCCGCTGAGGCGCTGCCCCGCCTCGCCGCGGTAGTACTTCTGGAACAGCCGCGCGGCGTCGGGCAGCGGGCCGTCCTGCACCGGGTTGCTGACGCTGACCCGCTGCACCGCGCCTTCGGGCGTGGGCTGGCGCACCAGCGTGATGTCGATGGCCGCATCGGCCGGCGCGTACTTCTGCGCGTTGTCGAGCAGGTTGTTGAAGATCACCGCCAGCAGGCGCGGGTCGGCCAGCACCGGCGGCAAGGCCTCGGCCGGCGCCCAGCGGATGCGGCTCTGCCCAGCCTGGGCGGCGCAGCGCAGCTCCAGCTCGGTGGCCAGCACGCAGGCCTGGCGCTGCAGCGGCGGGCTGGCGTCGTCGATGTCGGCCGACTGGGCGCAGTGGTCGATCACCTGGCGCATCGACGCCAATGCCAGCAAGGCATGGCGGCGCATGCTGTCGTTGGCCAGTGGCGAGCCGATCACCAGCCCCAGCGTCGACAGCGGCGCCTTCAGCTCGTGCGTCAGCATGGTCATGAACTCCTGCTGGCGCACTCGCTCGCCGCGCTCGAAGACCAGGGCCTGCGCGGCCAGCTCGGCCCGCCGCTGATCGTCGAGCAGGCGCTGGCGGTCGTCACGCAGGCTGCGCAAGGCCACCAGGAAGACCACGCCGACCGCCATCAACATGCCCACCGGCGCCGCCATCTGTGCGTAAGTCAGGTCCTGGGTCTGATGGACACCGGCCGGAAACGACGCCACCCAGGCCGCCGCCATCACCACCCCGAAGCCCAGGCGCCCGGCCAACTCGCGGGCCGCGTGCAGGCGTGAGGCGGACGCCTGCGGCTCGCGCTGGCGGGCCAGGCCGCTGAACAACAGCCCCAACGTCACCAGCAGCACCAGGCCGACGTAAAACAGCCGAAACGCCACCAGCTGCCCGGCCAGCAGCAGCAGCGAGCTCAAGACCACCCCGGCCGCGGGAACCCAGGCCAGGCGCAGCAGCCAGCGGGCAGCGCGCAACTGCACCAGCACCTTGACGAAGAACCACAGCGTCACCGCCAGGTTCAGCAGCCGCAACACGTCGACGAGGGCGGGTTCCAGCGTGATGCCGGCCAAGGCCGTGTGCCCGCGCAGTTCGGGCGCGAGGGTCAAGAAGTCATGGATCAGCCCGACGCTCAGGTTGGCCAGCTGCTTGATGAACAGGGCCCGGCCGATGCCCGATCTGTCCACCACCCAGGCCAGCACGCCCAACAGCACCGCCATGAACTCGGCGCCGATGATCTGGCCCATGAAGATGCGGCCAAAGAGTTCGCGCGCCTCGGCGCCGTCAGCCGACAGCAGCTTGGCCTTCAGGTACAGCGGCCCGTCGGGGTCCAGCCGCAGCCACAGGTCACGGGCTTCGACCGCTGGCGGCAGCACCCACACCTGCCCGACGAACGGCGCCTCCGCGGCCGGTGCGTCGAGCCGGGCCCACTGGCCCTCGGCATCGCGCTGCAAGGGGTCGTACAGCGCCATGCCCCGGCTGCGGAAGGGCATCACCACCAGGCGCGCGGACACCGCCGCCGGCGCCAGTCGCCAGCGTACCCAGACCACCGAGTCATCGAGTCCGCGCAGCAGGGTCCCGTTGTAGACCTGCTGCGGCTGTTGCCGTGCCTCGTCCAGGCTCATGCGCCCGGACGGGTCGAGCACATAGGCCTGCTCGACGATGGAACTGGCCGCCGCCCGGCAGGCGGGCGCACACAGCGCGGCGGCCAGGGCCAGCAGCAACCAGCCGACCTGCCGCGCGCCGCACCACCCCGCGCAGCGAGCCAGCGCCTTCACGTGAACGGCAAGCCTCGACCGCTGCGCTTCAGGTCATTCATCCAGGCGACAGGGATCAATCACCGCCTTGCAGCGAGCGCTGACCGGCTTCCGGGCCGGCGTCGGTCGCCGCGTGGGCCTTCGGCGGACGGCGCTGCACCCAGGGCAGCATCGCGGCCAGCACGTTGTCGCGCCGGATCAGGTGGTGCCACAGCGCGGCCGCCAGATGCGCCGCCACCAGCGCCAGCATCACCCAGGCCGCCCAGACATGGCCATCGGCCAGCGTCGCGGCCAGGTCGGGGTCGTCCTGGATCACCGACGGCAACTGGAAGAGGCCGAAGAAGCTGACGTGCATCGCGCTGGCGCTGCAGACCGCCAGGCCCAGCAGCGGCAGCAGCAGGAGCTGCGCGTAGAGCGCCAGATGGGCCAGGTGCGCCATCCAGCGCATCAGCGGATGCATCGGTCCGGCATGGTCCTGCAGGCCCTTGCTGAAGCGGACCCCCAGGCGCCAGGCCAGCGCCAGCAGCACGAAGAGGCCGGCCTGCTGGTGCACGGTCATCAGCTGCGCCCGGATGACGCTGTCTTCGACCCACTCGCGACCCAATGCCGAGCCGGCAGCCAGCAGCACGGCGGCAGCCGAGGACCAATGCGCGGCCATACTCCAATAAGAATGGCGGGCCCCTTGAGCCACGGCCGCAACGAGCGGCGCCGCAGGGATTTTGATCGCGTTCAAAGCTTGTGTGTTCATTTCCATTCCTTGTCGAATGGGGACAACTATCGTGGCCCAAAATTAAGCCGCGCTTAAATTTCGAACCCTGGGCACCGCTATCGGCACCGAACCCCCGCGATCCGGGGGGTCCAAAGCCGGCGCATGACCCCGGGTTGCTGATGGCTTGTCGATCCGCGGGCCGATTCAAACGGAACTTCCTTAAACCAGAATTAATTTCTGGAATGCCATGACCGCGTAGTCTTTTGTAGGCCGTCCCTGCTCGAACACGCCGAGGATCCTGTCCCGGAACAGGCGGCACGCGTCCGAGGTCGACATGGAGCTTCCCTGCGGCGAACGCCACCGTTGGGCGGATGCACAGCCTGCCTGTTCCGAAGCACAGTCCGACAGCGCAGTCGCGCCCGGACTCCGGCATCACGGCCGAGATTCAAGGCGCGACCGGCCGCTTCAGCCGCAGCCCGTGATCGACTGCTTTGTCAAATCCTTGTCGATCGGATGCCCGACCCAAGGATATTCACCAAAATGGCACAAATAGCACCACTTTGAGGCGCACGAGAACTGCCCGACGGGGCTCGCGTTGATTCACAAAGAATTCACAGGAGTTTGCCGAAAATTAATGCTCTTTTAATGCTGGTCGGTGAAATTCAGGGTCAGCGCAATTCCACCCTTTTGCCACCCATTGTTTTCGCCGGCCTCAAGGCCGCAGCAACCCCGAGGAACCTGGTCATGAAGTCCCCCTTGAACCGCCCCCCCCTGACCAGCCTGCTCACGCTGCTGGCCGCCCTGGCCCTGCCCTGCGCCTCGGCCCACGCCGTCGATGCCGAGGCGGCCGAAAAAGTGACCAAGGACAACAAGTGCACCAAGTGCCATGCCGTCGACCGCAAGAAGGACGGCCCGGCCTACCGCGATACCGCCGCCAAGTACCGCGGCGACCCCGAGGCCGAAGCCAAGGTCACCCACCACGTGACGGCCGGCGACATGGTCAAGTTTCCGGACGGCCACCAGGAGCGCCACAAGAAGCTGAAGGCCGAGGACACCGCCGAGGTGAAGAACCTCGTGGGCTGGATCCTGTCGCAGCCCGGCGGCACCAAGTAAGGCCCTGCCCTTCCGGCGCGCGACCCCACCAAGGGCCGACGCGCCAGCCCCCACCCCCACGCATCGACGGAATACCCGATGAACACCATTCGACGCCTGCTGTCGGCCGGCGCCCTGCTGGCAGCCTGCCTGCTGGGCCTCCCCGCCCATGCCGCCGCACCGGCAGCCCCCACCCCAGCCGCGGACCGCAGCCTGGCCGGTGATGCCGCCTGCACGCGCTGCCACGACCAGGGCGAGGCCAAGCCCGTGCTGTCGATCTACCAGACACGCCACGGCGTCAAGGCCGACACGCGCACGCCGGGCTGCCAGTCCTGCCACGGCGCCAGCCTGAAGCACATCCGCAATGACAACAACGACGAGGTGCGGCCGCCGGTCGAGGTGTCCTTCAGCCGCAGCGACGCCGCCACGCCGCAGGAGCAGGTGTCCACCTGCCTGACCTGCCACAAGAACGGCCAGCGCAGCCACTGGCAGACCAGCGCGCACGACAACGCCGGCGTCGGCTGCTCGAACTGCCATTCGGTGCACGTCCCGAAGGACCGCGCGGTGACGCGCGCCACCCAGGCCGAGACCTGCTACGCCTGCCACAAGTCCGAGCGCGCCCAGAGCCACCGCCTGTCCAGCCACCCGCTGGCTGCCGGCAAGATGGTCTGTTCCGACTGCCACAACCCGCACGGCTCGACCGGCCCTTCGCTGATGAAGACCGGCTCGGTCAACGAGACCTGCGCCTCGTGCCACGCCGACAAGCGCGGCCCCTTCCTGTGGGAACACGCACCGGTCGCCGACAACTGCACGAACTGCCACACGCCCCACGGTTCGAACATCACGCCGCTGCTGAAGGCGCGTGCGCCCTTCCTGTGCCAGAGCTGCCACACCGGCGACCACGCCGGCCAGGTGCAGAGCGGCGCCCACCTGCAGTCCGGCGCCATCACGACCGCCAACGGCACCTTGCCGCTGGGCAGTGCCGCCGGACGCGCCCAGCTGACAGCCCGCGGCTGCCAGAACTGCCACAGCCAGACCCACGGGTCCAACCACCCGGCCGGCGCCAAGCTGCTGCGCTGAGCCTGAAACGCCCCCAAGCCTGGAACCATCATGCAACGCCCCACCCCCTGCTTCCGCCTGTGCGCCACGGTCATCGCCATGCACGCCGGCCTGGCCCTGACCGGCCTGGCCCACGCCGACAGCGACGCCGAACTGCTGCGTCTGACCAAACCCGAAAACACGGTCGAGGTCGGCCTGTCCCGAGCCAACACCGCCAACGCCAAACTCAACGAATGGAACGGCCTGAAGGCCGGCGGCACCTCGCTGATCGGCAACTTCGAGTTGCGCGGCGGCAGCAGCTACGACAGCGGCGACGTCAAGCGCTGGAGCGTGACGGGCACCGGCCTGGGGACGGACTCGCGCTCGCTGATCGCCGAGAACGGCGAACAAGGCCGCTACCGCATCAAGCTGGGCTACGACGAACTGCTGCACCAGGCTTCCAACAGCTTCCGCACGCCCTACCTCGGCGCGGGGGGCACGCTGCTGACGCTGCCCTCGACCTGGCTGGTCCCGGTGCTGCCGCGCCTGAGCACCACATCGCTGAACGCCCGCGGCCTGTCGCCGGCGGTCAGCAGCGCCAACGCGCTGGTCTCGGGCGTGTCGACGGCGCCGACGGCGGCCATGCTGACGCAGTCGGCGGCCCTGCAAGCGGCCGATCTGCCGGCCTTCAATGTGGTGCCGCTGACCACCCAGCGCACGCGCTTCAGCATGGCCTGGGAGCAGCAGATCGACGCGCGCTGGGCGACCACGGTGGCGCTGTCCAGCGAACACCAGTCCGGCGTCAAGGCCCACACCGCGCACGCCGACGCGCCGGTGGAGACCAGCACGCCGCTGCCTTTCCCGGTCAACCAGGACGACGAGAAGCTGCAGCTCGGCCTGCAATACAACGGCGACGCGCTGCACGTGCAACTGGGCTATGACCTGTCGCTGTTCACCAACCATGTGCAGACGGTGGCGTGGAACGTCTGGTCGCTGGCCGGCACCGCCACGCCGGTGCAGGCCACCACCAGCAGCGGCGCGCCGAGCAACCTGTTCCGCAAGCTGCGCGCCGCGGCCAATTACCAGCTGGATCCACGGTCGCAACTGATCGCCCACGCCTCGCACGCCACGACCTGGCAAAACGAGGCCTACAGCACCGACGCCAGCTCGGTCGGCACGATGGCCGCCGGCTACACCTTGCCGTCGACGTCCGCCAACGCGGTGGTCGTCAACGACTCGGCGGGCCTGAAGCTGGTCAGCCGCCACATCAGGAATCTGAGCCTGAGCGCCGGCCTGAAGTACGACCTGCGCGAGAACCAGACGCCGGTCAACAACTACGTTTACTACGACAACAACACCGCCCCGGCGGCGGCGCTGTCGGTGTTCTCGGGCCTCTACGGCAACCCGGCCGGCCTGGGCAGCAACGTCAACATCAACGCCAACACGCCCTACAGCAAGCGCAGCACGCAGGCGCAGGTCGATGCCGACTACACGCTGGGCCGCGGCCAGCACCTGCTGGCCGGCTGGGCCGTCGCCGACACGGCGCGTTACTGCAAGGGCAGCTGGATCTCCTGCGCCGACAGCGCCAAGAACCAGGAGCAGACGCTGCACGCCGACTGGCGCGGCGGCTGGGGCGAAGACGTGACGGCGTCATTCGGCCTGGTGGGCGCGCAGCGCCGCGGCGACTACAACCAGAACGCCTTCCTGGCCCGTGTGCCGATGGCCAACCAGTCACCCAGCAGCGCGACGGGAATCCTCGCCGGCACCACGGCCTACGGCACGATGTTGCAGCTCGGCCTGGACGGCTACGGCCGCAGCACGGGCCTGCTGCCGGCGGCCACCGCAGGCAGCGCTGAAGCCCTGTACTTCCCGCTGAACAACGTGCTGGCGCAGGCCCTGTACGGCAACCGCAACCGCATCGTCGAAGCCGACGGCCTGCGCCGCTATGACCAGGCCGACCGCCTGCGCAACCAGGCCCGCGGCCGGCTGCAGTGGCAGGCCACCGAAGCACTTGCGCTGCAGGCCGGCCTGGTGCACAGCGAAGACCGCTACGACCACAGCCGCAACGGCCTGACGTTCGCCGACACCACGGCCGTGAACCTGGAAGTCTCCTACGCCACGCCGACGCTGGAATGGTCGGCCTTCGGCACCGCTGACCAGCAGCGCTCGCAGCTGCACCAGTACTCGGTGAACACGGGCGTGAACTCGGCCGCCGTCAACGTCAACGGGGCCACGCTGATCGCCGGCGACGGCGCCTGCACCACCACCATCGCCGCCCGCAACGCCAGCTTCAAGACCGACCCCTGCCTGAACTGGATCAGCCACTCTCGTGAACGCAACCAGACGCTGGGACTGAGCCTGGCGCGTCGCGAACTCTTCAAGGGCCAGCTCGACCTGTCGGCCCGGCTGGTCTACGGCGAGGCGCGCAGCGACAACGTCGTCAGCGGTGGCTTGTACGCCAACAACCCCTATGCGGGCATCGTCGGCGCGGCCACCAAGGACACGGCCGCCTACTACTACAACGCCACGCCGCTGCCGACCAACGTCGTGCGCTCGCTGGACCTGCAGCTCAGCGGCCTGCTGCACCTCAGCCCGGAATCGGCCGTGCGCCTGGGCTACGGCCTGCGCCGCCTGAGCAGCAGCGATTGGGGCTACGAGGGCATGCAGCCCGGCGGTCTGGCGGTGAACCTGCCGACCTTCGAGCAGGCGCCGACTGGCCGCATCCACACGGTGCAAGTGAGCTACGTGATCCAGTACCGCTAGCACAGCGGAGAGTCGCGGGCGCCAGGACAGGCGCTGAGGCGCTGTTAGACTGGGTGCCGTCAGGAGAGAGCCCCGCCCGACGGGGCCGCCGAAGGCGCAGGCAGCGGTGCAAACCGCTGCCGCTAACGCTCAGGCAAAAGGACTGATTTCTTCCTCACTGGAGAGAGGCCCGACGCCGACGCGCAAGTGTTCGCGAAAGGCCCACCGAAGGGGCAAGGTCTGCCAGCCGCCAGCGCAAGCCAGCGGCCGGGGCGGCACCGAATCTCTCAGGTAAAGCGGACAGCGAGGGCCTCTCGGCGCACCTTCTCGCAGGGTGCGCCGCCCCGATGCCCTGTCAGGATGCCGCCATGACCGCCTCTTCAGCTGCCACGCCCGCCGCCGCCCCGCTGCTGCAGACCCCGCTGCACGCCCTGCACGGTCGCCTGGGCGCCCGCATGGTGGCCTTCGCCGGTTACGCCATGCCGGTGCAGTACCCGGCGGGGCTGATGGCCGAACACCGGCATTGCCGCGAGTCGGCCGCGCTGTTCGACGTCTCGCACATGGGCCAGCTTCGCCTGGTCGGTGCCGACGCGGCCGCCGCGCTGGAAACCCTGGTCCCGGTCGACGTCATCGGTCTGGGCGCCGGCCGACAGCGCTACGCGTTCTTCACCAATGCCAGCGGCGGCCTGCTCGATGACCTGATGATCGTCAGGCCCGAGCCGGGGGCCGCTGCAGCGGCATTCGGCGACCTGTTCCTGGTGGTCAACGCCGGCTGCAAGGTGGCCGACATCCGCCACCTGCAAACCCACCTCGCCACGCGCTGCGCCATCGAAGCGCTGCCCGACAGGGCGCTGCTGGCGCTGCAGGGACCGAAGGCGGTAGACGCGCTGGCGCGCCTGCATCCCGGCGTGGGTGACCTGGTCTTCATGAGCGGCGGCTTGTTCCAGCTGGCCGGGCCGGCCGGACCCATCCCCTGCTTCGTCACCCGCAGCGGCTACACCGGCGAAGACGGCTTCGAGATCTCGGTGCCGCAGCAACAGGCGGAAGCGCTGGCCCTCGCCTTGCTGGCCCAGCCCGAAGTGAAACCGGCCGGCCTGGGGGCCCGCGACACGCTGCGCCTGGAAGCCGGCCTGTGCCTCTACGGCCACGACATCGACGCCACCACCAGCCCCATCGAAGCCGGGCTGAACTGGGCCATCCAGAAAGTGCGCCGCCCGGGTGGCGCGCGGGCCGGCGGCTACCCCGGCTCAGCGGTGGTCGACGCGCATCTGGCCGGCGCCGGGCCGAGCAAGCGCGTCGGCCTGATCGGCCTGGAGCGCGTGCCGGTGCGCGAAGGCAGCGCGCTCTTCGACGGCCAGGGCCATGCCATCGGCCGCGTCACCAGCGGCACGCTGGCGCCCACCGTCAACGCCTGCATCGCGATGGCCTACCTGCCGCTGAACCACGCCGTCATCGGCCACGAGGTACAAGCCGAGGTGCGCGGCAAGCGCGTGCCGATGCGCGTGACGGCGCTGCCTTTCACGCCCCACCGCTACCAAAGGTGAGCCCCCAAGCACGCTCTCGCTCGCTACCCCCGAGGGGGCCGTCCCGCTACGGCCTGGCAAAGCCAGTTCCGTGCGGGGAAACTTGATCGGCTGTCTCTCTGCCAATTTTTGACCTTTACAACCAGGAGCCCTGCTGATGACCACCATGTACACCCCCGATCACGAGTGGATCGCGCTTGAAGACCCCGAAGCGGCCGTTGTCGGCATCACGCTGCACGCCCAGGACGCGCTGGGCGATGTGGTCTTCGTCGACCTGCCCGAAGTCGGCCGCCACTACCAGAAGGGCGAGGTCGCCGGCGTCGTCGAATCGGTCAAGGCCGCCGCCGACCTCTACATGCCGGTCAGCGGCGTGGTGGTGGCCGTCAACGAAGCGCTGCGGGCCGACCCGGCGCTGGCCAACACCGATCCCTTGAACACCGGGTGGTTCTTCAAGGTCCAGACCAGCGATGCCGCCGAACTGGGCAGCCTGCTCGACAGCACGGGCTACGACGCGCTGCTCCAGGCGCTGTGAGCTGAACCCACTGCCGAAAGCGCCGCCATGTTGATGTCTGCCCTGAAGCCCCTCGGCGAGCTGGAAAACGCCAGCGAGTTCGCCGCCCGCCACATCGGCCCTGGCATCAGCGGCCCTGGCATCACCGGGACGGCCGACGACGAAGCGCGGATGCTGGCGGTGATCGGCGCGGGGCGACCCGGCTTCACGCGGCGCGCGCTGATCGAGGCCATCGTGCCGCGCAGCATCGCCCGCAGCACGACGATGGACCTGCCGGCCGCGGTGAGCGAGGCCGCTGCCCTGGCCGAACTGAAGGCCGTGGCAGCGCAGAACCAGGTGTTGAAGAGCTTCATCGGACAGGGCTACCACGGCACGCACACGCCGGGCGTCATCCTGCGCAACGTGCTGGAGAACCCGGCCTGGTACACGGCCTACACGCCCTACCAGGCCGAGATCAGCCAGGGGCGGCTGGAAGCCCTGGTCAACTTCCAGACGATGGTGTGCGACCTGACCGGCATGGCCATCGCCAACGCGTCGATGCTGGACGAAGCCACCGCCGCCGCCGAGGCCATGACGCTGGCGCGGCGCAGCGTGAAGAACCCGAGCCACAATTTCGTCGTCGCTGGCGACTGCCACCCGCAGACCATCGAGGTCATCCAGACGCGCGCCGCGCCGCTGCAGCTGAACGTGGTGCTGGCCAATTCGGCGGCCGAGTGGGACGCGCTGATCGCCGGCGGCGATTATTTCGCGGCGCTGGTGCAGTACCCCGTCAGCAGCGGCTGGCTGCACGACTGGACGGCCGACGCCGCACGGGTGCACGCCAAACAGGCGGCTTTCATCGTGGCCGCCGACATCCTGGCGCTGACCGTGCTGAAGCCGCCGGGCGAGATGGGCGCCGACATCGTCATCGGCAGCACGCAGCGCTTCGGCATGCCGATGGGCGCCGGCGGCCCGCACGCCGCCTACATGGCCTGCCGCGACGACTGGAAGCGCAGCCTGCCCGGCCGTCTGGTGGGCGTCAGCGTGGATGCGCACGGCAACCCGGCCTACCGCCTGGCGCTGCAGACGCGCGAACAGCACATCCGCCGCGACAAGGCCACCAGCAACATCTGCACGGCACAGGTGCTGCCGGCCGTGGTGGCCAGCATGTATGCCGTCTACCACGGGCCGCAGGGCCTGACGCGCATCGCGCAACGTGTCGCGCGCTACCTGGGCATCTTCTGGGCGGGGCTGGCGCAACTGGGTTACGACCTGACGCAGACCCACCACCTGCAGGCCGGCGCCTTCGACACCGTCTGCCTGAAGACCGGCGTCGACACCGACCGCCTGCTGCAGCGCGCGCTGGACTTGGGGGTGAACCTGCGCAGTGCCTGGGGTGACTACCTGTGCATCGCGCTGGACGAGACCACCACGCGCGACGACCTCACGCTGCTGTGGCGCATCTTCGCCAAGGACGGGCAGGCGCTGCCCCGCGTGGACGATCTGGCCACCACGGCCGACCTGATTCCGCCCGCGCTGCGCCGCACCAGCCCCTTCCTGACGCACCCGGTTTTCAATACCCACCACAGCGAAACGCAGATGCTGCGCTACATCCGCAGCCTGAGCGACAAGGACCTGGCGCTGGACCGCAGCATGATTCCGCTGGGTTCGTGCACGATGAAGCTGAACGCCACCAGCGAGATGATCCCCATCACCTGGCCCGAATTCGCGAATATCCACCCCTTCGCGCCCCGCGACCAGCAAGCCGGCTACGTGCTGCTGAACGAGCAACTCTGCGCCTGGCTGGCGCAGGCGACGGGCTATGCGGGCGTGAGCCTGCAGCCGAATGCGGGCAGCCAGGGCGAATACGCGGGCCTGCTGGTCATCAAGGCCTTCCACGCCAGCCGGGGTGAAGGCCACCGCCACATCTGCCTGATTCCGGAAAGCGCCCACGGCACCAACCCGGCCAGCGCGCAGATGGCGGGGCTGACGGTGGTGGTGACGAAGTGCGACGCGATGGGCAATGTCGACATCGACGACCTGCGCGCGAAGTGCGAGCAGCACAGCGCCAACCTGGCCGCCGTGATGATCACCTACCCCAGCACCCACGGGGTGTTCGAGGTGCGCGTGAAGGAGCTCTGCGCGCTGGTGCACCAGCACGGCGGGCGCGTCTACGTGGACGGCGCGAACATGAATGCACTGGTCGGCGTGGCCGCGCCGGGCGAGTTCGGCGGCGACGTCAGCCACCTCAACCTGCACAAGACCTTCTGCATCCCGCACGGCGGTGGCGGGCCGGGCGTGGGGCCGGTGGCGGTGGTGGCCGACCTGGTGCCTTTCCTGCCGGCGCACCGCACTGGCGCAGCAGCGACACCTGGCGGTGTCGAGGGCCTGGGCGGCGAACACAGCGTCGGCGCGGTCAGTGCCGCACCACTGGGCAACGCGGCCGTGCTGCCGATCAGCTGGATGTACTGCCGCATGATGGGCGCCGAGGGCCTGCGCGACGCCACCGAGGTGGCCATCCTCAGCGCCAACTACATCGCCGCGCGGTTGGCCGACCACTACCCCGTGCTCTACAGCGGCGGCGACGCCAGCCTGAAGGGCGGCGGCGTGGCCCATGAATGCATCCTCGACATCCGCCCGCTGGCCAAGCGCACGGGCTGCGGCGCCGAAGACGTGGCCAAGCGGCTGATCGACTACGGCTTCCACGCGCCCACGCTCAGCTTTCCGGTGGCCGGCACGCTGATGATCGAGCCGACCGAGAGCGAGCCGCTCGCCGAGTTGGACCGCTTCTGCGACGCGATGATCGCCATCCGGCATGAAATCGAGCAGGTGGAAAGCGGCGCCTGGCCGCAGGACGACAACCCACTGAAGAACGCGCCACACACGGCCGCTGCGCTACTGAAAGCCGACTGGCCGCACCCCTACAGCCGTGAACAGGCGGCCTACCCCGTGGCGGCGCTGCGGCAGCCGAAGTACTGGTCGCCGGTGGGCCGCGTGGACAACGTCTACGGCGACCGCAAGCTGTTCTGCAGTTGTGTGCCGCTGGCTGACTACGCCGCCGACTGACCACGACCATGGCGGTCTCCGTCTTCGACCTCTTCAAGATCGGCATCGGCCCGAGCAGCAGCCACACCGTGGGCCCGATGCGCGCGGCCCGGCTGTTTGTGTCGCGCCTGGAACACGACGGCCTGCTGCCGCGCACGACCCGCGTGCTGAGCCAACTGTACGGCAGCCTGGGCGCGACCGGCAAGGGCCACGGCAGCGACAAGGCCGTCCTGCTCGGACTGGCCGGGCACGAACCCGACACGGTGGATGTCGACGCGGTCGACGGCATCCTGGCCGCCATGCGCGCCCAGGCGCAACTGCCGCTGCCAGGCCGCCACAGCGTGGCGTTCAACGAAAAGGACGACCTGAAGTTTTTCCGCCGCGAGACGCTGCCGCTGCACGCCAACGGCATGCGCTTCACCGCCTTCGACGCGGCAGGCGAGATGCTGTCGCAGCGCGTGTACTACTCGGTGGGCGGCGGCTTCGTGGTCAGCGACGAAGTGCTGTCCGACGGGGCGCGCCAGAAGGTCATCGCACCCGACACCACCGCCCTGCCCCACCCTTTCCGCAGCGGTGACGAACTGCTGGTGCGCGCCAGCGAGGTGGGCGGATCCATCGCCACGGTGATGCGCCGCAATGAAAACCACTGGCGCAGCGACGCCGAGATCGACGCCGGGCTGCTGAAGATCTGGGCCGTGATGCAGGACTGCGTGCGGCGCGGCTGTGCCACCGAAGGCGTGCTGCCCGGCGGTTTCAAGGTCAAGCGCCGCGCCAAGGCGCTGCGCGACGCGCTGACCGCCCACCCCGAGGAAGCCCTGCGCGACCCGCTGCAGGTGCTCGATTGGGTCAACCTGTACGCGCTGGCGGTGAACGAGGAAAACGCCGCCGGCGGTCGCGTGGTCACCGCCCCCACGAACGGTGCGGCCGGCATCGTGCCGGCCGTGCTGCACTACTACACGCGCTTCTACCCGGGCGCATCCGACGCCGGGGTCATCGACTTCCTGCTCACCGCTGCCGCGATCGGCATCCTGTACAAGGAAAACGCCAGCATCAGCGGCGCCGAAGTCGGCTGCCAGGGCGAAGTCGGCGTGGCCTGCAGCATGGCCGCCGGTGCGCTGTGCGCGGTGATGGGCGGCACGCCGGCACAGGTCGAGAACGCCGCCGAGATCGGCATGGAACACCACCTGGGCCTGACCTGCGACCCGGTGGGCGGGCTGGTGCAGATCCCCTGCATCGAACGCAACGCGATCGCCAGCGTGAAAGCCATCAACGCGGCGCGCATGGCGCTGCGCGGCGACGGCACGCATTTCGTCAGCCTCGACCAGGTCATCAAGACCATGCGCGAAACCGGCGCCGACATGATGACGAAGTACAAGGAAACGGCGCGCGGCGGGCTGGCGGTCAACATCGTGGAATGCTGACGGTTTGAAGGGCGGGCTCGAGGGCGCCCGAAGCCCTGCGCTCAAGCCGGCGGGCGCGCGGCCGATGGACGATGGGAGTCCCTTGCTCGCTGCGAACCGCGCAGCGCAGCGCCTGCCCCACGATGCCCGAGCTCTCCATACCACAGCAACTGCCTGATGCGGACGCAAGCCCCGATGAGCCCCCTGCGGAAGGCGCACGCTTGTCGCTGAAGTTGCGCCGCAACCTGGCCGCACTGAGCGTCGTCGGTGTGGCGCTGGTGAACCTGCCAGCGGTGCAGCTGTTGCGCTACCAGTCGGCCGAACTGCAGGCGCTGGCGGCTGGCCGCGCCCAGCTCGACCCGGTGGCGCGCGCTGTCCAGGTGCAACGCGGATTGCTGGCGCACCGCGACATCAGCGCGCAGGTGCTGGGCGGTCTGGTACGGCTCGAAGCCGAACGCCAGCAGCGCCAGAACGAGGTCCAGAGCCGCCTGGCGGCGCTGGCCGTGACGCTGGCCGAGGGCCGCTGGGAACTGGCCATCGGCGAGGCCGAGGAATTGCACCAGGACTGGCTGCAACTCGTCCGCAAGCTGGCGGCGCGCAGCATCGACTCCGCGGGCAGCGACCGCGACCACCGCCTGCTGATCGAGCAGACGCTGCAGGTCATCGACCTGGTCGGCAACGCCGTGCAGGCCGAAGGCATCAGCGGCGTTCCGGCGGCCACGCTGGCCGCGGTGCACAGGCTGCCCCGGCTGATCTGGCAGACCAGCCTGCTGGCCGAGACGGCCGATCCGACCACGGCCCGGCTGGACGACGTGGAACGGAGACTCGCCCGCACGCTGGGTCACCTGGCAGGCGCACCAGCCACCAGCGCAGTCGACGCCCCGCTGCAGCAGGCCGTCGCCGACGCCGGCGCGAGCACGGAACGCTACTTCGAACTGTTGCGCGGGCCGACGGCTCCCGCTGAACGCCAGGCCACCCGGCTGGCGGCCCTGCAGGCGCAACTCAGGTTGTTCGACCTGGCCCAGGCCCGCGCCGTGACGCAACTGGCCAGCCGCGGCCGCGCGGTCGGGCATCAGCAGGCCCTGCTGTTCGGCGGCATGGGCGCGCTCGGCTTGCTGGCCCTGGCCTTGCTGGCAGGCATCTGGCGCCACCTGTTGCCACGGCAGAACAGCGCAACAGCCCTGAGCGCCGGGCCGCAGGCGAAGCGCATGGCCGAACTCGCGCCCGGCGATGGGCCCGAACGGCAGGCCCAGAGCGATGGCCTGATGCAGCGTCTGCGCCAGGCACCCGCCCAAGCCTCGGCCCCCGCACCGGCCGAGGCAGCACCGTTGGCGCGCTCGGACCCCGAGGGCTGAGCCCGACGGGATGGGCGCCCTGGGCTGATCCGGCCGACGGCCAGGTGCAGCCCGGGCCTCAGCCGCGGTCGGCCGGCATCGGCCCGGCCGCATGGCCTGCCAGAACGGGATCGGTGGCCCCTGCCGCGCTGGCCCGTGGCTGCTTGACGCGCACGAGGTAGCTGTACAGCACCGGCACCACCACCAGCGTCAGCAAGGTGCTGGTGATGATGCCGCCGATGATGGCCCGCCCCATCGGGGCCTGGATCTCGCCGCCGTCGTTCAGCGCCAGGGCCAGCGGCAGCATGCCGAAGACCATCGCCGCGGTGGTCATGATGATCGGCCGCATGCGCGTCAGCCCAGCCCGCAGCAGCGCCTCGGGCACGCTGGCGCCGGCCCGGCGCGCCTGGTTGGCGAAGTCCACCAGCAGGATGGCGTTCTTGGTCACCAGGCCCATCAGCATCACCAGACCGATCATGCTGAAGACGTTCAGCGTGCTGCGCCAGCACAGCAGCGCCAGCATCACGCCGATCAGCGCCAGCGGCAGGCTGGCCATGATCGCGATGGGCTGCAGGAAGCTGCCGAACTGGCTGGCCAGCACGATGTAGATGAAGATCACCGCCAGCGCCATCGCCGCCAGCAGGCCGTTGAAGGCCTCGGCCTGCTGCTGCATCTGGCCGCCGACGTCGAAGCTGTAGCCGGGCGGCAGCGCGGTGGCCTTGATCAGCTTCTGCACGTCGTCGCCGACGTCGCCCGAACTGCGGCCCTTGACGCCGGCGAACACCGCCTCCCGGCGCTGCAGGTTCTGGCGGCGGATGATCTCGGGGTTGAACACCGTTTCCACCGTGGCCACGCTGTCCAGCGCGATCGGCGTGCCGTCCTTGGCGAAGGCCACCGGCAGCGTGCGCAACTGGTCGACGCGCTGGCGTTGGCCTTCGTTCAGCCGCAGCACCACATCGACCTGGTCGCCGTCGGGCGTGGTCCAGGTGGTGGCGGTTTCACCGTTGACGTAGGCGCGCAGACTGCTGGCCAGTTGCGGCGCGGTCAAGCCGAGTTCGCGCACGGCACCGGGTTTCAGGCGCACGGCGTAAGCCGGCAGGCCGGGCTTGACCGACGATTCGACGTCGACCACGCCCGGGATCTTCTTCACCTTCTCGGCAAAATCATTGGCAACCCGGGCCAGGCCCTCGGCGTCGCTGCCCAGGATGGCCACGTAGATCGGCCGGTTGAAGCCCAGGCTGGCGTCGGTACCGGGCACCTTGGCGATCAGGCCGCGGATCGCTTCCTCGACCTGCTTCTGGCTGCGCTCGCGGTCCTTGCGCGGCTTCAAGGCGATGTTCAGCCAGGCCTGGTTGCGCTGGCCGGCACCGCCGACCCAGGTCGACAGGTTCTCGATCTCGGGCAGGGTGCGCACGATGTCCTCGATCTGCCGCACCTTGGCGTCGGTGCGCGCCAGGCTGCTGCCGACCGGCATGCGCAGCGCCAGCTGGGTGTAGCCCTGGTCAGTCTCGGGCACGAATTCGCTGCCCACCAGCGGGGCCAGCGCGATGGCTGCAACGAAACTGCCCATGCCGATGCCCAGCACCACGCCGCGCGGCGTGATCGTGGCACTGCGCCAGCGGCGGTGGCTGGTCGGATCGCGCGCCTGCACGGCGTTGAAGCCGCGGCCGTAGACCGGTATTCCCACGCGCCAGCGGCGCGCACTGAAGATCCAGCGGATGGTGCGTTCGTACACGCGATGCAGCGCGTCCATGCCGGCGTCGGTGGCGCGCAACAGCGGGCCGATGACCGGCACCTGCTGGAGGAAGGCCGACGGCGGGTCGGCCCACACCGAAGACAACATCGGGTCGAGCGTGAAGCTGACGAAGAGGCTGACCAGAACGGCCACCACCACGGTGATGCCGAAGGGGTAGAAGAACTTGCCGATGATGCCGCCCATGAAGGCCACCGGCACGAAGACCGCGCACAGCGCGAAGGTGGTGGCCATGACCGCCAGACCGATTTCGGCCGTGCCTTCCAGCGACGCGCGGCGGTGCGACTTGCCCATGCCGACGTGGCGCACGATGTTCTCGCGGACCACGATGGCGTCGTCGATCAGCAGACCGATGCACAGGCTCAGCGCCATCATCGTCATGAAGTTCAGCGTGAAGCCGAAGGCGTAGACCGCGATGAAGCTGCTGATCACCGAGATCGGCAGCGTCAGCCCGGTGATGATGGTGCTGCGCCAGCTGTGGAGGAAGAGGAACACGATGACCACGGTCAGCAGCGCGCCTTCGATCAGCGTGCCGCGCAGGCCGTCCAGCGAACCCTTGACCCAGTCGCTGTTGGCGTTGATCAGCCGCAGTTCGACATCGGGCGGCAACAGCTTGCGGATCTCGTCGGCGGCTTTCTTCACCGCTTCGCCGGCCGTCACGATGTTGGCGTCCTGCTGCTTGAAGACGTTGAAGTTGATGGCCTGCTGGCCGTTGATGCGGGCCAGGCTGTCGGGTTCGCGTTCGCGCTCGACCAGCATGCCCAGGTCCCCGAGCGATAGCGAGAGCGGCCCGCGCTGGGCGACCACCAGGTTTTCGAACTGGCGCGGGTCACGAACCCGGCCCTCGACGCGCAGCAAGGCGTCCTGCTTGCTGTCGCTGATCAGGCCCACCGGCTGGTCGGCGTTCGCTTCGCGCAGCGCGGTGGCGATCTCGGCCGGCGTCACGTTGTAGGCGCGCAGCCGCGCCGGGTCGAGATCGATGCGCACTTCACGCTGCGTCAAGCCGTTGATCTCGACGCGGGCCACCCCTTCGACACGCTGCAGGCGCTTGCCCACCTGCTGCTCGCCCAGGATCGACAGTTCGCGTGCGCTTCGGGTCTTGCTGAGCAGCGCCAGGTTGACGACGGGCTGGTTGTTGTCGGTGTTCCAGCGCGCGATGGTCGCTGGTCTGGCGTCCTTCGGGAGGCCGCTCTGCACCGCCGCGATGCGGTCGCGCACCTCTTGCACGGCGCGGCCCATGTCGGTGTCGAGGCCGAACTCGATGTTCATCGAGCCCAGGCCTTCGCCGCTGCGCGAAGTGATGCGTTTGACGCCGGCGATGCTGTTGACCGCCTCTTCCATCGGCTTGATCAGTTCGCGCTCGACGGCTTCGGGGCTGGCGCCGGGGTAGCGCACCTCCAGCGAGGCGCCCGGGGGCGTGATGTCGGGCATCTGCTCGACGCCCAGCTTGGCGTAGCTGAACAGGCCCAGCACGCACAGCGCCACCATCACCATCACGGCGAAGACGGGGTTGTTGATGGAAATGCGGGTCATCCACATGGTTCATGGCCCCCCGGTTTCACTTGACCAGCGGCATCGACGCCGCCGCCGACGCTACCGGCGCCACCTTGGCCGCCACGATGTGGGCCTTGGCGCCTTCGCGCAGGTTGTCGAAGCGCGCGGCCAGCACCTGGCTGGCCGTCGTCACGCCTTGCAGCACCTCGACGCGGCCTTCACGCTCGTCGCGCCGGCCCACGGTGACGGCGCGGCGCGCCAGTACACCGGACTCGATGACCCAGACATGGTCCTGGCCCGAGGTGTTGCCCACGGCGCTGGACGGCAGCGTCAGGCGGTCGGCGTCGTCGGCCAGCGTGGCGCGGGCCAGCGCGTACTGGCCGGCGCGCAGCGTCTCTTTCGGATTGGCCATTGCAATCGTCACACCAATGCTGCGCGTGCCGGGTTCGGCCGACGGCGCGATGCGCGCGACGCGGCCTGGAACCGCCTGCGTCACGCCTTCGACCTGCACCTGCACCGCCATGCCCGGCGCGATGCGCGCCACCTCGTGCGTGCCGACGTTGCCGGCCAATTCCAGCGTGGCCAGGTCGACGATGGTCAGCACCTGCTGCTCGATGGCGACCTTCTCGCCCGGCAGCGCATGGCGCCTGGCCACGATGCCGGCTATCGGCGCCAGCAGCGTGCCGTCGCGCAGGCTGACACGGGTGGTGTCCAGTGAGGCCTGCGCGGCGTTCAGGTTGGCGCGCGCGGTGTCCAGCGCGGCGCGCGAGTTCTCCAGCGCCAGGCCCGAGATGAACTGCTGGGCGGCCAGTCGTTCGTTGCTGGCGTGGCTGCGCTCGGCCTGGACCAGCGTCGCCCGCATCGCTTCGAGGTTGGCGTTGCGCTCGGCCACGCGGCTGGCCAGGTCAGCCAGCTCGATGCGGCCCAGCACCTGCCCGGCGTGCACGCGGCTGCCTTCGGCCACCGTCAGGGCCAGCAGGGTGCCGGCAGCCTTGGCACGCACCAGGGCGGTCTGGGGCGCCACCAGCGGACCCGAGAACTCGACCACGCCGGGCAGGCGCGCCAGCAGCGGCTGCACCACTTCGCGGCCGACGAATTCCAGCGCCACCTCGGGCTGCTTTTCGCCCTTGCTGCCGCCCTTGTCGGCACCCTTTTCAGACGGACCGGCTGCGGCCTGGCCGGCCCCGGCGGGCTTGAAGGCCGCCAGGCCCACCGCCACACCGGCACCCGCCAGCACCACCACGGCCACACCGCCACCCAGCCACCAATGCTTCTTCATGCCCGAACCCCCACCAGTCGTGCAGCAGGTTTGCTGCAAGCGTGTGAAGTTTCTTCAAGGACCGGCGGCGGCCCCCCGGCCTTGCGACGAAGCGCAGATCGCAGGCGCTGAACTGCAGCGCCGCAAGACGGCGGCGCTCAGGCCGGCTCGACCAGCATCGGGGTCGACTGGCGCGCAGACTGGCCCAGCACCCAGCGTTCGAGGTCGGCCCCTTCCAGCGGACGGCTGAACAGATAGCCCTGCCCACGGTCGCAGGCCAGGGTGCGCATCAGCTCGGCCTGGCCCGGCGTCTCGATGCCCTCGGCCACCGTCGTCATGCCCAGCGTGCGGGCGACTCGGATGGTGGCCTCAATCAGCACCCGGTGGTATTCCACTGTCTCGGCATGCTGCACGAAGCTGCGGTCCACCTTGACGGTATCCACCGGCAGCTGGTGCAGGCAGGACAGGCTGGAATAGCCGGTACCGAAGTCGTCCAGCGCCAGGCGCACGCCCAGGCTCTTCAGCCGGTGCAAATTGGCCTGCACGTGCTCGCCCTGGGCGGCCAGGCTTTCGGTGATTTCCAGCTGCAACTGCTCGGGCGGCATGGCGCAGGCCTGCAGGACTTCGCGCACCTCGTCGACCAGGCCGTCGCGTTCCAGCTGCGCGCGCGACAGGTTCACCGCCAGCTGGCGCGGCGCGGCAGGACCGAGGCGCGTCTGCCACTGCATGAAATGGCTGCACGCGGTGTGCAGCACCAGGCCGCCGATGGCGTCGATCAGACCGCATTCCTCGGCGATGCCGATGAACGCCACCGGGCTGACCAGGCCACGTTGCGGGTGGCGCCAGCGCACCAGCGCCTCGACGCCCACCAGCGCGTGGTCGGACAGGTCCACCACCGGCTGGTAGACGACGAAGAGCTCGTCGTCCTTCAGGGCGCGGCGCAGATCGGCCTCGACCTCCAGCGCCCGCACCAGGCGCTCGTGCATGGAATGGTTGAACAGGGCCCAGCGGCCGCGGCCTGCGCGCCTGGCCTCGTGCAGGGCCGTGTCGGCGTTCCGCAGCAGTTCCTCGGCGGTCGGGCCGGCATCGCTCAGCAGCTCGGCGGTGCACAGCACGACGCCGATGCTGGCCGGGCATTGCAGCGGGATGCAGCCGTCCAGCAGATAGGGTTCGGACAAGGCCTGCAGCATGCGCTGCACGACCGCCTGCGCGCTGCCTTCGTCGCTGATGCCATCGAGCACGACGGCGAATTCGTCGCCGCCCAGGCGCGCGGCCACCGACTCCGGCGCATCCAGCCGCGCCAGCACGTCGCCGGGCCGCACCGCCAGCGTCAGACGGTGCGCGATCTGCCGCAGCAACTCGTCACCGGCGCCGGGACCCAGGGTCTCGTCGACCGGCCTGAAGCGGTCGAAGTCCATCGACAGCACGGCGAAGCCGTAGCCAGGATGGCGGCGCAGGTGGTCCAGCGCATGGCGCAGGCGATCGAGGGCCACGACGCGGGTGGGCAGCGTGGTCAGCGCGTCTGTGCGGGCGCCTGGGGCGTGGTGGTCAGGCTGCGTCCCGACGTCGGTGTCCGGCGACGAGCGGCCCTGCAACAGGGCCTGTCGGCAGGTCGGCTGGTGGGCCCGCGCGGTGGCATGGGTACTGACACGGACGAAGCCGGCTGGCGTGCCATCGTCGGCGTGCAAGGGGCACAGGTCGACGGAAAGCCACAGGTCGGCGCCAGACCGGCTGCGGTGCAGCCATTCCTGCTGCAAACCCTGGGTGTCGCGCACGGCAGCCTGCACGGCGCGCAGCACGTCCTCGTCGGCCTGCGGGTGCGCCAGCAGCTCGCCCGGGCGACGGCCCAGCGCGTCGGCCAGGGTCCACCCCGTCACCTGCGTGAAGGCCGCATTGACCCACTGCAAGCGGTCGTCGCCATCGGTGATCAGCACCAGCGCGCTGGTGTTTTCGGCCACCAGGGCCAGACGGCGCATTGAACTGGCCTGGCCGCGCAGGCGCAGTCCCTGTCGGTGGAGCGAACGCAAGGCGGCCTCCACCACCACCGCCGCCAGCAGGGCCAGCAGCAGCAGCGCCACCAGGCCCAGCTGGGCATCGCGCTGCAGCGCGGCCCGGCGTGCCGCTCCTTCGCCGCGCAGGCCGGCAGACAGGCGCAGCGCTGCGGCAGCCGCCACCTGCACGTCGGACTGCAGCGCCAGCGCGGCGGGCAGGAGGTCGGCTTCGGGGCTGTCCAGCGAAGTCTGCAGCAGCAAGTCGGCACGCGACCACAGCCGTTCGCGGGTCTGCTCCCAGAACGCCCTGTCGACGCCAGCTGCCGCGGTGGCCGGCTGCCGTGCAGCGGCGTGCCCCAGGCGCTGCGCCCGCGACGGGGTCGCATCGGCCTGCGCCTGCGCCACAAGCGCTTGCAGCGCCCTCGCGTGGTCGGCCCGCGCAGCCTGGTCGGCGGCCATCCACAGGCCCAATCGGCCGGCCTGCTCCGCCTGCGAACGCTGGGCGGCGGCCTGTTCGAGCAGGACGGTATCGGCGCGGCGTTCGTCTTCCAGGCGCAGCCAGGACCAGCCCGCCCAGCAGGCGCCCAGCGCGAGGGCGGCCAGCGCTGCGACCATCCGGATGCGCAGGCGCCGGGCACCCGCTTCGAGGCTGTCGGTGGTGGCTTCGGGATCGGTGGACATGGGCGGTTGAGTTGCGGACGAGGTGCCGTCAGGCCCTGGGAGCAGAGCCGCTCACCCCATATCGACCGCACCCGCAGCGGCTTGAGGCTGACGGACCAGCCGCTCCCCCTGTCGCAGCACCAGCCCCTGCAGCAGCAGCAACAGCAGGGCGCCGAAAAGGGCCGCACCGAGGGCCCAGGTGCGGGCATCGATGGAGAGGCTCGGCAACGCGAGCCGGGGCCCGCCGACGGCCAGCGCCACGCTGGCCAGCATCACCGCGACGCCGGCCACGCCCATCTGCGCGATCAGGCGCGCCAGTGCAGCGTCGCCGCGGACCTCGGTGGTGGGGGTTCGGGAATCGTTCATGCCGGTGCAGACAGGCGGCCAGGCCCGGGGGCTGAAAGCGACCATTCTTCAGCGGCCCTGGCCCGACTGGCCGGCCGAACAGGTCGGCTATCCGACCGCTATTCGTCGCCGCCCAAGGCCGCTGCGATGGCCGGAACCGGCAGCTGCACGTCGCCGCACTGCGCGCGGTGGCGCAGTGCGTGGTCCATCACCACCAGGGCCAGCATGGCCTCGGCGATCGGCGTGGCGCGGATGCCCACGCAGGGGTCGTGGCGGCCGTGCGTTTCCACCGTGGTGGCGGCATTGGCGCGGTCGATGCTGGGGCGCGGCAGGCGGATGCTGCTGGTCGGCTTGATGGCGATGCTGACCACCAGGTCCTGCCCGGTGCTGATGCCGCCGAGCACGCCACCGGCGTGGTTGGTGGCGAAACCGCCCGGCGTCAGCGCGTCGCCGTGGCTGCTGCCGCGTTCGCCGACGGTGGCGAAGCCGCTGCCGATCTCGACGCCCTTGACGGCGTTGATGCCCATCATCGCGTAGGCGATGTCGGCGTCGAGCTTGTCGAACAGCGGTTCGCCCAGGCCGGCCGGCATGCCGCTGGCGCGGACTTCGATGCGCGCGCCGCAGGAATCGCCGGCCTTGCGCAGCGCGTCCATGTGCGCTTCGAGGGCCGGCACGATGGCCGCGTTGGGCGCGAAGAAGGGGTTGTGCGCGATGTGCTCGGCACTGTCGTAAGGGATGACGATGTCGCCCAGCGCACTCATCCAGCCCGTGAAGCGCGTGCCGCGATGTTCGAGCAGCCACTTCTTGGCCACCGCACCGGCGGCGACCATCGGCGCGGTCAGGCGCGCGCTGCTGCGACCGCCGCCGCGCGGATCGCGCTGGCCGTACTTGCGCCAGTAGGTGTAGTCGGCGTGGCCGGGGCGGAAGGTGTCCAGCAGGTTGCCGTAGTCCTTGCTGCGCTGGTCGGTGTTGCGGATCAGCAGGCAGATCGGCGTGCCGGTGGTCAGGCCTTCGTAGACGCCCGACAGGATTTCGACCGCGTCGGGTTCATTGCGCTGCGTCACATGGCGGCTGGTGCCGGGGCGCCGGCGATCGAGATCGTGCTGGATGTCGGCTTCGCTCAGCGCCAAGCCGGGCGGGCAGCCGTCGATGACGCAGCCGATGGCCGGGCCGTGGCTCTCGCCGAAGTTGGTGACGCGGAACAGTTCGCCAAAGGTGGATCCAGACATCCTGCCATTCTAGGTGGCGGCCGGCGCCTCGCTGCCTTCCACCGGCCAGTCGCGGATGTAGGCCTTGAGCATGCGGTTCTCGAAGTCCTGCGCGTCGACCACCGTCTTGGCCACGTCGTAGAAGGAGACCACGCCCATCAGCGTGCGGCGCTCCAGCACCGGCATGTAGCGCGCGTGGCGCAGCAGCATCATGCGGCGCACTTCGTCGATCTCGGTGGCCGGCGTGCAGGTCAGCGGCGCGTCGTCCATCACGTTGCGGACGATGCGCGTGCCCACCTTGCCGCCATTGGCGACCACCGCCTGGATGACTTCACGGAAGGTCAGCATGCCGACCAGGTCGCCGTGCTCCATCACCACCAGCGAACCGATGTCGAGTTCGGCCATGGTCTTCACGGCCTCGGCCAGCAGCTGATCGGGCTGCACCGTGTACAGCGTGTTGCCCTTGACGCGAAGGATGTCGGTCACTTTCATTTTGCCCCCCAAGCTCGCTGGCGCTCGCTACCCCCCGAGGGGGATGCTCCGCCTACGGCCCGGCAGAGCCGGTTCCGTGGCTGCGAGCTTGATCGGCGCCGAGCGAATTGCGCACATCTTATCGCCCACAATGGCACATGCCTGGACATTCAGACCCCGGTTTCGACACCCTCGCGCTGCACGCCGGCGCGGCACCCGACCCGGCCACTGGCGCCCGCGCCGTGCCCATCGTGCTGTCGACCAGCTTCGTCTTCGAGAACAGCGAACACGCGGCCAGCCTGTTCAACCTCGAACGCAGCGGCCACGTCTACAGCCGCATCAGCAACCCGACGACTGCGGTGCTGGAAGAGCGCATCGCGGCGCTCGAAGGCGGCGTCGGCGCCGTGGCCACGGCCAGCGGGCAGGCCGCGCTGCACCTGGCCATCACCACGCTGGCCGGCGCCGGTTCGCACATCGTCGCCAGCAGCGCGCTCTACGGCGGCAGCCACAACCTGCTGCACCACACGCTCCGCCGCTTCGGTATCCACACCACCTTCGTCCAGCCGGGCGACATCGACGGCTGGCGTGCGGCCATCCGCCCGGAAACCAAGTTGCTGTTCGGCGAAACCCTGGGCAACCCAGGGCTCGACGTGCTCGACATCCCGACGGTCAGCGCGATCGCACACGAGGCCGGCCTGCCATTGCTCGTCGACAGCACCTTCACGACGCCCTGGCTGATGAAGCCTTTCGACCACGGCGCCGATCTGGTCTACCACTCGGCGACCAAATTCCTCGGCGGCCACGGCACCGTCATCGGCGGCCTGGTCGTGGACGGTGGACGCTTCGATTGGCACCAAGCCGATCGTTTCCCCGAACTGAACCAGCCCTACGCCGGCTTCCACGGCATGGTCTTCAGCGAGGAAAGCACCGACGGCGCCTTCCTGCTGCGTGCGCGTCGCGAAGGCCTGCGCGACTTCGGCGCCTGCATGAGCCCGCACACCGCCTGGCTGATCCTGCAGGGCATCGAGACGCTGCCGCTGCGCATGGCACGCCATGTCGAGAACACTCGCCAGGTCGTCGCCTGCCTGGCGGCGCACCCGATGGTCGCCGGCGTCGGCTACCCGGAACTCGAAGGCCACCCCAGCCACGCGCTGGCCCAGCGCCTGCTGCCGCGCGGCTGCGGCGCCGTCTTCAGCTTCGACCTGAAGGGCTCGCGGCAACAAGGCCGGGCCTTCATCGAGGCGCTGAAGATCTTCAGCCACCTGGCCAATGTCGGCGACTGCCGCAGCCTGGTCATCCACCCGGCCAGCACCACCCATTTCCGGATGGACGACGCGGCGTTGGCGGCGGCCGGCATCACGGCAGGAACGATCCGGCTGAGCATCGGACTGGAAGACGCCGACGACCTGATCGACGACCTGAGGCGCGCCTTCAAGGTGGCGGAGAAGACCTCATGAAGTTCACCGTGCAGCGCCGCGAGGCCTACGCCTACACCGGCGGCCGGCCCTTCGACGCCACCCTGCCCTGCGTCGTTTTCATTCACGGCGCGATGAACGACCACAGCGTCTGGACGCTGCTGGCGCGCTGGTTTGCGAACCACGGCCACAGCGTGCTGGCGCTGGACCTGCCCGGCCACCTGCGCAGCGCCGGACCCGCGCTGACCACGGTCGAGGCGATGGCCGACTGGGTGCTGGCGGCGATGGACGCCGCCGGCGTGGCGCGCGCGGCGCTGTTCGGCCACAGCATGGGTTCCCTGGTCGCGCTGGCGGCGGCGGCGCAGGCGCCCGAGCGCGCCACGGCCTTGGCGATGCTGGGCAGCTGCGTGCCGATGCCGGTACCGCAGGCGCTGCTGGACCTGTCGCTGAGCGACCCGCTGGCCGCCATCGACCGCGTCGTCACCTTTTCCTTCTCGACGCTGGCCGCCAAGCCGTCCTACCCCGGACCCGGCGTCTGGCTGCGCGGTGCGGCACGCGCGCTGATGCGCCAGGTGCTGGCCGCCCAGGGCGATGCCACCTTGTTCCACACCGACTTCAGGGCCTGCAACGCCTACACGGCTGGCCTGCAGGCCGCCAAGAAGGTCCGTTGCCCGGCGCACCTGGTGGTCGGCCAACTCGACCAGATGACCAATCCCAAAGGCGCCAAGGCGGTCGCCGAGGCGCTGCAAGCCCTGGTGCACAGCCTGCCCGCCGGCCACCAGCTGATGGCCGAGTGCCCGGATGCAGTCCTGCACACCTTGCGCGCGGTCCTGCACCGCCCGGTGGACGCAGCGGTCGCGGCCGGGCGCTAGTATCCGCACCACCCGCCACACCCCGACAGGAATTGCCATGTCCCGCAGCACGCAGCGCCTCCTTCAGATCACCGGCCTGGCTGGCCTGCTGGCCACGGCGGCGCTGCCCGCCCTGGCGTCGAGTTCGGTCTCGTCCGAGGGCCTGAGCGCCAGTTCGACATCGGTCGGCAGCCTGTCGACGTCGATCGGCAAGTCCAGCGACAGTTCCTCGGGCAAGGACAAGGCCGTGGCCGAAGGCGACTACCGCGTCATCGCGGTGGCGGCGCTGGCCGACCAGCCCGGCAAGCTGCGCGTCCAGTTGCAGGCGGCCGCCGACGACAGCGCCAGCGGCGAGTTGTTCCTGACGCTGCCGCAGGGGGCCGTGGCGCGCGGCCAGTTGGCCCAGGGCGCCATCGTCAGCGCCCGGCACCGCGCCTACGGCATCGAATTCGCGGCCGGTGCCCGACACGAGCCTTTCTTCCTGGTGCTGCGCGACGACTGGTTCCGCGAACTGGACAGCAAGCCGGTCGTGCTCTGAACGGCAGCCTGCGCGCCGGGCTGGCGGCGGCCGCGCTGCTGGCCAGCCTGTGCGGCCCGTGGACGGCCGCCGAAGCCGGCGCGCTGCGCCTGTGCGCCGGGCCGGACGCGCTGAGCCCCGCCGACAAGGACCGCCTGCTCCGCTTCGGCGCCATCGTCAAGGCCGAGCTCGAGCAGTCGGGCGCCGGCCTGGCGCTGATCGCCCGCTCGGGACTCGACCTCAGCCGCTTCGGCATGCGTTATTCGCATGCCGGCCTGACGCTGAAGGCCAGCGCCAACGCGCCCTGGTCGGTGCGCCAGCTGTACTACGCCTGCGACGAGGAACGCCCGCAGATCTACGACCAGGGCATGTCGGGTTTCGTGCTCGGCACCGACGAGCCGGCACTGGCTTACGTCTCGCTGGTCTTCCTGCCGCCGGCGGCGGCCGCTGCGCTGGAAGCCACGGCGCTGGACAACCGGCAGGCGCTGCAGGTGCTGAACGCCCGCTACAGCGCCAACGCCTACCCCTACAGCCTGCAGTACCAGAACTGCAACCAGTGGGTGATGGAGTTGTTGGCGCTGGCCTGGGCGCCGCTCCCGGTGAGCGCCGACGGCAGGACCAGCGCGCGGCAGGACGCACAACAGTGGCTGAAGGCGCACGACTATGCGCCCAGCGTGATGGACGTCGGCTCGCGGCTGCTGATGGCGCTGGGCAACGTGATGCCCTGGCTGCACAGCGACGACCACCCCGACGAGGACCTGGTGCGGGCCGTCTACCGCGTCAGCATGCCGGCTTCGATCGAGGCTTTCGTGCGCCAGGAATTGCCGGCCGCCAGCCGGGTGGAGATCTGCCACAACCAGCGCCAGGTGGTCATCCACCGCGGCTGGGACGCGATCGCCGAAGGCTGCGAAGCGGCCGCTGGCGACACCGTCATCGCGCTCGACTGAAGCCCCCGCCGGCGCTCAGAGGCCCAGCACCTCGCCGAGCGTCAGGCGGTCCCAGCCCTGGCGGCTGCGGAAAGCCACGGTCGCCGCGCCAGGCGCCAGCAGCGTGCGGTCGATCAGTGGCGTCAGCGGCGTCGCCGCCGGGTCGCACAGCAGCACGAAACGCGAGGTGTCGCCCTCGTCCAGGCGCGACACCCAGTCGAGCCTGGTCAACAGTTCGACCACCGGTTCGAGCTGCAGCGGATCGGTGCGCAGGCGCGCCGCCAGCGTCGTCAGCGACAGGCCGCGCTCGGCGCTGTTGCGGGCTTCTGCCAGCCGGCGCAGCACCGCCAGCGCCAGCTCGAAGGTCCAGCCCGGCGTCTGCGCCACGCTGGTCACGCGCATCTGCAGGCTGGGCGCATAGGCCGCGATGACCGCACCGAGCAGCATGATGACCCAGCCCAGGTAGATCCACAGCAGCAGGATGGGCACGGTGGCGAAGGCCCCGTAGACCGCCGAATAGGTCGGCACCGATGCCACGTACCAACCCAGGCCCTTCTTGGCCAGTTCGAAGGCCAGGGCCACGAAAAGGCCGCCGGCCCAGGCATGGCGCCAGCGCACCGCGGTGTTCGGCACGTAGTGGAACAGCCCGGCGGTGGCGCAGGCCAGGAGGCCGAACTGGATCAGCTCGAGCAGCATCTCGACACCGCCCGGCAAGGCCGCCACCAGCCCACGCGAGGCCGACACCACGTAGGAGGTCAGCGACAGGCTCAGGCCCAACGCGAGCGGCCCCAGCGTCAGGCCGGCCCAGTAGACCAGGATGCGCTGCGCGATGGGCCGCGGCGTGCGCACGCGCCAGATCGCGTTCAGCGTGCGGTCGATGGTCAGCACCAGCGCCAGCGCCGTCACCACCAGCAGCAGCAGGCCGGCCGTGCCCATGCCGCGCGCCTTGCCGGCAAACATCGTCAAGGAACGCAGCACCGGCTTGGCGATGGTGTCGGGCACCAGGTTCTGCAGGAAATACTTCTCCAGCGCGCCTTCGAAGCCGGCGAACATCGGGAAGGCGGTGAACACCGCCAGCATCACCGTCACCAGCGGCACCAGCGAGATCAGCGTCGTGAAGGTCAGGCTGCCGGCGGTCAGCCCCAGGCGGTCTTCGCGGAAGCGGTGACGCAGCGTGCGCAGCGTCTCGTACCAGGGCCAGGTGCGCAGGGTTTGCAGCAGGATGGGCACTTGGGCGCGGGCCTCTTCGATGAGGCTGGCGACGCGGCTGGAGGCAAGATTCATGCGGTCTATGATGACAGCATGACCTCGATCCCCTTGCCGCCTGCCGAGCCCGACCGCGTGGTGCGCAGCACACGCGCCCTGGCCCTTGCGGCCCTCATTGCACTCATCGGCCTGGGCCTCGCCTGGGAATTGTGGCTGGCACCGACCGGCCACGGCACGCTGGCGCTGAAGGTGCTGCCGCTGGTGCTCTGCGTGGCCGGCCTGTGGCGCCACCGCATGTACACTTTCCGCTGGCTGAGCCTGCTGATCTGGCTGTACTTCCTGGAAGGCGTGGTTCGCGCCACCAGCGAACACGGCCTGGGCGCCGCGCTGGCGCTGGCCGAAGTGGGATTGAGCGTGCTGCTGTTCGCAGTGGCCGGCGTCTACATCCGCTGGCGCCTGCGCAACGGTGCGCGCCTGGCGGCAGCCGCGACGTGAGCGCGTCCCTGCTGGCCGCGCTGCGCGCGGCCGTCGGCGCCGTACAGGTGCGGACCGACGGTGACCTGACGGCCTGGGAACTCGATTGGCGGCGACGCTGGCGCGGCAAGGCGCTGGCCGTCGTGCGGCCCGGCAGCACGGCTGAAGTGGCCGCCGTGGTGCGCGCCTGCGCGGCGCACCGCGTGGCCATCGTGCCGCAAGGCGGCAACACCGGCCTGGTCGGCGGCGGCGTGCCCGACGCCAGCGGCACCCAGGTGCTGCTCAGCCTGCAGCGGATGAACCGCGTCCTCGCCATCGACGAAGCCAACCTGACGTTGACCGCTGAAGCCGGGTGCGTGCTGCAGGCCGCTCAACAGGCGGCCCGCGCCCAGGGTCTGCTGCTGCCGCTGAGCCTGGCCGCCGAAGGCAGCTGTACGCTGGGCGGCAATCTGGCGACGAATGCCGGCGGCACCCAGGTGCTGCGCTGGGGCAACACGCGCGAACTTTGCCTGGGCCTGGAGGTGGTGACGGCGCAGGGCGAGGTCTGGAACGGCCTGTCGGGCCTGCGCAAGGACAACACCGGCTACGACCTGCGTGACCTGTTCATCGGCAGCGAAGGCACCCTGGGCATCATCACCGCGGCGACGATGAAGCTGGCGCCGCTGCCGGCGGCGACCAGCACCGCGCTGGCCGCCTGCGCCACGCTGGACGACTGCGTGGCGCTGCTGAAACGGGCCCGCACCCGGCTGGGCGCCGGCTTGACCGGCTTCGAGGCGATGGGCCGCTTCGCGCTCGATCTGGTCGTCCAACATTTCCCCACCCTGCCGAACCCGCTGCCGACCGCCCCCTGGACGGTGCTGCTGGAACACAGCGACACCGAGGGCGAGGCCCAGGCCCGCGCCCGTTTTGAAGCCCTGCTGGGCGCCGCGCTGGAAGACGTTCTGGTGCTGGATGCGGTGGTCGCCGAGAGCCTGGCGCAGTCGCAGGCGCTGTGGCAGGTGCGCGAATCGCTGCCGCTGGCGCAGGCCGAGGAGGGCGTCAACATCAAGCACGACATCTCGGTGCCGGTGTCGTCGATCGCCGCCTTCTGCACGCGCAGCGACGCCGCGCTGCGGGCTTACCTGCCCGGCATCCGCCTGGTCAACTTTGGCCACCTCGGCGACGGCAACCTGCACTACAACGTGCAGGGCCCGATCGGCGCCGATGCGGCGCAATTCCTGGCCGAACACGAACACGCGGTGAATACCATCGTCTTCGATGCGGTCGCCGAGTTCGGTGGTTCTTTCTCCGCCGAGCACGGCATCGGCGGGCTGAAGCGCGATGAACTGGCGCTGCGCAAGTCGCCGGTGGCCCTGAGCCTGATGCGCGCCATCAAGCAGGCGCTGGACCCGCTGGGCCTGATGAACCCGGGACGGGTGATTTAGCGCGGGGTCTGCCGGTCTACTGCAGCGGGCCGTCGAGACCGCGCGGCACCGGCAGCGCCAGCGTTTCGATGCCCTCGTCCTGCAGCGCGCTGCGCTCGTCGGGCGTGGCCTGGCCACGGATGCCGCGCTGCGGCGTTTCGCCGTAGTGGATGCGCCGCGCTTCTTCGGCGAAACGCGGGCCGACGTCTTCGGTGTTGGCCATCAGGTGGCGCACGCCGGCCAGCCAGGCGGCTTGCAGATCGGGCGCCGCCGGCGGCTTCGCGGCGGTCGCCGCCGGTGCGAGGTCGGCGGCGCTGGCTGCGGCGCTGGCTGCCGGGGATGGTGCCGCCCGGGCGCCCGACAGGTTCAGGCGCGGCGCCGACGGCAGGCGGGTGATGAGCTTGTCGGCGCACATCGGGCACTCGATCAAGCCGCGGCCGTTCTGCGACATGAAGTCTTCGTCCGAGCCGAACCAGCCCTCGAAGCCGTGGCCCTTGTCGCAGCGCAGATCCAGCACCTTCATCGCGCCGTGATCATAGGCCGGCGGCCTGCTCGGCGCTGAGCCAGGCCAGCGGCCGCAGCCCGGCCTGGACGCGTGCCAGCCAGGCCAGGCCGATCTGTGTCTTGACGTCGGGCAGTTCGTCGCGCGCCGACAGCGCTTCCAGCTCGGCCGGCGTCATCAGCACGGCTTCGACGAACTCGCCGTGGTCCAACTGCGTCGGGCCGGCGACCAGGCCGCGGGCGAACCACAGCCAGATGCTTTCGCTCGAATAGGCCGCGGCGTTGTGGATCTCGCCACCATAGGCCCACTCGGCGGCCGTGTAGCCGGTTTCTTCGAGCAGTTCGCGCATCGCGCAGGCGATGGTCTTCTCGCCGGCTTCGAGCTTGCCGGCCGGCCATTCGAGCAGCACCTTGTGCAGCGGGTAGCGGTACTGGCGCACCAGCACGCAACGCCCATCGTCGAGCAGCGGAATGATGGCCACTGCGCCGCCGTGCTGGATGTATTCGCGCGTCGCGGTGCTGCCGTCGGGCAGGCGCACATCGTCCTTGCGCACCTCGAGGAAACCGCCGGCGACCAGCGTCCGGCCGCCGATGCGGTGTTCGATCAGGTGGGCGTCGTCACCCAAGGATCAGTTCGCCAGGGCTTTGACGATGGCGTCGCGGCACATCGCCATCAGGCCACCCGAGAAGGGGCCGAAGACGAAGACGGCGATGCCGTTGACGGCCAGCAGCGCACTGACACCGGCGCCGCGAACGATGGGCGCGGTCTGCACCGGCTCGTCGAACCACATCACCTTGACGACGCGCAGGTAGTAGAAGGCGCCGATCAGCGAGAACATCACCGCGACCACGGCCAGCACGATGTTCCCAGTGACGTTGGTGGTGACCAGTGCCTGGATGACGGCCAGCTTGGCGAAGAAGCCGACCATCGGCGGCAAACCGGCCAGTGAGAACATGAACACCGTCATGACGCCGGCCACCCAGGGCGCGCGGCGCGACAGGCCGGCCAGGTCGTCGATCTGTTCGCTCTCGAAACCCTGGCGTGACAGGTACATGATCAGACCGAAGGTGCCCAGCGTGGTCAGCACATAGGCCACCAGGTAGAACATCGCCGAGCTGTAGGCGTTGCCGGCTGTCACCGTGCTGCTACCGACCACACCGGCCGACAGACCGAGCAGGATGAAACCCATCTGCGCGATCGTGGAATAGGCCAGCATGCGCTTCAGATTGCTCTGCGCGATGGCCGCCAGGTTACCGACCGCCAGCGAGGCCACGGCCATCACGACCAGCATCTGCTGCCAGTCGACCGCCAGGCCGAGCATGCCCTCGACCAGCAGGCGGATGGTGATCGCGAAGGCCGCGAACTTGGGCGCGCCACCGATCAGCAAGGTCGCTGCGGTCGGCGCGCCCTGGTAGACGTCGGGCACCCACATGTGGAAAGGCACGGCGCCGAGCTTGAAGCCCAGGCCGGCGACGACGAAGACCACGCCGAAGACCAGCACTTCGCGGTTGATGCGGAAGTTGGCGATGTGGTCGAAGACCTTGGGGATTTCCAGCGTGCCGGTGGCGCCGTAGATCATGCTCAGGCCGTACAGCAGGAAGCCGCTGGCCAGCGCACCGAGCACGAAGTACTTCATCGCGGCTTCGGTGGCCAGGGCGTGGTCGCGGCGCAGCGCGGTCAGCGCGTACAGCGACAGGCTCATCACTTCCAGGCCCAGGTAGACGACCAGGAAGTTGTTGGCCGAGCACATCACCGAGATGCCCAGCAGCACGAAAAGGGTCAGCATGTAGAACTCGCCCTTCTGCATGTCGCGAGCGGCCAGCGTCGGCCGCGCATAGGCCAGCGTCAGCATCACGCTGAGGCCGGCAAAAGCGGCCAGCAGGCGACCCATCGGGTCGACGACGACCATGCCGCTCATGCCGTAGGCCGTGGTGCCGGCGTTGTAGTCGGCCAGTTGCAGGGCCACGAAGACGGCGATGGACGCCTGCGTGCACCAGAAGGCGGGGCCGCGTTCGGCGTCGCTGGTGAAGAGGTCGACCAGCAGCACGGCGCAGCCGGCGACCAGCAGCCACAGTTCGGGGTAAACGACGGGCCAGTTCATCGGTGTCATGGTCTTGGGGTCTTTTTGTTTTCCGTCGGCCGTCAGTTCAGCTTGGAAGCCGCAACGTGCTTCAGCAGTTCGGCCACGGAAACGTTCATCACATCGGTGAAAGGTTTCGGATACAGGCCCATCGCCAGCACGGCGGCGGCCAGCAGGCCGAGCATCAGGAATTCGCGGCCGTTGATGTCCTGCAGTTCGCGGACATGGTCGTTGGCGACCTCACCGAAGTAGACGCGCTTGACCATCCACAGCGTGTAGGCCGCGCCGAAGACCAGCGTGGTCGAGGCCAGGAAGGCGATCCAGAAGTTGTACTTGACGGCGCCCAGGATGACCATCCATTCGCCGACGAAACCGGCGGTGCCCGGCAAACCGCAATTGGCCATCGCGAACAGCACCGCGAAAGCCGCGAACCTGGGCATGGTGTTGGCGACGCCGCCGTAGCTGGCGATCTCGCGCGAGTGCACGCGGTCGTAGAGCACGCCGATGCACAGGAACATCGCGCCCGACACGAAACCGTGGCTGATCATCTGCACGATGGCGCCTTCGACACCCAGCGTGTTGAGCATGAAGAAGCCCAGCGTCACGAAGCCCATGTGGGCGATCGAGCTGTAGGCCACCAGTTTCTTCATGTCCTGCTGCACCAGCGCGACCAGGCCGATGTAGAGCACCGCGATCAGGCTCAGCGCGATGATCACCCAGGCGTATTCGCGCGACGCATCGGGCGCGATGGGCAGGCTGAAGCGCAGGAAGCCGTAGGCGCCCAGCTTCAGCATGATGGCTGCCAGCACAACCGAACCGCCGGTGGGCGCTTCGACGTGGGCGTCGGGCAGCCAGGTGTGCACGGGCCACATCGGCACCTTGACCGAGAAGGCCGCGAAGAAGGCGAAGAACAGCAGCGCCTGCGTCGACATCGGCAGCGGCAGCTTGTGCCAGGCCAGGATGTCGAAGCTGCCGCCGCTCTTGGCGTAGAGGTAGACCAGGGCCACCAGCATCAGCAGCGAGCCGAGCAGCGTGTAGAGAAAGAACTTGAAGGCCGCGTAGACACGCTTCGGACCGCCCCAGACGCCGATGATGATGTACATCGGGATCAGCGTGGCTTCGAAGAAGACGTAGAACAGCAGGCCGTCCATCGCCGTGAAGACACCCACCATCAGGCCCGAGAGGATCAGGAAGGCGCCCATGTAGGACGCCACGCGCTGCTCGATGACCTGCCAGGCGGCGATGACCACGATGACCGTGATGAAGGCCGTCAGCGGCACGAACCACATCGACAGCCCGTCGACGCCCAGCGCGTAATGGATGTTGAAGCGCGGTACCCAGTCCAGCTTCTCGGCGTACTGCATGGCCGCCGTGCTGCCGTCAAAGCCGGTGATGACCGGGATGGTGACCAGGAAAGACGCCACGGCACCAACCAGCGCGATCGCGCGCACCACACCGGCGTTCTCGTCGCGCCCGACGGCCAGCAGCAGCGTGCCGAAAGCAATGGGCAACCAGATCGCAAGGCTCAAGAGACCCATCGTGCGCTTTCCGTCATTTCGTCTGTCATGTTCTTGTTGTGCATGGCGGCTTCAGCGCATCAGGCCGTTGAAGTAGGGCCACAGCTGCCAGGTCAGCAGGCCGAAGATGCCCAGCGCCATCACCAACGCGTACTGGTACAGGTGGCCGGATTGCCAGCCCCGGACGACGCCGGACAGGCGCCCGACCAGGCTGGCCGAACCGTTGACCGCGCCGTCGATGAAGGCCTGGTCGCCGCCCTTCCACAGCCCCGTGCCGAGCAGGCGCGCACCGGCGGCCAGCACGTGTTCGTTGAAGCTGTCGAGGTAGTACTTGTTTTCCAGCACGGTGCGCAAGGGCTTCAGCGCGCGGTCGAGTGCGGCGGGGATGGCCGGCGCCTGCAGGTAGAACAACCAGGCTGTTGCCACGCCGGCAGCGGCCAGCAAGAACGGCAGCGAGCTCAGCGCGTGCAGCGCCATCGCGCCGGCGCCGTGGAATGACTGGGCCAGTTCTTCCATCGCCGGGTGGTGCTCGGCGTTGACGAAGATGGCGTCCTTGAAGAAGTCGCCGAAGAGCATGGGGCCGATCGTCAGGTAGCCGATGACCACCGACGGAATGGCCAGCAGCACCAGCGGCAGCGTCACCACCCAGGGTGATTCGTGCGGCGTGTGCGCGTGGCCATGGTCGTCGTGCGCGTGGTCATCCTCAGGCGGGAATGGCTTGTGGTGGAAGCGCTCTTTCCCGTGGAAGACCAGGAAGTACATGCGGAAGGAATAGAAAGCCGTGACGAAGACGCCGGCCGTCACCGCGAAGATCGCGAAGCCGGTACCCGGCAGGTGCGTGGCATGCACCGCCTCGATGATGCTGTCCTTGCTGTAGAAGCCGGCGAACAGCGGCGTGCCGATCAGCGCCAGCGAACCCAGCAGCGAGGTGATCCAGGTGATCGGCATGTGCTTTCGCAGGCCGCCCATGTTGCGAATATCCTGGTCGTGGTGCATGCCGATGATCACCGAGCCGGCACCCAGGAACAGCAGCGCCTTGAAGAAGGCGTGGGTCATCAGGTGGAAGACCGCCACGCTGTAGGCCGAGGCGCCCAGCGCCACCGTCATGTAGCCAAGCTGGCTCAATGTCGAGTAGGCGACGACGCGCTTGATGTCGTTCTGGATGATGCCCAGGAAGCCCATGAACAGCGCGGTGATCGAGCCGATGACCAGCACGAAGTTCAGCGCGGTGTCCGACAACTCGAACAGCGGCGACATGCGGGCGACCATGAAGATGCCGGCCGTGACCATGGTCGCGGCGTGGATCAGCGCCGAGATGGGCGTCGGGCCTTCCATTGAGTCGGGCAGCCAGACATGCAGCGGGAACTGCGCACTCTTGCCCATCGCGCCGATGAACAGGCAGATGCAGGTCACGGTGATCAACATCCACTCGCCACCGAACAGCGGCAGGGGGAAGGCGATCTTGGCCAGTTCAGGCGCCTTGGCGAAGGCTTCGCCGTAATTCAGCGTGCCGGCGTAGGCCACGACCAGACCGATGCCCAGGATGAAACCGAAGTCGCCAACGCGGTTGACCAGGAAGGCCTTCATGTTGGCGAAGATGGCGGTCGGCTTCTTGAACCAGAAACCGATCAGGAGGTAGGACACCAGGCCCACCGCTTCCCAGCCGAAGAAGAGCTGCAGGAAGTTGTTGCTCATCACCAGCATCAGCATGCTGAAGGTGAACAGACTGATGAAGCTGAAGAAGCGCTGGTAGCCCGGGTCGCCTTCCATGTAGCCGATGGTGTAGACGTGAACCATCAGCGAGACGAAGGTCACGACGACCATCATCATCGCGGTCAGGCCGTCGACCAGGAAACCGACTTCCATCACCAGCTTGTCGACCACCGCCCACTGGTAGATCGTGGCATTGAAGCGGGCGCCATCGAGTACCTGCTGCAGCACCAGGCAGGCGCCGATGAAGGCGATGAGCACGCCCAGGATGGTGGCGGTGTGGGCGCCGCGAGTGCCGACCTGCTTGCCGGCCAGGCCGGCGATCAGGGCGCCCGCCAGCGGGGCCAGCGGGATGGTCAGCAGCAGGGCTGTGGAGATCGAGGTAGCCATGTCAGCCCTTCAGCTCGTCAAGTTCTTCGACATTGATCGATGCGCGGTTGCGGAACAGCACCACCAGGATCGCCAGGCCGATGGCCGATTCGGCGGCGGCCACGGTCAGGATGAAGAAAACGAAGACCTGACCGGCCATGCGGTCGGCTTCGACCGGCAGGTAGTGGGAGAAGGCGATGAAGTTCAGGTTGACGGCCAGCAGCATCAGCTCGATGGCCATCAGCAACACGATGAGGTTGCGGCGATTCAGGAAAATGCCGATCACGGACAAGGCGAACAGGATGCCGCCCAGCGAAAGGTAATGGCCGAGGGTGATCGGTCCCATCAGGCACCTTCCTTTTTCACTGAAGGCGCTTCGACAACCGCCGGCATCTTGATGAGACGAACGCGGTCGGCGGCCTTGACCTTGACCTGTTGCGAGGGATCCATCTGCTTGCTGTCCTTGCGGCCGCGCAGCGTCAGCGCGATGGCCGCGATGATGGCCACCAGCAGCAACACCGCCGCCAGTTGCAGCGGATACAGGTAATGCGTGTAGATCTCGATGCCGAGCAGCTTGGTGTTGCCGATTTCCAGCGCCTTGGCGCTGGGCAGCGGTGCCTCGAGGCGGAAGCCGCGCATCAGCACCAGGGCCATTTCCAGCGCGATCACGGCACCGACGAAGCCGGCCAGCGGCACGTGCTTCCAGAAGCCGGCGCGCAATTCATCGGTGTTGATGTCGAGCATCATCACGACGAACAGGAACAGCACCATCACCGCACCGACATAGACCAGCACCAGCGCGATGGCCAGGAATTCGGCGCGGAGCAGCATCCAGATGCAGCTGGCGCTGAAGAAGGCCAGCACGAGGTAGAGCGCAGCGTGCACGGTGCTGCGCGCCGTGATGACGCGCAGTGCCGCGAACAGCAGCACGGCGGCAAAGACGTAGAAGAGAGCGGTGATCGAATTCATGTTGGCGCGTCAGCGGTACTTGGCATCCGCGGCGCGGTTGGCAGCGATCTCTTTTTCGTAGCGGTCGCCCACGGCCAGCAGCATGTCCTTGGTGAAGTACAGGTCGCCGCGCTTTTCGCCGTGGTATTCGAAGTGGTGGGTCTCGACGATGCTGTCGACCGGGCAGCTTTCCTCGCAGAAGCCGCAGAAGATGCACTTGGTCAGGTCGATGTCGTAGCGCGTGGTGCGGCGGCTGCCGTCACTGCGCACATCCGATTCGATGGTGATGGCCATCGCCGGGCAGACCGCTTCGCACAATTTGCAGGCGATGCAGCGCTCTTCACCGTTTTCATAGCGGCGCAGCGCGTGCAGACCGCGGAAACGCGGCGACAGCGGCGTCTTCTCTTCCGGGAACTGGATGGTGATGTTCTTGGCCCAGAAATAGCGCCCGGTCAGCTTCATGCCCTTGAAGAGCTCGGTCAACAGCATGCTGCTGAAGACGTCCTTGATGGCGGTGAGTGTGGTCATCGCATCACTTCCAGATGTTGAATGGCGACTGGATCCACAACCCGACGACGACCAGCCAGACCAGCGTGATCGGGATGAAGATCTTCCAGCCCAGACGCATGATCTGGTCGTAGCGGAAGCGCGGGAAGGTGGCGCGCACCCAGAGGAACATCGTGACGACGACGAAGGTCTTGATGCCCAGCCAGATCCAGCCCGGGATGAAGTCGAGGACCGCAAAGGGCGACAGCCAGCCACCCAGGAAGAGCAGCACGCTGAGCATGCTGACCAGAATCATGTTGGCGTACTCGGCCAGGAAGAACATCGCGAAGGCCATGCCCGAGTACTCGATCATGTGGCCGGCGACGATTTCCGATTCGCCTTCGACCACGTCGAAGGGGTGGCGGTTGGTTTCAGCCAGGCCCGAGATGAAGTAGACGATGAAGATCGGGAACAGCGGCAGCCAGTTCCACGAGAACAGGCCCGCCCCCATGCTGGCGAAGGTGCCCCGGCCCTGCGACATCACGATGTCGCTCATGTTCATGCTGCCGGCGACCATCAGCACGACGACCAGGCAGAAGCCCATCGCGATCTCGTAGCTGACCATTTGCGCCGAGGCGCGCAGCGCACCCAGGAAGGCGTACTTCGAGTTGCTGGCCCAGCCGGCAATGATCACACCATAGACCTCGAGCGAGGTCACGGCCATCAGGAACAGCAGGCCGGCATTGACATTGGCCAGCGCCACGTCGGGTCCGAAGGGAACCACAGCCCAGGCGGCCAGCGCCGGCATGATGGTCATCACCGGACCCAGGAAAAACAGGCCCTTGCTGGCCGCCGTCGGGCGGATGATTTCCTTGAAGATCAGCTTGACCGCGTCGGCGATCGGCTGCAGCAGGCCGAGCGGCCCGACGCGGTTCGGGCCCGGACGGATCTGCGTCAGCGCGATGCCCTTGCGTTCCCACAGCGTGAGGTAGGCCACGCAGATCATCAGCGGCAGCACGACCGCGATGATCTTGATCAGGCTCCAGACGACGATCCACAGCGTGTTGCCGAGCAAGCCGGCGCCGACCTGGTTGACGGTATCGAGCATGGTCAGGCTTTCTCTACCGCGATCGCGCCGAACATCGCGCCCAACATGGCGGTGTTCAGGTGGCCGGCGGCCACGCGGATGGTGTTCTCGGCCAGCGACGCGTCCAGGCGCGCAGGCAGCACAGCGGCGCCCTCGCCTTGTGTGAGCCGCACCTTGGCACCATCCTGCAGGCCCAGTTGCTGCCACAGACCGGCCGGCAGACCGGCCACCGGGCCGCGCGCGTCTGCGGTCAGTTGCAGGGAATGCGCACGGCGCACCGTGGCGTCGGTGGCGTAGATCGGCACGTCGGCCAGCCGTTGCGGGCCGCCCGCCGCAGCGGCCAGCGACAGCGGCGCATCGCTGCGGTTGTCCAGGCGTTCGCCCGATATCGCGTCGCTGCCCAGCGCTTCGGCACGCACCTCGTCGGCGGCTTCGAAGTCGAAGCCGGGCAGGTCCAGCAGATTGCCCAGCACCCGCAGCACTTTCCAGGCCGGCCGCGCATCACCCAGCGGCTTGACGACGCCGTGGAAGCTTTGGGCGCGGCCCTCGGCGTTGACGAAGGTGCCGGCCGTTTCGGTGAAGGGCGCGATCGGCAGCAGCACGTCGGCGACATCGGCCAGCGTGTCCTTGAAAGCCGTCAGGCCGACGACCAGACCCGACAGGCTCAGCGCCTTGCGGGCGGCAGCGGCGTCGGCGGCGTCGAGCACCGGCTCGGTGTTCAGCAGCAGCAGCGCCTTCATCGGCTGGCTCAGCATCTGGCCGGCGTTCAGGCCGCCCGGGCCGGGCATCGCGCCGACCAGTTGGGCCCCGACGCTGTTGCCCGATTCGCCGAGATAGCCGCAGCTGGCTTCAGTCTGCGTGGCGATCCACTGCGCCAGCGCCAGCAGCGTGCTGGCCTGCGGGTGCTGCGCGGCGGCGTTGCCCAGCAGCACGGCCTTGCGTTCGCCCAGCAACAAGGACGCGGCGATGCGCTGCCCTTCGGCAGTGACCGTGCCTGCGACCGGTGCTTCGACACCCTTGGCCGCCGCGATGGCGGCAGCGACATCGGCCAGCGCCTGCACCCAGGCATCGGGTGCGGCGACCAGTTGCGTGGCGACGGGCAGCAGCCAGTCGTCGTGCAGCGCGTGAAGGCTGTGCACCTGAGCACCGCGGCGTGCGGCCTGGCGCAGACGCTGGGCGAACAGCGGGTGGTCCTTGCGCAGGAAGGAGCCGATGACGAAGGCGCGGTCGAGTTGCGACAGCGCGGCCACCGAAGTACCCAGCCAGCGCGCATGGCCCGGCGCTGCGGCGTTGCCGAAGTCGGCATGGCGCAGGCGGTGATCGACGCTCTGGCTGCCCAGACCGCGCGCCAACTTGGCCAGCAAATGCAGCTCTTCAACGGTCGATGTGGGATGCCCGATGGCGCCGATGCCTTCGGCGCCGAACTCGGCCTTGACGCGCCGCAGGCCATCGGCCACGTAGGCCAGCGCGGTGTTCCAATCCACCGTCGACCAATTGCCGCCCTGCTTGATCATCGGCTGCGTCAACCGCGCGTCGCTGTTCAAGGCTTCGTAGCTGTAGCGGTCGCGGTCGGCGATCCAGCACTCGTTGACGGCGTCGTTTTCCAGCGGGACCACGCGCATCACCTTGCCAGCCTTGACCTGCACGACCAGGTTGGCGCCCGTGCTGTCGTGCGGCGACACCGACTTGCGGCGGCTCAGTTCCCAGGTGCGGGCGCTGTAGCGGAAGGGCTTGCTGGTCAGCGCGCCGACCGGGCAGATGTCGATCATGTTGCCCGACAGTTCGCTATCGATGCTGCGGCCTTCGGCGGTGGTGATCTCGCTGTGCTCGCCGCGGTGGATCATGCCGAGTTCCATCACCCCGGCCACCTCCTGGCCGAAGCGCACGCAGCGGGTGCAGTGGATGCAACGACTCATCTCTTCCATGCTGATGAGCGGCCCGACGTCCTTGTGCAAGACGACGCGCTTTTCCTCGGCGTAGCGTGAAGCCGAACCGCCGTAGCCGACGGCCAGGTCCTGCAACTGGCACTCGCCGCCCTGGTCGCAGATGGGGCAATCCAGTGGGTGATTGATCAGCAGGAATTCCATGACGCTCTGCTGCGCCTTGGTCGCCTTCTCGCTCTTGGTGCGCACGACCATGCCGTTGGTCACCGGCGTGGCGCAGGCCGGCATCGGCTTGGGCATCTTCTCGATGTCGACCAGGCACATGCGGCAGTTGGCCGCGATGCTGAGCTTCTTGTGGTAACAGAAATGCGGGATGTAGACGCCGGCCGCGTCGGCGGCGTGCATCACCACGCTGCCTTCGTTGACGCTGACCTTCTGGCCGTCGAGTTCGATTTCGATCATGTTCGGGTGCTCCACCGGGCCGCTCCCAAGGAGCACCGCATCCCCCTTGAGGGGTGGCGAACGAAGTGGGCTTGGGGGTCCATATTCATTAGACGTACTGCGGGACCATGCAGGTCTTGTGTTCGACGTGGTACGCGAACTCGTCGCGGAAGTGCTTCAGCATGCCTTCCACCGGCATCGCCGCGGCGTCGCCCAGGGCGCAGATGGTTCGGCCCTTGATGTTGAAGGCCACGCTGTCGAGCAAGGCCAGGTCGTCGGCGCGGCCCTTGCCGTGTTCGATGCGGTCGACCACCCGCCACAGCCAGCCCGTGCCTTCGCGGCAGGGCGTGCACTGGCCGCAGCTTTCGTGCTGGTAGAAGTAGCTCAGGCGCAGCAGGCTCTTGACCATGCAACGGCTGTCGTTCATGACGATGACGGCGCCCGAACCCAGCATCGAGCCGGCCTTGGCGATGCTGTCGTAGTCCATCGTCACGTCCATCATGGTCTTGGCCGGCAGCACCGGCGCCGACGAACCGCCGGGAATGACCGCTTTCAGCGCACCGCCGCGCACGCCACCGGCCAATTCCAGCAATTGCGCGAAAGGCGTGCCCAGCGGAATCTCGTAATTGCCGGGACGCTCGACATCGCCGACGACGCTGAACAGCTTGGTGCCGCCGTTGTTCGGCTTGCCGCATTCCAGGTACTTCTGGCCACCGTTGTTGATGATCCAGGGCACCGCGGCGAAGGTTTCAGTGTTGTTGATCGTCGTCGGCTTGCCGTAGAGGCCGAAACTGGCTGGGAACGGCGGCTTGAAACGCGGCTGGCCCTTCTTGCCCTCGAGGCTTTCCAGCAGCGCGGTCTCTTCACCGCAGATGTAAGCGCCGAAACCGTGGAAGGCGTGCAGCTGGAAACTGTGGCTGCTGCCCAGGATGTTGTCGCCCAGGAAGCCGGCGGCGCGGGCTTCTTCCAGCGCCGCCTCGAAGCGCTCGTAGGCCTCGAAGATCTCGCCGTGGATGTAGTTGTAGCCGGTCTTGATGCCCATCGCGTAGGCGGCGATGGCCATGCCCTCGATGACGATGTGCGGGTTGTAAAGCAGGATGTCGCGATCCTTGCAAGTGCCCGGCTCGCCTTCGTCGCTGTTGCAGACCAGGTACTTGGCACCGGGGAACATGCGCGGCATGAAGCTCCACTTCAGGCCGGTCGGGAAACCGGCACCGCCGCGGCCGCGCAGGGCACTGAGCTTCATCTCGGCGATGACCTGGTCCTGGGTCATGCCGCCTTCGTTCCCGGACACGCCATCCTGGCCCAGGATCTTGCGCAGCGCGCTGTAGCCGCCGCGGGCGACGTAGTCGTGCAGATGCCAGTTGCTGCCGTCCAGGCCCGCAACGATCTGCGGGCCCTGGTGACGGCCGTGGAAACAGGTCTCGACGCCACGCGCCTGGAACTTCGACAGGTCGATGTGCTTGACCATCAGCGGTTGGCCTTCAAGGTTTCGATCAGCTCGTCGAGCCGCGCGTTGCTCATGAAACTGAGCATCTGGCGGTCGTTGACCAGCATCACCGGGGCGTCGGCGCAGGCCCCCAGGCACTCGCTGGGCTGCACGGTGAACAGACCGTCGGCGGTGGTGCCGTAGGGCTCGACGCCGAGCTGCTTGCAGACGTGCTGCAGGGCCTGCTCGCCGTCGCGCAAGGCGCACGGCAGGTTGGTACACACGTTGAGCTTGAAGGTGCCCACCGGGTGCTGGTTGTACATGTTGTAGAAGGTCGTCACCTCGTGCACGGCGATGGGCGCCATGCCGAGGTAGGCCGCGATGCCGGCTTCGGCGGCGGGCGCGACGTGGCCTTGCTCGTGTTGCACGATGGCCAGGCAGGCCATCACGGCCGACTGCTGCTGGTCGGCGGGGTACTTGGCCACTTCCTTCGCAAACCGTTCAAGCGTTGCCGCCGAAAACGTCAACGCGGGGGCCAGGGTGGCGTCAGAGAAACTCATAGCTCGCTTCAGGTTCCGTTCAGCGGTCGATCTCGCCGAACACGATGTCCATGGTGCCGATGATGGCGACCGCGTCGGCAATCATGTGGCCCCGCGCCATCTCGTCCAGCGCGGCCAGGTGCGCGAAACCGGGCGGACGGATCTTCAGGCGGTAGGGCTTGTTGGCGCCGTCGCTGACGAGGTAGATGCCGAACTCACCCTTCGGGTGTTCGACCGCCGCGTAAGCTTCGCCCTCGGGCACGTGCATGCCTTCGGTGAAGAGCTTGAAGTGGTGGATCAGCTCTTCCATGTTGGATTTCATGCCCACACGCGAAGGTGGCGCCACCTTGTGATTGCCGGTGATCACCGGGCCCGGGTTGGCGCGCAACCAGGCGCTGCACTGCTGGATCAGGCGGTTGCTCTGGCGCATCTCTTCGATGCGCACCAGGTAGCGGTCGTAGGTGTCCCCGTTGACGCCGACGGGCACGTCGAAATCCAGCCGCCCGTAGATGTCGTAGGGCTGCGTCTTGCGCAGGTCCCAGGCGATGCCCGAGCCGCGCAGCATCGGGCCGGTGAAGCCCAGGTTCATCGCGCGCTCGGGCGTGACCACGCCGATGCCCACGGTGCGCTGTTTCCAGATGCGGTTGTCGGTCAGCAGCGTTTCGTACTCGTCGACCAGCTTCGGGAAACGGCCGCAGAAATCGTCGATGAAGTCGAGCAAGGAACCCTGGCGGTTCTGGTTCAGCGCGGCGATGGCCTTGGCGTTCTTGATGCGACTGACGCGGTACTGCGGCATCGAGTCCGGCAGGTCGCGGTAGACGCCACCCGGGCGGAAGTAGGCCGCGTGCATGCGCGCGCCGCTGACTGCCTCGTACATGTCGAACAGGTCTTCGCGCTCGCGGAAGCAGTAGATGAAGATGTTCATCGCACCGCAATCCAGCCCGTGCGCACCCAGCCACATCAGGTGGTTCAACAGGCGGGTGATTTCGCTGAACATCACGCGGATGTATTGCGCCCGCTCGGGCACGTCCACGCCCAGCAGCTTTTCGATGGCCAGGCAGTAGGCGTGCTCGTTGCACATCATCGAGACGTAATCCAGCCTGTCCATGTAGGGCAGGTTCTGCAGAAACGTCTTGCTTTCAGCGAGCTTCTCGGTGGCGCGGTGCAGCAGCCCGATGTGCGGGTCGGCGCGCTGGATGACTTCACCGTCGAGTTCGAGCACCAGGCGCAGCACACCGTGCGCAGCCGGGTGCTGGGGTCCGAAGTTCAGCGTGTAATTCTTGATTTCAGCCATGTGGATGTCTGCTTCGCCTTCGGCTTAATGCAGGCCGCCGTAGTTGTCTTCCCGCACCACGCGCGGCACGATTTCGCGCGGCTCGATGGTGACGGGCTGGTAGATCACGCGCTTCTTCTCAGGGTCGTAGCGCATTTCGACGTGGCCCGTGGTCGGGAAGTCCTTGCGCATCGGGTGCCCGATGAAACCGTAATCGGTGAGGATGCGGCGCAGGTCGAGATGGCCTTCGAAAAGGATGCCGTAGAGGTCGAAGGCCTCGCGCTCGAACCAGTTGGCCGAGGCCCAGACTTCATTCAGCGTCGCCACCGCCGGCAATTCGTCGTCGTCGGCAAAGACCTTCAAACGCAGACGCCAGTTGTGGCTGATCGACAGCAGATGCGAAACGACGCAGAAGCGCGCCGATTCGCGAACCTCATTCTTGTAATCCGAGTAATCCAGACCGCAGAGGTCGATCAATTGCTCGAACTTCAGGGCCGGGTCGTCACGCAACTGCAGGGCCACGGCCAGGTAGTCGGCCGCCGCGACGGTGACCGTGATCTCGCCGCGGTCGCGCACCAAGCCCTTGAGGTGGCTGCCCAGCGTGGTTTCGAGTGCAGCCTGCAGCTTGTCGAGTTTGAGTGTCATCGTGTCGGGTGAGCAGTTCGGACTTCAACGAGCAATCGTGTTCTCGCGCCGGATCTTGGCCTGCAGTTGCAGGATGCCGTAGAGCAGCGCTTCGGCGGTCGGTGGACAGCCGGGCACATAGACATCCACGGGCACGATGCGGTCGCAGCCCCGCACCACGGAATAGCTGTAGTGGTAGTAGCCGCCGCCGTTGGCGCAAGACCCCATGCTCAGCACCCAGCGCGGCTCGGCCATCTGGTCGTAGACCTTGCGCAGCGCCGGCGCCATCTTGTTGCACAGCGTGCCGGCCACGATCATCAGGTCGCTCTGACGCGGGCTGGGGCGGAACAACATGCCGAAACGGTCGATGTCGTAACGCGCCGCACCGGCGTGCATCATTTCAACGGCACAGCAAGCCAGGCCGAACGTCATCGGCCACAGCGAGCCGGTCTTGGACCAGTTGACCAGCTTGTCGACCGAGGTGGTGACAAAGCCTTCTTTCAGTACGCCTTCGATGCCCATGTGTGTTCAGTGCTCCGGTTGGAAATCAGTCATTCCCAATCGAGGGCGCCCTTCTTCCATTCGTAAATGAAGCCCACCACGAGGATGGTCAGGAAAATCATCATCGCCCAGAAGCCTGACGCCCCGATGTCGCGCAGCGCCACGGCCCAGGGGAACAGGAAAGCAATTTCCAGGTCAAACAGGATGAAGAGGATGGCGACCAGGTAATAGCGCACATCGAACTTCATGCGCGCGTCCTCGAAGGCCTCGAAGCCGCATTCGTAGGGGCTGTTCTTGGCCGCGTCAGGTCGGTTGGGGCCGAAGATGAAACCGATCAATTGCGGCGCCACACCCACGCCCACCCCGACGAGGATGAACAGGATCACCGGCAGATAGGGTTGCAGGTCCATGGAGTTGTCAGCGTCCGGTCATTTACGCAATAGCCACAAAAAAGCGCGCCGGGCTGACCGCTTCGGGGCGGTCGCAACGGGCGCGCTTCACTTCTCTTATCAAGCGCCTGTTCACTGCGCAGTGGCCGCCGGTCCGGGCTGTTCGGCCCCATCCGATACGGACTCAAATCCTGTTGGTGCCGACGGCGAGACTCGAACTCGCACAGCTTTCGCCACTACCCCCTCAAGATAGCGTGTCTACCAATTTCACCACGTCGGCCCGACGTCACTTTTCCCTGAAGATCGCCCGGCTGGCGCGACATTGATGCGCGCCGGACAACTTCGAATTCTAGCGCCAAATCTAGGGCTTTCCGCCCTTGACGCGACTACTTCGGCGATGCTGAAGAGCCCGTCGCAGCCGGCGCCGCGATCGGCTGGGGCACCGGGCTTGCCGTCGGTGCCGGCACCGCACCGGGGATCGAACCCAGGGCCGGCGCGCTGGCCGGGGCCGAAGCCGCCGGCGCTGCGCGGTCGAGCACGCTGCCACCGGTGGTGCCGCGGCCGCCGGCGCTGTTGCTCAGGTAGGTCAAGGTCAAGGTGCAGACGAAGAACACGGTGGCCAGGATCGCCGTGAAACGCGACATGAAGTTGGCGCTGCCGCTGGCCCCGAACAGGCTGCCCGAAGCGCCGCTGCCGAAGGACGCACCCATGTCGGCGCCCTTGCCGTGCTGGAGCAGCACGAGGCCGATCATCGCCAGCGCGGACAGCAGCTGCACGGCCAGGATCAAGGTCATCCAGATTTGCATGATGAGAAAACTCCGGGTATCGAATCAGTTGGGTGCCGTGCAGCGCGGGCTCAGTGCGCTGCGCGGCAGATGGCGATGAAGTCACTCGCCTTCAGCGACGCGCCGCCAATCAGGCCGCCGTCGATGTCGGGCTGAGCGAACAGCGTGGCGGCGTTGTCGGGCTTGACGCTGCCGCCGTAGAGGATGGTCATGGTCTGGCCGTGGCCCGTGGCCGCCTGCAGCTGCGCGCGCAGCACGGCATGCACCGCTTGCGCCTGTTCGGGCGTGGCAGTCAGGCCGGTGCCGATGGCCCAGACGGGCTCGTAGGCCACGACCATCTCGGCCGCGCAGTGGGTCAGCTGGTGGATGACAGCCGACAGCTGGCGCTTGACCACCGCCTCGGTCAGCCCGGATTCCCGTTCGGCCAGGGTTTCGCCGACGCAGACGATGGGTGTCACGCCGCAGGCCAGCGCGGCTTGCGCCTTCTGCGCGACCAGCATGTCGCTCTCGGCGTGCAGCGCCCGCCGTTCGGAATGACCGACCAGCGCGTAGCGGCAACCCGCTTCGGCCAGCATGGCTGCAGAGACCTCGCCCGTGTAGGCGCCCTGGGCGTGGGCCGACACGTCCTGTGCGCCCCAATGGATGTCGCTGCCGGCCAGCGTGGCTGCCGTCTCGCTGAGGTAGACGAAAGGCACGCACACCGCCACGGTGGCGGTGTAAGGCCGCCCGCCGCGCAGCGCACTCAGCAAGTCGGCATTCGCCGGGCGGCTGCCGTGCATCTTCCAGTTGCCAACGACCAGTTTGCGTCTCATCACAGGCTCCTCAGACCCAGCTCAACACGATCTTGCCGACGTGCGTGCTGGACTCCATCAGCGCGTGCGCTTCGGCCGCCTTGTCGGCAGCGAAGACCTGGTGGATCACCGGCTTGACGCGACCGGATTCGATCAGGGGCCAGGCCTGGGCCTTGAGTTCTTGCGCGATGACGGTCTTGTAGGCCACCGTGCGCGGGCGCAGGGTGGAACCGGTCAGCGTGAGCCGCTTGCGCAGCAGCAGGCCCGCGTCGATCTGGCTGGCCGTGCCGCCCTGCACCGCGATCACCGCGATGCGGCCGTCTTCGGCGGCGCAGGCGAATTCACGGCCCAGGTAGTCGCCGGCGACCATGTCGAGGATCACGTTGGCGCCTTTGCCGCCCGTGATGCGCTTGACCTCGGTGGCGAAGTCCTGTGTGCGGTAGTTGATCGCGTGGTCGGCGCCGATGGCCAGGCAGGCGGCGCACTTCGCGTCGCTGCCAGCGGTGACGATGACCTGCGCCCCCAGGGCCTTGGCCAGCTGGATGGCGGTGACGCCGATGCCGCTCGAACCGCCCTGCACCAGCAGCGTCTCGCCGGCTTGCAGTCTGGCAATGCTGAACACGTTCTGCCAGACGGTGAAGCAGGTCTCGGGCAGGCTGGCTGCCTCGATCATCGTCAGGCCCCTGGGAACGGGCAGGCACTGCCCGGCAGGGGCCACGCAGAACTCGGCGTAGCCGCCACCGGCGACCAGCGCACAGACGGCGTCACCGAGGGCCAGGCCCGCGACGGCCAGGTCTTCAGCCGAACCGCCCGCCACCGTGCCGGCGATCTCCAGACCCGGCAGGTCGGAGACGCCCGGCGGCATCGGGTACAGGCCCTTGCGTTGCAGAACGTCCGGGCGGTTGATGCCCGAAGCCTGCACGGCGATCAGCAACTCACCGGCTTTGGGCACCGGCGCCGGCCGCTCGCAGGCTTGCAGGACTTCGGGCCCGCCGGGGGCCGTGATTTCGATCGCACGCATGGGTCGGCCCGCCTGGCTCACTCGCCCTGCTTGGGCGTGGTCTCGGCCGGCGCGGCCTCGGGCGCAGCAGTCGGCACTGCCGGTGCTTCATGGCCCCCTTCGACCGGCGCGGCTTCACGGCGCGGGCGGTCGTCACGGTCACGACGTGGCGGACGGTCGTCGCGGTCACGGCGCGGCGGACGGTCGCCACGCGGCTCGAAGCGCTCTTCCGGCATGCCTTCCGGACGCTCGATCAGCGCCTTCATGCTCAGCTTGATGCGGCCCTTCTCGTCGGTTTCCATGACCTTGACCTTGACGATCTGGCCTTCGTGCAGGAAGTCGGTGACGTTCTCGACACGCTGGTGGGCGATCTGGCTGATGTGCAGCAGGCCGTCCTTGCCGGGCAGGATGTTGACCAGGGCGCCGAAGTCGAGGATCTTGGTGATCGGGCCTTCGTAGACCTTGCCGATTTCGGCCTCCGCGGTGATCTCGGCGATGCGCTTCTTGGCGTTCTCGGCCTTGTCGGCGTCGGTGCTGGCGATCGTGATGGTGCCGTCTTCACCGATGTCGATGGTGCAGCCGGTTTCCTCGGTCAGCGCGCGGATGGTGGCGCCGCCCTTGCCGATGATGTCGCGGATCTTCTCCGGGTTGATCTTCATCGTGTAGAGGCGCGGGGCGAACTGGCTGACCTCGGTCTTGGCGCCGCCGACGGCTTCCACCATCTTGTCCAGGATGTGCAGACGCGCTTCCTTGGCCTGCGCCAGTGCCACCTGCATGATTTCCTTGGTGATGCCCTGGATCTTGATGTCCATCTGCAGCGCGGTGATGCCACCGTTGGTGCCGGCCACCTTGAAGTCCATGTCGCCGAGGTGGTCCTCATCACCCAGGATGTCGGTCAGCACGGCGAAGCGGTTGCCTTCCTTGATCAGGCCCATCGCGATGCCGGCCACGTGGGCCTTCAGGGGCACGCCAGCGTCGAGCATCGACAGGCAGCCGCCGCAGACCGAAGCCATCGACGACGAGCCGTTGGATTCGGTGATTTCCGACACCACGCGGATGGTGTACGGGAAATCTTCCTTGGTCGGCAGCACGGCGATCAGCGCGCGCTTGGCGAGGCGGCCGTGGCCGATCTCGCGCCGCTTCGGCGAACCCACGCGACCCGTTTCACCGGTGGCGAACGGGGGCATGTTGTAGTGCAGCATGAAGTTGTCGGTGAACTCGCCAGCCAGCGCGTCGATGCGCTGCGCGTCGCGTTCGGTGCCCAGCGTGACGGCGACCAGCGCCTGCGTCTCGCCGCGCGTGAACAGCGAAGAACCGTGGGTGCGCGGCAACACGCTGTTGCGGATCTCGATGGCGCGCACGGTGCGCGTGTCGCGGCCGTCGATGCGCGGCTCGCCGGCCAGGATCTGGCTGCGAACGATGCGCGCCTCGATCTCGAACAGCAGGCCTTCCACAGCCACCTTGTCGAAGGCAGCGCCTTCGGCCTTCAGCGCGGCCATCACGTCGGACGTGGCGCTGCGGCAGGCTTGCGTGCGGGCCTGCTTGCTGCGGATCTGGTAGGCGGCGCGCAGCGGCCCTTCGGCCAGCTCGGTGACCTTGGCGATGAAGGCTTCGTCCTTGGCCGGCGCGGCCCACGGCCAGTCGGCCTTGCCGGCGTCCCGCACCAGCTCGTTGATGGCGTTGATGGCGATCTTGCTCTGCTCGTGGCCGAAGACCACGGCGCCCAGCATGATCTCTTCCGACAGCTGGTCGGCTTCCGATTCCACCATCAGCACGGCGGCTTCGGTGCCGGCGACCACCAGGTCCATCTTGCTGCCCAGCAGCTGGGTCTGGCCCGGGTTCAGCACGTATTCGCCGTTGATGTAGCCGACGCGGGCGGCACCCACGGGGCCGTTGAACGGCAGGCCGCTGATGGCCATGGCCGCGCTGGAACCGATCAGCGCGGCGATGTCGGCCTGCACTTCGGAGTTCAGGCTCAGCACGTGCACGACGACCTGGACCTCATTGAGGAAGCCTTCCGGGAACAAGGGGCGCAGCGGTCGGTCGATCAGGCGGCTGGTCAGCGTTTCCAGCTCGCTCGGGCGGCCTTCGCGCTTGAAGAAGCTGCCGGGGATCTTGCCGGCGGCATAGGTCTTCTCGATGTAGTCGACGGTCAGCGGGAAGAAATCCTGGCCGGCCTTGACTTCGTTCTTGGCGACGACCGTGGCGAGGACCACGGTGTCGTTCATGCTGACCATCACGGCGCCGGTCGACTGACGCGCGATTTCGCCGGTTTCCAGCGTGACCGTGTGCTGGCCCCACTGGAAGGTCTTGGTGACTTTCTTGAACATGCTCATGCGATGTCTTCCTCTGTGTGAGTGGGCAGCGCAATGCCATTCCACCGGTTGCCCTGCGCGGGAAACCGGTGGAATGACACAGCCAATGCGGCCCGTTGTTGGAACATGCGGTGCGGGGAGGCCACCACGCGGCGGCGACCCCATCGTGCAAACTTACTTGCGCAAGCCGAGTTTGGCGATCAGCGCGGTGTAGCGCTCGGCGTCGCGGTCCTTCAGGTAGGCCAGCAGGCGCTTGCGCGCGTTGACCATCTTCAGCAGGCCGCGGCGGCCATGGTGGTCTTTCAGGTGCAGCTTGAAGTGCGGGGTCAGCTCGTTGATGCGCGTGGTCAGCAGCGCAACTTGAACTTCAGGGCTGCCGGTGTCGGCAGGACCGCGGGCGTGGGTCTTGACGACTTCAGCAACAGTGGCGAGGGTAAGGGGCATTTGTTTTCCAGTGGGATCGTGGAAAACCGCCAGCGGACGCGCCCATCATGTCGGGAGATTGCCGTCCTGCCTGAAGGTTTCCGGGGTTACTTGCGGACATCAGTGAAACCGACCGACGCCGTGCTTGCTTGCAGCGCGCTGCAATTCCTGCATTGCTCTGCAATTCCATTTCCCTGTCGGTCTGCGCAAGCCGACCCGCAGGGAACACCCAATTATAGCCGCAAGGCGCCGCGCAACCGGTTCAGCCCTTCCAGCAGCCGCGCCGGGTCGCGCGAGGCGAAGCACCAGCGCAGCCAGCCCTCCCCTTCCTCGCCGAAAGCGGCGCCAGGCGCCAGCCCCAAGCCGTGCTCGGCGACGAGGCGCTGTGCGCAGGCCAGCGAGTCGTCTTCGCCGACGATGCGGAAATAGGCATACAGCCCCGCCACCGGCTTGGCCACCTGCACGCCGGGCAGCACCAGCAAGCCGTCCAGCAGCGTGTCGCGGCAGCCTTTCAGGCGCGCCACCAGATCGGGCACGAGGGTGTCGGCCATGGCCAGCGCGGCCAGGCCGCCGCGCTGCACGAAGACCGGCGCGCAGGAACTGTTGAATTCCAGCAGCTTGCCCATCGCGTCCATCTGGCCGCGCGGCAGCACCAGCCAGCCCAGCCGCCAGCCTGTCATCAGGAAACTCTTGCTGAAGCTGCCGACGACGACGAGGCGGTCGTCGGCGCTGCTGATGTCCAGAAAACTGGGCGCCGCCGGCCGGCCGGCTTCGCCACCTTCGAAATGGATGCGCTCGTAGACCTCGTCGGCGACGATCCAGGTGCCGGTGCGGCGACAGTGGTCCAGCAGCAGCTGTTGCTCGGCGTGGCTCAGCGTCCAGCCGGTCGGGTTGTTCGGCGAATTGACCAGCAGCATGCGGGTGGCCGGCGTCACCGCGGCCAGCAATTCTTGCAAGTCCAGGCGCCAGGCGCCGTCGACCGGGCGCAGCGAGACCCGCGTCACCCGTGCGCCCAGGATCGCCGGCTGCGCGGTGAGGTTGGGCCACACCGGCACGACGGCGACGACCTCGTCGCCCGCGTCCAGCAGCAACTGCATGGCCAGCATCAGGCCGGTGACACCCGACGAGGTGACGGCCACGCGATCGACATCCACCGCGCCGTGGGCCGCGCTGCAGTAACTGGCGATGGCCGCCCGCAGTTCGGGCAGGCCGAGGTTGTGCGAGTAGAAGGTTTCGCCGCGCGCCAGCGATTCGGCAGCGGCCTGTCGGATGGCTTCGGGCGTGACCTCGTCGCTTTCGCCGAACCAGAAGGGCAGCACATCGCTGCGGCCCAGGCCGGCGTTGGCCACGAGGCGGATCTGCGAGCCGGGCAGGTTTTGGATGGCGTGGCGCATGGGGTTCTCCGTCGGTCTCATTCGGTCTTCATTCGGTCTTCATTCGGCGTCAATCGGCGTCAATCGGCATTCACGCGGGACGGGCCATCCGGCAACGCGGTGTCTGCGCCAGGGCCGCTGCGTCATAGCTGCGCACGGTGCGGAAGCCGTAGCCCGAGCCTTCGACCTCGTGCGGCACGCCAGCTGTGCCGGCGCGCTCCATCACGCTGACGAACAGCGGCTGCAGCAGTTGGTGATCGGAAGCGCGCATCACGGCCGGATGCAGTGTCAAACCAGCCATGCCCGCCATGCGGCCGTCGAAGCGCGCGCCTTCCAGCGCCTGCGCCACCGAGGCGGCTTCGGTGCTGCCGGCGCGCTCGATGGCCAGGGCCAGCATCTCGACCAGCACCGCCATGCGGACGTGGACATAGTCTTCACGCCTTTCGGGGAAGCGGCGAACGAAGGCGCCGTAGAAGGCCTCGGACGCCGGGCCGCCGAGGTTCGGATGCCACTCGGCCACCGCCAGCACGCGACCGACGCCGGCATCGCCCAGGGCCGCCGGCGCGCCCAGCGCATTGCCGTAGAAGGTGTAGAGCTTGGCGTCCGACCCGGCTTCGCGCAGCGCCCGCACCAGCAGCGTCAGGTCGTTGCCCCAATTGCCCGTCAGGACCGCCTGCGCGTCGCTGGCCTTGATCTTGGCGGCGTAGGGCAGGAAATCCTTGACCTTGCCCAGGGCGTGCAGTTCGTCGCCGACGATGGCGATGTCTGGCCGCTTGGCCGTGACCAGGCGGCGCGCGGTCTGTGCAAACTGCTGGCCGAAGCTGTAGTCCTGGCCGAAGAGGTAGACGCGCTGCAGGCTGCGGTCGTCGCGCAGCACGTCGGTCAGCGCGTCCAGGCGCATGTCGGCATGGGCGTCGAAGCGGAAATGCCAGAAGCTGCAGCGTTCGTTGGTCAGCGCCGGGTCGACCGCCGAATAGTTCAGCAGCAAGGCGCGGCGCTGCGGCTCGCGGGCGTTGTGCTTGTCCAGCGCATCGACCAGCGCCGCCGCCGTGGCCGAACTGTTGCCCTGGGCGATGAAGCTGATGCCCGCGTCCAGCGCGCCACGCAGCAGGGCCAGCGCGGCTTCGGTCGTGCCCTGGCTGTCAAAGCGAAGCAGCTGCAGCGGCCGCAGCACGCCGGCCACGCGCACGCCGCCGCGCTGGTTGACGCGCTCGGTGGCCCACAGCAGATTGCGGTAGACGGCCTCGCCGGCATTCGCGAAAGACCCGGACAAGGCTTCGATCAAGGCGATGCGGACGGGCTCGGCGGCGGCACGGGCCTTCAACGCCGCCAGCGGCAGGGCGCCCGGCAACAGGGACCGAAGCACGGCGGGCAACAGGTAGGGCAACGCCAGCCAGGCGCGTCGGCTTTGATTCACGTCAACAGGGGAAAGGCTTGAAAACGACAGCGCCGAAGCCATCTGACCGGCATGGGTGCCGCAGGGCTGCGGCACCGGGAACCTGATTCTAGGAGTCACCATGTTCATCGTCCCCACCACCCGTGATGCACGCCAGTTCTCGCGCCTGTTCGACGACACCCTGGAGCGCTATTTCGCCCCGGCGACCACCGCTGCGGCCGATACATCGACCGCCCGCAACCCCGCACTGGACGTTGCCGAGAGCGACCGCGCCTACACCGTCAAGTTGGACATGCCCGGCGTGGCCAAGGAAGATGTGAAGGTTTCGATCGAAGGCCGTCAGGTCAACGTGCAGGCGCAGAGCGAGAAGGCCGATGAGCGCCGCGAGGGTGAGCGCGTGGTCTACCGCGAACGATCGATCACCGCCTACGCGCGCAGCTTCACGCTGGCCGCCGAAGTCGACCAGACCGAAGCCCAGGCCCGGCTGGAAAATGGCGTGCTGACCTTGACGCTGCCCAAGCGCAGTGCCCGCAGTGCGGCACAACTGACGGTCAACTGAGGCTCGGCCTCAGGGGGCTGGCCAGCGCGGCCGCCGCTCAAGCGCTGGTGCTGGTCAATTCGGCCAGCGGCCAGCGCGGGCGGATGTCGAAGGCCCCATCCGTTTCGAGTGGTGCCAGGCCGCGCTGCCAGCGCAGCGCGGCGGCCAGCGCGATCATCGCGCCGTTGTCGGTGCACAGCGCCAGCGGCGGGTAGTACACGCGGGCGCCGAGCTTGGCCGCACCGGCGTTGAGCTTCTCGCGCAAGCGCAGATTGGCGCCGACGCCGCCGGCGACCACCAGTCGTTGCGTGCCGCTGTCCTTCAGCGCGCGCAGCGACTTGGCGACCAGCACATCGACGATGGCCGCCTGCGTCGACGCAGCCAGATCGGCACGCATCTGGTCGCTCATCGCAGGACCCAGCTTGCGGGCCTGGGTCATCACCGCCGTCTTCAGCCCGGCGAACGAGAAATCGAGGTTGCCGTTGTGCAGCAGCGGACGCGGCAAGGCATAGGCCGCCGGGTTGCCTTGGCTGGCCAGGCGCGAGAGCGCGGGCCCGCCCGGGTAGCCCAGGTCCAGCAGCTTGGCGCTCTTGTCGAAGGCTTCGCCGGCGGCGTCATCGATGGTTTCGCCCAGCAGGCGGTAGTCGCCGACGCCGTCGACCTGCATCAATTGCGTGTGGCCGCCCGAGACCAGCAGCGCGACGAAGGGAAACTGCGGCGCTGCTTCACCCAGGAAGGGCGACAGCAGGTGGCCTTCCAGGTGGTGGATGCCGAGCGCCGGTTTGCCCAGCGCCGCCGCCAGCGCCACCGCGATGCCGGCGCCGACCAGCAGCGCACCGGCCAGGCCGGGGCCGCGCGTGTAAGCCACCAGATCGACCTCGGCCAGCGTGCAGTCGGCCTGTGCCAGCACCTCGCGCGCCAGCGGCAGCGCACGGCGGATGTGGTCGCGTGAGGCCAGTTCAGGCACCACACCGCCGTAAGCCGCGTGCATGTCGATCTGGCTGTACAAGGCTTCAGCCAGCAGGCGCGGCGGGCCGTGGTGATCGGCCTCCACGAGGGCCACGCCGGTCTCGTCGCAGGACGATTCGAATCCGAGAATTTTCACCCGCCCGAGTGTAGGCTGCCGCTGTCGGCGCCAGCAGCGGCGCGAAATTTGCTCGGCCCTGCCCATGCCCCTTCCCGAAACCACCCGCATCGTCATCGTGGCCCCCGAGCCACTCGGCGGCGAGCCCGACGACGAGGCGACGGCGCTCGAAATGGAGCGTTCGCGCAGCCTGCGCATCGGCCTGCTGGAAGCCGGCTACAACATCGTGGCGGTGTTGCCGGTGGACCCCTTCCTGCCCGAGCGGCTGGCGCAGATCCAGCCCGACATGATCATCGTCGACGCCGAAAGCCAGGCCCGCGACACACTGGAGCACGTGGTGATGGCGACGCGCGACGCGCGCCGCCCGATCGTGATGTTCACCGAGGACAGCGACACCAGCCATGTGCGCGCCGCCATCGCGTCGGGGGTGACGGCCTACGTCGTCGCGGGTCTGGCACCGGAACGGGTCAAGCCGGTGCTGGAGGTGGCGCTGGCGCGCTTCGAACACGAGGAATCGCTGCGACGCGAGCTGGCCGAGGCGCGCACGCAGTTGTCCGACCGCAAGGTGGTCGACCGCGCCAAGGGCCTGCTGATGCAGCGCCACCAGATCGCCGAGCCCGAGGCCTACGCGCGCATCCGCAAGGCGGCGATGGACAAGGGCTTGAAGATGGCCGACATCGCCCAGCGCATCGTCGACGCCGCCGAACTGCTGATGTAGCGCTGCAGCGCACCAGCGCTGCGCGTTGCGTGCTGCGGCTTGGTGCAAACCCTGGACCAACACCCGGTCCGGACCCGAAAAGGCGGCCCCTGCGCTGGCACGCGGTTTGCAAGGTCTCTGACCTGAGAGAGATCAAAGCCGATTTCTCGACAGCGTCGGGCTGGTGCCATGTGTGTGCAGGTCCGACGGGACAAGGGCGTCCTCACTGATGCGTGCCGAACCGCGGCACGCTGACGTGTGGACGCCCTTTCGCTTTATCGGCCCTCAACCAGCAAAGCCCATGACCACCACCCCAGGACGCACAGACATGGCCCGTCGCACCCTCGTGAAGGCTGCTGCCGCGACGGCAGCCACCGGCGCCGCCGGCCTCATCCCCGGCCTGCAGGCCGCCGTCTACGCGGCCGGCAGCGACAAGCCCGAGAAGGAGGAAGTCCGCATCGGCTTCATCCCGCTGACCGACTGCGCCAGCGTGGTGATGGCCAGCGTGCTGGGTTTCGACAAGAAGTACGGCGTCAAGATCATCCCGACCAAGGAGGCCAGCTGGGCCGGGGTGCGCGACAAGCTCGTCAACGGCGAACTCGACATGGCGCATGTGCTCTATGGCCTGGTCTACGGCGTGCACCTGGGCGTCGGCGGGCCGAAAAAAGACATGGCCGTGCTGATGACGCTGAACAACAACGGCCAGGCCATCACGCTGAGCAAGAAGCTGGCGGACAAGGGCGCCGTGGACGGCGCCGGCCTGGCCAAGGTGATGGCCGCCGACAAGCGCGAGTACACCTTCGCGCAGACCTTCCCGACCGGCACGCACGCGATGTGGCTCTATTACTGGATGGCCTCGGTCGGCATCAACCCGATCAAGGACGCCAAAGTCATCACCGTGCCGCCGCCGCAGATGGTGGCGAACATGCGCGTCGGCAACATGGACGGCTACTGCGTCGGCGAGCCCTGGAACCACCGCGCCATCATCGACGGCATCGGCGTCACGGCAGCCACCACGCAGGACATCTGGAAAGACCACCCCGAGAAGGTGCTGGGCACCACCGGCGACTTCGTCAAGAAGTACCCCAACACCGCGCGCGCCGTGATGATGGCGGTGATGGAAGCCGGCCGCTGGATCGACGCCGGCCTGCAGAACAAGAACAAGATGGCCGAGACCATCGCCGACAAGAGCTACGTCAACACCAGCGTCGACGCCATCAACCAGCGCATCCTGGGCCGTTACCAGAACGGCATGGGCAAGACCTGGGACGACCCCAACTACATGAAGTTCTTCAACGACGGCGCGGTGACCTTCCCCTACCTGTCGGATGGCATGTGGTTCCTGACCCAGCACAAGCGCTGGGGCTTGCTGAAGGAACACCCCGACTACCTGGGCGTGGCCAAGCAGATCAACCAGATCGCGCTGTACAAGGAAGCTGCGGGCCAGCTGAAGGTGAATGTCCCGAAGAGCGAGATGCGCAGCAGCAAGCTCATCGACGGCGTGGTCTGGGACGGTCAGTCGCCGGCCAAGTACGCCGACGGCTTCAAGATCAAGGCCGCTGCGGCGGCTTGAGCGTGGGCACCATGCGCACGCGCATCGACTGGCGCGAGGTCAGCCTGACGGTGCTGCCGCCACTCTTCGGCCTCGCCCTGCTGGTGGCGGTGTGGGGCCTGCTGACGATGAACAGCAGCACCTTCCCGACACCCGCGGCGACCTTTGAAGCCGCCGTCAAGCTCTTCGCCGACCCCTTCTACCGCAAGGGACCGAATGACCAGGGAATAGGCTGGAACATCCTGTTCTCGCTGGAACGGGTGGCCGTGGGCTTCGGCCTGGCGGCGCTGGTCGGCATCCCGATGGGTTTCATCCTGGGCCGCTTCAGCTTCATCAACCGCATGGTCAATCCGCTGGTCAGCCTGCTGCGCCCGGTGTCGCCGCTGGCCTGGCTGCCGATCGGACTGCTGGTCTTCAAGGCCGCCAACCCGGCGGCCATCTGGACCATCTTCATCTGCAGCATCTGGCCGATGATCATCAACACCGCAGTCGGTGTGCAGCGCGTGCCGCAGGACTACCTGAACGTGGCCCGCGTGCTCAACCTCAGCGAATGGAAGGTCATCACCAGGATCCTGTTCCCCGCCGTGCTGCCCTACATGCTGACCGGCGTGCGCCTGAGTGTCGGCACGGCATGGCTGGTCATCGTGGCGGCAGAGATGCTGACCGGCGGCGTCGGCATCGGCTTCTGGGTCTGGGACGAGTGGAACAACCTCAACGTCAAGCACATCATCATCGCCATCTTCGTGATCGGCGTCGTCGGCCTGCTGCTCGAACAGGTCCTGGTCACCATCGCGAAAAGGTTTTCGTATGACGATTGACCACAACGCCGCCGACTTCATCAAGGTCGAGAGCGCCGAGATGGTGTTCGAGACCCGGAAGGGCCGCTTTCATGCGCTGCGCGATATCAACCTCAGCGTGGCCCAGGGCGAATTCATCACCTTGATCGGCCATTCGGGCTGCGGCAAGAGCACGCTGCTGAACCTGATCGCCGGCCTGCTGCTGCCGACCCGCGGCATCCTGCTGTGCGACCGCCGCGAGATTGCCGCGCCCGGCCCCGAACGCGGCGTCGTCTTCCAGAACCACTCGCTGCTGCCCTGGTTGACCTGCGCCGAAAACGTGCACCTGGCCGTCGAGCGCGTCTTCGGCGCAAAGGACAGCAAGGCTCAACTGGAAGCCCGCACCGCCGCTGCGCTCGACCTGGTCGGCATGAGCCACGCCCTGAGCAAGCGCCCGCACGAGATCAGCGGTGGCATGAAGCAGCGCGTTGGCATCGCCCGCGCGCTGGCCATGGAGCCCAAGGTGCTGCTGATGGACGAGCCCTTCGGCGCGCTGGACGCGCTGACCCGGGCCCGGCTGCAGGACGAACTGCTGAAGATCGTGGCCCGCACCCGCAGCACGGTGGTGATGGTGACCCACGACGTGGACGAGGCCGTGCTGCTGTCCGACCGCGTGGTGATGATGACCAACGGGCCGGCTGCCACCATCGGCGAGATCCTGAGCGTGAACCTGCCGCGCCCGCGCGACCGCGTCGAACTGGCCGAGAACCCCGACTACGTGCACTGCCGCAAGGCGGTCCTGGACTTCCTGTACACGCGCCAGGGCCATGTGGAAAAGGCCAGCGCCTGACCCGGTCAGACCCCGAGTCCAAAGCGGGCATGCCGTTTGCGTGCATCTGACCTGACGCCGCAATGGGGTGTCTGTCTATCTCCTCAGCAGGGCAAGAGCCCGCCGTAACCTCCCCGCTTCACGGCGGGGAGGTCTTTTTTTTGGTGCAGGCTGCGCGAGGTGGTGCAGGTGATGAACCGAAGCGGGGCACGCAGCGCTGGCGCACCGGGCGCCGCTGTTCAGTGGTTCTCGCGAGCGTGGTTGATCGTGTACTTCGGGATCTCGATCGTCACGTCTTCCTCGGCCAGCATCGCCTGGCACGACAGGCGCGAGGTCGGCGTCAGGCCCCAGGCCTTGTCGAGCAGATCTTCCTCGATCTCGTCGATCTCGCCGAGCGAGGCATAGCCCGCCTTCACGACCACGTGGCAGGTGGTGCAGGCCGCGCTCATCTCGCAGGCGTGTTCGATGGCGATGCCGTTCTCAAGCAGGGCCTCGCAGATCGACGTGCCGGCGGGCGCTTCGATGGTGTCGCCCTGCGGGCAGAGTTCGGCGTGGGGCAGGATGCGGATGATGGGCATGGCGGGCTCAGATCTCGTCGAGGCGGCGCCCGGCCAAAGCCTGGCGGATGCCCTGGTTCATGCGGGCGGCAGCGAAGGCTTCGGTGCCGGTGGCCAAGGCTTCGACCGCAGCTTCGATGGCGTGGGCGTCGCTGCCGGCGGCGCTGCGCCGCGTGGCCTCGAGCAGCGCTTCGACTTCGGCCCGCTCGGCATCGCCGAGCAAGGCGCCGTCGGCCGTCAGCGCGCCAGCGGTGGCCGCGATCATGCGTTCGGCGTCGACCTGCGCTTCGCGCAGCGAACGCGCGGCCATGTCGTCCTCGGCGTGGGCGAAGCCATCCTTCAGCATCTGCGCGATCTGCTCGTCGGCCAGGCCGTAGCTGGGCTTGACGGTGACCGCCGCTTCGACGCCCGATCCCAGTTCGCGCGCCGACACGCCGAGCAGGCCGTCGGCATCGACCTGGAAGGTCACGCGGATGCGCGCCGCGCCGGCCACCATCGGCGGGATGCCACGCAACTCGAAACGGGCCAGGCTGCGGCATTCGCTGACCAGGTCGCGTTCGCCCTGCACGACGTGGATGGCCATCGCGGTCTGGCCGTCCTTGAAGGTGGTGAATTCCTGGGCCTGGGCCACCGGGATGGTGGTGTTGCGCTCGATCACGCGCTCGACCAGCCCGCCCATCGTTTCCAGACCCAGCGACAGCGCGATCACGTCGAGCAGCAGCAACTCGCCGTCCTTGGCGTTGCCGGCCAGGGCGTTGGCCTGGATGGCCGCGCCGATGGCGACGACCTCGTCGGGGTTGACGTTGGTCAGCACCTGACCTTGCCACGCCGGGCCGAAGAGTTCGCTGACCGCGGCGCGCACGCGCGGCATGCGCGTGCTGCCGCCGACCATCACCACGCCCTGCACGTCGTCGCGCGCGACCTGGGCGTCGCGCAGCACCTTGCGCACCGCGGCCAGCGTGCGGGCGATCAGGGGCTGCGCCAGCGCTTCGAGCTGCGCCCGGCTCACCGGGACGCTCAAGGCCTCGCCGCCGATGGTGGCCTGCCACGACGCGCTGTCGGCGTCGCTCAGCGCTTCCTTCGCGGCCCGCGACGCGACTTGTGCGGCGCGCTTGTCCTGCGGGCTCAGTGCCGCTGTGCCGGTCTGTGCCAAGGCCCAGTCGGCCAGCGCCTGGTCGATGTCGTCGCCACCCAGCGCCGCATCGCCGCCCGTGGCCACCACCTCGAAGACACCGCGCGTCAGGCGCAGCAGGCTGATGTCGAAAGTACCGCCGCCCAGGTCGTAGACGGCGTAGAGGCCTTCGCTGGCGTTGTCCAGGCCATAGGCCACGGCCGCCGCCGTCGGTTCGCTGATCAGGCGCAGCACGTTCAGCCCGGCCAGTTGCGCGGCGTCTTTCGTGGCCTGGCGCTGGGCGTCGTCGAAGTAGGCGGGCACGGTGATGACGGCGCCGTAGAGCTCGTCGTCGAAGCTGTCTTCGGCGCGCTGGCGCAGGCTGGCCAGGATCTCGGCCGAGACTTCGACCGGCGTCTTGTCGCCGTCGCGCGTGGCCAGCGCCACCGTGCCGGGCTGGTCGACGAAGCGGTAGGGCAGTTTGGCCGTCCCGCCGATGTCGGCCAGCTTGCGGCCCATGAAGCGCTTCACCGAGACGACGGTGTTCTCGGCGTCTTCGGCCTGCGCGGCGCGCGCGTCGAAGCCGATCTGCCGGCGACCGCCGGCCAGGTAGCGCACGGCCGATGGCAGCAGCACGCGGCCCTGCTCATCGGGCAGGCAGTCTGGCACGCCGTGGCGCACCGCCGCCACCAGCGAATGCGTGGTGCCGAGGTCGATGCCCACCGCGATGCGGCGTTGGTGCGGGTCGGGCGCCTGGCCCGGTTCGGAGATTTGTAGCAGGGCCATTGGAGGGGAATAGTCAGCGTGCGGCGTCCAGCGCGTCCAGGCGGCGGGCGAGGTCTTGTCGAAAACGGGCCACGAACATCAGCGCGCGCACTTGCACGGCGGCGGCGGGGGTGTCCTGATCCTCGTCCAGCAGGGCGGCCAGCTTCGCGAACATCGCGGCTTCGTCAGCGGCCACCGCGGTGTCCAGGGTCTCAACGGCGGTCTGGCCGTCCGCCTCGTCCAGCGCTTCGCGCCAGGCCATCTGCTGCATGAGGAAGGCTGCAGGCATGGCCGTGTTGCGTTCGGCGTTGATCGCCACGCCGCGCAGTTCACACAGGTAGGCACCGCGGCTCAGCGGGTCCTTCAGACGCTGCCAGGCCTCGTTCACGCGCACCGCCCACTGCATGGCCAGGCGCTGCGCCGCAGCGCCTTCGGACGCAAAGCGGTCGGGGTGCACGCGGGCCTGCAGGTCGCGGCGGCGGGCATCGAGGTCGGCGCGGTCGAGTGCGAATTGCTGCGGCAGGCCGAACAGCGTGTAGTCGTCGTCAGCAAGGTTCATGGACGTTGGGAAAAACAAAGCGCGGCCTTGGAAGCCGCGCCTGGCGATGAATCAGGCCGATTTCAAACCCTGAATGATTCACCGCAACCGCAGCGGTCTTTCTCGCGCGGATTGAGGAACTTGAAGCCTTCGTTGAGGCCTTCGCGGACGAAGTCGAGTTCGGTACCGTCGATGTAGGGCAGGCTTTTCGGGTCGACCAGCACCTTGACGCCGCGGTCTTCGAAGACGACGTCCTCGGGCGCCACGTCATCGGCATATTCCAGCTTGTAGGCCAGGCCCGAGCAGCCGGTCGTCTTGACGCCCAGGCGCACACCCACGCCTTTGCCGCGTCGGCCCAGGTAGCGTGTGACGTGCCGCGCAGCGGCTTCGGTCAGGGTGACGGACATGATCAGGCGTGGCGCGACTTGTAGTCCAGCACGGCCGCCTTGATCGCGTCTTCGGCGAGGATGGAGCAGTGGATCTTCACTGGCGGCAACGCCAGTTCTTCGGCGATCTGCGTGTTCTTGATCGTCACCGCCTCGTCCAGCGTCTTGCCCTTGACCCATTCGGTGACCAGCGAGCTCGACGCGATGGCCGAGCCGCAGCCGTAGGTCTTGAAGCGCGCGTCTTCGATCAGCCCGGTGACCGGATTGACCTTGATCTGCAGTTTCATCACGTCGCCGCAGGCCGGCGCGCCGACCATGCCGGTGCCGACGCTGTCGTCGCCCTTGTCGAAGGAACCGACATTGCGCGGATTTTCGTAATGCTCGACGACTTTTTCGCTGTAGGCCATGGTGTTACTCCTGAAATTGAATCAATGCGCCGACCATTGAATCGACGCGATGTCGATGCCGTCCTTGAACATTTCCCACAAAGGGGACAGGTCGCGCAGCTTGCCGACGTTGCTTTGCAGCGTCTGCACCGCGTAGTCGATTTCTTCGACGGTGGTGTAGCGGCCGATGCTCATGCGCAGGCTGCTGTGCGCCAGTTCGTCACTGCGGCCCAGAGCGCGCAGCACGTAGCTCGGTTCCAGGCTGGCGCTGGTGCAGGCCGAGCCCGACGACACCGCCAGGCCCTTGACGCCCATGATCAGCGACTCGCCTTCGACGAAGTTGAAGCTCGCGTTGACGTTGTGCGGCACGCGGTGTTCCAGGTCGCCGTTGATGAAGACCTGCTCGATGCCCGAGATGCCGTCCAGCAAGCGCTTCTGCAGCATGCGAATGCGTTCCAGTTCGCTGCCCATCTCGGCCTGCGCAATGGCGAAGGCCGTGCCCATGCCGACGATCTGGTGCGTTGGCAGCGTGCCGCTGCGCATGCCGCGCTCATGGCCACCGCCATGCATCTGCGCTTCGATGCGCACGCGCGGCTTGCGGCGCACGTAGAGCGCGCCCTGGCCCTTGGGGCCATAGGTCTTGTGTGCCGACATGCTCAGCAGATCGACCGGCAGCTTCTCCATGTCGATGACGACCTTGCCGGTGGCCTGCGCCGCATCGACGTGGACGATGATGCCGCGCTCGCGGCACATCGTGCCGATGGCCGGGATGTCCTGGATCACGCCGATCTCGTTGTTCACCAGCAGCACCGACACCAGGATGGTGTCCTTGCGCAGCGCGTCCTTGAACTTGTCCAGGTCGAGCAGGCCGTTGGCTTCGACGTCGAGGTAAGTCACCTCGAAGCCCTGGCGTTCGAGCTCGCGCATCGTGTCCAGCGTGGCCTTGTGCTCGGTCTTCAGGGTGATCAGGTGCTTGCCGCGGCTGCTGTAGAAGTGCGCAGCGCCCTTGATGGCCAGGTTGATCGACTCGGTGGCGCCACTGGTCCAGACGATCTCGCGCGGGTCGGCGTTGATCAGGCTGGCGACCTGGCCGCGCGACTTCTCGACCACCGCCTCCGCTTCCCAGCCCCAGGCGTGGCTGCGGCTGGCCGGATTGCCGTAATGCTCGCGCAGCCAGGGAATCATCGCGTCGACAACGCGGGGGTCGCACGGCGTGGTCGCGCCGTAGTCCATGTAGATTGGGAAGTGGGGCGTCATGGCTGATGCTCTGGAAGATGAAGACGTTGCGGCTGGCGCGCCAGCCGCCGGGGGCTCACTTGCTGAAGGCGTTGCCGAGGGCAAAGACCGAATTCGGCGCCGTTATTTTGATGGGCTTGACCACCGGCACGGTGGATATGGCCCGCTTGACCGGCGCGGCGTCGATGGAAACGCCCTTGGCCAGTTGATCGTCGACCAGCTTCTTCAGCGAGATGGAATCGAGGTACTCGATCATCTTGGCGTTCAGGCTGGCCCACAGGTCGTGGGTCATGCAGCGGCCACCGTCCTCGCCCATGCAGTTTTCCTTGCCCGCGCAGCCGGTGGCATCGATGGGCTCGTCGACCGCCACGATGATGTCGGCCACCGTGATGGCGTCGGCGCCCCGACCCAGCGAATAGCCGCCACCCGGGCCGCGCGTGCTTTCCACCAGTTCATGGCGCCGCAGCTTGCCGAAGAGCTGCTCGAGGTAGGACAGCGAAATCTGCTGGCGCTGGCTGATGGCCGCCAGCGCGACCGGGCCGGCGTTGGAACGCAGGCCGAGGTCGATCATGGCGGTGACAGCAAAGCGCCCTTTGGTGGTGAGTCGCATGAAGATCTCCTAACCCGACTGATTCCGTCAAGTATACCCGAACCCGACCATTTTAGTCAAGCTTTGCGCCAGCCGCCCGCCCGCACCTGGGCGACCACGCCGTCGCAGGCGTCTTCGACCAGATCCAGCACCTGATCGAAGCCCGACTCGGGGCCGTAATATGGGTCGGGCACCTCGGTGATGCCCGGGTGCCGGCAGGCGTGGTCGAGCAGCCGACCGAGTTGCACGGCGCTGCCTGCGGGCCGGTGCTGCTGCAACCAGGCCAGGTTGCTGTCGTCCATGGCCAATATCCAGTCGAAATCGCCGTAGTCGCCCGGCCGCACCGGCCGGGCGCGCAGGTCGGCCAGGCCATAGCCGCGCTGCGCGGCACGGCGGACGGCGCGCGGGTCCGGCGGTTCGTGGCTGTGGTGGCCGTGGGTGCCGGCGGAATCGACGTGCACCCGCTGCGCCAGCCCCGCCGCAGCCAGCTTGGCGCGCAGCACGCCCTCGGCGATCGGCGAGCGGCAGATGTTGCCCATGCAGACCAGCAGGATGCGCAAGCCGGCCGCGTCGCCGGCAGAGGCACCCGCGCCGGCCGACCCCAGGGCGCGCCCCACCCACTGCTGCCAACGGGCGATCCAGCTCATGCCGCAGTCCGCCCCGCGATGATGGGGATGAGGTCGTGGCCGCTGCCGCCGAAGGCCTGCTCGCGCAGCAGTGCCAACTGGTCGCGGACCCGCGCGGCCTTCTCGAATTCGAGGTTGCGGGCGTGTTCGAGCATCTGCTTTTCGAGCAGCTTGATGCGCTTGCCGAGGTCCTTCTCGGACATCGCCTCGACCTCCGCAGCCTGCTGCGCGGCCCTCAGGTCGTCCTTGGCCGATTTGTCCGACACCGCGCCGTCGATCATGTCGCGGATGCGCGTGCTCACGCTGCGCGGCGTGATGCCCATGGCCAGGTTGTGGGCGATCTGCTTGGCGCGGCGCCTCTCGGTTTCGCCGATGGCCGCCTTCATCGAATCGGTCATCTTGTCGGCATACAGGATGGCCCGGCCGTTCACATTGCGCGCCGCGCGGCCGATGGTCTGGATCAGCGAGCGTTCGGACCGCAGGAAACCTTCCTTGTCGGCGTCCAGGATGGCCACCAGACTCACCTCGGGCAGGTCCAGGCCTTCGCGCAACAGGTTGATGCCGACCAGCACGTCGAACAGACCCAGGCGCAGATCGCGCAGGATTTCCACGCGTTCGACCGTGTCGATGTCGCTGTGCAGGTAGCGCACCTTCACGCCGTTGTCCGACAGGTATTCGGTCAGCTGTTCGGCCATGCGCTTGGTCAGCGTGGTGATCAGCACGCGCTCGTTCTTCAGCGTGCGATCGCGGATCTCCTGCAGCACGTCGTCGACCTGGGTGACGGCCGGACGCACCTCAACCTGGGGGTCGACCAGGCCGGTGGGCCGCACCACCTGTTCGACGACCTGGCCGGTGTGTTCCTTCTCCCAGTTCGCCGGCGTGGCCGAGACGAAGACGCTCTGGCGCATCTTGCGTTCGAACTCGTCGAACTTCAGCGGCCGGTTGTCCAGCGCACTGGGCAGGCGAAAGCCGTATTCGACCAACGTCGTCTTGCGCGCCCGGTCGCCGTTGTACATGCCGCCGAACTGCCCGATCAGCACATGGCTTTCGTCGAGGAACATCAGCGCGTCCGGTGCCAGGTAGTCGACCAGCGTGGGCGGCGGGTCACCCGGCTTGGCGCCGCTGAGGTGGCGCGTGTAGTTCTCGATACCCTTGCAGTGGCCCACCTCCTGCAGCATCTCGAGGTCGAAACGCGTGCGCTGCTCCAGGCGCTGGGCCTCGACCAGCTTGCCGCTCTTGACGAACTCGTCGAGGCGGCCGCGCAGTTCGACCTTGATCGTCTCTATCGCATCGACGACGCGCTCGCGCGGCGTCACGTAGTGGCTGCTCGGGTAGACCGTGAAGCGCGGCACCTTCTGCCGCACGCGGCCGGTCAGCGGGTCCAGCAGCTGCAGGCTTTCGACCTCATCGTCGAAGAGCTCGATGCGCAGCGCCAGTTCGCTGTGCTCGGCCGGGAAGACGTCGATGGTGTCGCCGCGCACGCGGAAACTGCCGCGCGAGAAGTCGATCTCGTTGCGCTTGTACTGCATGCGGATCAGCTGCTGGATCACGTCGCGCTGGCTCAGCTTGTCGTGGACGCGCAGCGTCATCACCATCTTGTGATAGTCCGCCGGGCTGCCAATGCCGTAGATGGCGCTGACGCTGGCCACGATGATCACGTCGCGCCGTTCCAGCAGGCTCTTCGTCGCGCTCAGGCGCATCTGCTCGATGTGCTCGTTGATCGCACTGTCCTTCTCGATGAACAGGTCGCGCTGCGGCACGTAGGCTTCGGGCTGGTAGTAGTCGTAGTAGCTGACGAAGTACTCGACGGCGTTCTTCGGAAAGAAATCGCGGAACTCGCTGTACAGCTGCGCGGCCAGCGTCTTGTTGGGCGCGAAGACGATGGCCGGCCGGCCCATGCGGGCGATGACATTGGCCATCGTGAAGGTCTTGCCCGAACCGGTCACGCCCAGCAGCGTCTGGTACTGCAGGCCGTCCTGGATGCCTTCGACCAGCTTGGCGATGGCCGCCGGCTGGTCGCCGCCCGGCGCGAACTGCTGGAACAGCTGGAAGGGCGAACCTTCGAAGGTGACGAACTCGCCCGGACCCTGGTCGGACGGCGTGTCGGATGCAGCGGCAGCTTCGGCGAGCGCGTTCATGAGGGGCTCATTGGAAAATTCACCTGGAGGCGGACATTTAGAATCGGCGGACTCCGGCGGGTCGAGCATGCGCCGGACAACCCACGAGCGTAGCGCAGCCCGACCGTCCTGTCCGTCACGGTTTGCGCACACGCCTGACACACCGCTTTCTGGAATGCCGCCATGTCTTCAACCTCCCTCTTTGCCGCCGTCGAAATGGCGCCGCGCGACCCCATCCTCGGCCTGAACGAGCAGTTCAACGCCGATCCCAACCCGGCCAAGGTCAACCTCGGTGTCGGCGTTTATTTCGACGCCAAGGGCAAGCTGCCGGTGCTGCGCTGCGTGGCCGCCGCCGAAAAGCAGTTGCTCGAAACACCGAAGGCCAAGGGCTACCTGCCGATCGACGGCATCGCCGTCTACGACAAGGCCGTGCAGGGCCTGGTCTTCGGCGCCGACAGCCCGGTGGTCCAGGCCGGCCGAGTCGCCACCATCCAGGCCCTGGGCGGCACCGGCGGCCTGAAGGTGGGCGCCGATTTCCTGAAAAAGCTGCACCCAGGCGCCGGCCCGGCCACCGTGCTGATCAGCGACCCGAGCTGGGAAAACCACCGCGCGCTCTTCCAGCAGGCCGGTTTCGAGGTCCAGAACTACCCCTACTACGACGCCGCCAGCCGCGGCATCCGCTTCGAGGCGCTGCTGGCCGCACTGGCCGCCGCCGCGCCGGGCACCGTGGCCGTGCTGCACGCCTGCTGCCACAACCCCACCGGCTGCGACCTGTCAGCCACGCAATGGGAACAGGTCGCTGCCACCTGCGCAGCCGCCGGCGTGGTGCCCTTCCTCGACATGGCTTACCAGGGCTTTGGCAGCGGCATCGTCGAAGACGGCGCGGCGGTGCAATGCTTCCTGGCGACGGGCGTGCAATTCCTGGTCTCCACCTCGTTCAGCAAGAGCTTCTCGCTCTACGGTGAACGCGTCGGGGCGCTGAGCGTGGTCTGCAGCAGCGCCGAGGAAGCCGGCCGCGTGCTGTCGCAGCTGAAGATCGTGATCCGCACCAACTACAGCAACCCGCCGACCTTCGGCGCCCAGGTCGTGGCGACCGTGCTGACGACCCCGGCGCTGCGCGCGATGTGGGAGGAAGAACTGGCCGGCATGCGCGACCGCATCAAGGCCATGCGCCACGCGCTGGTCGACAAGCTGGCAGCGGCCGGCGTGCAGGGCGACCTGTCCTACATCACCCAGCAAGTCGGCATGTTCAGCTACTCGGGGCTGTCGAAGGAACAGATGCAGCGCCTGCGCAGCGAGTTCGGCATCTACGGCGTGGACTCGGGTCGCATCTGCGTGGCGGCCATCAACGACGGCAACATCGAGGCCATCGCCGCGGCCATTGCCCAGGTGATGTGAGGCGGCGCGCTGCGATCTGAACGCTTGAACTGCGCCGCCCGAGGCGGCCTGTTCGGCGCGCGGCCAGACCGGCTTGGGCGCAGGATGGCCGGTCAGGCGCCTCTAGATTGCTGCACCGCAGCAAAAATAGGTCTACAGTCGGCCCGGGGTCAGCAAACGGCGTCAAGATGACGCATCGGGTCTGCACCCCCCAACGGAGACGGTCTATGCTTTACCAGATCTACGAAGCCCAGCGCGCCCTGATGGCGCCCTTTTCGGAATTTGCCTCGGCCACTTCCAAGCTGTACAGCCACCCGCTGTCGGCCTTCTCGCACACGCCGATGGCGCAGCGCGTATCAGCCGGCCTGGACCTGATGCACCGCCTGGCCAAGGAATACGAAAAGCCGCGTTTCGACATCACCTCGGCCCAGGTCGGCGGCGTCGACATCGCCGTGCAGGAGCAGGTGGCACTGAGCAAACCCTTCTGCCGGCTGCTGCGCTTCAAGCGCTTCACCGACAACCTCAAGGCGCTGGACCTGATGAAGGGCCAGCCCACGGTGTTGGTCGTGGCACCGCTGTCGGGCCACCACTCGACGCTGCTGCGCGACACCGTCAAGGCCCTGCTGCAGGACCACAAGGTCTTCATCACCGACTGGACCGACGCCCGCATGGTGCCGCTGACCGAAGGCGCCTTCCACCTCGACGACTATGTCGAGTACGTGCAGGACTTCATCCGCCACATCGGCCCGAAGGTACACGTCATCTCGGTCTGCCAGCCCACGGTGCCGGTGCTGGCCGCCGTGTCGCTGATGGCCAGCCGCGGTGAAGCCACGCCCTTGACGATGACCATGATGGGCGGCCCCATCGACGCCCGCCTGAGTCCGACCTCGGTCAACAACCTGGCAACCAACAAGCCCTACGCCTGGTTCGAGAACAACGTGATCTACCGCGTGCCGCAGAACTTCCCCGGTTCAGGCCGTGCCGTCTACCCGGGATTCCTGCAACACACCGGCTTCGTGGCCATGAACCCCGACCGCCACGCCACCAGCCATTACGACTACTTCCAGGACCTGATCAAGGGCGACGACGAAAGCGCCGAGTCGCACCGCCAGTTCTACGACGAGTACAACGCGGTGCTGGACATGCCCGCCGAGTACTACCTGGACACCATCAAGACCGTGTTCCAGGACTTTGCGCTGGTCAACGGGACCTGGGTCGTGAAGGGCGAAGCGGTGCGGCCGCAGGACATCACCGGCACGGCGCTGCTGACCATCGAAGGCGAACTCGACGACATCTCGGGTGCGGGCCAGACCCGGGCCGCGCACGGCCTGTGCGCCGGTATCCCGGCGTCGCGCGCCTTCCACTACGACGCCGTCGGTGCCGGCCACTACGGCATCTTCTCGGGCCGCCGCTGGCGCGAAAAGGTCTACCCGGAAGTGAAGGCCTTCATCACGCGCTTCAATGGGGCCGAGGAGGCGCTGTCGGACAAGGTGACGCCGATCACCACGTCGGCCAAGACCAGCCCCAAGGCGCGCGGCCGATAATCCAGGCGGTGACCACCACCGCCCCCACCCCGACCGCCGCTGGCGCCCAGACTGCCCTGGCCGAAGCGCTCAACGATGCCCTGCCGCAGACGCAGTGCACGCGTTGCGGCTACCCCGATTGCCGCCGCTACGCGGTGGCGATGGCAGCGGGCGATGCCGCCATCAACCGCTGCCCACCCGGTGGCGCCGAAGGCATCGCCCGCCTGGCGGCGCTGACCGGCAGAGCGGTCATCCCGCTGGACCCGGCCCACGGCGCCGAGAGCCCGCGCGCGGTCGCCGTCATCGACGAGGCCTGGTGCATCGGCTGCACGCTGTGCATCAAGGCCTGCCCGGTGGACTGCATCGTCGGCGCGTCCAAGCTGATGCACACCGTCATGGGCGCGCAATGCACGGGCTGCGAGTTGTGCCTGCCGGTTTGCCCGGTCGACTGCATCGCGATGCTGCCGGTGACGGCGCCGAAGACGGGCTGGGACGCCTGGAGCGCACCGCAGGCCGCGGAAGCCCGCGGCCGTTACGACTTCCACCGCCTCCGCATCGAACGCGACGAGCGCGAAAACGACGAGCGCCTGGCGGCCAAGGCCCAGCTGAAGCTGGCCGACCTGGCCAGCCACAGCCTGCACACCGACCCGGCCACGCTGGCCGCCAAGCGCGCCGTCATCGAAGCGGCACTGCAGCGCGCGGCCACTCGCAAGCGATCCGGCGACGATGAAGCCTGAGGCCATCGAGTCCTTCTTCGCCACGCTGGCCGCCGCCAACCCGCGTCCGCAGACCGAGCTGCAATACACCAGCGTCTTCGAACTGCTGGCCGCGGTGCTGCTGTCGGCGCAGGCCACCGACGTCAGCGTCAACAAGGCCACCAAACGCCTCTTCGCGCTGGCGCCGACGCCGCAAAAGATGCTCGACCTGGGCGTCGAGAACGTCACCGAGCTGATCCGCACCATCGGCCTGTTCCGCAACAAGGCCAGGAACCTGGTGGCGACCTGCCGCATCCTGGTCGACCAGCACGGCGGCCAGGTGCCGCGCTCGCGAGCAGCCCTGGAAGCCCTGCCCGGGGTGGGCCGCAAGACGGCCAATGTGGTGCTCAACGTGGCCTTCGGCGAGGCCACGATGGCCGTCGATACGCATGTCTTCCGGGTCAGCAACCGCACCGGTCTGGCGCCTGGCGCCAAGCCGCTGGACGTCGAGCTGAAACTGCTGAAGCGCATCCCGGCGAAGTACCTCGTCGACGCCCACCACTGGCTGATCCTGCACGGCCGCTACCTGTGCCTGGCGCGCAGCCCGCGCTGCCGGGAATGCGCCGTCCGTGCGTGGTGCGACACCGGCGCTTCTACAATCCAACCTGGGGAGACACGCTGAATGGCCAAGCTCGAAGACCTTGCTGAACGGGTGGACCGCTTGGTGCTGCGGCACCAGGAACTCAAGCGCAGCAGCGCGCTGATCGAGCAGCAGTTGACCGCCGTTTCAGCCGAGCGCGACAGCCTGCGCTCGCGCCTGGCGGCGGCACGCTCGCGCATCGACGCATTGCTGGAACGCATCCCGGCCGACGGCGCCAGCGATGCGGAACGCCGGAGCGCGCCATGAAGCAGGTCGAAGTCTCGATCCTCGGTCAGGTTTACATGCTGGGTTGCCCCGACGGCGGTGAAACCCTGTTGAACGCCGCGGTGGCCAGCGTCGACAAGGAAATGACCACCATCCGCGACGCCGGCAAGGTCAAGGCGCGCGAGCGCATCGCGGTGCTGGCGGCACTGAACGTCGCCTACCAGTTGGCCGAGCGAGCGGCAACACCGCCCTGCGCGACCGCTGCTTTGGCCGCCCCAGGCGTCGACCTCGACGCCCTGCTGCGCCGGGTCGACGATGCCCTGGGCGAAGACGGCCAGCTTCTGTGACTTGCGGCGCACCGCGCACCCACCTGGTCCGGCCTAGAATGAACCCGTCCGCTGTGGGTCGATGAGCCTTTTATGTCCTTGAGCCGATGGTCTATGACCAAGGGCTTGGAACATCGCCTGGTTGGTGTGAGCGTCTCGCGTCAGATGAACCCGAAGCCAGGCTGACCTCGCCCACCTGAACTCCCCCTTGGTTCAGGCACCGGGTTCACGCCCCACGGCGGACACCCCCGATTCAAACGCCCGACGGGCCCGCGGCCTCGAAGCGGATGGCCGCCAGCGTGACCTGGTTGCCGCCCCGCCGCTGCGCTTCAGCCAGCGCTGCGCTGCAGGCCTCGATCAGCGCCTCGTGCGTCTGCGCGGTGTGCGGGAAGCTGGCCACGCCCACGGCCACGCTGAAACCATATTCCTGACCGCCATGGACAACGATCTGCGCCACGCTCTTGCGGCGCAGGCCTTCCATGCGCGCGTGGGCGGTGGCCAGGCCGACGCCCGACAGCAGCACGGCAAAGCGCCGCTCGCTGTGGCGGCACGAAGCGTCCATCGCCCGCGTGCCGCTGCGCAGCAGGCGCCCGACCGCCTCCAGCAGGCTGCGCTCGCCGGCTTCGCCCAGCGCCCGCACCTTGGCCGGCAGTGGGTCGATCTCGATGAAGACGACGGCGAATTCACGGTGTTCGCGCGTCGACAAGTCGACTTCGCGGCGCAACTGGTCCTCGAAGTGCGCGCGCCGGTAGAGGCCGGTGATCGGGTCGCGCAGCGCCTGGTCCGACAGTTCCAGGCGCAAGGCCTCGTTGGCGCGTTGCTGCTGTTCGATCTGCACCAGCGCGAGGCGCAACTGCGCCTCGCGCTGACGCTCGGGGGCGAGATCGGTCCAGACGCTGCACAGGTGACGCCGGCCGAGGGCGCGGTCCTCACTGACCAGGCGCAACACCGAGAACTCACGCCGGCCGCCGGCCCATTCGAAGCGCTGCTCGGTGGTCAAGGGGGCACCATGGGCCAGCGCGGTCTGTTCGGCGGCGCGCATCGAAGCAGCCAGCACCGGCTCGAAGACCTCGGTATCGGTGCGCCCCAGCACCTCGGCGGCCGGTCGCTGCAGGAAGTCGGCCATCGCTTCGTTGATGTGGACGTAGCGCTGGCTGTGCAGGTCTTTGACTGCCAGCAGATCGCCACGCCCTTGCAGCACCGCTGGCAACAAGGCCGCCTGCAAGGCCTGCAGTTCAGCGTCCGGCCACGCGGGCAGGCGGGCTGTCTCGGGGTTGGGGGTCGTGGTTGGCTCGCTCTGCACCGAAAAGTCCTCTGGGAGACTGCACCAATCTGCGGCCGGCGCCGTATCTTGGTGGCGTGCTGCGGCGAGATCAAGCGTCTTCGACATTTTGGCCCCTAAGTTGACCCGACGCTGCGGGGCCGATGGGCGCCAGACACGGGCACATTTTATGCTTCCTTGCACGCGGTGGCGCGATGGCGCGCCACATCAGGGCGTTGGCTGCGTGTTCAGCCGGGCCCCGTGCACAGCGACGTGCGCAGATCCTGTTCCGTTTCGCCGGCTGTCCCGGCGGACGGGATCACTGCACGTCCTCACGGAGGTACCGCCATGAAAAAATCACGTCTGGTTCTGATCGGCAACGGCATGGCCGGTGTCCGCGCCCTCGAAGAACTGCTGAAGATCGCCCCCGATCTCTACGACATCACCGTCTTCGGCGCCGAGCCCCACCCCAACTACAACCGCATCCTGCTGAGCCCCGTGCTGGCCGGCGAGCAAACGATCGAGCAGATCGTGCTGAACCCGCTGGGCTGGTACGCCGACCAGGGCATCACCCTGCACCTCGGCAAGACCGTCACGGGCATCGACCGCGTGAAGCGCGTGGTCATCGCCAGCGACGGCCAGGGCGGCGAAGTCCGGGCCGACTACGACCGCCTGCTGATCGCCACCGGCTCCACGCCCTTCATCCTGCCGGTGCCCGGCAAGGACCTGCAGGGCGTCATCGCCTACCGCGACATCGCCGACACGCAGACGATGATCGATACCGCGACGAAATTCCGGCACGCTGTCGTCATCGGCGGCGGCCTGCTGGGCCTGGAAGCGGCCAACGGCCTGATGCTGCGCGGCATGCAGGTCACGGTCGTGCATCTGATGCCGTGGCTGATGGAACGCCAGCTCGATGAAACTGCCGGCAAACTGCTGCAGCAGTCGCTGGAACAGCGTGGTCTGAAGTTCCGCATGGGCGCGCAAACCGAAGCGCTGATCCCCGACAAGGCCGGGCGGGTGATGGCGGTGCGCTTCAAGGACGGCACCGAGATCCCGGCCGACCTGGTGGTGATGGCCGCCGGCATCCGCCCGAACACCGCGCTGGCCGAAAAGGCCGGCATCCACTGCCACCGCGGCATCGTGGTCAGCGACACCCTGCAGACCACCACCGACCCGCGCATCTACGCGGTGGGCGAATGCGCGGCGCACCGCGGCATCGCCTACGGCCTGGTGGCGCCGCTGTTCGAACAGGCCAAGGTCTGCGCGACGCACCTGGCGCAATTCGGCATCGGCCGCTACACCGGCAGCCTGACCAGCACCAAGCTCAAGGTGACGGGGATCGACCTTTTCAGCGCCGGCGACTTCACCGGCGGCGAAGGCACCGAAGAGATCGTGCTGTCCGACCCCTACGCGGGCGTTTACAAGAAGCTGGTCATCCGCGGCGACAAGCTGATCGGCGCCTGCCTGTACGGCGACACGGTCGACGGCAGCTGGTACTTCAAATTGCTGCGCGAGGGCCGCAGCATCAACGACATCCGCGACAAGCTGATGTTCGGCGAAAGCAACATCGGCGACGTCGGCCACCAGGGCCACAGCCGCGCAGCTCTGCTGAAGGACACCGACGAAGTCTGCGGCTGCAATGGTGTGACCAAAGGCACCATCTGCAAGGCCATCAAGGACAAGGGCCTGTTCACGCTGGACGAGGTGCGCAAGCACACCAAGGCCAGCGCCAGTTGCGGATCGTGCACCGGACTGGTCGAACAACTGCTGATGTTCACCGCCGGCGGCGACTACTCGAAAGCACCGACCAAGAAGGCGATGTGCGGCTGCACCGACGCCAGCCACGAAGACGTGCGGCAGGCCATCCGCCAAGAGCATCTGTTGACGATCGACAGCGTCTACCGCCACCAGGGCTGGCGCACGCCCAACGGCTGCAGCAGCTGCCGCCCGGCGGTCAATTACTACCTGATCAGCAGCTGGCCGAAAGAGGCGGTGGACGACCCGCAAAGCCGCTACATCAACGAACGCAGCCACGCCAACATCCAGAAGGACGGCAGCTACTCGGTGATCCCGCGGATGTGGGGCGGCGAGACGACGTCCAGCGAATTGCGGCGCATTGCCGACGCGGTGGACAAGTTCAAGATTCCGACCGTGAAGGTCACCGGCGGCCAGCGCATCGACCTGCTGGGGGTCAAGAAGGAAGACCTTCAGGCAGTTTGGCAGGACATCGGCATGCCCAGCGGCCACGCCTACGCCAAGGCGCTGCGCACCGTGAAGACCTGCGTCGGTTCAGAGTGGTGCCGCTTCGGCACGCAAGACAGCACGCAGATGGGCAAGGACCTGGAGCGCGCGATGTGGCGCATGTACGCGCCGCACAAGGTGAAGTTCGCCGTCAGCGGCTGCCCGCGCAACTGCGCCGAGGCCGGCATCAAGGACGTCGGCATCATCGGCGTGGACAGCGGCTGGGAGATGTACGTGGCCGGCAACGGCGGCATCAAGACCGAAGTGGCGCACTTCTTCACCAAGCTGAAGACGGCAGAAGAAGTGCTGGAATACACCGGTGCTTTCTGCCAGCTTTATCGCGAGGAAGGCTGGTACCTGGAACGCACGGTGCATTACGTCAACCGCGTCGGTCTGGATTACGTGAAGAAGAAGATTTTGGAAGACCACGAAGGCCGTCAGGCGCTGTGGGCCAAATTGCAATTCAGCCTGGATGGCGAACCCGACCCGTGGTTCGAATTCGACAAGGCCCGCGTGGACACGCGGCAGTTCAGCCCGGTGGCAGAAATGGGAGCGCTGTAATGGCCAACTGGACCCGCATTTGCCGCGTTGACGACATCCCCGTGCTGGGCTCGCGCCGTGTGGCGCGGACCACCGGCCACGCTGTCGCCATCTTTCGCAACGCCGAGGACCGGGTCTTCGCGCTGCTCGACCGCTGCCCGCACAAGGGCGGCCCGCTGAGCCAGGGCATCGTCTTCGGTGACAGCGTGGCCTGCCCGCTGCACAACTGGACGATCGGCCTGGCGACCGGCGAAGCCCGCGCACCCGATGAAGGCTGCACCGCGCGCTTCAGCCTCCTGGTCGACGCCGGCGAGGTGTTCCTGGACGCCGAAGAACTGGCCACGCGCGCGGCGCACGGCAACCCGGCTGCAGCGTGAAGGAGACGCGGTCCACCTGCCCGTACTGCGGCGTCGGCTGCGGGGTGCTCATCGAGAGCCAAGGCAGCCAGATCACCGGTGTGCGCGGCGACCCCGAGCACCCGGCCAACTTCGGCCGTCTGTGCACCAAGGGCCAGACCCTGCACCTGACGGCCAGCGCGCCGATCACGCTGCACCAGCGCCTGCGCACGCCCCAACTGCACGGCCAGGACGTCAGCTGGGCAAGCGCCCTGGACACCGCCGCCGATCGCTTCACCGCGATCGCCCGCGAACACGGCCCCGATGCACTGGGCTTCTACATCTCGGGCCAATTGCTGACCGAGGACTATTACGTCTTCAACAAGCTGGCCAAGGGCCTGTTCGGCACCAACAACGTCGACACCAATTCGCGGCTGTGCATGAGCAGCGCGGTGGCCGGCTACAAGCTGACGCTGGGCGCCGACGCGCCGCCGACCTGCTACGACGACGTCAAGCACGCGCAGTTGTTGTTCATCACCGGCAGCAACGTGGCCTGGGCCCACCCGGTGCTGTACCGGCGCATCGAGGACGCCAGGCTGGCCAACCCTTTGATGAAGGTCATCGCCGTCGACCCGCGGCGCACCGAGACCGCCGAGCAGGCCGACCTGCACCTGCCGCTGCTGCCGGGCACCGACGTGGCGCTGTTCAACGGCATGCTGCACCTGTTGCTGTGGGACGGCCAGATCGACGCGCGCTACATCGCCGCGCACACCGAAGGCTTCGAGGCGCTGAAGGCCATCGTGCGCGACTCCACGCCGGCGGTGACGGCGCGCATCACCGGCTTGAAGGAAGAAGCCATCGTGCAGGCCGCGCGCTGGTGGGGCGAGTCGGCAGCCACGCTGTCGCTGTACTGCCAGGGTCTGAACCAGAGCAGCAGCGGCACGGCCAAGAACGCCGCGCTGATCAACCTGCACCTGGCCACCGGGCAGATCGGCAAGCCCGGCGCCGGGCCGTTTTCGCTGACCGGCCAGCCCAACGCGATGGGCGGGCGCGAAGTCGGCGGCATGGCCAATCTGCTGTCGGCCCACCGCGACCTGGGCAAGGCCGAAGACCGCGCCGAAGTCGCCCGCCTGTGGGGCCTGCCGGACGTGCCCGCGCGACCCGGCAAGACCGCCGTCGAGATGTTCCAGGCCGCCGCCGACGGCGAGATCAAGGCGCTGTGGATAGCCTGCACCAACCCCGCGCAAAGCCTGCCCGACCAGGTCACGGTGAAGCGCGCGCTGGAGCGCGCCGAATTCGTCGTGTTGCAAGAGGCCTTTGCCTCGACCGCGACCGCGCGCCACGCGCACCTGCTGCTGCCGGCCAGCAGTTGGGGCGAAAAGGACGGCACGGTCACCAACAGCGAACGCCGCATCAGCCGCGTGCGGGCCGCGGTGCCGGCGCCGGGCCAGGCGCGAGCCGACTGGGCCATCGTCTGCGACTTCGCCCGGCGCGTCGAACAGCGCCTGCGTCCCGGCGCGCCGACGCTGTTCCCGTACGCCGATGCCGAGTCGATCTGGAACGAGCACCGCGAAAGCACGCGCGGGCGCGACCTCGACATCACCGGCCTGAGCTGGGACCGGCTGGACGCAGGCGCGCAGTGCTGGCCCTTCCCCGAGGGCGCGACCCAGGGCCAGGAGCGGCTCTACGCCGACGGCACCTTCCCCACCGCCAACGGCCGAGCGTGCTTTGCCGCGGTGACCTACCGCGCCGTGGCCGAGCCGCGCGACGCGCGCTTCCCCTTCGCGCTGAACACCGGCCGCCTGCGCGACCAGTGGCACGGCATGAGCCGCACCGGCACGCTGGGCCGTTTGTTTGGCCACACGCCCGAACCGACACTGGACCTGCACCCGCAGGATGTGCTGCGCCTGCGCCTGGCGGACGGCGACCTGGCCACGGTACGCTCGCGCCGCGGTGCGCTGGTGCTGCCTGTGCGCGGCACCGACAGCGTGGCGCCGACACAGGCCTTCGTGGCCATGCACTGGGGCGACGAGACGCTGCTTGGCGGCGTCAACACCTTGACCTCGCCAGCGGTCTGCCCCCAGTCCCGGCAACCCGAGTTGAAGCACGCGGCCGTGCAGATCGCACGCGCCGATCTGCCCTGGCGCCTGGTGGCACTGGCGTGGTGCAATGAAGCGCAGGCACTGCAGCTGCGAGCGGCCCTGCGACCGCTGTTCGACGGCTTCGGCTACGCCAGTTGTGTGCCTTTCGGCCGCGAGCGCAGCGGCGTGCTGTTCCGCGCGGCGGCCGCCGAGCCCGCGCCGGCCGAGTTGCAGGCGCAGATCGCCACGCTCTTCGGGCTGCAGGGCGCTGACACGCTGAGCTACGCCGACCCGCAGCGCGGCCAGCGTCGCAGCCTGCGGCTGTCGCGCAAGGGCGGCGACCAGCATCTGGAAGCCATGCTGCTGGCCGGCGACACGCGTGCCGAGGGCTGGATCGCGCCGCTGCTGCAGCAATCCCTGCCGGTCCAGGCCCATGGCCGTTTTCTGCTGGCACCCGGCGCCACACCGCCCGGCCCGGCAACGCTGCGCTCGCCCCAGGTGTGCAGTTGTTTCGACGTCAGCGAGCGGGCCATCGTGCAGACCTTGGCGGCTTGCGCGGGACCGCCCGCAGCCCGCCTGGCGGCGCTGCAGGCCGAATTGCATTGCGGCACCCAGTGCGGGTCCTGCCGGCCGGCGTTGAAGCGCCTGGTCGACCTGCAGCCTCAGCCCGGCTGATCCATCAACGGATGGAGGGCCGGCCCAATCTGGGCCCAGAACTTGCGGCGCGCTGTGCAAGGGAAGATCAAAACATGAGCATCGCCGTTTACCTCAAGGACATCGGCCGCGGCGCGGCGGGTTCGCGTGCGCTCAGCGTGCCGGCGGCGCACGCCTTGATGCGCGAAGTGTTGTCCGGGGGCGCGCCCGCGCCGGCGGTCGGCGCATTCGTGATGGCCATGCGGATGAAAGGCGAAACGCTGGACGAGCTGGTCGGTTTCCTGCGGGCGGTCCAGGAAATCGGCGTGACGGTGCCGAGCACGCAGCCCGTGGTCTTGATGCCCTCCTACAACGGTTCGCGCAAGTTGCCCAACCTGACGCCCTTGCTGGCGCTGTGGCTGGCCCGCGAGGGCCTGCCGGTGCTGGTGCACGGCCCGCTGGCCGAACCCGGGCGGGTGACCACGGCGGCCATCCTGCACGACCTGGGGATCGCGCCGATCCTGAACCTGCAGGACATCGAGCGCGCCTGGTCCCGCCGCGAACCGGCCTTCGTGCCCACCGAGGTGCTGTGCCCCAGCCTGCAGCGGCTGCTCGACCTGCGCCGCGTGATCGGCCTGCGTGGCCCGGGCCACACGGTGGCCAAGATGATGAACCCGGTGCAAGGCGCGCCGGTGTTGCGCCTGGTCAACCACACCCACCCCGAATTTGGCGCGCTGATGAGCGCCTGGGCCCAGCGCGAGGGCATCGATGCCATGCTGCTGCGCGGCACCGAAGGCGAACCGGTGGCCGACCCGCGCCGCCAGCCGCGGATCGACACCTGGCTGGGCGGCACGCTGCGCCCCGAGCTGTCGCTGCCGGCCCACGAAGGCGTGCTCACCGAACTGCCTTTGCTGCCACGCGAAACCGATGCCGCCAGCACCGCCATCTACGTGCAGGAGGTGCTCAGCGGCATGCGGCCGGCGCCGACGCCACTGGCCCGCCAGGCCGGTCTGGTCATCGCCGCCGCGGCCGCCTTGCAGGCCCGCCAAACGGCGGGGCCCGGCGCATGACGACCAGCCCCCGTTGCAGCCGCACACCGGCCCGCACGCCGCGCTGCGCCCTCGTCGGCGCGGGCCCCGGCGACCCTGAACTGCTGACCCTGAAAGCCCTGCGCACGCTGCGTCGGGCCACGCTGCTGCTGGTCGACGACCTGGTGTCGGACGCGGTGCTGGCGCTGGCGCTGCGCGGCCGGCGCCAGCCGCCACGCGTGGTCCACGTCGGCAAGCGCGGTGGCTGCAGGAGCACGCCGCAGGCCTTCATCGAACGCCTGATGGTCAGCGCCGCGCTGGCCGGCGAACGCGTGGTGCGCCTGAAGGGCGGCGACCCCTTCGTCTTCGGCCGCGGCGGCGAAGAGGCCGAGGCGCTGCGCGCGCAGGGCATCGCGGTCGAGGTCATCAACGGCATCACCTCGGGTCTGGCGGCCAGCACCGCGCTGGGCGTGCCATGGACGCACCGCGACCACGCTCACGGCGTGATGCTGGTCACCGGCCACGCCCGTGAGGGCGCTGCGGGCCCCGACTGGGCCGTTCTGGGCGCGGCAGCGGCGCAAGGCCTGACGCTGATCATCTACATGGGCATGGCCCGCCTGACGGCGGTGCAGGCCGGCCTGCTGCGCGCCCTGCCCGGGCACACGCCGGCCGCCGTGGTGCAGGCTGCCGGGACGGCCCAAGCGCGCGCCTGCGACTGCACGCTGGGCACGCTGGTGACCGCCGTGCAGGCCCACGGCCTGGGCAGCCCGGCCATCGTGGTCATCGGTGACGTGCTGCAAGCCCGCGCCGCGCTGGCCACGCCCGAACGTCATGTGGCGTGATGTGTTTTCAACACTTGCGGCGACCTCGGTTTCCCGGTCTATAATGACCGGCTTTGCTGGCAACACCGGCCTATCGATTTGCTGCACCTGCAAGACTGCACGGCACAAACCGCCCAAAGATCGCGGGCGCAAACTTTCGGGATTCCAGATTACATGACCACCATCCGCGTCAAAGAGAACGAACCTTTCGATGTTGCCCTGCGCCGCTTCAAGCGCACCATCGAGAAGATCGGCCTGCTGACCGAACTGCGCGCCCGCGAGTTCTACGAAAAGCCCACCGCCGAGCGCAAGCGCAAGAAGGCTGCGGCTGTGAAGCGCCACTTCAAGCGCGTGCGGAGCATGCAGCTGCCCAAGAAGCTGTACTGATCGCCGAAGCGGCTGCGCAAGCAGTCGCTGGCGAATCGACCGCTGACACAGCAAGCCCGCGCGGGACACCGCAGCGGGCTTGTTCACCTTATGACGGTCGATCCAGACCGCCCACTTCCGACCGCCTGCAAGCCATGAGCACCCTCAAAGACCGCGTCACCGACGACATGAAGACCGCCATGCGGGCCAAGGACGCCGACCGGCTGTCGACCATCCGCATGCTGCTGGCGGCCTGCAAGCAGCGCGAAGTGGACGAGCGCATCGTGCTCGACGATGCCGCCGTCGTCGCCCTGGTGGACAAGCTGATCAAGCAGCGCAAGGACTCGATCACCGCCTTCCAGCAAGGCGGGCGCAGCGATCTGGCCGAGAAGGAAGCCGCCGAGGTGAAGGTGCTCGAAGCTTACCTGCCCCAGCGGCTGTCGGCCGAAGAGGTCGGCGCGGCCATCGCCGCCATCGTGGCCGACATCGGCGCCAGCGGCCCCGGTGACATGGGCAAGGTGATGGCGGCGGCCAAGGCCCAGCTGACCGGCAAGGCCGAGATGGGCCTGGTCTCCGCGGCGGTCAAGCAGGCCCTCGCCCGATAAGCGCGAACCGATGGCAAAGTCGGAACCATGAGCATGCTGCCCACCCGCCCCATCGCCGACGGCCTCAGCGTCGCCCCGCAACTGACGCCCGAGGCCATGGCCGAAGCCGCAGCGGCCGGCTTCAAGAGCGTCGTCAACAACCGACCCGACTTCGAGCACGGCCCGGGCCAGCCCAGCAGCGCCGAGATGCAGGCCGCTGCGCTGGCCGCCGGCCTGCAATACCGCTACCTGCCGGTCAGCGGCGGCTACCAGTCGCCCGAAGAGATCGCGGCCTTCGCCCGCCTGCTGCAGGAGTTGCCGCGGCCGATCCTGGCCTTCTGCCGCTCCGGCGCGCGCTCGACCAATTTGTACATCCAGGCCGTCAACGCCTGACCCAGCCCGCTGCCAGGACCGCTGGGGCGCCAACCCGGGCGCATCCTGGGGCTTACCCGAGACGGCCGCGGCAAGCGCGCGGTGCCGGGTGGCGAAGGCTACATTTCCCTGTGTCCCGCAGGCAGCTTGCCGAGTTCTGGAGCCCTGGATGAATGGTCTATTGAAGTTGTCGCTGTGGATCGACGGAATCAACGACCGATTCGCCTGGATCGCGAAATGGGCGGTGCTCCTGTCCTGCGTGATCAGCGCCGGCAATGCCGCGGTGCGCTACCTGGGCGGCTTCAGTTCCAACGGCTTGCTGGAGATTCAGTGGTACCTGTTCGCCGCCTGCGTGATGCTGGGCGCCGCGCAGGTCCTGCGCGTCAACGAACACGTGCGCGTGGACGTGATCTACGGCCGTTTCAGCGGTCGCATCCAGGCCCTGCTGGACCTGGCCGGCCTGTGTTGCTTCCTGCTGCCCGTGATGGTCGTGATGATCTATTTCGCCTGGCCCCTGTTCGTGAAGATGCTGCTCACCGGTGAGATGTCCAGCAACGCCGGCGGCCTGATCCGGTGGCCGGCCATGCTGATGCTGCCGCTGGGTTTCACGCTGGTCCTGCTGCAGGGTCTGTCGGAGATCATCAAGCGCCTGGCTTGGCTGACGCACCGCTACGAAGCCGACTTCCATTACGAGAGACCGCTGCAATGAGCATGGAGTCCTTCGCCCCGCTGATGTTCGCGGGCTTGATCCTGACGCTGCTCATCGGCTTCCCGGTCGCCTTTTCGCTGTCGGCGCTGGGACTGGGCTGCGGCTTCTTTGCGGTCTATATGGGCTGGTTCCCGGCGTCGTTCATGTCGGCACTGCCGCTGAATGTCTTCGGCATCCTCAGCAACGACCTGCTGCTGGCCATTCCCTTCTTCACCTTGATGGGGACCATCCTGGAGCGCTGCGGCCTGGCCGAAGACATGCTGGATTCCATGGGCCAGCTGTTCGGACCGATACGCGGCGGCCTCGGTTACTCGGTCATCATCGTCGGCTTCATCCTCGGCGCCATCACCGGCACCGTGGCCGGCCAGGTCATCGCGATGGCGATGATCTCGCTGCCGGTGATGCAGCGCTGGGGCTACAACATGCGCTACGCCACCGGCGTGCTGGCGGCCTCGGGCACCATCACGCAGCTGGTGCCGCCGTCCCTGGTGCTGGTGGTGCTGGCCGACCAGCTGGGCCAGTCGGTCGGCGACATGTACAAGGGCGCCTGGGGACCATCGATCCTGCAGGTGCTGATCTTCGCGCTGTACACCTTCGTGCTGTCGCGCATCAAGCCCGAGCACGTGCCGGGCGTGCCCAAATCGGCGCGCACGCTGCACGGTCTGGCGCTGTGGGCCAAGTGCCTGCGCGGGATCATTCCGTCGGCCATCCTGATCTTCGCGGTGCTGGGCAGCATGGGCGGCCTGCCGGGCATCGACACCGCCATCTGCACCCCGACCGAAGCTGGTGCGATGGGCGCGGTCGGTGCCTTCGTGCTGGCCGCCATCCACCGCCGGCTGAACTGGGCGCTGATCCAGGAGGCCGGCGTCGGCACCATGCGCATCACGGCCATGGTGGTGTTCATCCTGATCGGCTCGCGCGTGTTCTCGCTGGTCTTTCAGGGTGTCGACGGCGGCCGCTGGATCGAGCACATGCTGTCCAACCTGCCGGGCGGACAAATCGGCTTCCTGATCGTCGTCAACCTCTTCATTTTCTTTCTGGCCTTCTTCCTCGACTTCTTCGAGATCGCCTTCATCATCCTGCCGCTGCTGGGGCCGGTGGCCGAGAAGCTGGGCATCAACGGCATCTGGTTCGGCGTGCTGCTGTGCGTGAACATGCAGACCAGCTTCATGCACCCGCCCTTCGGCTTCGCGCTGTTCTACCTGCGCGGCATCGCCGACACGCTGTTCAAGAACAAGGCGCTGCCGCAGAAGATCCAGTCCAGCGACATCTACCTCGGGGCGATTCCCTGGGTCGTGATGCAGTTGGTGCTGGTGGCCATCGTGATCTTCGTGCCGCAGACGGTCACGATCTTCCTCGACAAGGCCCAGGTGCTGGACCTGAAGAAGGCTGGCGACGACCTGCAGCAGATGGGTGGCGGGCGCGGCGAAGCCAGGCCCGATCCGCTGAGGCCCTCAGCGGCCGACGCCGCCAGCGGCGCCGCCTCATCCAGCGAAAAGGAAGACCCGATGGAGGTCTTTCGCCGAGCCGCCGACCAGGACCAGAAAAAGCCCTGATCCAGGGAAATGCATACCCATGCAAAGAGGCCCCGAGGGGCCTCTTTGTCTGGTCGGAACGGTGGCCGTTTACAGCTTCTGCGCCTGCATGAAGTCGTCGAAGCCGGCTTCAGCAAAACGGAACCACAGGTTCTGCTCGGCGCGGAACTTGGTGAAGTCCTCGTAGACCTTCTTCCAGTTCGCGTTCTTGGCGCCGATCTCGCTGTACAGCGCGTTGGCTTCCTTGAAAGCCGCGTCCATCGCGTCCTTCGGATAACGGAACAGCTTGGTGCCGCCGGCCACCAAGGTCTTCAGCGCGCCGGGGTTGCGGACGTCGTACTTGGCCTGCAGATCGACGTGAGCGATCATCGTCGCTGCTTCGAGCATGGCCTTGTACTCGGGCGTCAGGCTGTTGTAGGCCTTGGTGTTGATGAAGAAGTCGAGTTGCGGGCCGCCTTCCCAGAAGGCCGGGTAAGCGTAATTCGGCGCCACCTTGTTGAAGCCCAACTTCAGGTCGTCGTAAGGGCCGACCCATTCAGCCGCGTCGATGGTGCCCTTTTCCAGTGCCTGGTAGATCTCGCCGCCAGGAATGGCTTGCACCACCACGCCCAGGCGTTCCAGCACCTTGCCGGTGACACCCACGGTGCGGAAACGCAAACCCTTCAGGTCGGCCAGGCTGTTGATGGGCTTGCGGTACCAGCCGCCCATCTGCGCCCCTGTGTTGCCGCCGGGGAAGCTGATGATGTTGTAGTTCGCATAGAACTCGCGCATCAGCTTCAGGCCGTTGCCCTCGAACATCCAGGCCGTCATCTGGCGCGAGTTCAAGCCGAAGGGGATGGCGCAGCCCAGCGCGAAGGTTTCGTCCTTGCCGACGAAATAATAGGGTGCCGTGTGCGCGATCTCGACGGTGCCGTTCTGCACGCCGTCGACCACGCCAAAGGCCGGCATCAGTTCGCCGGCGGCATGGGTGCTGATCTGGAACTTGCCGCCCGACAACTCGTTCAGCTTTTTCGCGAACACATCGGCGCCGCCGAACAGCGTGTCCAGCGACTTCGGGAAGCTCGATGCCAGGCGCCAGCGGATGTTGGCCTGGGCATGCACGATGGCCGGTGCAACACCGGCGGCCAGCACGCCCGCCAAGCCGGCGCCGTGGACGAAGGAACGACGTTCCATGGGGTTCTCTCCTGTTGATCACATGGGGGGCACAAGGCCCCAGGCTGCCAAAATTCTAGGCCGGCACGGGGCGCCCTTCAGACGGGTTTACCCGTTCGCGAGGGCAGCCCCTGCGGCTCAGACGCGCACCACCGTCACGGTGCAGGACGACTGCGCCACCACCTGCGAACTGACACTGCCCAGGAAGCGCCGGATCGTCGAGGTGCCGCGCGCGCCCATCACGATGTGGTCGACCTGGTTGCGATCGGCGAATTCGACGATGGCGGCGGCCGCATCGGGCGCTTCGAGCACGTGGAAGGTGATGCGGCCGTCGTTCAGGTCGAGCGCCTTGCTGATCGGCCGCGCCCAGTGCTTCAGGCCGACGAGCTGCCTGACGTGCAGGCTGCGGCCCGCTGCATCCACCAGCTCGTCCATGCCGATGCGTGCGGTCTTCATGACGCTGACACAGGCCAGCCGCGCGCCGGGTTCGGTCAGCACGATGCGCTGCACCGTCTCGCGCAGGTGTTCCAGCAGCTCGGGCGTGGCGCTGTCGACATCGATGGCCGCGACGATGATGATGCTGTGCATCACCTGGCTGACCAGGGGGGTGGCCGCCGCGCGGCGGGGTTCGGCGCCGACCGCGAAGAACCAGCGTTTCAGGCGAAGCACCAGGCCCTGGGTCTGCAGCTTGTCGGCGCGCGCCGTCAGCGGCACCTGGCCCGGGTCCTGCAGCGCCATCGCCAGCTGGGCGGCACTTTGCCAGCGCCGCTCGGGCCGCACCTCCAGGCACTTCAGGATCACCTCCTGCAGCCAGGGGGGGCAGTCTGCGCGCAGGGCGCGCGGCGGCACCGGGTCGACATACAGGCGGCGGCGCAAGCCGCGCACCGATTCGGGCGCGCCGAAAGGCCGTTCGCCGGTCGTGAAGTGGTAGAGCATCACACCCAGCGCGAAAAGGTCCGAACGCAGGTCGGTGCGGACGAACTGCACCTGCTCGGGCGACATATAGGGCCCGGTGCCCATCGGCAGCGTGAACTCCTCGTCGAGCAGGTCGGGCAGGCGGTCGTGGTGCGACAGGCCGAAATCGACCAGCACGGCGGTGCCATCGGGCCGCAGCATGATGTTGCTGGGCTTGACGTCCAGGTGCACCAGGTGCTGCTTGTGCAGCTCGTGCAGCGCGGCGGCGACGCGGGCGCCGATCTCGATGACCTCGTCGACGGCCAGCGGGGCCTCGTCGAGCCGCGGCCTGAGCGTCGGCCCTTCGATGCGCTCCATCACGATGTAGGGCTGGCGCGTGAAATCGCCGCGCGCAACGAAGCGCGGCACGTGGGGTCCCCGCAGCGCTGGCAGGATCATCTGCTCGACCTCGAAGCCGACGATGGCGGCGGGGTCCTCGCCACCCTTCAGGCGCGGCACTTTCATGATCAGCGGCAGGCTGGCGGCCAGTTCGGCGGCGGCCGGCGGCAGCGGCGCCGCCGAAGAGTCACGCACCACCCGCCAGAGGTGGGCCATGCCGCCGGTGTGCAGCTTCTCTTCGAGCCGCCAGCCGTCGATGAGCTGGCCCGGCCGCAGCGGGCTCGGCGCCGGAACAGCCCGCTCAGCGTCCATCCCGCAGCCTTGCGGCCAGGGCCGACGGCAGCCCGGCGTCCAGGATGCGTGAGCCCGCCGCCTCGACGTCGTAGGGCACGCGCCAGAAAGTCAGCTCGGCCTGGCTGTCGTCGTAGATCGCGTAACAGGCCGCCGGGTTGCCGTCGCGCGGTTGCCCCGTCGAACCCGGGATGGCCAGCCAGCGGCGCGAGCCGAGCAGCGGAATGGCTTCACCGGCCACCGGCTCGAATTCTCCGGCCTTGCCCAGGCCCGACAGGTGGTACAGCCGGGGTTCGTGCGTGTGGCCGCAGAAGGTGACGCGGGCGGTCGTCGCGTGCATGCTGCGCACGGCCTCGGCGCGGCCCTGGATGTAGTCCCAGGCCGGCGGGTCGAAGGCATTGGCGTGGACGAAGAGCAGCTCGCCGCTGCGCTGCTGCATGGGCAGGCCGGCCAGGAACTCGAGCTGCGAGCGGTCCAGCTGTTCGCGCGTCCACTCGACCGCGCGGCGCGCCTCGGGACGCATCGTCGGCGAGGCCGCACTGGCCACCGCGGCGTCGTGGTTGCCCTGCACCGCCACCGCGCCGCGGGCCACGTGTTCGCGCACGCGGTCGACCACCCAGCCGGGGTCCGCACCGTAGCCGACCAGGTCACCCAGAAAGGCATGGCGGTCGACGCCCTGCGCGGCGGCATGGTCCAGCACGGCCTGCACCGCCTCGCGGTTGGCGTGCAGGTCGGTGACCAGGGCGATGCGCATGGCCGGCGCGCTGCGGGCGGTGCAGCGCTCGCGGGCTCAGGAACCGGCCAGCTGCATCGGGCTCAGCAGCACCGAGCCCACAGCCTTGCTGCCCTGCACGTAGACGTCGGCGCCGATGGCCTGGATGCCCTTGAACATCTGCTTCAGGTTGCCGGCGATGGTCACCTCGTGAACCGGGTAGGCGATGCGACCGTCCTCGACCCAGAAGCCCGCCGCGCCGCGCGAGTAGTCGCCGGTGACGTAGTTGACGCCCTGCCCCATCAGTTCGGTGACGAAGAGGCCGCGGCCCAGCTTGGCCAGCATCGCGTCCAGCGTGTCGCCCTGCTTCGTCCGCCGGCTGGTCATGTGCAGGTTCTGCGAACCGCCGGCGTGACCGGTGGTGTGCATGCCCAGCTTGCGCGCCGAGTAGGTGCTGAGGAAATAGCCCTGCACCACGCCGCCCTGCACCACCTGGCGGGGCGTCGTGCGCACGCCTTCGTCGTCGAAGGGCGCGCTGCCTTTGCCTTTCAACTCATGCGGGTTCTCGACGATGTCGACGTGCGCGGGCAGCACCTTCTTGCCCAGGCTGTCGACCAGAAAGGTGGTCTTGCGGTACAGCGCGCCGCCCGACGTGGCCTGCACATAGGCGCCGAGCAGGCCGGCGGCCACCGTCGACTCGAACAGCACCGGCACCTGCGCGGTGGGTACGCGGCGCGATTTCAGGCGCGACAATGCGCGTTCGGCGGCGTAGCGACCGACGGCTTCGGGCGCCGCCAGGTCGGCGGCGTCGCGCATCGAGCTGAACCAGCCGTCGCGCTGCATGTCGCGGCCCTTGCCGGCGATCGGCGAGACCGACAGGTAGTGGCGCGAACTGGCATAGCCGCCGCGGAAGCCCCGCGTGTTGCCGGCCCAGAAATGGGCCTGCTGTGCCGACACGCCAGCGCCTTCGGAATTGGTGATGCGGCGGTCCACGCGCAGTGCCGCGTCTTCGCAACGGCGCGCCAGTTCGGCGGCGGCGGCGGCATCGATGGCCCAGGGGTGGAACAGGTCCAGGTCGCGCGCCACTTCGGCCGGCGTGGCCAGGTCGGCGGCGTCGGGCAGGCCGGCGGCCGGGTCTTCGGCCGTGAAGCGGGCGATGTCGTAGGCGGCCTGCACGGTCTGGCGCAGCGCGGCGACCGAAAAATCACTGGTGCTGGCATTGCCACGCCGCTGCCCCAGGTAGACGCTGACACCCAGGCTCTTGTCGCGGTTGCGCTCGACGTTCTCGAGTTCGCCCTTGCGCACCGACACCGACAGGCCCACGCCTTCCGAGACTTCGGCCCCGGCGTCGCTGGCGCCCAGACCCCGGGCCAGCTTCAGGGTGTCCTCGACGATTTGCTGGAACTGATCCTGGCGGTAGGCAAAGCCCTGTTCGGCACGGGTGGTGGTCATCGGGGCGGTGATCCAAGAAGGGCTGCGGATAGCGGTCGCCGATGATAATGGGCGCCCCCTTGCAGAGACGGTCCTCCGTCCAACCCACACCATGGCCCGACGCGCCGCACCACACCGCGGAACCGATGCGCACTACGGCGACGCCGGCCTCGGCGCCGCCGAAACCGCAGAAGCCGGTGCCTGGGTCGACACCGGCCCGAGCAAGACCCGGCTCAAGCAGCATTCGCACGAACTGCAGGCCCTGGGCAATGCGGTATCGCAGCTGTCGGCCGAACGCTTCGCGGCCATCGCCATGCCCGAGATCCTGCGCGACGCGATCACCGAATTCCGCCGCACCCGCAGCCACGAAGGCCGGCGCCGGCAGATGCAGTACGTCGGCAAGCTGATGCGCCATGCCGACGAGGAAGCGCTGCGGGAAGCCGTGGCCAGCGCCACGCTGGGTTCGGCCAAGGACACGCTGATGCTGCACGAGACCGAGCGCTGGCGGGCCGAGCTGATCGCCGACGACGAGGCGCTGACGACCTGGCTGAACGAATACCCCGACACCGACACCCAGCAGCTGCGCAGCCTCGTGCGCGCCGCGCGCCGCGACGCCAAGGACCTGGTGCCCGAGGCGCGCCAGCCGAAGAGTCACCGCGAGCTCTTCCACTTCATCAAACCTTTCCTGGCGGCGAAATGAGTGACCTCGAAATGAGCGACTTCGACCCGGTCCGCATCGGTGTGGTCAGCATCAGCGACCGCGCATCGGCCGGCGTCTACCAGGACCAGGGCATCCCGGCGCTGAAGGACTGGCTGGGCCGCGCGCTGCGCAACCCCATCGAGTGGCACGAGCGGCTGATCCCCGACGAACAGGACGGCATCAGCGCCGCGCTGATCGAACTGGTCGACGGCCTGCGCTGCGACCTGGTGCTGACCACCGGCGGCACCGGCCCGGCGCTGCGCGACGTGACGCCCGAAGCCACGCTGGCCGTCGCGCACAAGGTGATGCCGGGTTTCGGCGAACAGATGCGGCAGATCTCGTTGAGCTTCGTGCCGACGGCCATCCTGTCGCGGCAGGTCGCCGTGATCCGCGGCCAGGCGCTGGTCATCAACCTGCCGGGCCAGCCCAAGGCGATCGCCGAAACGCTGCAAGGCCTGCCGATGGCCAGCCCGCCGGTGCCCGGCATCTTCGCGGCGGTGCCCTACTGCGTGGACCTGATCGGCGGGCCTTACATGGCCAGCGACGACGCGCTGTGCAAGGCCTTCAGACCCAAGACCGCGGTGCGCGCCGAAGGCGCGATGCGCACGCCGGGCCGCGCCTGAACCGGCCTACTTGACGAGGCGGCTCATCCGCTCGGCGTCGAAGACCTCGGTGGTCTGTGCGTCCAGCGGCACGCAGTCGCCCAGCGGCAGCTCCCGCGTCCGCGCCGACAGCTTCTCGATGGCCTGCCACAGCAGCATGACCTGGTGTTCGTGCGCCGAGGCGTTGTCGATCAGGCCTTTCATGGCCTGCGACACCGGGTCGTCACCCTGGGTCACGCCATAGGCCGAAAAACCCATCTTGGCCGCCGCCGCTTCGCGCGCGGCTTCGCTGTCGGCCTGGATCACGCGCGCCGGGTTGCCGACCGCGGTGGCGCCGGCAGGCACCGGCTTGACGACCACGGCGCCGCTGCCGATGCGCGCGCCATCGCCGACCGTGAAACCGCCCAGGACCTGCGAATTGGCGCCGACGATGACGCCCTTGCCCAGCGTCGGGTGGCGCTTGGCACCCTTGGCCAGCGAGGTGCCGCCCAGCGTCACGCCCTGGTAGATGGTGCAGCCGTCGCCGATCTCGGCGGTTTCGCCGACCACCACGCCCATGCCGTGGTCGATGAAGACGCGGTGGCCGATGGTCGCGCCCGGGTGCAGTTCGATGCCGGTCAGAAAGCGGCCCAGGTGCGAAATGAAGCGCGCCAGCCAGTGCAGGCCATGGCGGCGGCACCAGCTGGCGCGGCGGTGCAGGACCAGCGCGTGCAGGCCGGGGTAGCAGGTCAGGACCTCCCAGCTGGAACGCGCCGCCGGGTCGCGTTCGAGGATGCAGGCGATGTCTTCGCGCAGTCGGGCAAACATCAGTAAATTTTAGCCCCCCCAAGCGCCCTGTCGGCCGCTACCCCCCGAGGGGGCCGTCGCCTGGCGGCCCGGCAGAGCCGGTTCCGCGGGCGGAAGCTGGGTTGGGACTCCTCGCGGCGGCGCGGGCGATGCCGCGCAGGATGTGCACATCGTCGGCGCTGAGCTGCGCCCGGTTGAGCAGCTGGTTGAGCCGCGGCAGCAGCTTCTTCGGCGCGGCCGGGTCGAGAAAGCCGATCTGCTCCAGCGTCTGCTGCCAGTGCGCCAGCAGGCCGGCGATGGCCGCGCCGTCGGCCAGCTGCGGGTCCGTGGTGCGCGGCTGCACGGCGTAGCCACCCAGCGCCATGCGCCAGTCGTAGGCAATCAGCTGCACCGCCTGTGCCAGGTTCAACGAACCGTAGCCCGGGTTGGTCGGCACCGAGATGCAGGCGTGGCAGCGGTAGACGTCCTCATTGGCCAGCCCGGTGCGCTCGGGCCCGAAGACGAAGGCCACGCGCTGCGGGCTGGCCGCCAGGGTGGCGAAATGGTCGCGCGGGGCCAGCGTCGGCGGGCCGAAGTCGCGCGGTGTCATCGCCGTGGCGCAGGCCCAGCCGATGCCGTCCAGCGCGTCGGCCAGCGTCGGCACGACGCGCGCGGCGGCCAGGATGTCGGTGGCGCCGCTGGCCATCGCCAGGGCTTCCTCGCGCTGCAGCACGTCGCCGAAACGCGGCGCCACCAGCACCAGGTCGCTGAAGCCCATCACCTTCATGGCCCGCGCGGTCGAACCGACATTGCCGGGATGGCTGGTGCCGATCAACACGAAGCGGGTCGGGTCGGGCGCCGCAATCGGGGCAGGCGCTGCCGTTAAACTCGGGATATCCACGCGGTGATTGTCACCGCGACGTTCTTTACCCCCTTCAACGCACGATCCCAGGCCGCCCATGTCGCAAGCGCTCCACCCCATGCTGAACATCGCCATCAAGGCGGCGCGCGCGGCAGGTTCCATCATCAACCGGGCGGCGCTCGACCTGGACGTGCTGAAGATCGGCCGCAAGGGGCCGAACGACTTCGTCTCCGAGGTCGACCGTGCGGCCGAGATGGCCATCATCAACATCCTGCTCGAAGCCTACCCGGGTCACGGCATCCTGGCCGAGGAATCCGGGCGCGAACACGGCGCGCAGAACAGCGAATACGTCTGGATCATCGATCCCTTGGACGGCACCACCAACTTCCTGCACGGCTTCCCGGTCTACGCCGTGTCGATCGCGCTGGCGCACCGCAACGTCGTGCAGCAGGCCGTCGTCTACGACCCGACGCGCAACGACATGTTCTACGCCAGCAAGGGCCGCGGCGCCTTCCTGAACGACCGCCGCCTGCGCGTATCCAAGCGCACGCGCCTGGCCGATTCATTGATCGGCACCGGCTTCCCGTTCCGCAAGGGCGACAACTTCAAGCGCTACGTGAAGATGTTCGAAGAGGTCATGCAGAGCTGCGCCGGCCTGCGCCGGCCTGGCGCGGCCGCGCTCGACCTCTGCTACGTCGCTGCCGGCTACTACGACGGCTTCTTCGAGACCGGCCTGCAGCCCTGGGACATCGCCGCCGGTTCGCTGATGATCACCGAGGCGGGCGGCCTGATCGGCAACTTCACCGGCGAGTCCGACTTCCTGCACCAGCGCGAAGTGGTGGCCGGCAACCCGCGGGTCTACGGCCAGCTGGTGCAGATCCTGACGCCCTACACGCGGGTCATCAGCGATCCGGTCGCGCCCGCTTCGGCAGCGGCTGCGCCGGGCCCGGTCGGCGAGCCGACGGCCGACGCCGCGCAGGCTTTCGTCGAAGCGGTCGCCGCGCCGGTGCGCAAGGCGCCTGTGCGCATCCGCAAGGGCGGCGAAACCGCGAGCGATGAAGCGCCGATGTGATGCCGCGCGCCAGGCTGGCCGCGGTGCCGGCGGGCAGACCGGCCTGACCCGCCAGCGCGCGCCACGGCGCCCGGCCCGATGACCGATCCGGTGAGCTGGGCCGCGCTGCTGCCGGACTTCGGCAGCCCGCTGTCCGACCCGCGGCACCTGCTGGCCTACGCCTCGGCAGGCATCGCGGCCGCGCTGGTCATCGTCAGCGCCTTCGTGCGCACGATGATTCCGCTGCGCTGGCTGGCGGTCGGCAGCAACATCGGTTTCATCTGTTACGGCTTGGCACAGCCCAACCCGCTGCTGGTCTTGCTGCATGCCGTGCTGCTGCCGGTGAACCTCTGGCGGGTGCGCCAGATGGTGCAGATCACGCGCCATCTGTCGGCCACGGGCGCCGACGACCGGCAGCTCGGCATCTGGCTGCGGCCCTATATGCGCAGCCGGCGCTACCGGGCCGGCGCCACGCTGTTCAAGCGCGGATCGAAGGCCGACCGCATCTACTTCCTGGCCGACGGCCGCATCGCCCTGCCTGACGTCGGCCGCACGCTGGAAGCGGGGCAGATCTTCGGCGAAATCGCCTTCTTCGCGCCCGACCGCTGGCGCAGCAGCGCGGCCTGCTGCATCACCCCCTGCACGGTGCTGTCGATCGACGAAGACACCTTCAAGCAGCTGGTCTACCAGAACCCCGAATTCGGCCTCGAAGTGATGCACCTGATCGCCGCTCGGCTGAGCCAGGACATCGCGCGGCTGCAGGCCTCAGGCCCCGGCCGAGGCCCCTAGCAACCCGGTCAGCCTGGCCGTCGGGCCGGCCCTGCTCGGGACTTCGGAAGCGGCATGGCGACGTCGGCGGCCCGATCAGGCCCAGCGTTCTGCTGTGCGGAAACTCGGGGAAAGCACGGGTCCACGGAGGCTTCAAGCGCCTGCGAAGCGCAGCCATCATCGCGCCCAGCGGGCCCACACACCGAGAGCCCGCGTCACGAGGAGACCCGCGATGCGCACCCTTCTGCAGCCGTTCCGGCTGGCCACCCTGCTCGGCACCTTGTTGTGCGGCGGGGTTCATGCCCAAGCTCAGGCCCAAGCCGCCCCCGAAGCGCTGAACATGCGCCTGGTCGGCTACAGCGACCTGCAGGCCCGCACCGCCTACCAGCCGACGATCCAGAAGCAGGGCAAGCGCTGGATCGCCTACGTCGGCCACCACGGCGACAAGAAGCTCAACCCGCTGACCGGCAGGCAGGAAGACAACGGCACGTCGATCCTCGACGTCACCGACCCGAAAGCGCCGAAATACCTGGCCCACATCCCGGGCGAAGAAGGCAAGGCCGAACAGGGCGGCGCGCAGATGGTTCGCGTGTGCAGCGGCGAACAACTGCCCAAGGCCGACAAGTCCAAGTTCTACATGCTGCGCGTCTTCGGCAACCAGGCGCATGAGGTCTGGGATGTCACCGAACCGGCCAAGCCGGCGCTGATCACCGTCATCGGCAAGGGCTTGAAGGGCACGCACAAGAACTTCTGGGAATGCGAAACCGGCATCGCCTACCTGGTGTCGGGCAATCCGATGTGGCGCACCACGCGCATGACGCAGATCTACGACCTGAGCGACCCCGCCAAGCCGGTCTTCATCCGCGACTTCGGCCTGATCGGCCAGCAGCCCGGCGCCGGCGGGCCCACGCCCATCCAGCTGCACGGTCCGATTTCAACGGGACCCAAAGGCAACCGCGTCTTCTTCGGCTACGGCACCAACACCGACGGCGTGCTGCAGATCGTCGACCGCGAGAAGCTGCTGAGCGGCCCGAAGGAGCCGACACCCGAAAACCTGCTCTACCCGCAGGTGGCGCGGCTCGACCTGCCGCCGATGCACGGCGCGCACACGGTGTTCCCGATGCTGAACGTGGACGTGCCCGAGTTCGAGAAGAACCTGCTGGGCAGGAAGCGCGACTTCATCGTCGTCACCGACGAGGCGATCCAGAAGGAGTGCCTGGAAGGCCGGCAGATGGTCTGGTTCGTCGACATCACGACCGAGACCAAGCCCTTCGGCGTGGCCAGCTGGACGGTGCCCGAGGCCAGCGGCAACTTCTGCGCGCGCGGCGGCCGTTTCGGCACCCACTCGTCGAACGAGAGCTACGCGCCGGTGTTCTTCAAACGCATCATGTTCTTCGCCCATTTCAACGCCGGCGTGCGCGCGCTGGACGTGCGCGACCCCTTCTTCCCGAAGGAAATCGCCTACTTCATCCCGCCGATGAACGCCAACACCGTGGTGCTGGAAACGCCCACCGGCCAGGCCACCAAGCTGCCCTACACCGAAGCGGCGAACAAGCGCGCGATCCAGACCAACAACGTCGAAGTCGACGAGCGCGGCTACATCTACATCGTCGACCGCGCCAACACCGGCATGCACATCCTGGAGCTGACCGGAGCGGCGCGCAACGTCGCGAACTGGAAGGCGGCTGTCACTGAATGAGGCAGCGGTGATGCGGCCTGCCTGGGCGCTGGTCGGGAGCTTGGCGCTGGCGTTCGGTGCCGCAGCCGAGCCCGTTGCCACCCTGCACGAACTGCAGCTGGTGAACGGTGTGCTGCCGCCGGAACAACGCCTGATCCGCGCGCTGAAGGGCGACGCGGTCCGGCTGCGCATCAGCAGCAACCAGGCCGGCGAACTGCATCTGCATGCCTACCGCCTGAGCCTGGCGCTGCAGCCCGGGCAGCCGGCCGAACTGGCTTTCACGGCCCACGCCAGCGGCCGTTTCCGCTTCGAGTGGCACGCCGCCAAATCACCGGGTGCGGTGCCGGGCGCTGCGCCGCCGGCCGACCACCACGCGGCGCCGCTGGCGCTGCTCGAAGTTCGCCCGCGTTGAGCGCCACCCGCTCGCCGCCGGGGCGGTGGCGGCGGCCGGCGGCGCTGCAGACGCTGCTGGCCCTGTTGGCGATGGCCGCCGCGCAGCCCGCGCGGGCCCACGGCTTCGACGAACGCTACGACCTGCCGGTGCCGCTGTCGCTGGTCGTCGGCGCGGCTTGCGCGGCGGTGGCGCTGAGCTTCCTGGCGGCGGCGCTTTTCGCGCGGCCCGTGGCGGCCGGATCGACGCAGCCATGGGGCCGCGAAATCGCCGTGCCGCGCGGCGTGCTGTGGGCCACGCGCACCGCCGCCGGCCTGCTCTTCGTGCTGACCGTGGCCGCCGCGCTGCTCGGCAGCAGCGACCCGCTGATGAACCTGGCGCCGACGCTGGTGTGGATCGTCTGGTGGGTCGGCGGGGCCTTCGTCGCCGCGCTGCTGTGCAACCTGTGGCCGGCGCTGGACCCCTGGCGCAGCGCCTTCGAGGCCCTCGACGCGCTGGCCCGCCGCGCCGGGCGGCCGGCCGGTCTGAGCCTGGGCTGGCGCTGGCCGGCATGGCTGGGGCTGTGGCCGGCCACCGGGCTGCTGCTGGCCTGGTGCTGGCTCGAGGTGGTGCACCCGCTGGCCAGTTCGCCCCTCAGACTGGGCTGCGCGGCGCTGCTGTGGACGGCGGTCAACCTGGCCGGCATGGCCGCCTTCGGCCGCGCCACCTGGCAGGCGCAGGCCGATGTCTTCGCCATCGTCTTCGCCACCCTGGGCCGCCTGGCGCCGCTGCGCCTGCGCCTGCCGGGTGAGGCGCCGGTCCCGCCGCCGCCCGCCAGCGCCGGCCAGGCGGCTTTCGTGATGGCGATGCTGTCGACCGTGGTCTTCGACGGCCTGCACGGCAGCGCGGCCTGGAACACCTTCGAGCAGGCCCTGCGCGCCGCCGTGCCCGCGGCCTGGCTGGACCTCAACGGCCGCTTCGTCGGCACCGCGGGGCTGATCGCCGTCTGGGCCGGCTTCAGGCTGGCCTACCGGGCCACGCTGGGCCTCAGCCTGGCGCTGCTGCAGCCGGCCGTCCCGGCCCGCCTGCTGGCGGCGCAGCTGGCGCTGACGCTGGTGCCGATCGCGGCGGCCTACAACCTGGCGCACAACTTCTCGGGCCTGTTCATCCAGGGCCAGACCGTGTTCCAGCTGCTGTCCGACCCCTTCGGCTGGCAGTGGGACCTGTTCGGCACGGCACGCTGGCACCCGGACATCGGCCTCGTCGATGCGCGGCTGACCTGGAACGTGGCCGTGACGGCCATCGTGGGGGGCCACATGGCCGCGATCTGGTGGTCGCACCGCGTGGTGCTGGCGGCCGGCGTGCCGCCGCGTCGCGCGGCCTGGGGGCTGCTGCCGCTGACGGCCCTGATGCTGGCCTACACCGCGGTCAGCCTGCTGCTGATCGCCGAACCGATGGTGCTGCCGCAGGCCGCCGCGGCAGACACTGCCACCACAATCCCCCCTCTCTCGCTGCGGACCCCGACATGAACCCCCAACTGCTGTTGCTCACGCTGTGCCAGGGCCTGTTCCTGTCGAACAACGTCACTTTCATCGCCATCAACGGCCTGGTCGGCCTGGCGCTGGCGCCGCAGGCCTGGATGGCCACGCTGCCGGTGGCCGGCTATGTCGCCGGCGGTGCGCTGGCGGCGCCGCTGGTCGCCCGCCACCAGCGCGCCTGGGGCCGGCGCCGCACCTTCCAGCTCGGCCTGGTGGTGGCCATGCTGGCCTCCTCGCTGTGCGCGGTGGCGGCCGTCACGCACACCTTCTGGCTGCTGGTCGGCGCCACGCTGCTGGCCGGCTACTACAACGCCAACGCCTCGCTGTACCGCTTCGCGGCAACCGAACTGGTCGCCCCGTCGATGAAGGAAAAGGCCATCTCCTGGGTGCTGGCCGGCGGCATCCTGGGCGCCATCGTCGGCCCCAACCTCGCGACCTTCACGCGCGACGCCCTGCCCCAGCCTTTCGCCGGGGCCTACGCGGCGCTGGTCGGCGTGGCGCTGCTGGCGCTGCTGGTGATGTCGCGCATCGAATTCCCGCCGCTGAACGCCCCCGGCAGCCAGCCAGTGGCGGGGCGGCCCTTGCGCGAGATCGCCCGCCAGCCGGTGTTCATCATCGCGGCGGCGGCCTGCGCGCTGGGCTATGGCGTGATGAACCTGCTGATGGCGGCCACGCCCATCGCGATGGCCCAGTGCGCGCACCCCTTCTCGTCGGCGGCGCTGGTGCTGGAATGGCATGTGGTCGGCATGTACGCGCCCAGCTTCTTCACCGGCAGCCTGATCCAGCGCTTCGGCCCGCTGCCGGTGATGGTCGCCGGGCTGGCGCTGAATGTCGCCTGCGTGCTGATCGCGCTGTCGGGCGTCGACCTGATGCACTTCCTGGCCGCGCTGGTCACGCTGGGTGTCGGCTGGAACTTCCTGTTCATCGGCGGCACCACACTGGCCACCCAGGCCTACCGGCCCGAGGAGCGCACCACCGCCCAGGCCGCCGTCGATTTCTGCGTCTACACGACGATGACCTTCACCGCCTTCGGTTCGGGCGCGCTGGTCACCACCGGCGGCTGGCAGGCGATGAACCTGGGCGCGCTGGTGCCGCTGGCGCTGCTGGGCGGCGCCCTGCTGTGGCTGGCGCTGCGCCAGCGCCAGTCGCGCGGCCTGGCCACGCCGTGAGCCGCCACGGCACTCATCAGCCGGGCTGAGCCGATAGGCCGGCGGCAGCTGCAGCGGCCCGACAATCGGGCCATGACAACCAGGATTCGATGGCGGGTTGCCGCCGCGGCGCTGCTCGTGGCGGCCATCGGGGTGGCGCTGGGCCGGCAGTTGCTGCAAGCGCCGGCACCGCAGGCCGCGCCGTCGGCGCAGGCCGCCGCCAGCCAGGGTCTGCCCTGGCAGGTCGAGGTGCTGGCCGACGGCAGTTCGCGCGCGCTGGGCCTGCACCTGGGCGTGGCCACGCTGGCCGACGTGCGGGCCCGCACCGCCGAGACCTTGCAGGTGGCGCTGGTCGCGCGGCTGGGCGAAGTCGGCGTGCTCGAAGCGCTGGCGGAGCCCTTCAACGCCGGCTTCGTCGCCGGCAGGCTGGTTGTGGCCTTCGACGTGCCGGCCGCCACCCTGGACCGCTGGCGCGGCGCCAGCACCAGCAGCACGCCGATGGAAGGCGGCGTGCGGCGCTTCGACTTGCGAGCGGCCGACCAGGCCGAGGCCGAACAGGCGCGGGTGACGGGCCTCAGCTTCATACCCGTCGCCCGGCTCAGCGAGGCCGACCTGCGCCAGCGCTTCGGCGCGCCAGCCCGCGTGCGCCCGCTGGCAGCCGGCGCCGCGCTGCTGAGCTACCCGGCGCTGGGCCTGAACGCCACCGTGGTGCCCGGGCAGCGCGCGGTGATCCAGTACGTCGCCCCGCGCGAGGCCGCGCGCCTGGAAGCCATTCCACCGTGAGCCCCACGCTGCGCAAGCGCCGACAGTTCCTGGCTGCAGCCTCGGCCCCCTGGGCCTGGCCCAGCCAGGCCGCCCCTGCCGACCCGGCGCCGGCGGTGCAGCCGCGCCCGGACTGGGCCCGCCATTTCGCCGAAGTCCAGGCCCGCGGCACCATCGTGGTCGTCGACGCCCGGGCACAGCCCGAGACCGTCTGGGTGCACGACGCGGAACGCGCCGCCCGCCGCTATTCGCCGGCATCGACCTTCAAGATTCCGCACAGCCTGTTCGCGCTCGACGCCGGCTTGCTGCGCGACGAATTCCAGCGCATCCCCTGGGACGGCGTGCAGCGCGACAACCCCGCCTGGGACCGCGACCAGGACCTGCGCTCGGCGATGCGGGCCTCGACGGTCTGGGTCTACAGCCGCTTTGCGCAGCAGCTGGGCGAGGCGCGCGAAAGCGCCTACCTGCAGCAGACCGGCTACGGCAACGCCAGCGTGCGCGGCGAGCAGCCGTTCTGGGTCGAAGGCGAACTGGCGATTTCGGCCCACGAACAGATCGCTTTCCTGCGCCGGCTGCACCGCAACGAACTGCCCTTTCGGGTCGAGCACCAGCGCCTGGTCAAGGACGTGATGGTCAACGAGGCCGGCCGCGACTGGATCCTGCGCGCCAAGACCGGGTGGACCGGCCAACTCGGCTGGTGGGTCGGCTGGGTGGAATGGCCCGCCGGGCCGGTGTTCTTCGCGCTGAACATCGACACCCCGAAGCGCCTGGCCGACCTGCCGCAGCGCCAGGCCATCACGCGCAGCATCCTGCGGTCCATCCAGGCCTGGCCGGACCCTTGAGCCGCTGGCTGGCGGCCGTTCAGGCGCCGCTGGCCAAGGGCGCTCCCGGCTGGGCGCACCACTCGCTCCACGAACCCGGGTAGAGCGCTGCACCGGGCAGGCCGGCGACTTCGAGCGCCAGCAGGTTGTGGCAGGCGGTCACGCCCGACCCGCATTGGCTGACGACGCTGGACGGCGTGCGGTCACCGAGCAGCGCCAGGAAATCGGCGCGCAATGTGGCGGCCGGCCTGAGGCAGCCGTCGGCGCCCAGGTTGCTGCGGAAGAAACGGTTGACGGCCCCTGGGATGTGGCCGCCCACCGGGTCCAGGGTTTCGTTTTCGCCGCGGAAACGGTCAGCCGCCCGGGCGTCGACAACCAGCCGTTCGCCGCTGCCCAACTGGGCGAGCAGGTCGGCGTAGCCGATGGTGGCCACCAGGCTGTCGCGCAGCGCGAAGCGGCCAGCGGCGCGGGCGGCCGGGGCATCGGCCTCGAGCGCCCCGCCCTGCGCCTGCCAGGCCGCCATGCCGCCGTCGAGCACGCGGACATCGGCATGGCCGCACCAGCGCAGCATCCACCACAGGCGCGCGGCAAACATGCCGCCGGCGTTGTCGCAGACCACGATGGCGGTGTCGGCGTTGGCGCCGAGCGCGGCCATCGCGCGGGCGAAGATGGCGCGCTCGGGCAGCGGGTGGCGGCCGTTGCGGCCGGTCTTGGCGCTGCTCAGCGTGTCGTCCAGCGACACGTAGAGCGCGCCGGGAATATGGCCCGCCGCGTAGGCCCGGCGGCCGGCGGCCGGGTCGGCCAGGTCGAAGCTGCAGTCCAGCACCAGCAGGTCGGTGGCGGCGCCTTGCAGGGCCTGCTGCAGTTCAGCGGCGGCAATCAGGGGTTGCGGGGTCATCGGTGCTCCGGGGTGGGTTGCTGGGCGGGCGCGGCAGGCCGCCACGCCCGCCATCGTGGCGGCTTTGTACCGCAGTCGGCGCGTTGGCGGGGCGCCCGGCCGCTGCGTCAGCCACCCCGCCAGCCCCCGCCAGCCCCCGTTACCATGCAGGCGAACCTGAAACGACAGGCGCCCGCAGCGCCGCTGAGCCCGCCATGCAGAAGAGCCTCGAAGCAAGCCATCGCCCGGCCGGGCTGCGCCAGACGGGCCGGCCGTGCCAGCCGGGCCTGACCAGGCTGGCCGGCCTGGCCTTGGCGACGGTCGCGCTCGCCGGGCCCGCCACCGCCCAGCCCGCAGCACCTGCGACGACAGCCGCAACGACAGCCGCAACGACAGCCGGCACCATCATCGACCAGGTCACCGGCTACACCCTGACCACGGCCGGCGATCTGCAACAGTTCGCCTCGCTGGCCATCGACGCCCAGGGCCGCGTGCTGTGGGCCGGCACGGCGGCCGAGACGGCGGCGCGCGCCCCGGCGGCCCGCCACGTGGACGGCGGGGGCCGCACACTGATCAGCGGCCTGATCGACGCCCACGGCCATGTCATGGGCCTGGGCCGCTCGCTGATTTCGCTGGACCTGACCGGCAGCGCCACGCTGGCCGCGGCCCAGGCGCAGATCGCCGCCCATCTCCGCCAGCAGCCGGCCAGCCCGTGGCTGCGCGGCGGCGGCTGGAACCAGGTGATCTGGCAGCTCGGCCGCTTCCCGACGGCGGCCGAACTCGACCAGGTCGTGGCCGACCGCCCGGCCTGGTTGTCGCGCATCGACGGCCATGCCGGCTGGGCCAACAGCCGCGCGCTGAAACTGGCCGGCATCGACCGCGACACGCCCGACCCGCAAGGCGGCCACATCGAACGCGACGCCCAGGGCCAGCCCAGCGGCGTGCTGGTGGACGCCGCGATGGAACTGGTGACGCGCGTGATGCCGGCGCCGACCGACGCCGAAAACCGCCAGGCGCTGGACGCCGCGCTGGCCCAGCTGCGCGAGCTGGGGCTGACCAGCGTGCACGACATGGGCATCGGCCCGGTGCAGGACCAGCTGTACCGCGAGTACGCCGACAGCGGCCGCCTGAGCACACGCATCCACGCCGCCATCGACGGCGCAGGCGCCGATTTCGACGCCCTCTCGCGCCAGGGTCCGCTGAAGTCCTACGCGGCCGACCTCTACGACCTGCGGGCCGTCAAGCTCTACGCCGACGGCGCCCTGGGCAGTCGGGGCGCGGCGCTGATCGAGCCCTACAGCGACGCGCCGGCCAGCCGCGGCCTGCTCTTCCAGGGCCAGCCCGTGCTCAAGGCCAGCATCGAGAAGGCCTTGAAGCAGGGCTATGCGGTATCGGTGCACGCCATCGGCGACGCCGGCAACCGCCAGGTGCTGGACGCCTTCGAACAGCTGTCGGCGCGCTATCCGGTGGCCAGCGGGCGCCACCGCATCGAACACGCGCAGGTCGTGGCGCTGGACGACATCGCGCGTTTTCGCCAGCTGGGCGTCATCGCGTCGATGCAGCCGACGCACGCCACCTCGGACATGAACATGGCCGAAAGCCGCGTCGGCCGCGAGCGCATTCGCGGCGCCTACGCCTGGCGGCGTTTCCTGCTGCAAGGCTCGAAGCTGGCCTGCGGATCGGATTTCCCGGTCGAGTACGCCAACCCCTTCCTGGGCCTGCACGCCGCGGTGACGCGCGAAGGCGAAGACGGCCTGCCGCTGGGCGGCTGGTACCCCGACCAGCAGATGTCGCTGAAGGAAGCCTTCCGCTGCTTCACGCTGGACGCGGCTTACGCGGCCGGGCAGGACCAGCAGCTGGGCACGCTGGAGCCGGGCAAGTGGGCCGACTTCGTCATCATCGACCAGGATCTGTTCCGCATGAACCTGCACGACATCGGCCGCACCCGGGTCTTGCAGACCTGGGTCGCCGGCCGCCGGGTCTACGGCCGATGAGGACCGCCGGCGCGCTGACGGGCGGCTACGGATGAATGGGCCTGGGCCCAATGTCCCCCCCATCGAACGGGGACCTGAGCCAGGATGATCATCTCCGTTACGATGGCTGCATGGTTTGTCATCCGCTGCAGCAGGCTGGCGGTTGCGGTTGAGCATCGCGCTGATACGGCAGCGCCTCTCAGCCCATACCGACTTTCAGGAGTTCCCCATGCCCTACCGGTCCCAACTCATCGCCGCCGCTGTCGCGCTGTTCGCAGCGGCCAGCGCGCAGGCCGTCACGGTGGTCAGCCTGGGGAACCTGAGCACCCCGCAAACCAAGACCTTGCCCAGCCAGTCCATCGAGGTCGGCAGCTTCTCGTACGACTTCACGTTCACGACCTCGGTTGCGGACATCTTTTCGGCTGACGCCCTGAGCTACAAGGTCCTGGGCGCGACCAGCGGCCTCAGCAGCTTCTCGGCAAGCATCGACGGTCAGGCCTTCGCGGCGTCGAGCGGTACCAGCCTGATCGGCAACCGGACTGCCTTCACGGACACCTTGAGCTACAGCGCCGGCAACGCGCTGGTCCTGGCCGCCGGGAATCCGCTGCATCACCTGTTGATTTCGGGTACGGCGGTCAAGGCGGCGACCTTGAACGGCTCGTTCAACCTGGTCGCAGCGCCCGTGCCGGAAACCGAGACCTACGCGCTGATGCTGGCCGGTCTCGGGGTGGTCGGTCTGCTGTCCGCACGCCGGCGTCAAGCCTGAGTTCGATTCAGATTTCGGAGAGTGACATGTTCAAACTCAAATCGGTCGCCATCGCGCTGGTTTCCCTGGCCACATCGGTCGGTGCCTGCGCAAGCACCTTTGGTCTTGGCGCGCTTCCGGTGTCGTCCACCACCTCCATCCCCGCCATCCCGCAGCTCGTGAGCGCCCTGGATGGTGCCTCTTTCTCGGATTCCTTCACGTTCACGACCAGCGTCGGGGCCACGGTCAGCGTGGCGCTGTTCAACGATGCGGTCGACTGGGGTACCGATTCCTTGATTTCGCCCACCCAGGGCTACGAAGGCGGCATCAGCAGCTTCGCCGCGAACATCGACGGCACCAAGGTGCTGACGCTGAGCGGCCCCATCGGTGGATTCATCGATATCTACCCGAGCGAGACCCTCGCCCTGGGCCTGAACCAGACCTTCCAGATCGCCGCCGGCCCGCACACGATCTCCATCACCGGTTCCACCTACAGCCCGGGCGGTTCGGCCTACTACGGCGCACTCACCCTGACGCCGGCGACGCCGGTGCCCGAACCCGGAACCTACGCGATGATGCTGACCGGCCTGGGCGCGGCCGCCTTCCGGATCAGGCGGGCCTTGCGCTCAGCAGCGCCCTGAACGCCGGCTGCGCGGTTGCGACTTGTCGAGTTCGGCCAGCTGCTGCTTCAACAGGATCAGCAAGGTGCGGGCGTGTTCCACCGGCAGGCGCAGGCAGCTGCTGGCGGACTCGTCGTCGCGCACAGCGCGCGACATCACCAGCGCATCGATGTTGACTTCGATCAGACCCTTGTCGTGACGCATCGACTTCAGGCGCTGGACTTCGATTTCATAGGGTTTCACACAGGGTCTCCGGGACTGTCGGTATCGGCCGATTGTCGGCGCTGCCGCAGGCGCGAGAATCGGCGGCATGCGCCTCACCCCCCTCCAACGCCAGCAGCTGCGCAAGGCCTGCACCCTGATCGTCCCGGGCTTCGCCACCGGCAGTGCAGCCGATGACTTCCGGCAGATCGCCGACTGGTGCGAAGCCCAGGGCGCCGAGCACGACGTCTATGGCGACGCGCCGTGGGTCGGGGACTTCGAGCGCAAGGTCGGCGCGCTGCTCGGCAAGCCCGCCGCCGTGTTCATGCCCAGCGGCATCATGGCCCAGCTCAGCGCGCTGCGCATCTGGACCGAGGCTGCCGGCCTGCCGCGCTTCGGCCTGCACCCCACCTCGCACCTGGCGCTGCACGAGGAAGAGGCGCACCAGGCGCTGCTGCAGCTGCACGCCGTGCCGGTCGGCGACCGCCTGCGGCCCATCGTCGCCAGCGACCTCGAAGCCTGCCACCAGCCGCTGGCCTGCCTGCTGGTCGAATTGCCGATCCGCGAAGCCGGCGGCCAGTTGCCGACCTGGGACGAACTGGCGGCGCTGAAGGCTGCGGCCCTGGCGCGGGGCCTGCGGCTGCACCTGGATGGCGCCCGGCTGTGGGAATGCGCACCCTATTACGGCAAGCCCTATGCCGCGATCGCAGCCGGTTTCGACTCGGTCTACGTGTCGGTCTACAAGGGCATCGGCGCGGTGGCCGGCGCCGTGCTCGCGGGGTCCGAGGACTTCATCGACCAGGCCCGGCTGTGGCGGCGCCGCATGGGCGGCACCCTGGTCCACCTGAGCCCGATGGTCGCCTCGGCGGCCATGCGCTTCGACGAACGGCTGGCGCTGATGCCGGCGCTGGTCGAACGCACCGGCCGGTTGGCGGCCAGCCTGGCGCCTTTCGCGGCCTGGCGCGTCAACCCGCCGCAGCCGCCGGTCAATATGTTCCACCTGCATTTCGACGCCCCGGCCGAGGCCGTGATGGACCTGCGCGACCGGATCGCCGCCGACAGCGGCTGCTGGCTGTTCGACCGCGTGCGGCCGGCCGAGGTGCCAGGCTGGAGCCTGTCCGAGATCTACATCGGCGACCGCCTGCTGGCCGCCGACGAAGCGGCGCTGATGGCCGCCTTCGCGCAGCTCGACCAGGCGCTGCGCGCCCGCTAGCCGGGACGGCCCGCGGCGCCGCCCGGGCCCGGGTCAGGGTGCCGCGTAGAAGGCCTTCATGAAGCGGAAGAAGTTCCAGGCGTCGACCTTGCTCGACATCTCGAAGGTCGAATGCATGCTGATCAGCGGCACGCCGAGGTCGATGACCTCCATCTCCTCGCGCGACATGAAGCCGCCGATGGTGCCGCCGCCGCCGACGTCGACCTTGGGCGTCTGCGTCTGCCAGGGAATGCCCGCGCGGTCGAGGATGCCGCGGACGAAGGCCGTGTATTCGGAATTGGCGTCGAAGCCGCGGCCGTAGCGCTTGATCGTCACGCCGTAGCCGACCTTGGCCGAGTTCGAGGGCTCGCTGGTCTCGGGAAACAGCGGGTTCAGGCCGTCGTTGGTATCGGCGCTGACCACCTGGGCGCGGCGCAGTGCCTGCCGCAGGTCGAGGTCGCTGTAGGCGCCGGCGCGCTGCGCGCCGACCAGCCGGGCGTAGACGCCGTTCAGCACCTGCGAAGCGGCGCCGGTGTTGTTGATCGAACCGACCTCCTCGAAGTTCGACACGTAGGCCAGCGCCGTCAAGGCCGGCGTGCCGGCGACGGCCATCACGGCCTGCGCCGCGCAGTAGGTGCTGAGGCGGTCGTCCTGGCCGTAGGCGCCGAGCAGGCCGCGGTCGATGCCGACGTCGCGCGGCAGCGTCGCGGGCACCAGCTGCAGGTCGGCGCTGACGAAGTCTTCCTCCTGGATGGCGTACTTGTCCTTCAGGGCCCGCAGCACCTCGGCCACCACGCCCGATTTCTCGGCCGGCACGCTGCCCACGACGGGGTCGAGTTCCTCGCCCTTGAACACGTCCTGGTAGGTCCGGGTGCGCAGGTCGCGGTCGGAATGGGGGGCGTTGTCGCCGATCACGAAGACCGGGTCGCCCGGGGCCAGACCGATCGAGACGTCGATGTGGCGACCGTCAGGCGTGTCGATGCGGCCGACCAGCGCCAGCGGCACGTTGGCCCACTGGTGCTTCTTGATGCCGCCGTAGTACATGGTCTTGAACAGCGCCAGGCCGCCCTGCGCCGCCGGGACGACCGGGCGCGGCTTGAGGTCGATGTGCGGGCTGTCGTGGTGGGTGCCGACGAGGCGCGAGCCTTCGGTCAGCGGCCGGCTGCCGATCACCGCCAGCACCAGCGCCCGTTCGCGGGCCGGCAGGATCAGGCGGGCGCCGGGCTTGACCTGGTCGGGCCGGGTGAATTCGGCGAAGCCGGCGGCCTTGGCCATGCGCAGCAGCTCGGTGGTCGAGGTCTGCGCCGTGCGGGCCACGTTCAGGTAGTCCTTCAGGCGCTCGGCAAAGGCGAAGACGTCCTCGCGCTGGCCGCCCTGGAGCAACAGCCAGGATGACTTCTTGCTGCCCCAGGCGCTGCCGTTCGGCGCGCTGTCCTGGGCCAGCGCGGTGGTGGCGATCAGGGATCCGAGGGCCCAGCAGGCCCACGACTTCAAACGGCAGTTCCATTCCATCACGGCGTCCGATGCAAACAAGGTGCCACGGCCCAGCGTGGCTACGGCCGCATGCTAGCCGCAACGCTGCGGGGCCGCCGGCGGCCTGGTACGCGCTCGGCATTCGTGACACATGTCGCAGGGGTAGGACCTACCCCACACCCCGGTGGGTAAATCTCCCCGTCTTTAAGGGTGGCTTAACCCGCGCGATCAACACTTGCGCCTCGCCTGGAGGACGGCCGCACGGCAACCGCCGCGCGACTGTCCCGCAGCCCGAAACATCCAGTGAGCGCCGATGTCATGAAGCACCCCGCCAACCCTCTCTGCCGCCCCCGCAGCGCACGCCGCCCGTCGGGCTTCACCCTGCTGGAACTGCTGGTGGTGATGGTCATCATCGGCCTGCTGGCCAGCATCATCGCGCCGCAGTACTTCGGCCAGATCGGCAAGAGCAACGTCAAGGTCGCGCGGGCGCAGATCGAGGCCCTGGGCCAGGCGCTGGACCAGTACCGGCTGGACGTCGGGCGCTACCCGACGTCGGAACAAGGCCTGGTGGCGCTGCGGATCGCGCCGACTGACGTGCCCAAGTGGCGCGGCCCCTACCTGAAGCGCGACGTGCCGCTGGACCCCTGGGGCCTGGCCTACCAGTACAAGGCGCCGGGTCAGCACGGCGACTACGACCTGCTGAGCCTGGGCTCGGACGGTCAGCCCGGCGGCGAAGGCGAGGCCAGCGATGTCACGTCCTGGTGAAGCCGCGCTGAAGCCGCAGGCCGCAGCCGGCCTGCGCAAGGCGGTGCGCCAGGTCGGCGCGCCGATCGATGAAGAGCGCCTGGCCGAAGACCTCAGCCTGATGCTGAAGTCGGGCCTGACGCTGCTGGAGAGCCTGAAGACCCTGCGCGAACGCGCGGTGGCTGGCGCCAACGCCCGGCTCAACGCCGTCATCGTGCAACTCAGCCAGGGCGAGACCCTGTCGGCGGCGCTGGCCCAGGCCGGCGGCTGCAAAGCCGCGCTGGTGGCCTGCGTCAAGGCCAGCGAGATGACCGGCGACATGGCCGACAGCCTGCAGCGCTACGCCGCCAATGCTGCCCGCGTCAGGGTGTTGCGCTCGCGCCTGGTGTCGGCCCTGGTCTACCCCGCGATGCTGGTCAGCGTCGCGACCTGCGTCGTCATCTTCCTGCTGATCTTCGTGGTGCCGCGCTTCGCGCTGGTCCTCGAATCCAGCGGGCACGACATGCCGGCCACCTCGCGGGCGCTGATCACCGTCGGCCGCGCGCTGAACGGCGTGCCCGACCTGGCCTGGCTGGGCCTGGCCGCCGCGGCCGTCTGGGGCGTGGTGTCGCTGGTCCGCGCCGCCCGCGAACGCCGGCTCGAGGCCAGGCTGACCGACCTGGCCGCCCGCGTGCCCGGCGTGCGCGATGTGGTGCGGGCTTTCGGCCACAGCCAGTTCGCGCGCAGCACCGCGATGCTGGTGCGCTCGGGCGTGCCGGCGCTGAAGGCCCTGCGCATGTGCCGTGACCTGCTGGTCGGCGCCGACCGCCAGGGCCTGGACCGCGCGCTGGCGGTGGCTTCGGCCGGCGCCCCGCTGGCCCAGGCGCTGCACGACCAGCAACTGGTCGACACCTTGGGCCTGCGCGTGCTGCGCGTGGCCGAACAGACCGGTGAACTCGACGCCGCGCTGGAACGCCTGGCCGACGTCCACGACCGCGCGCTGGAACGCACGCTGGACCGCGTCAGCCGCCTGATCGAACCGCTGCTGATGCTGGGCATCGGCCTGGTCGTCGGCGGCATCGTGGTGCTGATGTACCTGCCGATCTTCCAACTCGCCGCGAGCATCTGATGGAACCCAGCACCCTGGCCCCCGGGCCGACCTTGCCCAGCCATGTGCAGAGCCTGTCGGCCGCACTGCAGGCCCGCCGCGCCGCGGCACGCCCGCCGGTCGAAGGCAGCCTCGGCGCCTGGCTCGAGCGGGCCAGCGGCATGCCGCTGGCGCGCCTGGCGCAATGGCACACCGACGACGTCGACACCCAGTTGGTGCCCTTCGCCGACGGCCAGCGCCGGCTGTGCGCCGCGCTGCGGCTGGCCGACGGGGTGGTCGAGATCGTCATCGCCGACCCTTTCGACGCCGCCACCCGGATGTGGCTGGAAGCGCGCCTGCGCGGCGGTGGCCGGCCGGCGACCCACTGGTCGGTGGCCGAGCCCGAAGAGCTGGCGGCCTTCTTTTCGCGCCTGGAAGTCGAGATGCGGGCGCTCGACGGCCAGGGCGCCGGCCCGGCGGGCCTGCCCGACGCCGAGCGCGACGCCGACGTGATCCAGCTGTCGCTGGCCGACATCAGTTCCGACGAGAGCCCCGTGGTGCGCTTCGTCAACAGCACGCTCTACGACGCGCTGAAGGCCCGCGCCAGCGACATCCACCTGGAATGCGGCGCCGCCGGCCTGGCGGTCAAGTACCGGCTGGACGGCGTGATGCAGGCCATCACGCGCCCGGAAGGCCGTGACTTCGCCGAACGCGTGATCTCGCGCGTCAAGGTGCTGGCCGACCTCGACATCGCCGAGCGGCGGGTGCCGCAGGACGGCCGCCTGAAACTGCGCCTGGGCGGCCGCTCGATCGACGTGCGCGTCTCGATCATGCCCAGCCTGCACGGCGAAGACGCGGTGCTGCGGATCCTCGACCGCTACCAGATCGCCGCCGACCAGCAGCTCAGCATCAAGCACCTCAGCTTCAGCCCGACCGAGGCCGCCTTCATCCGCCGCATGGCGGCCATGCCCTACGGCCTGTTCCTGGTCACCGGCCCGACCGGCAGCGGCAAGACGACCACGCTGTACGGCGTGCTCACCGAGGTCAACACCGGGCTGGACAAGATCATCACCATCGAAGATCCGGTCGAGTACCAGGTGCCCGACATCCTGCAGATCCCGGTCAACGAGGCCAAGGGCCTGAGCTTCGCGCGTGGCCTGCGCTCGATCCTGCGGCACGACCCGGACAAGATCATGGTCGGCGAAATGCGCGACGCCGAAACGGCGCAGATCGCCATCCAGGCCGCGCTGACCGGCCACCAGGTCTTCGCCACCGTCCACGCCAACAATGTGTTCGACGTCATCGGCCGCCTGTCGACGATGCAGGTCGACCCCTACAACCTGGTGTCGGCGCTGAACGGCGTGCTGGCCCAGCGCCTGATGCGCCAGGTCTGCGACGCCTGCGCCGCGCCGGAACACCCCAGCGCCGAGCAGCGCGAGGCCGCGGGCCTGCCGGCCGAATCCGCCGGCTGGAACTTCATGCGCGGGCTGGGCTGCGCGCAATGCCGCGGCACGGGCTACCGCGGCCGCCGCGCCATCGCGCAGACGCTCGCGCTGGACGTCGAACTGCGCAGCCTGATCGCCGAGCGGGCCAGCCCCGCCAAGCTGCGCGAGGCCGCGCGGGCGCGCGGCCTGCAAACCCTGCGCGACGCCGCGCTGGCGCTGGTGGCCACCGGCGCAACCACACTCGAGGAGGCCAACCGTGTCACTGCTGCTGAAGAATGAACTTCGCGTCCGCATGGGCGCACAAGGCTGCGAGGCCGAGGTCTGGCGCGCCGGCTGGCCGCGCCGCCCGGCTGCCGAGGTCCGTGTTCGAGGCGCCGACGGCGCGCTGCTCGAGCAGGCACTCGACGCCCTGCTCGACCAGGGTCAGGCCCTGCCCCGCAAGGCCACGATCTGCGTCGGTGATGAATTCCTGTATTTCGCCGTGCTGCCGGCCGAAGGCTCGTGGCAGCACGCCCAGGCCCAGGCCCGGGCCTGCTTCGCCGACAGCCTGGGCGACGACGAACTGCTGGTGACGCTGCAACTGTCGCCCGACGGCGGCCAGTGGCTGGCCGTGGCGGTCGATGCCGCGCTGGTCGACGGCTGGCGCCAGACGCTGGCCGCGCAGGGCGTGACGCTCAGCGAGCTGCGCCCGGGCCTGTTCGAGGACCTGTGGCAATGGCAGCTGGCGTGGCCGCTGGAAGACGCGCTGATCGTGCTGATGCGCGACCAGGGCGTGATGTGCCTGGGCGTGCTGTCGGGCGCCGTGCACAGCATCGTCTGGGAGCGCTGCGACGTCAGCCAGCCCGAGCTGTGGTGCGCCCGCGTGCAGGCCTGCCTCGAACGCCTGTCGGCGGACCGCGAAGACAGCGACCCCGGCAGCACGGTGCCGGTGATCCTGGTGCCCGAACACGAAGAAGAAGCCGCCGCGCTGCAGATGCTGAGCCCGATGCTCGGCTGGCAGGTCCTTGCGCGCGACGTGGCCCAACGCTGAACGAACCATGGCCACTGACCTGCGACTGAATTTCCTGGCCAGCCACCGCTGGCCCCCGGCCGGCCTGGCGCTGGCCCTGGCCGCGCTGGCCTGCGCTGGCTGGCAAGGCGCGCAAGCCTGGCGCGAATCCGATGCCGTGCGGCTGCTGCGGGGCCGCGCCGCCGGGACTGCGGCGCCGGCTGCGTCCGCGCGCCTGCCCGCGCTGAGCGCGGCGGCGCAGAACCGCCTGCAGCAGATCGACAAGCTGACCCACTACCTGGCCACGCCCTGGGGCCCGCTGCTGGCCTTGTTCGAATCCCATGCCTCGCCGCAATTGCGCCTGCTGCGCTTCGAGCCGAACGCGGCCGAGGCCCGCGTCGAGGTGCGGGGCCGCGCGCGCAGCGTGGAGGCCTTGAGCACCTACCTGCGGGCCCTGGAAGGCGACAAGCGCCTGAACGGCGTGATGCTGCGCCACCACGAACGCGTTCAGGACGACGACACCGGCGACATCGAATTCACGCTGGCCGCCGGCTGGGCCACGGCCAGCGACCCGGCCACCGCAACGACCACCACAGCCGGAGCCGGGCGATGAAGCGCGCCCCCGACATGAAGGCCAGGCTGCGCCGACTGCGCTGGTGGTGGCGCCTGCACCTGGGCGGTCCGGGCCTGGCGGCGCTGGCCCTGCTGCTCGCGGCGGCCACGCTGCTGCAAGCGGTGCGGCCGGCGATAGAAAGCGCGCGGGTCGTGGCGGTGAGCGCCAGCAGCCAGCGTGAGCAGGCCGCGGCCCGCTTGACCCAGGCCCACCTGGCGGCGAGCCAGCGCGACCCACGCGAAGACTGGCTCGACGCGCTGCCCGCTGACGGGCAGCGCAGCGTCACGGTGGTCAAGCTGATGGCCTTGCTCCATGCCTCACCGCTGACCGCCGACACGGCCGACTATGTCGCCGAAGCGCAAGAGCCCGGCCTGATGCGCTTGCGCGTGACCGTGCCACTGAACGGCAGCTACGGCCAGGCGCGCAAGCTGGTGGCGACGATCCTCGACGGCCTGCCGAACGCGGCACTGGACGGCCTGGAGCTGGAACAGCAAGCCGACGACGACAAGGCGCTGAGCGGCCAGATGCGCCTGAGCCTGTTCTTCCGCCGAGGTGCACCATGAGCCCGCGTTCGCGTTTGCTGGCGCTGGCCGCCACCGCCCTGGGCCTGTGGCTGGCGCGCAGCCAGTTCGTCAACACCGACGACACACTCGGCGTCAGCCCGGTGCGCCGCGCGCCCGGCGCGGACGCCCGTCCGCCTGGCACCGGCACGGGAAGCAGTACCCGGACCGTCGCTGCGGCGCCGAGCGCGGGGCCGACCCTGCAGACCCTGCCCCTGCGCGAGGCCCTGGTCGGCGGTGGCGCCGACCCCTTCGCCGCGCCCCGCGTGGTCGTCAAGGCGCCGCCGCCGCCGCCGCCGCCGGTGGTCGCCGCCAGCGCGCCGCCGCGCCCGCCGGCAGCGCCACCGCCGCCGCGTTTGCCCTACCGCTTCGTCGGCCTGCTGAGCGAGAACGGCAAGCCGTCCAGCGTCTACCTGGCGCTGGGCGAAACGCTGATCGACGCCCGACCCGGCGACGTGCTGGAAGGCGGCTACCAGCTGAAGACCATCAGTGCCAAAGAACTGACTTTCCTGCAGCAGCAGAGCAACCTGACCGTCCGTCTGGCGGTCGACGGAGAACCCTTGTGAATCAAACCCAACGCAACCCGCAGCCGGGCCGGCGGCTGACGCCGCTGGCGCTGTCCCTGTCGCTGGGGCTGGCCCTGCTGGGCGGCTGTGCCGCGCAGCTCGAACACCGCAACGGCCTGGCGCTGCTGGCCGACGGCAAGTCCGTCGAAGCCGTGGAAAGCCTGCGCCGCGCCAACAGCCTGGAGCCGGACAACGGCCGCTACCGCGTCGACTACCTGAAGCAGCGCAGCAGCGTCGCTTTCGCGCTGGTCGACCAGGGTGACGAGGCGCGCCGCCAAGGGCAGAGCGACGTCGCCGCCCAGCGCTACCGCGAAGCCACGCGCATCGACAGCAGCAACGACAGGGCCAAGGCCGGTCTGGCGGCGCTGGAGGCCGAGCGCCGCACCCAGACGCAGTTGCTGGCGGTGGACCGGCTGATCCAGGCCAACCAGACCGAGCAGGCGCTCGAGCAGTTGCGCGTCGTGTTGCGCGAAACGCCGCAGCAGCCGCGTGCGCTGGAGCTGCGCCGTCAGCTCGAAGAACGCACCGAAACCGAACGCGCGGCCCGCGAGGACCAGTTGGCCGCGCGCGCCGCCTTCAAGCGTCCGGTGACGCTGCAGTTCCGCGACGCCACGCTGCGCATGGTGCTCGAAGCGCTGTCCCGCGCCGGCAACATCAACGTCATCCTGGACCGCGACGTCAAGGCCGATGCGCGGACCACGTTGTTCGTCAAGGACGCGTCCATCGAGGATGCGCTGGACGTGATCCTGCTGCAGAACCAGCTGGAAAAGCGCGTGCTGAACAGCAACTCGCTGCTGGTCTACCCCGCCACAGTGGCCAAGCAGAAGGAACTGGCCGAGCTGAAGATCCGCACCTTCCAGCTGAGCAACGTCGAAGTCGGCTTCATGGCCAACATCGTCAAGACCATGCTCAAGACCAAGGACATCGTCACCGACGCCAAGACCAACACCCTGGTGATGCGCGACACGCCCGAGGCGATCGCACTGGCCGAGCGCCTGGTCGCCGCCAACGACCAGCCCGACCCCGAGGTGATGCTGGAAGTCGAGGTGCTGGAAATCTCGTCGACCCACGCCAGCGAAATCGGCCTGAAGCTGCCGAACTCGTTCACGCTGAGCACGCCCACGGCGGGTGCCGACGGCAGCGGCCTGACGCTGGGCGCGCTGCGCGCGCTGGGACGCAACAGCCTGCTGGCGACGCCGCTGTCGGCCAGCCTGAACCTGATGCTGCAGGACGGCGACACCAACATCCTGGCGCGGCCGCGCATCCGCTCGCGCAACAAGGAAAAGGCGCGCGTGCTGGTCGGCGACAAGCTGCCCGTCATCACCAACATCATCTCGCCGCAGCAGGCCGGCCAGGCCAACGTGCTGACCGGCTCGATCCAGTACGTCGACGTCGGCATCAAGCTGGAGGTCGAACCCCAGGTCTACGCCGACGGCGACGTCGGCATCAAGCTGAACCTGGAGGTCAGCAACGTCAGCGACACCATCGTCACCCAGGGCGGACGGGCTTACCAGATCGGCACGCGCAGCGCGCAGACCTCGCTGCGCCTGCATGACGGCGAGACGCAGATCCTGGCCGGCCTGATCAGCGACGACGACCGCAAGGCGGCGCAGAAGGTGCCGGCCATCGGCCAGTTGCCCGTGCTGGGGCGCTTGTTCTCGAACCACACCGACGACAGCAGCAAGCGCGAGATCGTGCTCTCGATCACGCCGCACATCATCCGTCCGCAGGCCCAGCCCGATCTGCGCAACGCCGACGCCTGGTCGGGCAGCGAAGGCAGCCTGCGCGACCGGCCGCTGCGGCTGGAACCGCTGTCGGTGGTCAAGGCGCAGCCGCCGCGCGCCAGCGCAGCGCCGGCGGGCGCCACCGCCGTGCCGGCCGCCGGGGTGACACCGCGCACCCCGGTGGCAACGCCGCCGGCGCCGGCCGCTCCGACGGCACCGGCCGGGCAG
>CANGHH010000010.1 GCA_947453725.1 Betaproteobacteria bacterium | reverse complement strand
TTCAGCCTTCTCAGCGCAGCCTGTGATTATGACATGTTGTTTAAAACCTTGTCAACCCCACCGCCAGCCTGCATCTTCTTCCGAACCGTCCCTCTGGCTTACCGCCTTCAGACCGCCCTTCTTCAGCGCAGCCTTCGACTGTAGCACAGCAAATTGCCGATCGTCCGGATTCCGCACCGGGCGGGCTGCTGGGCCGCCCGCAGCCCGTCGGCCATCAAGGCCGGCTTGGTGCGGCCTGTTGCCAGGCCTGGGCCGGGTTGTCGGAGGCCAGCACCCCCGGCAAGCGGCTGCGCAGCAGGCGTGTGTCGGCGCGCAGCACCCGCTGCTTGATGGTCGAGATGCGCGCCGGATGCATCGAAAAGCTGCGCAGGCCCATGGCCAGCAGCAATTCCGTGAATGCCGGGTCGCCGGCCATCTCGCCACAGACACAGACATCGCGGCCACGGGCGGCGGCGGCCGCAATGGTCTGCTGCAACAACTGCAGGACAGCGGGGTGCCAGGGGTCGTACAGATGGGCTACCGCTTCATCGGCGCGGTCGACGGCCAGGGTGTACTGGATCAGGTCGTTGGTGCCGACTGAGACGAAGTCGAAGTGCTGCAGGAAGCGGTTGATCAGCATGGCGGCGGCCGGCACTTCGATCATCGCGCCGATGTCGACCTGCCCGAAAGGCCGTCCGGCGTCGAACAGTTGCTGACGGGCCCGATCCAGCGCGTCGAAGATCATCTTCACTTCGCCCATCTGCGCGACCATCGGAATCAGGATGCGCACCTTGCCGTAGGCGCTGGAGCGCAGGATGGCACGCAGCTGCTGGCGGAACATCCCCGGTTCTGCCAGGCTCCAGCGGATGGCGCGCAGGCCCAGCGCCGGATTCAGCCCGTGTTCATGGCGCAGCTCTTGCTGCGACAGCCGCTCCAGCGGCTTGTCGGCGCCGATGTCCACGGTGCGTATCGTGACCGGGAGGCCCTGCAGCGCCAGCACCGCGTCGCGGTAGGCCTCGAACTGCTCCTCTTCGTCGGGCAGGGCGCCTTCGCGGTTCATGAACAGGAACTCGCTGCGAAACAGGCCCACGCCCACCGCGCCCGCCTCGAGCGCACCCGCGGCATCGGCGGGCAATTCGATGTTGGCCATCAGTTCCACGACCTGCCCGTCCAGCGTGACCGCCGGCGTGTGCCGCAGTCGGTTCAGCCGCGCCCGCTCCAATTCGCTCTGGCGCTGGCGGAAGCGGTATTCCTCCAGCACGATCGGCGATGGGTCGACGATGACCACGCCGGCATCGCCGTCGATGACCAGCCAGTCGTCCTGACGGATCAGGCGGCTGGCTTCACGGGCGCCGACCACCGCCGGAATGTCCATGCTGCGCGCGACGATGGCCGTGTGCGAGGTGCGACCGCCGACGTCGGTAACGAAGCCGGTGAACACGCTGCGCTTGAACTGCATCATGTCGGCGGGCGCCACGTCGTTGGCCACCAGCACCAGCGGGTCCTCGCCCGCGAAGTCGCGCACCGCCTGGGCACCGCCTGCGGACAGCCCGGACACCGCGCCCGCCTGACCAGCCAATTCGCGCAACAGACGCTCGACAACCTGCTCGACGTCGGCCTTGCGCTCACGCAGGTAGACGTCATCCATCTCGTCGAACTGCCGGGCCAGCACCTCGAGCTGCGCCGACAAGGCCCACTCGGCGTTGTAGTGCCGGTCGCGAATCCAGACTTTGGCAGCACCGACCAGCGACTCGTCGTGCAGCAGCATCACGTGAACGTCGAGCAGCGCGGCCAGCTCGTGCGGTGCCTCGGGCGGCAATTCGCGCTTCAGCCCTTCTAGCTCGGCAGAGACGGCATTGCGCGCCTCGTGGAGGCGATCGATCTCGGCCTCGATGCGCTCGGCGCCGACGAAGTAGTGCGCCACGTCGACGCGGCTGGACGCCACCATCACGGCGCGACCGATGGCCACGCCGCGCGAAACCGGAATGCCGAAGACCTGGATGCTCATCGACCCAATGTAGCGCAGCCAGCCGGGCGGTCGACCCGCACTTTCCAGTGGTTCGCGGTGCGGCCGAACCGCGCCAGACGTCGGCTTATTCGCCTTCGCCGAACTTGCTGTCGATCAGGGTGCGCAGCAGTTCCATCGCCGCCGCCTCGTCGGGACCGCTGACCTCGATCTCGATCTCGCTCCCCATGCCGGCGGCCAGCATCATCACGCCCATGATGCTCTTGGCATTGACGCGGCGACCGTTGCGGCTGAGGAAGACCTCGCTCTGGAAGCCGCCGGCCAACTTGGTCAGCTTGGCCGACGCGCGCGCGTGCAGCCCGAGCTTGTTACTGATCAGTATCTTGGTCTGGATCATGGCTGGGCGGACGGTTGGGCTGGTCTTGGCGACGGGGGGACGCGACTTGCATGATGCCCTGCCGCCCACCATCGGCGGCGCGTTCAACGAGTTCGGGCAGGGTCAATTGGCGGTAACAGAGGCCACGCCAGAGCATCGGCACGTTGACGCCGGCGACGACGCGCGCACGCACCCCATCGGCCACATTCAATGCGGCGTTGCAGGGCGTGGCGCCGAAAGCGTCGCTGAGGATCAGCACCTCACCCGCAGGCAGAGTCGCCAGCGCGGCGGCGATCCGGTCCTGGGCATCGAGCAGGCTGGCGCCTTCCGGCACGTCGACGGCCGCGACCTCACCGCTGCACTCGGCGAAGGCGTGGCGTGCCAGGGCCTGGAAGGCGGAGGCCAAGGGGGCGTGAGCGACGATCAGGATGGCAACCATGGCAATTTCCCCAATTATGGATAGCACCGCGCCCCAGCGACCGAAGCCGAGCAGTCTGCTCGCCTTGCCGCCCGGCAGACCGCACACCGCAACGTGCGTCAGTCAGGGCGGGAAATGGATGGAACCGAAGTAAGTCTCGACCGCCTCGTCGGCCAGCGCGGCACCGGCGACGCTGGCCTGGAAGACCCGGGTGCCCCGCGCGAAGACCAGGACCTGCATCTCCACCGGCTGGCCATCGGAACGCTGTCCGCGCAGCCGCAAGCGGCCACCGCCGGCTTGCGGCGTCGCACCGGGAACCGCTTGCGCGGTCGACGCCGCGGCCCCCGAGGGCCCGAGGTTGGCCGCCGCGCCGGCCTTCAGCGCGGCCAATGCCGCCGCCACGCGGCCGGGGTCGACCACGTCGGCATGCGCCAAGGCCCAGGTCTGGTCAGCCGTGCTGCAGACCTGCAGCGTGTAACGCACCGGCGGCCCGGCCAGCGCCACCGGGCGCTCCTGCTGATCCGGCTTGCACGGGAACAGCAACTGCGCGCCGCTGCCCTCGGGGCGCACATCGCGCCAGTTCAAGGCCGGCGCACAGGCTGCCAGCACGGCAGCCAGGCACGAGACGGGCGCGGCACGCCAGATGGAGGACAACATCCGATGGATTATCCCGGTCGCTGCCAGACAATGGCGCCATGCCTGCCGACGACCTCCACCCTGGCGCACTGCCCGCTGCCGCGCAGCCGTCCGCACCTCGACCCTTCCCGCCCGGCGCGCTGGCTGGCGTGCGCGTGCTCGACCTGTCGCGCGTGCTGGCCGGCCCTTGGTGCACGCAGACCCTGGCCGACCTGGGCGCCGAGGTCATCAAGATCGAACGCCCGCCCGGCGACAGCCACCCCGGCGGCGACGACACGCGCGGCTGGGGACCGCCCTTCCTGCAGGACCGCGACGGCCACGACACCGGCGAAGCCGCCTACTTCCTGGGCGCCAACCGCAACAAGCGCTCGGTGACCATCGACATCGCCCACCCCGAAGGCCAGGCCCTGGTGCGCCAGCTGGCGGCCGGCTGCGACGTGCTGGTCGAGAACTACAAGGTCGGCGACATGGCGCGCTACGGTCTCGACGCGGCCACGCTGCGCGCGGCCTTTCCGCGCCTGGTCTACTGCTCGATCACCGGCTACGGCCAGACCGGCCCCTACCGCGCCAACGCCGGCTACGACTACGCCGTGCAGGGCCTGGGCGGCCTGATGAGCGTGACCGGCGAGCGCGATGACCGACCGGGCGGCGGTCCGCAGAAAGTCGGCGTGGCGGTGGCCGACCTGTTCACCGGGATGTACGCCACGGTGGCCATCCTGGCCGCGCTGCGCCACCGCGACGCGAGCGGCGAGGGCCAGGTCATCGACATGGCCCTGCTCGACACCCAGGTGGCCATGCTCGCCAACCTGGGCGCGAACTACCTGGTCACCGGCGTGGCGCCGAAGCGCGCCGGCAATGCGCACCAGAACATCGTGCCTTACCAGGTCTTCGAGGTCGCCGACGGCCACCTGATCCTGGCGGTCGGCAACGACGCGCAGTTCGAGCGCTTCTGCACGGTGGCCGGCTGCCCCGAACTGGCTGCCGACCCGCGCTACGCGCAGAACGCCAACCGCGTGCGCCACCGCGAGGCGCTGGTCCCGCTGCTGGCTGGCTATCTGCTGCAGCGCCGACGCGCCGACTGGCTGGCTGCACTGGACGCTGCCAAGGTGCCCTGCGGGCCGATCAACGACCTGGCCGATGTCTTCGCCGACCCGCAGGTGCTGGCCCGCGGCATGACGGCCACGGTGGCCCACCCGCACAGCGACGCGCTGCGCCTGGTGGCCAGCCCGATGAAGCTGTCTGCGACGCCAGTGACGCTGCGCCGCGCGCCGCCGCTGCTCGGCCAGCACACCGACGAGGTGCTGGCCGAACGGGGCATCGCGGACGACGATCGCGCGCGGCTGCGCAGCCTGGGCGTCATCGGCTGACTCAACGCCCGAAAACCTTGGCCAGGATGGCGCTGCCGGTTTCCAGCGGGTGGGCGCGGATGCGCTTTTCTTCCTCGGCCACCATCCGAAACAGCCCGTCCAGCGCCCGCGCGGTGACGTACTGGTGCACGCTGGCCTCGTCGCCCTTCAGCAGCCCGAGGCCGGCGGCCTTGGCGGCGACAGCGTTGTAGCGCTCGGCCAGCTGCAGCTTCCCGGTCGCCCGCGTGACGATGGGCAGGAAGCGTTCGCGCAGTGGCGCGCGGGTCTTGGCGGCGAAGAAATCGGTCACCGAGGTGGCGCCGCCACGAACCAGCCGGATCGCGTCTTCGACGCTGATGGCCTTGACGGTGCTGACGAAGAGCGTGCGTGCCTCGGGCATGGCGGCTTCGGCGGCGCGGTTCATCGCCGTGACCAGTTCGTCGAGCTGCCGGCCCTGGCCCAGCTTGCGCATCAGCTTGGCCGCGTCCTGCAGGTGGCCGGGCAGTTCGATGCGCACCAGCGGGTTGCCCAGGAAGCCGTCGTTGCGGCCCAGCTGGTCGACCGCCGCGATGGCACCGCGTTCCAGCGCCGCGCGTACCCCCGTGGCGGCCTCGGTTTCGCTGGTCGCTGCCCAAACCCCGGCCGGCGCAGCCAGCGCCGAAGTCGCTACCGTAAACTGCCGCCTGTCCATGAAGATCTCCCTGCTGCCGCCCTTGCCGAGCCCCGATCTTGCCCGCCGCCGTGCGGTGCTGGCAACCCTGGCCGGCGTGGGCGCCCTGGCGGCTTGCCAGGACCGGGGCGCGCCCGATGCGCCGGCGGCCTTCGACTACACCTTGCTCGACGGCGTGCCGCGCCACAGCGCCGGCTTGCACGGCCAGGTCGTGCTGGTGAACTTCTGGGCCACCAGCTGCGCGATCTGCGTGCGCGAGATGCCGCGCTTCGTGGCCACCCACCGCCAGTTCGGCCCGCGCGGCCTGCAGACGCTGGCCGTGGCCGTGCGCGAGGATCCGCCGGCGCTGGTGTCCAGCTTTGCGCAGTCGCGCGGCCTGCCCTTCGGCGTGGCCATCGACAACACCGGCGCCATCGCCACGGCTTTCGGTGGCGTGCGCGGCACGCCGACCAGCCTGCTGCTCGACCGCAGCGGCCGCATCGTCTGGCGCCACGAGGGCGAACCCGATTTCGACGCGCTGCACCTGCGACTGGCCGCGCTGCTCGGCGCGCCCGGCCCGCTGACCGCATGAAAGCCAGCGCATGAAGGCCGGCAGGTGATCGCCCGCATCAGCGGCCTGCTGGCCGGCAAGACCCCGCCGCAGGTGCTGGTCGACGTGCATGGCGTGGGCTACGAGATCAGCGTGCCGATGAGCACCTTCTACAACCTGCCTGCCCTGGGCGAAGCCGTCGTGCTGCTGACCCATTTCGTGGTCCGTGAAGACGCGCAACTGCTCTACGGCTTTCTCACCACGGCAGAACGCGCCACCTTCGCCGAACTGCTGAAGATCGGCGGTGTCGGTCCGCGCACGGCACTGGCGATTCTGTCGGGCCTGAGCGTCGGCGAGCTGGCCCAGGCCGTGACGCTGCAGGACGGCGCGCGGCTGGTCAAGGTGCCAGGCATCGGCAAGAAGACCGCCGAGCGCCTGCTGCTGGAGCTGAAGGGCAAGCTCGGCGCCGACCTGGCGCTGCCGAGCGCCGCGCTCAGCGACAACCAGGGCGACATCACGCAGGCGCTGCAGGCGCTGGGCTACAGCGAAAAAGAAGCCCAGGCCGCGCTGAAGGCGCTGCCGGTCGACATCGGCGTCAGCGACGGCATCAAGCTGGCGCTGAAGGCGCTGAATCGCTGACCCACTGAACGCGGCCGGCGACCGCCGGGCTAGAGCCTGGACTCCAGCCGCAAGGCCAGTACGCGGTAGGTCGGCCCGTTGCCGTGCACGGTCTGCGACTGCCCGCTGGCCAGCACCGTGCTGCTGGTGATGTAGTTTCGCGGCAGCGCGTTCGACAGGCTGAAGCGCAGCTTGGTCGCGGGCGTCACGGCCCACAGGGCGAAGGCGTCCAGCACGCGTGTGGTGTCCACCGTCTGGCTCTGCAGTTCGGTCTGCTGCACCGCGTAGCCCGGCACGCTGCTGAGATTGGCACCGAGGGTCAGCGGCGCGCTGCGCAGCCGGTATTCGCCACCGACGTTGGCGCTCCGCTTCGGCTGCTGGTCGATGCGGTTGTTCGGCCCCGGCACGCCGCTGACCTGCGAACGGTAGAAGCCCAGGTTGCCGCGCAGCGTGACAGGCCAGGCGTCGGCGGCGACCTCGTCCAGCCGCAGCTTGGCGTCGAGCTCAACGCCCTGGGTGTCGGCGTCGCCGATGTTCTGCGGCCGCGCCACCCAGCGCGGCGCCGTGGCCCAGGGCACGGTCTCCAGGGCCGTGACGGTGCGGATCAGATCGTTGATGTGGCGGCCGAAGGCGCTGATCGACAGCACACCGCCGGCCGGCAGGTAATGCTCCAGCGCGATGTCCAGGCCGCGCGCCAGCTCGGGGCGCAATGCGGGGTTGCCGGCGCGGTCGGGGCTGGCGGCCGCATTGGCGCCGGGCGCCGGGTACAGCGTCGACAGCCGCGGCAAGGCGGTCAGGTTGCCCAGCGTCGGCGGCCGGTAGCTGCGTGTCAGGCTGAAGCGCAACTGGTCGCGCGCCGGCGCGTTGAAGCGCCACACCGCATGGGCCAGCGGCGTCAGCACGCGGCCGGTGTTGGCCACCGGCGTGCCGATCGACGCACTGCGCGTGCGGATGCTTTCCCAGCGCAGGCCGGCGTAGGCCGACCAGGCCGCCGACGGGTCCCATTCGTCCTGCAGGTAGGCCGCCAGGCGTTGCGTCGAGGCCGTCAGGTCGCCGTCGAAATCGGCCAGCGTCGGCGTGCCGTTGACCTGCGTGAGGCTGTTCTCGGCGCGCTGCACGCCCTCGCCTTCGAGGCCACCGACCAGGCTGTGCGCGTCGTACAGCGTGTGCGAGAGCTTGCCCGTCAGGCTCCACGACCGGTCGCGGACCGCGGTGTTGGTGAACTGCTGCAGCACCGGCGCGGGCTGCGCGGCGCTCAGTTCGGTCAGCTGGCTGTCGTTGTCGGCGCGGAAGCCGCCGACGTTGCCGCGCAGGTCGACGCGCGTGGCCTCGCCCAGGCGCTGGCGCCACTGCAGCATCAGCCGGGCGATGGCGCTGCGGTTGTGGCTGGCGCTGCTGCTGGTGTCAAAGGGTGGCGCGCCGGTCACCTGCGTCAGCACGCCTTCGCCCTGGCCGTGGCCCTGCGACAGCACGGCGAAGGGCTGCAGGCTGAACTGGTCGCCGCCACCCAGCTGCCATTGCAGGCGCGAGCTCAGATGGGCGGAACTTTTCAGGTCGTGCTGCCGCCCCAGGCGCTGCTGCTGCAAGGCCACCGCGCCAGTTGCCAGGTCGGTGGCGGTGGTGGTGGTCTGCGTGTCGGTGTGCTGGTCGCCGTGCGACAGCGACAGATTCAGGTTGACGGTGCCGTGTTCGCCGAGCCCATCGTTGCGCGTCCAGCTGGCGTTGGGCTGCAGGCCGCCGCGTTCGCTGCCCACGCCCAGGCGCAGCTCGTCGCCACGCTGGCGCAGCGGTTCGCGCAGGATGATGTTGATGGTGCCGGCGATGGCCCGCGCGCCGGTCTCGGCGGTCGGCGCGCGCAAGATCTCGATGCGTTCGATCTGGTCGGGCGCCAGCTGGTCGATGGCAAAGCCCGGCGGCATGCGCTCGCCGTCGATCAGGATCTGCGTGTAGCCGTTGCCCATGCCGCGCATGCGGATCTGCCCGCCGCGCCCCGGCCGGCCGGCCACCGTGACGCTGGGCAGGCGCTTGATGACGTCGGCCAGCGACAGGTCGCCGTACTGCTCGATCTCTTCGCGGGTGACGACGATCTTGGCGGCGGTGGACAGGCGGCGCTGGGCCACCGCGTCGCGCTGGCCGGTGACCTCGATGTGGTTCTGCGGCTCGACCGGGCGCGCCGCCGCCTTGGCAGGGCGTAGCGGCCGCACCGACGGCGCCGAAGCCGGCAACGCGGCGGATGCGGATGCCGGCTGATCTTGCGCGGCGACCGCGCCCAGGCGGCAGGCGACGAGCAGGACGAACAGGATGGCGCGGACTTTCATGCCGCCGATTGAAGCGCCTGCACGTCAAGCCGGTGTGTCTGGGCGGCGCGCAGCCTCAGCGGCCCACGCGGGTCGGCGCCTGCACTGCGACATCGACCTCGACCTGCAGCTCGCCGGCCTTTTCGAAGCGCAGGGTCAGCGGAAAGCGGGTGCCAGCCCGCAGCGGCTGACTCAGCCCCATGAACATCACATGCCGGCCGCCGGGCTGGAGTTCCACCGTGCCGCCAGCGGGGACGTCGATGGCGTCGATCGGCCGCATCCGCATCACGTTGCCGTCCATCGCCATGGTGTGCAGTTCCACCGCCTGGGCCACCCCGGCGCTGGCCGCGATCAGGCGGTCGTTGGCACTGCCGCCAGTGATCTTCAGGAAGCCGCCGCCAGCCGACTGGCCAGCCACCGTGGGGCGGGCCCAGGCGGCTTCGACCCGGGGCGCGGTCGGGGCTTTGGGCGCGGCCATCTGGGCCTGCGCGGCGACGGACAGCAGCAAGGCGGTGGCGGCAAGGCGTTGGATCGCAGACATGGTGAACTCCACAGGGGCCGCCGATTGTCGGTCGGCGCGCGGCCGCCGCCAGCCCCCTCGTCATAATCGACCGATGGCCATCAAGACCGACGATTTCGGCGAATTTCCGGCGGCCCGCGCCGCTGCCGAGCGGGCGGGCGGCGCGCCGCGCGTGCTCAGCGCCACGCCCTCGTCGCCCAACGAAGAAGCCATCGAACGCGCCCTGCGGCCCAAGGGCCTGCAGGACTACGTCGGCCAGGCCAAGGCCCGCGAACAGCTGGAAATCTTCATCGCTGCCGCCCGCGGCCGGGCCGAGGCGCTGGACCATGTGCTGCTGTTCGGCCCGCCCGGCCTGGGCAAGACCACGCTGGCCCACATCGTGGCCGCCGAGCTGGGCGTCAACCTGCGCCAGACCTCGGGCCCGGTGCTGGAAAAGCCGAAGGATCTGGCCGCCATCCTGACGAATCTCGAAAAGAACGATGTGCTCTTCATCGACGAGATCCACCGCCTGAGCCCGGTCGTCGAAGAGATCCTCTACCCGGCACTGGAGGATTACCAGATCGACATCATGATTGGCGAGGGCCCGGCCGCGCGTTCGATCAAGCTCGACCTGCAGCCCTTCACGCTGGTCGGCGCCACCACCCGCGCCGGCATGCTGACCAACCCGCTGCGCGACCGCTTCGGCATCGTCGCGCGGCTGGAGTTCTACAGCGCCGAAGAACTGACGCGCATCGTCACGCGCAGCGCCGGCCTGCTGAACGTGCCCACCGACGCCGCCGGTGCGCTGGAGATCGCCCGGCGCAGCCGCGGCACGCCGCGCATCGCCAACCGCCTGCTGCGCCGCGTGCGCGACTACGCGCAGGTCAAGGGCGACGGCCGCATCGACGCGGGGCTGGCCGACCGGGCGCTGAAGATGCTGGACGTCGACCCCCACGGCCTGGACGTGATGGACCGCAAGCTGCTCGAGGCCGTCATCCACCGATTCGACGGCGGGCCGGTCGGGCTCGACAACGTCGCCGCGGCGATCGGCGAAGAGCCGGGCACCATCGAAGACGTCATCGAACCCTTCCTGATCCAGCAGGGCTATCTGCAGCGCACGCCGCGCGGCCGCATCGCCACGGCGGCGGCCTTCCGCCACCTGGGCCTGGCGCCGCCCAGCCGCCTGTCGGACGAACTTTTCGATGCCTGAGGACGGGTCAGCCCGGCGTCGCGGCGGGCTGACGCTGCGCCATTGACGACGGCCGCGGCGGCCCCGGCGCGTCGCTGTCGAAGTGCCCGGCGTCGTTCCAGCCGACCAGACTCAAGCCCTCGGGCGTCCACAGCAGCCGGTTGATGGTGGCGTTGGCCAGTTGCCAGGTGCGCGGCGCGCCCAGCGGGATGCGGCTGGCGGCGCGGTACAGGCAGTCCAGCACGCCGCCGTGGGCCACCACCGCCAGCGTCTGCCCGGCGTGGCGCTCGGCCAGCGCCAGCACGGCCTGCACGCTGCGGTCGTAGAAGGCCTGCAGCGGCTCGCCGCCGCCCGGTCCGAAGCCGGGCTCGCGCAGGCGCCAGCGCAAGGCCTCTTCGGGCCACTGCGTTTCGATCTCGGCGTAAGTGCTGCCCTCGAAGCGGCCGAAGCCGCGCTCGCGCAGCGCGGTGTCGCGCTGGACCGCCAGGCCGGTGACCGCGGCCAGCGCCGCGGCGGTCTGGCAGGCCCGCTGAAGGTCGCTGCTGAACAGCGCCTGGATGCCTTCGCCCTGCAGCGCCAGCGCCAGCCTCTCGGCCTGCCAGCGACCCGTCGCGTCGAGCGGGATGTCCAGCTGGCCCTGGATGCGCATCTCGGCATTCCAGGCTGTCTGGCCGTGGCGCAGCAGGAACAGGCGCGTGGGGTCTTGCATCACCCGGGGGGCTCAATGCCCGGCCGACAGCAGACGCTGGTTCAGCGTGTAGGTGCCGCTGAAGGTGGCTTCGCCCAGCACCCGGCCGACCAGCTTGTCGCGCACCTGCGGGCCGGTGAACTCGCCCTCCAGCGGCAGCCGCGGCACGGCCACCGCGTACAGCGTGAAGACGTAGTGGTGGATCAAGGCATCGTTGAACGGCGGGAAGGGCCCGTCGTAGCCGAAGTAGTGCCCGGCCATGTCCGGCTTGCCGGCGAACCAGCCGGTGTAGTCGTTCAGGCCATGGCGTCCGCCCAGCGGGGCCGCCGGTCCGGGCTTGCCACGCGGCGTGAAGCCCTGGCTGAACGCGCCTTCGGCGATTTCGCTGGTGCCGGGCGGCAGGTCGATCAGCACCCAGTGGAAGAAGTCCTGGCGCGGCAGGTCGGCCGGCACTTCGCGGCCCGCCTGGTTGACGTCATCGCCGCGCGTCGGCACGTCGAAGTCGTGGCAGATCAGCACCAGCGACTGCGCGCCGGCCGGCACTTCGCTCCAGGCCAGATGCGGGTTCAGGTTGTCGCTGAAGGCGGCGCGACCCGCGCCATCAGGCCGGCCCGCGGCGTAACGGGTGGGGATACGGTCCCCGTTGGTCCAGCTGTCACTCCAGAGTTTCATCGGCGGGCTTCCTTTTGCGGTCTTGCGGTGATGCGGGCAGGCGGTCGGTTCGGGACGGACGGACGGCGGCGTTCAGACGCCCCACACCACCGCGACGTCGGCGGCCTGCGCGCGCCGCAGCATCTCGACCATCGGCCACAGCCGCTGGCGCAGGCCGACAGCTGGCGCGGGGTTGTCTTGGGTGGCGTCGGCCGCGGGCGCCTCGGCCGCGGCGATGGCGGCCTGCAGGACCTGCAGCGCCGCCGGCATGTCGGCCGCCTCGACGATGCCCTGCGCGGCCGGTTCGCGGCCCAGCAGACGCAGCAACTGATCGCCCTGCGGCCCGAGCATGATCAGGTCACCGGTGGCGGGGCTCTTGAACTTGTAGATCATGGCGGCTGGGCGGGCATCGTGGCGGCTCGAACCTCGATTGTGAGCCCGGCGCGACGGCCGCAGCAGCGCGCCCGATCAGCAGCCGACGAGCCGGATGCGCGGTAGCGGCAGCGGCGGCGCGGCGCGGTTGCGCTGCAGGCGCGCTTCGAAGCTCAGCGTATCCAGCGCCGGGGCCACCAGGAAGCCCTGGAATTCGTCGCAGCCGGCGTCCTGCAGAAACTGCCGCTGGGCCTCCGTTTCGACGCCCTCGGCGATGACCTTCTTGCCCAGCGCATGGGCCATCTGGAGGATGGCGCAGACGATGGCCGCGTCGCTCTCGTCGTCCGGCAGCCCCATCACGAAACTGCGGTCGATCTTCAGTTTGCCGATCGGAAAGCGCTTCAGGTAACTGAGGCTGGAGTAGCCGGTGCCGAAATCGTCGATCGAGGTCTGCACGCCCAGCCGCTCCAGCGCATGCAGGCGGCCCAGCGCGTCCTCGGCGTCATGGACCAGGATCGATTCGGTCAGCTCGAGCTCGAGCAGTCGCGGTGGCACGCCGCTGACGGCCAGTGCCGTGGCCACGCGGTCGACGAAGTGCGCCTGCCGGAACTGCAGCGCCGAGACGTTGACGGCGATCGGCAGCGACAGGCCCTTGTTGTGCCACACGGCAATCTGGCGCACGGCCTGGCTGAGCACCCAGTCGCCCAGGGCCACGATGAAGCCGCTGTCTTCGGCCACCGGGATGAAGCGACCAGGCGGAATTTCGCCCATTTCGGGGTCGCGCCAGCGCAGCAGCGCTTCGGCGCCAACGATGGTGCCGCTGCGCAGATCGACCTGCGGCTGGTAGTGCAGGCGGAAGCGGCCGCCGACCAGCGCCTGGCGCATCGCATGGTCCAGCCGCATGTGCAGGCGGCGGTCGCCCTCGGCGCGCGCCTGGTGCAGACGGAAGCTGGCGCGGCCGCCTTCCTTGGCCGCGCGCATGGCAGCCTCGGCATGGCGGGCCAGGTCTTCGATGGCCTGCCCGTGCGAAGGCGCCAGCGCCATGCCGATGCTGCAAGTCAGCGTGAAGGGCGCGCCATCGACGTTGCAGGGCTGCGCCACCACGTTGAGCACGCGGCGTGCGGTGGCTTCGGCGGCCGCCTCGTCGGCGTCGGCCACCAGCACGCCAAACTGGTCGCCGCCCAGACGCGCCAGCACGTCGTCGTGGCGCAGGCAGGCGCGGATGCGCTGGGCCACGGCCAGCAGGACGTGGTCGCCGGTGGCGTGCCCCAGGCTCTCGTTGATGTGGCGGAAGCGGTCCAGGTCGATGAACAGCAGCGCGAAACCGCGCCCGTCGCGGCGCGTCAAGGTCGTCGCCTGATCGATGCGGGCCGCCAGGCCCGCGCGGTTCAGCAGACCGGTCAGCGTGTCGTGCAGGGCCAGCGCCTCGACGCGCTCTTCGGCCACCACGCGCGCGGTCAGGTCGCGGAAGGACCAGACTCGGCCCCGCGTGGCGCCAGCGCTGAGCAGCGGGCGCATCACGCGTTCCAGCACCTGGCCGCCGCGCAATTCGAGCCGCTCGCCAGTGGCGCCCGCGGCGCCGTGCTGCTGGGCCTGCAGGCGCTCGGCGTAGGGCTTTTCGCCGGGTCGAGGCAGCACCTGCTCGGCCATCCAGGCCTGGATGGCGCTGTCGTCATCGCCTTCCATCAAGCCCTGCGGCAGGCCCCAGATTTCGCCGAAGCGCCGGTTGAAGGCGCGCAGCCGGCCGTCCATGCCGGTCACCAGGATGCCGTCGGCGGTCGCTTCCAGCGTCGCCTGCAGCTCGGCCAGCAGGCGTTCGCTTTCGTCCTGCGCCGCGTGTTCGGCGCTGCGGTCGCAGAGCATGACCAGGGCGTGCGTCGGCACGCCGTCAGCGCCGTGGCGGATCAGGCCGATGCTGCGCAGCGCGTGCAGCAGGCTGCCATCGGCGCCGGCAACCAGGGTTTCGGACTGCAGGTTTTCGAAAGCGGCGCCAGCCCACCAGGCCTGGTCTTCGGGCGAAGCGGCCAGGTCCAGGGCATCGGCGTCGAGCAAGGCGTCCAGTGGCCGACCCAGCAGCGTCGCGGCGGCCTGGTTGGCGGCCACCACCCGCCGGCTGTCCAGCGCCACCACCCAGGCGGCATGGGGAAGGCCATCGAGCAGGCTGCACCAGCCACCGGCCGGCGCCGCGGCCGGCGGCGTCGACAGCGGGGGCGCGGCGGCCCAGTCCAGCTCCGGCTTCATGGCGCAGCCCGTACCGGAACCAGCCGCTCGCGGGCGATGGGTTCGAAGTAATAGGCCACCCGCGGCCGCGGGTCCAGCGCCTGCAGCGCCGCGCCGGGCACCTTGCCCGGCGCCAGGCTGCGGCGGATGCCGAGGTCCGGCAGGCGTTCCAGGTCCAGCAACTCGGTGGCACCCGGCTGGTGCACCAGCACGCGCGGCTTCAGCGGGCGGCTGGAATTGACCCCGACGACCATCGCGTAGCGATCGTCGGTCAACTGCACCAGCGAACCCGCCGGGTAGACCCCCATCATGCGGATGAAAGTGTTCAGCACCGTGGTGTCGTAGCGTTGGCGGCCCTGCGCGAAGAGCATGGCCACGGCCTGGTGGGGCGTCACCGCCGGCGAACCGGGGCCCGGGTTGCACAGCTTGTCGTAGCGGTCGACGATGGCCACGATGCGCGCCGCCATCGACATCCGGTCACCGGCCATCTGCGCCGGGAAGCCCGACCCGTCGGCGTGTTCGTGGTGCTGCGCCAGCACCGCCAGCGCGCCGGGCGCCAGCGCCATGCGGCGGCCCTGGGTCACGCCCTGCGCGACGTGGTCGCGGTAGGCCGCCGCTTCAGGGGCCGAGAAGCCGTCTTCCAGGTGGCGGTAGCGTTCGGCGATCTCCTGCTTGCCGACGTCGTGCAGCAGGGCGCCGACGCCCAGGTCGATCAGCTGGTCCTCATCCAGGCCCAGCGTCCGGCCGATCAGCAGCGCGATCACCGTCACATTCAGCGCATGCGCCGCGTGGCGGTCGCCACCGCCCGCCACCAGGCGGATGCCGACGTCTTCGGCAGCCAGCATCTTGTCGAGCATGGCCTGGGCCAGCTGCCGCGAAGTGCTGCCGGCGTCTTGCGGTCGCGCCACCAGGGCCTCCACCGCGCCGCGCCAGGCGGTCGATGCTTCGCCGTACTGCCGTTCGCAAAGCCGCGCCGATTCGCGCTGGGCGGCGAGCCAGTCGGCCTGCTGCTGCGCCAGGCCATCGGCCGGCTGCTGGACCTGGCAGGCCGCTTCGCGCTGTTCGGCGGCGTCCGCCGGCGGCAGCGCCTGATCGCTCGCCGCTGCGGCCGGCAGGGCGAGGGGCAGGCTCTTTTCGGGCACCCAGCGCACCCGCGCCAGACCCAGGCCGCGCAGCGTCTGCAGTTGGTCGGGCCCGGCGATGCGGAAGTTCGACAGCGGAAAGGGATGCGAGAGCCAGCCGCCGTCGAGCTGGATGTACATGCCGACGCGCAACTCGTCGACAGCGATGGGGGTGGCGGCCATGCGGATCTCGGTGAGGGAACAGGGTGGCGGCGCGCCGTACACGCCAGTAGCCTGTTTTCGGGCGCCAGCGGGTCAACTTGAGCGGGTGCGCCCGGCACCACGGATTTGGTGTGCAATGCACGCTGCACGCTGCCCGCGCCCGCCATCGGGCAGGCTGGCGCTGACCCACCCCGACACACCGAAAGACAACCATGCGCACCCAAGTCGCCATCGTCGGCGCCGGCCCGGCCGGCCTGCTGCTCGGCGCGCTGCTGCACCGCGCCGGCATCGCCAACGTCATCGTCGAGCAGCGCAGCCCGGACTACGTGCTGGGCCGCATCCGCGCCGGCCTGCTGGAACAGGGCACCACCGAACTGCTGCTGCAGGCCGGCGCCGGCGCCCGCATGCAACGCGAGGGCATTCCGCACGAGGGCGTGGAGCTGGCCTTCAACGGCACCCGCCTGCGCATCGACTTCCAGGCCCTGACCGGCCAGCGGATGACGATCTACGGCCAGACCGAGGTCACGCGCGACCTGATGGACCAGCGCGCCGCGCTCGGCCTGCCGACGGTCTACGAAGCCGAGGCGGCTCAGCCGCACGGCTTCGACGGCACGCACCCCTGGGTCAGCTACCGCAAGGACGGTGTCGAACACCACCTGGCCGCCGACTTCATCGCCGGCTGCGACGGCTTCCACGGCATCTGCCGCGCGGCCTTGCCGGCCGGCGCGGTCAGCTGTTTCGAGAAGGTCTACCCCTTCGGCTGGCTGGGCATCCTGGCCGACACGCCGCCGGTCAGCCACGAGCTGATCTACGGCCAGGGCGAACGCGGCTTCAGCCTGGCCACGATGCGCAGCACGACGCGCAGCCGCTACTACCTGCAGTGCGCGCTGGACGACGACATCAAGGGCTGGAGCGACGACGCCTTCTGGGCCGAGCTGAAGTTGCGCCTGCCGCCCGACGTGGCCGCGCGCCTGGTCACCGGGCCGTCGATCGAGAAGAGCATCGCGCCGCTGCGCAGCTTCGTCGCCGAACCGATGCGCTTCGGCCGCCTGTTCCTGGCCGGCGACGCCGCCCACATCGTGCCGCCGACGGGCGCCAAGGGCCTGAACCTGGCCGCCTCGGACGTGGCCCTGCTGGCCAGCTCGCTGGCCGATTTCTACGCCGGCGCCGGCGGTGACACGGTGGGCCTGGACCACTACTCGCAGCGCGCGCTGGCGCGGGTCTGGAAGGCCGAACGCTTCAGCTGGTGGTTCACCTCGCTGATGCACCGCTTCCCCGAAACGGGCGGCTTCGGCTCGCGCATGCAGCAGGCCGAATTCGACTACCTGTGCGGCTCCGAAGCGGCGCAGCGGGTGCTGGCGGAAAACTACGTGGGGCTGCCGCTGGCGGTTTGAGGCCGCATTGGTGCCAAGCCCAAGACTGCACCCGATCCGTGTGATGTCCGCGTCATTTCGCTTCTCGACATGAGCGCTCCCGAGGAGCCCGCCCAGGAATCACGCTGCACTTCTGGTCCGGTGCTCAATCCGACATTCGGGCGTGCGGGAAGAACGGCAGGCTGCGAACCCGCTTGCCGCTGAGCTTGAACCAGGCATTGGCCAACGCCGGCGCGAGGGTAGGAACGCCCAGCTCGCCGATGCCGCCGATGGCCATGTTTCGGTCCGCCGCAGCCGGTGGCGGCATCAGGATGACGCTGACGACCGGCATCTCGCTCAGGCGAATCATCCGGCTCCCGTTGAAGTTCTTGACCTGCGCCGCGCCATTCTTGAAGGTCTGATGGCCGTAGAGCGCTGCGTTGATGGCATGGACCACGCCGCCGACGATTTGCGCCTCCACCGATCCCGGGTTGACTGTCAGGTAGCTGTCGACCACGACCCAGACCCGCGTGATCTTCGGTCCGCCGCTGCCCTTGGTGACCTCGACCACCTGCGCGACAACGGTGTTGAAGGCCGCGCCGATGGCCAGGCCCATCGCGGTCGACGGCTTCGGCTGACTGGCCTTGGCGACGACCGGCAGCGGTGCCGCCCAGCCCGATGCGTCTGCCACTGCGTTGAGAGCGGCCAGCCAGCGCGGGCTGCTCAGGCGTGCACGCCGGAACGCCAGCGGATCCTGACCGGCCGCAGCGGCCAATTCGTCGATCATCGATTCGACGGCGAAGGTGTTGATCGAAGCGCCCACCGAGCGCCAGTAGCCGACCGGGATCGGCGAAGTGTGGCTGACCCACTCGGTCACGCGGCTGCCGAAGTTGTAGGGCAGGCCGTTCGACCCTTCGTAGCCCTGGCTGTCGCCAGTGGCTGCCAGCACGGCACCGCGCTGACCCTGGATCGACGGCGAGACGTTGCGGTAATGCCAGCCGGCGATCGTGCCGCTGTTCAGGCCGGCGCGCACCCGCACCAGCGCCATCGGGCGGTAGACGTCACGGGTGAAATCCTGCTCGCGCGGCCACATCAGCTTGACCGGCTTGCCCAGCACCATCGCCACCTGCACCGCTTGGCTGACGAAGTCCTGTTCGGCCTTGCGACCGAGCCCGCCACCGAGGTAGGTGACATGGATCGTGACCTTGCTGACATCAAGGCCGGTCAGGCCCACCACCAGGGCCAGCGCGCCCTTGGCCGACTGGGTCGGCGCCCAGACCTCGCAGCTGACGCCGGCGCGGTAGTCGACCGTGCAGTTGAGCACCTCCAGGCAGGCGTGCGCCACATAGGGCAGCGAGTAGGTCGCGTCGAGCAGTTGGGCCGAAGCGGTGTTGGCGGCGTCGGCGATGGCCGCGTTGCCCTCCACCGTGTACAGCGTGCCCGGCGGATTGGCCGCGCCGGCCACAACCGGCGTGCCGCCGGTCAGCAAGGCCTGCGCGTCGGCCATGAACTGGTCGCTGTTGAGCGCTGCCGCATTGGCCGGCAGCGTCCAGTGCACGGCCAGATGCTTGGCCATCTGCATCGCGTCCCAGGTGTTGGTGCCGACCACGGCCACGGCATTGACACTGCCGGTCAGCTCGGTGCCGCGCCCCACGCCCGCGACGACCCGGGTCGGCACCACCGCCAGCGCACCAGACGGCAGCTTGGGCAAGGCCGACAGCGTGCCGCCGAAGCTGGGGCTGTGCTTGATCACCGCATACAACATGCCGGGCAGGCGCACGTCGATGCCGTAGACCGCACTGCCGTCGACCTTGAACGGGATGTCGGGTCGCGCCACCGTCTTGCCGATGACCTTGAACTGGCTGTCGGGCACCAGCGGCGGGTTTGCCGGCACCGGCAGCGCGGCGGCCAGCGTGGCCAACTGGCCGTAACCCAAGCGGCTGCCCGACGGTGTGTGGATGAAAGCCGCGCCGGCGGCGCTGTAATTGGCGGGCGAGGTATCGCCCTTGACGCTCATCGCCGCTGTCAACAGCAGCGCATAGGCCGCGGCGCTGGCGTCGCGAAGCTTCCAGTAGTTGCCTCGGGTGACGCTGCTGCCCACGGTGTTGATTGCCGTGCCCACCGGTGCGGGCATGACCAGCGTGGGGGCGCCTTGCACCACCTTGACCTGGGCAGGATCGACCCGCAGGTCTTCACACAGGATCTGTGCCAGGCCGGCGAACGCGCCCTGACCCATGTCCGACGCACCCACCGTCAAGGTGATGCTGTCGTCGGTGCCGATGGTCAACCAGGCGTTGACGGCCTGGCTGGCACCAGCGGCCTGCGCCGATCCGGCCGGCAGCGTCAGCCCCAAGGTCAGTCCGGACGCGGTACCAGCGGCGGCGGCGAGGAATTGGCGGCGGTCTATCGCGGGGAGCTTGCTCATGGTTGTTTCCCCTTCACAGACCGGCCACGGCCTGTTTGATGCGCTGGTAGGTGCCGCAGACGCAGATGTTGTGCATCTCGCTGGCGATGGCTGCGCCATGTTGGCCGGCATTGAGCGCCCCGGCCGCAGCCATCAACATGCCCGACTGGCAGTAGCCGCACTGCGGCACCTGGTTGGCGACCCAGGCCTTTTGGAGCGGGTGGCTGCGATCGGCGGACAGTCCCTCAACCGTGGTGATCATCTTGCCCGCGGCCGATGAGACGTTCATGTCACAGGACTTTTCGGGCCGGCCGTTGACCAGCACCGTGCAGGCGCCGCAGATCTCGATGCCGCAACCGTACTTGGTGCCGGTCAGACCGATCAGGTCGCGCAGCACCCACAGCAAGGGCATGTCGGGGTTGTTGACAGTGACCGGGTAGGAACGGCCATTGACGTTCAAGATGAGGCTGGTGGACATGCGAAAGTTCCCGGGCTGTGCCGTAGCGCCGCAATTCCGATCAGGGAGGTGCCGGCCGACAGGTCGAATTGGTTGCAGCCCCGCATCAAAGCAGGTCGCGATGACTCCGTCACGACCCGGCCCAGTCTGATCGGCTCATTGGTGCTCGATGCGTCTGGCGCAGCCGTTGAGGAGCGAGCAGGCCCGGGTCTGGAAGGCCGAACGCTTCAGCTGATGGGTCACCGCCCTGAGGCACCACTTCCCTGGGACGAGGGGCTTCGGCTCGCGCATGCAGCAGGCGGAATAACACCTGTGCGGAGCGGAAGCGGCATTGCGGGCGCCGGACGTTTGAGCCGGCGCGCCAGCCGGCGCTTCAGCGCGGCGCCGCCGCCGTCGACCCCCGCACCACCAGTTCGGGCCGCAGCACGACGGTGGACGCCGTGCCGGGCACATCGCGCAGCGCTTCCAGCAGCAGCCGCGCTGCGCGGTAGCCCATCTCGTGGTGCTGGATGCGCACGCTCGTCAGCGGCGGGCTCAGCTGGGCCAGCAACGGCATGTCGTTGTGGCCGATCAGCGAGATCTGCTGCGGCACGCGCAGCCCCGCGCGCTGCAGGGCCTGCAGCGCACCCAGCGCGATCAGGTCGTTGGCGGCCACGACGGCGGTGAAGGCCGGCGCGCCGTCCACCGCGCGCGCTCGACCCCGCGGCTTGGCGGCCAGCAACTGCACCATGGCGGCGTCGCCGGCGTCGATGGCATAGGCCGCGCAATCGACGATGCCGGCCGGCTTCAGGCGGTGCGCCTGCAGCGCCTGCTCGAAGCCGACGCGCCGCGCCTGCCCGGTGCTGTAGCCCGGTGGCCCGGCCAGGTGGGCGATGCGGGTGTGGCTCAAGCCCACCAGGTGGTCGACCGCCAGGCGCATGCCCAGCGCGTCGTCGCTGATGACGGCCGGCAACTGCGCGCGATCTTCGCCGTCGACCCTGTCGTTGGTGCGGTTGACCAGCACGATGCGCGCGCCGCTGCGCCGCAAGCTGTCCAGCCAGGCGTCGTCGCGCAGCGCGGTGGCGACCAGGAAGCCTTCGACGCGCTGGGCCTGCATGCGTTCGACGGCCATCTGCGCGGCGGCGACGCCGCCGTCGTGTCGCGCGGTGTTGGCCAGCAGCGCGAAGTAGCCTTCGGCATCCAGGGCGTCCTCGATGCCGCGCAGGATGGGCGGGAACACCGGGTTGGTGATGTCGGGCAGCAACACGCCCACGGTGCGGCTGCGGCCGGTGGACAGGGCGGCGGCGGCGCGGTTCGGCCGCCAGCCGAGTTCGCGCGACGCGGCCTCGACCTTGTGCAGCAACGCGCTGCCGATGAGGTGGCGGCGCGCCGGGTCCATGGCGCGCGAAACGGTGCTCTTGTGCACGCCCAGGTGGCGCGCGATGTCGTCGATGGTGGGCCCGACCGAAACCCCTTTGCTGCGCGCCATGGCGGCATGCTAGTGCAAGCGCTCGCAGACGCTTCAGGGGCCCTGTGGCTGGCCCCGATTGACGCCAGTCAGCGCCAATCCTATATTGGCTGCAACCGGTTGCAAGCCGCTTGCGACGAACGTGAAACCGAACCCATGACAAGCACGCTGCTGCCCACGACCCCCGAATCGCTGCTGCCGCTGGTGCTGCAGGCGATGAGCCGCACGCCCGACGCGCGGCTGCGCCAGCTGATGGCCGCGCTGACCACCCACCTGCACCAGTTCGTGCTGGAAACCCGCGTCACCGAAGCCGAATTCGAGCGTGCGGTGGCCTTTCTGGTGGGCATCGGCCAGGCCACCGGCGAGACCAAGAACGAGGTCATCCTGGCCAGCGACCTGCTGGGCGTTTCCACGCTGGTGGCCATGCTGAACAACCCGCCGAGCCCGAACCAGATCGGCACCAGCGAATCGCACGCCGCGCTGCTGGGCCCCTTCTGGCGCCAGCACGCGCCGCGCTGTGCGGCCGGCGACAACATCGCCCGCGGCGACACGGCGGGCACGCCGCTGGACGTCAACGGCACCGTGTACGACGCCGCCGGCCAGCCGCTGGCCGGCGCGCTGGTCGATGTCTGGCAGGCCTCGCCAGTGGGCCTGTACGAGAACCAGGACGAGAGCCAGCCCGACATGAACCTGCGCGGCTGCTTCACCACCGATGCGCAGGGCCGCTACCGCCTGCGCTCAGTCCACCCGGCGGGCTATCCGGTGCCCACCGACGGGCCTTGCGGTGAACTGCTGCAAGCCCAGTTGCGCCATCCCTACCGGCCGGCCCACCTGCACTTCATGGTCTCCGCGCCCGGCCACCGCGTGCTGATCACCCAGGTTTTTGCCGACGACGCCGAGACCCTGCACAGCGACCCGGTGTTCGGCGTCACCGCACCACTGGTCGGCCACTTCGAGCGCGTGCAGCGCGACGGGCAGGAACTGGCGCTGCTGACGCACGACTTCCACCTGCTGCCCGGCGAACCGGTGTTTCCGCACCCCCCCATTCCTTGAACCCGGTACACCCATGAGCCTTTCAGACTTCGCCCCAACCGACCGCCTGGACGGCCGCGTCGCCGTGATCACCGGCGGCACCGGCGCCATCGGCCTGGCCACCGCGCTGCGCCTGGCCCGACTCGGCGCGCGCTGCGTGCTGGTCCACCGCAGCGGCACGCCCGACGCCACCCTGGCCGCCCTGGCCACGCTGCCGGCGGTGGCCGGCGGCGCCCACTTCGGCCTGCGCGCCGACATCACCGACAGCGCCAGCCTGCAAGCCGCGGCCGCCGCCGTCGCCGCGCAATGCGGCGGCGTCGCGCACATCCTGGTCAACAGCGCCGGCCACACCAAGGCCGTGCCGGCCGGCGACCTGGAAGGGCTCACCGACGAACTGATCGACGACATCCTGCGCGTCAACTTCCGCGGCGTCTTCGCCACCATCCGCGCCTTCGCGCCGCTGCTCAAGGCATCGGGCGACGGACTGGTCGTCAACATCTCGTCGATCGCCGGCTTCACGGGCAGCGGCAGCAACCTGGCCTATTCGGCGGCCAAGGCCGGTATCGACGTGGTCGGCGACGCGCTGGCCCGCGCGCTGGCGCCCACGGTTCGCGTGATCTCGGTGTCGCCGGGCGTCGTCGATTCCAGCTTCGTGCCCGGCCGTGGCGCCGACTTCAACGCCAAGGCCGCAGCGACCATGCCGCTGCGCCGCGTCGGCACCGTGGACGACGTCGCCGCCGCCGTGCAGGCCTGCGCGACCACGCTGCGCTACGCCACCGGCACGCGCATCGTCGTCGACGGCGGCCGGCATCTGTAGAAATCCGAATCCCCTATTGGTATGACGAAAACCCTGCTCACCTGTGCCGTCACCGGCAACATCACGCAACCGGCGCAGACGCCGCACCTGCCGGTCACGCCGGAACAGATCGCGAACGACTGCCTGGCCGCTGCCGCTGCCGGCGCCGCCGCGGTGCACATCCACGTGCGCGACCCCGAAACCGGCAAGCCGTCGATGGCGGTCGAGCTCTACCGCGACGTGGTCGACCGCATCCGCAAGGCCGACGCCGAGCTGATCATCAACCTGACCACCGGCCCCGGCGGGCGCTTCGTGCCCAGCGTGGACGACCCGCGCGTCGCCGCGCCGGGCAGCACGCTGCTGCCGCCGCTGGAACGCATCCGGCACATCCAGGCGCTGAGGCCCGACATCTGTTCGCTGGACCTGAACACGATGAACTCGGGGCCCGACGTGGTCATCAACACGCCGCGCAATGTGCGCATCATGGCCAGCGCGATGCGCGAAGCGGGCGTCAAGCCCGAGCTGGAGATCTTCGACAGCGGCGACATGCACCTGGCGCTGGACCTGATCCAGGACGGCACGCTGCAGGGCCCCGGCATGTGGACCTTCGTCACCGGCGTCAAGTACGGCTTCGGCTTCACGCCCGAGACGCTGCTCTATGCGCGCAGCCTGCTGCCGGCCGGCGCGATCTGGTCGGCCTTCGGCATCGGCCGCCATGAATTCCCGGCGGTGGCCATGGCCTGGCTGGCCGGCGGCCACATCCGGGTCGGCATGGAAGACAACATCTACCTGGAAAAGGGCGTGCTGGCGCAGAGCAATGCCGAGCTGGTCAGCAAGGCGCGGCGCATCGTGCACGACCTGGGCGGCGAGCTGGCCAATCCGCGCGAAGCGCGGGCCCTGCTCGGTCTGCCGCAGAAAGGTTGATGCGATGAGCCTGGACCACCCAACAGGCCATGCCGTGCGCGTGCACGCCAAGGCCGCCCACATCGATGCGCTGGCGCCCACCATCGAAGACCTGGCGCCACCCGTGCCCGGCCCCGGCCAGGCGCTGGTGCGGGTGGCCGCCGCGGGCGTCAACCCCAGCGACGTCAAGGCCGCGCTCGGCCTGATGCCGCAGGCGGTGTGGCCGCGCAGCCCGGGCCGCGATTTCGCGGGCACCGTCGTCAGCGGCCCGACCGAATGGATCGGCAAGGCGGTCTGGGGTTCGGGCGGCGACCTGGGCATCACGCGCGACGGCAGCCACGCGGCCTGGCTGCTGCTGCCGGTGGCCGCCTTGCGCGAAAAGCCGGCGCGGCTGGGCTTCGACGAAGCCGGCAGCGTCGGCGTGCCTTTCGTCACCGCCTTCGAAGGCTTCCGCCGCAGCGGCCAGCCGCAGCGCGGGCAGGTGGTGGCGGTGATGGGCGCCAACGGCAAGGTCGGGCAGGCGGCGGTGCAACTGGCGGCGCAGGCTGGCGCGCAGGTCATCGCGGTGCAGCGGCAGGGCGGCCCATACGGCAGCTTTGCGGCAGGGACTGTGGACGTGATCGACGCGCGCAGCGAAGACGTCGCCGCGCGCATCCGCGAGCTCAGCGGCGGGCGCGGCGCGGACCTCGTCTACAACACCGTCGGCAGCCCCTATTTCGCGGCCGCCAACGCGGCGATGGCCAAGGGTGCGACACAGATCTTCATCGCCACCGTCGAGCGCCCGGTGCCCTTCGACATCTTCACCTTCTACCGCGGCATGCACAGCTTTGTCGGCATCGACAGCCTGGCGCTGGACTGCATGGCCGCCGCCGAGCGGCTGGACGCGATGCGCGCCGGCTTCGACGCCGGCACGCTGCAGCCCTTCCCCGTCAAGGCCAGCGCCGTCCACGCGCTGCCCGACGCGCTGGCGGCCTACCGCAGCGTGCTGGGCGGCGCCAGCGACCGCACCGTGCTGCGACCCTGAACCCGAAGCCGAGGAAGCCGCCATGCACGTCACCCGCATCAGCGAAGCGCCCGAATACCAGGCGCCGAATCACTTCGACATGACCTGCCTGCGCCTGCAGGGCCGCGAGGCCGGACCCGCCGAACAACTGTGGCTGGGCCTGAGCGTGATCGCGCCCGGCGGCCACACCGGCCTGGACCCGTCGCCGATCGAAAAGCACTACCTCGTCATCGAGGGCGAACTGACGCTGGTCGGCGAACTGCCGGGGCGGCCGGAGCAGCGCACGGTGCTGCGGGCGCTCGATTCCTGCCGCTATGCGCCGGGTGAAAAGCGGCAACTGGTGAACCACACCGACCGCGTCGCCAAGGTGCTGCTGGCGATGCCTTTCGATCCACCGGCCGCCAAGTAAGCGGCCAGCCACAACAAGACTCCGGAGACCCTGCATGACGATTCCCCGCCGCACCCTGCTCGCCGCCAGCGCCAGCGCCCTGGGCCTGGGCCTGACGTCCGGCCGCCTGCACGCGCAGACCGCCGACTGGCCCAAGGCCGGCCCGATCAAGCTGGTGGTGCCCTTCACCGCCGGCAGTGGCACCGACATCGTGGCCCGCACGCTGGCCGAGAAGCTGGGCCCGCTGCTCGGCGCACAGGTCGTCGTCGACAACAAGCCCGGCGCTGGCGGCACGCTGGGCGCGGCGCAGGTGGCCAAGGCGCCGAATGACGGCTACACGCTGCTGATCCACAGTTCCGGCCACGTGGTCAACCCCTCGCTCTACCCCAAGTTGCCCTACGACACGCTGAAGGACTTCGACGGCATCACGCCGCTGGCCACGCTGCCCAATGTGCTGGTGGTCAGCCCGGCCAAGGGCTACAAGGACGTCGCCGACCTGGTGGCCCACGTCAAGGCCAAGCCCGGCAGCTTCAACTACGCCTCGGCCGGTAACGGCAGCGCCACCCACATGAACGCCGAACAGTTCCGCGTGGCCGCCGGCATCAGCGCGCAGCACGTGCCTTTTCGCGGCACCCCCGAGGCGCTGACCGAAACCATCGCCGGGCGCATCGACTGGTTCTTCGCACCGCTGGTCAGCGCGCTGCCGCTGATCAAGGACGGCAAGCTGCAGGCGCTGGCCGTCGGCACCACGGCGCGCTCGCCGGTGCTGCCGGGCGTGCCTTCGATCACCGAGACCGCCGGCCTGAAGGACGCGGCCTACACCTTCTGGGTCGGCCTCTTCGTCACCGCGAAGACGCCCAAGTCCATCGTCGACCGCATCCACACCGAAACGCTCAAGGTGATGGCCCTGCCCGAGGTCAAGGACAGGCTCGAGAAGCTGGGCGCCGCGCCCTCTGTGATGGCCCAGGCGGCCTTCGAGAAATTCCTCGACGACGAGACCGCCGCCGCCGCGCGGCTGGTCAAGTCCGCCGGCATCAAGGTGGAATGATGGGGACGGCCATCAAGCAGGTGCTCTTCGCCCTGGTCGCCGCCATCGGCCTGGCGGGCGTGCCGGCCCGCGCGGCCTACCCCGACAAGCCGGTCAAGCTGATCGTCGCCTTCGCGGCAGGCAGCTCGACCGACATCGTCGCGCGCCTCGTCGCGGACCAGCTGCAGACCACGCTGGGCGTGACCGTGGTCGTCGAGAACAAGCCCGGCGCCGGCGGCAACATCGCCACCCAGCAGGTGATGAACGCGCCGGCCGACGGCTACACGCTGCTGGTCCACAGCGTGGCCTACGCGGTCAACCCCTCGCTGTTCGCCAACGCCGGCTATGACGCCAGCAAGGACCTGCAGGCCGTGGCCATGGCCGCCGTCACACCCAACCTGATCTACGTCCACCCCGACGTGAAGGCCGCCAACCTGGCCGAGCTGCTGGCACTGGCGAAGAACGGCCAGCTCAGCTACGCGTCCTCCGGCAACGGCACCACCACCCACCTGGGCGCCGAATGGCTGTTCCGCTCGCTGGCCAAGGTCGACATCACCCACGTGCCCTTCCAGCCCGCAGCCGCCACCAACGCGGTGGTCAGCGGGCAGGTGCCCGTGGCCAGCACCTCGATGCCGCCGGCCGTGCCTTTCGTGAAGAGCGGCAAGGTGCGGCCGATCGCCGTGATGTCGCTCAGGCGCAGCCCGCAGCTGCCCGAAGTGCCCACCGTGGCCGAGCTCGGCTACCCGGGATTCGAGGCCAACACCTGGTTCGCCATCCTCGCGCCGGCCCGCACGCCGCCGGCGGTGCTGGACCAGCTGAACGCGGCGATCAACAAGGCGCTGTCGGCCAAGGCCGTGCTCGACCGCTTCGACGCGCTGTCGCTGGAGGCCCAGCGCGGCGACCGCGCGACCACCCACCGCTACATCGACAGCGAGGTGCTGAAATGGGGCAAGCTGGTGAAAGATATCGGCGTCAAGATCGAGTGAGACCGAAGGCCTCAGAGGAGTCAGCCCGGACATGCGCAACGTCGACCTGAACACCATCACCGCAGCGGCGGTCAGCAGCTTCGCCGGCCTGCCCGACGCGCGCCAGCGCCTGCTGGTCCAAGGCCTGCTGCAGGCCCTGCACGGCTACGCGAAGCAGGTCCAGCTGACGCACGCCGAATGGCGCGCCGGGCTGGCCTTTCTGCACCGCGTGGGCGACATCAGCAGCGACACGCGCAGCGAGTTCTCGCTGCTGTCCGACGTCAGCGGTTTTTCCAGCCTCATCGACATGCTGGCCTCCGACCCGGCCGACGCGGCGGTCACGCCCGGCAGCAACCTGGGCCCTTTCCACGCCGGCGGTTCGCCATGGCTGGACAACCCGGCGCAGCTGATCGGCGACAACGCCGGGCGCCGCGTGCTGCTGCGCGGCCGCGTGGTCGACCAGGACGGCCGGCCGTTGCCGCAGGCCAGGCTGGACTTCTGGCAAAACGCCGCCGACGGCCTGTACTGGCAGCAAGACCCGCAGCAGCCGGCCAACAACCTGCGCTGCCAGCTGCACATGGACAACGACGGCGCATTCGCCATCGCGACCATCCGCCCCGTGCCGTACCAGATTCCGCTGGACGGCCCGGTCTGGCACGAGCTGGTGCAGCCCGCCGGCCTGAGCGGCTGGCGGCCGGCGCACTTCCACCTGATCGTCAGCGCACCCGGCCACCGCACGTTGGTGACCGAGCTCTTCGACGTCGAAGACCCCTACCTCGACCGCGACGCCGTGTTCGGCGTGCGCGAGGCGCTGGTGGGGCGCTACGTGACGGTCAACGATCCGGCGGCTTGCACGCTGCTGGGGGTATCCGGGCCCGAATGCCTGGCGATGGAGGTCGTGCTGCGCTTGTCGGCTGCGGACTGAAGACCGCGGCGGGGCGCTGCCCCTACTGCTCGGCCGCCGCTTTCAACTGCGCCAGACCCTTGTCGAAGTCCTTGCCGATCATCGAGTCCATGCTGACGAAGACGCCCATCAGCTTGCTGATGTAGGGCGAAGGACCGAACATCACCCAGCGCACTTCGGTGCCGCCGGCCTGCGGCGCGAGCAGGAAGTCGCAGGTGTTGTGGCCTTCGAAGGGCTCGATGAAGTCGAGCTGGATGCTGACCTTGTCGGGGGCCAGGGCCTTGACTTCCATGGCCCCGCTGCCGACGTCCTTGTTGCCCTTCCAGCCGTAGGTCGCACCCACACCGGCGCTCGGGCCGCCGAACGTGCGGCGCATCGCGGGGTCGAGCTTTTCCCAGGGCGACCACTCGGCCCAGCGGTGGAAGTCGGCGAGCAGCGGCTGGATCTTTTCGGGCGGCGCCTGGACCACGATGCGCCGTTCGACGCTGAAGCTGTCGGGCCGTGTGGTGGCCAACAGCAGCAGCGCTGCGATCAGCACGAGCAAGCCCAGAGCAATGTTCTTCAGCATGAACCGAAACCCCTTTTGCGGAGCGCTGATGATGGCGCAATCGGAGCCGCCAGACCAGCGCAGCGACGCCCGGCCGGATCGCCGATGGCCCCATCTACCGGCCGGGCCGCGCTGTGCGTGGGACACTGCGCGACCCGCCCAAACCGGAGCCGCTTCCGTGATCCTCGAAATCGCCGACATCCGCATCGCCCCCGGGCAGAACGCCGCCTTCGAAGCCGCCATCCAGCACGGGCTGGCCACCGTGGCCAGCCAGGCCAAGGGCTTCCAGGGCGCCCAGGTCAACGCCGGCATCGAAAGCCCCGAACGCTACGTGCTGCAGATCTTCTGGGAGACGCTGGAGGACCACACCGTGGGCTTCCGCCAGGGGCCGCTGTTCAGCGAATGGCGCGCCATCGTCGGACCCTTCTTCGCGGCCCCGCCGGTGGTCGAGCACTTCACGCTGATCGCCAAGGTCTGAACGGCATGGACGGCCGTGCCAACGCGCTGGCTGGCGCGCAGGCCCACTTCGACAGCGGCGATTTCCTGCGCGACCTGCGCCGCCGCGTCGCCATCCGGACCGAAAGCCAGGACCCGTCCTCGGGCCCGGCGCTGCAGGCCTACCTGGCGGACGAGATCGCCCCCTCGCTGGCGACCATGGGCTTCGACAGCCAGATCCACGCCAATCCCGAAGCGGCTTACGGACCCTTGCTGATCGCCACGCGGCACGAAGGCGACAGCCTGCCGACGGTGCTGGTCTACGGCCACGGCGACGTGATCCGCGGCCAGGACAGCAGCTGGACCCAGGGCGAAGGCCCATGGGCCGTGGCCGTGCGCGGTGAAGGCGATGGCGAACGCTGGTACGGCCGCGGCACCGCCGACAACAAGGGCCAGCACAGCATCAACTTCGCCGCGCTGGCGCAGGTGCTGGCGGCGCGCGGCCGCAGCGGTGCAGCGCGGCTCGGCTTCAACGTCAAGGTGCTGATCGAGACCGGCGAGGAAACCGGCTCGCCCGGCCTGGCGGCCTTCTGCGCCGCGCACGCGGCCGAACTGGCTGCCGACGTGCTGATCGCCAGCGACGGCCCACGCCTGCGGCGCGACAGCCCGACGGTCTTCCTGGGTTCGCGCGGCGTGGCCAACTTCGACCTGAGGCTGACCCTGCGCGAGGGCGGCCACCACAGCGGCAACTGGGGCGGCCTGCTGCGCAACCCGGGCACGGTGCTGCTGAATGCCATCGCCTCGATGGTCGACGGCAACGGCAGGATCCTCGTCCGGGCGCTGCGCCCGCCGCCGATACCGGCCAACGTGAAAGCCGCGCTGGCCGGCCTGCAGTTCGGCGGCGACCCGGGCGACCCGGCGGTCGATGCCAGCTGGGGCGAACCCGGCCTCAGCCCGGCCGAGCGCGTCATTGCCTGGAACACGCTGGAAGTGCTGGCCTTCAAGACCGGCAACCCCGACTTCCCGGTCAACGCCATCCCGCACACCGCCAAGGCCACGCTGCACCTGCGGCACGTGGTCGGCACCGCGGTCGGCGACATCGCCGGCGCCGTGCGCGCCCACCTGGCCGAACACGGCTTTGCCGGCATCGAGGTCACCGAGCCGGTGGTGATGGCCGCGACGCGGCTGGACCCTGACAACGCCTGGGTGCGCTTCACGCTGGACTCCATCGAGCGCAGCACGGGCAAGGTGCCGGTGCTGCTGCCCAACCTCGGCGGCAGCCTGCCCAACGACGTCTTCGCCGACATTCTCGGCCTGCCGACGGTCTGGGTGCCGCACAGCTACGCCGCCTGCAGCCAGCACGCGCCCGACGAGCATGTGCTGGCGTCGGTGATGCGAGAAGGGCTGACGCTGATGGCCGGGCTGTTCTGGGACCTCTGCGAGGCAGCCGCCGGCCTGCCGCGGCGCGGGCACTGAACGCGCCGTGCACACTGCTGCCGCAGGCTATGCTGCCGCCCACCGCTTTCTTGCCGTGGAGCCCTTGATGTCCGTCCTTCGCCACCGCCACACCATCCGCGTCATCGGCCCGGCCGCCAGCATCATGCTCGCCCTGTTGGCTGGCTGCGGCAGCTACGAGCCGCCCCGGCCAGGCCAGCATGCCGGCCCGGGTGCGCCACCGGCCGACATCGTCTGTGCTTACGAGACCCCCACCGCGTCGACCTTCGTGCGACTGCGCTGCGATCGGGCCGCAGACCTGAAAGGGCGCGGCGAAGAACAGCGCCGCGAACTCGATTCGGCGCGGATGGGCGGAACGGCCGTCAATTAGACCCAGCGCCCAGCACCTTGCCCAGACCGCGCGGCACCGCATCGCGCGGCTCAACCCAGGAGACACCATGAACGCCCGAGCCACCTTCACCCGCATGGAAGCCAGCACCCAGCAAGACTGGGCCGCCATCGTCCCCGAAGCCATGAAGATGGCCGCCACGCTGCCTGACCGCGTGCTGGCGCATTTGAAGCTGCTGGACGGCGACCACGGCGGTTTCCCGATCGACCGCTACAGCCACTGCCTGCAGACCGCCACGCTGGCGCTGAAGGACGGCCGCGACGAGGAATACGTGGTCTGCGCGCTGCTGCACGACATCGGCGACACCCTGGGCAGCTACAACCACCCGGACATCGCGGCGGCCATCCTGAAACCGTTCGTGAGCGAAGAGAACCTGTGGATGGTCCAGCACCACGGCATCTTCCAGGGCTACAACTTCTTCCACCACATCGGCCTGGACCGCAACCTGCGCGACCAGTTCAAGGGCCACCCGCACTACCAGCGGGCCGAGGAATTCATCGAGCTGTACGACAACCCGGCCTTCGACCTGCAGGCCGAGACCCTGCCGATCAGCCACTTCGAGCCGATGCTGCGCCGCCTGATGGCCAAGCCGCGGCAGTCGATCTACAAGAAGGCGATGGCGCAGCCGCCCGCCGCGGCCAAGGTCTGATCGCGACCATGACCGAGCTGACACCGACCCGCAGCGACCACGACTTCAGCGGCGTGCACGCCGCGCTGCGCGGCTATGTCGACCGCAAGATCCTGCCCGGCATCTCGCACGCCGTGCTGCACGGCCGCGATCTCATCGACGTGGGCTGCGCCGGCTGGGCCGACATCGAAGGCCAGGTGCCGCTGCGCACCGACCACCTGTTCCGCGCGATGTCCAACACCAAGCTGGTGACCAGCATCGCCGCGCTGCTGCTGTGGGAGGAAGGCCGCTTCGACCTCGACGAGCCGGCCGCGCGCTTCGTGCCGCAACTGGCGGCCCTGCGCGTGCTCAAACCCGGTGCCACCGCCATCGACGACACCGAGCCGCTGGCCACGCCGATCACCATCCGCCAGCTGTTCACGCACAGCGCGGGCCTGAGCTACGGCCTGCTCGACCCGGGCACGTTGCTGTTCAAGGCCTACAACGAGCGCCAGATGATCAGCAACCTGCGCAGCACGGCGCAGATGGTCGACCTGCTGACCGAGCTGCCCTTGAAGTTCCAGCCCGGCACCGGCTGGGACTACTCGGTGGCCACCGACGTGCTGGGCCACCTGGTTGCCGTGCTCAGCGGCCAGACGCTGCAGGATTTTTTCCGCACCCGCATCTTCGAGCCGCTGGGCATGGCCGACACCGGCTTCGTCATCCCCGAAGCCCAGCAGCACCGGCTGGTGGCCTATTACGGCGGCGCCAACCCGCAGGACCCGAACGAGCCCGGCCTGAAGAAGCTGGTCGGGTTTCCGCACCCGGACGCCAACCTCAAACCGCTGCCCCGGGTTTCGGCCGGCGGCGGCCTCGTGACCAGCCTGGGCGACATGGTCAGGCTGGTGCGCGGCCTGATCGCCGACGGGTCGGGCGCGCCGACCATCCTGAAGCCCGAGACCATCACGCTGATGATGCGCAACCACCTGCCGGCGGGCCAGCACATCGGCTTCGCGACCACCGGTGAAATCCACGGCCGCGGTTTCGGCCTGGGCGGCTGCGTCACGCTGCAGCCGACCCACCTCGACCCGGCCGGCTCGGCCGGCGAATTCCAGTGGGGCGGCCTGGCCGGCACGCACTGGTGGATCTCGCCGCGCACCGGCCTGAGCGGCCTGCTGATGGCCCAGCGCCACATGGGCTTCTGGAACCCGTTTGCCTTCGATTTCAAGCAGCGCACCTATGCGGCCGCCGGAGCCTGAGCCGTGGCCGAACACCGCGTCTTCGTCTACGGCACGCTGAAGCAAGGCTTCCGCAACTTCCACGTCAACCACGGCCTGCGGATGCCCGGTGAGTTCGTCACCCTGCGGCCGTACGCGCTGCTGATCGTCGGCGAGTTCTGGCTGCCCTGGCTGCTGCAGGCCGAACCCGCAGCCGGCGCAGGCCACTGCGTCATCGGCCAGCTCTACACCGTCGACGACGCCGGCCTGGCCGCGATGGACGAGCTGGAGCAGATCGCCGAGGCCGGCTGGTACCAGCGGCAGCGCATCGCCGTGCGCGCCCGCGACGACGAGCAGGCCGAGGTGCTGCAGCCCTGGGTCTACTTCGGCAGCCCGGAAGGCCTGGCCGCCGGCGGCCAGCGTGGCGGGCCCGTCGCCGAATACACCGCCGCCCATCAAGACCTGCTGCCCCGCGCGCTGTGGCCGCTGGGCTGAGTGCCAGGAACAAGACGATGCATGAACGCGAAGAACGCCGCCGCCTGAAGGTGGGCCAGGCCATCACGCCCGAGGAATTCGAACTGCTCAGCGACGCCCAGCTGGCGCGCCTGGTACCCAAAGCCTACCGCGAGTTCTTCCCCGGCAAGGACGACTGCGCCGACGGCCACTTCTACCTGCACGACGGCACCGCCTGGTGCTTCTACAAGGGCGACTTCCTCGACGGCTGAGGCCGCCGCCCCGACCTGCCGGCCGACCGATGGCGCATGACAGCAATGTCATGCGCGGCCTGCGGCACGGGGTGTGTAATCCACCGATGCAAAAGGCCCGGCGACCCGCGCGATGAAGGTGCTGCTCGTCGAAGACGAACAGAAGATCGCCGACTTCGTCTGCAGCGGCCTGGCCGCGCGCGGCGTGCTGGTCACCCACTGCAGCGACGGCAACACGGGCTTCGACGCTGCGCGCACCGGCCACTTCGACGCCATCGTGCTCGATCTGATGCTGCCGGGGCGCGACGGCCTGTCGGTGCTGAGCGGGCTGCGCAGCGCCGGCGTGCACACGCCGGTGATCCTGTTGACGGCGCGCAACGAGCTCGGCGACCGCATCGACGGCCTGAACCGCGGTGCCGACGACTACATGGCCAAACCCTTCTTCGTCGAAGAACTGCACGCGCGGCTGCAGGCGCTGCGCCGCCGGCTCGACGGCGAGCGGCTGAGCCGCCTGCAGGCCGGCGGCTACACGCTGGACCGCCTGACGCGCCAGGTCGGCTGGGCCGGCGACAGCGTCGAGCTGACCACGCGCGAACACGCGCTGCTGGCACTGCTGATGCGCGCGCCGGGCCAGGTCAGCACGCGCAGCCAGATCCTGGAACATGTCTGGGGCTATGACTTCGACCCCAGCACCAACGTCGTCGATGTCTGCGTCAAGCGCCTGCGCGCCAAGCTGGCGGCGCTGGCCGGCGGCGGCGGCGCGGCGGCAGCGCGGCTGGAATCGCCCATCGAATCGGTGCGCGGCGCGGGCTACCGCTTCCGCGCCGATTGAGGCAGCGCGTCGCGCATGGTGATTTCCTTCCGCACGCGGCTGTTCGGCCTGGCCACCCTGGTCGTCGCGGTGGTGCTGACCGTGGTGCTGGTGCTGGGCTGGCAAGGCCTGCTGCGCAACGAGGTGGACAGGCTGGAAGACCGGCTGTGCATGGAAGCGCGGCGCGTCGCCACGCAGCCCCAGATGGGACTGGACCGACCGCGGCTGGAGGCCGACCTGCGGCTGCGGCTGCGCCTGGGCGCGACCGACGTGCTGGTGCTGCGCCTCGAGCCCGGCGGCGACCGGCCGCCGCTGCTGTCGGCCGACGCCGAAGACCTGGACACCAGCGCGCTGGCCTGGAAGCCGGCGCCGCGCTTCAGTGCGCCGCCACCGCCGGCCGCCGGCGAAGGCCCGCCCGGATTCGACCGCGGACCGCCCGGCCGCGAAGCCGGCGCCCCACCCGAAGGCCCCGCAGGGCCGCCACCGCGCCGCGACGGCCCGCCGCCGCCACGCGGCAGCTGCGAATTGGCGGCCACGCCGCTGCAGGGCGGCGACGGCCGCGCGGCACGCTTCACGACGCCGCGCGGCCGCGCCCTGCTGGCCCACAGCCTGACGCCGCTGAAGGCCGAGATGCAGGCCGACCTGCAACGCGCCTTGCAACTGCTGGTGCCGCTGGCGCTGGCGCTGACGGCGCTCGGCGCGGGACTGCTGGCGGCGCTGACGATGCGCCCGGTGAACCGCCTGCGCACGGCCATGCAGGGCGTGACGCGGCAGGCGCTGGACCAGCGGCTGGCCAGCGCCGGCGAAGACCGCGAGTTCCAGGAGCTGATCGCCGCCTACAACACCATGCTGGACCGGCTGGACGCCAGCTTCCAGCAGGCCAACCGCTTTTCCGCCGATGCGGCGCACGAACTGAAGACGCCCTTGACCATCCTGCAGGGCCGCCTGGAGCAGGCGCTGCACGGCGCCAACGATGCGGCCACCCAGGCCGGGCTGAGCGAGATGCTCGATGAGGTCGGCCGGCTGGCTGCCATCACCCGCAAGCTGCTGCTGCTGTCGCAGGCCGACGCCGGCCGACTGGCGCTCCACCGCGTCCGCGTCGACCTGGCCGAACTGCTCGACACCCTGGTCGCCGACGCGCAGATGCTGGTCACCGACCAGACCGTCAGCAGCCGCGTCGAGCCTGGCCTGCATGCAACCGGCGACGCGCTGCTGCTGCGCCAGCTGTTCAACAACCTGCTCAGCAATGCGCTGCGCTACGGCCGGCCCGGCGGCTGGATCGCTGTCGGCGGGCGGCGCCAGCCCGGCGGTGTCGAGGTGGTCTTCGCGAACGCCAGCGCGCCGCTGGGCGCCGCCCAGCGCAAGCGCTTCTTCGACCGCTTCCACCGCGGTGATGGCGCGCACAACCGGGCAGTCGACGGCCACGGCCTGGGGCTGAGCCTGTCGCGCGAGATCGCCCGCGCGCACGGCGGCGACCTGACGCTGCAGGCCAGCCCCGCCGACGAGGTCCGCCTGCGCCTGTGGCTACCGGAAGGCGGCTGAAAGACGGGCCCGCCAGGCCTGGACCGCCTGGGCCGCGGCCGCGAAGTCCCAGCCCCGCGCCGGCAACAGCCGCGCGGCCGCCTGGCCGGGCTGCAGCAGCAGTTCCTGCTGCTCGGCGCCGCGCGTCACGGTCAGCACCAGGCGCTGCTCGTCGGCGTGGCGGCCGAACAGCGGCATCGACCACTGCAGCGCCGACAGGCCGGCCGCATCGCCAGGCAGCGCGTAGCGGCCCAGCACCACCAGCTGTGCGGCCGGCGCGGCGGGCGCGTCGTCGGGTGGCGCCAGGCTGAGCATCACGCCCTGCAGCGGCAGCAGGCCGTGGCCGTCGGCCAGGCGCACGCGGTTGACCACGGTGGCCTCGATGGCGGCGCGGTGGGCCTTCAGCTCGGCGAAGCTCAGGCGGCCATCGCCATCGTCGTCGACACCGTCGAAAGCCGACACCGGCAGCGACAGCACCAGGAAGGCCCCGCTGCCGACGAAATTCAGGGTGCCGTGCTGCGCCACCATCAGGTGGGCGTGGGCCGTGCCGGCGAGGGCCAGCAAGCCGAACGGGGCCAGGCCCGCCAGCAGGGCCCGGGGCCCGCTCTTCACGACAACTTACCCTTCACGCAGCGCTGCAGGTAGGGGTAGGTGTCGGTGGCGTAGTAGTGGTAGATGCCGGCCGGGAATTCGGGCGTCACGCCGCTGCGGCCGTTGCATTCGTCGAGGTCGCCCAGCCCGGCGACGTATTCGTAGTCCTGGCGGAAGGTGCCCATCGCGTACAGGCTGGTGGCCGGCCGGTTGGCGTCGGGCGCAGCCTTGAGGCGCCAGCTGCCCTTCATCGCGCGGGTGCCGGAACTGGCGTCGCTGGCGTTGACGTAGCCGTAGCGGGCGTAGATCGGGAAACCGTCGCCGGCCCAGCCGATCAGCGTCATCGCGGTGCCCTTGCCCAGCTTGGCGATGTAGCCCTCGGGCATGCCGTGGTAGTGGTAGACGCCGGTCGGCTGGACGTGGGCGTTGTTGCTGTCGACGCCGAAGTTGAACGAGGTCTGCCCCAGCGCTTCCATGCTCCAGGGGCCGGCATTGCCGAGCTGGGTGCAGCTGCTGCCGCTGTTGTCGCAGGAACCGCCGGTGCCGGGGTCGATCTTGACGCCGTTCAGCACGTAGCCGGTCACGCCGATGGGCCCGCCGAGCTGGGTCGCGACGCCGGTGTTGCTCGGCGCCAGCGTCAAGGTGGCGCTGACCTTCTGCGCGGTGATCGCATTGGGGTTGTTGGCGTTGGGGAAGGTGCCCACCGCGTGGTCGGGCAGCCCGTTGGCGCTGAGCAGGCGCGAGCTGCCGCTGCACGACCAGCTGGCGCTGCTGGTGGCGTTCACCGACGGGCTGCTGTTCATCACGCTGCTGCTCAGGCTGCAAAGCACGCCGGCAGTCAGGCCGCTGGCGGTGCCGTCGACGGTCGGTGGGGTGGCGGTGATGCTGCTGTCGCTGCTGCCACCGCCGCCACAGGCCTGCAGGGCCAGCGCGGCGCAGGCGGCGGCCAGGGCGGCAGCCGGGTTCAGGGGCCCGCGCGCGGGACGGGGAAGGTTCATCGATCGACTCCTGGATAAACGCAATGGCATGACCGCGCGGAGGACCCCGCGCTGGCCGAAAGGCTAAGCGTTCGGCGCCCGGCGGAAATGACAGATCGGTCACACACCCGGTTGCAGGGATGACGAAGTTGTCATTCGTCGGCGGGCGGACGAAACCTAGCATGGGTCCAGCCCCTCAGCCCGGAGTCCGTTTCGATGAACATCAGATCCAAGCTCGCCGTCAGTGCCGTCGGCAGCGCCGCCCTTGCCGCTGTGCTGCTTGCAGGCAGCACCCTCGCCCAGGTCGGTGCACCCTTCGTGCCGCGCCACAAGCTCCGCCCAGCCCTGCACCAGCCGCATCCCGGCCAGCTGGGCGACGCGCTGGTCGGCCTGAGCGCCGAGCAACTGGCCCTGTACACCGCCGGCCGTGACGAGTTCGAGGCCATCGAAACGGTCGAGGGCGGCCTCGGCCCGATCTTCAACGGCAACTCCTGCGCGGGCTGCCATTCGGCCGGCGGCGTCGGCGGCGCCAGCGCCACCACCGTGACGCGCTTCGGCCGCGTGGTGAACGGCGTCTTCGACCCGCTCGACCACCTGGGGGGCTCGCTGCTGCAGGACAAGGCCATAGCCCCCGCGGTGCAGGAAACCGTGCCGCCCGAAGCCAATGTGGTGGCCAAGCGCCTGTCGACGCCGCTGTTCGGCGCCGGCCTGATCGAAGCCGTGCCCGACGCCGAGATCCTGCTCGGCGCGCAGCGTCGCCAACCCGACGGCGTGCAGGGCCGTGCGGCGCTGGTCACCGACATCGCCAGCGGCAAGACCCGCGTCGGCCGCTTCGGCTGGAAGGCGCAGCAGGCCACACTCCTGGCCTTCGCCGGTGACGCCTACCTGAACGAGATGGGCGTGACCAACCGTTATTTCCCGACCGAGAACGCGCCCAACGGCAAGCAGGCGCTGCTGGCCATCTGGGACCAGGTGCCCGAGCTGGAAGACGCGGTCGGCCCCGACGGCACCAGCGACATCGACCACGCCGCCGATTTCATGCGCCTGCTGGCGCCGCCCGCACCGTTGCGCACGACGGCCTCGGCGCTGGCTGGCAGCCGTGTCTTCGATCGCATCCACTGCAGCGCCTGCCACACCCCGGTGCTGCTGAGCGGGGCCAGCCCGGTGGCGGCGCTGGCGCACAAGCCGGTGCCGCTGTATTCGGACCTGCTGCTGCACGACATGGGCAAGCTGGGTGACGGCATCGAACAAGGTGCGGCCAAGATGACGGAGATGCGCACCGCGCCGCTGTGGGGCCTGCGCGCCCGCGGCCCTTTCCTCCACGACGGCCGTGCACCCACGGTGGACGCCGCGATCCGCGCCCACGAGGGCCAGGGCGCGCCGTCACGCCAGCGCTACAAGGACCTCGGCGCCGGCGAACGCCAGCAACTGCTGGACTTTCTCGCCACGATCTGAAAGGGCGCGCCGGCCGGGCGCTCAGGCGCGCGCCGGCCCCAGGCCGATGGGCGCCGGCGCTGCCATCAGGATCTTCTGGAACAGCGGCCGGTATTCGGCTTCGGCCTCGTGCCCGGTCAGCGGGTCCTGGTGGGTCGCGAAGGCGGCGTCCAGTTCGGCCCAGTCTTCGGGCAGGAAAGCGGCACGCGTGGCGGGCAGGATTTCCGATTCCTCCAGCGCCATGTGTTCGAGGTAGAAGCGCGTGTACTGCGCGACCTGCTGCTCGAAATGCTCGCGGCGCGGTTCACCGAGCACTTCGTAGGCCAGCAGCGCGTGCTCGAGCGCCCGGATGCTGCGCTCGCCGGCTTCGTGGTCGCACGCCAGCCGGACCAACACCGCGGCCAGCTCGGGGCAGCGCTCACGCACCTTGGGGAAAAGCAGGTCGGTTTCCTTGCGGTGGTGCAGGCGCTCGGGGAATTCGTCGACGTAGAGCAGCATGGCCCGCAGCACGTCGAAGTCGGGCGCCCGATTTTCACGCCGTGCCTGGCTCAGCAGCAGACCGAGCGAACGCAGCATCGCGGCCAGGGCCTGGTGCTCTTCGTGGATGACATCGATGGTGGTGTGGCGCATGGCGGCCAGCATCGCACCGGGCGCCGACGACCGCTTGACGCAAGTCAAGCCCGCCCGGCATCGGGCCGCCCGCCGATGCGCCGCAGCGGCAGGCCGTCCTCCTAGAATCGCGGCCTCCCTCAGCTACCGCCCGCCGCGGCGACTTCGATGGCCACCACCGCACCCGACACCTCCCTGATGGCCAACGCGATCCGCGCCCTGGCCATGGACGCCGTGCAACAAGCGAACTCGGGGCACCCCGGCGCGCCGATGGGCATGGCCGAGATCGCCGTCGCGCTGTGGGGCCGCCACCTCAAGCACAGCCCGGCCGACCCGCAATGGCTGGACCGCGACCGCTTCGTGCTCAGCAACGGCCACGGCAGCATGCTGCTCTACGCGCTGCTGCACCTGACCGGCTACGACTTGCCCATGAGCGAGTTGCGCAACTTCCGCAAGCTGCACAGCAAGACCCCCGGCCACCCCGAAGTGGACGTCACACCGGGCGTCGAAACCACCACCGGCCCGCTGGGTCAGGGTCTGGCCAACGCGGTCGGCATGGCGCTGGCCGAAAAGCTGATGGCCGCCGAATTCAACCGCCCGGGCCACCCGGTCGTCGACCACCGGACCTGGGTCTTCATGGGCGACGGCTGCCTGATGGAAGGCATCAGCCACGAGGCCTGCGCGCTGGCCGGTGCCTGGAAGCTGAACAAGCTGGTCGGCTTCTACGACGACAACGGCATCAGCATCGACGGCCAAGTCGCGCCCTGGTATGTCGACGACGTCAACCGGCGCTTCACCGCCTACGGCTGGAACGTCATCGGTCCGGTCGACGGCCACGACGTCAAGGCCGTTGACGCGGCCATCGCGCAGGCCAAGGCAAGCAGTGACAAGCCGACGCTGATCGTCTGCAAGACGACCATCGGCAAGGGCAGTCCGAACCGCGCCGGCACCGCGAAGGCGCACGGCGAAGCGCTGGGTGCCGAAGAGATCGCGCTGACCCGCGCGGCACTGGGCTGGCCGGCCGAGCCCTTCGTCATTCCCGAAGCCGCCTACTCGGCCTGGGACGCCCGCGCCGCCGGCAGCCAGGTCGAAGCGCAGTGGGCCGCAGTCTTCGCCGGCTACAAGGCCGCCTTCCCGGAACTGGCCGCTGAATTCCTGCGGCGCATGAAGGGCGATCTGCCGGCGAACTTCGCGCAGACCGCCGTGGACGCGGTGCTTGCCGCGCACACGAAAGCCGAGACCGTGGCCAGCCGCAAGGCCAGCCAGATCGCGCTGGAGGCCTTCACCAAGGCCCTGCCCGAGATGCTCGGCGGCAGCGCCGACCTGACCGGCAGCAACCTGACCAACACCAGCAGCACGCCGGCGCTGCGCTTCGACGCGGCGGGCACCCCGAACGGCGGCCGCCACATCAACTACGGCGTGCGCGAGTTCGGCATGGCGGCGATCATGAACGGCGTCGCGCTGCACGGCGGCTACATCTCCTACGGCGGCACCTTCCTGACCTTCAGCGACTACAGCCGCAACGCCATCCGCATGGCCGCGCTGATGAAGCGCCGGGTGATCCACGTCTTCACCCACGACAGCATCGGCCTGGGCGAAGACGGCCCGACCCACCAGAGCGTCGAGCACGCGGCCAGCCTGCGGCTGATCCCGAACCTCGACGTCTGGCGCCCCGCCGACACCGCCGAGACCACCGTCGCCTGGACGATGGCACTGGGCAACCGCACGCGCCCCAGCGCGCTGCTGCTGAGCCGGCAGAACCTGCCCTACCTGCCGAAGGCCAGCCTGGACGAGATCAGCAAGGGCGCCTACGTGCTGGCCGAACCCAGCGAGGTCGGGCTGAAGAAGAAGGCCCAGGCGGTGATCATCGCCACCGGCAGCGAGGTCAGCCTGGCGCTGCACGCGCAAGCCGAACTGGCCAAGCTGAAGATCGCCGTTCGCGTGGTCAGCATGCCCAGCACCAATGTCTTCGACCGCCAGGCCGTGAAGTACAAGGCCGCCGTGCTGCCGGCCGGCCTGCCGCGCGTGGCGATCGAAGCCGGCGTCACCGACGGCTGGTGGAAATACGGCTGCGCGGCGGTGGTGGGCATCGACACCTATGGCGAAAGCGCCCCGGCGCCGGCACTGTTCAAGCACTTCCACCTGACGGCGCAGAATCTGGCCGACACGGTGCGCAAGGTTCTTTCCAAGTGATCCCCAAGGAGAAATCATGACCATCAAAGTTGGCATCAACGGCTTCGGTCGCATCGGACGCATGGTGTTCCGCGCTGCAGTTCAGAACTTCCCCGAGATCGAGATCGTCGGCATCAACGACCTGCTGGAACCCGACTACCTGGCCTACATGCTGAAGTACGACAGCGTGCACGGCCGCTTCAAGGGCACGGTCGAGGTCGACGGCAACACCCTGGTGGTCAACGGCAAGAAGATCCGCCTGACCGCGGTGAAAGACCCGGCCACGCTGGCCTGGGGCGAAGTGGGCGCTGACGTGGTGGTCGAAGCCACCGGCCTGTTCCTGACCCAGGAAACCTGCCAGAAGCACCTAGCCGCCGGCGCGAAGAAGGTCATCCAGAGCGCGCCCAGCAAGGACGACACGCCGATGTTCGTCTACGGCGTGAACCACAAGACCTACGCCGGCCAGGCCATCATCAGCAACGCCAGCTGCACCACCAACTGCCTGGCGCCGCTGGCCAAGGTCATCCACGACAAGTTCGGCATCAAGCGCGGCCTGATGACCACGGTGCACGCCGCCACCGCGACGCAGAAGACGGTCGACGGCCCGAGCAACAAGGACTGGCGCGGCGGCCGCGGCATCCTGGAAAACATCATCCCCAGTTCCACCGGCGCGGCCAAGGCCGTCGGCGTGGTCATCCCCGACCTGAACAAGAAGCTCACCGGCATGGCCTTCCGCGTGCCGACCAGCGACGTGTCGGTGGTCGACCTGACCGCCGAACTGGTGAACCCGGCCAGCTTCGACGAGATCAAGGCCGCGCTGAAGGCCGCTTCGGAAGGCGAACTCAAAGGCGTGCTCGGCTACACCGAAGACAAGGTCGTCGCCACCGACTTCCGCGGCGAGTCGATGACCAGCGTCTTCGACGCCGACGCCAGCATCGCGCTGGACAGCACCTTCGTGAAGCTGGTCGCCTGGTACGACAACGAATGGGGCTACAGCAACAAGGTGCTGGAAATGGTCCGGGTCATCGCCGCCTGAAGCCCCGGCCAGAACCGTGAAAAGGCCGCTTCAGCGGCCTTTTCCGATGCCAGGTGGCCTTGCACTTGGGCGCATGATGCCCAGCGCCTGCCGCATGAAGTGGCCGACACGCGCGGTTCGCCGCGCGACCACCACCCCCGTTCCGGCTACGGCCACAAGGCAGCCTTCCCGATGTCCATCCTGCGCCCCGCCCCGGTCCTGCTCGCCTTGCTGCTGGGCATGCTGCCGGCCTTCGGCGGCTCGCCCACCGTCGAGCGGGGACCGCAGCGCAGCCGCCCCGCCGTTGCAGAAGACGGCACCCAGGCCCAGGTGATCGTCAAGTACCGCCGGGGCAGCGCCTTGATGCAGGCCCCGTCGGCGGCGAGCGCCCAGCCCACCCGTCCCCAGCACGCGGCCCACCTGGGCCAGCGCCTGGGCTTGCCGATGCAGGACGGCCGCGTGCTGGGCGAACGCACGCAGGCGCTGCGCGGGCAGGGGCTGAGCTCCTCGGCGCTGGCGGCGAAACTGCGTCTGCAGGACGACGTCGAATGGGCCGTGGTGGACGAGCGGCGGACCATCAGCGCGGCGCCCAACGACCCGCTGTACGCCGCCAACGCCAGCACCAGCCCGGCCGTCGGCCAGTGGTACCTGCGGGCGCCCGACGCGGCGGTGACATCCGCCGCCAAGCCGGTGGTCTCATCGATCAATGCCGAAGCCGCCTGGGCGATCACACCGGGCTCGGCCGGCGTCACGGTGGCGGTGCTGGACACCGGCGTGCGCGACGACCACCCCGATTTCACCAGGGCCGACGGGACCAGCAAGCTGTGGCCGGGCTACGACTTCATCAGCAGCACCAGCACGGCAGGCGACGGCGGCGGCCGCGATGCCGATGCCAGCGACCCCGGCGACTGGACGACCACCGGGCAATGCGGCAGCGGCACGACGGCCAGCAACAGCAGCTGGCACGGCACGCAGACGGCGGGTCTGGTCGGCGCGGCCACCGACAACCACATCGGCATGGCCAGCGTCGGCCGCAACACCATGGTGCTGCCGGTTCGCGTGCTGGGCAAATGCGGCGGCAGCGACAGCGACATCATCGCGGCGATGTACTGGGCCGCCGGCCTGGCCATCCCGGGCGACACCACGGCGCCGGTCAACCCCCATCCGGCCCAGGTCATCAGCATGAGCCTGGGCAAGTCGGGCAGTTGCCCGGCCAGCTACACCGACGTCTTCAACGCCCTGGAGGCCGCCAAGGTCACCGTCGTGGTGGCCGCCGGCAACAGCAACGGCCTGGCCGTCGAGGCACCGGCCAACTGCACCCACGCGCTGGCCGTGGCCGGCGTGCGCCACATCGGCAGCAAGGTCGGCTACTCCAGCATCGGGCCGCAGGTGGCCATCGCCGCGCCAGCCGGCAACTGCGTCAACACCAGCGGCGCCTGCCTCTACCCGATCCTGACCACCACCAACCAGGGCACGACCACGCCCAGCAGCAACGGCTACAGCGACAGCAGCAACATCTCGGTCGGCACCAGTTTCTCGACGCCGATCGTGGCCGGCACGGTGGCGCTGATGCTGGCCGTCGACCCGACGCTGACACCCGCCGCGATCGCGGCCAAGCTGAAATCGACGGCCCGCCCCTTCCCGACCAGCGGCGCCGGCAATGACAGCACCACCGGCCTGCCGGTCGCCGCCTGCAAGGCGCCCAGCAGCACCGAGCAGCTGGAGTGCTACTGCACCACCAGCACCTGTGGCGCCGGCCTGCTCGACGCCGGCGCAGCGGTGGCCGCGGTGGTGCCGCCAGTGGCGCCGCCGACCGCCACCATCAGCGTCAGCAACAGCAGCCCGACGGCCGGCACGGTGGTCACGCTCAGCGCCAGCGCCTCGACGGCCAACGGCGGGCGCGCCATCGCCGGCTACCAGTGGCAGATCAGCAGCGGCGGCGCAGCCGCGGCCTTCAGCGGCGCCACCAACGGCGCCAGCGCCACGCTGCTCACCAGCGCGGCCGGCAGCGTGGTCGTCAGCCTGACCGTCACGGACAGCGCGGGGGCCACCGGCAGCAGCAGCAGCACCATCAGCGTGCAGGCTGCCCAGGTGGTGACACCGGTCACGCCCGGCAGCTCGGGTGGCGGCGGTGGCGGGGCGATGTCGCCCGTCTGGGTGGCCTTGCTGGGCCTGGCGGCCTGGGCGCTGAGGCGCACGCGGCCGGCCTGAAGCGCGCCGGGGCCAGCCCGCCGCGCTTCAGGCCGGCCGCGGCGTGCAGGCCTTGAAGCCGCCGGCCAAGGGCTCGGGCGGCAGGGCCTTGAGCTTCTCCTGCAATTCGGCGTCGGCCTGGGGCAGCCGCAGCCACAGCCGGACCGGCGGCTCGGGCAGGCTGACCACGCGCAGCCAACGCAGCGCCTTGCCGGGGGAGGCACGGGCCGTGACGGCGGCCAGCGCTGCGTCGGCTTCGGCCTGCGTGGCATGGCGCGACAGCACCAGGCCGCCAGCCAGTTCGGCCGGGGCCGCCAGCGTCTCGAAGGCGATCTGCAGCCGCGTCAGCTCCTGACTGCGGGCGCGCATCACCGTCGTATCGGCCGGGCGCGCCACGTAGACCAGCCACAGCGGCGGCAGCGGGGCGGCGTCGCGCTGCCAGCTGCCTTCGGGCAGGTGCAATCCCGCCAGCGCGGCTTCGGCGCCAGCCAGGTCGCCTTCGCCCAGCGGGCCGGCTTCCAGGCAGACCAGCGCGGCCGCTCGCGCCGCCGCGATCGCAGCACTGGCAGCCGGCCCGACCAGCACGGTCACGCGTTCGGGGTGCAGCTGCGCAGCCAGCCGTTCGGGTTCGCGTTCGCTGCTGTGCGGTGCGGGCCAGGCGGGCGCCAGCCAGCCGCGGACCCAGACGAAGCACAGCGCATTGGCCAGCAAGAGCGCGATGGCCAGCGCGCGCAGCATCAACCGGCTTCCACGGCAGCCCGCGGCCGCACGCTGACCTCGCCACTGACGACGCGGTGCAAGCCGCCGTGGCGCACCAACAAGGCCCCCTGCGCGTCCACGCCTTCAGCCCGGCCTTCGGGCAGGCCGGCCTGTGTGGTGCTGACAGGGCGGCCGCGCAGCACGTCGCGCCGCGCGTAAGCCGCGGCCAGCGGCGCGAAGCCCGCAGCCTGGAAGCGCAGCAGCGCGCGCAGCAGCGGCGCAGCCACGCCGGCCAGCACCTGCGGCGCGCTGGCCTGCGCGTCCAGTTCCTGCAGGCAGGCGCAGCCCTGACTCAGGCCTTCTTCGGGCTGCGGCAGCAGGTTCAGACCGACGCCGACGACCGCCAGGCGCGGCGAGCCCGGCCCGGCGCTCGCGCCGGCACCGACGGTCTCGATCAGGATGCCGCCCAGCTTGCGCCCGCCACCGGCGGCCAGCGGGCCGTCAAGCAGCCACAGGTCGTTGGGCCACTTCAGGCCGATGCGCGGCGCCCCTTCGGCGGGATCGGCCGGCAGCGGGTCCAGCGCATCGGCCAGGGCCAGGCCGACCGCCAGCGACAGGCCCGACCAGTCGGCCACTGCCAACGGCAGCGCCAGCGAGAAGGTCAGCGAGGCGCCGGCGCGGCTGCGCCATTCGCGGCCCATCCGGCCCCGGCCCTGGGTCTGTTCCTCGGCCACCAGCAGGCAGGGCTGGACATCGCCAGCCCGCGCCCGTTCCAGCAGCAGCGTGTTGGTCGACGCCACGCGGGGCAGCACCTCGATGGACAGGCCCGGCAACAGCGCTTCGAGCTGCAGCCACAGGGCTTCAGCGCCCCAGGGCGTGGGACCGGCCAGCGCCCCGGCGGCCCGCGTGTTCATCGCTTGGGTGCCAGCATGGTGCGGCGGCAGCCGGCGTTGCCGCAGCGGCATTCGTATGCCTTCTTCAGCTTGGCGGTGTAGCGCTCGTCGATGACCAGGCCGTAGTCGTAGAACAGCTCTTCGCCGGGCTGCAGGTCGCGCAGCGCCTTGATGAAGACGCGGCCACCGATCTCGTCGGCCTCGCAGTTGGGCTCGCAGGCGTGGTTGATCCAGCGCGCCGAGTTGCCATCGACCTTGCCGTCGATGACGTGGCTGCCGTCGTCGAGGCTGAAATAGAAGGTGTGGTTGGGGTCGCTGGGGTCGTGCGGATGGCGGCGCAGCGCCTCGGGCCAGGTGATGGTCTCGCCCTTGTATTCGATGACCAGCTCGCCAGCCGCGATGGGCTGCAAGGCGAAGACGCCCTTGCCGTGGATGCCGCTCTTGCGAATCTGGATGCGACGGCGGTCTGACGATGCGGCTTGCGCGGTCTTGCTCATTCGGTACATTGGTTTCGTACGAGCGCGCGTGTGTGCGCACGAGACCGGCGGATTGTAGGCATCGATTTCCAGCCGGCCGCCGGCCGACCCAGCGCCAGTCAGAACGTCGAGGAACCATGAGCAAGACCATCATCATTGCGGAAAAGCCCAGCGTGGCGCAGGACATCGTCCGCGCGCTGACCCCCGTGGCCGGCAAGTTCGAGAAGTTCGCCGACCACTTCGAAAGCGAGGGCTACATCGTGACCTCGGCCGTCGGCCATCTGGTCGAGATCAAGGCGCCCGAGGAATACGACGTCAAGCGCGGCAAGTGGAGCTTCGCCAACCTGCCGGTGGTGCCGCCGCACTTCGACCTGGCGCCCATCGACAAGGCCAAGACGCGGCTGAACGCGGTGGTCAAGCTGGTCAAGCGCAAGGACGTGACGGCGATGATCAACGCCTGCGACGCCGGGCGCGAGGGCGAGCTGATCTTCAGGCTGATCGTGCAGTACGCGCAGAACAGCGAGAAGAAGCCGACCGTCAAGCCGGTGCGCCGGCTGTGGCTGCAGAGCATGACGCCGCAGGCCATCCGCGACGGTTTCGACAAGCTGCGCAGCGACGCGCAGATGCAGGGCCTGGCCGACGCGGCGCGCAGCCGTTCCGAAGCCGACTGGCTGGTCGGCATCAACGGCACCCGCGCGATGACGGCCTTCAACAGCCGCGACGGCGGCTTCTTCCTGACCACCGTCGGCCGCGTGCAGACGCCCACGCTGTCGATCGTGGTCGAGCGCGAAGAGAAGATCCGCAAGCATGTCTCCAGGCCCTACTGGGAGGTGAAAGCGACCTTTGACGCCGTCGCCGGCCCCTACGAAGGCAAGTGGCTGGACCCGAAGTTCAAGAAGAACCCCGACGATGCCGAAACCCGCGCCGACCGGCTGTGGGACGCGCCGTCGGCCGAGGCCATCGCCGCTGCGGTGCGCGGCCAGCCGGCCAGCGTGGTCGACGAGGCCAAGCCCAGCACCCAGGCTTCGCCGCTGCTCTACGACCTGACCACGCTGCAGCGCGAGGCCAATTCGCGCTTCGGTTTCTCCGCCAAGACCACGCTGTCGCTGGCCCAGGCGCTGTACGAGAAACACAAGGTGCTGACCTACCCGCGAACCGATTCACGCTGCCTGCCCGAGGACTATCTGCCGACGGTGAAAGAGACCTTCGCGATGCTGGGCAGCGAAGACCTGCCCGGCCCGCTGCGCGAACTGAGCGCTCACGCGCGCAAGGGCCTGAAGGAAGGCTATGTGAAGCCGACCAAGCGGGTCTTCGACAACACCAAGGTGTCGGACCACTTCGCCATCATCCCGACGCTGCAGGCCCCGAAGAGCCTGACCGACATCGAGCTGAAGCTCTACGACATGGTCGTCAAGCGCTTCCTGGCGGTGTTCTACCCGTCGGCCGAATTCATGGTCACGACGCGCACCAGCACCGTGGCGGGCATTGGAAATGACGCCGGCAAGGCCTACACCTTCCAGACCAACGGCAAGGTGCTGAACAACCCGGGCTGGTTGGCCGTCTACGGCAAGGAAGCGCAGGACGACGACGCGAATCTGGTTGCCGTCGCACCGGGCGAACTGGTGCGCACCGAGGACGTGGCCGTCAACGCGCTGAAGACCAAGCCGCCGGCGCGCTACACCGAAGCCACGCTGCTGAGCGCGATGGAAAGCGCCGGCAAGATGATCGAGGACGAAGACCTGCGCGACGCGATGAAAGAGAAGGGCCTGGGCACGCCAGCCACCCGAGCGCAGACCATCGAAGGTCTGATCGCCGAGAAGTACATGCTGCGCGACGGCCGCGAGCTGGTGCCCACCGCCAAGGCCTTCCAGCTGATGACGCTGCTGCGCGGCCTGGCGATCGAGGACCTGACGCGCGCCGACCTGACCGGCAACTGGGAGTACCAGCTGTCGGAAATGGAGCATGGCCGGCTGAGCCGCGAAGCCTTCATGGCCGAGATCGCCAAGATGGCCGAGCGCATCGTCAAGAAGGCCAAGGAATACGACCGCGACACCATCCCCGGCGACTACGCGACGCTGGCCACGCCCTGCCCGCACTGCGGCGGCGTGATCAAGGAAAACTACCGGCGCTTCGCCTGCTGTGGCGCGGGCGGGATGAATCAGGCGAGCGCCGCTGCCGCGGAGGAAGGCTGCGGCTTCTCGATCACCAAGATTCCCGCCGGCCGGGCCTTCGAGACGGCCGAGGCCGACGCCTTCATCCGCGACAAGAAGATCGGCCCGCTGGAAGGCTTCCGCAGCAAGGCCGGCTGGCCTTTCACGGCCGAGCTGAAGCTGGTCGAAGACCCCGAGATCAGCAACTGGAAGCTGGAATTCGACTTCGGCGACGACGCCAAGAATGCCGAAGGCGACGGCGAGCCGGTGGACTTCAGCGCGCAGGCGAGCCTGGGTGCCTGCCCGAAGTGCAAGGGCCATGTCTACGAACACGGCAGCAACTACGTCTGCGAACACAGCGTGGGCGCGCCAGTGACCTGCGACTTCAAGACCGGCAAGATCATCCTGCAGCAGCCGGTGGCGCCGGAAGAAGTCACCAAGCTGCTGAGCACCGGCAAGACCAGCCTGCTGGAGAACTTCGTGTCGAACAAGACGCGGCGCAAGTTCAAGGCTTTCCTGGCCTTCGATGCCAAGGAAGGCAAGGTCAGCTTCGAGTTCGAGCCACGGGCTTCGAAGTTCCCGCCCAAGCCTGGCGCCGCCGCCAAGAAGACCGCGGCGAAGAAGACGGCGGCTTGATTCGCGATTGGCCTTGCCTGACGCCGCTGGCGGCCCCGCGAACGGGCTGCCAGCTGCAGCTGGCCGTGTCACCCAACGCCAGGCGCACCGCCGCCGACGGCCTGCACGACGGCTGCCTGCGCGTGCGCCTGCACGCGCCGCCTGTGGACGGCAAGGCCAACGCCGCGCTGCTGGCCTGGCTGGCCGGCGAGCTGGCGCTGCCGCGGCGCGCGGTCACCCTGCTGCGCGGCGACAGCGCCCGGCGCAAGACGGTGCAGGTCGATGCCGCCGCGGCCGACGTGGCGCAGTGGCTGGCCAGCGTCGTGCCCGACGCGGCGTGACCACCACCGGCCCTAGACTCGGGGTCTGAACACCCCACAGAAACCCGCCATGCGCCCTGCCCGACTGGTCTTCCTGGCTGCCCTGCTGGCCTACGCCCCCTGGGCCCAGGCACTGGTTTTCGCGGTGAACGAAGGCGTGAGCTACCGCGTCGGCAACGACGAGATCCGCGCCCGCTACGCGGCCGTCGCCACCGACCTGGGCAAGCTGCTGGGCCAGGCCGTGCGCGTGGAGCCGGTCGGCGACTACAAGGAATTGCGCAAGGGGCTGGCGGCCAAGGCCTACGACCTGGCGCTGGTGCACCCGGCGCACATCTCGATCGCCGCGCTGAAGGACGGCTACAAGCTGGTCGCCGTGACCAAGGGCTACACCGACTACAAGGCCAGCTTCCTGGTGCTGGCCAACGCGCCCTACAAGACGCTGGCCGACCTGCGCGGCAGGAAGCTGGGCCTGCCCGACGAAGACTCGATCACCGCGTGGATGGCGCGCGCCACGGTGCGCGAAGCCATGGGCAACGCCAAGGCCATGAGTTACACCTACACGCGCTACCAGGATGCCGTGCCCTTCATGGTCGAGAACACCTTCACCCAGGCCGGCGCCACCGCTTCGGCTGCGCTGGTCCAGGACTGGCTGGCCAAGAACGGCCGCGTGCTGGGCACCAGCAAGGCGGTACCGATCAAGCAACTGATCGCCGGCCCGTCGGTCAACGCCGAACAGCTGGCGCTGCTGCGCGACTACTTCACCACGCTGGACAGCAGCGAAGCCGGCCGCAAGAAGCTCGAGCCGATCAAGGTTCCCGGCTACCAGGCCTACGACGAAGCGGCGCTGCTGAAGCTGGGCGTCTGGCTGGGGCTATGAGGGGTGTGAAAGCGACGGCGCCGTGACCGCCGCCGTCGTGGCCAAGCTGCTGGGGCTGTTCGTGACCGTCGCGCTGGGCTGGATCGCCGCGCGCCAGCGCTGGCTGGGCCAGCCCGGCGAAGGCGACCCGGCGCGGCTGCTGGGCAACGCGGCCTTCTACCTCTTCGTGCCGGCGCTGCTGGTGCGCACCACCGCGCGGCTGGACCTGACGCACATGCCGTGGCGCACCGTGGCCGCCTTCTTCGTGCCCGCCTTGCTGCTGCTGCTCACGGTCTACGGCTGGTCGCGGCGGCGCGGGAATAACGGCGATGGCGCCGCCGCGCCGGCGGTGCGCGCCATCACCGCCACTTTCGGCAATTCGGTGCAGGTCGGCATCCCCTTCGCCGCGGCGCTGTTCGGCGAAACCGGGCTGGCCATCCACATCGCGCTGGTCAGCCTGCACGCGCTGCTGCTGCTGTCGGTGCTGACCGCGCTGGTGGAACTCGATCTGGCGCGCGAGCGCCACGCGCAGGGCGAAGGCGCCGCGTTGCGCCACACGCTGCTGCTGACGGCGCGCAACACCATCATCCACCCCGTGGTGCTGCCGGTGCTGGTCGGCCTGGCCTGGAACCTGACAGGCTTCAGCCTGCCGCCCGTGCTGGACGACGCGCTGGCCACGCTGGCCGCCGCCGTGGTGCCCTTGTGCCTGGTGCTGATCGGCGTGAACCTGGAAAGCTACGGCCTGCACGGCCAGTGGCGCGCGGCGATCCAGGCCTCGCTGCTGAAGCTGCTGCTGCTGCCCGCGCTGGTGCTGCTGGTGGCGCATGTCGGCTTCGGGCTGCAGGGCCTGCCGCTGGCGGTGGTGGTCGTGATGGCCGCGCTGCCGGCCGGCAGCAACGCGCTGATCTTCGCCCAGCGCTACAACACCCTGCAGGCCGAAACGACGGCCGGTATCGTGGTCTCGACGGTGGCCTTCGCGCCGGCGGCCTGGCTGTGGCTGGCCGTGCTGGCGGCGCTGTCGCCGAACGTGCCGGGCTGAGGCCGGGCCGGCCGCACAAACGCTGCAAACCCGCGAAAATCCGCTGCATGAACCCCAACGACCTGCCTGACGAACTGCCTGGCGACCTTCGCCCCTACATGAGCCGCGTCGGCGCCGCCGCGCGTGCCGCGTCCGGCACCATGGCGGCGGCTTCGACGGCCGCCAAGGACCACGCGCTGCGGGCGCTGGCGCGGCGCCTGCGCGAACAGACGTCGGCGCTGCAGACCGCCAATGCGCAGGACCTGGACGCAGCGCGCGCCGCCGGCCTGGCCGAGCCGCTGGTCGACCGCCTGAAGCTGACGCCGGATGTCATCGCCACGGTGGCCGAAGGCTGCGAGCAGATCGCCGCGATGCCCGACCCGGTCGGCGAGATCACCGGCGTCAAGCGCCGCCCCAGCGGCATCAGCGTGGGCCAGATGCGCGTGCCGCTGGGCGTCTTCGGCATGATCTACGAGAGCCGGCCCAACGTCACCATCGAGGCCGCCTCGCTGGCCATCAAGAGCGGCAACGCGGCCATCCTGCGCGGCGGCAGCGAGGCCCTGCATTCGAACCTGGCGCTGTGGCAGCTGGTGCAGGCCGCACTGACCGAAGCCGGTCTACCGCCCGACGCGGTGCAGCTCATCGCCACCACCGACCGCGCCGCCGTCGGCCTGCTGATCACGATGCCCGAAGCGGTGGACGTGATCATCCCGCGCGGCGGCAAGGGCCTGATCGAACGCATCAGCGCCGAGTCGAAGGTGCCGGTCATCAAGCACCTCGACGGCAACTGCCATGTCTATGTCGATGAACAGGTCGATCTCGAGCTGGCGGTGCGCGTCACCGACAACGCCAAGACCCAGAAATACAGCCCCTGCAACGCCGCCGAATCGCTGCTGGTGCACGCGGCGCAGGCGGCGGCCTTCCTGCCGCGCATCGGCGCCGTCTTCGCGGCCAAGGGCGTCGAGATGCGCTGCGACAGCCGCGCCGCCGCGCTGCTCGGCGGCCAGCCTGGAGTCCTGCGCGCCACCGAGGCCGACTGGGGCTGCGAGTACCTGGCGCCGATCATCAGCATCAAGGTCGTGGACAGCCTGGACGAGGCTGTTGGCCACATCAACCGCCACGGTTCGCACCACACCGACGCCATCCTGACGACGAACCACCCGAACGCGATGCGCTTCCTGCGCGAGGTCGATTCGGCCAGCGTGATGGTCAACGCCAGCACGCGCTTTGCCGACGGCTTCGAATACGGCCTGGGCGCCGAGATCGGCATCAGCACCGACAAGCTGCACGCCCGCGGGCCGGTCGGCCTGGAAGGGCTGACGTCGATGAAGTGGGTGGTGCTGGGCCAGGGCGAGATCCGCCGCTGATGTCGTCGCGCCAACTGCTGCTGCTGGCGCTGCTCGCCGTCCAGGTGTTCTGGATGGTCGGCGCTTACAACCGGCTGGTGTCGCTGCGCAATGCCATTGCCGAGGCCTGGGCCAAGGTCGATGAAGCGCTGCGACTGCGCGCGCAGGCCGCCGACCCGCTGCTGGTGGCGCTGCGCGAGCCGCTGGCCGCCGAACACGGCGCGCTCGATGCCACGCTGGCGGCGCTGGCCGAGGTCAAGCGCGCCGCTGGCGTGATGGGCACACGCCCGGTGGTGGCTGAAAGCGCCGCGGCCTGGACGACGGCCGAGGCCAGCCTGTCGGCGTCAGCGAGTCGGCTGTTCGCGCTGCTCGAGCACAAGGCCGCGGGCGCCGAGGACGCGGCGGTCGCCGCCCACACGCGCAGCTGGCGCGAAGCCGACCAGCGGCTGGCTTTCGCGCGCCAGCTCTTCAACGAGGCCGCTGGCGTCTACAACGACGCCATCGCCTCGTTCCCGACGCGGCTGCTGGTTCGCCTGTTCCGCTTCGCCAAGGCGGGCCGCATCTAGCCCGGCGCCTGGCTCCCGGCGCCAGGCGTCCCGGGCTCGGTCAGGGCTGGCCGACGATCGAAGCGGTCGCCATCAGTTCCTGGAACAGCGCCATCGACACATGGCCCGACACAGCGTAAGGGTCCAGCGTCGGGCGCTCGGAATACTTCAGCAGCAGGCCCGGGTTCAGGCGCGACATATTGACCTGCCCCATGCTCCAGCCCGCGAAGCGGCGCTCGCCGATTTCTTCGTAGCACAGCAGTTCCACGTCGGTGTGGCGCGGGTCGCTGGCAATGTGGTTGTAGAGCCGGCTGACGGCGCTGCGTCCGCCTTCGAGCACCTGCAGGAAGATCCCCTCGCTGAAGCACAGCACGCCAGTCACCCCCTGCGAAGGGTTGTTGGCCTTGCTCTTGCGAAGGATGGCCAGCAGACCCTCCTGGTCGATGGAAGGGACGGCGCGGCTGGCGTACATGAGTCGGACGAGCACGGTGTTTCCTTCAACTGGTGGATTTGCGGGACAGCAAGGACAGGAACTCGCGGCGCAGGTTGGCGTCTTTCAGGAAGGCGCCGCGCATCACGCTGTTGACCATCGCCGACTCGGTGTCCTTGACACCGCGCCAGTGCATGCAGAAATGGTCGGCTTCCATGACCAGCGCCAGGCCGTCGGGGCGCACCCGCTCTTGCAACTCATTGGCCAGCATGGTCACGGCCTCTTCCTGGATCTGCGGCCGGCTCATGATCCAGTCGGCGATGCGCGCGTACTTGCTCAGGCCGATCAGGTTGCTGTGCTCGTTGGGCAGGATGCCGATCCAGACCTTGCCGAAGATCGGGCACATGTGGTGGCTGCAGGCGCTGCGCACCGTGATCGGGCCGACGATCATCAGCTCGTTCAGGCGCGAGATGTTGGGGAATTCGGTGACCGCCGGGATCGGCACGTAGCGCCCGCGGAAGACCTCTTCGATGTACATCTTGGCCACCCGCTTGGCCGTCTCGTTGGTGTTGTGGTCGCTGACGGTGTCGATGACCAGGGCCTCCAGCACGGCCTGCATCCTGGCCTGCACCTCGGCCTTGAGCTCACCGAGTTCGCCGTCGCGCACGAAGGCCGAGATGTTGTCGTTGGCGTGGTAGCGCCGCTCGGCCTGGACCAGGCGGTAGCGGATGCGTTCGCTGGCCGGCAGCGCGGCCAGTTCCTCTTCGCTGCGGAAGATGCGCGGGCTGGCTTCGGGAGATGCGGAGCGGTTGCGGGGCATGCGTGGTCAGATGGACGCGGGGCCCCGATTGTGCGCGGGCCGCCCGCTCGACGCGCGGGGCCGGGCTAGACTGCTTCGATGACCGCGGCATTTGCCACACCTTCCTCCTTGCCTTCGCCGGCCCTGCACCGCCTGCTCGACCACACGGCCGAGGCCGTGCAGGCCGTGCGCAGCGGGCGTTCTCTGACCGATGTGCTGGCCCGTTGCCCCGCAGAGATGCGGCCCGGCGTGCAGGCGCTCAGCTTCCACACGCTGCGCTGGCTGGGCAGCGCGACCGAAGCCCGCGCGCTGCTGGCACCCAAGGCGCCGCCACCGACGGTCGATGCGCTGCTGGTCACTTCGCTGGCCCTGCTGTGGCCGGCGGGTGCGAACAATGACGCGCCACCGTATGCCGACCACACCCTGGTCGATCAGGCCGTCACCGCCGTCCGCCATCGCACCCCGGCGGCGGCCGGGTTCATCAACGCGGTGCTGCGCCGTTTTCTGCGCGAACGCGAAGCCATCGTCGAGGCCGTGCGCCACACGCCGATGGGCGCCTACAACCACCCGCTGTGGTGGATCGAACGCATCAAGCGCGACTGGCCGGCCTGCTGGAGTCCGCTGCTGCTGGCCGCCAACCAGCACCCGCCGATGACCTTGCGCGTCAACGCGCGGCGCGGCAGCGGTGAGACCTACGTCCGCAGCCTGGCCGCGCTGGGCCGCGCGGCCACCTTGCTCGAAGACCCGCCGGGTCTGTCGATCTGGGGCGGCCAGGCCGTGGTGCTGGCCGCGCCCAGCCCGGTCCACCAGTTGCCGGGCTTCGCCAGCGGCGAGGTCTCGGTGCAGGACGCTGCCGCACAACGCGCCGCCCACCTGCTGCTGAACGGTGCCAACCTGCAGCCCGGGGCCCGCGTCCTCGACGCCTGCGCAGCGCCCGGTGGCAAGACTGCCCACCTGCTGGAACTGGCCGACCTGGACCTGCTGGCGCTGGACAGCGACCCGCAGCGACTGGCCCGCGTGCAGGAAGGTCTGAAGCGCCTGGGCCTGCAGGCCGAGCTGAAAGCCGGCGACGCCCGCGCACCACAAGGCTGGTGGGACGGCCGGCCCTTCGACGCCATCCTGCTCGACGCGCCGTGCACGGCCAGCGGCATCGTGCGCCGCCACCCCGACGTGCGCTGGCTGCGCCGGCCCGACGACATCACCGCGCTGGCCCGCATCCAGGCCGAGATGCTGGACAGCCTGTGGCCGCTGCTGGCCCCCGGCGGGCGGCTGCTCTACGCCACGTGCTCCATCTTCCCGGCCGAAGGCCGGCAGCAGATCGACGCATTTTTGCAACGCCTGCCCCCCGGCACAGCCCGCCTGGAGCCGCAGTCACCCGGTCATCTGCTGCCGCTGCCCGACAATGCAGCGACCGGGCTGTACGGCCACGGCGCAGTGCTGCAGGACGGCTTCTTCTACGCACTGATCCGCAAAACCTGAACGCACAGCCAACGCCAACCGCTACCCGCCATGCCAGCCCCGCCGGTCCGCCGCCACATCCTGCAGGGCCTGCTGACAGCGCTGCTGTGGTGCGGCTTGGCGGTGCTGGTCGGCCTGCCGCCGGCGCGAGCGGCCCTGGCCCAGGGCGTCGAACTGGCGACCTTGAAAACCAGCCGGGGTGACGGCGGCCTGAACCTCGAGTTCGTCGCCCGTGTGGCCCTGCCCAAGTCGGTGGAAGACGCGCTGCGCAGCGGCGTGCCGATCTACTTCGTGGCAGAAGCGCAGCTGCTGCGCGGCCGCTGGTACTGGCGCGACGAGCGCGTCTCGCGCGTGAACCGCTCTTGGCGCGTCGCCTACCAGCCGCTGACCGGCGCCTGGCGCGTCGGGCTGGGCGGCCTGAACCAGAGCTATGCCACGCTGGCCGATGCCCTGACCGCGGCGTCCAGCAGTTCGGGCTGGCGGCTGGCCGACCTGAACCAGATCGACAACGACAAGGCCTACAGCGTCGAATTCAGCTACCGGCTGGACACCGCGCAACTGCCCGGCCCGATGCAGCTGGGCCTGGGCGGTCAGGGCGACTGGGCGGTCGGCATCGAGCGCATGCTGAAGGTCATGCCCGGGCCATGACGACCTCGGCGCGCTGGGGCTGGATCGTCGCCAGCCTGGCCACCACCGGCGCAGCCCTGGTGCTGGCCTTCGTGGTCTCGTTCAGCACCCAGGGCGGCGGTTTCTACGAGCGCCACTTCGTCTGGCTGTTCTGGGTCAACGTGGCGGTGGCCGTGTTGCTGGCGCTGGTGGTGGCCATCGTTGCCGGGCGGCTGGCGGTGCGCGTGCGGCGCGGCAAGTTCGGCAGCCGCCTGCTGATCAAGCTGGCCGGCATCCTGGCACTGGTCGGCGTGCTGCCCGGACTGGTGATCTACACCGTGTCCTACCAGTTCGCCAGCCGCAGCATTTCGGCCTGGTTCGACGAAGGCGTGGCAGGCGCGCTGGACGCCGGGCTGGCGCTGGGCAAGGGCACGCTGGAATCGCTGACCGCCGACCTGGTCGGCAAGACCCGCGTCGCGGCCGAACGCCTGGCCGACGCCGGCCTGGCGCTGGCGCCGCTGACGCTGGAGCGCCTGCGCGAGCAGATTGGTGCCAGCGAGACGAGCCTCGTCGGGCCCAACGGCCAGGTGCTGTTCATGGCCGGCGGCAGCAGCAGTGCCGGGCCGCCCGAGCGGCCGGCAGCCACGCTGCTGCGCCTGGCGCGGCAGAGCGGCATCGCCAGCCAGGTCGAAGGGCTGGACGACGAGTCGATGGCGCCAGGCAACGCCGGCCCCCGGCTGCGCGCGCTGGCCCGGGTGCCGCGGGCGGCCATCGCGCTGGGCACCAGCGAAGAGCGCTACCTGATGGTGGTGCAGCCGCTGCCGCGCGCGCTGGCCACCAATGCGCTGGCCGTGCAGGCCGCCTACAGCGAATACCAGCAGCGCGCGCTGGCCAAGAACAGCCTGCGCCGCATGTACGTGGGCACGCTGACGCTGGCGCTGATCCTGGCGGTGTTCGCCGCCGTGCTGCTGGCCATCGTGCTGGGCAACCAGCTGGCCAAACCGCTGCTGCTGCTGGCCGACGGCGTGCGCCAGGTGGCCGCCGGCGACCTGACGGCCAAGCCGGTCTTCACCAGCGGCGACGAGCTGGGCGGCCTGACGCGCAGCTTCGCGGCCATGACCGCGCAGGTGGCCGACGCCCGCGAGCAGGTGCAGCGCGGCGTCAGCCAATTGGAAGGCGCGCGCACGCGGCTGCAGACCATCCTGGACACGCTGACCGCCGGCGTCATCGTCTTCGACCGCGAAGGCCGCATCGACACCGTCAACCCCGGCGCCACGCGCATCCTGCAGCGCCCGCTGGGCAGCGCCCGCGGCCGGCGGCTGTCGGAACTGCCCGACCTCGAAGAGCTGGCGGCCAGCGTCGAGCAGCGCTTCGAACTGCTGGCCACCAGCCCCGAGGCCGGCGAGCGCGACCAGTGGCAGGAAAGCATCGACCTGAAGCGCGGCGGCGACGGCGCGACGCTGACGTTGCTGGTGCGCGGCGCCACCTTGCCCGGCGGTTCCAGCCTGATGGTCTTCGACGACATCACCGAAGTCGTCTCGGCCCAGCGCAGCGCCGCCTGGGCCGAGGTGGCGCGCCGGCTGGCGCACGAGATCAAGAACCCGTTGACGCCGATCATGCTGTCGGCCGAGCGCTTGCAGCACCGCCTGGCCAACAAGCTCGAAGGCGCCGACCAGGCGCTGCTGGCGCGCTCGGTGAACACCATCGTCAACCAGGTCCAGGCGATGCAGACCCTGGTCAACGAGTTCCGCGACTACGCCCGCCTGCCGGCCGGCGACATGAAGCCGCTGGACCTGAACGAACTGGCGTCCGAGTTGCTGGCGCTGTACGGGCAGGCGCAGGACAACGGCCTGCTGCACGGTGTGCTGGCGCCCGACCTGCCGTTGATCCTGGGCGACGCGACGCAGATCCGGCAGGTCATCCACAACCTGGTGCAGAACGGTCTGGACGCCGTCGCCGACCGGCCCGACGGGCAGGTCGAACTGATGACCTCGGTCGCACGCGGCGAGAACAGCGAATTGCGCGCGGTGCGCCTCACCGTCATCGACAATGGTCCGGGCTTCGCCGACAAGGTGCTGAAGCGGGCCTTCGAACCCTACGTCACCACCAAGACCAAAGGCACCGGCCTGGGGCTGGCGGTGGTGAAGAAAATTGCCGACGAACACGGCGCGCGCCTGCGCGCGGCGAATGTGCATGCCGGCGACGAAACCGACGGCCCGGTGACCGGGGCCCGCGTTTCGCTATCATTTTCCAATTTTGTCGCGGCTCCGGCTGCGAGCAAGCACCCAGCAACAGGCCCCTGAACCGATGGCAACTATCCTGGTAGTCGACGACGAGTTGGGCATCCGCGCCCTGCTGTCCGAGATCCTCGCCGACGAAGGGCACACGGTCGAGCTGGCCGAGAACGCGGCGCAGGCGCGCCAGATCCGTGAATCGCTGCGGCCCGATCTGGTGCTGCTCGACATCTGGATGCCCGACGTCGACGGCGTGACGCTGCTGAAGGAATGGTCGGCCAGCGGCCAGCTGTCGATGCCCGTGATCATGATGAGCGGCCACGGCACCATCGACACCGCCGTCGAGGCCACCAAGTACGGCGCCAGCGCCTTCCTGGAAAAGCCGATCACGCTGCAGAAGCTGCTGCGCGCAGTGGAGCAGGCGCTGATCAAACCCGCGCAGCGCCTGGCCGCTGCGCTCGCCGGCCAGCGCAGCGAGGTGCTGACGCTGGGCGAACTGCAACCCTACAGCCATCCGGTCAGCCCGCTGTCGGTGCCGGTCAGCGCGCACGGCGAGGGGCCGCGCGCCGAGCAGAGCTTCGACCTCGACCGCCCGCTGCGCGAAGCGCGCGACGCCTTCGAGAAGAGCTACTTCGAGTTCCACCTGGTCAAGGAAGGCGGCAGCATGACCCGCGTGGCCGAGAAGACCGGCCTGGAGCGCACCCACCTCTACCGCAAGCTCAAGCAGTTGGGCGTGGACCTGTACCGCAACCGCCGCGGCGGCTGAGCCCGCCGGCAAGGTCGCATCGCCAGACGGCGCCGCAACTGACGTCCTTCGGGCTATACTTTAAGGCTCAGCAAGGCCTGGTAGCTCAGTTGGTAGAGCAGCGGATTGAAAATCCGCGTGTCGGTGGTTCGATTCCGCCCCAGGCCACCAAGCATTCAAGAGGGTTGGCGGTCAGTGGCCGCTGACCCTCTGTTGTTTCTGGCGCCGACCTGTCGATCTAGCCGATTTTGCGGCTATCGGGTGGCTCGAAGAACAGGTCCAGCAGCGCGACGCTCGCTACGTCCGACGTTTCGATGACCGTGACGCCATCGAGCAAATCGAAGGTCGACGTGGCCCAGTTGGCTTCGCGACCCGCCTGGTCGTCGGCGTTCGATGGCGGCTTGACCTGCGCACCGCGTTGGACCCACTCGCCCAGCGGCGCGTGGGCGCTGATACGCCAGACGCGGTCCCTGAGCGGATGGGCCCCCACCCCGGCACCAGACGGTTGACTGGCCGGGAGGCCGGCGCCCGAGCCCGTCGAATTGCGTTTCATGGTGACCTCTCGCCCTGGCAGAGCCGCTGCATCAGCATGGCTTCAATGTCGCGCGCCCGATGCAGAGGGCATTGCGTGTTGTCAACCGGGATGCCAGTGTTCACCGCCAGGCCCGCCACAGCGACCAGGCCTGGACTGCAAGCCGGACCCAGTCGAAGCGCTGGCGGGACTCGGCCGCAGCCGCCGGAGGCGCCGCCGGTGCCGCGCCGCGTCGCGTGAGGGCGATCAGCGAGGCCGCACAGGCCAGGCCGGCAGCCAGCAAGGGGCCGTGGCGGACCAGACTGCTGGGGCCGGCCAGCCAGCGCGCGCTGCGCTGGCGCCAGGCTGCGCCGTCCAGCACCAGCCGGGCGCGCTGCAACTGGGCACTGGCCACCAGCAACTGGCGGCGCATGGCCAATTCGTCGCGCGTCACGGCTCGCCCGCCAGGGCCCGGGTATCGGCCCGCAGTTGCGCCAGGGTCTCGTGCAACAAGGGGGGATGTTTCTGCGCCAGCCCGAGCCATTGGTGGAGGGCCAGCGTCGCCGCGCCCAGCAGCACCAACCCGCCAGCGGCGAGCACCCAGGCGCCCTGCGCCGGACCGACCCACCAGGCCAGCGCCAACAGGCTGACGACGAGACCATTGCCCAGGCAGAACAGCGCGCAACTGGCCAGCAAGGCCCGTTGCGCCAGGCGCAGCCGCTCTTCCTGCAACTCGGTGACCGCCAGTTCCATGCGCGTGCACAGACTGTCCATGACCGTGGCGGCGGTGCGCCGCAGCGCATCGCCCAGCCCGGCGGCAGGCGCGTCCGTCAACGCCGTCCCAGCACGAAGCCCAGCAAAAGCCCGACCGCCGCAGCGGCGCCCATGCCCACGTAGGGGTGGGCGTGGACGGCTTCGTCGCTGCGATGTGCCGCGCTCCTGAGGCGCTCGGTGGTTTCGCTTTCCAGATCGCCGAGCCGGGCTCGGATCTGCGCCAGCTCATCGACGAGCCGGCTGCGGGCCTGGTGCACGCGCTCGTCGCCGGCCCGGGCCGTGGCCTTGAGCAAGGCTTCGGCTTCGTCGGCCAAGGCCAGCAGATGGCTGCTGATGCTGTCGCCGTCGCCCGCGGCGGCGGGGTCGTCGGTCGACTTGGGGAAAGTGCTTGCGGTGTTCATAGGGACTCCTGGATGCGCCGCCTAGCGGGCCAGCGCTTGGGGTGCGGCGGGCGCCGCCGCGACGGCATGACCTTTGCCCACCTGAGCGTCGAGCGGGTCATGCATGCGAGGTCTGCCTGTGGATCCGGAAATCGCAACCCGACCGGCAGGGCTGCGTGCACCATCGTTGACGCGTTCCGGCCTGCTGAGGCTGCGCTGGATCAACTTGTCGCGCGGCGCAGCGTGGAATTCAAGCCACAGCCCCGCTGGGCCCGGGCGGTCGAAGGCGGCGCCAGGGCCAGTCTGGATTGCCAGCGCGTAAGGCGCCCCCACACTGCAGCGTCAGCCACTTTCGCCCGTGCCGCAACGATGGACCGCCTCATTCCTCACCAGCCCGGCCGCGCCGGCCAGGGCAAGATCGTCAGCGCGGCCGACGCCGTCAGCCTGATCCGCGACGGCGATACGCTGGCTACGTCGGGCTTCGTCGGCATCGGCTTCGCCGAAGAACTGGCGCTGGCGCTGGCCGACCGCTTCCACGCCACCCAGCAGCCGCGCCAGCTGACGCTGGTCTACGCCGCCGGCCAGGGCGACGGCCACCAGAAGGGCCTGAACCACCTGGCGCACGCCGGCCTGCTGAAGCGCGTGATCGGCGGCCACTGGGGCCTGGTGCCCGGCCTGGGCCGGCTCGCGGTGGATGGCCAGATCGAGGCCTACAACCTGCCGCAGGGCGTGATCAGCTGCCTGTTCCGCGACATCGCCGGCGGCCGGCCGGGCCACCTCAGCCGCATCGGCCTGGGCACCTTCGTCGACCCGCGGCTGGGCGGCGGCAAGATGAACGGCGCCACCACCGAAGAACTGGTCGAACTGAGCCACCTGGGCGGCGGCGAATGCCTGTTCTACAAGGCCTTCCCGGTCCACGTCGCGTTCATCCGCGCCACCACCGCCGATGGCGACGGCAACCTGACGATGGAGCGCGAGGCGCTGACGCTGGAATGCCTGTCGATCGCCACCGCCGTGCACAACAGCGGCGGCATCGTCATCGCGCAGGTCGAGCGCATCGCCGAGCGCGGCACGCTGAACCCGCGCCAGGTCAAGGTGCCCGGGGTGCTGGTCGACTGCGTGGTCGTGGCGCGGCCCGAAAACCACTGGCAGACCTTCAACACGCCCTACAACCCGGGCTACAGCGGCGAAATGCGCGTGCCGACCAGCAGCAGCGGCCTGCTGGCGATGTCAGCCCGGAAGGTCATTGCACGCCGCGCGGCGCTGGAATTGCGCGCCAACAGCGTCGTCAACCTGGGCATCGGCATGCCCGAGGGCATCGCGGCCGTGGCCGTCGAGGAAGGCGTGATCGACCTGCTGACCCTGACGGCCGAACCCGGCGTGATCGGCGGCATCCCGGCCGGCGGGCTGGACTTCGGCGCGGCCATCAACACCCAGGCGATCATCGACCAGCCCTACCAGTTCGACTTCTACGACGGCGGCGGTCTCGACCTGGCCTTCTTGGGCCTGGCGCAGGCCGACGCGCAGGGCAACCTCAACGTCAGCAAGTTCGGCCCGCGGCTGGCCGGCGCCGGCGGCTTCATCAACATCAGCCAGAGCGCGAAGAAGGTGGTCTTCGTCGGCAGCTTCTGCGCCGGCGCCACGCGCAAGTTCGTGCTCGAGGTCGAGCACCGCACCTTCTCGGGCGACGTGGCACGGGCGCGCGGCCAGACCGTGCTCTACATCACCGAGCGCTGCGTCTTCAGGCTGGGCGCGCAGGGCCTGGAATTGACCGAGATCGCGCCCGGCCTGGACTTGCAGCGCGACATCCTGGCGCAGATGGACTTCGCGCCGCACATGCCCACGCCGCCAGCGTCGATGGACGCGCGCATCTTCCGCATCGAGCCCATGCAATTGCGACCCGAGATGCTGCGCCTGCCAATGGCGGCGCGCTTCGCCTTCGACGCCGCGCAGGGCCTGTTCTTCGCCAACTTCGAAGGCTGCACGGTGCGCAACGCGGCCGACGTCGCCGAGATCCGCAGCCTGCTGCTGGGCCAGCTGCAGCCGCTGGGGCGCCAGGTGCCGGCGATCGTCGGCTACGACAATTTCACCGTGCTGCCCGACGCGCTGGAAGCCTACGTCGACATGGCCCGCGAAGTGGCGGCCCTGCACTACAGCCGGGTCAGCCGCTACACGACCAGCGCCTTCATGCGCGCCAAGCTGGGCGACGCGCTGCGCCAGCGCGGCGTCGCGCCGCACATCTTCGAAAGCGCGCACGAGGCGCGGCAGCACCTGGACGGGCTGGCCGCGCGCCCGCCAGCGCCCGGCGGCGACGCTACTTCGTGATGCCCACCTGCTGCAGCATCCAGGCGAATTCGAAAGCCCTGTCACGCAGCGCGTCGTAGCGGCCCGAAGCGCCGCCGTGGCCGGCCGGGTCCATCTTGATCTTCAGCAGCAGCGGGTTGGCGTCGGTCTTCAGCGTGCGCAGCCGGGCCACGTACTTGGCCGGCTCCCAGTACATCACCTGGCTGTCGTTGTAGCTGGTGGTCACCAGGGTGGCCGGATAGGCCTGCTTCGCCAGGTTCTCGTAGGGGCTGTAGGAACGCATGTAGTCATAGGCGGCCCGCTCGTTGGGGTTGCCCCATTCCAGGTACTCGCCCACGGTCAGCGGCAGGCTGGCGTCCATCATGGTGTTCATCACGTCGACGAAGGGCACCGCCGAGTGCACGGCCTTGAACAGCTCGGGGCGCAGGTTGGCCACCGCGCCCATCAGCAGGCCGCCGGCGCTGCCGCCCTCGATGACCGTGCCTGCGCGCGAGGTCCACCGGTCCTTCTGCAGGCTCTCGGCGACGTCGATGAAGTCGAAGAAAGTGTTCTTTTTCTTCATCAGCATGCCGTCGTCGTGCCAGGTCTCGCCCATCTCGTCGCCGCCGCGGATGTGCGCAATGGCATAGGCGAAGCCGCGGTCGAGCAGGCTCAGCCGGGCGCTGTTGAAGCTGGCCGGTGTGGCGTAGCCGTAGGAACCGTAGGCGTAGAGCCACAGCGGCGCGCTGCCGTCGCGCGGGCGGTCCTTGCGGTAGACGATGGACACCGGCACGCGCACGCCGTCGCGCGCTTTCACCCACAGCCGCTCCGAGGCGTACAGCTTGGCGTCGTAGCCGCCCAGCACGGCCTGCTGCTTCATCAGCGTGGAGGCCTTGCTCGCCAGGTCCAGGTCGAAGACCGACGACGGGGTGATCAGGCTCTGGTACCCGTAGCGAAAGCGCGCGGTGTCGTACTCGGGGTTGTTGCCGGGTGACGCCGCGTAGACCGGTTCCGAGAACGGCACGTCAGCCCACAGGCCGGTGGCGAAGTCGTGCACCCGGAAGCGGACCAGACCCTCGGACTTCTCGGTCAGCACGAGGTGGCCCTTGAATACCGAGACCGACTCGATCAGCACGCCCGGCTGGTGAGCGACCAGCGGCTTCCAGCGGGCCGGCGCCGGATCGGCCAGCGGCGCGGTGACGACGCGAAAGTCCTTGGCGTCGCGGTTGCTGCGGATGTAGAGCAGGCCGTCGCGGTGCTCGATGTCGTACTTGTGGCCCTTGCTGCGCGGCAGCACGACCTTGAAGCTGCCTTTGGGCGTGGCGGCGGCCAGCAGGCGCGTTTCCCAGGTGTCGGTGGACTGGGCTTCCAGCGCCAGGAACTTCTTGTCCTTGGTGCGTCCCACGCCGATCCGGAAGAGCTCGTCCTTCTCCTCGTAGAGCCTTTCCGCCTGGCCGCCGGCAGCCAGGCGCCACAAGCTGTCCGAGCGCTTCGAAACCGGATGCTCGGTGACGTAGAAGACCGTGGCGTTGTCGGCCGCCCACTCCACGCTGGTCACGCGCTCGGCCAGCGGCCCTTCGACCTGGCCGCTTGCCAGGTTCTTGCGGAAGAGCTTGTATTGCCGGTAGCCGGTGTCGTCGACCGTGTACAGCAGGCTGGCGGCGTCGTCCGAGACCTGGTAGTCGCCGATGCTCAGGAAGGCCTTGCCGGCGGCCATCTCGTTCTGGTCGAGCAGCACCTGCTCGGGCGCCTGGGGGTCGTAGGCCAGCGCGGCGCTGGCCTTGCGACGGCAGCGTATCGGGTACTGCTGGCCCTGGACGGTGCGGTTGTAGTAGTACCACCCGCCCTTGCGCACCGGCACGTCGAGGTCGGTCTGCTGGATGCGGCCGAGCATCTCGTCATAGAGCCGGGCCGATAGCGGCGCCAGCCCGGCGGTCATCGCCTCGGTGTAGGCGTTCTCGGCCTTCAGGTAGGCGAGCACCGGCGCGCTGTCCTTGTCGCGCAGCCAGAACCAGGGGTCGCTGACATCCTGGCCGTGCCACTTCACGACGTGGCTCTGGGTCGGCGCCACGGGCGGCAGCGGCGCGGTCTGGGCCAGCGCGGCGGCCGAGGTGGCGCCCAGGGCGATGGCGGCGGAAAGTACCATTTTCATCACGTCGACTTTCTGTGGGAACCGGACCCCGGCGCGGGGCCCGCGCGTCGATGATGGCCGATCTGGCAGGCGCGTGCCAGCGGCCGCCAGCCGGTGCTGACTGCGCTTGCGCTCGTGCTCACCGCCGGGCAGGACGCGCAGCCCTGGACACTGCAGGACGCCTCGACCACCACCAGCCCCACAGCGCAGGCTGCGGGGCTCTTTCCTTGTCCGCAGGCTCGCCCGGAGCCGGCGGCGTCATTCAGCCAGGGGCGAGGTGACGGCTTCGATGGCTTGCATCACCTCGGGCGTCAGCCTGTCGACCACGGCCAGCGCACCCAGGTTGGCGTGCAGCTGTTCGACGCGTGAGGCGCCGGTGATGACGGTGCTGACGCGCGGGTTCTTCGCCGCCCAGGCGATGGCCAGTTGCGCCAGCGTGCAGCCGAGTTCGGCCGCGATCGGTTCGAGCCGGGCCACGGCGGCGTTCTTCGCCGGGTCGACCAGCGCATCGCGCATCCAGGCGGTGTTTTCCAGCGTACCGCGGCTGCCTTCGGGCACGCCGCTGCGGTACTTGCCGGTCAGCAGCCCGCTGGCCAGCGGGCTCCAGGTGGTCAGGCCCAGGCCGATGTCGTCGTAGAGCCGGGCGTATTCCTGCTCGACCCGCCGGCGCGCGAACAGGTTGTACTGCGGCTGTTCGACCACCGGCTTGTGCCAGCCGTGGCGGTCGCAGAGGTCCCAGGCGGCGCGGATGTCGGCGGCGGCCCACTCGCTGGTGCCCCAGTACAGCGCCTTGCCCTGGCTGATGATGTCGCTCATCGCGCGCGCCGTCTCTTCAATCGGCGTGTGCGGGTCCGGCCGGTGGCAATAGACCAGGTCGACGAAGTCCAGACCCAGGCGCTGCAGGCTGCCGTCGATGGCCTGCATCAGGTACTTGCGGTTCAGCGTGTCCTTGCGGTTGACGGCCTCGCCGTTGCGGTCCAGGCCCCAGAAGAACTTGGTGCTGACGACGTAGTTCAGGCGCGGCCAGGCCAGTTGCTTGAAGGCCTGGCCCATGATTTCCTCGCTGCGGCCCAAGGCATAGACCTCGGCGTTGTCGAAGAAGTTGACGCCCGCATCGAAGGCGGCGGCCAACATCTCGACGGCCGAGCCGGTGTCCACCTGGTTGTGGTAGGTGACCCAGGAACCCAGGGACAAGGTGCTGACGCGCAGGCCACTGCGGCCGAGATGACGGTATTGCATGGTGGTGTACTGATCAGCAGGACGGGTCGGCAGGGTAACGCAAACAACACCCACCCCGGGGCCCGAAGGCGGCCAGCAGGGTTCAGCCCGCAGCGCGCGCCCGCAGCAGCCCGAGTGCCGAGGCGGCTGTCATCGCGTGCGGCTCGAACTCGTCGCTGCCGCCAAAACGCAGGAAGAGCTCGCGGCCCCGGGCGTCGGCTGCAGCAAAGCCCATCGTCCAGTTGGCGAACAGGCGTTCGTCAACCGGCAGCACATCCATCAGCAAGATGCGCCGGTGGCGCGGGTCGGCCGCGATGCGGCAAAAGGTCTCGCTGACGGCCTCACGCCGGCCTTCCAGTGTCTGCAGAAAGCAGTTGCGGTCGAACACCAGCATCCCGGTCACTTGCCGGCGCTCATTCGCGGCGCGGGCGTGGTCGACGATGGCCTGCACGCCGGCCGGCGTCAGTGGGTCGCTGGCGATGCTGGCGTAGGTCAGACGAGTAAGCATGGCGGGGGCTCCAGTGGCGCGCGCAGGGCCTTGAATCGGCTGGCGCAGGCGTGTTGGTGGAAGGGGGTTCCAGCCTATGCCGACCTGACACAGATCAAGCCAGAGACAGGCAGGTTTAGTCCTGGCAAATCATGACTTCAGTCGAGCCAGGGCGCGCCGATACCGGTCATGTCGAGCCCCTGACGAATCATCCAGAAAATCTGACATGGACAAAGATAGGTCATTGGAAGTACCCGATGAACAGCAGTCCACTTCGGCACCTCGAACCGGGATGACGCTGGGCAGCGTTCTGAGGTTCACGCCCACCGCCGCGGCCCAAGGCGGGCTGTGGCTGGCTTCGGGGGTGGCCGTGTGGGCCGGCCATGCCACCTGGGCCGCACTGCCCTGGGCGGCGGCGGCGGTGCTGGCCCTGGCGCCGCCCGCCGCTGCGCTGCTGCGCCGCCGCCCCGCCACGGTGGGCAACGACGGGTTGCTGGCGCGCGCCGCCACCCCAGCCGAAGCCACCGCCGCGCTGTTGGCGCGGCTGGACGAGGCCGCACACACCTGGACAGCGCACCTGGGCAACGCGCAGGTGCAACTGCGTGACGCCACCGGGCAGTTGTTGCAGGGCTTCGCACAGATCCTGGACCAGCTGGACACCATCGTCGACCCGTGCGGCGGGCATACCGCCGCCAGCGTGGACGCCCGCACGGCCGTCCTGGAGCGCTGCGAGACCCAGTTGCGCGGTCTGATCGAGAGCTTCCACGGCTTCGTGCAGTCTCGCGAAGAGGTCATGGGCTCGGTGCGCACGCTCTCCGGCGCGTCCAGCGGTCTGCGTGACATGGCCGACGACGTGGCCAAGCTCGCACGCCAGACCAACCTGCTGTCCATCAACGCCGCCATCGAAGCTGCACGGGCCGGCGACAGCGGGCGCGGCTTCGCCGTCGTGGCCACCGAGGTGCGCCGCCTCTCGACCCAGTCGGGCGACACAGGCCGGCGCATTGGCGAGCGCGTCAACGACTTCGGCATGCACATGCAGGCCGCGCTGGCACAGGCTGCGCAGCACACGGAGCACGACGCGCAGGTCATCCAGCAAAGCGAGGACACCATCCACCGCGTGGTCGGCCAGGTCGACGAGGCCGTGGGTGCCTTGAACCAGCGCGCCACGGAACTGAGCCAGCGCGGCGCGCTGGTCAAGGCACAGGTCGAACAGTTGATGGTGGCCTTCCAGTTCCAGGACCGCGTGCACCAGATCGTCGACCAGGTGAACACCTCCATCCACTCGGCGGTGGCCTGCCTGGCGCAGGCGCTGCCCGCCGGCCGGCAACCCACTGCCGCCGACTGGCAAGCCCTCCTGAGCGCCGGCTACACCACCGACGAACAACGCGCCGTGGGCTCAGCGCAGCCGACGGCGGCTGCCGCCTCGGCGGCCACCGAGACCACCTTCTTCTGAACGGCCCCGAACCGCCATGTCCAAGACCATCCTGATCGTCGATGACTCGAGCTCCCTGCGAACGGTGGTGCGCCTGGCCCTGGCGCGCGCCGGCTACGACGTGCTGGAGGCCGGCGACGGCAAGGAAGGCCTGGCCGCGCTGGAAAAGGCGGGCAAGGTGAACCTGATCGTCAGCGACGTGAACATGCCCAACATGGACGGCATCACCTTCGTGACCCAGGTCAAGCAGCACCCGCGCCACAAATTCGTACCCGTGATCATGCTGACCACCGAAGGCCAGGACGAGAAAAAGCAGCAGGGCCGCGCCGCAGGCGCCAAGGCCTGGATCGTCAAGCCCTTCAACCCGCCGCAGTTGCTGGACGCCGTGTCCAAGCTGATCCTGCCCTGAGCCGGGTGCACCCCCAACGCACGGAGCACACCATGGCCCGACGCACCAAAGCAACCGCTGCCCTGCCGCTGGCCCTGCCAGCCGAACTGACGATCTACACCGTGGGCGAGTTGCACCCGCAGTGGCTGGCCTGGCTGCAGCAGGGCGCAGCCAACACGCCGGCCGAGGTGCAGGCCGCAGCCGTCGAGCAGGTGGACGGCGCCGGGCTGCAACTGCTGCTGTCATTGGCGCGCGCCGTCAGCGAAAGCGGGCGCGCGCTTCGCGTCCGGGCGCCCAGCGGCGTGCTGTGGGCCGGCTGCCAGGCGCTGGGTCTGGGCGATTGGTTGCAGGGCCACGCGGCCGAAGGAAAACCCGCATGAAGCGCGATCAAGACCACGACCTGAGCTTCATCCGCGAAGTGCTGCCGGCCTTCATCAGCGAAGCCCAGGAGCAGATCGAAAGCCTGGAACAGTTGCTGCTGCAATTGGAAGACGCGCCGGGCGACAGCGAACTGCTGAACGCCTTGTTCCGCTGCGCCCACACCGTCAAGGGCTCGGCCGGCATCTTCGGGCTGGACAAGGTGGTGGCCTTCACGCACCACGTCGAAACGCTGCTGGACCGGCTGCGCGAAGGCCAGCTCGACCTGACGCCGGGGCTCAGCACACTGCTGCTGCAGTGCAACGACCAGTTGCGCACGCTGATTGCCCAGGCCAGTGCCGCCGACGACGACGACGATGAGCCTGCCGACGCGCTGGCTGCGCGTGCCGCGCTGGTGGAGCGGCTGCAAGCGGCGGCCGGCGACAGCCCGGACTTGCCGGCGGCCGAACCCGATGCAGCCTTGTCAGGCTTGCGCGAGGACGGTGCAGCGGCCCCGCCCTCGCGCCGCTGGCACGTCTCGGCCGCCTTCGGCCCCGATACCTTCCGCAACGGCATGGACCCGATGGCCCTGCTGAACTACCTGCGCGGGCTGGGCGAAATGCCCAAGCTGGTCTGCGACAGCGAGGCCGTGCCGGCGCTGGACCAGCTGGACCCCGAGACCTGCCACCTGGCCTTCGAGCTGGATCTGGAAACCGGCGCATCGCGTGATGAGATCGAAGGCGCCTTCAGCTTCGTGCGCGACGACTGCACCTTGCAGGTGTTGGCCCCAGACGCCACCGCCGAAGCCGATGCCGGGCTCCTCGACGACCTGCCCGACGACCCACAGCTGAGCGAGATCCTGCAAGCCACCGCGGGTGTCAGCCCGCAGGTGGTCAACGCCGCGCTGAACAAGCCGGCCAAGGGCAAGCCGGCCGCACCCAAGGATAGCGGTGGCGAAGACACCAGCGGCCGCTACATCCGCGTGCAGGCCGATCGCCTGGACGCCGTCATCAACCTGCTGGGCGAACTGGTCATCGCGGGCGCTGGCGCGGCCCTGCTGGCGCGGCAGACGCGGCAGGGCGCGCTGATCGAGGCCAACGGCCAGATCAGCCGGCTGGTGGAGGAGATCCGCAACGGCACGCTGCAGTTGCGCATGGTGCCCATCGGCGAGACCTTCAGCCGCTTCCGCCGTGTGGTGCGCGACACCGCGGCCGATCTGGGCAAGGACGTGCTGCTCGACATCCAGGGCGGCGAGACCGAACTGGACAAGAGCATGGTCGAGCGCATCGCCGACCCGCTGATGCACCTGGTGCGCAACGCGCTGGACCACGGCCTGGAAACGCCCGGGCAGCGGCTGGCCGCCGGCAAGCCCGGCCAGGGCAAGCTGTTGCTGAGCGCCTGCCACGAAAGCGGCAGCGTGCTGATCCGCATCAGCGACGACGGCCAAGGCATCCAGCGCGAAAAAGTGCTGCAACGCGCCTGGGACCGCGGCCTGGTGGAACCGGGCGTGCGGCCTGCCGACGAGGACATCGACAGACTGATCTTCGAGCCCGGCTTCAGCACGGCCGAGAAGGTGACCAACCTGTCCGGCCGTGGCGTGGGCATGGACGTCGTGCGCCGCAACATCGAGGCGCTGCGCGGCACGGTCACGCTGCACAGCGAGCCCGGCCTCGGCTCGCGCATCGACATCCGCCTGCCGCTGACGCTGGCCATCATCGACGGCTTCCTGGTCGGCGTGGGCAACTCCAAGCTGATCTTCCCGCTGGACGCGGTGGTCGAGGTCATCGAGAACCGCGCGGCGGTCAGCGAGACCGACGAGCGCGGCCGTGGCTTCGTCGAACTGCGCAGCCAGGTGCTGCCGGTGGTCAGCCTGCGCACCCTGTACGCGCTGGACGGCCCGGAGCCGGAGCGCACCAGCGTGGTCGTGCTGCAGGCCGGCGGCCGGCGCTACGGCGTGCGCGTCGACCAACTGCTGGGCCAGCACCAGACGGTGATCAAGCCGCTGGGCCGCATGTTCCGCAGCCTGCGCGGCATGGCCGGCTCCTCCATCCTGGGCAACGGCGAGGTGGCGCTGATCTTCGATGTCAGCGCACTCAGCCAACTGGCCGCGGAGCCGCCGGGCTCGTCAGCCCGGGTGCCGAGAAGCCAGGCCGAGCCCGGCCCTGCCCACCGCAGCACCCACCACGCCCACACCGGCCGCAACGCGACCCTGACCGAACAAGGAACCACGACATGAACGCACCCACCACCTCCTGGATCGCACGCTTGCTGGCGGGCGCCGAACTCGACGCAGCACAGCAGCGGGCAGCTGCCGCCACTGCCGCCGCTCAAGCCGCCGAGGCCGCGCGCAGCAGCGCCGACGCCGAACGCGTCGACACCGCCGCCACGCTGGCCCAAATCAAGGCCCGGCTGGACGAGGTCGAGTCCGAGCTGAAGGTGCGGACCGACATCATGAACCTGACCAGCATCGTCTCGGAGGCCGACAAGAAGGGCGACATCCTGTGCGTCAACGAGAAGTTCCTCGAGGTGTCGAAGTACCCGAAGCACGAACTGATCGGCCACGGCCACAACACCACCCGGCACCCTGACATGCCCAAGGAGGTGTTCAAGCAGATGTGGTCCACCATCGGCCGCGGCGACATCTTCCGCGGCGTGGTGAAGAACCGCGCCAAGGACGGCACGCCTTATTACGTCGACGCCGTCATCGCGCCCATCCTGGGCGAGAACGGCAAGCCCATGAAGTACCTGGGCGTGCGCTACGACATCACCGCCGCCGAACTGGAACGGCAAAACGCCAAGGGCATCCTGGACGCCATCGACCAGAGCTACGCCTACATCGAGTTCGACCTCGGCGGCCACGTGCTGCACGCCAACAAGAACTTCCTCGGCGCCCTGGGTTATGCGCTGGACGAGATCAAGGGCCGCCACCACCGCACCTTCGTCGAATCCGGCTACGCCAGCAGCCACGAGTACGCGGACTTCTGGCGCGACCTGAACGCCGGCAAGCCGCAGAACGACGTCTTCAAGCGCATCACCAAGGCCGGCAAGGAGATCTGGATCCAGGCCGTTTACGCGCCGGTGAAAGACGAAATGGGCCGGGTGGCGAAGATCGTGAAGATCGCCACCGACGTAACGGCGCAGATCAACGCCACGCGCATGCTGGAGCAGGCCGTGGAGCAGGCCCAGGGCGTGACCACGGCAGCCAAGAACGGCGACCTGACCCAGCGCATACCGCTGGACGGCAAGAGCGGCCCGATCAAGAGCCTGTGCGAAGGCGTCAACGCGCTGATGGAGACCACGGGCGTGATCTTCGAAGACGTCGGGCGCGTGTTCGGCGCGCTGTCGGCCGGCGACCTGAGCCAGCGCATCAGCCGGGACTACGACGGCGTGTTCGGCCAGGTCAAGGACGACGCCAACGCCACCAGCGAGAAGCTCAGCGCCATCATCGAAGACGTGGGCCGCGTGTTCAGCGCGCTGGCCAGCGGCGACCTGACGCAGCGCATCCACCGCGACGCCGAGGGCGTCTTCGACCAGGTCAAAAACGACGCCAACAGCACCTGCGAAAAGCTGTCGGGCATCATCGACGAGGTGCGCAGTGCGGCCGACGCGCTGACCGGCGCAGCCAACCAGGTCAGCGCCACCGCGCAGAGCCTGAGCCAGAGCGCCAGCGAACAGGCCAGTTCCGTCGAGGAGACCACCGCGTCCATCGACCTGATGAGTGCCAGCATCACGCAGAACAGCGACAACGCCAAGATCACCGACACCATGGCCACCAAGGCCAGCAAGGAAGCCGGTGAAGGCGGCAGCGCGGTGACGCAGACGGTCCAGGCGATGAAGCAGATCGCACAGAAGATCAGCATCGTCGACGACATCGCCTACCAGACCAACCTGCTGGCGCTGAACGCGGCCATCGAGGCGGCGCGAGCCGGCGAACACGGCAAGGGCTTTGCGGTGGTGGCGGCCGAGGTGCGCAAGCTGGCCGAGCGCAGCCAGGAAGCGGCCAAGGAAATCGGCGACCTGGCCGGCAATTCGGTCAGCACGGCCGAGCGCGCCGGCAAGCTGCTCGACGAGATCGTGCCCAGCATCCAGAAGACGAGCGAGCTGGTGCAGGAGATCGCTGCCGCCTCGCAAGAGCAGAGCGCCAGCGTCACGCAGATCGGCGGCGCGATGGGCCAACTGAGCAAGGCCACGCAGCAGAACGCCTCGGCCTCGGAAGAGCTGGCCGCGACCAGCGAAGAGCTGAGCGGCCAGGCCGAGCAGTTGCAGCAGTCGGTGGCCTTCTTCACCCTCACGGCCGCCGCCGCTCCGGCACCGGCCGCGCGGAAATCGGGTCATGGCAAGGCCGACAGCGGCATGGTCGAGCGACGCGCGCCGAACTCGCCGCTGCGCGGCGGCGTCAAGCCGACTGGCGGGGCGCGCCTGGTGGCGGCCACGGGCACCAACGGCAACTTCCGCCCTTACTGAACCGGGGCCGCCCATGAAGCCAAGCAACCCGGGCGTCGCCCAAGACGACGCCGCCGCGCAGTACCTCACCTTCACCTTGGGCGACGAGGTCTTCGCGATGGACATCCGCACCGTGCGCGAAATCATCCAGGTCGGCCCGATGACCACGGTGCCGCTGATGCCGGGCTTCGTGCGCGGCGTCATCAACCTGCGCGGCGCGGTGGTGCCGGTCATCGACCTGCACGCCCGCTTCGGCCGATCGCCGGCCAAGCTGTCCAAGAAGACCTGCATCGTCATCTTCGACTCGACCCGCGTCACGGACGGCAGCAGCGAGCGCGTCGAACTCGGCTTGATGGTCGACGCGGTCAGCGAGGTCATCGAGATCGCGGCGGCGCAGATCGAGCCGCCGCCGAACTTCGGCACGACCGTGAAGCGCGACTTCATCCGCGGCATGGGCAAGGTGGCGAACCGCTTCGTCATCCTGCTCGAGCCCGACCGCGCCTTCGACATGGGCGAGATGGCCGAGCTGTGCGAAGCCGCCCAGATCGCGGCCTGACCGGAACCGAAAACGACCATGCAAGCCACCCTGAGCGACCGCGCCTTCGAGAAGATCAGCGGACTGATGTACGACAGCATCGGCCTGAGCTTTGCGATCAGCAAGAAGCCGCTGATCTCGTCGCGCCTGGCCCCGCGCATCCAGCGCCTGGGGCTGGCCAGCTTCGAGGCCTACGCCGCGATGATCGAAGCCGACGAGGGCGGCGAGTTCCAGATGGCGGTGGACCTGCTGACCACCAACGAGACCTACTTCTTCCGCGAACCGGCCCACTACGCGGTGCTGGAAGAAACGCTGGCACGCGAGAAGCCGCGCAGCGCACGCGTGTGGAGCGCCGCCAGTTCTTTTGGGGACGAGGCCTACAGCACGGCCATGCTGCTGGCCGACATGGCGCAGCAGGGGCGCATCGGCAACGACTGGTCCGTCCTGGGCACCGACATCAGCGACCGCGTGCTGCAGAGCGCCTCGCGCGGCATCTTCCCCGAAGAGCGGCTGCGCGACACGGCGCCCGAACGCGTGAAGCGCTACTGCCTGCGCGGCGAGGGCGAGAGCGAGGGCCTGGTGCAGATGAGCCCGAAGCTGCGCGAGCGCGTGCGCTTCGGCCAGCTCAACCTGTGTGAGCCCATCGAGGACCTGGGCCCCTTCGACGTGATCTTCCTGCGCAATGTGCTGATCTACTTCGACCCCCCGACCAAGGCTGCCGTGGTGGACAGCGTGCTGACGCAACTGCGGCCCGGCGGCCTCTTCTTCATCGGCACCGCAGAAGGCCGCGTACCCTGCAAGACGCCGATCACGACCTTGGCCCCGGGCGCGTTCAGGAAGCAGACCGCCGCATCGTGATGCTGGATGTGACGCATGGCCTGCTACAAACCCTGCACCCCGGCGACGTGGCCTGTGGCGCGCGCGGCGACCGTTACGCCACGCTGCTGGGTTCGTGCATCGCCGTGGTGCTGACCGACCCCCGGCGCACGGTGGGCGCGATGTGCCACATCGTGCACACCACGGCAAACCCCAGCGGGTCCCGTGACGCGGCCTGGGGCGACGCGGCGCTGAACCGCATGTACGCCCTGCTGCGCGAACGCGGCATTGCGCCGCAGCTGTGCGAGGCCTACGTTTACGGCGGCGGCAACATGTTCCCGGGCCTGTTCGGCGGCGACACCCACGTCGGCGCCAACAACGCGCGCTGGACGCTGGACGCGCTGGCGCAAGACGGCGTGCGCGTGCTGCACAGCGATGTCGGCGGCAGCACCTACCGCAAGCTGACCTGGACCGTCGGCCCCGACGCGCCGCAGGCCGTCGCCGTCGCCATCTGAACCTGCTCTCAACCTGGAACCGCGATGGCCATCAAGGTGTTCGTGATCGACGATTCGGCGGTCGTGCGCCAGACCCTGGCGCACCTGCTGCAGGGTGATGCCGACATCGAATTGCAGGGCAGTGCCCCCAATCCGCTGATCGCCGCGCCGATGATCCGCAAGCAGCGGCCCGACGTCCTGCTGCTGGACATCGAGATGCCCGGCATGGACGGCATCACCTTCCTGCGCCAGCAGATGGCCGAAGCACCCATTCCCACGGTCATCTGCAGCACCCTGACCACCGAGGGCAGCAAGATGGCGCTGGAGGCCATGGCGGCCGGCGCGGTGGGCGTCGTGGCCAAGCCGCGGCTGGGGCTGAAGCAATTCCTGGAAGACTCGCGGCGTGAACTGGTGACGGCGCTGAAGACCGCCGCGCGATCACGCCCGCGGCAGACGGCGCCTGCGGCCGCCAGGGTGGGCGCTGCCGGCGGCGCGGCTGCCGCCGCGGCCGCGCCGCGCGCCGGGCTGCATTCGCTGTCGGTCAACAAGCCGGTGCTCATCGGCAGCAGCACCGGCGGCACACAGGCACTGGAGGTGGTGCTGGGCGCCTTGCCGGCCGACACACCCGGCATCGCCATCGTGCAGCACATGCCCGAGAAGTTCACCGCGATGTACGCCGAGCGGATGAATGGCATCTGCGCCATGCGCATCCGCGAGGCCAAGGACGGCGACCGCCTGGAACGCGGCCTGGTGCTGATTGCGCCAGGCGGCAAGCACATGCAGCTGCGCAAGAGTTCGGGCCACTACTTCGCAGTCGTCGCCGACGGCCCGCCCGTCAACCGCCACAAGCCCAGCGTCGACGTGCTGTTCAAGTCGGTCGCCGACTGCGCCGGCGGCGACGTGCTGGCCATCATGCTCACCGGCATGGGCGACGACGGCGCGCGCGGCATGAAACTGCTGCACGACGGCGGCGCGCGCACCGTGGCGCAGGACGAGGCCAGCTGCGTGGTCTTCGGCATGCCCAAGGAAGCCATCAAGCTCGGCGCGGTGGACCAGATCCTGCCGCTGGACCGCGTGGCCGGTGCGATCCTGCAGTTCGACGCGCGGGGCTGAAGCCCGGCACGCCCACCCGGTCACCGGCGCGACAGGGACTGCGCAGGGCCGCACCGACAATGCTGCGCATGGGAACCATCCACCTCGTCCGCCACGGACAAGCCAGCTTCGGCGCCGCCGACTACGACCAGCTCAGCGAACTGGGTACCCGCCAATGCCAGGCGCTGGGCCAATGGTTCGCGGCGCGCGGCACGCGCTTCGACGGCGTGCTGCGCGGCACGCTGCGCCGCCACGCCCAGTCGCTGGCCGCCATCGCCGACGGCCACGGCAGCCTGCCCGACGCGCTGGAATGGCCGGGGCTGAACGAGTACGACAGCGAGGCGCTGATCCGCGCCATCCACCCCGGCCCGCTGGCCAGGCCCGACACCCCCGAGGTCTACCGCGCCCACTTCCGCCTGCTGCGCCAGGCGCTGGCGGCCTGGATGGCCGGCGACACGCAGCCGCTGGGCATGCCCAGCTGGCCCGGCTTCGTGGCGGGCGTCACCGGCGCGCTGGACCATGTGCGGCAGCACCACCAGGGCGACGTGCTGATCGTGTCCAGCGGCGGCCCGATCTCGACCGCCATCGCGCAGGTGCTGGGCGCGCCCGACGCCACGATGATCGAGCTGAACATGCGCACCCGCAACAGCTCCCTCACCGAGTTCGCCTACACGCCCAAGCGCTGCATGCTGCAGGCCTACAACCAGGTGCCGCACCTGGACCACCCCGAACGGCGCGACTGGTTGACCTATTCGTGAACGGGTCGGCGGCGCGCGACGAATAATCGGTCGCACGCAACACAGCGCAACCCGGGACAGACAGTGGCAAACACAGCTTGGCAGATCGCGGTGGTGGGCGCCGGCCCGGTGGGCTTGGCGCTGGCGCTGCACGCGCAGCAACTGCTGCCGCACGCCCAGATCACGCTCTTCGACGCCCGCCCGATCGACCGCGACGTGGCCGGCGACCCGCGCACGCTGGCGCTGTCGCTGGGCAGCGTGCAGTTCCTGCAGCGCCTGGGCGCCTGGCCGGCGGCGGCGGCGCAGGCCATCACCGAAGTCCACGTCTCGCAGCAGCCCCCGTCGCTGGGCGCCGCGCAGGTGCTGCTGCGTGCGGCAGAACTGGGCGTGGCGCAGCTCGGCGCGGTGCTGGGCTACGGCGCGCTGGTGGCACCGCTGCAGCAGGTCTGGCTGGCCGCCGCCGCTGCGCAGCCGCAGCGCCTGCACAGCCGCTTCGGCGCGCCCGTCGCCGCCTTGAAGCCGCTGCCCGGCGGCGTCGAGGTCGACGCCGGGATTGCCGAACGTTTCGACCTGGCCATCGTCGCCGAGGGCGGCGTCTTCGCCGACCAGGCGCGCAAGGCCGTCGCCGCGGGCTACGGCCAGACGGCCTGGGTCGGCACGGTGGCGCTGCAAGGCGCCACCGCCGGCCGTGCCTTCGAACGCTTCACGCGGCACGGCCCGGCCGCGCTGCTGCCGCTGAAACCGCAGAACGACAGCGGCAGCGACGGCCTGCAGCGCGCGGCGCTGGTGTGGTGCGTGGCCGACGCCGACGACCCGGTGCGCGAACTCGACACCGCGCAGCGCCTGGCGGTGCTGAACACCATCTTCCCGCCGTCAGCCGGCCGGCTGACGGCGCTGTCGCCGCTGAAGTCCTTCGCGCTGGGCTTGAACGCCGAACGCACGCTGGTGGCCGGCCGAACGGTGCGCATCGGCAACGCCGCGCAGACCCTGCACCCGGTGGCCGGCCAGGGCCTGAACCTGGGCCTGCGCGACGCCCACGAACTGGTCGGCGCGCTGCGCTGGACGGACGACCTGGACGCCGCGCTGCAGCGCGTCGAGTGGGCCCGCGCCGCCGACCGCTGGACGACGATCGCCACCACCGACTTCCTGGCCCGCAGCTTCACCTGGACCCTGCCCGGCGCCGCCGCGCTGCGCGGCATGGGCCTGGCGGCACTGGAGGCCCTGCCGCCGGTCAAGGGCTGGCTGGCGCGGCGGATGATGTTCGGCGGGCGTTGAGGCACGGCGGTCACAGGGCCTGCTACCGAAAGCGAGTCAGCGGCTCCGGGCAGCGGCGAACGCGGCGACAGGTCCGAACTTCATGGCTTGGTTCTCTCGGGGTTCTGGACGGCACCGCACGGCGCGGACAAATGCCAAGTCGTGCAGCGCGGCGGCGGCTCAAGCGCAGGCAGGCAAAGCTGATAGCCTGCGCGTCCCCTGAGGAGTTCCCTGCATGGCTTACACAACAATCAACGGCATCCGGATTCACTACGACATCCAGGGATCGGGCCCCGCACTGCTGATGTTCGCGCCGGGCGGCTGGCGCTCGGTGATGTCGCGCTGGACGGCGGCCGGCGGCAAGGAGGCGTGGAAGGAGATGGACGGCATCGCCGCGCTGTCCCAGCACTTCACCACCATCGCCTACGACCGGCGCGAGTCGGGACTGTCCGGCGGGCGCATCGAGCCGCTGTCGTGGGACCTGTACGTGCAGGAAGCGAAGGCCCTGCTCGAGCTCGCGGGCTTTGAGCAGGCCTACATCCTGGGCTGCTGCATGGGGGCCTCCCTGGCCTGCGCCTTTGCCGTGCGCCATCCGCAAGCCTGCAAGGGCCTGCTGCTGCATTGGCCGGTCGGCGGCTTCCTGTGGCAGAAGAAGGGCCGCACCTTCTTCCAACGGCACATCGATTTCGTCAGGGCCAACGGCATGGCCGCGGTCATCGCACGGGCGCCGCAAGGCGAGAACTTCTGGATCGACCCGGAGATCGGCCCCTGGGGTTCACCGGCCGCGGTGAACCCCGACTTCGCCGAGCAGTTGCTGAAGGTCGACGTGGCGCAGTACATCGCCATTTGCGAACAGAGCCGCGACACCATCTTCAACGACACGATGCCCTCGGGCGCCAGCGGCGAAGAACTGATGGCCATCCGCATCCCGTCGCTGATCATGTCGGGCGCCGACAGCCGCCACACCCGTTCGTCGGCCTGGGCCCTGAAGGAACTGATCCCCGGCGCTGAACTGTGGAACGTGTTTCCGCCCGAGCAGACCGGTGACAACACCCTCGATCAGGTGCTGGGTTTCAAGCGCAGGCTTGAAGCGGCGTGATGGAGGGGTGAGGGACCGATGCGGGCTCAGTCCGTCGCGCGGATGCCAGCGGTCTGGATGATCTTCGAAAACTTCTGCACTTCGCGCCCCAAGAATTCCTGAAAGGCCTCGGGCGTGCTGGCCACGATGCTGACGCCATCGATGGCGAACTTTTCCATGACCTCGGGCTGCCGCAACACCTGCGCGAACTCCTGCTGGATGGCCAGCACCAGCGGCTTGGGCATCTTGCCCGGGCCGAACAGGCCGTACCAAGTCGTCAAGTCGTAGCCCGTCAAGCCCGACTCGGCCAGGGTCGGCACATCGGGCGCGATGCTCGAGCGCTGCGGGCTGGTGACGGCCAGGGCCCGCAGCTTGCCGCTCTTGATGTAGGGTTGGCTCAGCACCAGGTTCATGTAGTACACCGGCACTTGGCCACTGATCACGTCGCTGAGTGCCGCGTTCGATCCCTTGTACGGGATGTGCGTCATCTTGGTCCCCGCCATGATGTCGAACAGCACAGGCGCCAGGTGCGGCAGTGAACCGATGCCCGCCGAACCGAAGTTGATCTCGCCGGGCTTGGCCTGGGCCAAGGCGATCAGGTCTCTCACCGACCTGGCCGGAAAGGCCGCGTTGACGGTGAGCACGAGCGGGCCTGAGGCCATCAGCGACACCGGGACCAGATCGGTCGTCTGGTCGTACGACAGGTTCTTGAACAGGCTCGGATTCGATGCGAACCCCGACTGGGCGATCATCAAGGTCAGTCCGTCGGGCGCGGCCTTGGCCACATAAGCGCCGCCTATCGTTCCGTTGGCGCCCGTCTTGTTCTCCACCACCACGGGCTGATGCAGACGCGCGCTCAGCTTCTGGCTCAAGGCGCGCGCCAGGATGTCGGTCGAGCCCCCGGCCTGGAACGGCACCACGATCGTGATCGTGCCCTTGGCCCAGCCCTCGGCCATGGCGCATGGGATCCAGGTCGCGATGCCGAGCACAAAAACGCCAGCGAAAAAGGAACGGAATCCGGGATGCGACATGGGCGGGCGGCAGTGTTGGATCACGGGCGCTGGAGGTAGCGCTCAACCCACTGAGCATAGTCGGCCTCGCGCGTCACGGCGGCGATGAGGTCGGCGGGGATGGCCTTGGAAGCTGCAGCCGGATCGACACGCAAGCGCATGCCGAGCAGGTTCTCGTAAGTGGCTCTGACCGCTGCGATGAAACTGCCGTGACCCTGCAAGGCCACCCGCACCGACAGCTGCGACAGCCTTTGCATGTCCTTCATGTTCTCGGGCGTGCTGCCCAGCAGCAGGGGCAGGTCCGTCAGGCGATGGACGGCCTCGAGTTGCGCCCAGGACTGGATACCGACCAGAAACAGCCCATCCACCGCCGGACGCCCATAGCGCTCGATGCGCGCCAGCGCTTCGTCGGTGGGCAGCGCCTGGAAGGCCGTCGTGCGGGCCAGGATGCACAGCGCCGGATCCTGGCGCGCGTCGAGCGCCGCCTCGAATTTGCCGATGACCTCGTCCACCGCGATCAGGGCCTTGGGCGGCCTGCCGAAGCCCTGGGGCAGTTCGGTGTCCTCGATCGTCAGGCCCGACACCCCCGCCGTCTCCAGTTCCTCGACCGTTCTGCGCACGTTCAGCGCGTTGCCGAAGCCGTGATCGGCATCGACGATCAAGGGGATGCTGCTCGCGCGGCAAATCCGCCGTGCCTGTTCGGCCAGTTCGGTGAGCGTCAGCACGACCTTGTCGGGCGCGCCCAGCACGGTGAACGACGCCACCGAGCCGGCCAGCATGGCCAGTTCATAACCGATGTCCTGGGCCATGCGCGCCGACAGGGGATCCCAGACCGAGGCCGGGAACACGCACCGGCTGCCGGATAGCCAGGCACGGAGTTGGGCGCGCGGCGCGGAAGCCTTCATGGAGGGTCCTTGCAGGTTCGTTGAAGGAGCAGCTTCGACCGAAGGCCTCGCCACCCGAGCGCTGCACTGTAGTGCGGTGGCGGCGCTTGCGGCTATCGTCACACCCCCGCCGAATCCTGCCTGGAAAGAACGCCCACCATGACCTTCGAAGTCGTCGACGCGCAAGTGCACATCTGGGCACCCGACACACCCGAGCGGCCGTGGGCGGCGCGCCATGCGCCGCATCGCCCGATCCCGATCACGGCCGAGTCCTTGCTCGCCGAGATGCAGGCCGCCGGCGTCGACCGCGCCGTGCTGGTGCCGCCCTCGTGGGAGGGTGAGCGCAACGACCTGTGCCAGGCGGCGGCGCAGCGGTATCCGGAGCGTTTCGCGGTCATGGGTCGGCTCGACCCCGAGGCCCCCGAATCCCGGGACCTCATTCCGACATGGCTGGCCACGCCCGGCAACCTGGGCCTGCGCTTCACCTTTCACCGCCCGGCGTTCCAGCCGCTGCTCACCGAAGGCAAAGTCGACTGGCTGTGGCCGCTGGCCGAGAAGGCCGGCGTGCCGATCATGATGACCTGCCCGTTTCCGATGATGCCCCTGATCGACCGCGTGGCCGAGCGCCACCCGGGGCTCAAGCTCGTGATGGACCATCTGGGGCTGCTGCCCGGCACCCAGGACGACGCGGCGCTGCAGGGCTTCGAGGCGGTGCTCGCGCTGGCGCAACGGCCGAACGTCGCGGTCAAGTGCAGTGCGCTGCCTTGCTACACGGCCGAGCCCTGGCCGCACCGCGGCATGCTGGCCGCCGCCCACCGTGCCTTCGACGCCTTCGGCCCGCACCGCATGTTCTGGGGATCCGACCTGTCGCGCCTGCCGGGGCGCTACACCGACGGCGTCACGATGTTCACCGAACACGCCGACTGGCTCAAGGGCGAGGACCTGGCGCTGGTGATGGGCCAGGGCCTGCGCAACTTCCTGGGCTGGCGCTGAACGCGCAGGCCCTGCGGCCGCCGCGCATGATCAGTCCACGGTGACCTTCAGGCGTTTGAACATGCGCGCCCAGTAGGCCGTCTCGGCCTGGATCTGCGCGCTGAAGGCCTCCGGCGTGCTGGCCAGCGGATCGACGCCCTGTTCCATCAGCGACTGGCGCAGCTGCGGCTCCTGGTAGAACTTCGCGATGTCCTGCTGCAGCCGGTTGACGATGGCGACTGGCGTGCCGGCCGGCGCGAGCAGCCCGAACCACGAGTTGAGCTCGTACTCCGGCAGGCCCGATTCGGCGATGGTCGGAATCTCGGGCGCGATGCGCGTCCGCTCCTTGCTGGTGACGGCGAGCACCTTCAGCTTGCCCGCCTTGACGAGCGGCATCGCGGTGGCGATGTTGGGGAACATCACCTCCACCTGGCCACCGACGAGGTCGGCGTAGGCCGGGCCGTTCCCCTTGTAGGGCACGTGGACCATCTGCACGCCGGCCAGTGCGTTGAAGAGCTCGCCACCCAGGTGCGGCGGCGAGCCGTTGCCGGAAGAGGCGAAGGCGCCGGGCTTGACCTTGGCCAGTGCGATGAACTCGCGCACGTTGGTGGCCGGCACGCTCGGATGGACCACCATCAGGGCCGGTCCGCTGACGAGGTTGGAAACCGGCACGAAGTCCTTCAGCGTGTTGTAGGGCAGGCTCTTGTAGAGGTTCGGGTTGATGGTGTGGCTGCCGCTGACGACCACCAAGGTGTAGCCATCGGGCTTGGACTTGGCGACGATGTCGGTGCCCACGCTGCCGCCAGCCCCGGGCTTGTTCTCGACGATGAAAGGCTGGCCGTACTTGGCGCTGAGCTTTTGCGCGGTGATGCGGGCCGTCAGGTCGGTGCCGCCGCCGGCTGCGAAGGGGACGATGAGGCGAACCGGCTTGCTGGGCCAGTCGCTCGCGCCGGCTGGGGTCTGGGCCAGCGCAGCAGGGGCCGCGCCGAGCGCCGCAAAGAAGGGCAGGAGGCAGAACAGGGAAACTGCAAGGCGCATGGTCGGTCCGTTGGAAAGGTGGCCGAACCATAGCGCTCAGCAGGTGCATCTGCGATCGGTGGGGACCCGGTTTGCCTGGATTGCGCCCGCAGGCACAGCCTCGGCCATCAGGTCACCCGCCACCGGCTGGGCGAGCGAAACCGCGCGGCCCACGGCCATGTGGTCGGTGCCGGCATCGCGCTCGGTGGCACAGCCGCCTACAACCGCCGGTGCGCCAGCGCCGGCAGCTGCATGCGGACCTGTGCCAGCCGCACGGGGTCGACTTCGGCAATGACGAAACCCTCGCCTTCGGCGAGCTCGTCGACCACCACGCCCCAGGGGTCGATCACCATGCTGTGACCCCAGGTGCGGCGTCCATTGGGGTGGATGCCGCCTTGCGCGGCGGCCAGCACGTAGCACTGGTTTTCCACCGCGCGGGCGCGCAGCAGCAGTTCCCAATGCGCCTGGCCCGTCGTGTAGGTGAAGGCGGCCGGCACGCAGATCACGTCGCAGGGCGGCGTCATCAGCGCGCGGTAGAGCTCGGGGAAGCGCAGGTCGTAGCAGATCGACAAGCCCACCCGAAGCGGCCCGGCCTGCAGCGCCACCGGCTGGCTACCGGCGCACAGCGTGCGGCCCTCGTCGTAGCTTTCGCGGCCGTTGTCGAAGGCGAAGAGGTGAACCTTGTCGTAGTGGGCGGCCTCGGCGCCGTCGGGGCCATAGACACAGCAGCGGTTCAGCACCGGGCCCTGGCCCGGGCCGCCCGCGCCGGTCTGCACCGGCAGCGTGCCGCCGACCAGCCAGATGGCGTGCTCGCGCGCGGTGTCGGCCAGGAAGCGCTGGATCGGGCCGTCACCGGCGGCTTCGGCCAGCGCCAGCTTGTCCGTGTCGCGCCGGCCCATGGTGCAGAAATACTCGGGCAATTGCACCAGACCGGCGCCCGCGGCAGCGGCCTCGGCGACCAGCCGGGCCGCCGCGTCGCGGTTGGACGACCATTCGGGGGTAGAAACCATCTGGACGGCGGCGATCTTCATGGTCACATTGTGCGGTGGCGAGCCCAGGCCCGCCGCAGCCAGGAAAAACCCCCCAGCCGCGCCGGACATGAACAGCCGGCTAGTCTCAAGGCGAGAGCAACCGACCGCAGCCGCGCCAGCGTCTGCACCCACGATGACACCGAGGCTGACCTGATGCCGAATGCCGAAGCGCTGCCCACGCCCGCCGCGCTGGCCTCGCACAGCCGCTTCGTGCAGCGCATCCGCCGCCGCTACGCCGCTGAACTGGGGCTGCTGTCGCCGGGCGCGCCCGACGCCGGGGCCGTCACGGCCCTCGTGCAGCGCCTGCAGGACGGCGGCCGCGACCTGCCCTGCGCCCTGCGCGTGGCGCGACAGCTGGTCGTCGAAAGGCTGGCGGTGCTGGACATCGAAGTCCGGGTCCCGCTGGACACCATCACCCAGGCCATGACCGCGCTGGCCGAGGCCACGCTGGAGCTGGCGCTGGCCCAGGCCCAGACCGAGGCCGATGTGCGCCACGGCGAACCGCTGAACGATCAGGGCCAGCGGGTGGATTTCTGGGTCGTCGGCATGGGCAAGCTGGGGGCGCGCGAGCTGAACGTGTCGTCGGACATCGACCTGGTCTACGTCTACGAAGACGACGGGACGACGGCCGGCGCGCGGCCGGTTTCGGCCCACGAGTACTTCAGCTTCGTGGCCAAGCGGCTGTACGCGCTGATCGGCGAGACCACCGACGACGGCCTGGTTTTCCGCGTCGACCTGGCGCTGCGGCCGAACGGCAACTCGGGCCCGCCGGTGGTCAGCTTGGCGATGCTGGAAGAGTATTTCCAGGTCCAGGGCCGCGAGTGGGAGCGCTTCGCCTGGCTGAAGAGCCGGGTGGTGGCGCCGCGCGCCGCCGTCAGCAGCGGGCGGGCGCTGGCGCTGCGCGCCCTGGTCACCCCTTTCGTCTACCGCCGCTACCTGGACTACGGCATCTTCGAAAGCCTGCGCCAGCTGCACCGCAAGATCCGCGACGAAGCGCAGCGCCGCGCCGCCGGTCGGCCTGAACGCGCCAACGACGTCAAGCTGTCGCGCGGCGGCATCCGCGAAATCGAATTCACCGTCCAACTGATGCTGGTGGTGCGCGGCGGGCAGTTCCCCGAGATCCGCACGCGCAGCACCCTGCGCGGCCTGCAGCGCCTGGTCGAACGCGGGCTGATGAAGCCCGAAACGGCCGACAAGCTGGCCGTCGGCTACATCTTCCTGCGCCGCGTCGAACACCGCATCCAGTTCCTCGACGACCAGCAGACCCACCTGCTGCCGGGCAACGACGAGGACCTGGTGTGGATCGCCCGCAGCATGGGCTACCCCTGCCTGAAGCCCGACAAGCCGGGCTCCTGCGCGATGCTCGACGCCTTGCTGGAAGTGCGCGAAGCGGTCGTCGCCGAGTTCGACGCGCTGCTGCGCGACGGCCAGGGCGCCACCAGCGACGGCCGCGCCTGCAAGAGCTGCATGCCCGGCCCCTTGCCAGTGGACAGCGAAACCCTGCTCGAACGCCTGCCGCCCGAACTGGCGGCGCGCCTGCGGCCGTGGGTGCGGCAGCCCCGCGTGCAAAGCCTGCGCGACGACAGCCGCATGCGGCTGGGGCGGCTGATGCAGCGCACCGCCACGGCCCTGCACGACGGCGCCTGCACGATGGACGCCGCGCTGCGCTTCATCGACTGGGTCGACCCGCTGCTGCGCCGCGAAAGCTACCTGGCGCTGCTGGTCGAACGCCCCGAAGTCCACCAGCGCCTGCTGCGCCTGCTCGGGCTGGCGCGTTGGCCGATGCAGTACCTGATGCGCCACCCCGGCGTGATCGACGAACTGGCCGACGAGCGCATGCTGCAGGACCGCTTCGACGCGGCGGCACTGCAGGCCGAGCTGGAAGAACGCCACAGCGGCTGGACTCGCGCCGGCGAAGCCGACGAAGACCAGCTGCTCGACACGCTGCGCCGCGCCCACCACGCCGAGGTCTTCCGCATCCTGGTGCGCGACGTCGAGGGCCGCATCGGCGTCGAACAGGTGGCCGATGACCTGTCGGCGCTGGCCGACACCATCCTCGACGTCACCCTGCGCTGGGCCTGGGTGCACCTGAAGCAGCGCCACCGCGACAAGCCCGGCATCGCCGTCATCGCCTACGGCAAGCTGGGCGGACTGGAACTGGGCTACGGCAGCGACCTCGACGTGGTCTTCCTTTACGACGACTCGGACGAGATCAGCGAGGCCGACAAGCAGGCCGCACAGACCGTCTACGCCGCCTTCGTGCGCAAGCTGATCACCTGGCTGACCCTGCGCACGGCAGCCGGGGAACTCTTCGACATCGACACCGCGCTGCGGCCGAATGGCAATTCGGGCCTGCTGGTGACCTCGGTGGACGCCTTCGAGCGCTACCAGGTCGGCCGCGGCAGCAACACCGCCTGGACCTGGGAACACCAGGCGCTGACCCGCGCCCGCGTCGCCGCCGGCACGCCGGCCGTGGCGGCGCGTTTCAAGGCCATCCGGCGCGCCGTGCTGACCGCGCCGCGCGACGCCGCCGCGCTGCGCGACGAGATCCGCGTGATGCGCGAAAAGGTGCGTGCCGCGCGGCCGGTGCCGGCCGACCGCTTCGACGTCAAGCACAGCCCGGGCGGCATGATGGACGTCGAATTCGCAGTCCAGTTCCTGGTGCTGTCGCAGTCTGCGGCGCACCTGGCGCTGCTCGACAACGCCGGCAACATCGCGCTGCTGCGGCGCGCCGAAGACGCCGGCCTGCTGCCACCCGGGGTCGGCGCAGCCGCAGCCGATGCCTACCGCGAACTGCGCCGCGCCCAGCACCAGGCCCGGCTGGACGAACGCGTCACGCAGTTCGACCCCGCCAGCCTGGCCGTGCAGCGCGACGCCGTGCTGGCGCTCTGGCACGCCGTCTTCGGTTGAAGACGGCGCTGGCCCTGCTCGGCCAGCCAGGCGGTGCCTGGCTGGCGCTGGCCGGGCTGCTGGCGGGCGCCAGCCTGCTGGCCTGGTGGTGGCCGGCGGCGCTGCTCGACTGGCAGCCGGCGCTGGCGCTGCAGCAACCCTGGCGGGCCTGGACGGCGGTGGCCGTGCACTGGAGCGAACAGCACCTGCTCGCGAATCTGGGTGCGGCGCTGGCGGTGGCGGCTTTCGGCTGGGCCGCCCGCCTGCCGGCGCGCGCGGCGCTGGCCTGGGCGCTGGCCTGGCCGCTGACCCAGGCCGGGCTGCTGCTGCAGCCCGCGCTGGCCCATTACGGCGGCTTGTCGGGCGTGCTGCACGCCGGCGTCGCCGTCGCCGTGCTGTGGCTGGTGGTGACGGCCCATGGCCGCCGGCGCTGGATCGGCAGCGTCGTCTTCGGGGGCCTGCTGGTCAAGCTGGCGCTGGAAGAACCCTGGGGCCCGCCGCTGCGCGTCGGCAGCGGTTTCGACATCGCCACCGCCCCGCTGGCCCATGCCGCCGGGGCGGCGGCCGGGCTGCTGTGCGCGGCGCTGTGCCTGGCGCCGCGCCGGGGCCGACCCGGCGCTGCCGCCCAGGTGACACCGCGGCGGCCGCCGGCCGCCTAGACTGCCTGCCGATTCAGCCCAACCCAACGGAGACTCCGATGACCATCACCCTGTGCGGCCTGCCGATGTCGAACTACTACAACAAGGTCAAGCTGGCCTTGCTGGAAAAGGACATCCCCTTCACCGAAGAGTCGGTCTCCACCGGCTCGAAGGACGAGGCCGTGCTGGCCGCCACGCCGCTGGGCAAGATCCCCTTCATCCGCGTGGACGGCCAGACGCTGTGCGAAAGCCAGGTCATCGTCGACTACCTCGAGGCCCGCTACCCGCAGCCGGCGCTGCTGCCGGCAGACCCGCTGGCGGCGGCCAAGGTGCGCGAGCTGTGCATCTTCATCGAACTGCACATGGAACTGGTCGCCCGCGAGCTCTACCGCCAGGCCTTCTTCGGCGGCAGCGTCAGCGACGAGGTGAAGGCCAGCGTGCGCCAGCGCCTGACGAAGAACATCGCGGGCTTCCTGCGCCTGGCGCGTTTTGCGCCCTACGTGGGCGGCGACCGCTTCACCCTGGCCGACTGCTCGGCCTGGGCCAGCCTGCCGCTGGTCGGCATGGCCACCAAGGCCGTGCTCGGCGAAGACCTGCTGGTCGCGGCCGGCGTGGACTGGAAGGCCTACGCCCGCCTGATCGCCGAGCGCCCGGCGGCAGCGAAGGTGGCGGCCGACCGCGCGGCCAGCCAGAAACCCAAGGCCTGAAGGGCGGCAACCAGGGCGGCTGCGCGCGGCGCAGGCCGCCCGGCCCGCGCTAGACCGAACGCGGCTGCGCCGGGGCCACCGCGGCGGTCGCCAGCGCGGCCGTGACTTCCTTGCGGTAGCGGTTCAGCTCCTGCACGCTGGCGAAGCTGCGTTCCATCAGCAGGCTCAGGTTGTGCAGGATGCGGTCGACGACCTTGCCTTCCCAGACCGCGTCGAACTGGATCTGCCTGTCCAGCCACTGTTCCAGCCACTCGGGGTTGGGCAGGCGGCTCTGGATGGTGTCGCGCGGGAACAGCGCCGCGTTGACGTGCAGATTGGTCGGGTGCAGGGCCTGGGCCGTGCGCCGCGCGCTGGCCATCAGCACGCCGATCTTGGCGAAGGCGGCGCGCGCCTCGTCGCCGAACTTGCCCATCGCCCGCTTCATGTAGCGCAGGTAGGCGCCGCCGTGGCGGGCCTCGTCCTTGGCCAGCGTTTCGTAGATCGCCTTGATCACCGGCTCGCTGTGCCATTCGGCCGCGCGGCGGTACCAGTGGTTCAGGCGGATCTCGCCGCAGAAATGCATCATCAGCGTTTCCAGCGCCGGCGCAGGGTCGAACTCGAAGCGGATGGCGTGCAGTTCCTCTTCGCTGGGCACCAGGTCGGGCCGGAAGCGACGCAGGTACTCCATCAGGACCAGGCTGTGCTTCTGCTCTTCGAAAAACCACACGCTCATGAAGGCGCTGAAGTCGCTGTCGTCGCGGTTGTCGCGCAGGAACATCTCGGTGGCCGGCAGCGCCGCCCACTCGGTGATGGCGTTCATCTTGATCGTCTGCGCCTGCTCTTCGCTGAGCTGCGCGGCGTCGAAGGCGTCCCACGGAATGTCGCGGTCCATGTTCCAGCGCACGGCTTCGAGCTGGCGGAAGAGCTCGGGATAGAGCATGGCTTTGGACGTGGCGGCAGGCAGGGCTTCGGCAGTCTTCATGCCGATCATTCTAGGGAAGCCGGCCCCACGCCGCCATCAGGGGCGAAGGTCGCCCTGCCGCCAGCCCTGGAGGGCCGCAGCCAGGTCGTCCAGACCGCTCAGCGCGAGGACCCCGGGGACCGCGCGGCGCTGCAGCGCCGGGGCACTGCCGCCGGCCCACAGCGCGACGTCCGGCGGCAACTTGGCGCGCAGCTCGACCAGGCTGTCGATGATCTGGTTCGGGCTGATGCAGGCCGTGAAACTCAGCGCCACGATGTCGCTGCGGTAGGCGCGGGCGGCCAGGGCAATGTCCCAGACCGGCGTCTGCACGCCCAGCGACACGCAGCAGCAACCGTCCAGCGCCAGCACCGCCTCGACCATCAGCAGGCCCAGGCTGTGCTGCTCGCCCTCCAGCGTGGTCAGCAGGACGCGCGGCGCGTCGTCGCCCTGGCTGGGCGGCACGGCGGCCAGCGCGCCGCGCAGCACGGCCTGCACCACCTCGGTGTAGGCATGCTCCTCGAAGATCTCCATCTGGCCGCGAATCCAGGCGTCGCCCACCGCCACGCTCAGCGGCCCCAGCACCTCGGCAATGAAGCGCTGCACGCCGTGGCGGGCCAGCAGGCGCATCAGCTCGTGGCGCAGCGCGAGCAGGTCGTGGCTGCGGATCAATTCGAGCTGGGCCCGCAGGTCGGCAGACCCCAGAACCACCTCGACCACCCGCTGGGGCTGGTCGACGGTCTGCTCGGCCAGTTGCTGCAGTTGGTCCATGGCCAGGGGCACGATGCGACCCGGCCGGTGGCCGACGTCGAGCAGCCGCTTCACGACGCGCAGCTTTTCCACCTGATCCAGCGGGTAGGCCCGCTCGCCGGCGGCGTCGCGCATCGGGGTCGGGAAGCCGTAGCGGCGCTCCCAGACGCGCAGGGTGTCCTTGCTCAGGCGCGTGTCGCGTTCGACGGCGGCGATCGACAGCGTCAGGGGGATGGAAGTGGACCGGTTGTTCACGCTAGCGCCAGTTGGAAGGAAAAGTTAGGGCAGATCCCGAATGTCCAGGACAAACCCTGGAATATGCTTCATTCTGAACCGAGTCGTTCCCATGCGCAAACGACCCCCCCACCCAGGACCGGCCCGCCGGCTGGCCTAAGCCCCTGCGGCCGGTCGGCCTCTCGATTCCGTCGGCCCAGCAAGATTACCATCTGGTCCAAATGAGACTGATCAGTTCAAATCGCCTGACGGCGCGTCCGCCGCCCGCCCCCTGGCGCAAGACCGATGCGGAGTGGGCCTGCCCGGCGCCTGCCCACGCCGGCCGCATGCGGCTCGGCGGAGCCTTGCGATGAAGCGTGTGGCCGTCGTGGGCTCGGGCATCGCCGGCCTGGCCACCGCCCACGCGCTGGCCGCGCAAGCCCAGGTCACGCTGTTCGAAGCCGGCAACCATTTCGGCGGCCACACGCACACGGTCGACATCACGCTGGCGGGCGCGCACGGCCCGGTGACCCACGGCGTCGACACCGGCTTCCTGGTCTTCAACCACCGCACCTACCCCAGCCTGGTTCGCCTGTTCGGTCAGCTGCAGGTCGAGACCGCGGCATCCGACATGTCGTTTTCGGTGCAGGTGCGCCAGGACGGCCTGGAGTGGAGCGGCTGCAACCTGAACACGGTGTTCGCCCAGCGCCGCAACCTGCTGCGTCCGCGCTTCCTGCGCATGCTGGCCGACGTGCTGCGCTTCAACCAGCTGGCCACCGCCATCGCGCTGCGCGGCGCAGACGGCGAACTGGCCGAGCCGATCGGCGACTTCCTCGATCGCGAGGGCTTCAACGCGGCCTTCCGCGACTGGTATTTCCTGCCGATGGTCGGCTGCATCTGGTCCTGCCCGACCGACCAGATGCTGCGCTTTCCAATCGGCACGATGATCCGCTTCTGCCACAACCACGGCCTGATCCAGGTCGCCGACCGGCCGCAGTGGCACACCGTTCGCGGGGGCGCCAAGCACTACGTCGCCAAGCTGCTGCTGGGCATCCCCGACGCGCGCCTGAACACCCCGGTGCGCAGCGTGCGCCGCCTGCCCGCCGGCCCCGGTAACGCCGCCGGGCATGGCGGCGTGATGGTCGCCACCGACCACGGCGCCGAGCGCTTCGACGAGGTCGTGCTGGCCTGCCACAGCGACCAGAGCCTGGCGCTGCTGGCCGACGCCAGCGCGACCGAGCAGAGCATCCTGGGCGCCATCCGCTACCACCCGAACCGCGCGCTGCTGCACACCGACACCCGCGTGCTGCCCAGGCGTCGACTGGCCTGGGCGGCGTGGAACTACGCCCGCGCCGCCGACAGCGGCCGCGAGCAGGCCGCCGTCTGCCTGCACTACCTGATCAACCGGCTGCAGCCGTTGCCGTGGACGCAGCCGGTGGTGGTCTCGCTGAACCCCGACCCGGCCCTGATGCCCGACCCGGCCACTGTGCTCGGCAGCTACGACTACAGCCACCCGGTGTTCGACCAGGCGGCGGTGCAGGCGCAGCAGCGGCTCGGCGAGATCCAGGGCCGTTCGGGCCTGTGGTTCTGCGGCGCGTGGACGCGCTACGGCTTCCACGAAGACGGCCTGACCTCGGGTCTGAATGTCGTCCAGGCCTTGATTGAACGCTGGTCGGGCGAAGCCGCCGGGCGAGCAGCGGCATGAGCGCAGGCGGCACCGTCAACGCGCCGGCGCAGGCCCAGCTCGGCACGGGCGTCGTGCGCCACCACCGTCTGCGCCCGCGCGACCACGCCTTCGCCTACCCGACGTATTTCCTGATGCTGCCGCTGCGCACGCTGCGCGACCAGCCCTGCGCCGCGCTGGCCCGCAACCGCCGCGGCCTGCTGAGCTTCCACGACCGCGACCACGGTGAAGGCGGCGGCGATGCGCTGGCCTGGCTGGACGGCCTGCTGACGGCCGAAGACATCCACGACGCGCAGGGCGAGGTCTGGCTGCACACCTACCCGCGGGTGCTCGGCTACGTCTTCAAGCCGGTCAGTTTCTGGTACTGCCACCGGGTGGACGACACGCTGGCGGCCATCGTCGTCGAGGTCAACAACACCTTCGGCGAACGCCACTGCTACCTGCTGGCCGGCCCCGAGCTGGCCTACGGCCGCGAGCTGCGCGCGCGCAAGGTCTTCCATGTCTCGCCGTTCTGCCAGATCGAAGGCGGCTACCGCTTCCGCTTCATGCGCACGGCCGGCCGCACCGTGGCCCGTGTCGACCACGACGACGCCATGGGACCACTGCTGCAGACCAGCGTCAGCGGCCACCTGGCGCCGCTGACACCGCGCGCTGTGCGCGCCGCCTTCTTCGGCATGCCGCTGATGACGCTGGGCGTGCTGCTGCGCATCCACTGGCACGCGCTGCTGCTGTGGCGAAAGCAGGTGCCCTTCGTTTCGAAGCCGGCGCCGCCGCCGGCCTTCGTCTCCCGCTGATCACCGTCACCCCACCCCCCGGCCAGTTGTCCATGACCACCTCCACCGCCAGCCCGTTCGCCCTGCCCGACACCGCACCCGCGTCCGCGCGCGCCCTCTTCCGCCTGCTGCAGCAGTTGCGCGTGGGTTCGCTCGACCTGCAACTGCCCGACGGCTCGCAGGCCCATTTCGGCGGCCACGGTCCCCACGGCGAGCACAGCGAACCGCACGCGGCGATCCGCCTGCACGACTGGAGCGTTTGCGGCGCGGCGCTGAAGAGCGGCGACATCGGCTTTGCCGAAAGCTTCATGGCCGGCGGCTGGACCAGCCCCGATGTGGTGGCGCTGCTGAAGCTGTTCATCGCCAACCGCGAGGCCGTCGAATCGATGATCTACGGCAGCTGGTGGGGTTCGCTGGCGTACCGACTGAAGCACCTGCTGAACCGAAACTCGCGCCAGGGCAGCCGCAAGAACATCCATGCGCACTACGACATCGGCAACCCGTTCTACCGCCTGTGGCTCGACGAGACGATGAACTACAGCAGTGCCATGTTCGAGGGCGATTTCAGCAAGCCGACCTCGGAGGCGCAGGCCGTGAAGGTGCGCCGGGCGATCCGCGAATGCGAGTTGCAGCCCGGCCAGCGCTTGCTGGAAATCGGCTGCGGCTGGGGCGCGCTGGCCGAATGCGCGGCCGGTGAGTTCGGCGCCCACGTCACCGGCGTGACGCTGTCCACCGAGCAACTCGAATTCGCCCGCGACCGCGTCGATCGCGCCGGCCTGGCCGCGCGCACCGACCTGCGCCTGCAGGACTACCGCGACATCGCGGACGGGCCCTACGACGCCATCGCCTCGATCGAGATGTTCGAAGCCGTGGGCCGCGAATACTGGGGCAGTTTCTTCGGCTCGCTGCGCGACCAGCTCAAGCCCGGCGGCCGCGCCTGCATCCAGACCATCACCATCCGCGACGACCTCTTCGAGCGCTACCTGCGGTCGACCGATTTCATCCAGCAGTACATCTTCCCGGGTGGCCTGCTGCCCAGCCCGCAAGCCTTCCGCGCGGAAGCCGCCAAGGCCGGGCTGGAAGTGGTCAATGAATGTGCCTTCGGTGGCTGCTACGCCGAAACGCTGCGCCGCTGGCGCCAGCAGTTCCTGAAGCAGGATCCGCAGGTGCGCAAGCTGGGTTTCGACACCCGCTTCATGCGCATCTGGGAGTTCTACCTGGCCTACTGCGAAGCCGCCTTCGACACCGGCAACACCAACGTGATGCAGTTCACGCTGCGGCGGCCGGGATGACGGCAGCGCGGCGCGGTGGCGTCAGCGCCGCGCCGGTGCGGCCGCCGGCCGCCGCCTGGCAGGGCGGCTGGCTGCAAGGCCTTCGCTATGGCGCTTTGGGCCTGCCGCTGGCCTTTGTCGCGCTGCCGCTGTATGTCGTGCTGCCCAACCATTACGCCAGCACCTTCGGCATCCCGCTGGCCACGCTGGGCGCGCTGCTGCTGGGCGCGCGCCTGCTGGACGCCGTGGCCGACCCGTGGATAGGACGCCTGGTCGACCGCTGGTTCACGCAGTCGCTGGCCCGCGTGCTGGCCGCCGCCGCGCTGGCCGCCGTGGTGCTGGCGCTGGGCTTTCACGGCCTGTTCTTCCCGCCGGTGCAGGGCGCCGGCGCGCTGCTGGTCTGGTGCGCGGCGCTGCTGGCCGTGACCTACCTGAGCTACAGCGTGTTGTCGGTCCTGCACCAGGCCTGGGGCGCCCGGCTGGGTGGCGACGAGGTGCAGCGGGCGCGTATCGTGTCGTGGCGCGAAGGGCAGTCCTTGCTGGGCGTGCTGGTGGCCAGCGTGCTGCCGACGGTGGCCGGTTTGTCGGTCGTCAGCGCCGTGTTCGCGCTGACGCTGGGCGCGGCCTGGCTGCTGCTGCGGCGCGCGCCCGCCCCGGCGATAGCGGCCGCAGGCAGCGCCGAACGCAGCCAGGCCGGGCCGCTGGCCACACCGGGATTCCGCCGCCTGCTGCTGATCTACCTCGTCAACGGCGTGGCCAGCGCGGTGCCGGCGACGCTGGTGCTGTTCTTCGTCCGCGACAAGCTGCAGGCGCAAGCCTTCGAGCCGCTGTTCCTGGCCAGTTATTTCGCCGCTGGCGCCTTGTCCATGCCGCTGTGGACGCGGGCGGTGGTGCGCTTCGGCCTGGCGCGCTCATGGCTGGTCGGCATGGCGCTGGCCGTCGCCACCTTCGCCTGGGCCACGCTGCTGGGCGCCGGCGACGTGGCGGCTTACACCGCCGTCTGCGTGGCCAGCGGTGTCGCGCTGGGCGCCGACCTGACGCTGCCCGGCGCCATGCTGGCCGGCGTCATCCAGCGTGCCGGCCACGCCCAGCGCCTGGAAGGCGCCTACTTCGGCTGGTGGAACTTCGCCACCAAGCTCAACCTGGCGCTGGCCGCCGGCATCGCGCTGCCGCTGCTCGGCGCCTTCGGCTACGCCCCCGGCAGCCGGGACGGCGCGGCGCTGCAGGCGCTGACGCTGGCCTACTGCCTCTTGCCCTGCGTGCTCAAGCTGGCCGCCGCGGGCTTGCTCTGGACCACCTGGCTGCACAAGGACCCCCCATGAAAATACGGACCTTCCTCGGCACGGCCATCGCCCGCTGGGCGGCGCTGGCGGCAGCGGCCCTGTTGCTGGCCAGTTGCGCCTCGGCGCCCGTGCCGGCCGATTACGCGGCCGAGCAGCCCGTGCTCGACCTGAAGCAGTACTTCAACGGCGAGCTCGTCGCCCACGGCCTGTTCACCGACCGCGCCGGCAAGGTGGCGCGCCGATTCACGGTGCAGCTGACCGGCAGCTGGAACGGCGCGCAAGGCACGCTCGACGAGCGCTTCAGCTACAGCGACGGCAAGACCGAGCGGCGCATCTGGCGCCTGACCGACGAGGGTGGCGGCCGCTACACGGGCCGCGCCGACGACGTGGTCGGGGTCGCCGAAGGCCGCGCCGCCGGCAACGCGCTGAACTGGCGCTACACGCTGGCGCTGCCGGTCGACGGCAAGGTCTATGAGGTGCAGTTCGACGACTGGATGTATCTGATGGATGGGCGGGTGATGCTGAACAAGGCAGCGATGAGCAAATTCGGTTTCGGCCTCGGTGAAGTGACGCTGTCCTTCACGAAGCCCTAGGGCCGGGACCCCACGATGTCGCTGAATCCCCGCACCCTCGACTGGACCGGCCGCACGGCCTGGCTGGTCGGCGCCTCCAGCGGCATCGGCCGCGCCACGGCCAGCGCGCTGCACGCTGCCGGCGCCCGCGTGGTGGTGTCGGCGCGCAGCCGCGAGGCGCTGGACGCCTTCGTCGCGACCCACCCCGGCAGCCTGGCCATCGCGCTGGACGCCACCGACCGCGACGCGATGCAGGCCGCGGCCGCGCAGATCGTCGCCACGCAAGGCGGCATCGACCTGGCGATGTACTGCGCCGGCACCTACGCCGCGATGCGCGCCACGGCCTTCGACCTCGACGTCGCGCTGCGCCACATGCGCGTCAACTACGACGGCGCGCTGTTCATGCTCGACGCCGTGTTGCCGACGCTGCTGGCCCAGGCCCGAAGTGAGGGCAGCGGACGCAGCGGCCACATCAGTCTGGTCAGCAGCGTGGCCGGCTACCGCGGCCTGCCGCAGTCACTGGCCTACGGCCCGACCAAGGCGGCGCTGATCAACCTGGCCGAGACGCTCTACCTCGATCTGGCGCCGCTGAAGATCGGCGTGTCGGTGATCAACCCGGGCTTCGTCGAGACGCCGTTGACGGCGCAAAACCAGTTCAAGATGCCGGCGCTGATCACGCCTGAACAGGCGGCGGCGCACATCATGGACGGCTGGCGCGCGGGCGACTTCGAGATTCATTTCCCGAAGCGCTTCACGCGCTGGCTGAAGGCCCTGCGCCACCTGCCCCACAGCGCCTACTTCGCGGCCGTCAGCCGCTCGACGGGGCTGTGATGGCGACGCCGACCGACCCGCGCGTCGCCCGCATCGTGAAGGCCTTCGAAGCGCTGACGCCGGCGGCGCTGGAACGGCTGGACGAGATCTACACCGCCGACGCGCACTTCAAGGACCCGTTCAATGCGGTGCAGGGCGTGCCGGCGATACGCGCCGTGTTCGAGCACATGTACGCCACGCTGGACGCGCCGCGCTTCGTCATCCGCGACGTGGTGGCGCAAGGCGACCAGTGCTTCCTGAGCTGGGACTTCGTGTTCCGCATGCGGCGTTTCAACCGCGACGAGCAGACCGTGCACGGCGGCTCGCACTTGCAGCTGGCCGCCGACGGCCGGATCGCGCTGCACCGCGACTACTGGGACGTGGCCGAAGAGCTCTACGAAAAACTGCCTGTGGTGGGCAGCTTGATGCGCTGGCTGAAACGCCGCGCCAGCAGCTAGACGCAGCCGGCGTGCGCCCACCTAGCGCTGGCCTTCGGTCAGCGACATGGTCTGGAACAGACCGCTCTTGTCGACGAAGTAGACCTCGGTGAACTTGACCGTGGCGCCAGTCATCTTGACCGGTGCCGGAAAGGGCGACGCACGCCGGATCATCGCCAGCACCCAGGGCGCCACTTCATCGGCGGCCGGCTTGCGCACCACGCTGATGTCGACCACCTTGCCGGTCGCGTCGATCTCGGTCTCGACCATCATCACGCCGTAAAGCAGCGGCTGCAGCTTGCCGCGGTAGATACGCATCGGGTAGCAGGCGTAGAGGTGGCGGGCGGCGTCGATGCGGTATTCCTGCTCGACGTCGTTGGCCGAATCGCGCGGCGGTGCACACAAGGGTGCCGGCACCATGCTGAACTGCGCCAGTGCCGCCTGCGCGGCCAGCAGGGCGCCGACCAGCAAGGCGGCACGGATCCCGGCAGCCGGCGACCCCAAGGACTTGTGCGTTTTCTGCATGATTTCTGGATCCCGCCCGGTGGCCACCGGGCCGAACAGCCTGGATGAACAAGATTACACCAGCGTTTCAGCCAGCTGCACCCACAGGGCTGCGGATGGCCGGTATCAAACGTGATCCCCTGTCACTAACGCAACCAACCCTTGCGCCGGAAGTAAATGAAGGGTGCGGCCACCGAAGCGACCATCAGCCCCAGGGCATACAGGTAGCCGTGACTCCACTCCAGTTCCGGGATGGACTTGAAATTCATGCCGTAGATGCTGGCGATCAGCGTCGGCGGCAGCAAGGCCACGCTGGCCACCGAGAAGATCTTGATGATCTTGTTCTGGTTGATGTTGATGAAGCCGACGGTGGCGTCCATCAGGAAGTTGATCTTGTCGAACAGGAAGGCGGTGTGCGAATCCAGCGAGTCGATGTCACGCAGGATCTGCCGCGCCTCCTCGAACTGCTCGGCGTTCAGCATCCGGCTGCGCATCATGAAGCTCAGCGCGCGGCGGGTGTCCATCACGTTGCGGCGGATGCGCCCGTTCAGGTCTTCCTCGCGGGCGATGGCGGTCAGCGCGGCGCCGGCGACCTGGTCGTTGACGTCCTGCGTCAGCACGCGGGCGCTGACCTTTTCCAGTCCGTCGTAGATGCCTTCCAGCGCGTCGGCCGAGTATTCGGCGTCGGCGTCATAGAGCTTCAGCAGCACGTCCTTGGCGTCTTCGATCAGCGCCGGGATGCGCCGCGCGCGCAGGCGCAGCAGGCGGAACACTGGCAGGTCCTCGCCGTGGATCGAGAACAGCACGTTCTTCGACAGGATGAAGGCCACGCGCACATTGCGCGCCGGCTTGGGGTCGGGGCCCTTGCTGTTGTCCTCGGCGTCGATCAGGAAGTCCGACCGGATGTGCAGTTCGCCGTTGTCTTCCTCGTAGAAACGGGCCGACTCTTCCAGGTCGTCATCGACGACGTCACTCGGGATGCTGAGCCCGAAATGCTGCTGGATCCAGCCTTTCTCTTCCTGGGTCGGGCTCTCCAGATCGACCCACACCGGCTGCAGGTCGGTCAGGGCACCAGGGAATTCGATCTCTTCCTGAAAGAGCCGGCCATTGACCAGCGTGAAGACGTTCAGCATCGGCAATCTTTCGGCAGCGCTGCGGCTGCCGGGACGGCAGCGGGCGGCTAGGGCGCGGGTGGGGCGGCTGGGGCGGCTGGCGGCTTCCGTCGCACCCCGGTCAGCCAAACTGGGCCCGGGCGGACGGTCACCGAGGGTGACTCGGGTCCAAGCGGTCTCTCCGAAAGAGCGATGCAGAATTATGCCTCGCCGACCTGCCACCACGAGCGATGTGGCGGCGGCAGGGATGGCAGACTCGGCGGATGTTGCAATCCCCGATCAAGCGCTTCTGGCTGCAGGCCGGCTGGCTCGGCCTGTTCGGTGCGGCCTTCGCCGCTGCCGCCTGGCTGCTGGCGCGCAGCGTGCTGCAGGACGAGCCGACGGTGTCCCTGCGTGCCGAGGTCGAGGCCAGCGACATCGCCCGCGTGCTGGCCCTGGCGCGCGCCCACGACCCGCGCCGCGCGGGGCCGGGCCAGCTCGACGCCGTGGTGCTGTCCGAGCGCGACCTGGACATGCTGATCAACCTCGTCGCCAACCGGCGCCTGGGCGCGCCGCTGCGCCTGAGCCTGGCGCCAGGCGTCGCCCGCTTGCAGGCCAGCCTGCACCTGCCGCCCAACCCGATCGGTCGCTGGTTGAACCTGGAAGCGCAGGTGGTCGAAACGGCCGGCATGCCGCAATTCGCGGCCTTGCGGTTGGGCAGCCTGCCCTTGCCCAGCGGGCTCGGCCTGCCCTTGCTGCACCGCGCGGCGGCGGCGACCGGCCTGAGCGACGACCTGGCGATGGCCGGCGACGTGCTGCGCCGCGTGAACTTCCAGCATCAGCAGATGGCCGTCAGCTATGTGCTGCGCAGCGACACCCTGCCGCGCATCCTGGCGGCGCTGGTGCCACCGGCCGAGCAGCAGCGGCTGCGCGCCTATTCCGACCGCCTGGTCCTGCTGGCGGCGTTGCCGGCCAGCGAAGGCGGCATCTCGCTGGCGCGCTGGATAGGCCCGATGTTCGAGCTGGCCCGGCAGCGCAGCCAGGGTGGTGGCGACGCGGCGGCCGAAAACCGCGCCGCCATCGTCGCCCTGACGCTCTACGCCAACGGCCGCAGCCTGGGCAGCTTCCTGCCGGCCGCACGCGACTGGCCGCAGCCGCGCCCGCAGCGCCTGACCCTGGCCGGGCGCGACGACACGCCGCTGCATTGGCTGATTTCCGCTGCGCTGGCCGTCGACGGCAGCAGCCCCTTTTCGAAGGCCGTGGGCCTGTACAAGGAAGTCGACGACTCGCGGGGCGGCAGCGGCTTCAGCTTCAACGACCTGGCCGCCGACCGGGCTGGCACGCGGATGGGCGAGCTGGCGGTGCAGCAGCCGCAACGCCTGCAGGCCGCGCTGGCGCGCGGCGTGCAGGAAGCAGACCTGATGCCCCACGCGGCCGACCTGCCGGAAGCCATGCCCGAGCCCGAATTCAAGCGCCGCTTCGGTGGCGTCGGCAAACCCGGCTACGCAGCGATGCTGGCCGAGATCGACCGGCGCGTCGGGGCTTTAGCCGCCTTGCGTTGACGGGCTGTGGGCTCCGCGCCCGCCAGGGCCGGCACCGGTCACCAGATCAAAACGGAACAGGCGGCATTCGATGGCGCCGTTCCACAGCGGCACGCGGCGGCTTTCCTTCAGGCGCATCGCGCCCGGCAGCTTCATGTCGGGGCTCAGCAGCCAGGCCTGCCAGCCGCTGTACTGGCGCTTCCAGTGCGCGGCCAGGGCGCTGAAGAACTCGGTCGAAGTGCCGCCACCTTCGAAACCCTCGCGTGAGGTGGTGCTGCCCTGGCCTTTCGGCGCGATGCGCTCGCCATAGGGCGGGTTCATCATCAGCGTGCCGGCGGCGGCCGGAGGCGGGCGTTGCAGTGCGTCGGCGGTCTTGAATTCGATGGCCTGGGCCACGCCGGCGCGTTCGGCGTTGCGGGTGGCGAAGTCGGTCATGCGGAAGCTGACGTCGCCGGCGAACAGCGCCACGCTCGGCGCGTGGACGCGGTCCTTCGCCGCACGCTGCAGTTCGCGCCAGGCCGGCAGGTGCGGCTTGAAGGGCAGCATGCGTTCGAAGGCGAAGCGCCGCTGACTGCCCGGCGCGATGCCACAGGCCATCTGGGCGGCTTCGATGACGATGGTGCCGGCGCCGCAGCAGGGGTCGAACAGCGGGCCGTCCTCCATGCGGCCTTGCCAGCCGGCGGCAGCGAGCATCGCGGCGGCCAGGGTTTCCTTCAGCGGCGCTTCGCCGGTGTCTTCGCGCCAGCCGCGCTTGAACAGCGCGTCGCCCGAGGTGTCGGCGTACAGCGTCGCGTTCTCGGGGCCGACGAACAGGGTCAGCGGCAGATCCGGGTGGCGGGTGTCGACGCTGGGCCGCGCGCCGGTTTTTTCGCGCAGCTGGTCGCAGACCGCGTCCTTGATGCGCAGCGCGGTGAAGTTCAGGCTTTGCAGCGGCGAACGCATCGCCACCACATCGACGCGCAGCGTCTGCTCCGGTGTGATCCATTGCGACCAGTCGACGCGCAGGCCGAGTTCGTAGAGGTCGTTGGTGTCGCGGTAATAGCCCTCGACCAGCGGCCACAGCACGCGGGTGGCCAGCCGGCTTTCCAGGTTCAGCTGCATCGCCATGCGCTCGTCGCCTTCGACCCACACGCCACCGCGGCCGGTGTCGGGCTTGACGCCGGTGATGCGCAGCACCTCGTCGGCCAGCAGGGCCTCGACGCCGCCACTGCAAGGCAGGAATAGGGTGGTCATCAGATCGCCTTGCGCAAACTTGCCGGGGCGATCTTCAGCGCCTCGCGGTACTTGGCCACGGTGCGCCGCGCGACCTGGATGCCCTGCTCTTCCAGCATGTCGCTGATCTGGCTGTCGGACAGCGGCTTCTTGATGTCCTCGGCGGTGACGAACTGCTGGATCAGCGCGCGCACCGCCGTGCTGCTGGCGTTGCCGCCGGCCTCGGTGTTCAGCGAGGAGCCGAAGAAATACTTCAGCTCGAAGGTGCCCTGCAGCGTCGACATGTACTTGGCGGTGGTGACGCGCGAGATGGTGCTTTCGTGCAGGCCCAGTTCGTCGGCGATCTCGCGCAGCACCAGCGGCTTCATCGCGATGGCGCCGTGGGTGAAGAAGCCCCGCTGCCGTTCGACGATGGCCTTGCTGACGCGCAGGATGGTGTCGAAGCGCTGCTGGATGTTCTTCACGAACCAGCGCGCTTCCTGCAGCCGCGAACCCAGCCCGGGCTGGCCGCCCGAACCGCGCGTGCCACGCACGGCCTGGGCGTAGAGGTCGTTGATGCGCAGCTTGGGCATCACATCGGGGTTGAGCACGACGCTCAGGCCGCGGCCGGTCTTGCGCACGATGACGTCGGGCACGATGACATGCGATTCGCCGGGCGCAAACGGCCGCCCCGGCTTGGGCTCGCAGGCGACGATCAAGCCCTGCGCCTGGCGCACCAGGTCTTCGTCGGCGCCGGTCAAGGCGGTCAGCCGCTTCATGTCGCGCTTGGCGAGCAGGTCCAGGTAGTCCTCGCAGATGCGGATGGCGATCTGCCGCTGCGGGCTGCTGGGCAAGCGCTTGAGCTGCAGCGTCAGACACTCGCCGAGGTTTCGCGCACCGACGCCGGTGGGCTCCAGGCTCTGCAGCCACAGCAGGGCGCAGCGCAGGCGGTCCTGCAGTTCTTGGCAGCCCTCGGCGGTTTCGATGCCCAGCATCTCGGAGAGGCGCGCGGCGATGTCGTCCAGTTCGTCCGCCAGATAGCCATCGCCGTCCAGCGATTCGATCAGCACTTCCAGCGCCGCGTGGTCGGTCTCGGACAGGCGCATGCCCAGCACCTGCATGCGCAGGTGGTCCTGCAGCGATATCGACACCGAGCGGCGGTCTTGCGCGTCCATGTCGTCGCTGTCGTCCGACGAAGCGGCGCCGGCCGCCGACGGCGTCTCGCGGATGCCGTCGAAATCGTCGCCCTCGGTGCCGTTCTCCCAGTCGTCGCGCTCGGTCGTGCCGAAGTCGTCGGCGGTGATCTCGGGCGTCGATTCGGCCGATTCGGGGGCGTCGCTGGTGGGGGTGGAATCGCCGGCGCTGTCGGCGACGCGGTCGGCGGCCTGGCGCTCGGGCGGCGTCTCGAAGGGGTTGAGCGCCGCATCCTCCTCCATTTCCAGGAAGGGGTTCTGCTCGAGCATCTGGCCGACTTCCTGGTGCAGCTCCAGCGTCGACAACTGCAACAGGCGTATCGATTGCTGCAGCTGGGGCGTCAGCGCCAGATGCTGGGAAAGCCGGACCTGTAACGAGGGCTTCATGCTTTTCTAAGCCCTACATCCTGAAGTTTTCGCCGAGGTAGACCTTGCGGACTTCGGCGTTGGCGACGATTTCCTGCGGGGTGCCCTCGGCCAGCACGTGGCCGTCGTTGATGATGTAGGCGCGGTCGCAGATGCCCAGGGTCTCGCGCACGTTGTGGTCGGTGATCAGCACGCCGATGCCGCGCTGGCGCAGGAACTGGATGATCTTCTGGATCTCGATGACGGCGATCGGGTCGACACCCGCGAAGGGTTCGTCGAGCAGGATGAAACGCGGCTGGGTGGCCAGCGCACGGGCGATCTCGACGCGGCGGCGCTCACCGCCCGACAGCGCCGGCGCCGGCGAATCGCGCAGCTTCACGATGGCCAGGTCGTGCAGCAGCTTTTCCAGCAAGCCGTCGATGACCCCCGTGGCCAGCGGACGGCCGTCGGGCCCGAGCTGCAGTTCCAGCACCGCGCGGATGTTCTCTTCGACGTTCAGCTTGCGGAAGATCGAGGCCTCCTGCGGCAGGTAAGACAGGCCCAGCCGCGAGCGGCGGTGGATGGGCAGGTCCTGCACCGCTTGGCCGTCGATGGTGATCTCGCCGGCGTCGGCGCGCACCAGGCCGACGACCATGTAGAAAGTGGTGGTCTTGCCGGCGCCATTGGGACCGAGCAGGCCGACGACCTCGCCGGCGCCGACCGCCAGGTGCACGTCCTTGACCACCGTCCGCGGCCCGTAGCTCTTGCGCAGGTGGGTGGCTTCGAGCTGGCTGGTGCCGGCTGCGGCGGCCGCCCGCATCAGCGCCGCTCCTCGAGGCTGCGCACTGGCGCCAGCGGTGTGGTCGTGCCGCGCCCGGGCGCGGCAGCGGACGCCGCCGGATCGCTGCGCGGGCTCAGCACCGTGCGCACGCGACCCGTCGGGTTGGTCGCCGAGGTGGCGCCGCCTTCGACGGTGAAGACCTCGGTGTTGTTGTCCCAGACCACCACGCCGCCGCTGATTTCCTCGGCAACCCCGGCGCCACGCAGTCGGCGCAGACCAGCCTGGCCGACGAAGCGCAGGGTGTCGGCACGGCCATCGAACTCGATGCGCTCGGCGCTGCCTTCGACGGTCTCGTCGACGCCATCACGGCGCTGGCGCCAGGTGGCCGGCTTGGCCCGCGTGCCGATCGCGGTGGCGGCGCGGTAACCGTCGGGCAGCTCGCGCACCTCGATGCGCTCGGCGCGCAGCAGCATCGTGCCCTGCGAAAGCGCCGCGTTGCCGTTGTAGACCACCAGCTGCCGCCGGTCGTCGGCAACGAGGTCCTTGTCGGCCTCGATCACCATCGGCTTGTAGCGGTCGGCCTTCTCGGCGCCAACGGGCGCCGCCAGGAAGCCCGCGAGCATCCAGGCAGCGGCCGAGCGGGCGAAAGGGGCGCGACGATTCGGAGAAAGAAAGGGCATAGGCGGCATGAAACTTGCAGATCATTGTATCTGCAAGACGGGCATGCGCCCGCCACCTGCCGTGAAATGCCGCCCGATTCAGAACGCGGGCCGGGCGGCGGCTGGCCTCAGCCGCCCTGGCGGGCGCGCTGAACCAGGTAGTCCATCACCGGCAGCGTGCGCTCGTGGGTGCCGGCCAGCGCCGGCGACGTGATGTAGCGGCCCTGTATCGCGACCATCGGCACGCTGTCGACCTTGTAGGCGTTGACCGCCTGCTGGCCGCGGCTGAGCTTGGTGTTGACCGCGAAGGACTTGTAGGCATCGCTGTACTTGCCACCGTCGACGCCGTTGGCGACCAGGAAGGCGGTGACTTCGGCTTCGGTGTTCAAGCGCTTGTGCTCGACGTGCAGGGCGGCAAAGACCTTGCGGTGCAGGGCTTCACGCTGGCCGATTTCTTCCAGCGCGTAGAACATCTTCTGCAGCACCGGGCCGATGAAGCCGACCGGCACGTAATGGAAATAGACATCGGGGGGCAGCTGCTTGACCCAGGCGTCCATCGTCGGCTCGAAGGCGAAGCAGTGCGGGCAGGCGTACGAGAAGAACTCGATGACCTCGACCTTCTTCTGCACCGTCGGCAGCGTCGGCTGCACGGCCGACTGCAGGCGTGTGAACTGCTGCCCTTCCACCGGGGCGCCTTGCGCGCGGGCGGCGCCGGTCCAGCTCAGGCCCAGGCCGGTGCCGGCCAGTTGGAGTGAAAAATCGCGCCGCTTCATGAAGGTCCTTTCAAGGGAGGGCACCGTGCCCCCGGGGGTGGAGTCTGCCGCAGCCGCCGGGTTCCGCTGGCGGACCCGCAAGACCTCGGGGTTTCAGGGCTTCTCGACGCGAACGATCTGCGCCTCGATCGATAGTTCCTGCAGCCGGGTCAACAGGCTGTCGGCCTCTTCGCGCGTCGGGAAAGGCCCCAGCCGCACCCGGTAGACGGTACGGCCGGCCTGTTCGCGATCGGTGATGCGGGCGCTCAGGCCGCTCAGCGCGAGCTTGGCCTTCTGCTGTTCGGCGTCGTCGCTGCGCGTGTAGGCGCCGGTCTGCACGAAGTAGACATAGGGGTCGCTGGCTGGCGCGGTGGCGCCACCGGCCAGGATCGCAGCGGGGTCCTTGCCGGCACGGCTGGCGGCCGGCGCCGAAGCGGCCGCCACGGTGGGGTTGGCCGCCGGCGCGGCGCCCGCCGACGCCGCCGACGCGGCAGCCACCGCACCCGAGGCCGCTGCCGACGCGGCGCGTACGCCGGGCTTGCCGCTCAAGGGGGCGTTCGGGTCCCAGTTGCGGTTGCGCTCGGTTTCGGCCGAGTCCTGCTCGGTGGTGCGCTGCGGCACCTTGTTGAGAAACAGATTCGGCGCCTTGGTGATGTACAGCGCGACCGCCAACGCGACCGCCAGGCCGATCAGCAAACCGGCCACCAGGCCCATCAGGAAACCACCCGCCTGGTGCCGGGCAGGCTTGCCGGCCTTGTCGCCCCCGACGGCGGCCTTCATGCCGCCACCGCCGCGCCGTCGGCCTGCGCGGCGTCCCGCGCCATCGCCTCGGGGGCCGACACGCCGAGCACGGCCAGCGCGTTGCGCAGCACCTGGGCCGTCGCCGCCAGCAGGGCCATGCGGGCCTGCGCCAGGGCCAGGTCATCGACCAGGAAGCGCTCGGCGGCGTAGTAGCTGTGGAAGGCCGCCGCCAGATCGCGCAGGTAGAAGACCACGTCGTGGGGCGCCAGGTCGGCGGCGGCGCGGGTCAGCATCTCGGGGTATTCGGCCAGCTTCAGCAGCAGCGCCGATTCCGTGGCGGCCACCAGGCGCGACAGGTCGGCAGCCGCCGGATCGGGGCTGCCCGGGTGGTCGGCGGCATGGCGCGCCAGCACCGAGCAGATGCGGGCGTGGGCGTACTGCACGTAGAACACCGGGTTCTCGTCGTTGGCCTTCAGCGCCAGGTCGACATCAAAGACGAACTCGGTGTCGGCCTTGCGGCTGATCAGGAAGAAGCGCACGGCGTCGCGGCTGGTCCATTCGATCAGATCGCGCAGCGTGACGTAGCTGCCGGCGCGCTTGGAGATCTTGACCTCTTCGCCGCCCTTCATCACCGTGACCATCTTGTGCAGCACGTAGTCGGGGTAGCCCGCCGGGATGCCGACACCGGCCGCCTGCAGACCGGCGCGCACGCGGGCGATGGTGCCGTGGTGGTCGCTGCCCTGCACGTTGACGACCTGGCTGTAGCCGCGCTGCCACTTGTCGATGTGGTAGGCCACGTCGGGCACGAAGTAGGTGTAGCTGCCGTCCTGCTTGCGCCCGTCGGCGCTTTCAGGCGCCGACTTCCTCATCACGCGGTCCTTGTCGTCGCCGTAGGCTGTGCTGCGCAGCCACAGCGCGCCGCCTTCCTCGAAGGTCTTGCCCGAGGCCACCAGGCGCTGCACCGTGTCGGCCACACGCCCGTCGGTGTAAAGGCTGGATTCCAGGAAGTAGTTGTCGAAGCGCACCCCGAAGGCGCGCAGGTCGAGGTCCTGTTCGTGGCGCAGATAGGCCACCGCGAACTGGCGGATGCTGTCGAGGTCTTCCGGGTCGCCGCTGGCGGTGTAGGCGCGGTCGTCGGCGTGCACCGTGGCGCGCGCCGCGAAACCGGCGGCGATGTCGGCAATGTAGTCGCCGTTGTAGGCCGACTCGGGCCAGCCGGCGTCGCCGGGCTTCAGGCCCTTGAGCCGGGCCTGGGTCGAGTTCGCCAGGGTCGCGATCTGCACGCCGGCGTCGTTGTAATAGAACTCGCGCGTGACGCTGCGGCCCTGGGTCTCGAACAGGCGGCAGATGGAATCGCCCAAAGCGCCCTGGCGACCGTGGCCGACGTGCAGCGGGCCGGTCGGGTTGGCCGAGACGAACTCGACCAGGACGCGCTGGCCGTTCGGCGCCTGGCGGCCGAAGGCCTCGCCCTGCGCCAGCACCTCGGCGACCACGGCCTGCTTGGCGGCGGGCGCCAGGCGCAGGTTGATGAAACCGGGGCCGGCGATTTCCAGCGCCTGCACCCAGCGCTGCACGGCGGGCTGGGCGTTCAGCGCGGCCACCAGCCGGGCGGCCAGTTCGCGCGGGTTCTTCTTCAGCGACTTGGCGAGCGGCATCGCCGCGGTAATGGCCAGGTCGCCGTGCAGCGCCTGCTTGGGTGCCTCGAAGGCAGCGGCAGGCGCTGCCACACCGCCGTCGTCGCCGGCGTGCTCGTTCACCACCGCCTGCAAGGCCGCTTGCAGGGCCGCTGACAAGTCTTGTTTCACTTGGATCATCGGCCGATTCTACTTTTGGGCCCTGCCCGCTCAGGACGCGGTGGCGCGGGCCGATAAAGAGACAGAGAAGACGTCGGCAGTGCCGTCGTCTTCGGACCCATGCCCGGCCCGCGCCCGCCAACACCGGCGAGCAGGCCGGCGCGGGCGCCCACCACCGACATGTCCCTGACCCTCATCGCCGACCAGGCCCCTGAACCGAGCCCGCCAGCACTGCCGGCGATGATCGGCAAGTACCGCATCAAGGCGAAGTTGGGCGAAGGTTCGACCAGCGAGGTCTTCCTGGCCTGGGACGACTTCCGCGGCCACGATGTGGCCATCAAGCGCGTGCGCCCCGGTTTGCTGGCCAACACCCGCGACGCGCATTTCCAGCAGCGCTTCTTCGCCGCCGAAGCCGCGCTGGTCGGCCGCCTGCACCACCCCAACGTGGTCGAGATCCTGGACGCCGTGCCCGACGTCGACGCGCCCTACCTGGTGATGGAGCTGGTCGAGGGCGTGACGCTGCGGCGCTTCTGCCGCCCCGACAAGCTGCTGCCGATCGCGCAGATCCTGGAGGTCGGCTTCAAGTGCGCGATGGCGCTGAGGTATTGCTACCGCCAGGGCCTGATCCACCGCGACGTGAAACCGGCCAACCTGCTGGTCAAGCAGGACGGCGACCAGATCACCGATGTCAAGCTCACCGATTTCGGCAGCGCCTTCAACATGACCGCCGAACAGACGCAGATCTACCGCGTCGGCTCGCTGGCCTATATGTCGCCCGAACAGCTCGACGGCGACGTGCTCGACTGCCGCGCCGACATGTACTCGCTGGGCGCGGTGATCTACCACCTGATCGCCGGGCGGCCGCCCTACGACGCGCAGCACCAGCCGGCCATCGTGCAGCAGATCTTCCGCAGCACGCCGCCCTCGCTGTCGGCCTTGCGCGAGGGCGTGCCGGCCGGGCTGCAGCAGTTGGTCGAACGCTGCCTGGCCAAGGACCGCCAGGACAGGCCTGCCAGCTGGTACGACTTCGCGCAGGCCCTGTCGGCGCTGAGCGCCGACGCCCAGGTGCTGCGCGGGCCGCTGCAGGAGGTGATGGACTCCGAGCGCTACACGCTGCTGCGCGCACTGGCATTTTTCTGTGATTTCGGCGATGTCGAGCTGTGGGAGGTGGTGCGCCGCGGCCGCTGGCAGCGCCACCCCTGCGGCCACGCGCTGTTCCGCAAGGGCGAAGAAGGCCAAGCCTTCTACATCATCGCGCTGGGCCAGGTCGAGGTCCACCGCGACGGCCTGTCGGTGGCGACGCTGGGCCCCGGCGCCTCGGTCGGCGAGATGGCCTACCTGGCGCCCAGCCCCGACCTGCGGCTGCACACGGTGGACATCCTGGTGGCGCAACAGGCGACCACCCTGTCGTTCACACCCTCGACCATGGCCCTGCTGTCGCTGCCCACGCGGGCGCTGTTCGACAAGGCCTTCATCGGCGTGCTGGTGCGGCGCCTGCACGCGGCGCACGAGTCGCTGGCCCATCCGCGGCGGATCTTGTAGCCCCCCCGAGCGGGGTCACAGAGCGGCGCACCCATCCTGCGTTAGCCCCGGGGTACGGCGAGCCGAAATTCTGCTGAAATCGGCGCCGGCGCATTGCCACTTCCACTTCAACATCGACGAGGAGTCCCCATGAAGAAGAACCTGCTGACCGCCCTGATCGCCGCCTGCAGCCTGTTTGCGGGCCAGGCCTACGCCGCCGGCGGCTGCGAAGCCAAGGCCGTGGACAAGAATGGCAAGGCCCTGGCCGGCGCGGCCAAGACCAGCTTCATGAAGAAGTGCGAAGGCGAATCGGGCGCCGCTTCTTGCGAAGCCAAGGCCGTGGACAAGAACGGCAAGGCCCTGGCCGGCGCGGCCAAGGCCAGCTCGATCAAGAAGTGCGAAGCCGACGCCAAGAAGTAAGTCCGCTCACGCAAACGGCCAAGGGCACCGAGGTGCCCTTTTTCATGGCCGCGGCAGGACGCCGCCGCGGCGCTGCTCGGCCAGGAAGGGCAGCAGCCGGTCGCGCCAGACGCGGTAACCGGCTTCGTTGGGGTGCAGGCCGTCGTTGAAAAGACCGGCGATCTGCACGCCCGCCGCATCGACGAAACCCGGGTACAGGTCGAGCCAGACCGTGTGCCCCGCCCACGCCGGGCTGGCGGCCAGGGCAGCCAGGCGCTGGTTGACGACACGCACCACCTCGGCGTTCTTCGCCGGATCGCTGGTCGGCAGGATGGACTGCAGCACGGTGCGCGCCCCCGGCTGGCGTTCATGCAGCCGCAGCAGCACTGCGCGCACACCCTCGAAGACGCTGTCGGCCACCGGCTCTTCCGCAGCCCAGGTGTTGTTGATGCCCAGCATCACGATCAGGAATTCCGGTTTCAGCGCAGCGGGGTCCAGATGTCCCAGCCCGCCCGCCGCAGCCGGCGCCAGGCGGTGCAGCAGGTGCTCGGTGCGGTCGCCCGAGATGCCGATGTTCAGCGCGCGGTTGTCGGGCTGCAGCCCGGCGAAGGACTCATCCCAGATGCGGCGGCCGTTCTTCTGGCCCTTGACCCAGGGGTTGTCGCCCAGCAGCCAGAAGTCGGTGATCGAGTCGCCGACGAAGACCAGCCGCACGGCCGCCAGGCTAGCGCTGTCGCGCAGCGCGGTGTCGATGGCGGCCTGGCGGTGCTGCCAGTACTCGACCCGCGGTGCCGGCAGGGTCGACGCATAGGGGCCGGCGGCCTGGGCCCCCGGCCCGCAGGCACCGGCCAGCATGAGGAACCCGGCGACGGCCCGGCTCAGCCTGCGTGCGGGCCGGCGAGCGCACCGCAGGGGGAAAGGGGCGTGGTTCAAGGTGACTCCTTGTCGGCAGCCCAGTAGCCAGGGTCGCCAAAGCAATGTTTGAGGTGGTCGATCCACAAACGAACGCGCAGCGGCAGGTGCTTGCGTTGCGTGAAGACCGCGTAGATGCCGTTGGGCGGTGCGGCGTGCTCGCGCAGCAGTTCGACCAACCGGCCGCTGGCGATGTCGCTCTCGACCTCCCAGGTGCTGCGCCAGGCGATGCCCAGGCCCTGCAGGCACCACTGGTGCAGCACCTGGCCGTCGCTGCAGTCGAGCCGACCGCCGAGCCGCAGGTGCGCCACCTCGCCGTCGACGACGAAGGCCCAGCCACGGGTCTGGCTGGCGTCGCTGCTCAGCGTCAGGCAGTCGTGGCGCGACAGCTCGGCCGGCGTGGCCGGTGTGCCGGCGCGGGCCAGGTAGGCCGGCGCGGCCACGCACAGGCGGCGGTTGTCGGCCAGGCGCACGCTGACCAGGTTCGAATCGGGCATCTCGCCGACGCGCACCGCGCAGTCATAGCCCTCGTTGACGATGTCGACGACGCGGTCGCTGAGGTTCAGGCTCAGGCTGACATCGGGGTGGGCCTTGAGGAAAGCCGGTACCAGCGGCGCCACGTGGCGGCGGCCGAAACCAGCCGGCGCGGTGACGCGCAAATGGCCGCTGGCCTTGACGCCGCCGGCGCTGACGCTGGCCTCGGCGCTGGCCAGGTCGGCCAGCAGGCGCTGGCAGTCTTCGAGGTAGGCGCTGCCCTCGTGGGTCAGCGTGATGCGCCGCGTGGTGCGCAGCAGCAGCTTGACGCCCAGCCGCTCTTCCAGGCCGTCGATGCGCCGCCCGATGACCGCCGGCGCCACGCCCTCGGCCAGCGCCGAGGCCGTCAGGCTGCCTCTGGCGGCCACCGCGACGAAGGATTCGATCTGCTTGAGACGGTCCATCGCGGCCGATTATGGCCATCCGGCGCACAAATCAATGCCATTTCCAAAGCTTAATGCCGCGCAGCGCGTCGAATAAAGTCGATCATCCTTTCCGCGCGCGAGAAAAATCAGCCATGTATACGCCCGTCCACAGCCTGCAAGTCGCCACCGTGCTGCACCAGTTCATCAACGACGAGGTGCTGCCCGGCACCGGCGTTGAAGCGGACGCCTTCTGGGCCGGTTTCGACGCCATCGTGCGCGAGCTGGCGCCGAAGAACGCCGCCCTGCTGGCCGAGCGCGACCGCCTGCAGACCGAACTCGACGCCTGGCACAGCAAGCACCCCGGACCGATCAGGAACATGGCCAAGTACCGCGCCTTCCTGGGCCAGATCGGCTACCTGGTGGCGGTGCCCGAGAAGGTCAGGACGACGACGAAGAACGTCGATGCCGAACTGGCGCTGCAGGCCGGCCCGCAGCTGGTGGTGCCGATCACCAACGCCCGCTACGCGCTGAACGCCGCCAACGCGCGCTGGGGCAGCCTGTACGACGCGCTCTACGGCACCGACGCGCTCGACGAGAGCGACGGCGCGACCCGATTCGGCCCGATGGGCCAGCCCTACAACCCGCTGCGCGGCGCCAAGGTCATCGAGTACGCGCGCCACGTGCTGGACCGCACCGCACCGCTGGCCCGGGGTTCGCACATCGATTCAACCGCCTACACGGTGAAAGACGGCGCGCTGGCCGTGACGCTGAAAGACGGCCGTACCGTCGGCCTGAAGGCACCGAAACAATTCGTCGGCTACCAGGGCGATGCCGCAGCGCCGGGCAGCGTGCTGCTGGCCCACAACGGCCTGCACCTGGACATCCGCATCGACCGCAGCACGGCCATCGGCGCCAGCGACGCGGCCGGCGTGGCCGACCTGGTGCTCGAAGCCGCGCTGTCGACCATCCTCGACCTGGAAGATTCGGTGACGGTCGTCGACGCCGACGACAAGGTCCTGGCCTACCGCAATTGGCTGGGCATCCTGAAGGGCACGCTGACCGAGCAGGTGACCAAGGGCGGCACCACCTTCACCCGCGGGCTGAACGCCGACCGCGTCTACACCGCGCCGGCCGGCAGCGGCAGCGTGGCGCTGCACGGCCGTTCGCTGATGTTCATCCGCAATGTCGGCCACCTGATGAGCAACCCGGCGGTGCTGTTCGGCGACGCCAAGCAGGAGATCCCGGAAGGCATCCTCGACGCCGTGATCACCACGACGATCTCGCTGCACGACCTGCAGCGCCACGGCGAGAACGGCCTCGTCAACAGCCGCAGCGGCAGCATCTACATCGTCAAGCCCAAGATGCACGGCCCGGCCGAAGTCGGCTTTGCCAGCGAACTGTTCGGCCGCGTCGAGCAATTGCTGGGCCTGAAGCAGGCCACCGTCAAGCTGGGCATCATGGACGAGGAGCGCCGCACCAGCGTCAACCTGAAGGCCTGCATCGCGGCCGCGCTGGACCGCGTGGCCTTCATCAACACCGGCTTCCTGGACCGCACCGGCGACGAGATGCACAGCGCCATGCGCGCCGGCCCGATGCTGCGCAAGGGCGACATGAAGAAGACCGCCTGGATCGCCGCCTACGAGCGCAGCAATGTGCTGGTCGGCCTGGAATGCGGCCTGCGCGGCAAGGCGCAGATCGGCAAGGGCATGTGGGCCATGCCCGACCTGATGGGCGCGATGCTGCAGCAGAAGATCGTCCACCCGCAGGCCGGCGCCAACACCGCCTGGGTGCCCAGCCCGACGGCGGCCACGCTGCACGCGCTGCACTACCACCAGGTGGACGTGTTCAAGGTGCAGAAGGCGCTCGAGAAGACCGACTTCGCGGCAGTGCGCGACGATTTGCTGAACGATCTGCTGACCATCCCCGTGGCGAAGAGGCCGAAGTGGACCGACGAAGAGAAGCAGCAGGAAATCGACAACAACGCGCAGGGCATCCTGGGCTACGTGGTGCGCTGGGTCGATCAGGGCGTGGGCTGCTCCAAGGTGCCCGACATCCACAACGTCGGCCTGATGGAGGACCGCGCCACGCTGCGCATTTCCAGCCAGCACATCGCCAACTGGCTGCTGCACGGCGTGGTCGACAAGGCCCAGGTCAAGGCCACCTTCAAGCGCATGGCCAAGGTGGTCGACCAGCAGAACGCCGGTGATGCGGCCTACACCCGGATGGCCGGGCGGTTCAAGGACAGCGCCGCCTTCCAGGCCGCCAGCGACCTCGTCTTCAAGGGTCTGACGCAACCCAGCGGCTACACCGAGCCGCTGCTGCACGCCTGGCGCCTGAAGGTGAAGTCGGGCTCCGCGGGCTGAAGCCGGTGGCCGCGTCAGCGCGCTGGAGCCCCAGCACCACCGTCGCCGCGATCATCGTGCGCGATGGCCCGCCTTTGCAGTACCTGCTGATCGAAGAGCACACGCCCGAAGGCCTGCGGCTGAACAACCCGGCGGGACATCTCGACCCGGGTGAATCGCCGCAAGAGGGCGTGGTCCGCGAGGCGCTGGAAGAGACGATGCGCGCGTTCACGCCGACCGCGCTGGTGGGCGTCTACCTGTCGCGCTTCCAGCGGCCGGCGACAGCGGGAAGACCGGGCGAGGACGTGACCTATGTCCGCTACGCCTACGCCGGCACCGTGGGCGAAGAGTTGCCCGGCCGCGCGCTGGACACCGGCATCGTGCGCACGCTGTGGCTGACGCCCGACGAAGTGCGCACCAGTGCAGCGCGCCACCGCAGCGCGCTGGTGCTGACCTGTATCGAAGACCACCTCGCCGGGCGGCGCTTCCCGCTGGACGTGGTGAGCACCGATGCCAGCGTCTACCGGCCCGAGATCAAGGGCTGAGCACGCGCCAGCCGGCGGCTTTCTTGCGGCGCAGGTATCCTGCGGTGATCAACTTCGCCGCCTGGCCGCCATGCCCTCCATCGCCCCCTTCCACCTCGCATTTCCCGTCAACGACCTGGCCAGCACGCGCGCTTTCTACGGCGGCCTGCTGGGCTGCCCGGAAGGCCGCAGCAGCAGCGAATGGATCGACTTCGATCTCTTCGGCCACCAGATCGTCGCCCACCTGGCGCCGCCGAAGACCGACCGGTCGGGCCAGGGCGATCACCACAACCAGGTCGACGGCCACGAGGTGCCGGTGCCGCACTTCGGCGTGGTGCTCGACTGGGACCAGTTCGACGCCTTCGCGGCACGGCTGCGCGCCGGCGGCGTGCAATTTGTCATCGAGCCCTACATCCGCTTCGCCGGTCTGGTCGGCGAGCAGGCCACGATGTTCTTCTACGACCCCTCGGGCAACGCGCTGGAATTCAAGGCCTTCAAGGATCGCGGACAGCTGTTCGCCCGGTGAGGCACTTCGTCCGGCCGCCCGAAGGCGTTCGCGCCCCCTCGGAGGGGCGGCGAGTCAGCGTCTTGGGGGCCAGGTGACCGAACTTCTGTTCATCCGCCACGGCGAAACCGACTGGAACCGGCAGCAGCGCTTTCAAGGCCAGCTCGACGTGCCGCTGAATGCGCTGGGCCTGACGCAGGCGCAGCGGCTGGCCGATCGGCTGGCCGCCGAGGCGCCAGACGCCTTCTTCAGCAGCGACCTGCAGCGCGCCCGGCAAACCGCGGCGCCGCTGGCGGCGCAATGGGCGCGGGCGCCCACGCTGCACCAGGGCCTGCGCGAACAGCGCTTCGGCCTGCTGGAAGGGCTGGACGTGCCGACCATCCAGCAGCAGCACCCCGGGTTGTGGCAGCGCTGGCTGGAGCACGATGGCGACTACGCGCTGCCCGAAGGCGGCGAAAGCCTGCGCCAGTTCCACCGCCGCGTGCTGGCCACGGTTCGCGAGCTGGCCGAACAAAGCCAGGGTCTGCGCGTGGCCGTGGTGACGCACGGCGGCGTGCTGGACATGCTCTGGCGCACCAGCCACGGCCTGCCGCTGGACGGGCTGCGCGACTGCGACATCCCGAACACCGGCATCAACCGCCTGCGCTGGGTGGGCGGCGGTCTGCAGATCGATCACTGGGCCGACGACGGCCACCTGAAGGGCCTGCCCGAACAGCCGCCGACGCGGGTCAGGCCGGCGGCCTGAGGAGCCGGCCGGACCCGCGCTTCAGGCCGTGCGCGTGACCTTGCCCAGGTGGCGCGGGTGGTCGGGGGCGCTCGCGCCGGCCAGCGCTTCGCCCTCGACCCAGACCTGCTGCAGCTGCAGCGTCGCCGCGTCCAGCCCCACGATGTCGGCCACCGCGCCGACGGCCAGCCGGCCGCGGTCGGGCAGGCGCAGGTAGTCGGCGGCGTGGCTGCTGACGCGCGCCGCGGCCTCCTGCAGGCTCAGGCCGATGGCCACCAGGTTGCGCAGCGCCTGGTCCATCGTCAGCGTGCTGCCGGCCAGCGTGCCGTCGGCCAGGCGCACCCCGCCCAGGCATTTGGTGACCGTCTGGCGGCCCAGGCGGTAGTCGCCATCGGGCATGCCGGCGGCGGCGGTGGCATCGCTGACGCAGAACAGGCCGGGTATCGCGCGCAGCGCGGCGCGAATCGCGCCCGGGTGCACGTGCAGCAGGTCGGGGATGATTTCGGCGTGCTGCGCGTGGGCCAGCGCCGCCCCCACGGCGCCGGGCGCCCGGTGGTGCAGCGGGCTCATCGCGTTGAACAGGTGGGTGTAACCGGTGGCGCCCTGCTGCATCGCCTCGACGGCCTGTTCGTAGCTGGCGCCGCTGTGGCCGATCTGCACGCGCATGCCGGCTTCGACCAGCGCCGGGATCAGCGCCAGCATGCCGCTCACTTCGGGCGCCAGCGTGACCAGCCGGATCGGCGCGATGGCGTTCAGCGCCAGCAGCTCGGCCAGGCCGGGGGCGCGGGCAAAGGGCGGCTGCGCGCCGAGCTTGTCGGGGCTGATGTAAGGCCCTTCGAGGTGCACGCCGAGCAGCCGCGAGGCACCGCGGCTGCGCTCGCGGACGGCCGGCGCCAGCGCGTGCAGGGCGGCTTCGATGTCGCCCAGCGGCGCGGTCATCGTCGTGGCCAGCAGCGCCGTCGTGCCGTGGCGGGCGTGCAGGCGCGCCAGGGTCTGCGCGGCGTCGCCGGCGTCCATCGTGTCGGCACCACCGCCGCCGTGGACGTGCAAGTCGATGAAGCCGGGCAGCAGCAGCGGGGTGTCGCGGTCGGCGCGCACCACGGCTTCGTCGACCGGCGCGCCGTCGAGCCGCACGATGCGGTCGTCATCGATGTCCAGCCGGCCGCGCACGAAGCCGGCGGGCGTCAGGATGTGGCCGCTCAGGTGCTGCTTCATGCGACTTCCGGGGCGGCTTCCAGGGCGGCGGCCAGCAGGCGCAGCGCGCCGTCGGCACTGTCGCCGGCGGGCAGCACCAGGCGGGCCTGCAAGGCCGGCGGCCAGCGCGCCGCGAGCCGGGCGCCGACGCTGCCGTTCAGCACGATGGGCAGGTCGCTCGCGCCGGCGGGCTGCGCGCTGAGCGCATCGGCCAGCCGCGCCAGTTCGGCCGCAGCGGTCTGCAGCAGGGCTTCGGCCCGGGCGTCGCCCTGCTCGGCGCCGACAAAGACCAGCGGCGCGAGTTGCGCGCAGGCATGCTGACCGGCCGACGCCGACCAGGCCTGCAGGGCGGCAGCATCGGGGCCGATGGCGGCAGCCACCGCCGCCGCCAGCGGACCGGCCGGCGCGCGGCCGTCCAAGGCCTGCTGACTGACGCGAACGGCCTGCAAACCCAGCCACGAACCGGCGCCTTCGTCGCCCGCCGGCCAGCCCCAGCCGCCGCAGCGGCGCAGGCTGCCGTCGGCGTAGCGGGCCGCCGCGACGGCCCCGGTGCCGGCCGAGACCACGATGCCCGGCCGCCCGGCGTGGACGCCGGCCAGCTGCGTGATGCCGTCGTTTTCCAGCAGGCCGATGGCGTAGCCGGGGTTGGCGCCGAGGAATCCGGCGCGCAGCGCGGCCACTTCAGCGCCCGCCAGACCCAGGCCCAGCGCCAGCATCGAGGGTGCCGGCACCGGCAGCCCGGCTTCGTCGAAGGCCGCCGCGATGGCCTGCTGCACGTGCCGCCAGGCCTGGGCGCTGCCCTGCGACAGGCCCGCAGGCCCGGCCGCACCCTGCCCGAGCCTGCGGCCGGCGGCGTCCTGCAGGCGCGCCCGCGTGCCGGTGCCGCCGCCGTCCACCCCCACCCGGAACGGCAGCGCGGCGGCGCGGGCGCGCTGCGCGGCGTTCAACAGCGGCGGGTTCACGTTGGCGGTCAGAAGGGGATGTCGTCGTCCATGTCGTCGAAGCCGGTGGACGTCTTCGCCGGCGGCCGCGGCGGCGGGGCGCTGCGGGCCGGGGGCGCGCTGCGCTGCGGGGCCGAGCGCTGTTGCGGTTCCCCCATGTCGTCGCCACCGCCCATGCCGCCACCCATGCCACCGCCGCCGACATCACGCCCGCCCAGCAGTTGCATTTCGGTGGCCACGATGTCGGTGCTGTACTTCTCGACGCCGTCCTTGTCGGTGTACTTGCGCGTCTTGAGGCGCCCTTCGACGTAGACCGCACTGCCCTTCTTCAGGTATTCGCCAGCGATTTCAGCCATGCGGTCGAAGAAGGTGACGCGGTGCCACTCGGTTTCCTGCTGCTTCTCGCCGCTGGTCTTGTCTTTCCACTGGCGCGTGGTGGCCACGGACACGTTGCAGAGGGCTGAACCGCTGGGCATGTAGCGCACCTCGGGGTCTTTGCCGAGGTTGCCGACGATGATGACTTTGTTGACTGAGGCCATGGGCTGCTCCGGCAAGGCGATGTGGGTGAGTGGCCCATTATCGCGCCGCACCCTGCGCCGGCCGACACCCTGAAGCAGGCGTTCTTTCGACGGCACCCGGCCGGGCGGCGGTTCGCGCAGGCTGCCGCGCAGGGCCCTCAAGTACGATCAGCCCACCCCATGACTGCCGTGCTCACCCCCCCGTCCGCCACCGCCCCGCCACACTCGGAAAACGCACCGCAACAGGTGCTGCACGAGGTCTTCGGCTACCCGGCCTTCCGCGGCGCGCAGCGCGACATCGTCGAGCACGTGGTGGCCGGCGGCGACGCCCTGGTGCTGATGCCGACCGGCGGCGGCAAAAGCCTGTGCTTCCAGGTGCCGGCCATCGTGCGCCACCGCGCCGGGCAGGGCGTGGCGGTCGTGGTCAGCCCGCTGATCGCCTTGATGCACGACCAGGTCGGCGCGCTGGACGAACTGGGCGTGCCGGCGGCCTACCTGAATTCCTCGCTCGACGGCGACGAGGCGCGGCGCGTCGAACGCGAGCTGATGAGCGGCAAGCTGGTGATGCTCTACGCCGCGCCCGAGCGCATCCTGACGCCGCGTTTCCTGGCCATGCTGCAGTCGCTGAACGAGCGCGGTCTGCTCAGCCTGTTCGCCATCGACGAAGCCCACTGCGTCAGCCAGTGGGGCCACGATTTCCGCGAGGAATACCTGGGCCTGTCGGCGCTGCACGAACAGTTCCCCGGCGTGCCACGGCTGGCCCTGACGGCCACCGCCGACGACCACACCCGCGCCGACATCATCGAGCGGCTGGCGCTGGAAGACGCGCGCGTCTTCGTTGCCAGCTTCGACCGGCCGAACATCCGCTACACCATCGTCGAGAAGGACGAGCCGAAGAAGCAGTTGCTGCGTTTCATCCGCGACGAGCACGAAGGCAACGCGGGCATCGTCTACTGCCAGAGCCGCAAGAAGGTCGACGAGACCGCCGCCTGGCTGGCCGACGAGGGCCTGAATGCGCTGCCTTACCACGCCGGCCTGGACGCCGCGGTGCGGCGCAAGCACCAGGACCGCTTCCTGCGCGACGATGGCGTGGTGATGGTCGCGACCATCGCCTTCGGCATGGGCATCGACAAGCCCGATGTGCGCTTCGTGGCCCACCTCGACCTGCCGAAGAACATCGAGGGCTACTACCAGGAAACCGGCCGCGGCGGCCGAGACGGCCAGCCGGCCGACGCCTGGATGACCTACGGCCTGGCCGACGTGGTGAACCAGCGGCGCATGATCGACGAGAGCGAGGCCGGGGAAGACTTCAAGCGCCTGCAGCGCGGCAAGCTCGACGCCCTGCTGGCGCTGGCCGAAGCCCACGACTGCCGGCGTGTGCGCCTGCTGGCCTACTTCGGCGAGCCCAGTGCGCCGGGCTACCGCTGCGGCAACTGCGACAACTGCATCCAGCCGCCGTCGACCTGGGACGCGACCGAGGCCGCGCGCAAGGCGCTGTCGTGCATCTACCGCTTCCGCCAGAACGGCGGCCAGCGCTTCGGCGCGGTGCACCTGATCGACGTGCTGCGCGGCAAGTCCACCGACAAGGTCGCGCAGTACGGCCACAGCAGCCTGTCGACTTTCGGCATCGGCGCCGACGTCAGCGACGCGCAGTGGCGCCTGGTGCTGCGCCAGCTGATCGCCGCCGGCCACCTGCAGACCGAAGGCGAATTCAGCACCCTGGCGCTCGCCGACAGCGCGCGCGCGGTGCTGCGCGGCGAAGTCGCGGTGCGGCTGCGCGTGCCCAGCGAGACCAAGGCCAGGGGCAAGACCGGCCGAGGTCGCGGCGCGGGCAGCAGCGCCAGCACGGGCCGCGACAAGCCGCCGCCGCTGCCGCTGGACGAGGCCGCGACAGCGCTGTTCACGGCGCTGAAAGCCTGGCGCGGCGAGGTCGCACGCGAGCACAACCTGCCGGCCTACGTCGTCTTCCACGACGCCACGCTGGCCGAGATGGCGCGCGAGCAGCCGGCCACGCTGGACGCGCTGGCCGGCATCAGCGGCGTCGGCGCGAAGAAGCTCGAAGCCTACGGGGCCGAGATCCTGCGCGTGCTCGGCGCCGCCGGCTGAAACGGCTGCAAATCGGTTCAGCACCGGTTGAAGGCGAAGGCACAATCCGCCGGGCGTACAACGTACTTTCGGATGGAGTGTGAGCGCATGGCAGTCTTACCGCCAGAAAACACAGCCCGGTCCGTTCCGGAATCCATGCCGCCCCAGGCCCCCGGCGTCTTCCACGGTTTCGTCGTCGGCATCGGGGCATCGGCCGGCGGCCTGGACGCGCTGGAACGCCTGTTCCATGGCTTGCCCAGCGACACTGGCGCGGCCTTCGTGGTCGTACAGCACCTGTCGCCAGACCACAAAAGCATGATGGACAACCTGCTGGCACGCTACACCGCGATGCCGGTGCGGGTGGCCGAGCACGACATGCCGCTGGCCGCCAACGCGGTGTTCCTGATTCCACCGGCCAAGTGCATGCGGCTGCTGGGTGACCGCCTGCTGCTCAGCCCGAAGGCCGAGCACGGCCTGTCGCTGCCGATCGACATCTTCTTCAACAGCATGGCCGAGCAATGCGCCGACCGCGGCATCGCGGTGGTGCTGTCGGGCACCGGCAGCGATGGTTCGCGCGGTGTACCGGCGGTCAACGCGGCGGGCGGCTTCGTCTTCGTGCAGGAGCCGGCCAATGCCAAGTTCGACGGCATGCCGCGCAGCGCGGTGGGCACCGGCCTGGCCGACGTGGTGGCACCGGCCGAAGAACTGGCCGCGGCGCTGACGGAGCACCTGCGCACACCGCGTTCACCGGGGCTGCGCGTGCTGGCGGGCGGCGTGTCGGCCGCGCTGATGCAGCCGCTGGACGGCATCCTTGAACTGCTGCTGGCCTCGAGCGGCATCGACTTCCGCGACTACAAGTCGACCACCGTGCTGCGCCGCATCGAGCGCCGCATGCAGGTGCAGCGCCTGCCCACGCTGGGCGCCTACCTCGAGCGGCTGACTGCGGCGCCCGAGGAGCAGAACGTGCTGCGCCGCGAACTGCTGATCCCCGTGACGCGCTTCTTCCGCGACACCGAGGTCTTCGAACAACTCGCCGAGCAGGTCATACCGGCCCTGGTTCAGCGTACCGGGGTGATGGAGCCGATCCGCGTCTGGGTGGCCTGTTGCGCCACCGGCGAAGAGGCCTACACCATCGCCATCCTGTTCGCCGAGGCCTTCCTGCGGCTGGGCGTGCAACGACCGGTGAAGATCTTCGCCACCGACGTGGAAAGCCAGTACCTCGACCACGCCGCGGCGGGCATCTACAGCGACGCCATCGCCGCCGAGGTCTCGGGCGAACGCCTGGAGCGCTGTTTCATCCAGCACCAGGGCCACTGGATGGTGCGCCCCGAAATCCGCCAGATGGTGATCTTCGCGCGCCACAACCTGGTCGCCGACCCGCCCTTCACGCGGATGGACCTGGTGACCTGCCGCAACGCCTTGATCTACTTCCTGCCCGCCGCCCAGGAACGCGCGCTGCGCCGCCTGCAGTACGCGCTGGCGCCGGGCGGCCACCTGCTGCTGGGGCCCAGCGAATCGCTGGGCGTGCTGCACCGCGATTTCACCGACCTGCACGGGCGCCACAAGATCTACCGCATGCTGCGCCGCGACCGGCAGTCGCTGAACCTCGACGGCAGCGCTCGCCACCGGCCCACCACGCGGACCAGCACCCGGCGCGAGCTGCCGCATGCCCGCAGCACGCTGGCCGGGTCGCTGCCGGCTTTCAAATGGGTCAACCAGGGCCAGCGCCAGTTGCAGCAGGCCTACACGCCGCCGTCGATGCTGATCGGGCCCGATCGCGAGTTGCTGCACGTCTACGGCAGCGCCCGCGACCTGCTGCAGATCGCCGAGGGCGAGGCCACCCTCGACGTCGTCAAGCTGCTGCCGCGCGAACTGGCCTGGGCCGCCGCGCTGCTGCTGCAGTCGGTCAGCAAGGACGACACGCCGCAGCGCGCAGCGACGGTCAGCCTCGACAGCGGCGGCCAGACCCGGCACCTGCGGATGGTGGCGCGGCGGCTGGCCCCGCCCGACGCCGAGCCGGCGGCCGACGACGAGGCCGCGCCGCCCGGCCTGCCGGTCAGCCAGACCCTGATGACGCTGATCAGCTTCGAGCCGCTGGACGGGCCGCCGCCGGTCAGCAGCAGCCTGGCACAGCTGGACGACGAACAGCGGCTGCGCGTGGAAGCGCTGGAGCGCGAACTCGAGCTGAGCAATGAAAGCCTGCAGGCGACGATCGAGGAACTGGAAACGGCCAACGAGGAATTGCAGGCCACCAACGAGGAGTTGATGGCCAGCAACGAGGAGCTGCAAAGCACCAACGAAGAGCTGCAGTCGGTCAACGAAGAGCTGTACACGGTGAACTCCGAGTACCAGGAAAAGGTCGACGTGCTGAATTCGGTGAATGCCGACCTCGAGAACATCGCCAAGGCCACGGCCATCCCGACCGTCTTCCTCGACGAAGAACTCCGCCTGCAGCGTTTCACGCCCGAACTGAGCCAGATCTTCAAGGTGCGCGAGGGCGACCGCGACCGCTCGCTGGAAGACTTCGCGACCAGCCTGGACTACCCCGAGCTGTTCAGTGACCTGCGCCGCACGCTGCGCGATGGCAGTGCCAGCGAGCGCGAGGCACGCAGCAGCGACGGCCGCTGGTGGCTGGTGCGCATCCAGCCCTATGGTCGCGCCCAGGGCAAGACGCGGGTGGTGGTGAGCTTCGTCAACGTGACCGCGGTCAAGGACAGCGAACGCATGCAGGAGATCCTCGACTCCTTGCCCGAGCACCTGGCGGTGCTGGACAGCCACGGCACCATCGTGCGCGTCAACCGGGCCTGGCGCCGCTTCGCTGCGCTGAATGGCGACCCCGAGCTGCGCCACACCGGCATCGGCAGCAACTACCTGCGGATCTGCGGCAACGCGGCCGGCACCGACGCCGATGCCCAGGCCGCGCACAGCGGCCTGAGCGAGGTGCTGGCCGGGCGCAGCGAGCGCTTCACCCTGCAGTACCCCTGCCTGTCGCAGGGCCGCCAGCTGTGGTTCCTGATGCACGCGGCGCCCGTCAGCGACGCCAGTGGCGGCGCGGTGGTCAGCCACATCGACATCACCGACTGGCTGCAGACCCAGCCCAAGGGCAGCACACCCGAGGTCGCAGCATGACGCCACTGGCCCTGAAGCAGCGGGTCCAGGCGCGCGACCGGCTGTTGCTGCAGGCCGAGACCGTGGGCCAGCTGCTGCACGAGCAGGTGCTGGGCGCCTTCTCGCGCGGCGAGATGGCGCAGGCCGAAGCGGCCATCCACCAGCACGACGAGCAGCTGCGCGAACTGACCGAAAACCTCGGCATCTACCAGGCCGAACTGCACGCCCAGGCCGACGAGCTGGCCGACAGCCACGCCCGGACCGAGGCGCTGGCACGGCGCTTTGCCGCCTTGTTCGCCGGCATGCCGGTGGCCTGCATGCTGGTCAGCGACAAGGGCGAGCTGCTGGAACACAACGCCAAGGCCACCCGGCTGCTGGCCTTGTCGCTGCGCCATGCCACGCCCCGCTTCCTGCACCGCCTGGTCGAAGCCACCGACTTCCAGGACCGCGTGCGTCCCGCCTTCCACGAGGCCCAGGCCACTGGCATCAGCGCGCTCGATGGCGTGACCTTTTTCGGCGAGGGTGGTCAGCACTTCGTCGGAGACCTGCACGTGGCGCGCCTGACCGACAGCGCCGCATCAAACGACGTCGCCGTGCAGTTCGTCTGCGCGGTGATCGACCGCACCGAGCACTTGCGCGATGTCGCCGCACTGGCCGACGCGGCCGAGGCGCTGCGCAAGAGCGAGGCCTCGCTGGCCGACGCGGCGCGCCTGGCGCGCACGGGCGGCTGGGAACTGAAGCTGCGACCGCGGGCGCTGCACTGGTCGGCCGAATTGCGCGGGCTGCTTGAGCTGCCGGCCGACGTGCCGGCCACGCTCGAGGCCCTGCTCGGCCACTGTGCGCCCTACGACCGCGCGGCCCTGGCCGGTGCGGTGGCCGCCGCAGAGCAGGGCCGGGCCTTCGAACTCGAAGTCGACATGCACAGCGCCAGCGGCCAGAGCCTGCGGGTGCGGGCCGTCGGCCATGCCGAGGTGAGCGACGAGCGCGTCGCCCGGGTCAGCGGCGTGCTGCAGGACATCTCGACCCAGCACCAGGTTCGCCAGCAGCTGGGCGACCTGACCGAGCGGCTGGCCATTGCCAACGACGCCGGCGGCATCGGCGTGTGGGACTGGGACATTGCGCAGGGCCTGCTGGTCTTCGACCACCGGCTGCTGAAGATGCTGGACCTGCCGACCACGCCAGCCGGCCCGCTGGACGAGGCCCTGCGCCCGCAGCTGATCGAAGCGGCCTTGCCGATGCTGCAGGCCGCGCTGAGTGCCGCCATCGCAGACGGCGCGCCCTTGAACGTGGAACTGCAGCGCGTCGACAGCCACGGCCACGAACGCTGGCTGCACGTCACCGGTCGCGCCCACACCGACCCGGCGGGCCGCGCCGTGCGCCTGATCGGCTGCGCCTGGGACAGCAGCCCGGAGCACGTGGCCCTGCACCTGCTGGCTGCCAAGGAAGCGGCGGAAAGCGCCAACCGCGCCAAGAGCGCCTTCCTGTCGCGCATGAGCCACGAGCTGCGCACGCCGCTGAACGCCATCCTGGGCTTCTCGCAGCTGATGCGCCTGGAGGCCGCCGCCGGCGACCTGGTGCTGAAGCCGCACCGCGTGGGGCTGATCGAAAGCGCGGCCCGCCACCTGCTCGAGCTGGTCAACGAGGTGCTGGACGTTTCGCGCATCGAGTCGGGCAAGCTCGAATTGCAGCTGCTGCCTTGCGACCTGGCCGCCGTGGTCGGCGAAGCGCTGGCGCTGATGCAACCGCTGGCCGACCAGCGCGGCGTGACGCTGAGCAAGCTGCTCGGTACCGACGCCCCGGGCGCCGCGCTGGTGGTGATGGGCGACCGGCTGCGGCTGAAGGAGGTGCTGATCAACCTGCTGTCCAACGCCGTCAAGTACAACGTCGAAGGCGGGCGGGTGGTGGTCACCGCGCAGCAGCGCGGGCAGTTGGTCGAGCTGCTGGTCAGCGACACCGGTCGCGGACTGAACGCCCGCCAGCTGGCCGGCCTGTTCCAGCCCTTCGACCGCCTGGGGGCCGAGGGCTCGGGCATCGAAGGCTCGGGCATGGGCCTGTTCGTCAGCCGGCGCTTCATCGAACTGATGGGCGGGCACATCGAGGTCGAAAGCCAGGTCGGTCACGGCACCACGGTGCGTCTGCACCTGGCGATGCCGGCCTGAGGCGTGACCCGGTTCGCGGCCCATCCCGGCGGGCGGGTCGCGCAGGTGGTCTGGCCGACCGGCGCCCTTATCATCGCGGGTTGCCCTCGTGAAACGCCTCCATGCCGCGCCCTGATCCTGCAAGTCCCGCCAGCCCGCGCGCTCCGTACCAGGAAGCCCGCAGTTTCAAGATCCGCGGCGCCCGCACGCACAACCTGAAGAACATCGACCTCGACATCCCCAAGCACGCCTTGGTGGTGATCACGGGCTTGTCAGGCTCGGGCAAGAGCAGCCTGGCCTTCGACACGCTGTACGCCGAAGGCCAGCGCCGCTATGTCGAAAGCCTGAGCGCCTACGCGCGGCAGTTCCTGCAGTTGATGGACAAGCCCGATGTCGATGTCATCGAAGGCCTGAGCCCGGCGATCAGCATCGAGCAGAAGGCGACCAGCCACAACCCGCGCAGCACGGTCGGCACGATCACCGAGATCCACGACTACCTGCGCCTGCTCTACGCCCGCGCCGGCACGCCCTACTGCCCCGACCACGACGTTCCGCTGCAGGCGCAGAGTGTCAGCCAGATGGTTGACGCCGTGCTGGCCCTGCCCGAAGACACCAAGCTGATGGTCCTGGCGCCGGTGGTGCGCGACCGCAAGGGCGAATTCACCGAACTGTTCGAAGACATGCAGGCCCGCGGCTATGTGCGCTTTCGTGTCGGCAGCGACGGCACGCCGGGTGCGGTGGTCGAGGCCGAGGCCGTGCCCAAGCTGCAGAAGAACCAGAAGCACGACATCGACGTCGTCATCGACCGCCTGAAGACCAAGCCCGACATCCAGCAGCGCCTGGCCGAGAGCTTCGAAGCCTGCCTGCGCATCGCCGACGGCCGCGCCCTCGCGCTGGAGATGGACACTGGCCGCGAACACCTGTTCAGCAGCCGCTTCGGCTGCCCGGCCTGCAGCTACTCGCTCAGCGAACTGGAACCGCGGCTGTTCAGCTTCAACAGCCCGGTGGGCGCCTGCCCGTCCTGCGACGGCCTGGGCCAGGTCACCGTGTTCGACCCCGAGCGGCTGGTCGCCTTCCCCAGCCTGAGCCTGGGCGCCGGCGCGATCAAGGGCTGGGACCGCCGCAACAGCTACACCTACACGCTGCTGGAAACGGTCGCCGCGCATTGCGGTTTCAAGCTGGACACGCCCTGGGAAGACCTGCCGGCCAGCGCGCAGCAGGTGCTGCTCCACGGCTCGGGCGAGGACGAGATCGAGTTCGTCTACCAGGCCGACGGGCCGAGCAAGACCGGCAAGGGCAAGGCCCGCGCGGTGAAGCGCAAGCACCCCTTCGAAGGCATCATCCCGAGCTTCGAGCGCCGCCTGCGCGAAACCGATTCGACCGCCGTGCGCGACGAGCTGACGCGCTACCAGGCCGCCAAACCCTGCCCCGACTGCCACGGCACGCGGCTGCGCCGCGAGGCCCGTCACGTCTTCCTGCAGCACGCCGACAGCACGTCTTCCGGCGCCAAGGGCAAGCCGATCTTCGAGGTCGAGCACGACACGCTGGCGCACGCGCTGAGCTACTTCGACAGCCTGAAGCTGGTCGGCGCCAAGGGCGAGATCGCCGACAAGATCGTGCGCGAAATCCGCAGCCGGCTGCGCTTCCTGAACGACGTCGGCCTGAACTACCTGAGCCTGGACCGCGGCGCCGACACGCTGAGCGGCGGCGAGGCCCAGCGCATCCGGCTGGCCAGCCAGATCGGCAGCGGCCTGAGCGGCGTGATGTACGTGCTGGACGAGCCCAGCATCGGCCTGCACCAGCGCGACAACGAACGGCTGATCGGCACGCTGCAGCACCTGCGCGACCTCGGCAACAGCGTGCTGGTGGTGGAGCACGACGAGGACATGATCCGCGCCGCCGACCACGTCATCGACATGGGCCCCGGCGCCGGTGTCCACGGCGGCCAGGTGATGGCGCAGGGCACGCCGCAGGAAGTGGCGGACAACCCCGATTCGCTGACCGGCCAGTACCTGGCCAATGTGCTGCGCATCGAGGTGCCCCGACACCGCCGCGCGGCCAGCGGCTTCGGCGCGGCGCCCTTCCGCCTGGGCATCGTCGGCGCACGCGGCCACAACCTGCGCGGGCCCGAGGGCCAGGGTGTCAGCGTCGAGATCCCGGTCGGCCTGCTGACCTGCGTCACCGGCGTCAGCGGCAGCGGCAAGAGCACGCTGATCAACGACACGCTGTACACCGCCGTCGCGCGCAAGCTCTACCAGAGCCACGCCGAGCCGGCGCCGCACGACCGCATCGACGGGCTGGAGAACTTCGACAAGGTCATCAACGTCGACCAGAGCCCGATCGGCCGCACGCCGCGCAGCAACCCGGCCACCTACACCGGCCTGTTCACGCCGATCCGCGAGCTGTTCGCCGAAGTGCCGGCGGCGCGCGAACGCGGCTATGGCGCGGGGCGCTTCAGCTTCAACGTCAGCGCCGCCAGCGGCGGCGGGCGCTGCGAAGCCTGCGAGGGCGACGGCGTGATCAAGGTCGAGATGCACTTCCTGCCCGACATGTACGTACCCTGCGATGTCTGCCACGGCGCCCGCTACAACCGCGAAACGCTGGAGATCTTCTACAAGGGCAAGAACATCACGCAGGTGCTGGAACTCACGGTCGAGGACGCCTACGCCTACTTCAACGCCGTGCCCAATCTGGCGCGCAAGCTGCAGACCCTGCTCGACGTCGGCCTGGGCTACATCCGTCTGGGCCAGGCCGCGACGACGCTGAGCGGCGGTGAAGCGCAGCGCGTCAAGCTGGCACTGGAACTGAGCAAGCGCGACACCGGCCGCACCTTGTACATCCTCGACGAGCCGACGACGGGACTGCACTTCCACGACGTCGACATGCTGCTGAAGGTGCTGCATCAGCTGCGCGACGCCGGCAACACGATCGTCGTCATCGAGCACAACCTCGACGTCATCAAGACCGCCGACTGGGTCATCGACATGGGCCCCGAAGGCGGTGCCGGCGGCGGTCTGGTGCTGGTCGCCGGCACGCCCGAAGAGGTGGCCGCGCACGCCGGCAGCCACACCGGGCGTTTCCTGAAGTCGCTGCTGCCGGCGGTGGTGCCGGCGGCGGCCTGAACCGGGCGGCGGCACCCAGCCGCTGATTCAACCCGGCAGGCCCTGCGCCGGTGCCAGGCCCTGCGCCGGTGCCAGGCCGGCGCACCGGGGCACGGCATGCGCCCTAGAGCGGGGCGGGTCGTGCGGGGCACCCCCTGTGGAGTGGCATGGCATGTGGATTGCGTTGTGTCGCATCGGCGTCTTGCCAGTCCGATGCGGAGCGACCTGTGGAACAGCCTACCCCTTCCCGCCGCCAGTTCCTGACGGCCAGCGGCAATCTGGCCAGTGCAGGCTGGGTCGCCCTGAACTGGCCGCAGATCGCGGCGGCTGCCGAACATGCCAGCCATGCGGGCCACGGCGACAAGTCGGCAGCGCCAGCAAAGATCACCACGCTGACCGCGGCCGAGGCGGCCGACGTGGACGCCATCGCGAACCAGATCGTGCCTGGCGGTGCCAAGCCCGGCGCGCGGGACGCCCACGCGGTCTATTTCATCGACAAGGCCTTGGGCAGCTTCTTTGCGGCGCAACTGCCGGCCTTCCGCCAGGGCCTGGCTGAATTTCAGAAGGGCTATGCCGCGCGCGAAGGCGCCGCGCCGGCGTTCGCGGCCGCCAGCGATGCCCAGCAGATCGCCTTCCTGCACGAGGTCGACAAGACGCCGTTCTTCACGGCGGTGCGGCGGCTCACCGTGCTGGGCATGCTGGCGCTGCCCAAGTACGGCGGCAACCACGAGAACCAGGGCTGGAAGCTGATCCAGGTGGTCGACCAGCACGCCTGGAAACCGCCCTTCGGCGATTACGACAAGGACTACGGCGGCTTCGTGCCCTATCCCGGCACCAAGCCCTACACCGCCTGATTTCGCACGACACCGCCCGAAGGAGCAGCACATGGCCAGCAAGACATTCAAGACCAGCCAGACCGTCGATTTCATCGTCGTCGGCTCTGGCGCGTCCGGCGGCATCATGGCGCGCGAACTCTCGCGCGCCGGCAACACCGTCGTCGTCATGGAGCAGGGTCCGCGCATGGCGGCCGGTGACTTCGAACACGACGAGCTGAAGTACACCCAGATGTCGGGCATCACCAACAACCCGGCGACCAATCCGCAATCGTTCCGCAACGACCCCAGCAAGAAAGCCGAAAGGGTGAGCGGCCGCAACCCGCTGACCTACGCGCGCGTCGTCGGTGGCAGCAGCGCGCACTTCAACGCCAACTTCTGGCGCTTCCACGAAATCGACTTCATCGAGCGCAGCGTCCTGGGTGCCATCCCGGGCGCCAACCTGGCCGACTGGCCCATCACCTACGCGGAGCTGGAGCCCTACTACACCAAGGTGGAATGGGAAGTCGGCGTCTCCGGTCTGGCCGGCGCCAGCCCCTTCGACCCGCCGCGCAGCCGGCCCTACCCGATGGCGCCGCTGCCGGTGAAGTCGTCGGGCGTGCTGTTCGAACGCGGTGCGCGCAAGCTCGGCCTGCACCCGTTCCCGGCACCGATGGCCATCAATTCGCGCTTCTACCGCGGCCGCCCGGCCTGCGTGCAGTGCGGCCTGTGCGGCGGCTACGCCTGCGAGGTGATGGCCAAGTCCTCATCGGTGTGGACGGTGATCCCGGAGGCCGAAGCCACCGGCCGCTGCGAGGTGCGCGCCAACAGCTACGTCTTCCGCATCGGCATGAACGCCGCCGGCCGCGCCACTGGCGTGCACTACTTCGACAAGGAGAAGAAAGAGCAGTTCCAGAAGGCGCGCGCCGTGGTGGTCTGCGCGAATGGATCGGAGACGCCCAAGCTGCTGCTGAACTCGGCCACCGACGCCTTCCCCCAGGGCCTGGCGAATTCCAGTGGCGTGGTCGGTCGCTACCTGATGTTCAACAAGGGCGGCAGCGCGCAGGCCCGCTTCGACCGTCCGCTGAATGAATACAAGGGGGCGAACGTCACGCGCATCCTGCAGGACCACTACGACTCCGACCCCAAGCGCGGCTTCTACGGTGGCGGCGGTATCGACGCGCGTTCTGGTGGACCGCTGAACTGGGGCCAGAACGTGCCCCAGGGCACACCCACCTGGGGCCCGGAATTCAAGGAATACCTGGAGTCCTACACCTACTGGATGACCGCCTCGGGCCACGGCACCTCGCTGGCCGTGGAAACCAACCGCGTGGACATCGACCCGGCGTTGAAGGACGACTGGGGCGTGCCGTCGATCCGCGTCACCTACAAGGACCACCCGGACGACATGAAGCACGCCGCCTGGCAGCGCGACCGGGCCGCCGAGATCATGGACGCGGCGGGTGCCCGGCAGGTCGTCACCGGCGAGATCGCCGAAGCCCGCGGCGGCGTGCACCTGCTGGGCACCTGCCGCATGGGCAATGACCCGGCGACCTCGGTCATCGACAAATACCACCGCACGCACGACGTGCGCAATCTCTTCCTGTGCGACGGTTCCAGCTTCGTCACCTCGGGCCGCGGCCAGCCGACGCAAACCATCGAAGCCCTGGCTTTCCGCGCGGCCGAGCACATCGCGAAATTCGCGCGCGCGGGCGACATCTGAGCCGCGGGCCGCGCGCAAGGTCGGCTTGCGAGCAGGCCGCCTCGCGGGCATGAAAAAGGGGCCCCGCGGGGCCCCTTCCGGTTTCCAGCTTCAGCGCCTCACTTGAGGTGCTTGCTGATTTCCTTGGTCATGCCGAACATGCTGATCGAGCTGACGCCGACGACGGCCTTCAGCTTGGCGTCGGCATTGATCATGGTCCGCTTGACGGCGTCCTGCAGCTTGTTCTTCTTGATGTATTCCCAGACCTTCTTGGTCACTTCGGTACGCGGCAGCGGCTTGTCGCCGATCACCGCGGCCAGGGCCGGGCTGGGCGTCATGGCCTTCATGAAGGCCGCGCTGGGCGTGCGCTTCTTGGCCGGGGCGGCCTTCTTCGCTACCGCGGCCTTCTTGGCCGGCGCTGCAGCCGGAGCGGCCGGTGCAGCGGCCTTCTTGGCCGGTGCCGCAGCCTTCTTCGCGGGTGCCGCGGCCGTCTTCACCGGTGCTGCCTTCTTGGCAGGGGCGGCCTTCTTCGCGGGAGCTTTCTTCGCAGTTGCCATCAGGATGTTCTCCGTCGTGTTTGAGGGTTGCCAGTCGCCACGCGGACCTCACCGGACCGAGGGTCCTGCGGGCCTGTCTATCCTGGCAAACAAGCAGGCGCGATGGTAAACCCAGCGGGGCGCCCGCGAGAAGCTGTTTCCATAGGTGAAAGTGCATTTCTGGCATCGGCGCCACGTTATGCTGACGGCATGAAGACCATCGTGCGTTGGATGTTGTTGGCGGCGGCCCTGTTGCTGGTCGCGCAGCTCTACCCCGGGGTCACCGTGAAGAGCTTCGGCGCGGCGCTGATCGCGGCTTTCGTGCTCGGGCTGCTCAACACCCTGGTGCGGCCGCTCCTGGTGCTGCTGACCCTGCCGGTGACACTGATCACGCTGGGGCTCTTCCTCTTCGTCATCAACGCACTGATGTTCTGGTCGGCGGCCAGCGTGCTCGACGGCTTCGGCGTGGCCGGCTTCGGCGCGGCGCTGATCGGTTCGGTGCTCTACAGCCTGTGCGGCATGGTCATCGACGTGGCCACCGAACGGCTGTTCAGCTCGGCTTCGGTCTAGCCGCCGCGCGCGGCGCTGGCGGCTGCGGCGCCGCGGCGCGGACCTCGAAACGCACGCGGTCGACCGCGTCCGCGCCACCTTCCGCGTCGGCCGAGATCCATTCCAGCAGATGCGGGCCCGGACGCGGCGACCACCACCAGCGGGCACCCCGACCCAGTTCTCGGCCGTCCAGCCGCCAGCGCCCGGCGGCGCCCTCGAAGACCAGGCGCTGCGCACCGATGGGGATGTCGGGGTCCAGCGCGACCACGGTGCCGTCACGCGGGCTCTGGATGCCGAAGGCCTGTGCGCGGCCTTGCAGGGCCCGAGACGGCACGCGCGCAGGCTCGGTGCCCGCCAGGTAGTGCTCGCCCTGCACGGTGGCCACGCCGGGCGGCGCAGCGGGCGCCGCCGAGGGCGACTGCGCGTGCAAGTGCAGCATCAGCTCGCGCCACACCGGGGCCGCGCCACTGATGCCGCTGACGCCGTGCATCGGCGCGCCGCTGGCATTGCCGACCCACACGCCCACCGTGTAGCGGCTGCTGAAGCCGACGCACCAGTTGTCGCGCAAGTCCTTGCTGGTGCCGGTCTTCACCGCCGCCCAACCGGGGGTGACCAGCGGGCTGTCGAGACCGAAAGTCAAGGCGCGCGCGGCCGGGTCGGCCAGCATGTCGGCGACGATGAAAGCCACCGCCGGGTCGAGCACCGCGCGCGGCGCGGCCGCCGGTGCGCCGGCAGAACCAGCCAGGGCTGCAGCCGGCTGCCAGCGCACCGGGCTGTAGCGGCCGGCCTGGGCCAGCAGGCGGTAGGCGTTGCCCAGGTCCAGCAGGCTCACGTCGGCACTGCCCAGGGCCAGCGCCAGGCCGTGGTAGCCGCCGCTTTCGCTCAGGCGCAGGCCGGCACGGTTGAGGCCGGCGAAGAGCGCTTCGGGCCCCAGCATCGCGGCCACGCGCACGGCCGGCACGTTCAGGCTGCTGGCCAGCGCGGTGCGCGCGCTGACCAGGCCTTTGTAGCCGTGGTCGTAGTTCTGCGGCTGGTACAGGCCGGCGCCGGCGGCCAGTTGCAGCGGTGCGTCGTCCAGCAGGCTGGCGGCGGTGATCAGCCGCTGCTGCAGCGCCAGCGCGTAGACGAAGGGCTTGAGCGTGCTGCCCGGCTGGCGGCGGGCCAGCACGGCGTCCACCGCCGGCGCCGACGACAGCCCGCTGCCTGACGAGCCGACCCAGGCCAGCACCTCGCCGCTGGCGTTGTCGAGCACCAGCACCGCACCGTCCTCGACATCGCGCCCGCGCAGTTCGCCCAGCTGATGGCGCAGCGCGTTCAGTGCCACGCGCTGCAGCGGCGCATCCAGCGTCGAACGCATCGCCTGCAGCGGCCCCAACCCCGCCGACCCCACCGACGCCACCGACGCCGCGATCCGTGCCGCCAGGTGCGGCGCCAGGGTTTCCGTGGTCCCGCCCAGCAAGGGGCCGGGGCGCCGCGCCAGGGCCAGCGCCAGCGTCGTGGCCAGGCCATCGCAGGGTTCGCCCTGGGCCCGCAGCACGTCGCAGGCGCGGCGTTCGACGGCCGGCGCCGCGGCGTTGGGGGCGCGCACCATCGCGGCCAACAGCGCGGCTTCCTGGCGGTCCAGGCCACTGGCCTGCTTGCCGAAGAGCACATGGGCTGCGGCGGCAACGCCGACCAGTTCGCCGCGCAGCGGCACGCGGTTGAGGTAGGCCTCGAGGATCTGCGCCTTGCTCCAGCGGCTTTCGAATTGCTGCGCGCGGCGCATCTGCGTGAGCTTGGCGACCACGCTGCGGCCACCGGCCGGCCGCGCCAGTTCGTCGTCGGACAGGCCGGCCAGTTGCATCGTCAAGGTGCTGGCGCCGCGCGTGCGCGTGTTCCAGACATTGGCCCAGGCACTGCCGGCCAGCGCGCGCCAGTCCACGCCGCCGTGGTCCCAGAAGCGCCGGTCTTCGCCCAGCACGATGGCCACCCGCAGCGCGGGCGACATGTCGGCCAGCGCGACCCACGGCCCGCGTCGCACGAGGGGGTCGATGCGCACCATCTGCAGCGGCGCGCCGTGGCGGTCCAGCAGCGGCACGTCCGACGGCGCGTGTGCGGCCCGCACGGCCTCGAAGCTGGGTACGGACTGCGCCGCCGCGCCGGTCGCGCAGACCGCCAGCGCAGCAGCCAGGCCGGCCCGGCCAACGCAGCCAGCGCCGCGCATCAGGGCCGCACTTCCAGCACCGCGTTGGGCGCTTCGCCGAAAGTCTCGGGCGCGTACATCGCCTCGACGCGGGTCGGCGGCAGGTGGAATTGGCCGCTGGCGTTCAGCCGCAGCGTGTATTCGACGACGTGGTGGCCGCGCGGCAGCCACTCGTAGTGGCCGCGCCAGGCTTCGGCGGCGCGCTCGATGTAGGCCGGCCAGGCGCCGCTGCGCTGCTCACCCTGGGTGGCGATCAGGCTGTCGCTGCCCAGGCCGCTGCCCAGCAGCGTGGCGCCAGTAGGCACCGGGTCGCTGACGACCACGAAGGCCATGTCGGCCAGCGCGTCGATCTCCAGCTTCACGCGCAGCGTGTCGCCGCGCGTCCAGGCGTCGGGCTGCCGGCGTTCGATGGCGCTGACGCTGCGTGTCACGCGGTAGCCCGCCGCCAGCGGTGCGCGCAGCGGCACAGCGGCCAGCACCTGCAGCGTCAGCCAGGGCTTGCCGGCGCCCTGGTGCTGGGCGGTCAGCGGCGGCAGCGTGGTCGTCGCCGAGGCATCGGCCACCGGCCACGGCAGGGCCTGGGTGCTGCCTTCGGCTTGCGCGGACCAGTCCTGGGTGCGCGTGGTGGCCGCCCACTGAACGGTGCTGCGGCCCGCCACCGGCACGGCCTCGGCCTTGGCGCTGAAGCGTTCGAGCGCCAGCACGCCCCACAGGTTGGCGGTGGTGGTCTGCCACGCGCCCCGGCGCTGGCGGGCCAGCGCGCCGGTCACCAGCTGCGGCAGCTCGCTCTGCCAGGCCGGGCTGTCGGCGGCCGCCAGCAAGAGCCGCGCGGCATTGCTGTCGGGACCGTCCATCAGCCACCACCAGTCGTCGCTGGCCTCGGTGCTGAAAGCCAGCGTGGTGCCGCCGGCAACCAGGCGCGAGCGGACCAGCCGCTGCAGTTCGTCGATGCGCGCTTCGCGCCCGGGCAGCGTCGGCACCTGCCGGTACAGGCTCCAGGCATCGAGCAAGGCCGAAGTGGGCCAGGCCGCCGGCGCCCAGGCGATGGCGTCCAGCAGGCGCGGCTGCACGCGGCCGTGGCGAGCCAGCGCCTCCAGCGCGGCCAGCTTGCGCACGTCCAGGTCGGGCCGCGGCGACGGGTAGCGGCGGTCCAGCCGGCCTTCGACGAAAGCCGTCAGCCCGCGCAGCATCGCGTCGCGCGCCGCGTCGGGCCAGGCCTGGCCGGCCTCGTGCGCGCTGGCGATCAGGTAGGCCGTCAGGCGGTCGCTGCCGTGCGGCGCGCTGCCGGCGGTGACGGGGTAATAGCTGGCCAGGCCGTCGGCGTCCAGGTAGCCGGGCAGTTCGGCCTGCAGCCGCTGCCAGCCCGGCGCGTCGTGCAGCGCCAGCGCGCGCGAGCTGCGCTGCTCCAGGCAGTTGTAGGGATAAGTCTCGAAGTAGCGCCGCAGCCCGGGCAGCGCGCCGCCCAGGCGCGGCTGCAGCGTCACGCGCACCCCGCCCGCGCCGGGCAGCGCGTCGGCCGGCCGCTGCATCGCCAGGCGCAGAACCGGCGTGCCGAGCTGCTGCAGGCTGGCCTGCCAGACGCGCACCGGCACGGCCGGCTGCACCGACTGCACCACCTTCAGCCGGTCGCGCGCCGGGGCCTCGCCAGTGGTCTCGACCGCGTCGGCCTCCCAGTCGATGCGGATCGCGCCGGCCGGCACCTTGACCGTCCAGCGCAGGGTCTGCGCCGCGCCGGGCGCCAAGGCCACCGTCTGGGTCGGCGCCGACACGTCGATGGGCGCCGCCGCGCCGTCGGCCTTGCCGGCCAGACGGGCCTGCACCGTCATCGCCCGGGGGGTGGTGTTGCGCAGCGTGAAGGTGGCGTCCAGGCGGTCGCCCTCGCGCGCCAGCGGCGGCAGGCCGCTCAGCATCTGGAGGTCTTGCGTGACGCGCACGCTGGCGCTGCCGGTGCCGTAGCGCCCGGCGCCGGCGTCGGCAATCGCCACCAGGCGGAAGCCGGTCAGCGAGTCGTTCAGCGGCACGTCGATCTGCGCTTCGCCCCGGGCGTCCAGCACCACGCTGCCGCGCCACAGCAGCAGCGTGTCGAAGAGTTCGCGCGTGGCGCTGCGGCCGCCGCCGCCGCCGGGTGGCAGGGCCTTGCGGCCGAAGTGCCGCCGGCCGATGACCTGGCCCTGCGCGGTGGCCGTCTCGACGCCCCAGGGCCGCGGCTGGAACAAGGCCTGCAACAAGTCCCACGAGTGGTTGGGCTGCAGCGCGAGCAGGCCTTCGTCGACCGCCGCGAAGGCCAGCTCGGCGCCGGCCACGGGCTGGCCCTGGAAGCGCACGCGCACGGTGGTCTTGACGGTCTCGCGCACGCCGTATTGCGTCTTCTCCGGCAGCACCTGCACGTCCAGCCGGTGGTCGGCCAGGCCCACGCTCAAGGCCGCCGCGCCCAGCTTGTAGGCCGGCTTGGCCAGGTCGACCAAGCCGCTGGGTGCGCGCCAGTCGCGGCCCTCGTAGCGGAAGGCTTGCCACCACTCGGCCGGCTCGCGCCAGCCCCAGGTGAAGACCGACCACCAAGGCGCTTCGCGCAGTCGCCCGCGCAGCACCAGCACGCTGACCACCACGTTCGGCGCCCAGCTGGCGCCGTCTTTCGCGGCCCGCGGTATGGGCAGTTCGATGACCGGTTCGCGCCCGCTGAGCGTCATCACGCGGCTGTCGATCACGCCTTCGCGTTCGACCGTGACCAGCGCCGTCGCCTGCCGAAACGGCATCCGCACCTGCAGCCGCGCAGTCTCGCCGGGCATCAGCTCGCGCTTCTCGGGCAGCACGTCGATGCGGTCGTCGTTGCCCTGCGCGAACCACCACTCGCCGGGGCCGCTGAGCCACACCGAACTGGCGGCCTGCGCCACGCGCCCGGCGTCGTCTTTCGCACGCACGATCAACTCGACCTCGCCCACCACGTCCAGCGCCAGCTCGCAGCTCAGCCGCCCCTGCGCGTCGGTCTTGCCGCTGCACAGCGGGCCCAGTTCGCGCGTCTCGCGCCGGTTGTCGTAGCTGTAGAAGCCGCCGACGATGCGCTTGCGCGTGCTGATCGTCTGCTGCAGCCGGCCGCTGACTTCGACCGCGCGGTCCTTCAGCGGCAGGCCGTCGGTGGACAGCACCACCGCTGTCACGCCGGCCTGCCCGCGTGCCGCCGCCCAGCCCGGCACGCGCAGGCCGGCCACCACGGCCGCCGGCCACAACTTCAGGCGCTGCGCCACGGTCTGCGCCTCGCCGTTGGGGTCGGTGTAGCCCAGCTCGGCCAGCAGTTCCGAAGGCCCGGCCAGTGCCGGCATTTTCGCCACCGCGATGCGCGCCGCGCCTTGCCCGTCGGTGCGGGCCTGCAGCTTGTCGGCCACCAGTTTCTGCGTCTCGCGGCCTTCGTCGCCGTCTTCGCCTTCAGCGCCGCGCGCCGGGCCGGCCGGCTCGAAGCTGAAATCTTCGTAGCCCTTGAAGGACACCGGCGCGCGGCGCAGCAAGGCCGACAACTGCAGCGGCGCGGCGGCCATCGGCCCGCCGGCCAGCGCATTCAACTGCGCGGCGAAGTTCAGGCTGGCGGGCGCCACCAGCACGCCCGACGGCCCGTTGAGCCGCGCATCGACCAGCGGCACGCGGAAGGCTTCGACGCGGAAGCTGCCGCTGAACCAGCGGCGGTTGGCGCGCATCAGCGTCACGTCGTAGCCGCCCAAAGCGGCGGTGGCGGGGATCAGCCAGCGGCTCTCGGCGGACCGCGCGCCGCGCGGCCAGGCCAGCGGCAGGCGCACTTCGGCACCGCTGCCCTGGTGGGTCAGCAGCAGCTCGGTGGGCAGCGCATCGGCATCGGGCAGCGCCAGCCCGCCCGCGGTTTCCAGACGCAGGAAATGTTTCATGCTGACGCTGTCGCCGACGCGCAGCAGCGTGCGGTCGAAGACCGTGTGGGCGCGGCTGTCGGGCTGCGTGCCTTGCGCCGTCGGCAGGTTGAAACGCCAGGCTTCGATGCCCTGGTTCCAGCCGCTGAAGACGAAGGCCAGGTCTTCGCTGCCGGCGGCGCCGCTGCGGGCGGTGACGAACAGGCCTTCGCTGTTGGCGCAACGCGGGTTGTCCCAGCGCTGGTTGTCGAAGCCGCGCGGGATGCGCGCGATGCCGGCCGCATCGGTGCTGCCGCTCCACAGCGGCGCCCCCTGGCAGTCATTGACCGCCACGCGGGCGCCGGCCACCGGGCGGCCGCGCTCCAGCGTGGTGACCCAGACCAGACTGGACGTGCGGCCGCTCTTGAAGTGCACGCCCAGGCCGCTGACCAGCACGCCAGTGCGCGCGTACATCGGCGCCTGGCTGGCCAGCAGCGCCGCGCCGAGGATGCGCGACTCGACTTCGACGACGTGGTAGCCGCGCTGCGGCAGCGGGATGCCGATGACTTCGGTGGCGCGCGGCGCGCTGCCGCTGAGCTGCGGCAGGTCGGCCCGACGGGCGTCGGGCTCGGCGGCCAGCATCGGCTGCTCGCGGCCCAACCGGTCGTCGTGGTCGCGGCGCAGGCGGGCGATCCAGCGCAGCAGCTCCAGGTCACTGTTGCCGGCATCGAGCCGCTTGATGCGGACCTGTCCGCCGGTGGAGGCGCCGGCCAGATCGGCCTGCACATGGCGCAGCGTCAGCGGCAACAGCGGCGGGTTGGCGGCGTCGCTGCCGGCTTCCAGCAGGCCGAAAGGCGCACCGGCAAACTTGGCCAGCGGCGGCATGCCGCCAGTGGCCACGGCCAGCGGGAAATCGGCGGCGTTGGCCAGCGGGCGGCCGGTATCGTCGCGCAGCGCCGCCGGCAGCGTGATGCGGAAGCGCGTGCTCTCGGCCAGCGGCGCGGCGAAGCGCAGGGCTTGCACGGTTGCGCTGCGCGCTTCGTCTTCGGCCAGCGGCGCGATGGCCGCGCCCTGCTCGGGCTGCAGGCGGACCGCCAGCGCCTGCGCACGCGGCACCGGCGCGTTGAAACGCAGCGTCATCGGGCGCAGCGGCAGGCAGGGCGCGGCGGCGTTTTCGCGCTCGCAGCTGAACTCGGCGGTGAAGCGTTGGCGCACCGGCCAGCTCCAGCGCCGTTCGCGCGTGGACGCCAGCTGCGGCCGGCCGGCGGCGGTCACGCCCGCGCCCCAGACCAGGCGCACTTTGCTGCCGGCAGCAAAGGCTCGGGTGCAGGCCAGCAACAGGCGGGTACCGCTTCCGCGTTGCCCGCCCTGCTGCTTCAGCACCTGGGCCAGCGGCAGGCCGTCGACGTTCTTCACGGCGATGCGCTCGCCCAGGCCGTCGACCTCGCACCAGACATGCGCCAGCACGCTGTCCAGGTCCACCGGGCCGTTCAGGCTCAACAGGAAATGGCCGTCTTCCTCGATCGCCGTGCCGGGATAAGGCTGCACCGCCAGCACCACCGGCGCGCCGCTTGAAAAGCGCGCCTCGCGCAAGCCGCGCGGCGCTTGCAGCGGCTGGCCGTCGAGGGGTTTGAAGTCGGCGCGCAGGGTCAGCGTGCAAAGCACACCGGCCGCCAGCGGCGTCTGCAGGTCGTAAGCCCAGCTGCGGTCGTTCAGCCAGCGGGCACTGCCGGCGGGCGCGACGCCGTCGCAGGCCAGCTCGTAGGGCGGCGCGGCGCGCAAGTCGCCGGCGGCGACCACGGCGCTGTCGAAGCGCACCAGCACCTGGCGCACCTCGGCCACGTCACCCTGCGGCGAGATGCTCTGCACGCGGGACGCGCGCGCGGTACCGGCGAACAGCGTGGCCAGCAGCAGCAGCGGCAACACCACCAGCAGCGCGGCCCGACGCGCGCGGCGTTTTCGGCTGAGCAAGCCGTGGTCGTCGAACTGCGTCGGCATGCGTTCCCCCCGTTACCGGGATTCTGGCGCTGGTGCCGGCCTGGCGGCCTACTGGAAAACCGGGAAATCGCGCTACGGCGCTGGCGTGGACGCGGGCGGCGGCACTTCGTCGCCCGGCGCGGGCCGGCCGCTGTCGCCGCGCGCTTCCAGCACCAGCTGGCGGCGCAGCGCGGTGATCTGGCGCAGCCGCGCGTCGATCACCGAGGCCTCGATGAAGTCCTGACCCACCGCGGTGCGTGAGGCGGCCTGCGCGGCGCGCAGGCGGTCGATGGCGCCGGTCAGGTCGCCCAGCATCACGCGTGCTTCGGCGGCGGCGCGCATGGCGCGCAGCTTCAGTCCCAGCGCGTCGGCGGTGCTGGCCAGCAGTTCCCAGGCCGCCGCGTCGTGCGGCGCGTCGGCCAGCCAGGTCTGCAGCGCTTCGGTGCTGGCGCGCAAGGCCGCGGCCGACCCCGCCGGGTCGCTGCGGCGCAGCGCCAGCGCGATCTGCGCGCGCAGCAGCAGCGGCGGGCGAGCGGCTGCGCCGCCCTCGGGCCCGGCCGGCAAGGCGTCGAGCGCCTGCAGCGCGGCGGCGGGCTGGCCGGCGGCCAGCTGCACTTCGGCCTGCAGCAGGCGCAGCACGCGTTCGGCCGGCGGTTCACGCGGCGTCAGGCTGGCTTCGAGTTGCAGCGCCTGCGTGACCTGGGCCAGCGCGGCGGCGTGCTCGTTCAGCCGCGACGAGGCCAGCGCGCCGCCATACAGCGCGGCCACGCGCTCCAGGCGCAGCGGCGAAGTGCCGGCGCTGGCCAGGCGTTGCAGCGGCTGCGCGCCTTCGGCCATCAGCACGCGCGAGCGCATCTGCATCATCGCGTGCAGCAGCGTCGGGGCGGCCGGCGCGCCGGGGTTGATCAGCGTGCGGTTGCGCGCCTCGCTGATGCGGTCGGTGGTCAGCGGGTGGCTGCGCAGGTAGGGGAAGCCGCCGCTGTCGTTGATGCGCGAAGCCACGTCCAGCTTCTCGAACATCGAAGCCATGCCCGACGGCGCGTAGCCGGCGTTGGCCAGCAGGCCGTAGCCGATGCGGTCGGCCTCGCGTTCCATGTCGCGCGAGAAGTTCAGCTGGCTCTGGATCGCCGCGCCCTGGCCGCCCATCACCGCCGCGTTGAAGACATCGGTGTTACGGCTCTTGCTGGCCGCGATGATGCCCAGCAGCAGCGTGGCGATGGCAATCATCGAAGCCCGCGACGACGGCGCGATGCTGCGCGCGATGTGGCGCTGGGTGACGTGCGACAGCTCGTGCGCCAGCACCGAAGCCAGCTGGTCGCGGGTGGTGGTGATGGCGATCAGCCCGAGGTGCACGCCGACGAAACCGCCGGGCAGTGCAAAGGCATTCACGCTGCGGTCCTTGACCAGGAAAGGCTCCCAGGCGAAGGCCTGGTCCGTGTCGGCGTCGATATTGCCCATCTGGCGCGCGGCCGCCACCAGCGGGCTGAACAGGGCCTGCAGGTAGTCCTGCAGCACCGGGTCGTCGAGGAACTCCGGGTCGCGGCGGGCCTCGCGCATGATCTGCTCGCCGAGCCGGCGCTCGGCGCCGACGCTGAGGTCTTCGGACGCCGACTCACCCAGCGAAGGCAGCCGCACCTGGGCCTGCACGGGCGCTTGCCAGGGGCCGCAGACCGTCAGGCTGGCCAGGGTGCAGGCCAGCGCGCGGCGCCAGGGGGACAGGGATGCAGACACGGTGGCTATGATGACACCGCCATGTTGCTGAACGTGTAGGAAGCGATGACATCCCCCACTGAACGATCACCGCTGAGCCATTTCGACGCCCAGGGCCAGGCCCACATGGTCGACGTTGCGGCCAAGGCCGAGACCCACCGCGTGGCGCGCGCCAGCGGCAGCATCCGCATGCAAGCCGCCACCTTCGCGCTGATCGCCAGCGGCCAGGCGAAGAAGGGCGACGTCATCGGCATTGCGCGCATCGCCGCCATCCAGGGCGCCAAGCGGACGTCCGATCTGATCCCGCTGTGCCACCCGCTGCCGATCACCCGTGTGGCGGTCGACTTCGAACTCGACGCCGCGGCCAGCACCGTGCACTGCAGCGCGCAGGTCGAAACCCTGGGCCGCACCGGCGTCGAGATGGAAGCGCTGACGGCCGTGCAGATCGGCCTGCTGACCATCTACGACATGTGCAAGGCCGCCGACCGCGGCATGGTCATGACCGACATCCGGGTGCTGGAAAAGCGCGGCGGCAAGTCGGGCGAGTGGGTGGCGATGGGCTGAAGCGGCGGCCCTTCAGTGGGCGGCCAGCTCGCGCCAGCCCGGCGCGCGCAGCGGCCGTTCGCAGGGGAAGGTCTCGGCGGCGGCTGACGCTGCCGAAGCCGCTGAACCCGCAGCCACCGCCGAGGCCGGCGCGTCCGCGCAGGCCTGGAAGAAGGCCTCGGCGTCGTCCTTGCGGAATTCGCGCAGGCGGTCGGCGACGAAGCGCGCCGCGTCGAGCTGCCCGCGCTCGGCCAGCGAGCGCGACCAGGCGATCATCAGCCGCGTGTCCAGCAGGTAATGCGTGGCGCGGTCGAAGGCGTGCGCCGGGTCGGCCGTGGCGACGCCCGAAGTCACCGCCGCGTAGTCGGCGTGGTGGGCGAAGAGCAGGCTGCGCTGGCCGGCGGCGATGCGCTGTTCCAGCGGCGCGGCGCCTTCGTCGGCCGAGAAGATGGCGGCGACCCGGCCGTAGTCCAGCACCGCCAGCGCCGCGCCGATGACCAGCGCCACGTTGGCCAGGACCAGGGCCGTCGAGCAAGCCTGTGGGGGCGGCGGTGATCGCGGTGCTTCGGCCGGCTGCGGCGCCTGCCACAGCGCAAAGCCCCAGGCCCAGGCCGCCGGCAGCAGGAAATAGCTGTACCACAGCGGGTACTCGAGCAGGCTGTGCAGGCCGATCATCAGCACCATCACCATGGCGCTGCGCTGCGCGGTGCCGAGCTCGCCGCTGGCCAGCCAGGCCCGCCGGGCGCCCTGCCACAGCGCCCAGACCAGCAGGCCGGTGATCAACAGCGCCAGCGGCAACCCGAGCTCGACCGCCAGTTGCAGCGGCAGGTTGTGGGTGTGGTCGAACAGCGCCGTCGGCCGGTGCGGCGACGGCGTCAGCGACCAGGCGTAGTTGAATTCACCGAAACCCACGCCCGTCCACGGCTGCTGGCGGATCAGGGCCAGGGTGTCGCGCCAGATCGCGAAGCGCGAACTGGAGATGTCGGTCTCGGCCAGCCGCTCGGTGCCGCCAAAGCTGTGCGCCGACGCCGCGGCCCACTGCGCCATGCCCAGCCACGACACCGCGTAGACCAGCGGCGCGGCGATCAGCAGGCCGCGCACCGGGCGCGCCAGGCGGCGGTCGAGCCCGCCCCAGACCGCCAGCAGCAGCACGCTGACCAGGCCGGTGCGCGAAGCCGTCAGGACCACCGCGAAGACGAAGGGCGCGAACAGCGCCGCCGCCCAGCGCGCGCGCAGCCGGCCCAGCTGCAGCAGCACGGCGGCGGCGATGCAGCTCCACAGCAGCAGGCTGCTGAGGTGGTTGGGCTGGCGCAGATTGCCCACCGCGCGGCCGGGGAAGCCGGAGTGGGCGATCCAGTCGCCGTCGATGGCGCCGGCCCAGAAGACCTGCACGATGGCGATGGCCACGTTCAGCGCGCCCGACACCACCCAGCCCCAGCAGAAGGCGGCGAACAGGTCGACCGCGGCCAGACCGGCTGCATCGGCCTGCAGGCGGGCGCGGGCACCGGCGCCGCTGGCGACCATCACCGCGGCGGCCAACAGCGAGCCGATCAGCGACAGCGCCAGGCTGGCCGGCAAGGCAGCACCCAGCCACGACCACAGGCCGGCGGCGACCAACAGCGCCAGCGCAGCCTGCAGCGTGGCCGCGCCGCGCGCGGCGGCCAGCGGTGCCAGCGCCAGCGCAAAGGCCGGCCACAGCGCGAAGGCCAGCGCCTGGTTCAGGAAGGTCGGCGACGGGGCGACGTTGTAGGCCAGCAGCGACGGGATGGCGGCGGCGGCGGCGGCGAACCAGGGGGCTGCGCTGCGGCTGGGCACGGCGGCGGGCGGTGCAGAGGTGGGGGATGGGGGCACGGGGGATGGCGCGACAGCGCTTCAGGCGATGGACGGGGCGATCAGATGCTAACAACTGGGCGGCCCGGGCCGGCCGTTGCCGCTGGCGACGCAGGATGCCAAATGACGAGATACCTTCGTCAACAGCAGACGGGTGGCGTGGCCCGCATTGGTAATACTAGAATGCCCATTTCGTATGATGTCAGGCCATTCATGAACGTCTTGACCCTGAAAATTCCCGAGGCGTTGGACGCCGCGCTGCAGGCCGCCAGCCACGCACGCGGCTTGTCCAAGTCCGCCGTGGTGCGTGAGGCCATCGAGCAATCATTGGGCCGCCAGGCCGATGCAGCTGGGGCTGCCGAGCGCTGGCTGGCGCAGTGGCGGGGCCGCTTGGCAGATCCAGCGCCGAATCGCAAGGCCGCCAAATCCACCAAGGCCAAGGCGCCCGACCAGCGGCTGGCCCATATCCTGGCCAAGCACCTGCGCTGAAAGCGTCATGCGTTTGCTGCTCGACATCAACGTCTTGCTGGATGTGGCCTTTCAGCGCCCTGGCGAGCCGGCCAGTTCGCAAATCATCGCCCGCTGTGGCCGCGAACATGAGGCCTGGCTGGCTTGGCATTCCGTTGCGGCGCTGGCCTATCTCATCGAACGACAGCAGTCCAAGAAAGCGGCCCGTGAGTTCTTGCGCGGCCTGTTGACCTGGGCCGATGTCGCCCCCACCCAGCGCAGTGATGCCCAACAGGCGCTGGACTGGGCCGTGCCCGACTACGAGGACGCGCTGCAAGCCGCAGCCGCCGTCGCTTGCGGCGCGCAGTTCATCGTCACGCGCAACGTGCGCGACTTCAAGGGGTCGCCGGTGCGGGCGTTGACACCGGAGGCGTTTGTGGCCGGGTACACGCCGGCCGTCTGACGGGTGGCTGCGTGCTGTGCAGGCAGCCAGGTGCCCTGGTGTCCCGTATCGGCTCTATGCGGTTCCGCCCTTTGACGTCTCAGGCTCCTGCTTGAACCGCCTGCTCCAGCACTTCGGTAGCCCACTGATTCAGACTTTTGCCAGCGGCTTGCGAGGCCACCAAGGCCTTGCCATGGATGTCCGGCGGCACGCGTAGCAGCAGTTTCCCGGAGGCCGGTTTTTCGGGTTTGATGCCACTCTCTTTGCAGTCAGCAAGGTAGTCATCCACGGCCATCTCGAACTCGGACCGGAGTTGCGTCACTGTTACGCCGTGAAAACCAATGATCGTGCGTATGCCCAATATTCGACCCACGAAGATGCTGTCTCGTTCGTCAAACTCGATACGGGCGCTGTAGCCGTTATGGGACATCGTGTTCATGACTTCACTCCTATGCGCTCAAGCAGTTCTCGAATCTCTTCAACCTGGTATCTTTTCGCTTCTTTTCCCGGGTGAGGACGGTGCGCGCGCCACTGTTCGCCTTTTAGATCGGCTTTGATCCGCGAGCCTTCGCGCTCTTCAATCCTTCCGCCGAGCGCCTCAATCAAAGACTCGATGTCGCTGAACGGAATCGACGCCAGCGTCGGGCGCGCGAACAAGGCGATCAGGGTCTTGCGATGCTTCGCGTTCACGCCGCAATGATAGCGTTTTGTGCTATCACCGGCAAGTGGCGGAGATCAAGCCTATCGCCCCGGTGCAGGCTACCCGTCGCGCTACCGCAGCCCGCGCACGGGCAAGCGCTTCGTGCCACGGCACGGGCTGCGTTGGGTCTGCGTTGGGATCAGCCTCGCGCTGCGCGGTCAGAACGACCCACTTCGAGTCGATGCCGCTGCCAGAATCCAGGCTGGCCATCACCCGGCTCAGCAAGTGGGCGCGGTCAGAGGGTGGTGAGTGAAGGAACTGCCGGGCAAGCACTTCAAGGGCCACCGACATCGGACCACGCCGTTTGAAGCCGGCTTCGCTCGCTACAAGTCGAAGCGCGAACGGGCGGGCCATTCGCTGTCGCGATGCACAGGCCGAAGCCCATGCCGTACGGGTCACGGCGTCACGTCCCGATTCGCTCAATCTGGCCGCAGCGGCCTTCGCCCAGACGCAAAAAAGCCGCCCGAGGGCGGCTGTTCTGCATGAGGGGAAATTCAGACCTGGCCTTGTCCCCGCGTGCCTTCCGAAATTACTTGCAAAGTTGCGCTGTAAGGCAAGTGCTTGCGGCGTCTGTAGTCCAGGTTACCTTTCCAGTCGCATCCAGTGCGGGTGCCATGACGAAGGTCTCGCCCTTCAGGCCACTCACGGGTGCTGCGCCGGTTCCGACAGCCGTTGCGGTGATTTTGCCCGCCGCCGTAGCTAGCGATGCCAAGTTGCCAGAGGCAACGGTTATGTTCGCCGGAATCCCGTTGCTGCCACCGTCGCAACTCGTGAGGGCATTTTGATCCTGTGCACAAAGCTCAACCGCGATTTTCGCAGCCGAGGTAGCGAGAACGACTTCGCTGAACTTGGCCTTCTTGGTGTAAGTCTGATAAGCCGGCAGCGCAACCGCCGCCAGGATGCCGATGATCGCGACCACGATCATCAGTTCGATGAGGGTAAAACCTTGCTGAACGCGCTTCATGGTGAAGACTCCTTGCGGTGGGGTTGAGTGGAACCTATCAGCAGCGGCGATGGATGGACGCTGCGGGGGACAACACTGTCTCTGAATGCAGGCCCCGTGCCAGGCCGGGTCGGGGGTGAAAACCGGACTTTTCGCACATCGGCCGACCAGTTCCGTCACTTTGCTGCGCCGCCCGCGGCCGCAGCTGACGGAAAACGTCAGACGTTGCCGGGTGTATCCGGCCAGCCCATCAGCTGCCCGGTCTGCAGCGCGCGGATGCGGTGCGGGTTGTGCTGGGCGCCGATTTCGGCCATCACGGTGTCCACCTCGCCCGGCTTGATGTGGGTGATGTAGACGTCGGCCGGCCCGGTCAGTTGCTGCAGTTCGCGCTGCAGCTGCGCCGGGCACAGGTGGCGGCTGATGTCGGCCAGCGCGTGTTCGTCGTCGCGGAAGGCGGTCTCGATCACCAGCATGGCCACCGTCAGGCCCTGCAGGCGTTGCCACAGCGCGGCGTTGGGCCCGGTGTCGCCCGTGAAGACCCAGGCGCCCTGCGGGTGGTGCACCGCGTAGCCGACGGCCGGCACGGTGTGGCTGGCCGGCAGCACCTCGATCTGGCGCCCGCCCAGGTCCAGCACCTCGCCGATGGCCAGCGGCTGGAACTGCAGCACCGGGTGCGCGGCACTGGGCAGGCGCGTGAAGTCGGGCCAGATGACGCCGTTGAAGATGTGCGCGCTCAGCGCAGTCAGGGTGCAGGCCAGCGCGTGGACCTGCACCGGCGCTCGCTCGGCGGCGCGGCGGCGGCGCGTCACACTGTCGGCCAGCAGACCGATGGCCAGCACGTGGTCGAGGTGGGAATGGGTGACGAAGATGTGGTCGATGCGCGCCATCTCGTCCAGCGTCAGGTCACCCACGCCGGTGCCGGCGTCGATCAGCACGTCGTCGTCCAGCAGGAAGGAGGTGGTGCGGCTGCCGGCGGCGATGGAGCCGGAACAACCGAGAACGCGGATCTGCATGACAGGCGGGGCCGTACGGGGCTGGAATGCCGCGTGCAGCGGCCGGGGATGGCTATGCTGACGGCGCAGCGACCGCCCGGCAAGCCAACACCGCACGTTTGATCATCAGCCTGGACGACGGCAGCTGCGCGGGCGTGAAGGGTGTCACGGTGGGGCGGCGGCGCGGCTCGGGGTACGGGGCCGAAGGCCGGATGGCGCCCGGTGGCGCCGGCGGGGCCCGGCTAGCGGTAGATGAACTGCATCTGCGTGCCGGCGAGCTCGATCACGTCGCCGTTGCGCAGCGGCACCGAATCGCCGACCAGCGGCACGCCGTTGATGCTCGGACGCGACACGCCTTCGACGTGGGCGAAGGCGTAGCCATTGGGCCGCTTGGTGATCGACGCGACCTGCACGCCGGGCTTGCCGACGGTGGTGACGACCTTGGTCAGCGTCACCTCGCGGCCGGCGGCGGCGCCGTTCAGCACCTTGATCGATGCCGGCTGCTGGGCCACCGGCGAGCCCAGCGGGGCGTAGCCGGCATCGCGGGCGCCGGGGCCGCCTTGCAGCGGCATCGGCGCACTGTGGCCCGACCGCAGGACCTGGGTGCGCTCGAAGTCGCCGGACTCCTCGACCAGGTACTTGATCTTGTACTTGCCGATCTCGACGGTGTCGTTGTGCGTCAGCAGCTGCTTCTTGATGGCCTTGCCGTTGATGTAGGTGCCGTTGGTGCTGTTGAGGTCTTCGATGAAGACGTCGGAACCCACCATCTGCATCACGGCGTGCTCGCCGCTGACCGCCAGGTTGTCGATCACGATGTCGTTGTAAGGACGCCGCCCGAGGGTCGTCTTGTCCTTGGTGATCTGGACTTCCTTGATGACCACACCATCGAGCGAAACCACCAATTTACCCATGCCTGCCCTCGATTCAAACCACACGCCGGAACGGCCACCACGAACGCGACGCCGCGCCCGCGCTGCCCGATGCGCGCACGAGTATGACGGAGATATTGTCCTTGCCGCCCGCCTCGTTGGCGGCGTCCACCAGCGCCCGCGCGCAGGGCTCGAGCGCTTCATGCGCCAGCAGCAGCTGGGCGATGCGGGGGTCGTCGAGCATGTCCGACAGGCCGTCGGAACACAGCAGGTACAGGTCGCCGGGTTCGATGTCGTGCGCGCGGGCTTCCAGCAGCACCGTGTCTTCGACGCCGACAGCGCGCGTGACGAGGTTCTTGTTCAGTGAGAAAGCGGCCTGCTCGGGGGTGATCAGGCCGGCGTCGAGCTGCTCCTGCAGCAGCGAGTGGTCGCGCGTGATCTGCTGCAACCGACCGCTGCGCAGGCGGTAGCAGCGTGAATCGCCGACGTGGCCGACCAGCGCCTGGTCACCGCGAAAGCAGGCCACCACCAGCGTGGTGCCCATGCCGGCGTACTGCGGGTTGGCGTTGGCGGCGTTGAAGATGGCCCGGTTGGCGTTGTCGACGCAGATGCCGAGCGCGCGCTGGACTTCGCCTTCGTTGGCCTGGCTGCTGGATTCGCGCAGCCAGCGGCCGAGTTCGGTGCCGATGAAGCTGGTCGCCATCTGGCTGGCCACTTCGCCGGCGTTGTAGCCACCCATGCCGTCAGCCAGCACCGCCAGCCCTACGCTGTCGTCGGTGGCCACCGAGTCCTCGTTGTTGCTGCGCGCCCGGCCGGGGTCCACCGCAGCATGGATCTCGAAGGTCATGGACACAGGCGGGGTCGGGGTCGGCGCGTATGGCGGGGGGTCGATTGTGCCTGGGATCATGGGCCCTTCAGCCCCCCAGGATCGGCACTTCGGCGCGTCTGGGGCCACCAGCGAGCGAGGGCCGCCAGTTCGCGCGCGGTCGTTTCGGCGTCGGCCGGACGCTCGGACGGTCGACGGACCATCAGCCGCGCCAGCAGCGCGGCCAGGGCGGGCGGCAGGTCGGGGCGCAGCTGCAGCAGGTCGGGCGCGGGGTCGTCGGCGACACGGCGCAGCAGCTCGCCCATCGACGCGCCGTCGTGCGGCAGGCGGCCGGTCAGCAGCTGGTAGAGCATCACACCCAGCGCGTAGAGGTCGCTGCGGGCGGTGGCGGCGGCGCCAGCCAGCTGCTCGGGCGCCATGTAGACCGGCGAGCCCGGCACGATGCCGGTGCCGGTCTGCCCGCCGTCGTCGGCGCGGGCCAGGCCGAAGTCGGCCAGCTTGACGCGGTCGCCGGGCCAGTCGACCAGCACGTTGGCGGGCTTGACGTCGCGGTGGACCACACCCTGCCGGTGGGCGTGGTCCAGCGCCAGCGCGATGCGTTCGCCGACCCGCAGCACCAGGGGCTCGGGCAGCAGCCGGCGCGGGTCGGTGTAGCGCTCGAGGTTGCAGCCGGCCACCAGCTCCATCGCCAGCCAGGCCAGCGGGCCTTCGACGCCGGCAGCGTGCAGCGCCACGATGCCCGGGTGCCGAAGCCGGCGGGCGGTTTCGGCACTGCGCAGGAAGGCGTCGGCCGCAGCCCGGGCCGTTGCGCCCGGTGGCAGCGCAACGATCTTCAGCGCCACGGGCAGTGCCTGCTGCGCGTCCTGTGCCAGGTAGACGGCACCGACAGCGCCCTGGCCGATGCGCCGGATCAGGCGGTAGCCGGCAACGCTTTGTCCGGCCTGCAGGCTGGCATGCGAGTCCGCCGTCACGCGGTCAATCCGTCAGCCCGAAGCCGGCGACGGTCAGGCCGGGTCTCCCGCCGCGCCGCCAGCGCGCTGACGCCCGGCCAGCCAGCGACCGACCAACACCACCGCCACGGCGCCCGCCAGTTCGACCGCGGTCGTGACGACCGGGCCGAGGCTGGCGAAGAAGGGCGCCAGCGCGCGGTCGCTGACCAGCATCTCGCCGGCGACGAAGCCCAGCAGGGCCGCGCCCAGGGTGATGATCACCGGGTACTTTTCCATCACCGTCAGCAGCAGCTGGCTGCCGAAGATGATCATCGGGATCGACAGGCCCAGGCCCAGGATCAGCAGCAGCAGGCGCGATTCGGGCGGCCCGCCGTCGGCGGCGGCGGCCACGCCGATGACGTTGTCCAGGCTCATCACGAGGTCGGCGACGAGGATGGTGCGGATCGCCGACCAGAGGTGGGCATGCGACTGGATGCCGTCTTCGCCGTCGTCCTCGGGGATCAGCAGCTGGACGCCGATCCACAGCAGCAGCAGCGCGCCGACGAGCTTCAGGTAGGGGTACTGCAGCAGCTGGACCGCAAAGATGGTCAGCACGATGCGCAGCGCGATGGCCGCCGCGCTGCCGCCGATGATGGCCTTCTTGCGCTGGTCTTCGGGCAGGCTGCGCGCGGCCAGTGCGATGACCACCGCGTTGTCACCCGACAGCAGGATGTTGACCCAGACGATCTTGGCCAGCGCAAGCCAGAAGGCCGCTTCGACGATGTGTTGCATGTTCGGTCCTCGCGAGTGCGCGCGCGCCGGCGGCGCCACACAGATCGGACGAGTTTAGAGGCCGGGCCGGCACGCGGCCCTGCGGGAACTACATAGCCCTCGCGTGCACGGAGCCGGCCCAGGGCCGATCCGTGCTGGCGCTTCAGCTCAGAGCATGGCCTTCAGCAGGCGCGCCATTTCCGAGGGGTTGCGCGTGATCGTGAAGCCGCAGGCTTCCATGATCGCCAGCTTGGCGTCGGCGGTGTCGGCGCCGCCACTGATCAGCGCGCCGGCGTGGCCCATGCGCTTGCCGGCCGGTGCCGTGACGCCGGCGATGAAGCCGACGATCGGCTTCTTCATGTTCGCCTTGCACCACATCGCGGCTTCGGCCTCGTCGGGGCCGCCAATCTCGCCGATCATGATCACCGCGTCGGTGTCCGGGTCGTCGTTGAAGGCGCGCATCACGTCGATGTGCTTCAGGCCGTTGATCGGGTCGCCGCCGATGCCGACCGCGGTGGACTGGCCGAGGCCGATTTCGGTCAGTTGGGCCACCGCTTCATAGGTCAGCGTGCCCGAACGCGAGACCACGCCGATGCGGCCCTTGCGGTGGATGTGGCCCGGCATGATGCCGATCTTGATCTCGTCGGGCGTGATCAGGCCCGGGCAGTTCGGGCCCAGCAGCAAGGTCTTCTTGCCGCCAGCGGCTTCCTTGGCCTTCATCTTGTTGCGCACTTCCAGCATGTCCTTGACGGGGATGCCTTCGGTGATGCAGATCGCCAGGTCGAGGTCGGCCTCGATGGCTTCCCAGATCGCGGCCGCGGCGCCGGCCGGCGGCACGTAGATCACGCTGACCGTGGCGCCCGTGGCGCTGGCGGCTTCACGCACGCCGGCGAAGATCGGGATGCCTTCGAAGCGCTCGCCGGCCTTCTTCGGGTTCACGCCGGCCACGAAGCAGTTCTTGCCGTTGGCATAGGCCTGGCAACCGCGGGTGTGGAACTGGCCGGTCTTCCCGGTGATGCCCTGGGTGATGACCTTGGTGTCTTTGTTGATGTAGATCGACATGTTCGTTTTCCTTCGGTCCGGGCTTACTTGACAGCCGCGACGATGGCGGTGGCGGCTTCGGCCATGGTGTTGGCGGCGATGATGGGCAGGCCCGAGTCGGCGAGCATCTTCTTGCCCAGGTCTTCGTTGGTGCCCTTCATGCGCACGACCAGCGGCACGCTCAGGTTCACGGCCTTGCAGGCGGCGATGACGCCCTCGGCGATGGTGTCGCACTTCATGATGCCGCCGAAGATGTTGACCAGGATGCCCTTGACCGCGGTGTTGGCCAGCATGATCTTGAAGGCTTCGGTCACCTTCTCGGCGGTGGCGCCGCCGCCGACGTCGAGGAAGTTGGCCGGCTCGCCGCCGAACAGCTTGATGGTGTCCATCGTGGCCATCGCCAGACCGGCGCCATTGACCAGGCAGCCGATGTTGCCGTCCAGGCTGATGTAAGCCAGGTCGAACTTGCTGGCTTCGACTTCGGCCGGGTCTTCCTCGTCGAGGTCGCGGTAGGCGACGATGTCGGGGTGGCGGAACAGCGCATTGGGGTCGAAGTTGAACTTGGCGTCGAGGGCGATCAGGCCGCCCTTGCTGTCGCGGTTCAGCGGGTTGATCTCGACCAGCGAAGCGTCGGTCGCCATGTAGCAGGCGTAGAGCTTCTGGAAGATGTCGATGGCTTGCGCGGTACTGTTTTCCGGCAGACCGATCGCGTCGGCGATCTTCTTGGCCTGCTCGGCGCCCAGACCGGTCAGCGGGTCGATGAATTCGGTGACGATCTTCTCGGGCGTGCTGTGCGCGACCTCTTCGATGTCCATGCCGCCTTCTGAAGACGCGATGAAGGCGACTTTCTGCGTCGCGCGGTCGGTGACCAGCGAGACGTAGTACTCCTTCTGGATGTCGGCGCCTTCTTCGATGTACAGGCGGCGCACCTTCTGGCCTTCGGGGCCGGTCTGGTGGGTCTTGAGCTGCATGCCCAGGATTTCCGACGACAGCTTTTCCACATCGGCCAGCGTGCGCGCCAGCTTGACGCCGCCGCCCTTGCCGCGGCCGCCGGCGTGAATCTGCGCCTTCACGACCCAGACGGGGCCGCCCAGCTTCTGCGCCGCTTCCTGCGCTTCGCGCACGGTGAACGCGGCGTAGCCGCGCGGCACGGGCACGCCAGCAGCACGCAGCAGTTCCTTGGCCTGGTATTCGTGGATCTTCATCGGTCTTCCTCGCTCAGTGGTCGGTATCGGGTGCGGAATGGTCTGCGGGCGCGCGGTACCAGCGCGGGTGGTGCAGGCGCACGATGTCGCCGTCGCTGCGCAAGGCATGGCAACGGCCGATCTGGAAAGGCTGTTTCGCACCCTCGGCGGTGCCGCGGGTGTCGATGACATGGCCGGCAAAGGCCTGGACGACGGCCGTGGGCAGGGTCTGCGCCAGTTCGGTGATGTGGGTGCAGCCCAGCACGCCACCCAGCTTCAGCCGCAGCGCCTGGCGGAAGTTCCGCATCAGGTTCAAGCCGACCAGCGCGCCGTAGGCATCGTCATGGTCGTTGCAGGTGCCGGTGTAGGGCATCCAGCGCGTCACCGAGCCGGCTTCCAGGATGTCGAGCTGTTCGTTGACGACCAGGCGCAGCAGCATGTCGTGGATGGGCGTGCCCGCCGGGCGCGGCCCGTCGGCGAACTCGCTGACGCGGGTCTTGGTGTCGGTCAGGACGGCGTCGACTTCCCAAAGCCCATTGCCACGCGAAAACACCTGCACGTCGATCTGACGGCGGTGCTGGAGCTGGCGTTCGGCCGCCGCTTGCGGAAGGGTCATCGGGGAAGGTGTTGAGGGCGCGCTGCTGCGCAGCGCGGCGGCGAATTTAGCATGCTGCCCTGCAGCAGAAGCTGACAAGCCGCCGGCCGCTTGAACCCCGCGCCGACGTCGACGCTGGCTAATCGTCGGCGTCGACTTGCAGCACCCGGCGGATCACCTCGCTGTCAAAACCACGGCCGGCCATGAAGCGCATCTGGCGAGCGCGCGCCTGGGCGTCGGCAGCGGCAGCGGCAGCGCCGAAGCGGCGGCGCCAGACTTCGCGGGCCCGCTCGAGCTCGGTCAGCCGCGCCTGCTGCAGCGTGGCCGAGACCAGATCGGGCGCGATGCCCTTCATCTGCAGCGTCTGCTTCAGGCGCCGGCTGCCATAACGCTGGCCCTGGCTGTGCAGGACCGAAGCGGCGGCCCGGCTCTCGCTGAGCAGGTCTTTGGCGGCCAGTTCGTCCAGCGCCGCGGCGATCTGCTGCAGCGCTGGCGCATCGGGCAGGTCTTCGACCACCCGGGCCAGCTTGCGCTCGAGTTCGGCGCGGGAATGTTCGCGCTGCGCCAGGTAGCGCAGCGCACGGCCCTTGACCGACAGCGACGCGAAGCTCACGGCCGCGCCGGCAGCCTCGTCACCGCCACCATCAGGCCGCGCTGACCTCGGCGGCCAGCAGCGGGATGCCCATCGACTCGCGCACCTTGTTCTCGATCTCGTGCGCCACTTCGGGGTTTTCGCGCAGGAATTCGCGGGCGTTGTCCTTGCCCTGGCCGATCTTTTCGCCGTTGTAGGCGTACCAGGCGCCGCTCTTTTCCAGGATGCGGGCGGCCACGCCCATGTCGATGATCTCGCCCTCGCGGCTGATGCCTTCGCCGTAGAGGATGTCGAACTCGGCGGTCTTGAACGGCGGCGCGACCTTGTTCTTGACGACCTTGACCTTGGTTTCACTGCCGATGACTTCCTCGGCCTTCTTGATGTTGCCGGTGCGGCGGATGTCCAGGCGCACC
>CANGHH010000009.1 GCA_947453725.1 Betaproteobacteria bacterium | reverse complement strand
GCCGAGATGGAGCGCGTGGTGCCGTGGGCGCGGTTGATCGCGGTGATCGAGCCGCTGTACCCGACGAGTGGCCGGGTGGGTCGCCAGCCGATGGGCGTGCCCAAGATGCTGCGCATGTACCTGCTGCAGCAGTGGTACGGCTTGGCCGATGAGGCGCTGGAGGATGCGATCTACGACAGCCGGCTATGGCGCCTGAATTCGGCCAATTGCGTGCGAGTTCAATTTGCTGTCGATTTACGTTCGGCCGAAGCGTTCATTTATCTGCGATTCCTTAACTGCGGAGTTGCCATCGTTCTGCCAGTTCTCGCTGAGCCGTTAGTGCACCCCAGTCCTGCACCGGCTGAAGTCCTTTGGACAGATCTAGCTCGCTGTCACCGGCGCGAATGTCCAGAGGCAGGAGGTACACGCCAACCATGCCCCCGTGAAGAGCTGCTTCGATGGTTGCCTCCCCCTTCGCCAGTGCCACAAAATCAGATAATTGATTTCTATAAATCGGGTGCAGCGTCCGCACGACCGCCGCCTTATTCGACACTCCTTCAAGTGCCAGCAGGCGCTGAACCTCACACTCGACGGGCAGATCGTCGCGCGGACACTCTTCAGAACAGTAGTAAAGCCTTAACACAATCTACCTCAAAATGGTGGATTTCGCTTTTCGCGATGAATAATTCGAATTTGAGTCCCTGGGCTTGGCACAACCAACTCCGGCAACCCGCCACGATTCCCGTCAAGCGGTATGGCGGGACGAGGGAAGACACCGATTTGGTTAGTTAGTATACCTATAGTGAGCATGGAGCCATCATTGATCGCAGGCAAACCCGCCACATCCCGGTATGCACTACCAATCATCACAGGATTCACAGGCGTCCATGATCTGCCAAGCTCCGCTGAGTCACCGCCCCAAACGCGATAGAGAATCATACCCTGCGCCGGCGCGAATGCACCACGCGATCCATACAGCATTCCGTCACTTAGGCTTGACGGCACAATAGCCAAGCTTAAGGGGCCCAATGGGACAGCTGAGCCCAAAAGCCGCCCTAACCAACCAAGAGCACCAGCCAAACGCAAACTGCTTCCAGCCGCTGTGCCTGCACCCGGCACCGCCGGAGCAGTCGCTACTCCTGCCTCCCGAGCGTGACTAGCGATTGAACTGCTGGTGGAAACACCTCCTCCGCCAAAACTCTCACAACTTGTGTCAGCTTTGGTACACCCTTCGCCCCAAGCCGCAGAAACCCTTCCATCAGGATCGCTGTATCTGAGTGGATTGTTGTTCGCATAGTGATAACGCCCGAAGCTGCCGCCTGCGGCTCGGTCTGTCGTAACCGGATCAACACTCAAGAACCGCCCAGCAATCGGATCGTAATACCTCTGCTGCATGTAAACCAAGCCCGTATCGGCATCGTTCGCATGCCCCGTAAACCCGATGCCCGTCGGATTCGTCCCGGCGGCTGTCGCGCCATACGGTTCATACCGCGTGCGGCTGAGGATCGCGCCGCCTGAATTGCTGCGGGCGACCGGGCTGCCGAGGGCGTCGGTGTGCAGGAAGGTGGTGACGCCACCGTCACGGGTCTCGGCGATGAGTTGCTGGCCCAGGTAGACGTGGCGGACGCCGCCTTCGCCGGGCTTGTAGTCGAAGCGCAGCTTGCCGTCCACCGTATAGGCCTGCAGTTGCCAGTTGCCATCGGCAAAGGTGGTCCACGCACGCCGGCCATGGCCGTCGTAGGTGTAGCTGGCCTTGCCGGGCACCGCCTGCAGCCGGTTGCCGATGTCGAAGCTGAAGGCTTGCCCGCCACGCTGGACGACGTTGCCGTTGGCGTCGTAGGCCAGCGCCAGGTTTTGGCTGCCCGTCAGGCTGGTCAGCCGGTTGGTCACCGGGTCGATGTTGTGGCTCAGGCTGCGCCCGCCCACCGTGCTGGCCACCAGGTTGTCCAGGGCGTCGTAGCGGTAACTGCCGGCGCCCCACAGGCCGTTGGCCACGGTCAGCCGGTCCAGGCCGTCGTAGCCCAGGTTGCGCGTGGTGGCACCACCTTCCTGCTCGTCAGCGATCTGGCTGGGGTTGCCGTTCGGGTCGTAGCGGTAGCGGTCGCGCAGCACCCCGCTGTCCTGCATCACTTCAGGCAGATTGCGGGCGTTCAGTTGCACGACACGGCTGATGCCGTTGGCCAGGGTGTAGCCGGCAACGGCGCCATTCGGGTGGTGGCTGATGGCACTGGCGTAGCCGGAGACCTGCGTCGGTTCGCCCAGGGCGTTCGGGCTGTAAGCGATCTGGCCCCAGGGGTCTTGCAGCGCCGCGACCTTGCCGTTCGCGTCGACCGTCCAGCTGAAGTTCCAGCCCGCGCCGACGCCGACGCCCGGCCACGCCAGTTGTTCCTGGGCCAGCAGGCGGCGCCGGTTGTAGACGTAGGCCCAGGTGTAGCCGCCTGAACCGATCTGGCTGAGCAGGCCGTCGGGGGTGTAGCTGCGCGCGATGGCCGGGCTGCCATCGCCGTAGCTGGTGCCGATCAGGCGGTTGCGGGCGTCATAGACGTGGCTGACCCTCGCGGACGCAGCCACGCCGCCTTCATCACAGGCCGCCGGGTTGCCAGCACCCTGACCGCTGGCCTTCCAGGCCAGGTTGGTGCTGTGCCCGATGTAGGCTTGTACCGTCGCACCGGTCTCCGGTTCGATCGTCTTGCACAGGCGCTGCCAGGCGTCGTAGACGTAGCGCCGGGTGGCACTCTGGCCGCCACCGCTGCGGGTGATGGACAGCGCCTTGCCGTAGCGGTCGCGGGCGATGTCCAGCGCGACACCTTCCGGCAGGTCGGCATGCCGCAAACTGGCTTCAGCCGGGTTGTCGAAGGCCTGGAAAGTTTCCAGTGTCCGCTGGTAGCGGGGGTTCAGCGTCAGGCGCTGGAAGTTCGGCAGGTAGTAGGTGCTGGTGCTCAGCGTTCCCTGCTCGCTGGTCTGCGACTGCTGAACCACCCGGCCCAGGGCGTCCAGGCGCGTGGTCGTGCCCGGCCCATCGGTGAAGACCGAGCCGATGTCACGCTGCGGGTAACTCTCGAAGACCTTGCGGCCCTGCCGGTCGTGGCGCACTTGCACCACACGCCGGGTGCCCGCTTCGTTGGCCAGGTCCCAGGTGCGGGTCATCAGCGGGCGCCATTGGGCATCCAGATAACGCACGGTCCGTGCGTTGCCGGTGGCGATGGTTTGCCGCCAGTGCCCGGCAGCCAGGCCGAACTCGTCGTACCCGACCTGCTCGTAGGCCAGCGTGGTCGGGTTGTAGGCGACCGGGTCGCCACCGGGCGGCGTGATCTGCACCAGGCGCCCCAGGCTGTCGTAGGCGTAGCCGGTGGTGGAGCCGGCTGCATTGGTGACCGCGGTGATGGAACCGTAGAAATCGATGACGGCGCTCTCGCTGCTGCCGTCGGCGTAATTGACGCTTTGTGCCAGACCGCGCAGGTAGTTGTTGAAGTACGTCGCCTGACCCAGGGAATCGCTGCGGCTGCGCAGCGTGCCATCGCTCCAGTAGCTGAAGCTGCCCAGGTAGCGCCCGAAGCTGTATTTGGCCTGCACGTCGGCGGTGGCCGGGTCGTAGAAATTCTGCTCCACCACCTGCCCGCTCTCGGCGTTGGTGACACCCGCTACCTGCCCCAGCACCCAGCGGCTCAGGTTGTCGTCGTAACTCGTCAGGTCGGTGCGGATGTCGCCCAGGGTGCTGGAGCGCGCCACGTTGACGGGTCGGGCCTGGGCGTCGAAGGCGTTGCTCTGGGTGACGAAGGCCACGCCCTGCACGACGATGGCCTTGTAGTTTTCAGGCGCATGGCGGGCGGCGAGTTCGCCATTGCCGCGCCGCTGGGTGCTGTAGCCCACCGGATCGGGATACGGACCCGCCGCAGGGCTGCGGTACTGACGCACGGTGGTGCGCAAGGCGCTGCTGCCGTCCCAGCCTTCCTCGGTCAGCTGCAGCTGGCCTTCGGTCTGCCGGAAGCGGTTGCCGAAGGTGTAGCGGGTGACGCTGGCCTCCGGGCTGGTGACCATGACGGTCTTCGTCGTGGCGCAGCCGTTGCACGGCGAAAAGCTGGCGTTGGCCGGTCCGTAGGCATACGTCCAGGTCTTGTTCACCGGCAGCCCCGGGCCTGCGATGGTCTTGCTGGTGATCGAGAAACGGTCGGTGTAGGCGGCGTAGCCGACCACCCCATGGCCGACGCCGTCGTCGCCGCGGCATTCGTAGGGCACATCGGATCGGCCGTGCGGGGTGGCTGCCACGACGAAGGTGCCGGTGGCCCCCGACGGGCTGGTCATGGTGCCGCTGTGGGGCGTGGTGTTGAGCTGATTCCAGCCGTCGCAGGTATCGGCTGGTGCCCAGGCCAGGTCAGCGCCGTAGGTCAGGGCATCGAGCCTGAACGACCAGGCGCTGCCGTCCGGCAGCGTCAGGCTCGACAAGACATAGCCGCCGCTGGTGCTGCGGTAGCCGTAGGACCAGGACCGGTTGCCTTGGCTGACGCGGGTGATGCGGCTGCTGCTGCCGTCGTAGCTGAAATTCAGGACTCGGGGGTTGCCCGGGGCGTCGCTGCCCTGGATGGACAGCAGTTGCCAGGGGTTGCTGCTGCTGTAGGTGTAGTTGACCGTGTTGCCGTGGCGGTCGGTGATCTGCGTCGGCAGGATCCAGACTTCCTTGCGCTGCAACATGTAGCCGCCGGCGTAGGAATCGGCGATGACGCCGGCGCCTGGCTGCGGGGCGATGGCCCGCGTCACGGACTGCGCCAGGACGGCTTGAGTGCCCTTGACGATGGATGTGTAGGGCCGCGACACCAGCCAGTCGAAGCGGTATTGGGTGCCGTCCGGCGCCACCGCGACGAAGCCTTCGCCGGCCGCATTGGCCAATGCCGGCAGGCAGCGGAAGACCCAGCCATTCTTCGTGTTCAGCGGGTAGGCGGCGCCGTCGCTGGGGGCCGGCGCGGCGACGTTGCGGATCAGGATTTCCTGGGTGCCCGAGCCCGGCACGTAGAGGAAACTGCCGTGCCAGTATTCGTCGGGATTGAAGGCGCTGCCGAGGGGGCCGGTCATCACCGGCGGCGGGCCGAAGCGGCTGCAGCGCTGCAAGGCCTGGTCGCCCGACCAGCCGCCCACCGTCCAGGCCGTGGTCAGGTTGGCGAAGACACCTTGCAAACGGGGAATCTCCAGCTCCCAGTCGCCGAAGTGGCCGGCTGTCTGCGAACCCACGGCGCCCGAGCCCAGGCTGACCGGCACGGTGTGGCGCCGCCCGACAGCCACCGGCAGGGGGCTGTTGCCGGACACGCTCACATCGGCCTGCACGAATTCGAGGCCGCCGCTGTAGAGGTCGACCCGGTCGCCGAACATCTCGTCGCCCAGCGCGACCAGTGATTCGTCGCCGCGGATCAGCTTGCCCGCCTCGGTGTAGACGGATTCGCCCTGACCGCCAGTGCCAGTGCCGCCACCCGCCGCCGCAGGCTGCACGCCCAGTTCGGGGCCATCGGCTGGCGCCGTTGCGGGCCCGCTGTCGCCGTTGCTGCCGGCGCCGCTGCAAGCCGCGAGCAGCACCGCCGCGGCCCAGGCAACGCCCCAGGCAGTGGCTCGCTGCCCCCGGCCCAAACGGATCCATGAACTGATTGATCGCATGGCGGCTTCCCCCCTGTGCTGGCCCGGCTCGCACGGACCGGCCGGCTTCGCGGATCGGTCAACAGGCGGGGCGAGGTCTTCTGGCGGCGGAAGATTGGCGCAGCAGCGGGTCGAAAAGAATCCCGCTGGAGTGGGCCCTCCCAGCACCCCCCTCGGAGGGAAGGCAGGCTGGCAGGGCGGGCGATCCGGGTCGCCGCTGCGCGAGGGCGCGGATCCGGCGGGTGGGCGCCCCAGCAGGCGCGGACTAAGGCGCGCGCTGGCCTTGCCTGAAGACCCGCAATTCGCCCGGCGCGAAGGCCTGCCAGTCCTCGTCGCGGGTCAGCGGCTGAGTCGCGACCAGGGCCACGCGGTCTTGCGGCGTGGTGTGGGCGGCGAAGTCGATGCTCAGGTCTTCGTCGGCCAGCCGGGTGGTCACGAAGGGATGGCGACGTTCGACCGAATACAGCTGGCTGGTGCCGTGCGCCCACAACGCCTGGCCGTTGGACAGCAGCATGTTGAAGGTGCCGTGCGCCGCCGGCTGCGGCAGCAGCTCGCGCAGCGTGCAACTCAGCTCGTCGACGCTGGGCACGCTGGCGTGGGCCTTGGCCAGTTCCTGCATCAGCCAGCAGAAGGCGCGTTCGCTGTCGGTGCCGCCCACCGGGCGGTAGGCGCCGTGCAGCCGCGGCGCGTAGTCCTTCAGGTCTCCGTTGTGCGCGAAGACCCAGTAGCGGCCCCACAGTTCGCGAACGAAGGGGTGACAGTTCTGCAGCGCCACTTCACCCACGGTGGCCTTGCGGATGTGGGCGATGACGACCTCGCTGCGGATCGGATAGCGCCTGACCATCTCGGCCACCGGCGAATGCAGCGCACTGACCGGATCGATGAAGTGGCGCAGGCCGCGGTCCTCGAAGAAGGCGATGCCGAAGCCGTCCTGGTGCTCGGCGGCGCGCGTGGCCAGACCGGTGAAGCTGAACATCACGTCGGTCGGCGTGTTGGCGTTCATGCCCAGCAGCTGGCACATGGCGGGGACGGCTCAGCGGGTCTGGACCGCCGACATCAACACCACATTCGGGCTGGGCACGCATTCGCCGGCGAAGGCCAAGGCCGACCAAGCGGTGCAAGGCGCTGTGCTCATGGCGTCGATGACGGCGCTTCCGCTGGTGACGCTGCCGAAGACGGCATAGCCACGGGTGGTCGTCGTGGCGTCCAGGCTGGTGTTGTTGACCAGATTGAAGAAGAACTGCGAGTTCGCAGAGTCCGGCGCCGTCGTGCGGGCCATGGCGATGGTCAGACGGGCATTGGACAAGCCCTTGTTGTCTTCCAGGACGATGGGGCTGCCCGTCGCCTTGGCCACCGGCAGCGCGCCCCCCACAGTCACCGGGCTGGCATAGGCGCCGCCCTGCGCGACGAAGCCCGGCGCATAGCGGTGGATGATGGTGCAGTTGTAGAAACCGCTGTTCACGTAGCTCAGGAAATTCGCCACCGTCACCGGGGCCTGAGTGCGGTTCAGCGTGAGGACCACCGTGCCGTTGACGCCCAGCCCGTTGGAGAAGGTCACCGTCACCTGGGGGTCCAACGGGCCTGCAGCAGGCGGCGACACCGGCCCGGCGGCCACGCAAGCCGGGGTTTGCGGTGTGGCCGTGGCACTGTCGCCCGCGCTGCCGCCGCCACCGCCGCAGGCGGCCAGCACCCCGGCAGCCAGCAGCACGGTGGCGGTCAACGATCGGAAAGCAAACGCGGGCAGGGTCATCGAGGCTCCAGGGAATACAAGGTCAACAAGGGGGGTTGCAGCCGTTTCATTCGAACAGCAGCTTGGTCACGCCGCGCAGCGTGAAGAGACGGCCGGGGTTCTGGGTTTCTTCCAGCACGCCGGTCAGGCGGCGGCGGATGCTGGCACTGCGGCGCGCGCGCCAGACCACCAGGTCGGCGATCCACGGGTGGTGGTTGACCCGGCTGGCGGTTTCGTAGAGGTCGAACTTGGGCTTCAGGACGCGCAGCGCGGCAGCGTAGCGCTGCTGCACATCGGCGTCGGGCGCCGCCGCGTCCAGCAGCAAGGCCTCGGCGGCGAGGATGCCGGTTTCCATGGCCTTGCCGATGCCCTCGCCGCTGAAGGCATAGGTGCTGCCCACGGCCTCGCCGGTGGCCAGCAGGCCGGGGCGCGACCAGCGCCCGCCGACCAGCGAGCAGCGCAGCGGCGCGCCCTTGATGTCGCCCTGCAGTTCACCGCCCTGCATCAGTTCGGCGGCCGGCGGGTAGACCTCGCAGAAGGCGTCGAACATCTGCCGCAGGTTGAGGTCCTGCATGCGGGCCTTGCCGTTCTTCTGCGGCAGGTGGCTGCCGGTCATGCCGGCGCCGATGTTGAACAGCCCCCCGGGGGCCGGGAAGATCCAGCCATAGCCCCCGCGCAGCCGCGGGTGCCAGACCATATGCAGCTGCCGCGTGCGTTCCGGCTGGCGCGCGGCCAGCGCCTCGTTCTTCACGTAGCCGCGCAGCGCCACGCCGCTGGGCGTGCGGCGGTCGCACAGGCCGGCGGCGATCAGCGCCTGTGGCACCGCGCCGGTGGCCAGCACGACCCAGCGGGCGCTGATGTCATGCGTCCCTGCGGTGGTCTTGAAACGGGCGCCCGAGACGCGGCCATCGGTTTCGATGACGGCCTCGAAACGCAAGGGCGTCAGCAGTTGCGCACCGGCGCGCTGGGCGGCGCGCACCAGCACGTGGTCGAGCACCTTGCGCGGCAGCACGCACAGCGTGCCGGGCACGTCGACATGGCCGCCGCGCGGGCCGACGAAGCGCACGTCGGTCACCGGCGTGGCCAGCGACTTCACCTCGTCGAGCACGCCCAGGCGCTGCAGCGCGGCGTGGGTGTCGGGGATCAGGCCGTCGCCGCAGACCTTGTCACGCGGGAAGTCGTGCTGGTCGACCAGCAGCACCTGCTGGCCGCGCGCCGCCAGCCACTGGGCGCAGGCACTGCCGGCCGGGCCGGCACCGACGACGAGCACATCGCACGAGGTGGGCAGGGGCGTGGACTGGGGCGGATCGGCGGCAAGCATCGGCGTGGATTCTAGGTAGGGCCGGCCGCCCGCCGATATGCGCGGCGTTTGTGTTAGCTTCCATCGCCCAAAAATGACAAGGGCGAGGAGGATTTCATGCTCATCGGCGTTCCGTTGGAAACCGCAGCCGGCGAGACCCGCGTAGCGGTCACGCCCGAGACGGCCAAGAAACTCAAGGCCCAAGGCCACACAGTGCGCGTCCAGCAAGGCGCGGGTGTCGCCGCCAGTGCGCCCGACGAGGCCTATGTGGCCGCCGGCGCCGAGATCACCGACCGCGTCGGTGCCTTTGCCTGTGAACTGGTGCTGAAGGTGCGCAGCCCGCGCAGCGACGCCGATGTCGACGAGCTCGGCCTGATGAAGCCGGGCACCGCGCTGGTCGGCCTGCTGAATCCCTTCGATGCCGACAACCTGGCCCGTCTGGCAGCCGCCGGCCTGACCAGTTTTGCGCTGGAAGCCGCGCCGCGCACGACGCGGGCGCAGAGCATGGACGTGCTGTCGAGCCAGGCCAACATCGCCGGCTACAAGGCCGTGATGATGGCCGCCGACAAGTACCAGCGCCTGTTCCCGATGCTGATGACCGCCGCCGGCACCATCAAGGCCGCGCGCATCGTGATCCTGGGCGTCGGCGTGGCCGGCCTGCAGGCCATCGCCACGGCCAAGCGGCTGGGCGCGGTGATCGAGGCCTCCGACGTGCGGCCTTCGGTCAAGGAGCAGGTCGAATCGCTGGGCGCCAAATTCATCGACGTGGCCTACGAGACCGACGAAGAAAAGGAAGCCGCCGTCGGCGTCGGCGGCTACGCCAAGCCGATGCCGGCCAGCTGGATGGCGCGCCAGAAGGTCGAAGTCGCCAAGCGCGTGGCAGCCGCCGACATCGTGATCAGCACCGCGCTGATCCCGGGCCGCGCGGCGCCCGTGCTGATCACCGAAGAGATGGTGAAGAGCATGAAGCCGGGCTCGGTGATCGTCGACATGGCCGCGCCGGCCGGCGGCAACTGCCCGCTGACCGAAGCCGGCAAGACCGTCGTCAAGCACGGCGTGACACTGATCGGCGAGACCAACATCCCGGCGCTGGTGGCGGCCGATTCATCCAGCCTCTACGCGCGCAACGTGCTCGACTTCCTGAAGCTGGTGTTGCCCAAGGACAGCGGTTTCGTCGTGCCGCTGGACGACGACATCGTGGTCGCCTGCCTGATGACGCAGAGCGGCGAAGTGAAGCGCAAATAAGGGAACCCGGACATGGACATCGTCAGCCCCACCATCACCAACCTCATCATCTTCGTGCTCGCCATCTACGTGGGTTACCACGTGGTCTGGACCGTCACACCCGCGCTGCACACGCCGCTGATGGCGGTGACCAACGCCATCTCGGCCATCGTCATCGTCGGCGCCATGCTGGCCGCGGCGCTGACCGAAACCACCCTGGGCAAGACCATGGGCGTGATGGCCGTGGCGCTGGCCGCGGTGAACGTCTTCGGCGGCTTCCTGGTCACGCGACGGATGCTGGAAATGTTCAAGAAGAAGGACAAGAAGCCCATCGCCAAGGACGGCAAGGAAGGTGCGAAATGAACCCCCAGCTCAAGCCCCAACTCTGGCTGCCGGTGACGGTCTTCCTGGCCGTTTCCATCCCGCTGGTCTGGCTGCTGGAAGCGCTGGGCGTGGGCAGCGACTACCGCGTCTGGCTGGCCATCGGTGCCGGCGCCCTGGCCACCGGCTATACCCAAACGCGCTTGGCCACGAAGGCTGAACAAGCCGCTGCACAGGATGGGAAACTCGCATGAGCCTGAACCTCGTCACCCTGCTCTACCTGGTCGCCAGCGTCTGCTTCATCCAGGCGCTGAAGGGCCTGAGCCACCCGACCACGTCGATACGCGGCAACTTCTTCGGCATGGTCGGCATGACCATCGCCGTGCTGACCACGGCCGCGCTGATCGTCAAGCTGTCGGGCGAAATGGGCCAGACCCGCGCCCAGGGCATGGTCTGGGTCGTCGTTGGCCTGGTCGTCGGCGGCGGCATCGGTGCGGTGATGGCCAAGCGCGTCGAGATGACCAAGATGCCGGAACTGGTCGCCTTCTTCCACAGCATGATCGGCCTGGCGGCCGTCTTCATCGCGGTGGCCGCGGTGGTCGAGCCCTGGGCCTTCTCGATCGCGCCCAAGGGCGGCGAGATCCCGGGCGGCAACCGCATCGAGCTGGCTTTGGGCGCCTTCATCGGGGCGGTCACCTTCACCGGCTCGGTCATCGCCTTCGGCAAGCTCAGCGGCAAGTACAAGTTCCGCCTGTTCCAGGGCGCGCCGGTGACCTTCAAGGGGCAGCACAAGGTCAACCTGGTGCTGGGCCTGCTGGTGCTGTGGGCTTGCACGGTGTTCTTCCTGTCGGGATACCAGCACGCCTTCGTGATCGTCATCCTGCTCGGCTTCGTGCTCGGCGTGACGCTGATCATCCCGATCGGCGGCGCCGACATGCCGGTGGTCGTCTCGATGCTGAACAGCTACAGCGGCTGGGCGGCAGCGGGCATCGGCTTCAGCCTGAACAACGCGATGCTGATCATCGCCGGCAGTCTGGTGGGCAGTTCGGGCGCGATCCTGAGCTACATCATGTGCAAGGCCATGAACCGCTCGTTCTTCAACGTCATCGGCGGCGGCTTCGGCGGCGATACCGGCCCGGCGGCTGCCGCTGGCAGCGCGCCGAAGCGCAACGTCAAGAGCGGCAGCGCCGACGACGCGGCGTTCGTGCTGGGCAACGCGGAAACCGTGGTCATCGTGCCCGGCTACGGCCTGGCCGTGGCCCGCGCGCAGCATGCGGTGAAGGAACTGGCCGCCAAGCTGACCGCCAAGGGCATCAGCGTCAAATACGCCATCCACCCGGTGGCCGGCCGCATGCCCGGCCACATGAACGTGCTGCTGGCCGAGGCCGAGGTGCCCTACGACCAGGTCTTCGAGATGGAAGACATCAACGGGGAATTCGGCCAGGTCGACGTGGCCATCATCCTGGGCGCCAACGACGTGGTGAACCCGGCCGCGCACGTCAAGGGCAGCGCGATCTACGGCATGCCCATCCTGGAAGCCTACAAGGCCAAGACCATCATCGTGAACAAGCGTTCGATGGCCAGCGGCTACGCCGGTCTGGACAACGAGCTGTTCTACATGGACAAGACCATGATGGTGTTCGGCGACGCGAAGAAGGTGGTCGAGGACATGGTCAAGGCGGTGGAGTGACAGCCGCCCGGGGCGCCCATGCCGAATGACCTGCACCCGGACCTCCGACTGCCCCCGATCCGCGCCCTTCGCGCGGCGCTGAACACACCGGGCAGCCACGCCGCGCTGATCGAGCGCGTGCTGGTGGCGTCCACCGGGCCGGCCGCCGCCCACGTCTACACCGAGCGGTTCGCCGACAGCGCGCGCGCTGCCGCGCACGCGGCCGACGCGGCGCTGGCCGCCGGCCAGCCGCTGGCTGCGCTGGCCGGCCTGCCGGTGTCGGTGAAGGATCTCTACGACATCGCCGGCCGGACCACGATGGCCGGTTCGGTGCTGCGCGCCGGCGAGCCGGCGGCCGAGCACGACGCGCCGGCGGTGGCCCGCCTGCGCGCCGCCGGTGCGGCCCTCACCGGCCTGACCAACATGAGCGAGTTCGCCTTCTCGGGCGTCGGCATCAATCCGCACCACGGCACGCCGCGCAACCCCGCCGACGCCGTGGTCGCGCGCGTGCCCGGCGGTTCCTCGTCGGGTGCGGCGGTCTCGGTGGCGCTGGGGCTGGCGGTGGCCGGTCTGGGCTCGGACACCGGCGGCTCGATCCGTGTGCCGGCCGCGCTGTGCGGCCTGGTCGGCTTCAAGAACACGCAGTCCCGCACACCCACCGCCGGCGCCTTCCCGCTGAGCTTCACGCTGGACACGGTCTGTTCGATGTCGCGCTGCGTCGACGACTGCCTGATCGTCGACGGCGTGCTGGCCGGTGCGCCGCTGGCCGTCACCGCCCGCAGCGTGCGCGGCCTGCGCCTGGCGCTGCCGCAGACCCTGTTGCTGGACGCGCTGGCGCCCGACGTGGCCAGCGCCTTCGAACGCACGCTGAGCCGCCTGTCGGAGGCCGGCGCGCAGCTGGTGCCGCTGGCGCTGAGCGAGCTGGACGAGATCGCGCAGATCAACGCGCCCGGCGGCTTTTCGGCGGTCGAGGCCTGGGCCACGCACCGGCGGGCGATGCAGACCCAGCGCGAGCGCTTCGACCCGCGCGTGGCCCTGCGCGTGGCGCTGGGCGAAGGCGTCAGTGCAGCCGACTACCTCACGATGGTGCAGCGGCGGCACGACTGGATAGGCCGCGTCGAGCAACGCCTGGCCGGCTTCGACGCACTGATCTGCCCGACCACGCCGATCACCGCGCCGGCCATCGCCGACCTGTTGGTCAGCGACGAGGCCTTCTTCAAGGCCAATGGCCTGCTGCTGCGCAACACCTTCCCGATCAACTTCCTCGACGGCTGCGCTTTCAGCCTGCCCTGCCACAGCGCAGGCAGCCTGCCGGTGGGCCTGATGCTGGCGGCGCCGGCGGGCCACGACGCTGCGCTGGCCGGCGTGGCGCTGGCCGTCGAATCAATGCTGCAAGCCGCCTGACGATGCGACTCTTCGTCGACCTGCCGCTGGCCAGCGGCGTGGACTTGGCGCTGCCGCCAGGCCCAGCGCGCCACGCCCAGGTGCGGCGGGTGCAACCGGGCGACACGCTGCACCTGTTCGACGGCGAGGGCTGCGATTGGCCGGCCGAGGTGCTGGCGGTGGGCCGCAGCGAGGTCCGCGTGCGGCTGGGGCAGCCGCTGGCCGTGTCGACCGAACTGCCACTGCACATCACGGTGGCGCTGGGCATGCCGGCCAACGAGCGCATGGACGCGGTGGTGGAGAAGGCCACCGAGCTGGGCGTGGCCAGCATCCAGCCGCTGCACACCGAACGCTCGGTGCTGCGCCTGGCGGGCGAGCGCGCCGACAAGAAGCGCGCCCACTGGCAGGCCGTCGCCGAGGCGGCCTGCGAACAGTGCGGGCGGGCGCGGGTGCCGATGGTCGCGCCGGTGATGGCCCTGGGCGACTGGCTGGCCGGGCTGGGCCGCGAAGCCGCAAGCGGCGACAGCCTGCGCCTGCTGCTCAGCCTGCAGGCCGACGCCCAGCCGCTGCCGCAGCGCGCCGCGGCCGCCACGGCCCGCCGCGTCCTCACGCTGAACGGCCCCGAAGGCGGCTTAGCCCCCGACGAGGAAGCCGCCGCCCGCCGCGCCGGCTTCCTGCCAACGACGATGGGCACCCGCGTGCTGCGCGCCGACACCGCACCGCTGGCGGCGCTGGCCTGGCTGGGCTGGTCGGCCTGAGGGCCGTATCCAGCCTGCCGAAAGCCGCTGACCCTGGCCGACAGGCGCTTCGGCGGCCCCGGTGACTCAGGCTGCCCTGCGGCGAGCGCCCAGGCCCAGCAGGCCCAACCCGGCCAGCCACAGCAGCAGGCTGGCCGGCTCGGGTACCGCCGCCAGGCTGAACTGCGTCAGCTGCAGGTTCTCGCCCTGCGTGACGCTGAGCGTCACCGAGGTGAAAGCCACCGTGGCCATGATGCCGTTGAAGCCGTAAGGCACGGTCACCGTCGGGTCGGAACCGTAGTTCGAAAACAGCGGGCTGCTCAGATCGAACACCTCGCCGCTGCTGCTGGTCAAGGTCAGCAGCGCCATCCCGGCAACCGGCCAGTCGTGCGGATTGATCGGGTCGCCCAGCGGCGGGTTCATGACGTTGCTGATGAAGGCAAAGCCGAGCACCGGTGCAGCAAAGCGGATCAAGACCTGGTTGTCGACCTGCAGGCCGGCCTGGTCCTGGCTGATCAGCTGGTGCGCGTAGGAGGCGCCGGGGATGCCGTGGCTGTCGTTGACAAAACCCGCCACCGCGTTTGCTGAACCGGCGACACCGCGTGGGCCATCGCCTGGCCGCGAACCCGCCTTCGCCATCCACGCCCACTGTGCGCTCGGTCAGCGGCGTTCGTACCCCCCTGGGCGCGGGGGCCCTGGCGCCGGGCGAAGGCGCACACTGGAATGGCTGCGCGCCCCGTCCGGCGCCGCGCAGCGGGTCGGCCCGCGGGCCGTCGAATGCATTGGGAGGAATCGACATGAGCGTCTCTTCACGGGCGGCCTGGCTGCTGGTTCTGGCGGCCGCTCCGGCGGCCGCCACCACCGCCAACTACAGCGACTTTTCCAGCCTTGCCGGCTTGACCTTGAACGGCAACGCGGCGCAGGAAGTCGACGTGCTGCGGCTGGTGCCCAACGTGGACACCCAGGCCGGCACGGCCTTCCTCAGCGCCGCGGTGCCTTTCGACGCGGGCATGGGCTTCAGCACCGCCTTCCACTTCAAGGTGAGCACCTCGGCCAGCGACCCGACCGACGGCTTCAGCTTCCTGCTGCATAACGACGCGGCGGGCGCCAGCGCCCTGGGCGGCGCCGGCCAGGGCCTGGGCTACGTGGGTCTGGCGCCCAGCGTGGCCGTGGTCTTCCGCGGGCGCGATCCGAACCTGATCGGCGTGATCACCGGCGGCACCGACCCGGCCGCCCTGGGCATCCCCTTCCAGCCCCCCGGCTACTACAGCGGCACCGAGGGCGCTTTCTACAACCAGGACGAATACGCCTGGATCGACTACAACCCGCTCACCACGCAGCTCAGCGTCTACCTGGCGACCAGCGCCGTCAAGCCGCTGAGCCCGATCATGGCCACGACGGTGGATGTCTTTGCGAACGTGGGTTCGCAGGCCTATGTCGGTTTCGGCGCCGGCAACGGCGGCGCCTACGGCACCCAGGATGTGCTGAGCTGGTCCTTCAACTCGGCGCCGGTTCCCGAACCGGCCAGCGCCGGCCTGCTGGCGCTGGGCCTGTTGGGCCTGCGCCTGCTGCGGCGCCGCCGGCAGGCTTGAAGCCTGCGGCCGTCGCTGGACTCAAGGCGCCGGCGTCGCCAGCGGTTTGCCCTTTTCGACGACGTAGACGCCGATCAGCTTGATCGGCGAACTGCCGTTGTTGTGCGCGTCGTGGACGACGCCGGCCGGGATGACGAAGCTCTCGCCGGCGTTGACCTGGCGCGGCGCCTGGCCATCGATCAGCAGCGTGGCTTCGCCTTCCACCACGTAGCTGATCTCGTCACCGGGGTGGGTGTGGCGACCGGCCTTGGCGCCAGGGGCGACTTCGACGCGGGCGACCACGGCCTCGCGACCCGGCACGGAGACGTCGGCGCGGCCGACCAGGGTGCGGGTCAGCCCGCTGGCCTGGGCCAGCAACGTGCCGGCGGCCAAGGTCAAGGCGGTGCCGACGAGCAGGCGGCGCAGGGTGATGGTCATGGACAGTCTCCAGGATGCAGGTGGAAAAGCCTTCGGCCAGTATCGAACTGCAGGCTGGCTGGCGCTGTCCAGGACTACCCGGGGTTGCCGTTGCCGATCACAGCAGCGGCTGCAGCGGGTTCTTGCGGTTGAACAGCAGCGTGCGCACCGGGCCGTCGAGCCGCAGGTTGACGGTGCTGACGTAATCGGGGAAAAAATCCTGCATCACGCTCACTCGCAGACGGCTGGCTGCGGGCAGCCGCGTCTTGACCAGCTCCTGGTACACGGTCAGCGTATCGGCGTCCACCGCGATGCCGACCCAGCGTATCGGCTGGCGCGCCGGACCGGCCAGCTCGATGACGAAGGTCTTGTCGAAATAGGCGCGCAAGGCGGCCTCGTCGGCGGGCTTGGCGGCGTCGAAGTGCCGGCCGTTCATCAGCCAGAAAGCGGCTTCGATGTCGTGCATCGGATAGGACTGCACGATTTCCGTGTTGCCGCTGCGCGCGTTGAACTGGATGTCGCAGAGCGCGGCATGAAAGTCATGGGCCTGCGCCTCGTGGCGCAGGCCGAGCAGACCAGCCGCCAGCAGGAACCGGCGGCGCCCGGCCCGCCGCGGCACCACCGGCGCCATCGCTGGCGGCCGGTTCGGCGCGCTCACTTGGCGTCGGCTTTGGCGTCGGCCTCGGCGTCCTTCTTGACATCCTTGAGCGGGATCTTCATGTCGCGCATCAGGTTCTCACCGCGTTCGCGGTTGGTCTTGAACAGCTCGAGCCGGGTCGGCACGAGCTTGCGCGGCCAGCTGTTGTTGCTCATGTCGGTGTCGGCGGTTTCCCAGTACGGGTCCTGCGTGATGCTGACGATGGGCTCGTCGGAGACGATCAGCTTGGTGATCTTCTTCGGCGAATAACGCCAGATTTCGGCCGGGATGCGCTCGACGGTCTTGGCGCCGCTCTTGGTTTCGATCTCGAGGATCAGCGGCATCACCAGCCCGCCCAGATTGGAGAAATCAACCAGGTACAGCCGCTTGCCGCTGGCCAGCAGGGCCTTTTCCCAGGGTTCCAGGGTTTCCAGCGTCTCGTTGTACTTGTTGCGGTCCTTGTTGGTGACCGTGAAATCGCCGTTCTCGTTGTAGAAGTCCTTCAGCTCCGGGTGGGCGGTCAGTCGCTTGGCATCGCTGCGGTCGCGCAATTCGCCCAGGAAAACGGGCTCGCTGTCGACGCGGGCTTTCTTCAGCGCCTTTTCGATGTCCGGGTTCTTGCTGCTGATGGTGAATTCGGCGACGCTGTCGATGCTGATGTCGACCATGTCGGTGGTGTAGAACCAGCCGCGCCAGAACCAGTCCAGATCGACGCCCGAAGCGTCTTCCATGGTGCGGAAAAAGTCGGCCGGCGTCGGGCGCTTGAACTTCCAGCGACTGGCGTATTCACGGAAAGCGAAGTCGAACAGTTCGCGGCCCATCACGGTTTCACGCAGGATGGTCAGCGCTGCAGCCGGCTTGGCGTAGGCATTGGGTCCGAATTGCAGCAGCGATTCGGAATTGGTCATGATCGGCACCTGATTGCGACTGCGCATGTAATCCACGATCTTGCGCGGGTCGCCGCGGCCGGAAGGGTACTTTTCTTCCCAGGCGCGTTCGGCGATCGACTGCACGAAGGTGTTCAGACCCTCGTCCATCCAGGTCCATTGACGCTCATCGGAATTGATGATCATCGGGTAATAGTTGTGGCCGACCTCGTGGATGATCACCGAGATCAGGCCGTACTTGGCGCCCTTCGAATAGCTCAGCTCGCCGGTCTTCTTGTCCTTCACCGGGCGCGGCCCGTTGAAGCAGATCATCGGGTATTCCATGCCGCCGACCGGACCGTTCACCGAGATCGCCACCGGATACGGGTAATCGAGGCTGTAGCGGTTGTACTGCTCGATGGTGTGGATCACCGCCTGGGTGCTGAACTGACCCCACAGCGGGTTGCCTTCCTTCGGGTAGAAGGACATCGCCAGCGTGTCGGTCTTGTCCTTCTTGTAGCCCTGCGCGTCCCAGATGAATTTGCGGCTGGACGCGAAAGCGAAGTCGCGCACATTGGCGGCCTTGAAACGCCAGGTTTTCTGTCGGTCGCTGCGCGATTTCTCGGCCAATTCGGCTTCGTCCGGGGTCACGATCAAGACCGGCTGGCTGGCGCTGCGGGCCTGCTTGAGGCGTTCTCGCTGGACAGCCGACAAGACCTCGTCGGCATTCTGCAATTCGCCGGTGGCGGCCACCACGTGGTCGGCGGGCACTGTCAGGCTGACGTCGTAATCGCCGAATTCCAGCGTGAATTCGCCGGAACCCAGGAACTGCTTGTGCTGCCAGCCCTTGGCGTCGTAGTAGGCGGCCATGCGCGGGAACCACTGGGCAATTTCGTAGAGCGCGTTCTTGCTGCCCTCGAAGAACTCGACCCCCGAACGGCCACCCAGCACTTTCTGTTCGCTGATCGTGTATTTCCAGTCCAGCGTCAGCACGAAGCGCTCGCCCGACTTCAGCGGCGCCGGCAGGTCGATGCGCATCATCGTCTTGTTGACGGTGAATTTCAGCGGCTTGCCGCCGGCCGCGACATTGCTGACCTGCATGCCGCCGTCGAAGCTGCGGCCGTCGATCACGCTGCGGATGAGGTCGAACTTGACGTTGCTGCCATCGCTGCCTTCAGGGCCTTCGCGCGGGCTGATCCAGGCCTCCTTGTTCATGATGGCGGCGGCCGAACGCGATTCGGCGTCGGGCCGGTAGTGGTTCTGGTCGACCTGCAGCCACAGGTAATTCAACGTGTCGGGCGAATTGTTCTGGTAGGTGATTTTTTCGCTGCCGGTGATCTGGTGCTTGTTCTCGTCGAGGCTGGCCCGGATCACGTAATCGGCGCGCTGCTGCCAGTAGGCATGACCGGGTGCGCCGGATGCGGTGCGGTAGACATTGGGCGTCGGCAACAGTTCGTCGAGCTGACGGAACTTGTCGTCGAAAGGGTCGGCGGCGTGGGCCGACAGACTCGCCAAAACCGTCAGAAAACCGAGCAAATAACGCATTGCACCTGTCCGTAGGGGATGAATGGGAGCACCGAGCGGGACGCCGCCTGGGGTCGCGCGGGCCATCGCGAAAGGGCGCGGCGTGCGCCCTGTCCTGCCAATGTAACCGGCTCTTACAGGCACCGCTGCACCCGGGCCCGGCGCCCTCAGCTGGACTTGCCCAGCAGCGCCTTCAGCCTCGCCAGCATCGGCGACACGATGGGCACCGTCAGCATGGTGCTGCCCACCGCCATCAGCAGCAAGGCGGTGAAGGTGGCGTTGGTGATCAGCTGTTTGTCGAGCAGCACATTGGCGAAGATGATCATGATCAGCGCCTTGGTCTGCAACAGCCAGCCGATCAGGCTGGCCTCGCCGCGGGCCCAGCCCAGCAGGCGGCCAGCGAGGTGGACGCCGATCAGCTTGCCGACCACGCTGGCCAGCAGCAGCCAGGCCGCCGCGATGAACACCGCGTAGCCGCCGATGGCCCAGTTGGTGCGCAGCCCGGTGCTCAGGAAGAAGACCGGCATCACCACCAGCAACACATGGTGGCGCAGCGCGTCCATCTGCTTCTGGTCGAACCAGTCGCTGTCCATGATGGCACCGGCCAGGAAGGCGCCGACCATGTAGTGCAGGCCCGACCAGTCGGCGCCCAGGCCGCACGCGGCCAGCCAGATCAGCCCGGCGTACCAGCGGTCGCGTTCCGGGATCCGCACCATCAGCTGGCGCAAGGCGTAGCCGACGAGGCCGAAGGCGGCCAGGAAGAAGGCCTGCTTGCCGACGCGCTGCCAGTCCATCAGGATCAGTGCCAGCACGCCCCAGATGGCAATGTCGTCGAGGCTGGCGTAGCGCAGGATGCGCTGGCCGATGGGCCGCCGCAGGATGTCCAGCTTTTCCATGAACAGGATCAGGATCGGCAGCGCGGTCACGGCGCAGGACATGCCCACGCCGAGCACGAACTGCCAGCTCAGCGCCCGTTCGCCGACCCAGCCGGGCGTGGCCAGCATCGCGACGGCCGCGCCACCGCCGAAGAGCAGCGGCATGCCCAGCGCCAGGCCGGCGGTGATGCCGCTTTCGCGCCGGTGCCGCCAGGCCTGCGACAGGTCGAGCTCGATGCCGGCGATCCACACGAAGAGCATCACCGCCCACCAGGCTATGCTGTTCAGGCTGCCGATGACGGCCGGCGTGAAGACGAATCGGTAGGCCTCGGGCGCCAGCAGGCCCAGCACGCCGGGCCCGAGCAGGATGCCGGTGACGATCTGCACCACCACCAGCGGCGCCCAGTACTCGGTGCGGCCCAGGCGCCAGATCAGGTAGGGCAGGCTGAAGACGATCAGCATCGCGATCAGGAAAAGCTCGGTCGTGTTCATGCGGCACTGGGTCGGAACGAGCCGCGACTCTATAGTTCCCGCTGAGGTCAATGCCTGGAGCGCGAGATGGTGGTGGTGTGCGGTGAAGCCCTGATGGACGTGTTTGCCGCCGACCCCACGGCCAGCGGCCTGGCGCTGGATGCGCGCATCGGCGGCAGCCCGCTGAACGTGGCCATCGGCCTGCGCCGCCTGGGGCAGCCGGCGGCCTTCTTCGGCGGCGTGTCCAGCGGCTTCCTCGGCGACCGCCTGATGCAGGCGCTGCACGACGAAGCGGTCGACACCGCCTGCACCGTGCGCATCGAGGCGCCGGCCACGCTGAGCCTGGTCGGCCTCGACGCGCAGGGCGTGCCGAACTACGCCTTCTACGGCGAAGGCGCGGCCGACCGCCTGCTGCCGCTGTCGGCGCTGGCCCGGGTGCCGGCGGTGCCGGCCTATCAGTTCGGCAGCTACACGATGGTCGTCGAGCCGGTGGCCGCCACGCAGCGGGCCTTGATCGAACGCGAGACGGTGCGCGACCTTGAAAGCGAAGGCGAACGCGCGGTCATCGCCTACGACCCCAACATCCGGCTCAAGGTCGAGCCCGACATCCAGCGCTGGCGCGACACGCTGGCCTGGATGCTGCCGCGCACCCAGCTGTTGAAGGTCAGCGACGAGGACCTGGGTCTGCTCTACCCCGGCGTGGCGGCGGCCGAGCTGGCGGCGCGGTGGCTGGCCGCCGGCGTGGCGCTGGTGGTGGTGACGCGCGGCGGCGAAGGGGCCTGGGCCTGGACGGCGAGCGACCATGTGGCGGTGCCGCCGGTGGCGGTGCCGGTCGTCGACACCGTGGGCGCCGGCGACACCTTCCAGGCCGCTCTGCTGACGGCGCTGGCCGAACGCGGGCTGCTGAACCGCGCGGCGCTGCGCAGGCTGGGTGCCGCCGATCTGGCGGCCGTGCTGACCTTTGCGGCGCGGGCGGCGGCCATCACCTGTTCCCGCCGGGGTGCCGACCTGCCGCGTCGCGCCGAGTTGCCGGCTTGAGCCCGCTGCCACCCGCCGAAGGCCGCCTCCAGCCGCCTCAAGCCGTCTTGGGCCCCCACTTCGCGCGGTGAACCAGCAACGCCATCGACAGGCCGTAGGCCAGCATGCCGCCGCCGGCCAGCGCGAAGATGGTCCAGGTTTCGGCCTGCGCTTCGGCCAGCCACCAGCCGCCCAAGCCCACCACGGCCAGCCGCAGCGTGCCGGCCAGCACCGGCCCGCCGGCCTGCCCGGCGCCCAGCGACGAGAAGTACAGGCACAGGCCCAGCCCGAACAGGCCGTAGCCCGGCCCGACCCAGTGGAAGTAGGTGGCGGCCGAGGCCAGCACCGCGGCATCGCGCGTGAACAGGCCGGTCCAGCCGTCGGGGAACAGCGCGAGGCCCAGGCCGAGCAGGCCCAGACCGACGAAGGCCAGCGCCGCCGAGACCCCGGCCACCCGCCGTGCGCGTTCGATGCGGCCGGCGCCGATGGCCATGCCGACCAGCGGCACCGAGGCCACGCCGACCGCAAAGGCGATCGGCACCAGCAGGAATTCCAGCCGCGTGCCGATGCCGTAGCCGGCCAGCGCATCGGTGCCGAAGCGGGCCACCAGGCGCGTCAGCACCAGGACCGTCAGCACCGTCTGGAACGGCGACAGGCAGGCCAGCGCGCCGACGCGCAGGATGTCGCGCAGCAGCTCGGGCTGCAGTTGCGTGGCCCCCACCGCCAGCTGCAGCCGCGCGCGGCCCGACCGCAGGTAGGCGAACAGGAAGACCGCGCCGCCGCCGTAGGCCAGCACCTGGCCGAGCGCCACGCCGGCCATGCCGCCGCGCGGCAGGCCCAGCCAGCCGAGGCCGCAGGCGCCGCCAACCAGCACCTGCGTGGCGGCCACCACCAGCAGCGTCGCCGACGGCACGCGCATATTGCCGCTGCCGCGGATCACCGACGCGAAAGTGTTCAGCAGCCAGATGCCGATCGAGCCCAGGAAGGCCACATTCGAATAGGCCACGGCCTGCTCGAGCGCAGCGCCACGCCCGCCCAGCGCGGCGTAGAGGGCGGGCCCGCAAGCCAGCATCAGCGCGCTGCTGACGGCGCCGACGCACAGGGCAATCCACAGCGCATGGACGGCCAGCGCGTTGGCCCGCGCCACGTCGCCAGCACCCAGGGCGCGGCTGATCGCCGACGACACGCCGCCGCCCATCGCGCCGGCCGACAGCATCTGCTGCAGCATGACCATCGGGAAGACCAGCGCCATGCCGGCCAGCGAGGCCACGCCCATGCTGCCGACGAAGCCGGTCTCGGCGATGGTGGCCAGCGCCGTGGCCAGCATCGCCGCCATATTGGGCAGCGCGAAGCGCAGCAGCGTGGGCAGGATAGGGCCGCTGAGCAGCGGGTTGGCGGCGGGGTTCACGGGTGCTGGCCTTGCGTTCAGAGGATATGCAGATGCAAAGCTTGCATATGCAATTAAAGTATCCCATGCCCAAGACCTCCGCGCCCACGCAAGCTCAGGGCTGCACCAACTTCAAGCTGCGGCAATTGCTGCGCAGCGTGGCGCGGCTGTACGACGCGCAGCTGGCGAAGACGGGTCTGAAGTCCACGCAGTATTCGCTGCTGTCGCACGTCGCGGCGCTGGGCCCGGTGGCGCCCAAGGCGCTGGCCGCGCGGATGGGCATGGACGCATCCACGCTGACCCGAAACCTGCGCGCGCTGATTGACCAGGGCTGGTGCGAACAGGGGCCGGGTGCGGATGCGCGGTCACGCTCGATCACCACCACCCCCGCCGGCCGCGCCAAGCACGCCGAAGCCAAGGCCCACTGGAAGCGTGCCCAGCTGTCGCTGAACCGGCGCCTGGGTGACGATCAGGTGGCGGCGCTGCACGCGATGATCGAAACCGTGCAGGCGGCGCTGGCGGATGGGGATCGTGCGGTGGAGGACTGAACGCCAGGGCGCCGGGCGAACGGCCGTTTTTCGGCCGGGGAAGGGACAAGGCCTGCCCCCCTTCAACCCCAGGTGAGAACACCGTCAATCAACAGCCGCAGACTCGCTCTCTGTGTGCCGGTCAGGCTCGGTGGTGCGGAGGATTTCGTTCAGAACGGCAGTCGCGTAATTCCCGGCGGGCAAAGAGAAGGTGAGCACCAGTTGACGGTCTTGCGGCCATTCCCATGACATGTCCACCGGGCTCGCCACCAGAGCGCGGCGCTCCTGATCCAGACCGGCATGTTCCATGCCGTTGCACAAGGTGGCGTGACGTTCAGCCACGCCGTTTTCCAGGGCCTGCGCTTGATCGGTGGCGCTCACGCGGCCCCGGCCCCAGAGCGGCCCGGTGGGCCGGCCCGCCTCGTCCAGCACGTCACCGGGCTGGGTCTTGTCCCAGAGTCCCTGCTGAATTCGCAGCGCCAGCACTTCATTGAAGACGAAGGAGCGCACCGCCGACAGGTAGATACCCTTCTTCTTCGGGTTGCGCACGCGGATTTCGCGCGCCAGCATGGCCCGACCCTGTTCGACGTTGCCGCCATCGTGACCGAAGCGTTGGGCGCCGAAATAGTTGGGCGCGCCATGTGAAGCAACAGCCTGGAGATTGGCCTCGATGGCGTCGCGGTCGCCGGTCACATCACGCAGCACGATGCGGAATCGGTTGCCCTGCAGACCACCGGGGCGCAGCTTTTTCACGTGGCGGCTCTGACTCAGCACCTTGAATTCCGGGTGCTGAAGCTGGGTCAGGTCGGGCGTTTCGCCCTTCGGCAGATAGATGCTGAACCACTGACGGGTGATGGCGTAGCGGTCCTTCAGGCCGGCATAGCCCACGTCCCTGTCCTGCACGCCGGCGGCCTCGGCCAGCTGCTGGGCGACGAAGGCGGTGTTGGCACCGCTTTTTTCGACGTCCAGCCAGATGTGTTCGCCCTCACCGGCGGGCAGCTGCAGCGGCAGCTCGGTCACGATGAAATCCTCATTGAGGAATTTCAGGGTGGCGCTGGCGCCGCTGGCCGGATAAGCGTTGGGCCATTGCGGCAGGGTCGTGTACTGAGCGTCGGTCATGGGCGGGCTGGCGGCACCGACAGCGGCTGCGACTGCTGCGGCGTCGGTGCCGCGTCTTGGGCGTAGCCGGGGCCGGTGGTCGCCAGTGCGATCAGCAGCGCTGATTTGCGAAAAGTAGTCATGGTCACCCTGCCCGTCATGACCATCCCGAGCAGGTGGCCGCTGTGGATTCTGCCGTGTGACCGCTGTGGCGTTCAGCGTGCCAGCACCGAACGCCGCTTCCGCAGCGCCCCGCAGTTGGCGCAAGATGGCCGCCTGCCCACGGATTCCAGGAGCCCCGCCATGCCTTACGTCGACGGATTCGTCACCCCGGTGCCCACCGCCAACCGCGGGGCCTACCTGCAACACGCCGAGTACGCGGCCCCGGTGATCAAGGAACACGGCGCCTTGAGCGTTGTGGAATGCTGGGGCGACGATGTCCCGGAAGGCAAGGCCACCTCTTTTCCGATGGCCGTGAAGCGCGAGCCCGGCGAAACGGTGGTGTTCTCGTGGATCACCTGGCCGTCGAAGGCGGCGCGCGACGAGGGCTGGAAAAAGATCATGGCCGACCCGCGCATGCAGCCCGACGCGTTGGCCGCGCCCTTCGACGGCAAGCGGCTGATCTACGGCGGCTTCGAGGTCCTGATGCAGCAATAGCCGCCCCACGGCAGCGCCGCACGCGCCGGACCCCTGGAGGGTTCAGACCCGGATGTAGATCTGGCGGCGGTCCAGCCAGACGGCCAGCAGGCCGTAGACCGCCAGGTTGGCCGCGGCGAACAGGAAAGAGCCCAGGCGCGGGTCGCTGGCCAGGTTGGCGAAGAGATTCTGGTAGACCCAGGGCAGCGGGGTGATCCAGTGCACGCTGCCGTCGGCCTTGAAGCCGTCGGCCCAACGCAGCAGGCCCAGCACGCGCGGCACCAGGCCGCTGAGCACGAAGACGAACAACGGGTTGCGCCCGAGGGCTTCCAGGCTGCGCAGCCAGACCGGCGGCTGATCGGGCTGCGGCTTCAGTTCGAGCAGCTGGCACAGCGCGGCCAGCGCCAAGGTGGCCAGGCCGGTGCTGTGCAGCACGTAGCTGGAGGTCCAGATCTTCTTGTTGAAGGGCAGTTCCAGCTGCCAAAGGTAGCCCGCCATCAGCAGGCCAGTGCCGACCATGAACAGCCGCGAGACCAAGGCCGGACCTGCGGGCTCGCGGCGGATGAGGTCGCCGACCCACCAGCCCAGCAGCACCTGGGCGATCGCCGGCGGCGTGCTGGCCAGGCCTTCGGGATCGAAGGGCAGGCCATCGCCGCGGTAGAGGTGGCTGGCACCGAGCAGGCTGCGGTCGATGGCGGTGCCGAACCAGCCGGTCAGGCCGTAGGGGTCGCCCGCGTCACCCAGGGTGGCGCAGGCCAGCGCGTAGCCACCCAGCAGCGCAGCAGCCGCAACCAGCGCGCCGCGGCGGCCGAAGAGCCAGACGATGGCCGCGGCCACCCCGAAGCACAAGGCGATGCGTTGCAGCACGCCCATGATGCGCAGCGTTTCCCAAGCCTTCGGCACCAGCGCACCGTCCCCATCCCAGCGCACGAAAGGCGCGGCGTTCAGGAACAGGCCGATGGCGAAGATCAGCAGCGTGCGCCGCGCGACGCGCGCCCAGAACACCGCCGGCGGCGCGCCCCGAAGCCCTGGCAGCACCAAGGCCAGCGCGTTGCCGACCGCGAACAGGAAGAACGGAAAGACCAGGTCGGTCGGCGTGCAGCCGTGCCAGCCGGCGTGAGCCAGCGGCGGGTAGAGGTGGGCCCAGCTGCCGGGGTTGTTGACCAGGATCATCAGCGCCACGGTGGCGCCGCGGAAGACGTCCAGCGAACGCAGACGACCGCTCATCTCAAGGCGCCAGTGGCCCGGCTGCAGCAGCCACGGCCCCGTCGATGTCGCCCTGCGCGACCTCCAGCCGCGCCAACGCGGAGGCTGCATCGACGCCGGCTTTCAGCATCACGATGGCCACTTTCACGCTCGACCCGCAGGCCGCGAGCGCGGCTTCGGCCACCGCGCTTTCGGCGCCGGTGGCCAGCACGGTCAGGCGCAGCGCGCGGGCGACCAGCTTGGCGTTGGTCGCCCGCACGTCGACCATCAGGTTGCCGTAGACCTTGTGCAACCGCACCATCACCGCGCTGCTGAAGGTATTCAGCGCGATCTTCTGCGCCGTGCCGGCCTTCAGCCGCGTGCTGCCGCTGATGACTTCGGGCCCGGTGTCCAGGACGACGCCGATCTCGCAGACCGCCGGCAACGGCGTGCCGGGGTTGTTGGCGATACCGACGGTCAGCGCACCGGCGGCGCGCGCCGCGCCGGCCGCGGCGATCGTGTACGGCGTGGTCCCCGAAGCGGCGATCAGCAGCACCACATCCAAGGGTGTGATGTTCAGCGCGGCGATGTCGGCGGCGCCGGCTTCGACGCTGTCTTCGGCGCCTTCGACGGCGACGAAGAGGGCGCGCTCGCCACCGGCCAGCAGCGCTGGCGAACGCTCGCGCGGCCAGGAAAAAGTCGGGTGCAACTCGACGCTGTCGAGCAGCCCGAGCCGCCCGCTGGTGCCGGCGCCGACGTAGACGATGCGTCCGCCGGCCGCCAGCCGCGGCGTGGCGGCGTCCACCGCCTGCGCCAGCGCCAGTCCGGCCGCGCGCACGGCCTGCGCGGCCAGCGCCTGGTCGGCGGCCAGCGCATCGACCAGCGCCGCCGTGTCGCAGCGTTCCAGCTGGGTGTGGACCGGGTGCGGTCTTTCGGTGTTCAGCAAGGGCTTCATGGCAGGCGGATCGAGGTGGCGGGACCGGGTTGGCCGAGGCGGTCGACGGCGCTGACGCTGATCAGGCTGGCGCCGGCGATGTCGATGTCGACTTCGCCGGCCGGCTGCACGGCGAAGCGCCAGTTGCCGCCGACGCGGCGCCAGACGGCCCACAGCACTGGCGCTGCGGCCGGGGCTGGTGCGGTCAGGAATTCGACGGCAGCCCCGGCCGTCGCCAGCGGGCTGGCGCTGCCTGCGTCGGTGGTCGGTCCGATGCGCAGGCGAGCGCCGGCCCGGATCAGCCGCGGCGCTGCGGGCGGCGGCCCGCCCAGCCCCGGCGTGGCCGGCACCAGTGCAGGCTGGGCGTAGGGGCCCATCTGCAGCAGCGTGGCCAGGCCGTCGCGGTCCTGCTGCAGCGCGACCAGGCTGAAGTGGATGTGGCCACCGGCGGCCGCCCGGCTGCGCTGCACGGCGATCTGCTCGACGATTTCGCGCGCCGGCCAGTTGCGCCCGACCTGGCTGCTGAACAGCCCCGGCCAGACATGCCGCTGCACGGGGTTCTGCGCCAGCCAGTAATCCAGCAGCACCGGGAACTGCAGGCCTGCACGGTCGATCGGCCAGTAGAGCTGCGGCGCCAGGTAGTCCAGCCAGCCCTGCGCCAGCCAGCGTTCGGCGTCGGCGTGGAGCTTGTCGTACTGGCTGAAACCCACCACACCGGCGGGCCGCAGTTCGGGCTTGCCGACGCCGAAAGGGCTGACGCCGAAGCGCACCCCCGGTTTCACCGCGTGCACCGTGCGGTACAGCGCCTCGACCAGCGCATCGACGTTGGCGCGGCGCCAATCGTCGCGGGCCAGCGGCCCGGCCGCCAGCCGGTAGCGGGCGTAGGACCCGTCGTCGGGGAAAGGCAGGTCCGGCGGCGTGCCGGCCGCGCCCGGTACCGGGGTCGCACCCGGCACCGGGTAGGGATAGAAGTAGTCGTCGATGTGCAGGCCGTCGATGTCGTAGCGGTGCACCAGGTCGGCGACCACGGCCAGCGTGTGGGTGGCGGCGTCGGGCTCGCCCGGGTCCAGCCACAGCATGTCACCGTAGCGGCGGACCAGTTCGGGCCGGCGCACCGCGATGTGCGACGCGGCCAGCGGCGACCTGGCGGCACTGTGCCGCGCGCGGTAGGGGTTGATCCAGGCGTGCAGTTCCAGGCCGCGGCGGTGCGCCTCCTGGACCCAGAAGGCCAACGGGTCCCAGGCCGGCTCGCCGGCGGTCCAGGGCGGCTGGCCCTGTTCGCCGCTGAGAAACTCGGTCCACGGTTCCAGCGCCGAGGGATAGATGGCGTCGGCCGCCGGCCGCACCTGCAGGATCAGCGCGTTGAGGCCGATGGCCCGCGCGCGGTCCAGCAAGACCACCGCTTCGCGGCGCTGCACGGCGGCGCTCAGGCCGCGCGCGCTGGGCCAGTCGATGTTGCTGACCGTGGCCACCCAGGCGCCACGAAATTCGCGCGGCGCGGGCGGCGGCGTGTCGGGGTCCGGCGCGGGCGCGGCGCTGACCACCGGCGCCAGCGGGCTGTCGGCGGGCAGCGCCGCACAACCGGACAAGCCGACCCAGGTTCCAGCCAGGGCCAGTCGGCGGTTGATCACGGGGCGGGCTGGCGCTTCATGGCGCCTTCACCGGATGGGTCAGCACCCAGATCAGCGCCGCCGTCTCGGCGTCGGGCTGGCCCAGGTAGTTGTCGGGGCGGTAGCGCATCTGGAAGTTCATCAGCACGCGCTGGGTCTGCTTGTCCCATTCGCCGGTGGGCATGATGTCGTAACCGTGCTGGGCCAGCGCGCGCTGGAACCACAGCGCATTCGGCAGGCCGGTTTCACCGGTCGGTAACGGTGCTTCGTAGAGCGCGCGCTGGGTCGCCACGCGCGTGGCGTCGGGCCAGGGCGGGGTGATGCCCAGGTCGGCCAGCTGTTTCCACGGGAAGGTCGGGCCCGGGTCTTCCTTGTACTGGGCGCTGACCTCGCCGTGGCCCAGGATGCGCTCGGGCAGGATCTGGTGGCGCTTCACGATGTCCTTGATCAGCGGGATCAGCGCGTCGATCTGCTTCTGCGACCAGGGTTCGTACTGCCGCAGCGCGGCCGGACCGTCGCTGGTGCCGCGCTTCAGGCCCGGGTGGACGATCTCGATGCCGATGCTGCTGCTGTTCAGCCGGCGGTTGTCCTTCCAGGCGCTGGCGCCCGAATGCCAGGCGCGGCGGTTCTCGTCGACCAGCCGGTAGATGCGCGGCTGCGGCTCGTCGCTGAGCAGGTAATGCGCCGAGACCTGTTGCTCGGTGAGGATCTTCATCGACGCCGGGAAGTCGGCCACCGTGTAGTGCAGGACGAGGAAGAGCACGCGGCTGTCCTGGCCCTTGGCGTGGAGGCTGGCGTCGATCGGCACGCCGCCTTCGGTGGCGACGGTGGCGCAGCCGGCCAGCGTCAGGGCGATCGCGGCGGTGCCGGTGGCAGCCAGCCAGCGCAGGGCACGCGGGACGTCGAGATTCATGGGGGTTTCCTGTTCAGGGTGAGCGCCGCCCGCCGTGCGGCGGCCTGGTGGGCGGGTGTGCTCAGGCGGTGGGTGGGACAGCCGGCGGGCAGCGCGGCGATGAGGGCATTCTCGACGGCCGGGTGCAGTTCGAAGACGCGCCCGGCCAGCGCCAGCGGCTGCGGGCCCTGTCGCTGCAGCAAGGCCGTACCGAGCCGTGCCAGCTCGCTGCCGGCGGCTTGCAGCAGGGCCAGCGCGGCCGGGTCTGCATCGGCCGCCGCCGCGACGGCCAGGGCCAGCGTGCCGAGTTCGCCGCGCGTGGCGCCGTAGACCCAGGCGCGGCTGGCCGCCCAGTCGCTGCCACCGATCTGCGAGAAAACCGCGACGGCCAGCGGCGAGGCGGTCCAGGCGCCCGGGATTTCGTCTTCGACGCGCCAGATCTGGCGCAGCGCCTGTTGGGCGATCCAGTGGCCACTGCCCGCGTCATCGATGACGGCGCCGCGACCACCGGCGCGTTGCAGCGCGCCGCTGCGGTCGATGCAGGCGGCGATCGAACCGGTGCCGGCGTAGACCACGATGCCCGCACCGGGCGCGAAGGCGGCCCGGCAGAGGGCTTCGATGTCGCTCAGCGCCTGCACGGCGGCGGGCGCGAGCCGGAAGACGGACGCGGCCAGTGCGGCCAGCACGGGCGCCTGCGCCGCGCCCAGGCCGGTGACGCCGGCGACCACCGAGTCGACGGCACCGGCAGCCTGGGCGATGGCACGCAGCGCGGCTTCGACCTGCGCGCGGCCGGCATCGCTGCTCAGCTGGGCGCCAGCGATCGCCGCGACACGGCCTTCAGCGTGGATGCGGCCCGCGGCGTCGGCCACCGCCCAGCGGGTCTGCGTGCCGCCCGCGTCCAGGCCCAGGCCGCGCGCGGTGGGCGCGCCGGTCGGCGGGGCGAAGGGCGGCGGGGTGTTCATGGCAGGCGGCATTCTGAGGGTGTGGGCGCCACAATCCGCCCATGATGCGCCGCCCTGCCCTGGCCCTGCTGGCCTGTTTCGTTTCCTTGGTCAACCTGGGCTGCGCCTCCGGCGGGCCCCCTGCCACCGCGCCAGCGCTGCCGCCCGCCGTGAAGCAGGCCTTGCTCCAGGCCGGCGTGCCCGAGGACGCCATCGCCGCCGTGGCGCTGCCGCTGGGCCACGCCGCCACGCCGTGGCTGTACCGCGCCGACCAGCCGATGCAGCCGGCGTCGACGATGAAGGTGCTGACCAGCATCGTGGCCCTCGATCGGCTGGGTCCGAATCACCGCGGCAGCACCGAACTGCGCAGCGCGGCGCCGCTCGCCGGCGGCATCCTGCAGGGCGACCTGGTGCTGAAGGGCGGTGCCGACCCCGAGCTGGGCGTGGCCGCTTTCTGGCAGATGCTGGTCGACCTGAGGCAGGCCGGCGTGACCCGCATCGAAGGCGACCTGCTGCTCGACCGCACGCTGTTCCGACCGGCGCGGCTGGACATCGGCGTGCCGCCTTTCGACGACGAGATGGAGTTTCAATACAACGTCATCCCCGACGCGCTGGAGCTGGCCGGCAACCTGCTGCCGCTGGAAATCCGCGCCGGGCCCGATGGCGTCAGCGCCGGCAGCGTGCCGCCGCTGGCCGGCGTCGACTTCATCAGCCGGATGGCCGTCACCGCCACGCCCTGCAAGGACTGGGACAGCGTCTGGAAGCCGGCGCTGGTGCAGCGCGAAGCTGGCGCGCTGGGCCGCACGCGCATCGAACTGCAGGGCGGCTTCCCGGCCGACTGCATCCGCCGCACCGAGCTGAATCTGCTCGACCGCAACGACCTCGCCGACCGCCTGTTCCGCAGCCTGTGGCAGGGCCTGGGCGGCAGCTGGGCCGGTCAGGCCCGCGAGGCCGCTGCGCCCGAGGGTGCGCGCACGCTGGTGCGCCGCGTCAGCCGGCCCTGGGGCGAGGTGCTGCGGCCGATGCTGAAGACCTCGGACAACCCGGTCGCGCGCCTGCTCTACCTGCAACTCGGCGTGCCTTTCATGGCCGCCAACCCGCAGGCCACGACCAGCGAGCTGGCCGCTGCCGACGTGCGCCGCTGGCTGGCCGAGCACGCCATCAGCGACGCCGGGCTGGTGCTGGACAACGGCTCCGGCCTGTCGCGCAGCGAACGCATCACGCCGCGCCAGCTGGCGTCGATGCTGGCGGTGGCCTGGCAAGGCCCACGCGCCGCCGACTTGGTGATGGGCCTGCCGGTGGCCGGCGTCGACGGCAGCGTGCGCCCGCTGAAGGACAGCCCGGCCGCCGGCTGGGCGCGGCTGAAGCCGGGCACGCTGCGCAACGTGGTGGCGCTGGCCGGCTATGTGCGCGACGAACGCGGCCAGCCCTGGGCGGTGGCGATGATGGTCAACCACCACGACGCGGCCAAGGCCCGGCCGGCCTTGCTGGCGCTGGTCGACAGTTTCGCGCGGGTCGGGCCGCACGGCCAAGCGGCTGTCGCGCCGGCCGCGGCTTCGTCCGCCCAACCCTGAGGGCGCCGGATCAGGCCTTGCGTCGGCGCGGGCTGGCGGCGCGCGAACCGGCCTGGGGCGCTGCAGCGGCGTAGGCCGGCGCCGGCTCGTGCGCGGCGGTGTCGAAGGGGTTGACCACCAGCAGCTTGCCGAAGCGCCGGCCCGCCTGCAGGTCCTCGCTGTACAGCCGGTCGCAGCCGCCTTCCAGCGCGGCCTGCACGATGCAGGCGTCGTAGGGCGGCAGGCCGTGTTCGGCGGCCAGGGTCAGGGCGGCCAGGGCTGCGGCGGCGCTGGGTGTGACCACGTCGTAGGTGGTCAGCATGCGAACGTAGGCCAGGGCCTTCGCCGGCAGCAGGCCCTTCTTGCGGACCAGCACATTGTAGGTTTCCAGCAGAACCTGGGTGCTGACAACGAGATCGAAGTCGTCGCCATGGCGGGCCAGCAAATCCATCGCGATCGATTTCCGGCGGTCGTCGTCCTCAGCGAAGGCGTAGATCGCGACATTGCTGTCGAAGAAGGCCTTCACGGCGGATCGCAGGGCTTGGTTTTCGAGTGGGCCCACAAGGTGGGCATGCGCTCGGCCATGATCTCGTCGTACATGGCTTCGCGGCTGGGCCACATCGGTTCGGGTGCCGGTGCGCCTGCGCGCAGACTGTCAGCCCGCACGGCCGCCTGAAGGGCGCGCAATTCACGCATCCATTCCGCATGGTCCTTGGCCGGCGCCGCAAACCGCGTGATCGCCTCACGGCAGATCTCGTTGACGCTGGTGCCCTGCTGCAGGGCCTTGATGCGCGCGGCGCGCAGCACCTCGTCGTCGATGACCACGGTCAGGTTGGACATGATCGCCCTCTCATCGAACACGGGTTCAGTGTAGCACTGAACCCGTGTTCAATCCGCGACCTGCAGGCCCTCGGGCGCCAGGTAGGCCAGGCGGAAAGTCTCGAAATCCACCGTATCGGCGGCTTCGATGGCGCGCTGCGCGGCCACCGAGGCCTGTGCCTCGGCTTCACCCGCAGCCCGCTGTTCGGCCGTCCACGGCAACTGCTGCAGGTGCTGGCGCGCCTGTTCGGCCTGGGCGCGGGTGTAAGCGATGTGCGAACCGCCGAAGTCGCTGTTGATCTGGGCCAGCACGCGGGCCGAAGGCAGGGTCTCGGGCGCGGCCAGGCTGGCCTGCGCTTCGGCCAGTGCGGCGGCGTAGGCCTGGCCGCCGTGGGCTGCGTCCAGCGCGGCGGCGATCGGGGCGCATTGCGCCAGCAGCTCGGCGGCCCAGTCGACCAGCGGCACGTCAGCGCCGTCACGTTCCAGCGTCAGCCCCGGCTGGCGGCCGAAGGCGGCGGTGCGGTGCTGGTTGCGGCCCAGCGCGGCGATCTCGTCGGGCGTGTCGGGCGGGCTGGGCTGCAGCAGGCAGTGCAGCAGGAAGATGTCGATGAAGCGCATCGTCGCCGCCTGGATGCCCACCGGCAGCATGGGATCGAGGTCCATGCAGCGGACTTCGATGTACTCGACGCCGCGCTGGCGCAGCGCGTGCAGCGGGCGCTCACCGCGCTGGATCACGCGCTTCGGGCGGATGGTGCCGTAGAACTCGTTCTCGATCTGCAGCAGCGTGGTGGCCAGCTGGTTGTATTCGCCGCCCAGGTTGCGGATGCCGATCGCCTCGTAGGCCGGGTAGGGCTGGGTCAGCGCCGCGTGCAGCGAGGCGGCATAGCCTTCCAGGCTGTTGTAGCTGACGGCCAGCGTGGCCTGCGCGGCGCTCTGGTAGCCCAGCCGGCCCATCCGCAGGCTGGTCGCCCACGGCAGCCCCAGGCTGCCGGTGCCCAGCGACTGCAGGCCGTGGTCGCGGCCGGCGACGAAGCTGCCGCAGACCGCCGGGCTGGCGCCGAACAGCCACAGCAGGACGAAGGCGTGGCGGCGGAAGTTGCGGATCAGCGCGAAGTGTTCGTCGTTGCCCAGACCTGGCAGCGACCAGTTGTAGTGGATGCCGCTGATGGTCTGCATGCGCCGGCCGTAGCGGTGGCCCAGCCCCATCCGGTAGACGCTTTTCAGCCGACCGATGTTGCTGCTGCCGTAGCGACCCAGCGGAATCGTCTCGTCGGTCGGCAAGCTGCAGGGCATGCTGCTGGCCCACAGGCGTTCATCGCCGGCGCCGTGGCCGGTTTCGGCCAGGCTGTGCACCACGTGCTGGTGGATCTGCGTCAGTTCGTCCAGGCAGGCTTCGACGCTGGCGTGCACGCCAGTGATCAGCTCGAGCTGGCTTTCGCTGAAGTCGGTGGTGATGCGGCCGTGGGTCAGCGCCGAACCGAGGGCAAGGGGGTGGGGCGTCAGCGCCAGCGCACCGCCGGGCAGCGCGCGCAGGCTCTCTTTCTCGACGCCCCGGCGCATGCCGCGCAGGCGTTCGGGGGACAGGCGGCGCAAGCCGTCCAACAGGAAATCAGCCGGGGGCGTGGACATGCGGGTGCTCGAAGGGCTGCGGTTGGCGGGGGCGAAGGGTAAGCGTTCAGCGGCAAACGTGCTGGCGACTGGGCAAAGCCTCGACAGCACATCGGGGCCGGCGCCTGGCGGGAGCTTATGCTGCCCGCATGAAAAAACGCCATTTCCTGCTGGGTTCCTTGGGTCTTGCCGGGGCACTCACCGTGGGCTGGACCTTGCTGCCGCCGCGCCAGCGTCTGAACACCGCCCAGCCGCTGGCCACGGCGGCCGGGCAGGCGGCGCTGAACGGCTGGCTGAAGATCGCCAGCGACGGCAGCGTGCTCGTCGTGGTGCCCAAGAGCGAGATGGGCCAGGGCGTGCACACCGGCCTGGCCATGGTGCTGGCCGACGAACTGGACGCCGACTGGGCGGCGGTGCGCATCGCGGCAGCGCCCATCGACAGGATCTACAACAACCTGGCCACCGTGGTCGACGGTCTGCCCTTCCACCCCGACGACGACGGCACGCTGCGCCGGGTGGCTGGCTGGCTGACCGCCAAGACGATGCGCGAGGTCGGCGTGATGATGACCGGCGGCTCGTCGAGCATCAAGGACCTGTGGTTGCCGATGCGGCAGGCCGGCGCCTCGGCGCGCGCCATGCTGGTCGGCGCCGCGGCGCAGGCCTGGGGCGTGCCGGCGGCCGAGATCACGGTGGCGGCCGGCGTGCTGTCGCACCCGTCCGGCCGACGCGCGGGCTTCGGTGAACTGGCCGCGGCCGCCAGCCGTCAGCCGGTGCCGGCCGATGTCGCCTTGAAGACGCCAGACCGCTTCACGCTGATCGGCAAGGACTTGCCGCGCATCGAAGCCGCGTCCAAGGTCGACGGCAGTGCCGGCTTCGGCCTCGACGTGCAACAGCCCGGACAGCTCTACGCGACGGTCGCGATGTGCCCGACGCTGGGCGGCCGGGTGCGGGCCTTCGACGGCGCGGCGGCCTTGAAGCTCAGCGGCGTGAAACAGGTGCTGGCGGTCGCCGGCCACCACGGCGGCACGGCCGGCGTGGCGGTCATCGCCGACACGCCCTGGCATGCGCTGCAGGCGGTCCAGGTGGTCAGCGTCAGCTGGGACGAGCAGGTGCCGGCAGCGGCCTTTTCCAGCGCCGGCGCGATGGACCAGCTGGCCAGGACCCTCGACAGCGAAACCGGCTTCGCCTACTTCAGGACCGGCGACGTCGATGCGGCGCTGAAAGGCGCCGCCCGGACGATCAGCGCCGAATACCGCGCGCCCTGGCTGGCCCACGCGACGATGGAGCCGCAGAACTGCACCGTGCAGTTCAAGGACGGTCAGGCCACGGTCTGGGCGCCGACCCAGGTGCCCGGCCTGGCGCGCCGCGCCGCGGCGGTGGCGCTCGGCATAGAGCCCGAGCAGGTGACGGTGAACGTGACCCTGCTGGGCGGCGGTTTCGGCCGCCGGCTGGATGTGGATTTCATTGGCCAGGCGGCGGCCATCGCCAAGGCCGCCGGCGGCCTGCCGGTGCAGACCTTCTGGACCCGCGAGCAGGACACCCAGCACGACTTCTACCGCCCGGCTGCGGTGTCGCGCTTCAGCGCCGGCTTCGACGCGCAGGGCGCCCTGGTCGGCTGGCGCAACGTGTCGGCCGGCCAGGCCATCGTGCCGCAGGTGCTGGCGCGGGTCTTCGGCCTGCCGCCGAGCCTGGTCGACTCGGGCCCCGACAAGACCACGTCCGAAGGCGCCTTCGACCAACCCTACGAATGGCCGGCCGCGCGCATCGCCCACCAGCTCGTCGAGCTGCCGGTGCCGGTGGGCTTCTGGCGCAGCGTCGGCCATTCGCACCAGGCCTTCTTCATGGAGAGCTTCGTCGACGAAGCCGCGCATGCCGCCGGGCAGGACCCGGTGGCTTTCCGCGCCCGCCTGCTGAAACAGCACCCGCGCCATCTGAAAGTGCTGCAGCGCGCCGCTGAACTGGCCGGCTGGGGCAAGCCCAGCGCGCCGGCCCCCGACGGCGCGCCGACGGCGCGCGGCGTGGCCCTGCACCAGAGCTTCGGCAGCATCGTCGCGCAGGTGGCCGAGGTCTCGGTCGATGCGGACAAGACGGTGCGCGTCCACCGCGTGGTCTGCGTCATCGACTGCGGCACCGCCGTCAACCCGGGTCTGATCCGCCAGCAGATGGACAGCGCCATCGTCTTCGGCCTGGGTGCGGCGCTGCACGGGCGCATCGACATCGAAAAAGGCCGCGTCCGGCAGAGCAATTTCCACGACCTGCCGATGCTGCGCATGGCCGACTGCCCGGCCATCACCACCGAGATCATCGCCAGCGACGCCCACCCCGAAGGCGTCGGCGAACCCGGGACGCCGCCGATCGCACCGGCCGTGGCCAACGCGCTGTTTGCGCTGACCGGCCAGCGCCTGCGCAGGCTGCCGCTGCAGCTGGCCTGAGCCGGCGCCTGCGCAGGCGGGCGGCGGACGGTCGGCGGGCGCTGGCATAGACTGCCGGCCACCATGCCCAACACCCACCCGAACACCGCCTTCCCGATCAAGCGCCGCCACGCGCTGGCCCTCGCCGCCGCCGGCGCACTGGGGCTGCAGCAAGGCTGCGCGCAGACCGCCACCGCGCCGCCCGCTGCGGCCGCCCAGGTCACCGGCTTCGACGCCTGGGCCGAGGGCTTCGCCGCCGACTGGATGCGGCAGTCGGCCGAGCGCGTCACCTTCAGCCAGTACTTCAGCGGCGCCGAGCAGGCGGCTTTCGAACGCCAGCTGACACCGCAGACGCCCGAGCGCCGCGTCAAGACCCGCGAGCTGGCACGCGCCGGGCTGGCGCGGCTGGCCGCCTTCGAAGCCGGCAGCCTGACGTCGACCCAGCGCACCGAAGCCGCCACGCTGCGCTGGTCGCTGGAACGCACGCTGGCCAGCGAGCCCTATGAGGACCTGAATTTCGTCTTCAGCCAGCTCGGCGGGCCCCAGGTCAGCCTGGTGTCCTTCATGAGCGAAGCGCACCCGATGCGCACGCCTGACGACGTGGCCGCCTACGTGGCGCGGCTGGAGCAGGTCGACCAGCGCATCGCCGAAGCCATCGCGCGCGCCCGCACTGCCGCGGCCAAGGGCACCCTGCCGCCGCGCTTCATCCTGGACCGCGCCCGCACCCAGGTGCAGTCCTTCCTGAAGCCGCCGGCCGAGCAGAACCTGTTCGTGCAGGCGCTGGCCCGGCGCAGCGAGAAGATAGAGGGCCTGCCGGCCGAGACCCGCCAGCGCGCCATCGCCGACGCCACGGTGCTGGTGGCCACGCGCATCCGCCCGGCCTGGCAGCGTATCGACGCCTTCATGGCCGAGATCGAGCCCCGCACCACCACCGACGCCGGCCTGTGGCGCTTCCCGGACGGCGCTGCGGCCTACGCACAGGCGCTGGCGCTGTACACGACGACGACGCTGAGCGCCGACGAGATCCACGCCATCGGCCTGCGCGAAGTGGCGCGCATCGAAGGCGAGATGGACACCGTGTTGCAGTCGCTGGGCCGCAAGGACGGCAGCGTCAAGGACCGCTTCGAAGCGTTGAACCTCAGTCTGCAGCCGCCGGCCGAACCCGACCCGCGTGACGGGCTGATCGAGCGCCACGCCGGCTATGTGCGCGACAACATCCGCCGCAGCCAGGCCTTCTTCAACCTGCTGCCCAAGGCCCCGGTGGAAGTGCGCCGCGAGCCGCCACTGACCGAGAAAACGGCCGCCGCCCACTACACCACGCCGGCCCCGGACGGCAGCCGGCCGGGCGTGTTCTGGGCGCCGCTGCCGGGCCCGGTCTACGCCATCGCCGCGATGCGCAGCCTGGCCGTGCACGAGGCGGTGCCGGGCCACCATTACCAGCTGGCGATCCAGCAGGAACAGACGCAGCTGCCGCGCTGGCGCCAGCGCCGCGTTTTCGGCGGCGGCAGCGCGCACAGCGAAGGCTGGGGCCTGTACGCCGAGCGCCTGGCGATCGACAACGGCTGGTACGACGGCGACGCGGTGGCCCTGCTGGGTGCGCTGGACAGCCAGCTCTTCCGCGCCCGCCGCCTGGTGGTCGACACCGGCCTGCACGCCAAGAAATGGACGCGCGAACAGGCGATCGCCTACGGCATCGGCGCGCAGGAAGTCGAGCGCTACGTGTCCAACCCGGGCCAGGCCTGCGCCTACATGATCGGCATGCTGCGGATGCTGCAGCTGCGCGAGGAAGCCCGGAAAACCATGGGCGCGAAATTCGACGTCAAGGCCTTCCACGACGTGCTGCTGACCACCGGCTCGGTGCCGCTCGACGTGCTGGGCGACGTGATGCGGCGCTGGGCGGCCGGCACGGCATGAAGTCGGTCGAGGCGCTGCTCGCGCAGCTGGTGCAGACACCCAGCCAGGCGCTGGTCAACGACCTGGGCGCCATCGTCCGGGTCATCACCGCCTGGCTCGACGCGAACGGCGTGGCCTACGTGCTGACCGGCCCGCCGGGCCAGCCCGACGCCATCGTCATCAACCCGCCCGAGTCCGACGCGGACGAGGTCTGGATGCTGAACGCCTGCGTCGACACCGCGCCGGTCGGCGACCTCGGCCAGTGGCGCCACGCGCCTTTCGCCGCCACGGTCGAGGACGGCTGGCTCTACGGCCGCGGCAGTGCCGATTCGAAAGCCGCGGTGGCCGTGTTCTGCGAGCTCGCGCGCAGCACCAGGCTGACCGGCAAGCCGCCGCGCTCGGGCGAACGGCGGCGCCGCGTCACCGTGGTCTTCGACTGCGACGAACATTCGGGCCGCTTCGGCGGCATCCGCTCGGCCACCGCGCGTTTCGGCTTTCCCCAGCACTGCGCCATCGGCTACCCGGGGCTGGGCGAGATCGTCACCGGCTCGCGCGGCTTCCACCGCAGCACGGTGACGCTGCGCGGCGCGATGGGCCATTCCGGCGCCGAGACCGTGCCCAGCGAACTGGCCGCCGACAAGCTGCAGCGCCTGTTGAAAGCGGTCAGCGATTTCAACGCCCGCCAGCCCGCTGGCCGACACGCTGTCACAGCCGACTTCCCGATTCCGCCGCGTGCCTCGGTGACCGGCCTGCGCACCGGTGCGAAGACGCATTCGGTAACCGCCTCGAAGATCGAATGCCTGCTCGACATCCGCGTCACGCCGGCCTGGGGCGTGGCCGACGCACAGGCCTGGCTCGACAAAACCTTGGCGAAGATCGCCCGCGAATGCGGCAACGCCCATCCGTCCAGCGTGAGCAAGCCCAACACCTGGCCGCCCTACCACACGCCGCACGACGCGCTGCTGCCGCAGCTGCTGCAGACCGCGGCCACGAAAGTGCTCGGCAGCGCGCCGCCGCTGGTCGTCTGCGGGCCGGGCAACATCGGCAACTTCCTGTCGGCCCACGGCACGCAGGTGCTGTGCGGTTTCGGCGTCGAATTCAGGAACGCCCACGGACCCGACGAGTGCGCGAAGCTGTCGACGCTGGCGCCGGTGTTCAAGACCTACCAGGCGGCCGTCAAGGCCTACGTGGCCGGCGCGACCAGCGCCTGAAGCCGGCGGCGGGCCTCAGCCGGTCAGGCCGCTGAAAAGCCCCAGCGTGCGCAGCAGCGCGTCGGGCCGGGCCCGGCCCCGACCGGCGATGTCCATCGCGCTGCCGTGGCCGACGCTCGACAGCAGCACGCCGGCGCCGATGCTCAAGGCGCTGGCGGCCTGCGGCGCCAGCAGTTTCACCGGGATGTGGCCCTGGTCGTGGAAGATCGCCACGTAGAGCCCGTGCGCGCGGTCGGCCAGCAACATGTCGGCGCCGGCCGGGCCAGTGAGGTCCAGGCCCTGCGCACGCAGCGCCGCGGCGGCGGGCACCGTGATGGCAGCGTCTTCAGGCCCGAACAGCGTGCCTTCCGAGGCATGCGGGTTGATGCCGAACAGCGCCACCGGCGGCCGCGACTGGCCCAGCATTGCGCAGGCCGCGACACCGGCCCGCGTGGCGCGCTCGACCAGCTCGGGCGTCAGGCGGGCCAGCGCCGTGGCCACACTCTCGTGCAGGGTCACGTGGACGATGCGCAGGCCGCCGCCGACCAGCATCAGGAAAACCTGGTCTTCGGACAACCCGCAGACCCGCGCCACCAGCGACGGGTAGCCGCTGAACGCGATGCCGGCCTGGTGGATGGCGGTCTCGTGGTGGGGCGCCGCGATGACGGCCGCGTGATGGCCGGCCTGGCAGGACTGCAGCGCGGCGGTGGCGCTGGCCACGGCGCTGCGGCCGGCGTGGGCGTCGATGGCGCCCCAGCGGTGCGTGCCGGTGGGCATCAGGCCAACAGGGACGACATCGAGTTCTCCGAGCAGCGCCTGCAGACCCAGCACCTGCGCCGCCGCGGCGAGCACGTCGGGCGGGCCAAACACCGTCACGTGCGAACGCCACTGCGGCGCGGCCTGCAGGGCCTGCAGCACGATCTCGGGGCCGATGCCGTTGGGGTCGCCCAGCGTCAAGGCCAGGCGCGGCAGCGCGGGGCTCACAGCGGCAGCGCCAGCAGGGTGTCGGTACGGCGGCTGTCGCAGACCACCAGGCGCTCGGCCAGCCGCAGGCCGCCGGCGCCGCGCACCAGGCGGTCGATGTAGACGCCACTGGCGAAGACCATCTGCTCGCCGCTGTGCATCGTTCGCACCACGGCGAACGGCGTCTCGGCCTGCGCGCTGTCACCGTCGGCGGCCAGCAGGTGCGGCCAGCCCAGGATGTGGCGGTAGCGCTGGGGCTCGAAGATGTTGGCCTCGCGCAGCGCGGCGATGCGGTCTTCCAGCATCGCGCGGCTGTCGGCGTAGACCAGGCCGCCGGGCAGGCCTTCGGCCTGGGCCTCGGCGTGGGTGATGCGGTAGCGGCAGCGCTCGGTGAAGAAGGCCGGCCAGGCCTCGAGCGTGTCGCTGTCGATGGCGCGGGCGTAGGCCGCGTTGAAGGCGGCCAGGTCGAGCGCGGTGATCGCGGGCGTGGCGTTCATGCGGGCAGCCCCATCTGACGGCGGTAGGCTTTCCAGAAACCGCGCACGCTGGTCTCGGTGGCGCGGCCCTCGCCGCTGGCGGCGTCGGCGCCGCCCATTTCCAGCACGCCCTGCAGGCCGCCGGCGCCGGCGATGCCGCGCTGCACGAAGCCGCCGACCGCGCCGTCTTCCATCGAGATGAAACCAGCCGGGCCGATCAGGTTGCCCTGCTTCAGCCGGACCTCGCGCTGTTCGGGCGTGTCGTCGGCGTAGCCCAGCACGGTCCAGTGCAGGTCGGTGTGGGTCAGGTCGCGCGGCAGCACCTGGCGCACGGCCAGGCAGTTCTGGATCTGCTGCAGCACGAAGCCCGGGAACATCGACAGGATCTGCAGCGTGATGCCGTCGCCGTACTCGGTGAAGCCTTGCAGCACGCTGGGATCGCGCAGGCGGTAGCGCTGCTGGTCCGAGCGCAGGCCCTGGTCGCGGTAGCTGCTGTCGGCGCTGCTGCGCTGGCCGGTTTCGACAGCCCGGTCGGTCATCGAATAGCTGACGTGGTGGCCGCCGCACTCGCTGACGATGACACCGCCCTTCTGCGACAGCCGGTTCAGCTCGAAGGTGGTGAAGAACAGGTGCAGCAGGCTGGCGTGGTAGCTGTCCTTGACGTTCTCGACGTAGAGCTTCCAGTTGTTCGGCAAGGCCTGCGTGTAGCGCGCGATGACCTGCACCGGCTTGTGCATCACGCGCTGGATGCGCGCGCAGATCGCCGCACCCAGGTGGTCTTCGATGGCCGGCGTGGCGTCGGAGAAGGTCCCGAAGACCAGCCCGCAGTAGGCCGTGACCCGCAGCCGACGCGGACCGTGATCGGCGCGGTCGAAGGTGGCCGGCATGCCGCCCGCGCCCTTCACGCCCTTCTGGAAGGCCACGCCGGTCAGCTTGCCCTGCAGGTCGTAGCTCCAGGCGTGGTAGACGCACTGGAAGCCCTTGTCGGTGTGGCCGGCCTGGTCCAGCACGATCAGCGCGCCGCGGTGCGCGCAGCGGTTCTCGAAGCCGCGCAGCGTGCCGTCGGTGTCGCGCACCACGACCACCGGCGTCGTGCCGATGAAGGTGCTGCGGTAGCTGCCGGGCTGCGGCAGTTCGACGTCAAGGCACAGGTAGTTCCAGGTCGGGCCTTCGAACAGGCGCTGCTGTTCCTGGGCCAGCAGTTCCTCGCTCTGGTAGGCCGCGAAGGGCACGCGGGTCAGGCCCGGCTGCCAGCGGATATCGGCCGCAAGCGGGTCCAAGCTCATTCCACCTTCACGTTGGCCGAGCGGATCACCTGGCTCCATTTGTCGCGCTCGGCCTTGAAGAAGGCGGCGCTGCGTTCGGGCGACCAGCCGCGCGGCACCGCACCCTGTTCGGCGTAGCGGCGCTGCACCTCGGCGTCGGCCAGCGCATCGGCGATCTGCCTGCTGATGGCCGCCACCAGCGCCGGCGGCGTGCCGGGCGGCGCGACGCCGGCGAACCAGGTCACCGCCACCATGCCGGGCAGACCCGCTTCGGCGAAGGTCGGCACTTTGGGCAGCGCGCTGGAACGCTGTTCGTCGGCGACCGCCAGCACACGCAGCTTGCCGGCTTCGTGCTGCGGGCCCGACGAACCGATGTTGTCGAAGAACAGGTCCACCTGGCTGCCCATCAGGTCGACCAGCGCCGGCGACGTGCCCTTGTAGGGGATGTGCGACATCTGCGTCTGCGTCAGCGCCATGAACAGGTTGGCCGTCAGGTGCGAGGTGCTGCCGTTGCCCTGCGAGGCGTAGCTGACCTTGCCGGGGTTGGCCTTCAGGTAGGCGATGAATTCGCGCAGCGTGGCCACTGGCAACTTCGGACTGACGGCCAGCACATTGGGCACCGTCGCCAGCACGGTGATCGGCAACCAGAGGTTGGCGTCGTAGCCGAGCTTGGGGTAGAGGAACTGGTTGATGGCGATCGGCCCGGGCGGCGCGAAGAGCAGCGTGGCGCCGTCGGCCGGGCTGCGGAACACGGCCTCGGCGCCGATGTTGCCGCCGGCCCCGGCACGGTTGTCGACGACCACGCCGCCGGGGTAGTGCGGCTGCAGCTTCTCGGCCACGATGCGCGGCAGCACATCGGCGGTGCCGCCGGCCGGGAAGGGCACGACCAGGCGCAGGCTCTTCGGAGTGGCCTGCGCGCGGGCGCTGCCCAGGGCGGGTGCCGCGAGCGTGGCGGCGATGCCGCGCAACAACTGGCGGCGGTGGTTCAGAGCAAGGCGTGGCGACGGCATGGGCGGGTTTCGGTTGTAGCCCGCCAGTGTGCCGGCAGCCGGCACCCCGCCGACCTATGGCTACTACTACGCCGCGGCGCGATAGCCGCGCGGAATGGCCGCCAGCAGCCGCTTCGTGTAGTCCTCTTGCGGCGCCGCCAGGATCTGCGCGGCGCTGGCCTGCTCGACGACCACGCCGTCCTTCATCACCAGCACCTCGTCGCTGATGAAGCGCACCACGGCCAGGTCGTGGCTGATGAAGACGTAGCTCAGGCCGAACTCGTCCTGCAGGTCCTTCAGCAGGTTCAGCACCTGCGCTTGAACCGACACGTCCAGCGCGCTGACGGCTTCGTCGAGCACCAGCACCTCGGGGTTCAGCGTCAGGCAGCGGGCGATGGCCACGCGCTGGCGCTGGCCGCCGCTGAATTCATGCGGGTACTTGCCGAAGGCGCGGCCGTCGAGGCCGACCTTCTCCAGCAGCGCGCGGGCCCGCTGTTCGCGCTCGGCCGTGTCTTGGCCGATGCCGTGGATGACCATCGGCTCGAGCAGGGTCTGGCCGATGGTGAAGCGCGGGTTCAGGCTGGCGTAGGGGTTCTGGAAGACGATCTGGATGCGCCGGCGCATCACCTGGCGCTGCTTGTCGGACAGCTTCAGCAGGTTCTGGCCATCGAAGATGACCTCGCCAGCGGTCGGTTCGTGCAGGCGCAGCAGGGTCAGGCCCATCGTCGTCTTGCCCGAGCCCGATTCGCCGACCACGCCCAGCGTGTGGCCCTTCTTCAGCTGGAAGTTGACGTTCTGCACGGCCTTGAATTCGCGCTTGCCGAAGACGCCCTGCCGCAGCCAGAAGCTCTTGGCCAGGGCCCTGACTTCCAGCACCACGGGCGCGTTGGCGTCCTTGGCCTTGAAGTTGCTGGAAGCGTCACGGCCCGCCATGTGGTCGTCGATCACCATCAGCCGCCGGGGGTTGCCTTCCAGGCTGGGGCGGCAGGCCAGCAGGGCCTTGGTGTAGTCGTCCTTGGGCGCCTCGAAGATCTGCGAAACGGGGCCCTGTTCGCGGATGATGCCGTTGCGCATCACCACCACGCGGTCGGCGATTTCGCCCACCAGACCCAGGTCGTGGCTGATGAAGAGCACGCTCATCTGGCGTTCGCTCTTCAGCTTGCCCAGCAGTTCCAGGATCTGCCGCTGGATGGTCACGTCCAGCGCCGTGGTCGGCTCGTCGGCGATCAGCAGCTTGGGCTCGCAGGCCAGCGCCATCGCGATCATCACGCGCTGCTGCTGGCCGCCGCTCATCTCGTGCGGGTAGCTGCCCAGGCGGCGCCTGGGCTCGGGGATGCCGACCTCGCCCATCAGTTCCTCCGCTCGCTTCAGCGCGGCGCTGCGGCTCAGGCCCATGTGCTTGATCAGCGGCTCGCACAGCTGCTGGCCGACGTTGAACACCGGGTTCAGCGAACTCATCGGGTCCTGGAACACGCAGGCGATTTCCTTGCCGCGCATCGCTTGCAGTTCCGGAAGTTGCGCCTGCAGCAGGTCTTTGCCGCGCCAAAGGATGCGGCCGCTGCGCTCGGCGTTGTCGGGCAGCAGGTTCAGCACGCTCATCGCGGTGACACTCTTGCCCGAACCCGATTCGCCGACCAGCGCGACGGTGGTGTGCTCGGGGATATCGAAAGACACGCCCTTCACCGCTTCGGCGCGCACGCCCTTGCCCATGCGGAAGGCCACCTTCAGGTCTTGGATCGACAGCAGCATCGCTTACTCCAGCCCGCGCAGTTTGGGGTCGAGCGCATCGCGCAGCGCGTCGGCCATCAAGGAGAAGGCGGTGACGAAGACCGCCATGAAGACCGTCGCCGCGACCAGCTGCCACCAGTGGCCGAGGATCAGTTCGGCCTGCGCTTCGGCCAGCATCGTGCCCCAGCTGACCTGGTCGACGCGCACGCCCAGGCCGAGGTAGCTGAGGATCACCTCGGCCTTGATGAAGCCGACCACCAGCAGGCCCATGCGCACCAGCACCACGTGGCTGACGTTGGGCAGGATGTGCCTGAACATGCGGCTCATCGTGCTGGCGCCGATGGCCTCGGCGCTGCGCACGTATTCGCGGCTGCTGTGCTTGATGAACTCGGCGCGGACCTGGCGGTACATGCCGGTCCAGCCGGTGAAGGCCAGGATGATGACCACGCTCTGCACGCCGCGGCCGGCCACCGCCGCGAAGGCGAAGATCAGCAGGATGTTGGGGATGCTCTCGAAGACGTTGTAGACCCACTCGAGCAGGTCGCCGACCTTGCCGCCGAAGAAACCACCGAAGGCGCCCAGCAGCGTGCCGATGGCGGCCGCCACCAGCGCCGCGGCGACGCCGACGAAGACCGAGATCTCGGTGCCCTTGATGGTCTTGCTCAGCACGTCGCGGCCCAGGCGGTCGCCGCCGAAAGGCAGGGTCGTGGCCTTGACCGTTTCGCTGGTCTGGAACTTCGCCGCGCGCTCGGCCCATTCCTGGTAGCGCGGGGCCAGCGGGTCGATGTCGCTCAAGTCGACATTCGAGCCCTTCGGCGTTTCGATGACGCCAGCTTCCTGCGTGTGGGCCGGTCCGATGAAAGTGGGCGGCGCATCGGGCACGCCGACTTCGGTCTGCCAGCCCTGGGCCACCAGACCGAGGCTGGCCAGCGCGATCAGCAGCAGGTAGGCGGCGACGACGACCAGCGACACGAGGCCGACGCGGTCGCCCTTGAAGCGGCGCCAGGCAGCGTGCCAGACGCCTTCACTCTTTTGCAGCGCATCGCTGGTTGCGCCATCGGCGGACAGGACTGCAGTGTTCATGGTGGCGCCTTACTTCAACACGACACGCGGGTCGGCGACCTTGTAGGCCAGGTCGGTCAGCAGATTGATCAGCATGGTCAGGAAAGCGAGGTAGATGGTGACGGCCTGGATCACCGGGAAATCGCTGCGGTTGACCGCCAGCAGCACCTCGCGGCCCAGGCCTGGAATCGAGAAGAAGACCTCGATCAGGAAGCTGCCGACGAAGATGCCGGGCAGCTGCAGGCCGATGTTGGTCAGGATCGGGATCATCGCGTTGCGCAGCACGTGCTTGAACAGCACCGTGCCCTCGGTCATGCCCTTGGCACGCGCAGTGCGCACATAGTCCTGGCCCAACTCATCCAGCAGGAAGCTGCGGTACAGGCGGGTCTGCGGCGCCATGCCGACCATCACCGCCAGCAGCACCGGCAGCGGCGCGTAGACGGTCAGGTTGGTCCAGGTGCTGTCGCTCCAGCCCTGCACCGGGAACCAGCCGAGCTGGAAGGCGAAGACGTACTGGCCGACGATGACGTAGACCAGGAAGCTGATCGACAGCGCGATGGTGGTCGCCACCATGATCGCGCGGTCGGTCAGGCTGCCGCGCTTGTAGGCCACCCACATCGCGATCGGCATCGCCATCACCACGTCGAGGACCAGGATCGGCAGCATCACCGTCAGCGTGGCCGGCAGGCGGGTGGCAAAGAGGTTGCTGACCGCTTCGTTGGTGGCCCAGCTCTTGCCCCAGTTGAAGGTCCCGATCTGCTTGACGAAGATCCACAGCTGGACCCACACCGGCTCGTCCAGGCCGAGCTGCGTGCGGATGGCCGCGACCTGTTCCTTGCTGGCGTTCAGGCCGCCCAGCACCTCGGCCGGGTCGCCGCCGAAATACTTGAACAGGAAGAAGACCAGCAGCACCACACCGGCCAGGGTCGGCACCATCTGCCACAGGCGGCGTATCAGGTAGGCAAGCATCGGGTTTTGCTTTCAAGGCCGCCGCTTGTGACGACGGGCCGGTTTTGGATGCGCGAGTTTAGGGGCCGACCCGCGGGCTTCCGGGGCGTGGTTTCCCCGCTCGCATGCGGGGGATCCCGGTCAGCGCGGGGCTGGACTGGCCTCTAGACTCAGCAGCTTTCATGCCACTCGAGCCGCCATGAACACATCGACTTTGCGGGCCTGGGCCGCAGGCCGGGCCGCCGGCCTGGCCCTGGCCTGCGGCGCGGTGGTCGCCGCCGCCGCCGACCCGGCGCCACCGCCGCCGAAGGTCATCCGCTACGCCTTCCTGATCGCCGAGTCCACCTTCGACCCGGCGCAGATCAGCGACCTGTACTCGAACACCGTGGTGGCGGGCCTGTTCGACGCGCCGCTGGAATTCGAATTCCTGGCCCAGCCGGCCCGCATGCGCCCCAACACGCTGGCGGCGATGCCCGAGGTGGCCGACGACTTCAAGACCTACACCTTCAGGGTCCGGCCCGGCATCTATTTCGCCGACGACGCCGCGTTCAAGGGCCCCGATGGCGGGATGAAAAGGCGCGAACTGGTCGCCGAGGACTATGTCTACAGCCTGAAGCGCCACTACGACCCGAAGTGGAAGAGCCCCAATCTCTACCGGCTGGAAAACGCCCAGCTGCTGGGCCTGTCCGAGCTGCGCAACAGGCTGCTGGCCCAGAAGAAGCCCTTCGACTACGACACCCCGGTCGAGGGCCTGAAGGCGCTGGACCGCTACACCTTCCAGGTCAAGCTGGCGCGGACCGCGCCGCGCTTTCTGCTGACCGAGATGACCGACCCCAATGTGGCCTCGGCGCTGGCCCGCGAGGTGGTCGAGCGCTACGGCGACAAGGTCGGCGAACACCCGGTGGGCACCGGGCCCTTCGTGCTTAAGAGCTGGAAGCGCAGTTCGCGCATCGTGCTGGCCCGGAACCCGAATTACCGCGCGGTGTTCTACGACGAACACCCGCCGGCCAGCGACAGCCGGCTGACGGCAGCGGCCGCCCTGCTGAAGGGCCGGCGCCTGCCGCTGGTCGACGAAGTCGCGATCAGCATCATCGAAGAGCCGCAGCCGCGCTGGCTGAGCTTCCTGAACCAGGAACAGGACGTGATGGACCAGTTGCCGGCGGACTTCGCCAACACGGTGATCCCGAACAACCAGCTGGCGCCCAACCTGGCCAAGAAGGGCATGCTGATGGTGCGCTACCCGCGCGCCGACGTCTCGGTGTCCTTCTTCAACATGGAGAACCCGGTGGTCGGCGGCTACACGCCTGACAAGGTGGCGCTGCGCCGCGCGATCAGCCTGGCGGTGGACGTGGAGCGCGAAATCCGCCTGGTTCGCCGCGGCCAGGCCATCCCCTCGCAAAGCCCCGTCGCGCCCGGCACCTGGGGCTACAACCCCGAATTCAAGAGCGAGATGAGCGACTTCAGCCGGGCCCGCGCGAAAGCCCTGCTCGACCTGCACGGCTACAAGGACATCAATGGCGACGGCTGGCGTGAGACGCCCGACGGCCAGCCGCTGCGCATCGAGTACGCCACCAGCCCCGACCAGCAGAGCCGCCAGCTGGTGGAGCAGTGGCAGAAGAACATGACGGCCATCGGCATCCGGATGGACTTCAAGACGGCCAAGTGGCCCGAGAACCTGAAGGCCAGCCGCGCCGGCAAGCTGATGATGTGGGGCGTCGGCTGGAGCGCCAGCGCGCCCGACGGCGACACCTTCCTGGCGCTGGGCTACGGCCCGAACAAGGGTGGCGCCAACCACAGCCGATTCAGCCTGCCCGCCTTCGATGCCCTCTACGAACAACAAGCCCGCCTGCCCGACGGCCCCGAGCGCCAGGCGGTGATGGACGAAGCCAAGAAACTGATGGTCGCCTACATGCCCTACAAACTGCACGTCCACCGCATCTTCACCGACCTGGCCCAGCCCTGGGTGGTCGGCTACCAGCGCAACGTCTTCGTGCGCCAGTTCTTCAAGTACGTCGACATCGACGGCGCGCTGCTGGCCCAGCGCCAAGGTGGCAAGGGCGCGGCGCCATGAGGCGCCGCGACACGCTGGCGCTGGCCGGGGCGCTGGCCCTGCCCAGCCTGGAAGCCGGGGCGGCCGACGAGCAGCGAGGCGCCAAGGTCGAGACCACCGCCGACGGGCAGAAGGTGCTGCGCGTGGTCTTCCCGGTGGCCGAGACCGGCTTCGACCCACCGCAGGTGCAGGACCTGTATTCACGCACCGTCACCGCCCACATCTTCGAGACCTTCCTGACCTTCGACCACCTGGCGCGCCCGGTGAAGCTGCGCCCCAACGTGGCCGTGGCGATGCCCGAGCACAGCGCCGACTACAAGGTCTGGACCGTGAAGATCCGCCCGGGCGTCTTCTTCGCGCCCGACGCCGCCTTCACCGACAAGGCCGGCCAGCCCTACCGGCGAGAACTGGTCGCGCAGGACTTCATCTACACCTACCAGCGCTTCGCCGACCCGGCGACGCGGGCGCTGAGCTGGTCGTCGATCGAGGAGCAGGGCATCGTCGGCCTGGCTGCCACCCGCGTGCAGGCCGAGAAGACCAAGGCCTATGACTACGGCGCACCCATCGAAGGCCTGAAGGCGCTGGACCGCCACACCCTGCAGTTCACGCTGGAGCACGGCAACCCGCGCTTCGCCGAGAACCTGTGCGACGGCGGCTGGGTCGGCGCGGTGGCGCACGAGGTGGTGGCGCGCTACGGCGACAAGATCAGCGAACACCCGGTCGGCACCGGGCCCTACCGGCTGGCGAAATGGCGGCGCTCGTCGCAGATCGTGCTCGAGCGCAACCCGAACTTCCGCGACCAGCCCTGGGAAGCCGACCCGGCGGCCGACGACGCCGAAGGACAGGCCATCGCCAAGGCCTTCCGCGGCCGCAAGCTGCCGCTCGTCGACCGCGTCGAGATCCAGATCATCGAAGAGGCCCAGCCGCGCTACCTGAGCTTCGTCAACCGGCAGATCGACCAGTTGCTGGTGCCGCAGGAATTCGTGCCCACCGCCACGCCCGGCGGCGTGCTGGCGCCGCACCTCAGGAAGAAGGGCGTCCAGGCCTGGCGCGTGCTGCTGCCCTATGTGCAGCTGGCCTTCTTCAACATGGACCACCCGCTGGTCGGCGGGCTGGAGCCGCACAAGGTGGCGCTGCGCCGCGCGGTCTGGCTGGCGCTGAACCTCGAGCGCGTGGTCCGGCTGGGTTTTCGCGGCCAGGCGGTGCCGGCCGAGTCCATCCTGCTGCCCGGCACCACCGGCTACGACCCCGACTTCCACAGCGAGAACGGCGAGTACAGCCCGGCCAAGGCCAAGGCCCTGCTCGACCTCTACGGCTATGTCGACCGCAACGGCGACGGCTGGCGCGAAACGCCCGACGGCCAGCCGCTGCGCATCGAATGCGCCAGCCAGCCCGACGGCCTGAGCCGCCAGCTCGACGAGCTGATGAAGAAGGACCTCGACGCGGTGGGCATCCAGGTCGTCTTCAAGACCGCCAAGTGGCCCGAGAACCTGAAGGCCGCGCGCAACGGCAAGCTGATGATGTGGCGCGTCGGCAGCTCGGCCTCGGTCACCGACGGGCAGGAGGTGCTGGCACGGCTGTACGGGCCGCAATCGTCGCAGGCCAACCTGGCGCGCTTCAAGCTGCCGGCCTTCGACGCGCTCTACGACCAGACGCTGAACATGCCCGACGGCCCCGAGCGCAACGCGCTGCTGCAGCAGGCGGCCAAGCTGGCGATTGCCTACGCGCCGTACAAGGTCTACCTCTTCCAGTACGCCGACGTGCTGGCCCAGCCCTGGCTGCAGGGCTACCGCCGGCCGCTGTTCTGGAACCATTGGTGGCACATGGTCGATGTCGACATGCGCCAGCGGCCGGCCACGGCCTGACGGAGGCACCGTGAGAACCCCCCGCATCACGCGCTACCAGACCTGGCTGCAAGCCGAGCGTGGCCTTGCCTTCGCCGATTACGACGCGCTGTGGCAGTGGTCGACCACCGATCTGCCGGCCTTCTGGCAATCGGTCTGGGACCACTTCGACGTCCAGTCGCCGACGCCGCACCGCTCGGTGCTGGAACACGCGACCATGCCCGGCGCCCGCTGGTTCCCCGGCGCGCAACTCAACTACGCCCAGCAGGCCCTGCGCCACGCCGACGCCGCACACGCCGCCGGCCACCCGGCCATCGTCTTCCAGAACGAACGCCTGGCCGCGCCCGTGGAGATGTCGTGGCCCGAACTGCGCCGCCAGGTCGGCGCCTTCGCCGCGCAGTTGAAGGCCGCCGGCGTGGTGCGCGGCGACCGCGTGGGCGCCTACCTGCCCAACACGCCGCACACCGTGGTCGCCTTCCTGGCCGTGGCCAGCCTGGGCGCGCTGTGGAGCGTCTGTTCGCCCGACATGGGCCCGGTGGCCGTGCTCGACCGTTTCCGGCAGATCGAACCCAAGGTGATGCTGGCCGTCGACGGCCAGGTCTGGGGTGGCAGCGTGCACGACCGGCGGCCGGTGCTGCACGAACTGCTGGCCGGTCTGCCGTCGGTGCAGCACCTGGTGTTCCTGGCCGATGTCGACCCGGGTGCGTCGGCGCAGGACTTCGCGGCGCCACACCGCCAGGCCCACGACTGGACCGACTGGGTGGCCGGCGACCCTGGCGTCTACGGGGTCGACTGGCGGCCCGAGTGGCTGCCCTTCGACCACCCGCTGTGGATCGTCTACAGCAGCGGCACCACGGGCCTGCCAAAACCGATCGTCCACGGCCACGGCGGCATCGTGCTGGAACTGCTGAAGGGCACGCTGCACAACGACATCGCCCCATCGGTCGATACCGGCGAGCGCTTCCACTGGTTCAGCAGCACCGGCTGGATCATGTGGAACGCCCAGGTCAGCGCGCTGCTGGGCGGCACCACGATCTGCCTCTACGACGGCAACCCCGGCGGTTCGGCCCGGTCACCCGACTGGGGCGTGCTGTGGCGCTTCGCGGCCGCCGCCAAGGTCACCTGGTTCGGCGCCGGCGCGGCCTACTACGCCAGCTGCCTGAAGGCCGGGGTGGAGCCCACGCAGCAGGGCGACCTGGGCCGCCTGCACGCCATCGGCAGCACCGGCAGCCCGCTGTCCGACGAGTGCTACCAGTGGATCTGGGACCACCTGCCGAAAGTCGACGGGCAGGACATCTGGCTCAATCCGATCAGCGGCGGCACCGACTTCGCCGGCGCCTTCGTGGCCGGCAACCGCACGCTGCCGGTGGTCAAGGGCGAGATGCAATGCCGCTGCCTCGGCGCGGCGGTGCAGGCCTACAGCGAAGACGGCCGGGCGCTGATCGACGAGGTCGGCGAACTCGTCTGCACGCAGCCGATGCCGTCGATGCCGCTGTACTTCTGGAACGACGAAGGCGGCCAGCGCTACCGCGACAGCTACTTCGACATGTACCCGGGCGTCTGGCGGCACGGCGACTGGATCCGCATCACGCCGCACCCCGAAAGCGGCTCCTGTGGCGCGGTCATCTACGGCCGCAGCGACGCGACCATCAACCGCCACGGCATCCGCATGGGCACGGCCGAGCTCTACCGCGCGGTCGAGGTGCAGACCGAGGTGCTCGACAGCCTGGTCGTCGACCTGGAATACCTGGGCCGCGAGAGCTACATGCCGCTGTTCGTCGTGCTGCGCGAAGGCCTGACGCTGGACGAGGCGTTGACGCAGCGGCTGCGGCTGGCGATCCGCACGGCGCTGTCGGCGCGGCATGTGCCGAACGAGATCTTCCAGGTCAGCGCCATCCCGCGCACCCTGTCGGGCAAGAAGATGGAACTGCCGGTGAAGAAGCTGCTGATGGGCGCCGACCCGGCGCAGGTCTTCAACCGCGACGCGATGGCCAATGCGCAGGCGGTGGACTGGTTCGTCGCCTACGCGCAAAGCCGCTTGCCGGCAGCGTGATCGACGCCGCCGGCAGCCGGCTTCAGCCGCGAGCGGCGCGCTCGGCAGCCAGGCGCGGCAGCCACTTCTTCTTCCACAGGTCCCAGCTGCGCACGTATTCCTGCCAGACCACATTGGCCGCCACTTCGCTGTCGTCCATGTAGACCACGGCGTTATCGCGTCCGCCGGTCATCATCATGGCCTGGTACTGCATCTTGGCGTTGTGGTCGAGGTAGACCGTGCGGCCGACGGCGATCTGGATCTTCTCGCCGACCACCACCGAGCCGTGGCCGCGCATCAGCGCCGCCGGGTGCGCGCCCAGCTTGGCCGCCAGCGAAGCGCCCAGCGTGCTGTTGCGGACCAGCATGTCGCTGCCTTCTTGCGATTCGCGGATGTCCCAGTTCGGGATGCCCAGGCCGATGAAGGCCGCCATGTGGAAGATCGGCCGCAGCGTGCAGTCGGTGCAGCTGAAGGGCACCACCGAATGCGAGTGGTTGTGGACGATGGCCATCACGTCGGGGCGGGCCTTGTAGATCTCGCCGTGGATGTAGCGCTCGTTGTAGCCCAGCGGCGCGTTGGGGTGCACCGGGCGGCTGTCGAGGTCGTACTCGACGATGTCTTCTTCGGTGATCAGCTCGGGCGCCACCTGGCGCGACATGAAGTAACGGTTCGGGTCGGTGTCCGAGCGCGCGCTGGCATGGCCGTAAGCGTCGATGACGCCGGCTTCGACACAGATGCGGGAGGCGATGACCAGGTCTTCGATCAAGCTCATGCGGGGTCCTTGGTGGGCAGGTTGTGGGTGGGCACCCGGTGGTGCGGAATCTGTTGCGGGCTCATTCGGTCTTGATGTGGGCGCTGGCGACCAGCTTGGTCCAGCGCGCGATGTCCTGCGTGACCAGCTGCTGCAGGCGCTCGGGGGCGACACCGGCCGGTGTCACGCCCTGCTTGGCCAGGGCCTCACGGACGTCGGGCAGGCGCAGCAGGGCATTCAGTTCGGCGTTGATCTTGGCCACCACCTCGGGCGGCGTGCCGGCCGGCGCCATCACGCCGTACCAGGTGTCGACCACCAGGCTGGACAGGCCCAGTTCCTTCAGGGTCGGCACATTGGGGAAGGCCGGCGAGCGCTCTTCGCTCATCACCGCCAGCATGCGCAGCTTGCCGCCGCTGATCAGCGAGCTGGCGGTCTGCAGCGAAGCCACGCTCGCCTGCACATGGCCGCCGATGACATCGGTCAGCGCGCCCGAGGAACCCTTGTAAGGCACGTGGACCAGCTTGGTGCCGGTCTCCTGCATGAAGAGCTCCATCGCCAGGTGCTGCACGCCGCCACCGCCCGGCGTGCTGTAGTCCATCTTGCCGGGCTTGGACTTGGCCAGCTCGATGAACTCCTTCAGCGTGCGGGCCTCGACCGTCGGCGAGACCACGACGGCCATCGCGCTGGTGCCCAGCAGCACCACCGGCGCGAAGCTCTTGATCGGGTCGAAGGGCAGCTTGGGGCGGATCGCCGGCACCGTCGAATGCGAGGTCGCTGTGAACAGCAGCGTGTGGCCGTCGGCCGGCGCCTTGGCCGCCGCGTCGGTACCGATGACGCCGGCCGCGCCGGCGCGGTTGTCGGTGATCACCGCCACGCCCCAGCGCTCGCTGAGCTTGGCGCCGAGCAGGCGGGCCAGCGTATCGGCCGTGGTACCGGTGCTGTACGGCACGATCAGCGTGATGGGCTTGCTGGGGTAGCTGCCGCCCTGGGCCAGCGCGGGGCCGAAGCCGGACACGCTGAGCGCGGCCAGGGCCAGCCCGCGTGCCAGCAGCTTGCGGCGGATGAACAGTCGTTTGGACATCTTTACTCCTGAATGGGCCGGCGGCGAATCCGGGTTTTCATACGTTCCCTCATGCGGAACGACGGTCCATTGTGAAGAATTCGGCGTAAAGTGCAACCCCGGTAAACGAGAGGTTGCAACTTGAAAATCACCCGCTTTGACAACGGCCAGGTTGGCCTCGTGGTCGATGACCGCATCGTCGATGTCTCGGACCTGCTGGACAGCGACGTCCACGCCTGGCCGCCGGTGGCGATGAACCGGCTGATCGCCGACTTCGCGCGCTTTCGCCCGGCGCTGGAAGCCGCGGCCCAGCGCCCGGGCGTGCCGCTGTCCAGCGTGACACTGCGCACGCCGGTGCCGGCGGCCAGCAAGGTCATCGCCTACCCGATCAATTACCACGACCACGGCATCGAGATGGGCCGCGATCTTCGCGCCACCAACCTGGGCTTCTTCCTGAAGCCGCCGTCGTCGCTGTGCGGCGCCGGCGACGACATCGTGCTGCCAGACCTGCCCGAACGCCGGATCGACCACGAATGCGAACTGGCCATCGTCATCGGCACCCGCTGCCGCGACGTCAAGCGCGAAGACTGGGCTTCGGTGATCTTCGGCTATTCCTGCCTGATGGACATCGTGGTCCGCGGCAAGGAAGAGCGCGTCGCGCGCAAGGCCTACGACAGCTTCTGCCCGGTGGGCCCGTGGATCGTCACCGCCGACGAATTGGGCGACCCGAACGCGCTGCGCGGCCAGCTGTGGGTCAACGACGAACTGCGCCAGGACGCCAACACGCGCGACCTGGTGCTCGACATCCCCGGGATGATCGAAGTCGCCTCGCACATCATGACGCTGGAGCCGGGCGACATCATCGCCTGCGGCACGCCGGCCGGCGTCGGGCCGATCCGCAACGGCGACCGGGTGCGCATCGAGTTCGAACGCATCGGCGGCATGACGATGAAGGTGGTGCAGAGCGACGGCGGCCGGGCGTCGATCTTCATCCCGCCAGCGCCATGAGCGGCGAGGCGGCGGCGGCCCCAGCGGCCGCCTCGGCACTCACCGCGTTCTCGGCCGACATCTCGAAGCTCGACCTGTCGCCGCTGTGGGAACGCAAGGCGCGGCTGGTGCCCGGTTCCGACTGCCTGCCCGCCATCTGGCGCTACGCCGACCTGCGGCCGCTGCTGGCGCAGAGCGCCGAGCTGATCACCAAGAAGCAGGCCGAACGCCGCGTGCTGGTGATGGAGAACCCGGCCTTGCGCGGCACCTCCTTCATCACGAATTCGCTGTACGCGGGCTTGCAGATCATCCTGCCCGGCGAGGTCGCGCCCTCGCACCGCCACACGCCCGCCGCCCTGCGCTTCGTCGTCGAAGGCTCGGGTGCCTACCTGGCCGTCGCCGGCGAACGCATCGCGATCGAGCCCGGCGATTTCGTCATCACGCCGCCCTGGGCCTGGCACGACCACGGCAACCTGGGCCAGGGTCCGGTGGTCTGGCTGGACGGGCTGGACACGCCCTTCGCGCAACTCCTGGGTGCGCATTTCCGCGAGAACCACCCGGACGACAAGCACCCGGTGGTGGATGCGCAGAACAGCCTGCTGGTCTTCCGCTTCGAAGACACCTGCGCCCAGCTGCGCGCGATGGCGCCGTCGGCCGCCGACCCGGTGCACGGCCACCGCCTGCGCTATGCCAGTCCGGCCACCGGCAGCCACGCTTTCCTGACGATGTCGGCCTGCATGCAGCTGCTGCCGGCCGGTTTTCGCGGCCTGGCCTACCGCAGCACCGAAGGCCAGGTCTTCAACCTGGCGAGCGGCGCCTGCCGTGTCGAAACCGGTGGCCGTGTCCATGAGCTGCAGCCGCACGACACCCTGGTCGTGCCGGCCTGGGAACCCTATCGCCTGGAAGCCGACGAAGACAGTTTTCTCTTCAGCTTTTCCGACCGCGCCGCGCAGGAAGCGCTGGGCTACTGGCGCGAGGAACACCTTTGAAAGCCGTCGCGATGAAACCCGAATTCGTCATCCACTCCCCGGCGAACCAGGACTTCCAGGTCAACCGCCGTGCGCTGGTCGACCCGGCCGTCTTCGAAGCCGAGATGCGCCGCATCTTCGACACCTGCTGGCTCTACGTCGGCCATGAATCGGAAGTCCGCGAACCGGGCGACTTCAAGACCCGCGACGTCTGCGGCCGACCGATCATCTTCTGCCGCGATTCGAAAGGCGAGATCCGCGCCTACCTGAACGTCTGCCGCCACCGCGGCGCCATCGTCTGCCGCGAACCCGAAGGCAATGCCAAGGGCTTCTTCTGCTTCTACCACGGCTGGTCGTACAACCGCGACGGCGAACTCGACGGCGTCCCCGGCGCGGCGAGCTATCCGCCGAGCTTCGACCGCTGCAAGCTGGGCCTGGCCGAACCACCGCACGTCGCCAGCTACCAGGGCTTCGTCTTCCTGTCGTTCAACCCGGACGCCCAGCCGCTGGTCGACTACCTGGCCGGCGCCAAGGAGTACCTCGACCTGATCGTCGACCAGTCGCCGTCGGGCCGCATGGAGGTCATCCGCGGCACGCAGGAATACGACATGAAGGCGAACTGGAAGCTGCTGGTGGAGAACAGCTTCGACGACTACCACCTGATGACGACGCACAGCACCTGGCTGAACTACATGAAGCGTTCGGGGGTCGAGATCAAGCGGCCCGACAAGTCGCAGGTCGGCGCGACCATGCCGGCGCACGGCATCGGCAAGGCGCTGGGCAACGGCCACGCGGTGATCGACAACGTCAACTTCCGCGGCCGGCCGGTCGCCAAGTGGATCCCGCTCTACGGCGAAGCCGCCAGGCCCGAGATCGACAGCATCCGCGCCGAGCTCTTCGCGCGCCTGGGCGAGGCCCGCGCCACCCGCGTGGCCGACACCAACCGCAACCTGGTCGTCTTCCCGAACCTGGTGATCAACGACGGTTCCTCGGTGACCATCCGCAGCTTCCAGCCGCGCGCCGCCAACCTGATGCAGGTCCGCGCCTGGGCGCTGGGCCCGGTGGAAGAAACGCCGGCCGCGCGGGCCGTTCGGCTGGACAGCTTCCTGACCTTCTACGGCCCCGGTGGCTTCGCCACGCCCGACGACGTGGAAGCGCTGGAATCGGTGCAGCTGGGCCTGGCCTCGTGGCGCGAAGTGCCGTGGAGCGTGATGTCGCGCGGCATGGCCAAGGAAGGCGAGCAGCTGAACACCGACGAGTTGCACCTGCGGGCCTTCTGGCTGCAATGGGCCGAGCTGATGGGAGATGTCGCGTGAGCGCGGCCGCCGACATCACCCGCGCCCAGGTCGAGGATTTCCTGTTCGAGGAAGCCGCCTTGCTCGACGACTGGCGGCTCGACGACTGGCTGACCCTGCTGACCGACGACGCCACCTACCGCGTGCCCAGCAACGACGCACCCGACTCGGCGCCGGCCGACGCGCTGTTCATGGTCGCCGACGACATCCGGCGCATCCGCGAACGGGTGCTGCGCCTGAAGGACCGCAACGCGCACGCCGAATTCCCGCACTCGCGCACCCGGCGGCTGATCGGCAATGTGCGCATCACGGCGCGCGCACCCGAAGGCCGCGACGACGAACTGGCCATCGAAGCCAATTTCATCGTCTACCGCCACCGCCGCAACGCCGACATCCGCACCTTCGTCGGCCAGTACCGCCACCGGCTGCGCGCCACGCCCGACGGCCTGCGCATCGTCCAGCGCCAGGCCGTGCTCGACGCCCACGAACTGGGCGCGATGGGGCTGGTGAGTTTCATCCTGTGATGGCAGCCGCCAAGGAATGACCCTGTGAAGACCAGGCTGCGGCGGCCGACCGCCGCAGCCCGGCGAGCAACGAGGAGACACCGATGCCGATCGACCGCCCCGGGACTTTGTTTGCGCTGCTGCTGGCTTGCGCCGGATCAGCCTTGGCGCAGGACGCCGCGCCGGCCCGCGCAGCGCCGGCCGCCGCGGCCCTGCCGGCGGCTTCAGCGCCGGCCGTGCCGCCGCACCCGGGCCGCGAGATGACGATGGGCAAATGCTTCCAGTGCCACACCGAATCGATCTGGCGTGACCAGCGTCTGGACGCCCGCGGCTGGGAAGCGACGCTCTACCGCATGGTGGCGCGCGGCGCGGTGTGGAGCGGCGAGGACATCCGTCAGATGGCCGCTTTCCTGGCCACCGACTACGGCACCACGGTGCCGCGCTTCGCACCGCGGAGCCAGCCATGAGAGACCTCGTCCAGGGTTATCTGTCGAAGGCCATCTCGCGGCGCGGCTTTCTCGACAACCTGAAGACCGCCGGCGTCACGCTGGCTGCGGCCGAGGCCGTGCTGTCATCGGTGAACAACGCCGCGCAGGCGCAGACGCCCGCGCTGCCGGCGGGCGGCGCAACGCCGCCCGTCAAGAGCTTCACCGGCACCGGCGGCGCCTGCTTCGCCGAGCAGCTGATCGGCTGCGGCGTGCAGTACGTCTTCGGCAACTCGGCCAGCGAGGACGCGCAGTTCTACGAGGCGCTGGTCGACCGGCCGCAGCTGAAGTACATCCTGACGCCGCACGAAGGCCCGGGCGCGGCGATGGCCGCCGGCTACACCAAGGCTTCGCAACAACCGACCATCGTGATGCAGGCCGGCTCGGTCGGCCTGATGAACGCGATGGGCCAGGTCTTCAACGCCTACAAGGAACAGACGCCGCTGGTGGTCTATTCCTACCGCACCGACAGCTCGCGCCGCGCCGGGCGCGACGGCTTCGAGGAGATTGCCAACCAGGAACAGGTGCTGCAACCGCTGACCAAGTATTCGTGGGCCGCGCGCGGCCCGGCGATGATTGCCGAGACCGTGCGCCATGCCTTCAAGACTGCCTGGACGCCGCCGCATGGGCCGGCCTACCTGACCTGGCATTCCGACTACACCGAAGAGCGCACCCGCACCGAGATCATCCAGCAGAGCCACTTCGACACGCGGATGCGCGTGCGGCCCAACCCGACCGAGGTGGAGCGCGCCGCCCGTCTGCTGGTCGAAGCCCGGATGCCGGTGCTGGTGGTGGGCGACGAGGTCACCAAGGCCAAGGCTGTCGGGCAGGCCGTGCGCCTGGCCGAGCTGCTGGGCCTGCCGGTGACGCAGATGCGCCAGCTGTGGGCCAACTTCCCCGAGGCGCACCCGCTGTGGGTCGGCAACGCGCCGGCCGGCACGCTGGCCTCGATCAGCTGGCCGAAGAACCACGACCTGGTGATCAATGTCGGCAACAAGATGCAGCACAACGGCAACAGCCCGATCGTTGCGCGCGGCGTCAAGTTCATCGACATGCGCATCGACTACAACAACATGGGCAAGGTGATGAGCACCGACGTGCCCCTGGTGGCCGATGTCGGTCTGGGCCTGGACGACCTGATCGCCGCCGTCGAGCAGCTGATGACGCCGGCCCTGCACGCCCGCGCCGCCGCGCGCGCGGCCGAGGTGCGGACCTTCACGACGCAGGCCCGCGTGCTGCGGGCGGGCATCGTCAACAACCCCGAGTGGAACCACGCGCCGCTGATCGCCGACCGGGTGACCTGGGAAGTGGCGCAGTTCGCCGACCCCGACGCCATCGTCGTGCACGAGGCCGGTTCGGTGGCCATGCATTCGTTCAACTTCAACCCGCTCGGCGGGCGCGAACTCTTCTTCTACTACGGCGGCCACCTCGGATCGGGCGTCGGCACGGCCGCCGGGGTGCAGCTGGCGCGGCCCAGGCAGCAGGTGATCTGCCTGGTCGGCGACGGCAGCTTCCTCTTCGGGCCGCACGCCCTGTGGAACATGGCGCGGCTGGAGTTGCCCGTCATCACCATCGTCTACAACAACCACGCCTACGCCGGGCCGCACACGCGGACGATTGCCAATGCGCCTTCGGGGCGTCTGGTGGAGTCCGGCCATTACGTGGGCAGCTATCTCGGCAAACCCGACATGAACATGGCCTCGATTGCCGCCGGCTTCGGCGTCAAGGGCGAGGTCGTGAACAACCCGCTGGAGCTGAAGGCCGCACTGGCCCGTGCCAAGGCCGCGACGCTGGACGGCAAGCCTTATCTCATCGACGTGCAGACCGCCAGGCGCGGCATCGGCTGGACCGACCAGCCCTGGATACCCGCGATCAGCGGCCACGCCATGCGCAAGGCCTGAAGCGATGCGCGCCGCTGTCTACGGATTCGCAACGGCCTGGCTGCTGGCCGCCGGGCCCGGCCACGCCGACGACGCCGCCATCGGCCGCGAGATCTTCGACGAGCACTGCGCCAAATGCCACGGCAAGCAGATGCAGGCGCCGGCCGGGCTGGCCTTCGACCTGCGCCGGTTTCCAGCCACCGAGGCCACGCGCTTCCAGCAGGCCGTGCTCAAGGGCACGGCCAAGGGCATGCCGGCCTGGCAGAGCCAGCTCTCGGCCGAGGACATCAAGGCCTTGTGGGATTACGTGAAGAGCGGCGGTTGAAACCCGCCGGCCGAAGCATCGAACGACATCGAAAAACAGCGAACGACAACGGAGACCCCGATGAACGACAAGAATCCGCCTGAAACATTGCCCCGCCGGGGCTTTCTCGGTGGCGTGATGGCCAGCGGCGCCGCCGCCGTGCTGGCGCCGGCAGCCAGCGCCAGCGCCGCCGAACCGGCAGCCAAGCCGGCGGTGCTGCCGCCGTCGGCGCACGGCGCCGCGATGGAAGCCGGCACGCCGCCCGACCCGGCCCGCATCCCCGGCAAGCCGGGTTCGGACTTCATGGTCGACGTCATCAAGTCGCTCGACATCAAGTACCTGCCGTCGAACTGCGCGTCCAGCTTCCGCGCGCTGCACGAATCGCTGATCGACTACGGCGAGAACCGCATGCCGGAGTTCCTGACCTGCATGCATGAGGAATCGGCGGTGGCCATGGCCCACGGCTACTTCAAAGCCTCGGGCAAGCCGCTGCTGACGCTGTGCCACGGCACCGTGGGCCTGCAGCACGCGTCGATGGCCATCTACAACGCCTGGTGCGACCGCGTGCCGATGATCGTCGTCGGCGGCAACGACATGGATGCCGCCTACCGCCCGCCCGGCGTACCCACTTTCCACGCCGCGCAGGACATCAATGCGATGGTCCGCGACTACACCAAGTGGGACGACGCGCCGGTTTCCCTGCAGCACTTCTCGCAGAGCTTCGTGCGCGGCTACAAGATCGCGATGACGCCGCCCTACGGCCCGGTGGCGATCTCGCTCGACGCCGCGCTGCAGATGGCACCGGTGCACCCCCATGGCGGGCAGCTGCCGACCATCCCGCGCTACGTGCCGACCAGCCCGCCGCAGGGCGACACCGGCGCGGTCAAGGAAGCCGCACGCCTGCTGGCCGGTGCCGAACGGCCGGTGATCGTGGTCGACCGCGCCGCCCGCACGCCCGAGGGCGTGGCCCTGGTGGTGCAGCTGGCCGAGCTGCTGCAGGCCGCGGTCGTCGATCAGGGCAGCCGGATGAACTTCCCGCGCACCCACTACCTGGCCAGCGGCCCGGGCGTGGTGGCCCAGGCCGACGTCATCATCGGCCTGGAACTGGCCGACATCTGGGCCACGGTCAACACCTACACCGACAACGGCGAGAACGACGGCCACGGCGTCAACGGCACGCGCATGCTGCCGCAGGCCAAGCTGATCAGCATCAATTCGCGCGACCTGAGCATGAAGTCCAACTACCAGGACTTCCAGCGCTTCCAGGTCATCGACGTGCAGATGGCCGCCGACGCGCAGGCCACGATGCCGGCGCTGATCGAGGCGGTACGCTCGGCCATCTCCAATGAACGCAGGGCGGTCATCGCGCAGCGTGCCGAGCCGGCGAAGAAGGCCTACGCCGAAGCGCAATTGCGCACCCGCGCCGCCGCCGCCGTGGCCTGGAACGCCAGCCCGATCAGCACCGCGCGGCTGGTGATGGAAACCTTCGACGCCATCAAGCACCTGGACTGGTCGCTGGTGGCCTCGGAGGGCAATGTCAGCGACTGGCCCAACCGCCTGTGGCCGATGGAAAAGCACCACCACTGGCTGGGCCGCTCAGGCGGCTACGGCGTCGGCTACGGCGCGCCAGCGGCGGTCGGCGCGGCGCTGGCCAACAAGGACCTGGGGCGTTTCTCGGTGGCCATCCAGAGCGACGGCGACCTGATGTTCGCGCCCGGCGTGCTGTGGACGGCGGCCAAGCACAAGATCCCGCTGCTGTCGGTGATGCACAACAACCGCGGCTACCACCAGGAAGTCATGCACGTCCAGCGCCTGGCCAATATGCGCAACCGCAAGGTCAACAACGGCGCCGACATGGGACCGATCGGCACCAGCATCGAGAACCCCGACATCGAATACCACCTGCTCGCCAAGTCGATGGGCTGGTGGGCCAAGGGTCCGATCAAGGACCCGAACGAACTGAAGGCCGCGCTGAAGGAAGCCGTGGCCGTGGTGCAGTCGGGCCACCCGGCCCTGCTGAACGTGTGGACGCAACCGCGTTGAACCCCAGGAGCACGCAGATGAATTTCAAGTTCGCCACGCTGGCCGGCGCCGCCCTGGGCCTGGCCCTGATCGCCAACCCGGCGCAGGCCCAGTCGGCCGACAAGGGCCGGGTCGCCTTCATCAAGAACGGCTGCTGGCAATGTCACGGCTTCGAAGGCCAGGGCGGCCAGGCGGGCCTGCCGCTGGCGCCCAACACCAAGCCGCTGGCCTACATCACGGCCTTCGTGCGCAACACGCGCGGGGCCATGCCGCCGTACAGCGAGAAGATCCTGCCCAACGCCGACCTGGCCGACATCCACGCCTACCTGCAAAGCCGGCCGGCCGCGCCCGACCCCAAGTCCATCCCCCTGCTGAACTGAGCCTCAAGCGCCCTACACGCCATGCACATGCAACTGCCCGACCCCGCCTCGACCCGCCGCCCGGCGGCCGTACCCTACAAGCGCATCGCGACCGAAGAGGCCTTCGCGCCGCCGGAGATGCTCGACATCTACCGCCGCATGTTCGATGCGCCCGACGTCGACCCCGGCTTCAAGGGTCTGATGGGCTTCTACATGAGCAGCCCGAGCGACCGCGCGCAGCACATCATGCGTTGCCTGACCGACCTCGACGCGCTGCGCCTGCAGCACATGGACGAAGCCGGCATCGCGATGCAGGTGCTGGCGCTGACCTCGCCCGGCGTGCAGTTCATGGACACCGCCACCGCGGTCAGCTTCGCGCGCATCGCCAACGACTTCCTCGCCGATGCGATCCGGCGCCACCCGACGCGGCTGGCCGGCATGCTGGCGGTGGCGCCGCAAGACCCGGTGGCGGCGGCCAAGGAGATCGAGCGCGGCGTCACCCAGCTCGGCATCCATTCGGTGATCATCAACTCGCACACCCAGGGCGAGTACCTGTCCGACCCCAAGTTCTGGGACATCTTCGCCGCCGCCGAGGCCAACGACGCGCCGATCTACCTGCACCCGAATTCGCTGCCGGCCAACATGCTGCAGCCTTTTCAGGAAGCCGGTCTGGACGGCGCGGTCTACGGCTTCGGCGTCGAGACCGGCCTGCACGCGCTGCGCATCATCACGGCCGGGGTGTTCGACCGCTTCCCGAAGCTGCGCATGGTCATCGGCCACATGGGCGAAGCCCTGCCCTTCTGGGCCTACCGGCTCGACTACATGCACCGCGCCACGGTCAAGAGCCAGCGCTACGCCAGCGTCAAGCCGATCCGCATGCAGCCCAGCGACTACCTCAAGCAGCACTTCTATGTCACCAACAGCGGCGTGGCCTGGGAACCGGCGGTCAAGTTCACGCAGGACTTCATGGGCATGGACCGCGTGCTCTACGCGATGGACTACCCCTACCAGCACGCGGTCGACGAGGTCGGCATGATGGACAACATGGCGCTGTCGGCCGAAGACAAGAAGCGCTTCTTCCAGACCAACGCCGAGACGCTGTTCAAGATCAAGGCCTGAAACAAGCCGGCTGCGCACGGCGCGCCCGCCGTGCCGATTTCAGATCTGCACGCGGGTGCCCAGCTCGACGACGGCGTTGTCGGGCAGCCTGAAGAATTCCGGGATGCCGCCGGCATTGCGGCTCATCGTCGCGAACAGCATTTCGCGCCAGTGCGCCATGCCGCCGCCGGCCGTCGGCACCACCGTTTCGCGGCTCAGGAAATAGCTGGTCTCGAAGACCGGGATGCGCAGGCCCAGGCGCTCGGCGGCGGCCAGCGCCAGCGGCACGTCGGGCGTGTCCATGAAGCCGAAGCGCAGCGTCGCGCGCCAGAAGCCCGGGGCCAGCTGCTGCACCACCAGGCGTTCGGTGGCGGCCACGAAGGGCACGTCGGTGAACAGCACGGTGAGGATCACGTTGGTCTCGTGCAGCACCTGGTTGTGCTTCAGGTTGTGCAGCAGCGCCTGCGGCACGGTGCCGGGGTTGGCCACCGCGTAGACCGCGGTGCGCGCCACGCGGTGGATGTGCTCGCCGTGCAGGCTCTCGATGAAGGGCCGCAACGCCAGCCCTTCGCTGTGGATGCTGTCGACCAGCAGCGCGCGGCCGCGCGACCAGGTGCTCATCACGACGAAGAGCAGCAGACCCAGGGCCAGCGGAAACCAGCCGCCGTCGAAGAACTTCACCGCGCAGCCAGCGACCAGCAGGGCGTCGACACAGAGGAAGAACAGCGTCGCCGCGCCGGCCAGCAGCGGGTTGAGCTTCCAGCCGTCGCGGATCACGAACCAGGTCAGCACGGTGGTGATCATCATCGTCAGCGTCACCGCGATGCCGTAGGCGGCGGCCAGCGCCGTGCTGCTGCCGAAGCCCAGCACCGCGGCCACCACGCCGGCCAGCAGCAGCCAGTTGACGGCCGGCACGTAGATCTGCCCGGCCTCGGCCGCCGAGGTGTAGCGCACCGCCATCCGCGGCAGGAAGCCGAGCTGGATGGCCTGCTTGGTCATCGAATAGGCGCCCGAGATCACGGCCTGCGAGGCGATGATGGCGGCCAGCGTGGCCAGCACCAGCGCCGGGATCAGCCCGGCCTGCGGGAACAGGCGGTAGAAGGGGTTCTCGATGGCCGCCGGGTCGCGCATCAGCAAGGCGCCCTGGCCCATGTAGTTCAGGGTCAGCGCGGGCAACACCAGCGCGGTCCAGGCCAGCTGGATGGGCTTGCGGCCGAAGTGGCCCATGTCGGCGTACAGCGCCTCGGCGCCGGTCAATGCCAGGACCAGCGCGCCGACCGCCGCGAACAGATGCCAGCCGCGCCCGGCCAGGAAGTCCCAGGCGTGAACCGGGTTGAGCGCCGCCAGGATGGCCGGCGCCTGCGCGATCTGCACCACGCCGGTGACGGCCAGGGTGCCGAACCACAGCACGATCACCGGCCCGAAGAATTTGCCGACGAAGCCGGTGCCCAGGCGCTGGACCATGAACAGCCCGACGATGATCGCCACCGAGACCGGCACCACGAAGGGCTTCAGCGCCGGCGTGGCGATCTCCAGGCCCTCCATCGCGCCCAGCACCGAGATCGCCGGCGTGATCACGCTGTCGCCGTAGAACAGCGTGGCGCCGAACACGCCCAGCAGCAGCAGGGCCCGGTGCAGCGCAGGCCGGTCCTGCACGGCGCGCGCGGCCAGCGCGGTCAGCGCCAGGCCGCCGCCTTCGCCGTGGTTGTCGGCGCGCAAGATCAGCAGCACGTACTTCAGCGTGACCACCAGCATCAGCGCCCAGAAGATGACCGACACCGCGCCGACCAGGTTGTGTGCGTTCAGCGCCACACCCGTGGCCGGCAGAAAGATCTCCTTGACCGTGTACAGCGGGCTGGTGCCGATGTCGCCGTAAACGACGCCGATGGCGGCCAGGGTCAGGCCGGCCAGGCCCTGGCGCGCCGGATGGGCGGCCGGGCGCGGGGTGTCGGTTGGGTTGGTGCTCATGGCAAGGTGGCCGTGGGGTGTCGAAGCCTGGACGATGCCGCGGGACGCATCAGGAAGGCATATGGAGGCCTCGATCGGTGTCGCTGTCGGCCTCGGCCACCCGGTAGCCGACGCCGGGCTCGGTCAGCAGCGTCTGCGGGTCGGCCGGCTCGGCTTCGAGCTTGGCCCGCAACTGGCCCATGTACAGGCGCAGGTAGTGGGTGTGCGCGGTGTACTCGGGACCCCAGACCTCGGCCAGCAGGGTGCGGTGGGTGACCACCTGGCCGGCGCTGCGCACCAGCCGCGCCAGCAGCTTGAATTCGGTCGGCGTCAGGTGCACCGCCTGACCGTGCCGCACCACGCGGTGAGCGGCCAGGTCGACGAGCAGCCCGGCCCGGACATAGTGCGTGACGGCCGGCAGCAGGGCCAGGCCGCGACGGCGCAGCGCGACGCGCATGCGGGCCAGCAGCTCGCCGAGGCTGAAAGGCTTGACCAGGTAGTCGTCGGCACCGGCGTCCAGCAGGTCGATCTTCTGACCGTCGCCGTCGCGCGCCGACAGCACCAGCACCGGCGTGGCCTGCTCGCGGCGCACGCGTTCGAGCAGGCGCTGGCCGTCGCCATCGGGCAGGCCCAGGTCGAGCAGCACCAGCGCAATGGCCGGCCCGCTGGCCGCCGCGTGGGTCCATAGCGCCAGCGCATCGGCCAGGCTGGCGGCGGCCAGCACCTGGTAGCCCTCGACGTCCAGCCCGGCGCGCAGCGTGGCGCGCAATTCGCGGTCGTCTTCCACCAGCAGCACGGTCAGCTTCATCGCGCCGCCACGCCGTCGGCGACCGGCTCGACGGCGGCGCCGCTGGCCGGCGGCTGCTCGACCAACGGCAAGCGGCATTCGAAGCTGGCGCCGCCATGGCCGCGTGCGCGGTAGGCCAGTTCACCGCCGTGCGCCTGCGCGATGGCGCGACAGACGGCCAGGCCGACGCCGGCGCCCCGGCAGCCGGCAGCGTCGCCGCGCTGGAAGACCTCGAAGATCCGTTCGCGCCAGGCCGGCGGCACGCCCGGGCCCCGGTCGCGCACCGCCAGCACCACGCCGTCCTGGCGCTGCCAGACGCGGACCTCGACCAGCGTGTCCTCACCGCCGTGCTTCAGCGCGTTGTCGAGCAGGTTGTCCAGCAGTTGCACCAGCAGCACGGCGTCGCAGCGCAGCAGCGGCAGGCCGGCTTCCACGCGGGCCCTGACGCGGCGCCCCGGGTCGCGGGCGCGCAGCCGGCGCAGCACGGCGCCGACCAGTTCCTCGGCCGATTCCCAGTCCAGGCGCAAGCCCAGGCCGGGCGCGTCCAGCCGCGCCAGTTGCAGCGCGTTGTCGGTCAGCCGGCCGAGCTGGTCGGCTTCGGCCGCGATGCTGGCGGCCAGCCGCCGGCGCTGCGCGGTGGACAGCTGGTCGGCCTGGGCTTCGAGCACCGAGGCCGCGCCCAGGATGGTGGCCAGCGGCGTGCGGTAGTCGTGCGAGATCGCGGCCAGCAGGGTGTTGCGCAGTTTGTGGGCCTGCGCCTCCTCGCGCGCCTGGCGCGTGGCGCGGGTGCCCTGCGCGCGCTGCAGCGCCTGCCCCATCTGGTCGCACAGCGCCTGGGCGTGGCGGCGCAGGTCCTGCGCGTCCTGCTCGTCGGGCGGCAGTTCGCCCAGCGCCAGGCAGGCGGCACCGGCGCTGGCGCTGCGCCCGCCGCGGCTGTGCAGCGGCAGGTACCAGGCGCCCTGCTGTTCGTGGCGGCCGGTGCCCGGGCCAAAGGCCAGGCCTTCGCGCAGGCACAACCACAGGCCGTCCTGCACATCGGCATCGGCCAGCGGCGGGCCCAGCCGCAGCACGGCCTGCTCGTCGTTGAGCGGCGGCAGCGCGTCCTTCAGCAGGAGCAGCGTGGCCTGCGCGGTCGCGGCGGCCCCGGGTTCGGCCAGCGCCAGCAGCGCCTGCTGCAGGTGGCCGGCCTGCTGCAGCGGGTCGTCGGCGTCGCGCAGCACCTCGCTGAGGGCACGCAAGGCGTCGGCCCGGCGCGCCAGGCGCAGCGCTCGACGGACCTCGCGGCGCAGCCGCAGCAGCGTCCAGGCCAGCCCGCTGCCGCCACCCAGCAGGGCGCCGGCCAGCAACCAGGGCAGCAGGCTTGCGGGGTTCATGCCGCACGAGCTTACCTTGCCGATCGGCGCGGGGGGGTGGCGTTGGCGGCGGCGCTTTCGGCGCCTGACGGTCGCGCAGCGGGTGTCAATATTGACTTTGGTATTGCTTCGCAGTGACAGGGCGGGCGCGGTCGGCGCCGCTAAGGTTGTTACATCAAGTGACGAGGCCTGCACGCCGTCCAGAACAAGCCAGGGGAACCGATCCATGTTGCCGTCCAAGCTGCCCTGCGCAGCCGAACCACCCGCCGCCTGCCATCCCCGGCCAGGGCACGCGAAGACCGAGGCTGCGCCGGGCGCCGAGCTGGCAGTCCGCCTCCTGCGTTCGCTGGATCACGTCGGCCGCGGCATGCTGCTGGTCGGCACCGGTGGCCGCGTGCTGCACGCCAACCGCCTGGCCAGCCAGACGCTGGACGACAGCCACCCGCTGGAGATCGGCCACGGCCGCCTGCGGGCGCGCAACCCCGACGACGCGCAGAGCCTGTGCGACGCGCTGCAGGCTGCAATGCAACGCGACATGCGCCAGCTGCTGAACCTGGGGCAGGGCAGCAACCGCGCCAGCGTGGCCGTGCTGCCGATCGACGGCGAAGGCGGCGGCGCGGCCCTGGTGTCGCTGGAACAGCCCAGCCGCAAGCAGGACCTGGCGGTGCAGTGCTACGCCCGCCAGCACGGCCTGACCGGCGCCGAGACCGCGGTGCTCGAAGCCCTGCTGGAAGGGCTGTCGCCGAGCGCCGTGGCGCGCGCCAAGTACGTGGCCCTGTCGACGGTGCGCACGCAGATCAGCCAACTGCGGCTGAAGACCGGTGCACGCAGCATCCGCCAGCTGCTGGACCGCGTGGCCGGGCTGCCGCCGATGCTGGGCGTGGTGCCGGCACCGTCCCCAGACCCCGCCGATACCCCATCCCGACCAGCAGAACCCAGGACATGGCGGCGAGCGTGATCGTCATCGGGCACAAGTCCGAAAACCGCCTGGACCCGGCGCACATCCAGGCCGCAGCCTGATCGACGACGGCTCGGCCGTGGCCAAGCCGGCCGAGCTGCACGTGCTGCATTTCAGCGAGATCGCCGATGCCTGGCTGAAGTCCATCCCCGGATCGCAGCGGGCCGGCAAGACCGTCGACCTGGTCGACACCACCCCGCCTGCGGCACCCGGCGCCACGGCCATCGTCGCCGACGTGGAGCAGCGCGCCCGACGCCGGTGCCTGTTTCCGCTTCAACATCCCCCGGAGCCTCCGATGAACGCCTTGTTGCCGGCGCTCGCCGCCGTCGTCCATGTCGTCGACGACCATTTCCTCAACCGCAAGCACCTGCGCACGGTGCTGGCCTTCCACGGCTACCGGGCGGTGACGTCCGAGGGCGCCGCGGCGGCCCGCGTGGCGCTGCTGGCCACGCCGCCCGACGTGGTGCTGCTCGACCTGGAGATGCCCGGTGAACATGGCTATGGCCTGCTGACGTGGATGCGCACGCAGCCGGCGCTGGCAGCGGTGCCGGTGATCTGCGTCACGGCGTCGGTGCCGCAGTCGGAACGCGAGCGCGTGCGGGCCGCGGGCTTCGCGCTGTTCCTGGCCAGGCCGATCACGCCGCAGCGGCTGATTGCCGCCGTGCAGCAGGTGCTGGCTGCCAGCCCGGCCGTCCACGCCCAGTGAGCGCGACACGCCTGCTGGTCGTCGACGACCGTCCCGAAAGCCGCAAGTTGCTGACCGTGCGCCTGCTGCACGAGGGCTACCGCGTGCAGCAGGCCGAGAACGGCGAACAGGCGGGGACCGGTGAGGTCTGGGTCTGCGAAGCCGTGCACCGCGAACTGGCCGGCCGATTCGAACAGCAGGCCCTGCCACCGCAGGACCTGAAGGACTACCCGCAGCCGGTGGCGGCGTGGCGGGTCTTGCCGGGCTGAACGGCCAGTGCCGTCCGCCGGCGGCTCACCACTTCGGCGGCGGCGCCCGCAGGATGCGCCAGCGGCGCTGGTCCTGGCGCAGGTAGCCGCCCTTGGTCAGGTCACCGAGCAGCTTGGTGACCATGCTGCGCGAGCAGCCGATCTGCTGCGCCAGCTGCGTCTGGGTCAGCGCCAGCGGCATCCAGTGGCTGCCGTCAAGCTGGACCACGGCGCCGTCGAGCAGCAACTGCACCAGGCGACCGTAGGCGTCGTTCAGGGCCAGGTTGCGGGCCCGCACCGACAGCGAGCGCACCAGGAACACCAGTTTGCTGAGCAGCAGGAAAGTGATGGCGGGGTCCTCCGCGATGCAGGCTTCCAGCGTGGCCCGGCTGACGACGCGGCAGACGCTGGCGGCTTCGACGACGACGCTGGCCGAACGCATCCCGCCGTCGAGGGTCATCTCGCCGAGGTATTCGCCAGGACCGTAGTAGCCGAAGGTGAATTCCTGCCCCTCGTCGCTGGACGAATAGGCGCGCAGCTGGCCGCTGACGATGAAGAGCAAGGAGCCGCCCGGGTCGCCTTCCTGCCACAGCAAGGCGCCCTTGCGGTAGCGCCGCACCACGCCGAGCAGGGCCACCGCGCGAAGCGAAGGGTGCAAGCCGGAAAGGCCGTCGTCGGCCAATCTTGGTGGCGGTACAGGACTCATCACGGGGCGGACTGCTCAAGGCCCGGAAAATTTGTAACGATTCTAGCCAGCGGGGGCGCCGCCCGCCAGGGCCGGGGCAGTGCGCCGAGTGCCTAAAATTCACGTTTGACCCGCGCCTGCCATCGCCCGATGAACCCCGCCACATGTCCCATTCCCGCAGCCGCCTGCGGCCTGTGCGCGCTGCGTGAGCGCCGCCGCTTCGGCGGCTGGCTGGCGGCGGCCGGCGCGGCCGCCTGGGCCGGACCGGCCGCGGCCCAGGGCGCCGGCGACGCCGGCGTGCGCGACGACGTCGGCCGGACCAGCCGCATGGCCCAGCTGGTGCCGGCCGAACAGGTCGAAGGCCAGGCCGCGCAGCAGTACCTGCAGCTGACGCGCGAAGCCGGCGCCCAACGCCAGCTGGCCCCGCCGAACCACCCCCAGGTGCTGCGACTGCGCGCCATCGCGCAGCGCATCGTTCCCTTCGCGCCGGCCTGGAACGAGCGCGCCCGCCGCTGGCGCTGGGAGGTCAACCTGCTGGGCAGCCCGGAACTCAACGCCTTCTGCATGCCCGGCGGCAAGATCGCCTTCTACAGCGGCATCCTGAAGAAGCTGCGGCTCGACGACGACGAGGTGGCGGCCATCATGGGCCACGAGATGGCGCACGCGCTGCGCGAACACGCCCGCGAACGGATGGGCAAGGGCATGGCCACACGCGGGCTGATCGACCTCGGCTCGGCCGCGCTCGGCCTGGGCCAGCTGGGGCGCATGGCGGCCCAAGGCGCGGGCCAGCTGGCCCAGCTGAAATTCAGCCGCGACGACGAGACCGAAGCCGACATCGTCGGCATGGACCTGGCCGCCCGCGCGGGCTACGACCCGGCCGCCGGCGTCCAGCTGTGGCAGAAGATGCTGGCCGCCAGCAGGGGTGCGCCACCGCAGTGGCTGTCCACCCACCCGGCCAGCCAGACGCGCATCCGCGACATCCAGGCCAAGCTGCCCAAGGTGCAGCCGCTGTACGCCAAGGCCGCCAAGCCGACGCAGCGCTACGCGCCGTTCACGGCGGGCTGAAGCGGCGATGACCCGTGTCGAGGACATCGCCGGCGACCCGGCCTTCCGCCGCCTGGCCACGCTGCGCGGCGTGCCCTGCGACCTGCGCTACGCGACCCGCAACAACTTCGCCGGCCGCGTGCTCTATGTCGACCTGGATTGCGCCTGGCTGCGGGCCGAGGCCGCCAGCGGCCTGGAAGCCGCCGCCACCTGGCTGAGCACGCGGCGCCCCGGCTGGCGCCTGCTGGTGCTGGACGCGCTGCGCCCGCAGCGGGTGCAGGAAGCCATCTGGGCCGACGTGGTGGGCACCGCGATGGCGCTGTACTTCGCCAACCCGGCGCGCGGCTCCATCCACAGCTACGGCATGGCGGTGGACGTGACGCTGATCGACCCGCAGGGCCGCGAGTCCGACATGGGCAGCGGCTTCGACGAGATGGCGCTGGCCTCGCACCCCGCGCTGCACGCCCAGCACCTGGCCAGCGGCCTGCTGACGCCGGCCCAGGTCGCCGAGCGGCAGTGCCTGGCCGACGCGATGGCCCACGGCGGCTTCCACGGCATCGCCACCGAGTGGTGGCACTTCGACCACGGCGACCGCGACCGCGTGCGGCGCGACCTGCCCCGCATCTACTGAACCGCGACAAGGCCCTGCATGACCCCCAACCGCCGCCATTTCATCGCCGCCGCCGCGGCTGCCGCCAGCGCCACCGGTCTCGTCGCGTCGCCAGCGGTTCAAGCCGTTCCCGTGGCGCCAGCCGCGCCGCGCCTGCCGGCGTTGCGCCCGCGCCGCCTGCAGCCCGGCGACACCATCGCGCTGGTCAACCCGTCGAACGCCGTCTTCGAGCGCCTGCCCTATGTGCTGGCCACCGAGGCGCTGCAGGCGCTGGGCTTCAAGGTCCGGGAAGCGCCGAACCTGCACGCCCGCTACGGCCCCTTCGCCGGCACCGACGCGCAGCGCGCGGCCGACGTCAACGCGATGTTCGCCGACCCCGGCGTGCAGGGCATCCTGGCGCTGACCGGCGGCTCGGGCGCCAACCGCATCCTGCCGCTGCTGGATTACGGCCTGATCGCACGCAACCCGAAGTTCCTCGGCGGTTTCTCCGACGTCACGGCGCTGATCAACGCCGTCAACGCACAGACCGGCCTGGTGACCTTCCACTGCCCGCTCGGCGTGTCGGAGTGGAACGCCTTCAGCGTGGCCTGGCTGCGCGGCGCGGTGATCGACGCCAAGGCGCAGACCCTGGCGAACGAAGCCGAAAGCGAAGACGCGCTGGTGCCGCGCAACAACCGCACGCAGACGCTGCGCGGCGGCCGCGCGCGCGGCCCGCTGGTCGGCGGCAACCTGGCGGTGTTCAGTTCGCTGGCCGGTTCGCGCTACTGGCCGGCCTGCGACGGCGCCATCCTGTTCCTGGAAGAGACCAACGAGGCCATCTACCGCTGCGACCGCATGCTGTCGACGCTGAAGCTGGCCGGCGCGCTGGACCGCGTGGCCGGCGTGGTGCTGGGCGCCTTCACCAACTGCACGCCGGGCGAGGGCAACTACGGCACGCTGACGCTGGACGAGGTCTTCGACGACTACTTCGTCAAGCCGCTGAAAGTGCCGGTCTACAGCGGCGCGCTGTTCGGCCACATCAAGCGCAAGTTCACGCTGCCGGTGGGCCTGGACGTCGAGCTCGACGCCGACGCCGGCACCATCCGCTACCTGCAGCCGGCGGTGGTCTGAACGCTCAGGCCGGCCGGTAGGCCTCGATCGCGGCCTGCGCAGCCAGCCTGTCGGATTCCGGCAGGAAGGAATGCCGCGCCGCCTGCGTCGCCATGGCCAGCAGGTCGGTCTCGGTCAGCGGCGTGTGGGCCAGCAGCGCCGCCGCTTCCTGGCTCGCCGTGATGCAGCTCATCAGCCGGTTGTCGGTGTGGTAACTCAGCGAGACACCGGCTTGCCAGAGGTCGACGATCGGGTGCAGCGCCACCGAGGCCGCCGCGCCGGTGTGCACATTGCTGGTCGGGCAGACCTCGAGGTGCAGGCCCATCTCCAGCACCGTGTCGACCAGGTGGCGGCGGGCCGGGTCTTGCAGCGCGTCGGCCAGGCGCACGCCGTGGCCGATGCGGGCGGCGCCCAGGCGGCCGGCTTCGACGACACGCTCGGCGGCGTCGGCCTCGCCGGCGTGCAAGGTGATCGCCAGCCCGCCGTCGCGCACGATCTTCAGCGCCGCGGCGTGGCTGCTCGGTGGAAAGCCGAATTCGGCGCCGGCCAGGTCGTAGGCGACCACGCCGCGGTCGCGGTAGGCCACGGCCAGCCGCGCGGCGCGTTCGGTCGCTGCCGGCGGCTCGTGGCGCATGCCGCAGACGATCAGCCCGCTGGGCAGGCGGCTGCGCGCCAGGCCGGCCAGCAGCGCTTCGACCGCCGCTTCGCCGCTGACGCCGAAGGGCTCGAAGAGCAGCGGCGCGATGCGGAATTCGGCGAGCACCGCGCCGTCCAGCCGGGCGTCTTCGGCGGCCTCGAAGGCCACCCGTTCCAGCGCCGCCGGCGTGGCCATCGCGGCCACCGTCAGCGCGAAGCCTTCGAGGTACTTGAGCAGGCTGCCGGCGTGGGCGTTGGCGTCGAACCAGGCGGCCAGCGCGGCCTCGTCGGGCGCCGGGCTGGCGATGCCGCGCTGGCGCAGCAGGTCCAGCAGCGTGGCCACGCGCAGCCCGCCGTCGAGGTGTTCGTGGAGCAGTACCTTGGGCAGCGCGCGGGTGTCGGTGGGGCTTGTCATCGTTGCCATGCTAGACCCAAGCGAGACGCGCGCCGACGCCGGCGGCCAGCGGCGCGCCGGGCAGCGGCGTGACTCTTGCTATCCTGCGCGGCTTGTCTCCGCCTGCACCCCCACCCATGAAGCGCATCTTGCTGGCCGCCACCCTGGCCGCAGCCCCTGTCCTTGCTCTGGCCCTGGCCGAACCGGCCGTCATCTACGACATGGGCGGCAAGTTCGACAAGTCCTTCAACCAGGCCGGCTACAACGGCGCCGAAAAGTGGAAGAAGGAAACCGGCCGGTCCTACCTGGAGTTCGAGATCTCGAACCCCGCGCAGCGTGAACAGGCGCAACGCCGGATGGCCGAACGCGGCGCCAACCCGATCGTCGGGATCGGCTTCAGCCAGGGCAGCGCGGCCGAGAAAGTGGCCAAGGATTTCCCGAAGACCCAATTCGTCGTCATCGACGCCGAGGTCAAGCTGCCGAATGTGCAGAGCATCGTGTTCAAGGAACACGAGGGCAGCTTCCTGGTCGGCGTGATGGCCGCGATGGCCAGCAAGACCGGCAAGCTGGGCTTCATCGGCGGCATGGACATCCCGCTGATCCGCAAGTTCGCCTGCGGCTTCGAGCAGGGCGCGAAGTACGCCAGGCCTGCAGCCCAGGTCACCACCAACATGACCGGCACCACGCCGCAGGCCTGGAACGACCCGGCGCGCGGCGCCGAATTGGCCAAGTCGCAGTTCGCCGCGGGCGTCGACGTGGTCTTCGCCGCCGCGGGCGGCACCGGCCTGGGCGTCTACCAGGCCGCCAAGGACGCCGGCAAGCTGGCCATCGGTGTCGACAGCAACCAGAACCACCTGCACCCCGGCACCATGCTGACCAGCATGGTCAAGCGCGTCGACGTGGCCGTCTACACCGCCTTCAAGACCGTGACGCCGGGCCTGACCACGCTGGGTCTGAAGGAAGGCGGCGTCGACGTGGCCATCGACGAGAACAACGCCAAACTGGTGACGACCGAGATGAAGCAGCGCGTCGATGCGGCGCGCGCCGACATCATCAGCGGCAAGATCAAGGTCATCGACTTCACCGTCGCGAACACCTGCAAGTGATGGGCACCACCGCCGCCCTGGCGGTCGAGATGCGCGGCATCGACAAGCGCTTCGGCGCCGTCCACGCCAACCGCGACGTGAAGCTCCGCGTGGCCGCTGGCACGGTGCACGGCATCGTCGGCGAGAACGGCGCCGGCAAGAGCACGCTGATGTCCATCCTCTACGGCTTCTACCAGGCCGACAGCGGCGACATCGCCATCAACGGCGCGCCCGCGCGCATCAGCGGTTCGCGCGAGGCGATCCGCCTGGGCATCGGCATGGTCCACCAGCACTTCATGCTGGTCGACACCCTGAGCGCGCTGGACAACGTGATGCTCGGCGCCGAACCCGGCTGGCGCCTGCAGGCCGCGCGGGCCCAGGTGCGCAGCCAGCTCGACGTGCTGATGCGCGACACCGGGCTGCAGGTGCAGCTGGACGCACGGGTCGGTGAACTGCCGGTGGGCGAACGCCAGCGGCTGGAGATCCTGAAGACGCTGTTCCGCGGCGCGCGCATCCTGATCCTCGACGAGCCGACGGCGGTGCTGACGCCAAAGGAAACCGAGGCGCTGTTCGACACCCTGCGCGGCCTGCGCGCGCGCGGCACGACCATCCTGCTGATCACGCACAAGCTGAAGGAAATCATGGCCCTGTGCGACGCCGTCACGGTGATGCGCCAGGGCCAGGTGGTGCTGGACTGCGCCATCAAGGACACCAGCCTCGATGGCCTGGCCGAGGCGATGGTCGGCCGCCGCGTCAAGCTGGACCGGGGTGTTGAGAATTCGGCCCAGGCGGCGCAACCCGGCGCCGTGCTGCTGCAGGCCAACGGCCTGCACTGGACCGACGCGCTGGGCGTGGCGCGCCTGCGCGACGTCAGCCTGACGCTGCACGCCGGCGAGATCGTCGGCGTGGCCGGGGTTTCGGGCAACGGCCAGAGCGAACTGCTGGATTTGCTGTCGGGCCTGATGGCGCCGTCCCACGGTGAGCTGCAGGTCGGCGAAGCGGCCTACACGCCGACGCGCTGGATGAGCACCCGCGTGGCGCGCCAGCGGCGCATCGCCCACGTGCCCGAAGACCGCCACCGCCGCGGCCTGGTGCTGCCCTTTGCGGCCTGGGAATCGGCGGTGCTGGGCTACCAGTCCCTGCGGCGCTACAGCCGCGGCTTCTGGCAAGGCGGCTGGATGCGCCAGCGGGCCATGCGCGACGACACCGCCGCGATGATGGACCGCTACGACGTGCGGCCGCGCAACCCGGGCCTGCGCAGCAGCCAGTTCAGCGGCGGCAACCAGCAGAAGCTGGTGCTGGCGCGCGAGGCGCTGCACGAACCGCAGGTGTTGCTGGTCGGCCAGCCGACGCGCGGCGTCGACATCGGCGCCATCGAATTCATCCACAGCCGCCTGCGCGCGATGCGCGATGCCGGCGGCGCGGTGCTGCTGGTGTCGTCGGAACTCGACGAGATCCTGGCCCTGGCCGACCGCGTGCTGGTGATGAATGCCGGGCGCATCACCGGGGAACTGCCGATCGGACAATGCACCGAGGCCGCCCTCGGGCGGCTGATGGGGGGAGCCGGGACATGAGGGCCGACCTGCATCGGCCCGATTGCCCGGCGACCCGGCCCGGCTTGCAAGCCGGGCCGGGGAGCGCAATGAAATGAGCGCGCAACCTGTTGAACTGCCACGCTGGATGGACGTGGCCCTGCTGCCGGCCGTCAACCTGGCGCTGGCGCTGGTCGTTGCTGGCGTCGTCGTCGCGCTGGTCGGCTTCAACCCGCTGCAGGTGCTGACGCTGCTGGCCCAGGGCGCGCTGGGCTCGCAGGCCGGCATCAGCTACACGCTGTACTACGCCACCACCTTCATCTGCGCCGGGCTGGCGGTGGCCGTGGCTTTCCATGGCGGCCTGTTCAACATCGGCGGCGAAGGCCAGGCCATCATGGGCGGGCTGGGCGCCGGGCTGGCCGCACTGGCCTGGAGCGCGCAGTTGCCGGCCTGGCTGATGCTGCCGATCATGGTGCTGTCGGCGGCGCTGTTCGGCGGCGTCTGGGGCGCGGTGCCCGGCGCGCTGCAGGCCTGGCGCGGCAGCCACACGGTGATCACGACCATCATGTTCAATTTCATCGCCGCAGCGCTGCTGAGCTACCTGCTGGTCGCCGGCTTGAAGGAGCCCGGCAACATGACGCCCGAAAGCCGGGCCTTCGCGCCGTCGGCGCACATGCCGGGCCTGCACGAAGCGCTGGCCGCCTTCGGCATCGCCTGGCCGCGCACGCCGCTGAATCTGACGCTGCTGCTGGCCCTGGGCGCGGCGCTGCTGTGCCACCTGGCGCTGTGGAAGTCGCAGCCCGGCTACGCGCTGCGGGCGGTCGGTTTCGCGCCCGACGCCGCGCTCTACGCCGGCCTGCGGCCGAAGACGCTGATGGTCGCGGCGATGGCGGCATCGGGCGCGCTGGCCGGGCTGGTCGGCGTCAACGAGATCGCAGGCGTCCACGGCCGACTGCTGCCCGACTTCGTCGCCGGCGCGGGCTTCGCCGGCATCGCCGTCAGCCTGATCGGCCGCAACCACCCGCTGGGCATCGTGCTGGCGTCGATCCTGTTCGGCGTGCTCTACCAAGGCGGTTCGGAACTGGCCTTCGAGATCAACGGCTTCAGCCGCGACATGGTCTTCATGCTGCAGGGCCTGATCGTGCTCTTCGCCGGCGCGATGGCGCAGGTCGCGGCGCCGCTGCTGTTCAAGGCCTGGCGCGCTGTCTCCAGAAATCCGGGCGGGGGACCCAGCCGTGGATGAGGTGCTGATCGGCACCCTGATCGCCAGCACGCTGCGCGTCTCGGTGCCGCTGATCCTGTGCGCGCTGGCCGGCGTGATGTGCGAGCGCTCGGGCGTCATCGACCTCGGCCTCGAAGGCAAGATGCTGATGACGGCCTTCACCACCGCAGCGGTCGGTGTCGCCAGCGGCAGCCTGGTGCTGGCGCTGGGGGCAGCGCTGGCCGTCGGGCTGGCGCTGTCGATGCTGCACGGCTACGCCTGCGTCAGCCACCGCGGCGACCAGGTCGTGCTCGGCATGGCCATCACGATGACCGCCGCCGGTCTCAGCGTGGTGCTGGGCATCGCGGCCTTTGCGCAGGGCGGTCAGACGCCGCCCTTGCCGGAAAGCGTGCGGCTCGATCGATGGTTCGTCGACGCCGGCGATGGGGTGGCCCGGCTGCCTTTCATCGGCAAGGCGCTGGCGCTGGCCTTCTTCGGCCACAACGCGATGGTCTACGGCACGCTGGCCCTGGTCGGCGGCGTCTGGTGGCTGCTCTACCGCACGCGCTTCGGCCTGCGGCTGCGCGCCGCCGGCGAGAACCCGACGATGGTCGACGCGGCCGGCGTCTCGGTGCAGGCGCTGCGCTACCAGGCGCTGGCCCTGAACGGCGTGCTCAGTTCGCTGGCCGGCGCCTACCTGGTGCTGGCGCAGAACCCGAGCTTCATCCCCAACATGACCGCCGGCCGCGGCTACATGGCGCTGGCCGCGCTGATCTTCGGCAAGTGGCATCCGGTCGGCGCGCTGTGGGCCTGCCTGCTGTTCGGTTTTCTCGACGCCGTGTCGATCCGCCTGCAGGGCGTGCCGTTGCCGCTGGTCGGCGAGGTGCCGGTGCAGTTCATCCAGGCGCTGCCCTACGCGATGACCGTGGTGCTGCTGGCCGGCTTCATCGGCCACGCCGTGGCGCCGGCGGCGCTCGGCCGGCCCTATGTCAAGGAGCGTTGACTTGTCCAGCCCGCAGCCCCATGCCGCCCTGATCGAGGCGGCACGCGCCGCCCGCGAGCAGGCCTACGCGCCCTATTCGCGCTTCGCCGTCGGCGCAGCGGTGCAGGACGAGCTGGGCCGCATCCACCGCGGCGGCAACGTCGAGAACGCCGCCTACCCGCAGGGCTGGTGCGCCGAGGCCTCGGCCATCGCGGTGATGGTGGCTGCCGGCGGCCGGCGCATCCTGGCCGCCGCGGTCTGCGGCGTGGCCGACGAGCCGGTCACGCCCTGCGGCGGCTGCCGCCAGAAGCTGCGCGAATTCGCGGCCGACGATTGCCCGGTCCTCATCACCGACCTGCACACCGTGCGGGCCACCCACCGCCTGGGCGACCTGCTGCCGAACAGCTTCGGCCCCCAACACCTGAAGACGGACACTGCGCCATGAACACCCTCATCGAATCCACCGTCGACGTCTTGCGCCAGCGCATCGCCGAGCCCGCCCCGAAGATCGCCGTGCTGCTGGGCTCGGGCTGGCACCCCTTTGCCGACCAGCTGCAGGACGCCGTCGATGTGCCCTACGCCGACCTGCCGGCCTTTCCGCTGCTGGCCGTCGGCGGCCACAGCGGCGTGCTGCGGGTCGGCACCGTCGGCGGGGTCGCGGTGGCGGTGCTCGGCGGCCGCCAGCATGCCTACGAGACCGGCGAGGCCGACGGCATGAAAGGCGCCATCCGCGCGCTCGCCGCCTGGGGCGTGACGCTGCTGCTGCAGACCAACGCCGCCGGCAGCATGGACCCCGAGATGCGCCCCGGCGCGCTGATGCTGATCACCGACCACCTGAACTTCTCGCAGCGCTCGCCGCTGTTCGGGGAACCCGGCGACGACCGTTTCGTCGACATGGTCAACGCCTACGACCCGGCGCTGCGCGAACAGGCGCGCGCCGCCGCCCACACCCAGGGCACGTCGCTGCACTCGGGCGTCTACGCCTGGTTCATGGGCCCGCAGTTCGAGACGCCGGCCGAGATCCGCATGTTCAAGCTGCTGGGGGCGCAGGCCGTCGGCATGAGCACGGTGCCCGAAACCATCGTGGCGCGCCACGCCGGCATGAAGGTGCTGGCGATTTCGCTGATGACCAACATGGCCGCGGGCATGCAGGCCGAGGCGCTGAGCCACGCCCACACGATGGCCACCGCCGCGGCGGCCAGCCAGCGTGCGGTGGCGGTGCTGAGCGCCGTGGTGCAGAACCTGAAGGTCTGAACGCGATGGCCGCCGACTTCGACCCCATCGCCACCGCGCAGATCGCGCTGGCCTGCCTGGACCTGACCAGCCTGAACGACGGCGACACGCCGGCCGACATCGCCCAGCTCTGCGCCCGCGCCCGGGGCGCCGACCCGGCACGCGGCGCCACCGGCGCGGTCTGCGTCTGGCCGCGTTTCGTGGCCCAGGCGCGCGGCCTGCTGCCGGCGTCGATCGCGGTGGCAGCGGTCGCCAATTTCCCCGACGGCAGCAGCGACATCGGACGCGCCGTGGCCGACGCCCGCGAGATCGTTGCCGCCGGCGGCAACGAGGTCGACGTGGTCTTCCCCTGGCGCGACTTCGCGGCCGCGCCGGCCCTGCTGGCGGCGGTGCGCACGGCCTGCGTCGGCGTGCGCCTGAAGGTGATCCTGGAAACCGGCGAACTGGCGGCGCTGCCGGACGGCCAGTCGCGGATGGCGCAGGCCTGCCGCATCGCGCTGGACGCTGGTGCCGACTTCCTGAAGACCAGCACCGGCAAGACGCCGAACAGCGCCAGCCCCGCCGCCGCGCGCGTGCTGCTGCAGGCCATCGCCAGCGACCCGCTGGCGCGCCAGCATGTCGGCTTCAAGCCGTCGGGCGGCATCCGCACGGTGGCCGACGCGGCCGTCTACATCGGCCTGACGCGCGAGATCCTGGGCGACGCGGCGCTGACGCCGGCGCGTTTCCGCATCGGCGCCAGCGGCCTGCTGAACGACATCGAAGCGCTGCTGTCGGGGGCCGCCCGGCCGGCTTCTTCATCGACCTACTGAACACGATCCACACCATGCGCCGTCCCGACTTCAAGCTCCTCCTCAGCGCCGGCCTGCTGGCCGCCCTGCTGGCCGGCTGCGCCACGCCGCCCGCGCCACCCGCTGCAGCGGTCCAGCCGGTCGCCGCCGCACCGGTGCAGGTCAAGGTGCTGGCCATCAACGACTTCCACGGCAACCTGAAACCGCCGCTGGGCGGCATCCGCGTCAAGGACCCGGCCAACCCCGGCAAGACGGTGAACATCGACGCCGGCGGCGCCGAATACCTGGCCACCGCAGTGGCCGGTCTGCGCGCCAAGAACCCCAACCACATCTTCGTGGCGGCCGGTGACCTGATCGGCGCGTCGCCGCTGCTCAGCGCGCTGTTCCACGACGAGCCCAGCGTCGAGGCCCTGAGCCTGATGGGCCTGGAAGCCAGCGCTGTCGGCAACCACGAATTCGACAAGGGCCTGGGCGAACTGCTGCGCATGCAGCGCGGCGGCTGCCACCCGACCGACGGCTGCAAGGGACCGCAGACCTTCAAGGGCGCCAGCTACCGCTACCTGGCGGCCAGCACGGTGGAAGTGGCCACCGGCCAGACGGTCTTCCCGCCCTACTTCATCAAGACTTTCGAGGGCATCCCGGTGGCCTTCATCGGCCTGACGCTGCAGGCCACGCCCAGCATGGTGGTGCCGGCCGGCGTGGCCGGGCTGAAGTTCGGCAACGAGGCCGACACCGTCAACGCGCTGGTGCCCGGGTTGCGCGCCCAGGGCATCGAGGCCATCGTCGTGCTGATCCACGAAGGCGGCGTGCCGGTCGGCGACTACAACGAATGCCCGGGGATCAGCGGGCCCATCGTCGACATCGTGAAGAAGCTCGACAAGGCCGTCGACCTGGTCGTCAGCGGCCACACCCACCGCGCCTACAACTGCCGCATCGACGGCCGACTGGTCACCAGCGGCGACAAGTACGGCACCGTGGTCACCGAGATCGATCTGGCGCTGGACCCAGCCACGCGCGACGTGCTCAGTGCCAGCGCCAACAACCTCATCGTGCGCAACGCCAGCTTCGCCAAAGATGCGCCAGTCAGCGCCTTGATCGCGCAGTACGAAGGCCTGGCCGGCGGCCTGGCGCGCCGCGTCGTCGGCCGCATCGCCGCGCCGCTGCCGCGCGACGGCAGCCCGGCCGGCGAGAGCGTGCTCGGCCAGGTGGTGGCCGACGCGCAGCTCGAGGCCACGCAGTCGGCCGGCGCGCAGATCGCCTTCATGAACCCGGGTGGCATCCGCGCCGCGATGGGCCTGCCGGCCGACGGCCAGGTGCGCTACGAAGACGTCTTCGCGGTGCAGCCCTTCTACAACAACCTGGTCACGATGACGGTCAGCGGCGCCCAGCTGCTGCAGTTGCTCGAGCAGCAGTGGCGCGGCCAGGGCGACGGCCCGATCAGCGGCCGCGTGATGCAGGTCAGCCGCGGCTTCAGCTACCGCTGGGACAGCCAGGCGCCGGTCGGCCAGCGCATCGTGCCGGGCAGCGCGCAGCTCGGCGGTGTCGCCATCGCGCCGACCGCCAGCTACCGCGTCACCGTCAACGCCTTCATGGCCAGCGGCGGCGACAACTACCTGGCGCTGAAGGACGGCACCGAGCGCAGCACCGGCATGATGGACGTCGACGCGCTGGAGCTCTACATCAAGAACCACCCGGGCCTGGCGCCGGGCGCGCTGAACCGCATCACCCGCCTGAACTGAGCGCCGTGCAGCCCGCGGAGATCATCTGCATCCAGCGCGACAGCGGGGTGCTGACGGCCGCGCAGATCGGCGCTTTCGTGCAGGGCGTGACCGATGGCAGCTGGAGCGACAGCCAGGTCGCCGCGATGGCCATGGCGATCCTGCTGCGCGGCATGGGCCGCGCCGGGACGGTCGCGCTGACGCAGGCCATGGTGCAGTCCGGCGAGGTGCTCGACTGGACCGACGCCGGCCTGCACGGGCCGATCCTGGACAAGCATTCCACCGGCGGCGTTGGCGACAAGGTCAGCCTGCTGCTGGCGCCCATCGTGGCGGCCTGCGGCGGCGTGGTGCCGATGATCAGCGGGCGCGGACTGGGCCACACCGGCGGCACGCTGGACAAGCTGGAAGCGCTGCCCGGCTACGCCACCACGCCCGACCACGCGCGGCTGCTGCGGACGCTGCGCCAGGCCGGCTGCGCCATCGTCGGCGCCTCGGCCGCGCTGGCGCCGGCCGACCGCCGGCTGTACGCCATCCGCGACATCACGGCCACGGTGGAAAGCGTGCCGCTGATCACCGCCAGCATCCTCAGCAAGAAGCTGGCGGCCGGGCTGCAGGGCCTGGTGCTGGACGTCAAGGTCGGCAGCGGCGCCTTCACGCCGACGCTGGAGGAGGCCCGGCTGCTGGCCCGCAGCTTGGTCGAGGTGGCGCAGGGCGCCGGGCTGCCGGCGCGCGCGCTGATCACCGACATGAACCAGGTGCTGGGCAGCACCGCCGGCAACGCGCTGGAGGTGCAGGAGACGCTGGACTGCCTGGGCGGCGCAGCGGGCGATCCGCGCCTGCGCGCGGTGACGCTGGCGCTGGCCGCGCAGTTGCTGCACCTCGGCGGCCTGGCCGCGACGGTCGCCGCGGGACAGGCGCAGGCCGAACGCGCGCTGGCCAGCGGCGCCGCAGCCGAACGCTTTGCGCAGATGGTGGCAACGCTGGGCGGCCCGCCCGACGTCTTCAAGGCCGCCGGCCTGCCAGCGGCGCCGGTGCAACGCGCGGTGCCGGCACCCCACAGCGGCGTGCTGGCCACGCTCGATGGCCGCGCGCTGGGCTGGGCCGTGGTCGCGCTCGGCGGGGGCCGGCGGCAGGCCGGCGACCGCGTCGACCCGCGCGTCGGGCTGAGCCAGGTCCGCCCGCTGGGTGCTGCGCTGCAGGCTGGCGAGCCGCTGGCCGTGGTGCATGCGGCGGATGAAGCCAGCGCGGACCAGGCCGTTCGCGCGGTGCTGGCCGCCGTCACGCTGGCCGAGCCCGGATCGCGGCCGAGCTGGGGCGCCGCCGTGCTGGAAACGGTCGGCGTCAACTGAAGCCCCAGCGCGCTGACGGCCTTTTCGCATGCAAAGAAGCGTTGCTCACCCGGGCGGGCGCTGGGACGGTGATAACCTAGGGGGTTGCTTAGCCCGGCGAAGCAATAGCCCCTTTTCCTCACGATCCCCCGGCCCCACAAGCCGGTCCCGCGCCCTGCACCGTTGGTGAAGATGCCCAAGCCTGCCCCAGTGCCCTGCCCGCAAGATTGCGCCGAAGCCGTGCTGGAGGTGATGCCGACGGTGATGGACGCGATGCGCGGTGCGATGCGCCTGCAGGTCGGCGAGCAGCTGTCGGTGCCGCAGTTCCGTTGCCTGAACTTCATCGCCCGGCGGCCGGGCAGCTCGGTCAGCGCCGTGGCCGCCTTCCTCGGCGTGACCCTGCCGACGGCTTCGGTGATGGTCGACCGCCTGGTGCGCGCCGGCGCCGTCGCCCCGTGCACGGCGCCGTCGGACCGCCGCCGCTCGGAACTGCGCGTCACGGCGGCCGGCCTGGCCCAGGTGCGGCACATCGAAAACGGCGCACGCGGCGAATTTGCCCGCGCCCTGGGCGCTTGCAGCCCAGACGAACTGCAAACCCTGCAAGCGGGCCTGGCCGTGCTGCAGCGTGCCTTCCAGCCGGCCTGAACCGCCCGCCCTTCCCCGGCACCGAAACTGCTTAGAACCCCGGATGTTGATCATGTCGTTACGCCCTACGCTGCCGCCCGTCCTGAAACTGTCGACGCTGGCCGTCCTTGCTGGTCTGGCGGCTTGCAGCCCGCCCACCGAGCCGGCTGCCGCCAGCGCGGCATCGGCGGCTTCGGGGAATGCTTCGGGCGCCGCTTCGGGCGCCGCCGGCCCCGGTGCGGCGGCCTCTGCACCACCGGTGGGCATCACCACCGTGCGCGCCCAGGTGCGCGACCTGCCGGTGCTGATCACCGCCACCGGCAGCGTGGCGCCGCTGTCCAACGTCGACGTGCGGCCGCAGATCACCAGCTTGATCACCAAGGTCCACGTCAAGGAAGGCCAGTTCGTCAAGACCGGCGACTTGCTGTTCACGCTGGACCCGCGCGCCGATGAGGCCAACGTGGCCAAGGCCAGGGCGCAGCTGGCGCGTGACGAGGCCGCGCTGACCGACGCGCAGCGCCAGCTCAAGCGCAGCCAGGAGTTGCTGGCGCAGAACTTCATCTCGCAGGGCGCGCTGGACACCAACCAGACCAATGTGCAGTCGCAGACGGCGGCCGTGGCCTTGGACAAGGCCGCGCTGGACGCCGCCAAGCTGGGTTTGTCCTACACCCGCATCAGCGCGCCAGGCGCCGGTCGGCTGGGCGCCATCAACGTCTTCGCCGGCAGTTCGGTGCAGGCCAACGTCACCACGCTGGTCAGCCTGACCCAGCTCGACCCGATTGCGGTGGCCTTCAGCCTGCCGCAGCGCTACCTCGCCGATGCCCTGGCCGCGCTGAAGGACGGCGGCGCAGCGGTCAGCGTGACGCCACCGGAAAGTGCCAGCACGCCCAAGGCCACTGCGCCAGCGGGTCTGCTGGCCGCCGCACCGGCCAGCGCAGCCTCGGGCGGGCGGCGCGAAGGGGGTGGTGGTGGCAGCGCGGGAGGCCGGCCGCCGGCCCCGCCGCCGGTGCCGGCGCTGGAAGGCCGGCTGAAATTCGTCGACAACGCGGTCGACCCGACGTCGGGCACGGTCAAGGCCAAGGCGGTGTTCAGCAACGCCGCCGGCAAGCTGTGGCCCGGGGCCTTCGTCAACGTGGCCATGACGGCCAGCGTGATCAAGGGCGCGGTGGTGATTCCGCTGGCGGCCATCATCCAGGGCCCGCGCGGCACCCTGGTCTATGCGGTCAACGACGGCAAGGCCGTGCCGCGGCCGGTGCAGGTGCTGTACGCGCAGGGTGAAGACGCGGCGGTCAGCGGCCTCAAACCCGGTGAACGCATCGTGCTCGACGGGCGGCAGAACGTGCGTCCGGGTGGCAACGTCGTCGAACGCGCCCGCGAAGGCGGCGCTGGCGCCAGCGGCGCCGGCAAGGGCGGCCGCCCGGGCGGCGCTTCGGGCGGCAGCAACGGCAAAGGGGCACCCGCAGCATGAACTTCTCGGAACTCTTCATCCGCCGTCCGGTGATGACGGTGCTGCTCAACCTGGCCATCGTGCTGGCCGGGGTCATCGGCTACCGCAGCATCCCGGTGGCGGCGCTGCCCAGCTACGACACGCCGGTCATCAGCGTCGGCGCCAGCCTGCCCGGCGCCAACCCGGAGACCATGGCCACCAGCGTGGCCCTGCCGCTGGAAAAGCAGTTCCAGACCATTCCCGGCCTGAAGACCATCAGCTCGTCGAGCACGCTGGGCAGCACCAACCTGACGCTGGAATTCGAGGAAGGCCGCAACATCGACGCGGCCTCGGTCGACGTGCAGGCGGCGCTGCTGCGCGCCCAGCGCGCGCTGCCCATCGACATGACCTCGCCGCCGAACTACCGCAAGGTCAACCCGGCCGACGCGCCGGTGCTGCTGATCGCGATGACCTCGCCGTCGCTGGCGCCGTCCGACCTGCAGGACTACGCCGAACACCTGATCACGCCCACGCTGGCCACCATCGACGGTGTGGCTCAGGTCAACATTTACGGCGCCAAGCGCTTTGCGGTGCGCGTGCGCGTGCTGCCCGAAGCGCTGGCCGCACGCAACATCGGCCTCGACGAGCTCAGCGCGGCCTTGCGCGCCGCCAACGTCAACACGCCGGTGGGCACGCTGGAAGGGCCGCGCCAGACGCTGACCCTGACCGCCAACAAGCAGCTGAAGAACGCCGCCGAATTCGCCGAGCTGATCATCAGCCAGAAGGGCGGCAACCCGGTGCGCTTGCAGGACGTGGCGCAAGTCCAGGACAGCCTGGAAACGCTGAAGAGCTGGGCCACCTTCAACGGCGAAAACTCGATCACGCTGGCCGTGCAGCGCCAGCCTGGCGCCAACACCGTGCGCGTCGTCGACGCGGTGCTGGCGGCGCTGCCGGCCCTGCAGTCGCAGATGCCGCAGTCGATCGGCCTGACGCCGACCAACGACCGGTCCAAGTCGGTCCGCGAGGCCTTGCACGACGTCACGCTGACCCTGGCCGGCACCATCGCGCTGGTGGTGCTGGTGATCTTCCTGTTCCTGCGCCGTTTCGTGGCCACCGTCATCCCGACGCTGAGCCTGCCGGTTTCACTGATCGGCGCGGTGGCGCTGCTGTGGGGCCTGAACTACAGCCTGGACAACATCTCGCTCCTCGGCCTGACGCTGGCCGTCGGCCTGGTCGTCGACGACGCCATCGTGATGCTGGAGAACATCATGCGCCACGTCGAGGAAGGCGTGCCGCCCTTCCAGGCCGCCCTGCGTGGTTCGCGCGAAGTGGGTTTCACCATCCTCAGCATCTCGCTGTCGCTGGTCGCGGTCTTCATCCCGATCTTCTTCATGCCCGGCGTCATCGGCCTGCTGTTCCACGAATTCGCGGTGGTCGTGGGCCTGTCGATCCTGGTCTCGGCCTTCGTCTCGCTGACCCTGGTGCCGATGCTGGCCAGCCGTTTCCTGAGCGACGAAGCGCACAAGAAGAAGCCCGGCCTGGTGGTGCGTTCCTTCGAGCGCGGCTTCGACGCCACGCTGGGCGCCTATGCACGCACGCTGGACGTGGCGCTGCGCCACCGCAAGATCGTGCTGCTGGTGGCGCTGCTGACCTTCGTCGCCACGGTGTGGCTGTTCATGGTCATCCCCAAGGGTTTCTTCCCCGAGGAAGACATCGGGCAGATCCAGTGCCAGACCGAGGCCTCCGAGGACACCTCCTTCCCGGCCATGGTGCAGCTGCAGGACCGCGCGGCAGCGATCGCCCGTGGCGATCCCAACGTCGCGGCGGTCAGCTCCTTCAACGGCGGCGGCAACAACTCGCAGAACACCGGCCGCATGTTCATCACGCTGAAGGCGCGCGACCAGCGGCTGCCGATGAAGCAGGTCGTCGAAGGCCTGCGCCGCAAGTTCCGCGAGGTCGCCGGCCTGAACGTCTTCATGCGCCCGGTGCAGAACCTGCAGCTCGGTGGGCGGCAGAGCAAGGCGCAGTACCAGTACATCCTGCAGAGCGTTCGCGCCGACGAACTGAGCGACTGGGCCAGCAAGCTGCAGGACAAGCTGCGCGCCGACAGCATGTTCCGCGACGTCACCAGCGACAGCCAGCTGCGCGCCTTGCAGGCCAGCCTGAAGATCGACCGCGACCGCGCCAACACGCTGGGCGTCAGCATCGACGCCATCCGCAGCGCGCTGTACAGCGCCTTCGGTGAGCGCCAGGTGTCGACCATCTACCTGCCCACCGACAGCTACCAGGTGATCATGGAGGTGGCGCCCGAGGCCAAGCGCGATGAAGGTGCCTTCGCCAACATCTACGTGCGCAGCAGCAACGGCACCCTGGTGCCGCTGTCGGCCTTTGCGACGGTGGAGCGCGCGGTCGGGGCCACCGCCATCAACCACGTCGGGCAATTGCAGGCCGTCACGGTCAGCTTCAACCTGGCCCCGGGCGCGGCCCTGGGCGACGCCACGGCGGCCATCGACAGCGCACGCGAAGCGCTGCGCATGCCGGCTTCGATCATCGCCAAGTACGGCGGCGACGCGGCGGTGTTCAAGGACACGCAGGGCGGCCAGGCGATCCTGATCGTGGCCGCGCTGCTGGTCATCTACGTGCTGCTGGGCGTGCTGTACGAAAGCTACATCCACCCGCTGACCATCCTGGCCGGCCTGCCGTCGGCAGCGGTGGGCGCGCTGCTGACGCTGATGATCTTCGGCCAGGACCTGACGCTGATCGCCACCATCGGCATCCTGCTGCTGATCGGCATCGTCAAGAAGAACGCGATCATGATGATCGACTTCGCGCTGGAGGCGCAGCGCCACCACGGCATGACGCCGCAGCAGGCCATCCGCGAAGCCTGCGTGCTGCGCTTCCGGCCGATCATGATGACCACGCTGGCGGCCTTGATGGGCGCCCTGCCGATCGCCCTGGGCATCGGCGCCGGCGCCGAGCTGCGCCAGCCGCTGGGCCTGGCGGTGTGCGGCGGCCTGATCTTCTCGCAGGCCATCACGCTGTACATCACGCCAGTGATCTACCTCGCGCTCGACCGCTACAGCGGCAAGGGCCCGGTGACGACGGCCGAGGGCGCTGCTGCCCCGGCGGGGGCAGACGGCGCGCCGGCAGACTGAAGCGGCACGCGTTGCGGTTCACGCGGCGGGGCAGGGCATGGCCGTTTCGCGACCCATTTCCCCGCCAGCTGACTGCCTGAACTGCGGCCAGCCGCTCGACGCCGGCCCGCGCGGCCGGGCACGCTTCTGCCCGGCCTGCGGCCAGGAGACGAATGTGCAGCCGCCCACGCTGCGTGAATTCGCGCAGCAGTTCGGCGGCGCCTACTTCAGCACCGAAGGCGCGCTGTGGCGCACGCTGAAACTGCTGCTGTGCAAGCCCGGTGAACTGACGCGGCAGTACCTGGCCGGCCGGCGCAAGCACTACGTGTTGCCGCTGCGGCTGTACCTGACGGTCAGCGTGCTGGTCCTGCTGCTGGTTCGCCTGCTGGCCGCGGCCAGCATCGCTGCGCCGGATGCCGTGAAAGTCGACCAGGGCGACTTGAACGACATCAGCCTCGACATCGGCGTTGGCCGCGCCGGACTGCGCGACGGCGTCTTCTACTGCGAGAAGCTGCCCGCCTGGCTCTGCGCGCGCATCCAGCGCCGCGTCGACATCAAGCCCGAGGCTGTCGCGGGCGTGGTGCAGCAGGTCGGTGAACGCTTCCTGGCCAACCTGGGTGGCGCGCTCTTCGTGCTGCTGCCCGCTTTCGCGCTGTGGCTGAAGCTGGTCTACGTCAGGCGCCGCATGCGCTACACCGAGCACCTGGTGTTTGCGTTGCATGTGCACGCGCTGTGGTTCATCGTGCTGGGCCTGGCGCTGTTGCCGCTGGACGGTGCCAGGCTGCTGCTGCTGGCCGTCCCGGTCTACACCGTCCTGGCGATGCGCCGCGTCTACGGCGGCCGCCTGGGGCCGCGGCTGCTGCGCGCCGGCGTGGTCAGCGTCCTCTACCTGTTCACACTGGCCTTCGCGGCGGCCGGCGTGGTCCTGTGGTCCTTCCTGGGTTGAAGCCTGGCTGCCAACCGCTTGCGCGCGGGCGCGCAGGACACGAAGCCCCCCCAGCCGCCTCGCAGAGGTCGTGCCGCCTAGAATCGGGCATGACCTTTTCACCCCTGTCCGCCCTCTCGCCGCTGGACGGCCGCTACGCCGGCAGGCTCGGCGCCCTGCGACCGCTGCTCTCCGAATACGGCCTGATGCACCACCGCGTACAGGTCGAAGTGGAATGGTTCATCGCACTGTCCGACGCCGGCTTTGCAGAATTCGCGCCGCTCGGCGCAGCCGCCCGCGGCCTGCTGCGCGCTCTGGTCGCGGACTTCAGCGAAGCCGACGCCCAGGCCATCAAGGACATCGAAAAGACCACCAACCACGACGTCAAGGCCGTCGAGATGTGGATCAAGTCGCGCTTCAAGGACCAGCCCGAACTCGAAGCCGCGGGCGAATTCGTCCACTTCGCCTGCACCAGCGAAGACATCAACAACACCAGCCACGCGCTGATGCTGAAGGCCGCCCGGCAGACCGTGTTGCTGCCGGCGCTGGACCGGCTGCAGGCCCAGCTGAGCACGATGGCCCACCGCTTCGCCGCGCTGCCGATGCTCAGCCGAACCCACGGCCAGACCGCCAGCCCGACCACGGTGGGCAAGGAAGTGGCCAACGTGGCAGCGCGCCTGGCCACCGCGCAAGCACGCATCGCCGCAGTGCCGCTGCTGGCCAAGATGAACGGCGCAGTCGGCAACTACAACGCCCACCTCGCGGCCTACCCCGGTTTCGACTGGGAAGGCTTCAGCCGCCGGGTCGTCGAAGAACGCCTGGGTCTGGCGTTCAACCCGTACACGATCCAGATCGAACCGCACGACTACATGGCCGAGCTGTTCGACGCCATCGCGCGGACCAACACCCTGCTGATCGACTGGTCGCGCGACGTCTGGGGCTACATCTCGCTGGGCTACTTCAAGCAGCGCGTGAAAGCCGGTGAAGTCGGTTCGTCGACGATGCCGCACAAGGTCAACCCGATCGACTTCGAGAACGCCGAGGGCAACTTCGGCCTGGCCAATGCGCTGCTCGGCCACATGAGCCACAAGCTGCCGGTCAGCCGCTGGCAGCGCGACCTGACCGACAGCACCGTGCTGCGCAACATGGGCGTGGCGCTGGGCTACACGCTGCTGGGCTGCGACAGCCTGAGCCGCGGCCTGGACAAGCTGGAAGTCAACGCGGCGGCGCTGGAAGCCGATCTGGACGCGGCCTGGGAAGTGCTGGCCGAGCCGGTGCAGACGGTGATGCGCCGCCACGGCCTGCCCGACCCCTACAACCAGCTGAAGGCCTTCACCCGCGGGCAGCCGATCACCCAGGACCTGATGCAAGGCTTCATCCGTGGCCTGGCGCTGCCGGAAGAGGACAAGCAGCGCCTGCTGGCGCTGACGCCAGCCCGCTACACGGGCCTGGCCGAGGCGCTGGCGCGGCGCTGGAAGGCCTGAACGCGGTGGCCACCGACTTCCGCGCGCAGCTGGTCGCTGCGCAAAGCCGCAACGCCTCGCTGCTCTGCGTCGGCCTCGACCCCGAGCCGGCCCGGTTCCCCGGCGCCTGGGCCGGCGACGCGGCCAGGATCTTCGACTTCTGTGCCGCCATCGTCGCCGCGACGAAGGACACGGTCTGTGCCTACAAGCCGCAGATCGCCTACTTCGCCGCGCAAAGCGCCGAAGACCAGCTGGAAAGGCTGATCGCGCACATCCACGAAACCGCCCCGGGCGTGCCGGTGATCCTCGACGCCAAGCGCGGCGACATCGGCGCCACCGCCGGGCAGTACGCCCAGGAAGTCTTCGAGCGCTACCGCGCCGACGCCGTCACGCTGTCGCCCTTCATGGGGCTGGACAGCATCGAGCCCTACATGAAATGGGCCGGCAAGGGCCTGATCCTGCTGTGCCGCACCAGCAACCCCGGCGGCAGCGACCTGCAGGCGCAGATGCTGCTCGACGGCGAGTTGGTGTACGAACGGATAGCCCGCCTGGCGGCCGGTGAATGGAACGCGCGGCGCGGCGGCGGCCAGCTCGGCCTGGTCGTCGGCGCCACCTACCCGGCCGAGGTGGCGCGCGTGCGAGCGCTGGCGCCGACCCTGCCCTTGCTGATCCCGGGCATCGGCGCGCAGGGCGGCGACGCCGGGGCCACGGTGCGCGCCGGCTGGCGCACCGGCGGGCCGATCATCGTCAGTTCGTCGCGCGCGGTGCTTTACGCCAGCGCGGGCGCGGATTACGCCAGCGCCGCCCGCGCCGAGGCGCTGGCCACGCAGGCGGCGTTGCAGCAGGCCCGGCCCGCGGGATGAAGCCCCGGTCAGCGAGCGGGGCGCTGCGCGGGATGCCGGCATGAACGACTGCCTCACCCCACCCATCGACGCCGACAAGTACCGGGCCACGCTGCACCGCGGGTGCCAGCGCCTGGCTTGACCGGCCTGATCGGCCCGCCACCCAAAAAACCGGAAACCCCATGGAAGTCAAACTCGACAAGCGCTACCCGATCGCCGCCAGCCTGGAACAGGGCTGGGCCGTGCTGCGCGACATCCGCGCCGTCGCCGCCTGCATGCCCGGCGCACAGATCACCGAACAGCTGGACGACAGCCACTTCAAGGGCACCGTCAAGAGCAAGGTGGGCCCGGCCGTGATGAGCTTCGGCGGCGACATCGAACTGCAGGGCCTCGACGCCGATGCCCGTTCGCTGAAGATGCTGGGCAAGGGGGCCGACAAGGCCGGTTCGTCGGCCTCGATGCAGCTGACCGCGCACCTGGAGGCCGGTGAAACGGCGGGCCAGTCGGTGCTGGTCGGGCAGGCGACGATCATCGTCAGTGGCAAGCTGGCGCAGTTCGGCAGCCGGCTGCTGGTGCCGGTGTCCGACGCCATGCTGGCCCAGTTCGCCGACAACTTTCGCGCCGCGGCGGCAGCCGTGCCGGCGGCATCCCAGGCCGACGCCGCCGTAGCGCCCCATTCGGCCGCCGACGTGCTGGCCGCGCCGGCAGCGCCAGCGGCGCCGGTCAAGGAACTCAACGCCCTGGCCCTCATGTGGACCGTGTTCAAGGGCTGGCTGGCCGGCCTGTTCGGCAAGCGCTCCTAGCCATCGGGTCGGGCCTATGCCGGCTGGGGGGCGACCAGCCAGCGCGCCGTCGGCAGCGCCTTCCAGCGCAGCTCGAAGGCCGGCAACTCGGCAGCCGGCAGCGGTCGGCTCATCCGGGTAACCCTGGCCTTCGTCGCACGGCCCTTGGCCACTGCAAGGCCCTGGCCTCCGGCATCCACAGCGTCAGGGGGTGACGGCTCATGATCCGGCATTCCAACCGCCGTTCGGCAAAATTGAGCCGCAGGCACCGGGAAGGTCAGCGCTCAAGCGCCAGGGTCGATGGTCCATACTCCGACCAGCCATTTCACGCGCACCACAGGCCGTGCCCATGCCGCAAGCCACCATCCTGATCGTCGACGACAACCCCGAGAACCTGATGGTCCTGGGCGAGGTGTTGAGCGACCACTACCGGGTGGGGGCCGCCCAATCGGGCTCGCGGGCCCTGCAACTGGCGCAACTCGAGCCGCTGCCCGACCTGATCCTGCTCGACGTGATGATGCCGCAGATGTCGGGCTACGAAGTGCTGGAGCGCCTGCGCAGCGAGCGGCGCACCCGCGACATCCCGGTCATCTTCGTCACCGCGATGAACAGCGAGGGCGATGAACAGCGCGGCCTGGCGATGGGCGCTGTGGACTACATCACCAAGCCCTTGCGCCAGGCCATCATGCTGGCCCGCGTCCACACCCATCTGGAACTGCGACGGGCGCGGGTGCGCCTGCAGTCCGACAACGCCTTGCTGGAACTGGAAGTCGCCAAGCGACTGACCGAGACGATGGTGGCGCAGGACGTGACCATCCGCGTGCTGGCGCGTCTGGCCGAGACGCGCGACAAGGAAACCGGCAACCACATCCTGCGCACCCAGCGCTACGTCGAGACGCTGGCGCGCTGCGTGCGCCTGCACCCGCGCTTCGCCCACGAACTGGACGATCACAGCATCTCGCTGATGGCCAAGTCGGCCCCGCTGCACGACATCGGCAAGGTCGGCATCCCCGACCACGTCCTGCTGAAGCCCGGCCCGCTGGACGCCGACGAGTGGGCGGTGATGAAGACCCACGCTGCGCTGGGCGCCGACGCGATCGAGCGGGCCGAGGCCGACGCCGGCACCCCGCAGGCGGTGAAGTTCCTGACCTTCGCCAAGCAGGTCACCCGCCACCACCACGAACGCTGGAACGGCAGCGGCTACCCCAGCGGCCTGGCGGGCGAAGCCATCCCGCTGGCCGCGCGCCTGATGGCGGTGGCCGACGTTTTCGACGCGATGATCTCGCGACGCGTCTACAAGCCCGCCATCCCGATGCCCGAGGCACGGACCGCGATGGCCGCGCAACGCGGCCGGCATTTCGACCCCGACCTGCTCGACGCCTTCCTGGGCGACTACGAGACTTACTGCGACATCGCCCGCGCCCTGCCCGACGGCGGCATGGCCGGGCGGGTGCCGGGGACCGGCTGAAGCAGGCCGCCGCGTCGTGGAGTCGGTGACTGCGCTGGCGATCGCCGGCTTGTGGGCCGGCAGCCTGGCGGCCTGTGCCGCCGTCTGCGGCCGGCTGCGCCGCCGCCCGCCGGGTGAAGACGCCAGCACGGGCAGCCGGGCGCAACAGACCGAGATGGAATTGCGCAAGCTGTCGATGGCCGTCGAGCAATGCCCGATGGGCATCGTCATCGTCGACAACGCCAGCGGCACGATCGACTACGTCAACGAGGCCTGGACCGCGATCACCGGCTTCAGCCGGGCCGAATCGATCGGCCGACTTCGCGTCGACCTGCAGCCCGAGCCTTGGCCCCGCGGCCAGCGCGAGGTGATGCTGGCCCATCTGCAGCAAGGCGAGCGCTGGAGCGGCGAGTTCCGCAGCCTGGGCAAGAACGGCCGGCGTTACGACGAACTGGTGCGCGCGGCGCCAATACGCCAGCCCGACGGGCGCATCTCGCACCTGCTGATGATCGGTGAGGACACCACCGAGCAGCGTCGCACGCTGGCTGAGCTGGACACCCACCGCCACCACCTGCAAGAACTGGTGGCAGCGCGCACGACGGAGCTGCAGCAGGTCAACCTCGAGCTGCTGCTGGCGCGCGACCGCGCAGAAGCCGCGAACCGGGCCAAAAGCACTTTCCTGGCCAACATGAGCCATGAGATCCGCACGCCGATGAACGCCATCGTCGGCCTGACGCACCTGATGCAGCGCGACGCCGACGACTCGGTGGCGGTCGAGCGGCTGTCCAAGGTCGACGCGGCGGCCGGTCACCTGATGCAGGTGCTGAACGACCTGCTCGACCTGTCGAAGATCGAGGCCGGCCAGCTGGAACTGGAACGCGCCAGCTTTTCCCTGTCGGACTTGCTGCAACGCTGCAGGCGACTGGTCGCCGAGCCTGCGAAGGCCAAGCGGCTGTCGCTGACGGTCGAGGCGGCTGGCCTGCCCGACCTGCTGATCGGCGACGCCAGGCGGCTGTCGCAGGCGCTGATGAACCTGCTCAGCAACGCGGTCAAGTTCACCGAGCGCGGGGGCATCGTGGTGCTCGTCGAACAGCTGCTGCTGGCAGACCCCGCGGCGGCGGCGCCGGCCTTCAGGCCCGTCGACAGCCCGACCGGCGCCGGCGGCTGGCCGCCCTTGCGCCTGCGCTTCACGGTGCGCGATACCGGCATCGGCGTCGACGCGGCGGCGCTGCGCGAACTCTTTTCGGCCTTCGTGCAGGCCGACACATCGCCGACCCGCAGTCACGGTGGCAGCGGCCTGGGGCTGGCCATCACCCAGCACTTGGCCGGGCTGATGGGCGGCGAGGTGGGCGCCTACAGCCGAGTCGGTGAGGGCAGCAGCTTCTGGTTCACGGCCTGCTTCGACGTCGCCGCCGACGTCGCCCCGGCGCCCGCGGCCCAGCCAGCACTGCCGGCCATTGCCGGCATCGACCTGACGCTGGCGCTGCGCAACATCGGCGGGCGCACCGACGCGCTGCAGCGGGTGTTGCGGCAATTCGCCGACCACTACCGCGCTGCCAGCATCCAGCTGGCCGCGCTGGTGGCCAACGGGGAGCTGAAGGTCGCCACCGAGGCGGCGCATTCGATCAAGGGCTCCGCAGCGGCCATCGGCGCGGTGGCGCTGTCGAACTGCGCCGAGGCCTTGTGCGCGGCCATCGCCACGGGCCGGTCGCAGGCCGACACCGCTGACGCGGCCCAGGCGCTGCAGCAGGATCTGGACAAGCTGGTGGCTGCGCTGCTGGCCAGCCGGCTGCTGGACGAGGCCGCGCCGGCTGTCGCCACGCCGCTGGCCATGAGCGCTGAAGAACTCGATGCCTTGGAGCAGCTGCTGCAGGACGGCGACTTCCGGGCGTTGGCGGCCTACCGCAATCTGGCGCCGGCGATGCGTGAGGGCCCACCGGCAGCGGCGGCCGAACTGGATGCCGCTCTGCGCGCCGTCGACTTCGAACGCGCGCTGCCGGCCCTGCGCGCCTGGCGCGCTTGAATGGAACGCGTCTGGCGCTGGAACTGCGAGCGCCCTGGCGGGGACCGCTAGGAACCGCTGCGCTGGCGCCGCCAGGCCAACAGCTCGCCGACGAAACCGCGGCGGAAGCCGACCACGCAGAGCACGAAGATCACGCCGATGATGACCGTGACCCAGGAACCGACGCGGTCGGCCAGCAGGTCTTGCAGGCCGATGATGGTGAAGGCGCCCAGCACCGGTCCGGCGAAGGTGCCCATGCCGCCCAGCAGCGTCATCAGCACCACCTCGCCCGACAGCGACCAGTGCGCGTCAGACAGCGTGGCGAAACCCAGCACGAGTGTTTTCAAGGCGCCCGCGAGGCCGGCCAGGCTGGTCGACAGCACGAAAGCCAGCAGCTTGTACTTGTCGACGTCGTAGCCCAGCGAAATGGCGCGCGGCTCGTTCTCGCGGATGGCCTTCAGCACCTGGCCGTAGGGCGAGTGCACGATGCGGATGATGGCCAGGAAGACGGCCACGAAAACTGCCAGCACCACGAAGTACATCGCGATGTCGTTCTGCAGCGGAATCAGGCCGAAGAGCTTGCCCCGCGGCACGCCCTGCAAGCCGTCTTCCCCGCCAGTGAAGGGCGCCTGCAGCCAGACGAAATAGACCATCTGCGCCATCGCCAGCGTGATCATCGCGAAGTAGATGCCCTGGCGGCGGATGGCGATCAGCCCGACCAGCAGGCCGATCAGGCCGGCGCCCAACGTGCCGGCCAGCACGCCCAGTTCAGGACTGAAGCCGGCCGAGCGCACCAGGTAGCCGGTGAAGTAGGCCGCCGCACCCAGGTAGGCGGCGTGGCCGAAGGACAGCAACCCGGTGTAGCCGAGCAGCAGGTTGAAAGCGCAGGCGAAGATGGCGTAGCACAGCGCCTTCATCACGAAGATCGGGTACAGGCCGACGAAGGGCGCGGCGATCAGCAGCGCCAGGCCGGCCAGCCAGGCCAGGCGCGAATAGCGGAACAGCGAGGCTTCCGAAGCGGTGCTCATTACTTCTCTTTCCCGAACAAACCGGCCGGCCGGATCATCAACACGATGGCCATGATCACGAAGACCACGATGCTCGAGGCTTCCGGATAGAACACCTTCGTCAGCCCTTCGACCAGGCCCAGTGCCAGCCCGGTCACGATGCTGCCCAGGATCGAACCCATGCCGCCGATGACGACCACGGCAAAGACCACGATGATCAGGTTGCTGCCCATCAGCGGCGTGATCTGGATGACGGGTGCGGCCAGCACGCCGGCCAGCGCGGCCAGGCCGGCGCCGGCGCCGTAGGTCAGCATCACCATCACCGGCACATTCACGCCGAAGGCCTGCACCAGCGCCGGGTTCTCGGTGCCGGCACGCAGGTAGCTGCCCAGCCGCGTGCGTTCGATGATCCACCAGGTGGCCAGGCAGACCAGCAGCGACGCGAAGACCACGAAGCCACGGTAGTTCGGCAACACCATGAAGCCCAGATTGGTGGCGCCCTGCAGCAGTTCGGGCACCGCGTACTGCTGGCCCGAGACGCCGAACTGGTCGCGGAAGATGCCCTCGGCGATCAGTGCGAGGCCGAAGGTCAGCAGCAGGCCGTAGATCGGATCGATCTTGTACAGGCGCTGGAGCAGCGTGCGTTCGACCACCACGCCCAGGGCGCCGACCAGCAGCGGCGCCAGCAACAGCGACCACCAGAAGCCGATCGCGAACTTCTCCATCAGGAACCAGGCCACGTAGGCGCCGATCATGTACAGCGCGCCGTGCGCGAAGTTCACGATGCCCAGCAGGCCGAAGATGACCGCCAGCCCCAGGCTGAGCATGGCGTAGAACGAGCCGTTGACCAGACCCAGCAGCAGCTGGCCCAGAAAAGCTTGAAGCGGGATACCGAAGATTTCCATGCGCTCTCAGGTGCAACCAAGCGGACGCCGCGGAACCGGCTTTGCCGGGCCGCTGGGGTCGCCCCCTTGAGGGGGAGCGGCGCAGCCGCTCCGGGGGTGGGTCATTTCCAGGCGACGCACTTGGACTCGGCTTTCGTCGTCCAGGCTTCTTCGCCCTTGAAGGTCTGCACCACGTCGTAGTAGTCCCAGGGCTCGACCGACTTGTCGGGCGCCTTGACCTGCATCAGGTACATGTCGTGGATCATGCTGCCGTCGGCGCGGATGAAGCCGCCCTTGGTGAAGACGTCGTTGATCTTGGTCTTCTTCAGCTGCGCCAGCACCTTGTCGGGATCGTCGCTGCCGGTGGCCTTGACGGCGTTCAGGAACTGCAGCGTGGCCGAGTAGTCGCCGGCCTGGACGGACGAGGGCATGCGCTTCATCTTCTCGAAGAACTTGCGGCTCCAGGCGCGCGTTTCGGCGTCCTTGTTCCAGTACCAGCTGTCGGTCAGGACCATGCCCTGCGTGGTCTTCAGACCCAGGCTGTGGATGTCGTTGATGAAGACCAGCAGACCGGCCATCTTCATGGTCTTGGTGACGCCGAATTCGTTGGCCGCCTTGATGCTGTTGATGGTGTCGCCACCGGCATTGGCCAGGCCCAGGATCTGCGCCTTGCTGCCTTGCGCCTGAAGCAGGAAGGAGCTGAAATCGCTGGCCGACAGCGGGTGCTTGACGGTGCCGATCACGGTGCCGCCTGCGGCCTTCACGACGGCGGCGGTATCGGCCTGCAACTGCGCGCCGAAGGCGTAGTCGGCCTGCAGGAAGTACCAGCTCTTGCCGCCGCTCTTGACCACCGCGTTGCCGGTGCCCTTGGCCAGCGCCACGGTGTCGTAGGCCCAGTGCAGGGTGTAGGGGTTGCACTGCTCGTTGGTCAGCGCCGAGGTGGCCGCACCGATGCTGATGAACAGCTTCTTCTTCTCGGCGGCGACCTTGGCCATCGACAGGCTGGTGCCCGAATTGGTGCCGCCGATGATCATGTCCACGCCTTGCGTGTCGAACCACTCGCGGGCCTTGGTGGCGGCCACGTCGGGCTTGTTCTGGTGGTCGGCATAGAGCACCTCGATCTTCTTGCCGTTGACCATGCCGCCCAGGTCGGCCACCGCCATCTTGATGGCCTCGACGCCGCCCTGGCCGTCGATGTCGGAATACAGGCCCGACATGTCGGTGATGATGCCGATCTTGATCACGTCGCCCGAGATCTGGGCTTGCGCGGGCGCGACGCCGGCCACCATCGCGGTCACCGCCAGGGTGCAGGCGGCAGAGATTTTCTTGAGTTTCATGGTGTCTCCTGAAAGGGAAAAAGCGGGGGGTTCCGGGTACAGCCGTGCGCGTGAGCGTGCGGTCACACGCCCAGGTATTCGTGCAGCCGTTCCATGCGGGCCGGCAGTTCGGCCTGCGTGAACTGCTGGATGACTTCGCCGTGTTCGACCACCAGGAAGCGGTCGGCCAGCGGCGCGGCGAAGCGGAAATTCTGTTCGACCATCACGATGGTGTAGCCCTGCTTGCGCAAGGCGACGACCATCTCGGCCAGCTTCTGGACGATCACCGGGGCCAGGCCTTCGGAGATCTCGTCGAGCAGCAGCAGCCGGGCGCCGGTGCGCAGGATGCGCGCGACAGCCAGCATCTGCTGCTCACCACCGGACAGCCGCGTGCCCTGGCTGCTGGCGCGTTCCTTCAGGTTCGGGAACATCGCGTAGATGTCGTCGACGCGCATGCCGCCGGCGGCCAGCTGCGGCGGCAGCATCAGGTTCTCTTCGGCGCTCAGGCTGCTGAAGATGCCGCGCTCTTCCGGGCAATAGCCGATGCCCAGCCGCGCGATGCGGTGGGTGGCCATGTTGACCGTCTCTTGACCTTTGACCTTGATGCTGCCCTTGCGGCTGCCGATCAAGCCCATGATGGCGCGCAGCGTGCTGGTCCGGCCGGCGCCGTTGCGGCCCAGCAGCGTGACGACTTCACCTTCGTCGACGTGGAAGTTGATGCCGTGCAGCACATGGCTTTCGCCATACCAACCGTGCAGGTCGCTGACCTCGAGGAAGCGCGGCATCAGTGTGCACCTTGCAATTCAGTGTTCGCGCTGCCCATGTAGGCCTCGATCACGGCCGGGTTCTTGCTGACCACCTCATAGGGCCCTTCGGCCAGCGTGGCGCCACGCTGCAGCACGGTGATGGTGTCGGCGATGCTGCTGACCACGCTCATGTTGTGTTCGACCATCAGCACGGTGCGGCCCACCGAGACCTTCTTGATCAGCATGCGGATGCGGTCGACGTCTTCCAGGCCCATGCCCTGCGTCGGCTCGTCGAGCAGCATCAGCTGCGGCGCCATCGCCAGCGTGGTCGCGATCTCCAGCGCGCGCTTGCGGCCGTAGCTCAATTCCACCGCGGTCAGGTCGGCGTACTTTTCCAGGTCGACCTCGCGCAGCAGTTCGATGGCGAGTGGGTTCAGCCGGCTGAGTTCACGCTCGCTGCGCCAGAACTGGAAAGAGTTGTTCAGTTTCCGCTGCAGCGCCACGCGAACGTTTTCCAGCACGCTCAGGTGCGGGAAGACCGACGAGATCTGGAACGACCGGATGACGCCGCGCCGCGCGATGTGAGCCGGCGTCTCGGCGGTGATGTCGGTGCCGTCGAAGAGGATCTGGCCTGCGGTGGGCGTGAGGAACTTCGTCAGCAGGTTGAAACAGGTCGTCTTGCCGGCGCCGTTGGGGCCGATCAGCGCGTGGATGCTGCCGCGACGAACCTGCAGATCGACCTTGTTCACGGCGACAAAGCCCTTGAACTCCTTGGTCAGTGCGCGCGTTTCGAGTATGAAGTCGTGGCTCATGCAGATGGCAGGTGTATAGCCAAGAGTTTAGGACGCGCCGGGCGGGCTGGGTACCATCGCAACATGCTGATAAGCCCGTATGGCAAGTGCTGCGCAAGTGCTCTTGCTTGGCTGGCCGGCTGGACCGCCAGCGAGAGCCACTGAATGAACTTCTAGGGCTCGGGCGTCACCGAGATGCCGTTGGCCTGCGCGCCGGGCCGGGACGGCCGGCCTTTCCGGGTGCTGATCCTGGGGCGGCCGCTGCGACCGGCGGCAAGGCAGCGCGCGCTATCACCCCGCCACCCAGGCACACCTCGCCGTCGTAGAGCACGGCGCTCTGGCCGGGCGTGACGGCCCATTGCGGGCTCTCGAAGTCCAGCCGCATCGCAGTCCCGTCCAGCATCCGCATCGCACAAGGCGCATCGCTTTGCCGGTAACGCGCCTTCGCCGCCAAGCGACCGGCTGCGGGTGCGTGGCCGGCCACCCAGCTCAGGTCTTCGGCTTCCAGCCAGGGCGACTGCAGCCAGCCGTGTTCGTGGCCCTGCACCACGTGCAGCGTGTTGTGCGCCACGTCCTTGTGGGCGACGAACCAGGGCGCGTGCAGGCCGCCCGCGTCGCCACCGCTTTTCGTGCCGCCGATGCCCAGGCCCTGGCGTTGTCCCAGCGTGTAGAAGCTCAGCCCGACATGGCGGCCGACCTCGCGCCCCCCTTCGTCGAGCATCGGACCGGGCTCCTGTTTCAGGTAGCGGTTGAGGAAATCGCGAAAGGGTCGTTCGCCGATGAAGCAGATGCCGGTGCTGTCCTTCTTCTTCGCATTGGGCAGACCGATTTCGTCGGCGATGCGCCGCACCTCGGTCTTCCTCAGTTCGCCGACCGGGAACAGCGTCTTGCTCAGCTGGGTCTGGTTCAGACGGTGCAGGAAGTAGCTCTGGTCCTTGGCCGGGTCCAGGCCCTTCAGCAGTTCGAAAGCGCCGTCGCGTTCGCGTACCCGCGCGTAGTGGCCAGTGGCGATCTTCTCGGCGCCGAGCCGCATCGCGTGGTCGAGGAAAGCTTTGAACTTGATCTCGGCATTGCACAGCACATCGGGGTTGGGCGTGCGGCCGGCGGCGTATTCGCGCAGGAATTCGGCGAACACACGATCCTTGTAGTCGGCCGCGAAATTGACGTGCTCGATCTCGATGCCCAGCACGTCGGCCACCGCGGCGGCGTCGACGAAATCGATGTTCGACGAGCAGTACTCGCTGTCGTCGTCATCTTCCCAGTTCTTCATGAAGATGCCGATGACATCAAAGCCCTGCTGTTTCAGCAGCCAGGCCGTGACCGCGGAATCGACACCGCCGCTCAAGCCCACGACAACCCTGGTTTTCGTCATCACGGTGATTATCCCGGCGCGCCACAATCCCGGCACTTACACAGCCTGCGGGAACTTTCGACATGTCAGACCACGGTTTTCACGTGCACGGCCCGCACGACCACGAGATCGAGCACGTCGCCGAGCACGGCAGCCACGACCCGGCTGCCGGCACCATCGCGGTGGCCACGGCCATCATCGCCACGGTGGGCGCGCTGTTTTCCTACATGGGCGGCGCCACACAGGCCAACGCCGGCCTGTACAAAAACGACGCGGCGATCAAGAAGACCGAAGCCTCCAACCAGTGGAACTTCTACCAGTCCAAGAGCAGCAAGCAGAACATGGCCGAGCTGGCCAGCGTTCTGGTGGCCGACGACAAGAGGCCCAAGTACCTGGACGAGGTCGAGCGCTACAAGAAGGAAAAGGCCGACATCAAACTGGCCGCCGAAAAGCTGGAAGCCGAGGCCACCGAGTGGGACAAGAAGTCGGGCGAGCAGCTGCACCAGCACCACCGCTGGGCGCAGGCCACCACGGCCTTGCAGGTGTCGATCGCGCTCGCTGCGATGGCGCTGCTGACCAAGAAGCGCTGGCTGGAACGCGGCATGTTCGCCGTCGCCGGGCTGGGCGTGGTGCTGGGCGCGCTGGCGGCCCTGCACATCTGATCGCACGGGCGGCGTCGTCGCCCGGACCACCACCACCCACGGAGACCGCCCCATGACCATCACCCGCCGCAGCGCGCTGGCCACCTCGGCGCTGGCCGTGCCGATGTTCAGCCTTGCCGAGGCCGGCTGGCCCCGGCAGTCGATCCGTTTCGTGGTGCCCTTTGCGCCCGGCGGCACATCCGAGATCGTGGCCCGCACCGTGGCCGCCGAGTTGTCCAAGCAGTTCGGCCAGACGGTCTACGTCGACAACAAGGGCGGCGGTGGCGGCATCCCGGCGATGAGCGACGTGGCCCACGCGACGCCCGACGGCTACACGATCATCCTCGGTCACGTGGGTTCGCTGGCGGTCAACCCGATCATCTTTCCGAACCAGCCCTTCAACGTGAACAAGGACTTCGTCCCGGTCACGCTGCTGGCCAAGGTGCCCAATCTCTTCGTCATCCACCCCGATGTGCCGGCCACCAACTTCAAGGAGTTCGTGGCCTACGTGAAGCAGAACCCGGGCAGGCTGAACTACGGCACCGCCGGCAACGCCAGCGCCGGCCACCTGGCGATGGAATACCTGAAGCTGGTGACGGGCCTGTTCATGACCCACATTCCCTACCGCGGCACCGGGCCGATGCTGACCGACCTGCTGGCCGGCCGAACCCAGGCCAGCAGCGCCGGGCTGCCGGCGCTGCTGCCGCACATCAAGAGCGGCAAGCTGCGCGCGATCGCGGTGGGTACCGCGCAGCGCCTGCCGGCCCTGCCCGATGTGCCCACCGTGGTGGAGATGGGATTCAAGGACTTCGAGACCTCGCAGTGGTACGGCATCCTGGCGCCGGCCGGCACGCCGCGCGATGTCGTCAAGCGGCTGCAGGAAGAGTCGCTGAAAGCCCTGAAGAGCAACGGCGTGACGGCCCGTTTCGCCGAAGACAGCGCAGTGGGCGGCGGCGGCCCGCCCGAGGACTTCGCTGCCTTCATCGCGCAGCAGCAGAAGATCTGGAAAGAGATCGTCGTGCGCGCCGGCATCAAACCCGACTGAGCTTCAGCAGGTCAGCATCTGCGAACGGCTGCGGATCAGTTCGCGGGCCCGGTTCATCGCGTAGTGCAGGGCCTCGTCGGCCGAGCGCCAGCGGTAGCCGCAGGCCAGGCTGTCGTCGCGAAAAGCCGGCCCCTGGCCTGGCCTGGCACCGCGCACGCGGTTGACCACCAGCGCGGCGATGTAACCGTCGCCGCCCGGCGCTTCCACCGCGCCGGCGAAGATGCGGTAGTCGCCTTCATGGCCTTCATCGAATCGCATACGGCTTCCTGGTTGTTGCTGGCCACCAGCATCCGCCCCATCCGTACGGGTGGCACTGCGCAAGATCAGCGGCCGTCCAGAAAACTGCCGGTTTTCAGACCGGTCGCCGGCTCGCCTGCGCCAGGTAGAACCACTCGTGGCCCGGCAGCGCCGACACATCGGGGAACACGATGTAGCCGGCCTCGGGGGCGCGCAGTTCGCTGCCGTCGGCCCGCACGGCGATCAACTCGTCGGCGCCCAGCGGGTCGAAGCTGGTCCACGGCTTGACAAAGCGGTCGCCTTCGCTGTGGCGGTCGATGACTTCGGCCAGCACCAGGCATTCGAAAGGCCGCACTGGCGGTGCCAGCGGCGTGTCGGCCAGGCCGAGCAGCGCCAGCGTCTGGCGGATCGCGACGTAGGCCACCTCGGGGCCTTCCGGGTCGTCGTGCTGGCCGCATTCCAGCGTCACGCCGTAGCCGCCCTGGCTGCGCATGTATTCGGTCGTGCCGACGCCGTAGCTCGGGTCTTCGTGCACGCCGCCCGGCGTTAGGCCGCGCGCCTTGCGCTTCGCGATGCCCTCGGCGTAGGCCGGCATCCAGCCCTCGACGATGCGCTGCACACCGACGTGGGCCGCCAGTTGCGCTTCGGCCGCGGCGTGCGCAAAAGGCTCCAGCGGGCCACGGTTGTCGGCCGGGCCGCGCATCACGAAAGGCTGGCCGGGGCTGCGGAAGCTGTGCAGGTCGAGCAGCACATCGTGGGCGGCCAGCAGCGGGCACAGCACATTGGCGATGCGGTCTTCGAAGTCCTGCGGCGTGGCACCGGGCTGCAGGCGGCGGTTGAGGTTGCGGTCGCCCATGCGCCGCATCTGGTTGTAGGCCAGCGGGTTGCACACCGGCACGAAGGTGACGCTGCCGCGGACGATCTCGATGTCGCCGCTGTCGATCTCGGCCAGCACGCGGCGGATGCCCTTGGTGCCCGCGACCTCGTTGCCATGCACGGCGCCGGTGACGATCAGCTTCGGGCCGGGCGCGAAGCCGCTGATGCGGTGGCTGCGCAGGTTGGCGTTGCTGATCATGCCGCTGCCCCTGCACGCTCGCCGCACAGCAATTCGCAGGCCGTGGCATAGCGTTCGTGGATGCCGAGCACCACGGCGTCGGGCAGATCCAGCGCCGCCTGCTCGGCGCCGCCGGTGACACCGGTGCTGCTCAGCCAGTCGCGCAAGGGCTGCTTGTCGTAGGCCTTGATGCGGCCCTGCGCCAGTTCGTCGGCTTGCCAGAAGCGCGACGAGTCGGGCGTCAGCACCTCGTCCATCAGCGTCAGCGTGCCGTGCTCGTCGAGGCCGAATTCGAACTTGGTGTCAGCGATGACGAGGCCGCGCGTCAGCGCGTAGGCGCTGGCGGCCTGGAACAGGCGGATGGCGGTGTCGCGGACCTCGGCCGCACGCGCCGCGCCGAGGATGCCTTCGAGCTGCGCGTAGGCAATGTTCTCGTCGTGGTCGCCGACAGCGGCCTTGGTCGCCGGCGTGAAGATCGGCTCGGCCAGCGGCTGCGTCATGGCCATGCCGGCCGGCAGCGCGATGCCGCAGACCGTGCCACTGGCGCTGTATTCCTTCCAGCCCGAGCCGACGATGTAGCCGCGGACCACGGCTTCGCAAGGCAGCGGCGTCAGGCGCCGGACCAGCATCGAACGGCCGGCGACCTGCGACACCTCATCGGCCGCGACCACGCTTTCCGGCGCCTCGCCGGTCAGGTGGTTGGGCACGATGCCCTGCAGCTTGTCGAACCAGAACAGCGCCATCTGCGTCAGCAGCCGGCCCTTGCCGGGCACGGGCGCCTTCATCACCACGTCGAAGGCACTCAAGCGGTCGCTGGCCACCATCAGCATGCGGTCGGTGCCGACGGCGTAGAGGTCGCGCACCTTGCCGCGCGCGATCAGCGGCAGGCTGTGCAGGGACGTGCGGGGCACGGCGGGGCCGAGGTCGGCGAGGGAAGTGGTGGTCATGGTCGGGCTCGAGGCTGGCGGCTGGCGCTGAGCCCTCTATTTTGCTTGCACGCTCAAAGCGGCCGGCCCAGCAGCCGGGCGATGGCCGCACCGAGTGCCGGCAGGCGCCAGGTCGTGGCGCAGCGCGGATCGGGTGCGTAGCGCGCGCCGAGGTTGCTCAGGAGCGCGACGATGGCGTGGCCGCCGCCTTCGGTGCGCAGGATGCCGGCGTCGGACGCGTAGTTGTCGGTGCTGCCGGTCTTGTGGGCGAAGGCCGGCGCGTCGGGCAGGCCGGGCAGCCAGCCCGGCACGTCACGCAGGCTGCCGCTGGACAGCACGTGGTCGAGCTGCTGGCGCTGCAGCACGCCGCGCAGGTGGTCGCGCGTGGCGGCTTGCAGCAACTGGGTGCCGGCCGCCAGCCAGGGTGCGGGCGGCGCGTCGGCGTCGAGCAACCAGAGCAGGCGCACGCTGTCCCAGGCCGTCATGTGGATGTGGCCGACGCCCGAGCCGTCGGCGTTGCGCCAGCCGCCGTCGGGCTGCGTGTCGTTGAGTTGCAGCGTGGCCAGATCGAGTTCGGCAAAGCGCGCGTTCAGCGCGTCGACCAGGCCGACGCGGTGCAACAGCGCGACGAGTTCGGTCGTCGCGTCGTTGTCGCTGACCGTGATCATCGGCGCCAGCGCGGCCGGCCATTCGGCGATCAGCCCGCGGTCGAGCGCCAGGCCGACGCCGACGGCCAGCATCAGCTTCAGCAGCGAAGCCGGGTAGGGCGCGACGAAGCGCAGCGTGCCAGCTCCGGCGGCGCGCGCCGTGACCGGCTGCCAGGTGAGTTGCCGCCAGTTGCGCCCGGACTGCCAGGCGATGGACTGGCCCTTGGCGTCCTGCACATCGCGGTCGAAGCGCACATTGCGCAGGGCCCCGCCGCGCGCGCCGATCTCGCCGACCACGCCCTGCGGGAACTCGCGCGAGAAGAGCACGTTGGCGCAGCGCGGCGGCTGGCCGGGCTCGAACAGGGCCACCGCCAGGTCCAGGCTGGGGAAGTTGGCGATCGCCGCGCCGCCGTGCCAGTGGTCGGGCGTGGCGGCGAAGTCCTGCGCGTGGACGGCATGCAGCAGGCGCTGCGCCAGGGTGTCGGGACGATTGGGCCGATTGGGACGAGTGGGACGGGCGGGTGGCCGGCGAGGAGGCGGGTGCATGCCGCGATTGTCGGCGCGCCCGCGCAGCGGCGCTGCTTCGTCAGCAGCGTGAACCGGGCAGCGGAAAAGGCCGCGGGGCCTGCAACAGGCCCCGCGGCGGGTGGCTACAGCCGAGCGTCCGCGTCAGAAGAACTTGTAGTCGACCAGGAAGGTGAAGGAACGCAGACGCGGATCGGCAACGCGCGGTTCCCACGAACTGCCGGCACCGGTGTTGGTGTCGTAGGTGGCGCTGAACGGCGGCTTGGTGTCGAACAGGTTCTTCACGCCCACCGTCATCGTCACGTTCTTCACGCCCGTGTAGGTGCCGCTGAGGTTGTACGTCGAGTAGGGCTTGACGCGCGGGTTCCAGTCGGCCGGCGTGACGGTGCCGTTGGCCACGCCCGGCAGCACGAAGTCGGCATAGCCGCTGCGGTAAATGTTCGACACGCTGCCGCCCCACACACCTTGCGTGTAGGTCAGGGCCAGCGTGTGCTTCCAGCGGATGCCCACGTCGCCCGTGCGCGTGGCCACGCCGATTTCGCTCGCGCCGAAGGGCGAGCTGGTCAGCAGGCGCGACTTCTTCTCCAGCAGGTAGGACAGGTCGTACTGCACACCCCAGCGGCCGCCCAGCGCCAGGCCGTTGGCGCGGGCGCCGAGTTCCACGCCCTTGGTGGAGGTCTCGCCGGCATTGATCCAGCGGTTGTCGATGGTGGTGAGGTTGCCCGCCGCGTCGCGCCCGAAGTTGTTCGGGAACAGCGCGTAGTTGGCCACCATCGTCGTCAGGCTCGGGCTCTGGATGGTGCCGGTGCGGTTGATGCTCCAGTAGTCGACGTTGGCGCTGAACTGCGGGCTCGGCGCCCAGACGGTGCCCAGGTTGTACTGCTTGGACTTCTCCGGACCCAGCTCCGGCTTGCCGCCCGTGATGATGATGGGCAGGATCGATTCGCAGCCCACGGTGGCCGACACCACCAGCGCCGGGCACTTGGCCGGATCGACCAGGTCCTTGCCGGCGTAGGTGGTCAGCGTCTGGCCGAAGTATTCCTGGGCGAAGGTCGGCACGCGGAAGCCGGTGCTGTACGAGCCGCGGAACAGCAACTCGTCGAGCGGCGTGAAGCGAAGCGCGATCTTCGGGTTGGTGGTGCTGCCGAAGCCGGTGTACTGGTCGTGGCGCGCCGACAGCGTGACCTCCAGCGACTTGGCCACCGGAATCAGGATTTCCGTGAACACCGCCTTGATGTCGCGCTTGACGGTGGCCAGGGTGTTGACGCTGTCGAAGGGGGCCAGCGCGATCGAGGCCTGGGTCGCCACGTCGGTTTCATTGCCGTTGAACTTGTACTTCTCGGTGCGCAGGTCGACACCGAAAGCGGCCATCACATCGCCGGCGGGCAGCTTGAAGACCGAGCCGGTGACGGTGGCGTCGACCTCGGTCATCAGGTACTTGCCGCCGTACAGCGTGACGCCGTTGGCGTTGGCCGCATCGAGGCCGGCGATGGCCGCCGCCGACTGCGAACCGTCCAGCGAGAAGGGATTCAGGATGCCCTTGTTGATCAAGTCGGCGAACTTGGTGCCGTAGTAGTAGCCACTGTGCAGATTGGACTTCGAGTCGCTGCTGCCCGAGGACAGGCCGGCCTTGTAGTCCCAGTTGCCGAAGCCCAGCGGGCCCTCGGCCGAGAGCTGGAGGCGCGTGGTGTCGCTGACGGTCTGGATCTCGCGGTTGCCGCAGGGCATGCAGCGCCAGCGCAATGGCAGCGGCGCGCCCTTGTTGGCCGCCAGCGTCGGGAAGGCGCCGACCAGCGCGTTGTAGACGGCGTCATAGGCCGGCCCGGTGCTGGGGTAGGCCAGGTTGAAGAAGAAGCTGGTCGCGCTGGTGCTGCTGGAGATCTGGCTCGGCGAGAAGCTCTTGGTCGAATCGACCTTGGCCGCGACCGCTTCGGCCGACAGCAGGTGTTCGCCCAGCTTGAAGCTGCCGCGGGCCAGCACATTGCTGTTCTTCACCGGCTGCTGCAGCACGGCGGCGCGGCCGGTGTCCCAGGCGCAACCGTACTTGGCGCCGGGGCTGGCCCACAGCTGGTAGTCATAGGCGCCCTGGCCGGCGACGCTGCCGCAGCCCGCGGCGCCCGGCAGGTTCAGGGTGTTGATGCCGTTGTAGGTCTGGGTGCCGGCGCCCGGAAAGACCGGGCCGGTGCCGCGGCCGGTGGTGTTGGTGTTGTTCAGGCTCAGCGCGTTGTACAGGCTGCTGATGGCGAAGACCGTGGCGACGGGCGTGCCGCGCGTGTCGGGCGAGACGCCGCGGTTGGACTGGAAGGTGTTGACGAAGTCGCGCTGGTCGCCGCGCAGCGCCTTGTTCTCGGTGTAAGCCGCGGCCACCAGCAGGTTGTAGCCGTCGCTGTCGAGATTGCCCAGGCCGCCAGTCAGCGAGAACTTGCTGATCTCGCCGCCCTTGTGCTGGGTGATGTCGGCAAAGCCCGTCATCTGCAGACCGGTGTAGTCCTTGCGCGTGATGAAGTTGATCACGCCGCCGATGGCGTCGGTGCCATACAGCGACGAGGCGCCGTCCTTCAGCACTTCGATCTTCTCGACCGCCGAGAAGGGAATCTGCTGCAGGTCGACCACGCCCCCGCTCAGGCCGGCGATGGCCACCCGGCGGCCGTTGAGCAGGATCAGCGTCGCGTTGGCGCCCTGCATGCGCAGGTTGGCGGCCGACACGCCGTTGTTGCCGCGCGACGAGCCGGCGGCCACGTCGGAATTGCTGGCCAGGTTGTCGACACCGTTGCCGTTGATGTTCAGCTGCATGATCAACTGCTCGGCGGTCGAGATGCCTTCGCGCTCGAGGTCCTTGCGCGTGATGGTCTGCACCGGCAGCGCACCTTCGGCGGCGATGCGCTTGATGCTGGAACCGGTGATCTCGACGCGCTGCGGCGCGGCGGTCTGGGCCAGCGCGTGGGTCGCCAAACCGAGCAGCGCCAGGCTGCCAACGAGGGTTTTCATCTTGTTCATGGGTGCGCGCTTCGGGCTCGGTTGGACATGCATCAATGCTAGGGTCACAGCGCGTCACAGTGTTGCCACAGAGCAACTTGCAGGCCTCCGGAATACCCTGGCCGCGGCGCCTGCTCGCCACAGCACCGGCGCCACCGCACCGGCGCCCGACCCGTCAGGCCGCTACAGTTGGCCATGATCGAAGCCTTGTTGCTGACCACCACGCGCGTTTCCACTTTCGACGGCGAGCGGGCGCTGACCGGCGCCAGCGGCTTCTTCTTCGCCCGCGGCGAGCGCCTGTTCCTGGTGACCAGCCGGCATGTCGTCATCGACAAGCCCAGCAAGCACTACCCGAACCGCATCGAGATCGAGTTGCACACGGCCGCGGCCAACCTGACGCAGTCGACCGGCCTGTCCATGCTGCTGTACCGGGACGGCAAGAGCATCTGGCGCCAGGGCAAGGACGCCGGTGGCGAGATCGACGTGGCGGTGCTGGAAATCAACCGCGCGGCCCTGCCGGCCGGCGTCTGCATCGAATGCTTCACGCCCGAGCACCTGCAGGGCCAGCTGCAGGACGTCGAGGTCGGCAGTTCGCTGCTGATCGTCGGCTTCCCGCTGGGCTTCCACGACGGCCTGCACCACCTGCCGGTGGTGCGGCAGGCGGTCATCGCCTCATCCTTCGGGCTGCGCTTCCAGGGCCAGGGCTATTTTCTGACCGACGCCCGCACCCACCGCGGCACCAGCGGCGCGCCGGTGGTGATGCGCGTCCCGGGCGCAGCCGGCCACCTGCCGTGGAAGCTGCTGGGCGTGCACTCTTCGCGCATGGACGTCGGCAGCCGCGACCTCAAGCTCGATGAATCGCTGGGCCTGAACTGCGCCTGGTACGCCGACATCCTGATGACGCTGACGGCCGAGTCGCCGGGCCCGCTGGCCGACGCGCCTGCGCAGGGCTTCGAAGCCGCCGAAGCCGCAGCAGCTGCCGAATTCACCGCGCCTGCAGCCGCCCCCGCCCCGGCGGTACCGGCGTCGTGACGCCCTGGCGCTGGGTGCCTTCGCTGTACTTCGGCGAGGGCCTGCCCTACGTGGTGGTGATGACGCTGGCCGTGGTGCTGTACAAGAACCTGGGCGTCTCCAACACCGAGATCGCGCTGCTGACCAGCTGGCTCTACCTGCCCTGGGTCATCAAGCCCCTGTGGGGCCCGCTGGTCGACCTGCTGGGCACCCAGCGTCGGTGGATCGTGGCCCTGCAGTTGACCATCGGCGCGGCGCTGGCCGGCGTGGCGCTGGCGGTACCGGCGCCGGGTTTCCTGCAGAGCACGCTGGTCATCTTTTGGCTGATGGCCTTCGCCTCGGCCACCCACGACATCGCCGCCGACGGCTACTACCTGCTGGCGCTGCCGCCCGGCACGCAGGCGGCTTTCGTCGGCGTGCGCAGCACCTGCTACCGGCTGGCGATGATCGCGGGCCAGGGCGGCCTGGTCTACCTGGCCGGCCGGCTGCAGGAAAGCCTGGGCGCGCCGGCACTGGCCTGGGCCTGGGTCTTCGGCCTGCTGGCCGCCGTCTTCATCGTGCTGGCGGCCTGGCACCAATGGGCGCTACCGCGGCCGGCGGGCGACCAGGCCATGCCGCGCGGACCACATTTCTGGCGCGACTTCGCGGCGGTCTTCGCGGCCTTTTTCCGCAAGCCCGAGATCGGCCGCATCCTGGCCTTCCTGCTGCTCTACCGCTTCGCCGAAGCCCAGCTGCTGAAGCTCGTCACGCCCTTCCTGCTCGACCCGGTCAGCGCCGGCGGGCTGGGGCTGAAGACCAGCGAGGTCGGCATCGCCTACGGCACCGTCGGCGTGACCGCGCTGACGCTGGGCGGCCTGCTCGGCGGCTGGGTCATCTCGAAGCGCGGCCTGAAACCGCTGCTGTGGCCGTTGATGCTGTGCATGCACATCCCGAACACCGTCTTCGTGGCGCTGGCGTTGTGGCAGCCGAGCAGCCTGCCGCTGGTCAGTGCCGCCGTCGCGCTGGAGCAGTTCGGCTACGGCTTCGGCTTCACCGCCTACATGGTCTACCTGTTGATGGTCGCCGGCGGTGTCGACGGCCAGAACCAGCACAAGACCGCGCACTACGCGCTGTGCACCGGCTTCATGGCGCTGGGCATGATGCTGCCCGGCATGGCCGCCGGCTGGCTGCAGTCGCAGCTGGGTTACCTGAACTTCTTCATCTGGGCCTGCGTGGCCACGCTGCCCTCGTTCGCGGCGGCGGCGCTGCTGCGCATCCCGGCCGGTTTCGGCCGTCAGGTCGATTGACGGCCCCTTTCCAGGAATCCTCTCCATGCGCATCACCATCATGGGCAGCGGCGGCGTTGGCGGCTACTTCGGCGCGCGCCTGGCGCAGGCCGGCTGCGACGTCACCTTCGTCGCACGCGGCGCCCACCTCGCGGCACTGCGCGCCCACGGCCTGCGCGTGCTGAGCCCGCTGGGCGACATCCACTTCGCGCAGCCGCAACTGACCGACGACCCCGCAGCCGCGGTCAGCGCCGATCTGGTGCTGTTCGGCGTGAAGCTGTGGGACACCGAAGCGGCGGCGGCCCGCATCCGCTCCTTGGTCGGGCCGCAGACCGCCGTGATCTCCTTCCAGAACGGCGTTGTCAAGGACGATCTGCTGCGTGCCACGCTGGGCGACGCTGCGGTGGCCGGCGGCGTCTGCTACATCGCCGCGACCATCGCCGAGCCGGGCGTCATCCGCCACACCGGCACGATGCAGAAGCTGGTCTTCGGCGAATTCGACGGCCAAAGCAGCCCGCGCCTGCAGGCCTTCGCGCAGGCCTGCGAGGCGGCCGGCGTCACCGTCGAGCTGACCGACCGGATCCGCCGCGCCCAGTGGGAGAAGTTCGTCTTCCTGGTCGGCCTGTCGGCGACCACGGCGGCTGCGCGGGTGCCGATCGGCGTCATCCGCAGCCACCCGCGCAGCCGCGCGCTGCTGCACGACCTGATGGACGAGGTGGTACAGGTGGCGCGTGCCGAAGGGGTCGACCTGCCAGCCGACTACGCCGCGCAGCGCCTGGTCTTCGCCGACGGCCTGCCGGCAACGATGAGCGCGTCGATGCACCACGACCTGCAGCGCGGCGCGCGACTGGAACTGCCCTGGCTGAGCGGCGACGTGGTGGCGCGCGGTCGGCGTCTGGGCGTTGCCACGCCCTGCAACCGCGCCATCGTCGACCTGCTGGCTGTGCACGCCGAAGGCGCGCCCGCCGTGGCCCTGGGCTGAGGCGCGATGTGCCTGGTCGCACTGGCGGTGGCGCAGAGCCCGCGCTTCCCCTGGGTGCTGGCCGCCAACCGCGACGAGCTCTTCCAGCGGCCGGCCGCGCCGCTGGGCTGGTGGCAACCGGCGGGCGGCCGCGCCGACGTGCTGAGCGGGCGCGACCTGTCGGCCGGCGGCACCTGGCTGGGCCTGACGCGCGCCGGGCGCCTGGCGCTGCTGACCAACGTCCGCGAGCCCGGTCGCTTCGACCCGGCCGCGGCCTCGCGCGGGGCGCTGGTGCTGCAGGCCCTGAGCGGCGATGCGCTCGGGCCGGCTGACGCCGCCGGCCTGCTCGAGGCGGCCGCCGTGCCGCGCAATGGCTACAACCTGGTCGTCGCCGACCTGCGCAGCGGCGCCGCCGCCTGGGCCAGCAACCGCCCCGCGCCGCAATCCCGCGCGCTGGGCACCGGGCTGTTCGGCCTGTCGAACGCCTCGCTGGACACGCCCTGGCCCAAGGTGACGCAACTCAAGCAACGGCTGGGCGATGCGGTGGCCGCCGCGCAGTCACCCCACCATCTGATCACCGCCGCCTTCGCCGCGCTGGCCGACCGCCAATGCGCACCGGACGCCACGCTGCCGGCCACCGGCTTGCCGCTGCAACGCGAACGCCAGCTGTCGCCGGCCTTCGTCCGCATCGACAGCCCTGCGGATGGCGCCGCCGGCGTCTACGGCACGCGCTGCTCGACGCTGGTCGTCGTCGAGCAGCAGGGCGCGCAGCGCCGGGTCCAGGTCGTCGAACGCCGCTATGGAGAAGACGGCGCCATCAGCGGCGAGACCGCGCTGTCCTGCCTGCTGGCCTGAAGCCGGGCCGCGTCGACGACCTGCTTCGCGATCTCGCCGCTGATCCAGGCCCATTCGGCGTTGCTGGCGCCGGCAAGGCGCCCTGAACACCGGTCCGCGCAGCGGACCCACCCCATCCGAGGGGTAGGGTCCGATCCCGAGGGCGCAGCAAGTGGACTCCACGGGGTTACGATCATTCATGATCGATCTGATCGGACCTGCTCCCTCTGCCCTGTCAGGGCGGCGGGCTGGCGGTCCCTCCCAGGCGTCAACTATGAAATCCAGATTTCGCTGCGCGCTTGCATGGGTCTCGACGGCAGCCTTGGTGCTGGGGTGCAACAGCGATCCGGATCCGGCGGCCTTGCTGGTCTCCGCGCGCGCGCGGCTTGCCAAGAACGACCAGAAGACCGCCCTGCTGGACATCAAGACCGCGCTGGTCAAAGTTCCCGATTCGCCGGAAGCGCGATTTCTGCTGGGTACCGCCTTGCTGGCGGACGACGACGCGGGGGCCGCTGAACTGGAGTTGCGCAAGGCGCTGGACCTTGGATTTCCAAGCGACCAGCTTGCGCCGTCGCTGGCGAGGGTCTTGGTCGCTCGCGGTCGTTACAACGTGACGATCAGCGAGTTCGCGGCGCGAAAATTGTCCGATGGCCATGCAATGGCCGACCTGCAAACCTCTCTGGCGAGCGCGTACAGCGCAGCGGACCGGCCCGTCGAGGCCTATGCCGCACTCGCTGCTGCGCTGGCGGCAGAGCCCGGCTACGCACCCGCCCTGATTCTCGACGCCAGACGGCGGGCGAGGAATGGAGAATTTGCGCCTGCCCTTGAATTGGCTGAAAGCATCCTGCGCAAGGATCCTTTGGACTATGCGGCATGGAAACTGAAAGGCGACCTGCTCAGGTACACATCCAAGAACCTGCCGGCCGCCACGGCCGCATACCGCAAAGCCATTGAAGTCAAGGCCGACTTTCTTCCTGCGCATTCGAGCATCATCAATATGTTGCTGGAGAAGCCCGACCTGGAGGGGGCCGCCAAGGAACTCGAATTGATTCAGAAGTTTGCGAAAAATAATCCACAAACACTTTTTTTTCGCGCTCAACTGGCTTATCTGAAGAAAGATTACCAGCGGGCCAATGACTACGTTCTGGCACTGCTTCGGAACATGCCGGATGACCTTCGGCTGTTGCACCTCGCCGGCGCGGTCGAACTGCAGATCCATTCGCTGGCCATGGCGCAAGGACATCTTTCCAGAGCCCTGCAAATCGATCCGGACTCTGCGTTGGCGCGCCGCCTGTTGGCCTTGGTTTACCTGCGATCGGGCCAGCCCGAGAAATCGCTGGAGACCCTGCTTCCAGCGATCAGCGGCCATCGACAGGATATTTCTGCACTCGGCTTGGCTGGGCAGGTCTATCTGCAGATTGGTGATTTCGCCAACGCCGAAGAATACTTTGGGCGCGCTGTAAAACTTGATCCTGACGCCGCCCCGAGCCGCCTTGCACTGGCGATCACGCGGCTGAACGGCAGTGCCGCCGATGCAGCCGCCAGCGAACTGGAGACGATGGCAGCATCTGACAAGGCCGTCATTGCCGATCTGGCGTTGATCAGCTTTTATCTGAGCAAGAACCGGATGGAGCAAGCCTTGTCGGCGATCGATGCGCTGGAGAAGAAACAACCGAACCAGCCGATGGCCGCCAGCCTTCGCGGGCGGTTTTTCATGGCGCGGCGCGACACGGCGGCGGCCCGGGCGAGCTTCGAGCGGGCCCTGAGTATCGATCCCTTGGATTTTCAGTCCACAGCCAGCCTGGCCATGCTGGACCGACAGGACCACAAGGCTGGCGCGGCGAAGGCCCGTTTCGAGTCGCTGTTGGCAAAGGACCCGAAAAATGTGCAGGCCTTGCTGGCCTTGGCTGCAATCGCGTCGTCTGAAGGCGCCAACAGGCCGGCCGCCATCGAACTGATCGAACGGGCGGTTGCAGCCAACCCCTACGAGGAATCGACACGCATCGTGTTGGTGCTGGCCCACCTGACCAACAAGAACTTCCAGCAAGCCATGTTGGTCGCGCAGAACGCGGTCGCTGCTTTCCCCAACAGCCCGCGTGTGCTCGATGTTCAAGGGCGGGCTCAAGTGGCTGCGGGCGAGTCCAATCAAGCCACGACGACCTACCGGAAAATGATGGCCCTGCAGCCGAAATCGGCGGTCCCGCTGATGCGCTTGGCACAGTTGCAGGCGACGCTCGGCCAACGAGACGAAGCCATCGGCACACTGCGTCAGGCCACGGAAGTGGCACCCGGCGAACCGGATGCCCATATTCAACTGGCTTTGCTGTATTTCAACACTGGCAAATCCAAAGAGGCGCTGGCGTTGGCGCAGCGCCTTCAGAGAAAGTATCCGAAACAGGCTTACGGATATTTTCTGGAAGGCGATTTCCATGCGCGCTTGAAGAACTGGATGGCCGCATCCGCCGCGTACGGTGCCGGCTTGCGCCTGGCCCCATCCACCGAAATGGCGATCAAGTTGCACGACAGCCTGCTGTCGGCCGGGAAGCCAGCGGAATCCGACCGTTTCGCGGCGTCCTGGACCAAGGGCAATCCGGCAGACGCCGTTTTTCATGCCCATCTGGGCGCCCTGGCGCTGGGGCGGAAGGACATGGCTGTTGCAGAAGCGGAATTTCTGACGACCGTGCAGCTGCAGCCGAATTTTGCTCCGGCCTACAACAATCTGGCCTGGGTCACCGGGCAACTGAAAAAGGACGGTGCCATCGCTTACGCCAAGAAGGCGGTCAGCCTGGCACCCCGTCAGCCCGAATTCCTGGACACGCTGGCCCAGTTGTTGTCTGAAGCCCGTGATTTCGACAGCGCCGTGGAGTGGCAGAAGAAGGCGATCGCACTGCAGCCGGAAAATCCACTGTGGAAACTCGGCTTGGCCCGGATATTGGCCCATTCGGGCAACAAGCCGGCTGCGCAAACCGTATTGGCCGAACTGTCTGCCTTGGGCTCTACATTTCCGGACCAATCGGCGGTCAAGTCTTTGCAACTGGAATTGCGATGAATCGGAAGAAGCGATCGGGCAGGCGCTCGTCGCCTTGAGGTAATTTATATGTCAGATGCAAGGGGCGGTTTTGCCCCCTACTTTTCCGGTCGTCAGTTTTTTGCCGTGGGCGACGAACAGCTGATGCGGCAGGCCGGTGAATTGCGCTTCCAGGTTTACTGTGAAGAGTGCAGCTTTCTGGCCAACGCCGATTATCCGACCGGCCTGGAGTCGGATGAATTTGACGCTGGATCTGAACATTTCTGTTCCTTGAATTTGCAGGATGAAATAGTCGGTTATGTTCGTCTCGTGCATGCCAGCGATGGGGGGCGCTTCCCGTTTCAGGCGCATTGCGTGGGTCTGTTTGCAGAAACCGTGCTGCCCGATCCGGCACTGGCCGGAGAAATCAGCCGTCTGATGGTGCGCAAGGACTATCGGCGGCGGCGCAACGACGCGCTGGCAGGCGTGACCGTGCCGGATGAAACCAAGTTCAGCCAGGATCGCCGGAATGAATCGCCGCAGATCCTGCTGAGCATGTACCGGGCGATGTACCACTACAGCTTGGCCCACCACATACGGTATTGGTATGCCGCGATGGAGCGCCCGCTGGCCCGTGCACTGCTGCGATTCGGTTTTGAGTTCCACCAAATTGGTCCGGAAACCGACTACTACGGGCCTGTTGCACCCTATCTTGCCGACCTTCGAGAAATTGAATTGAAGGTCGAAGCGGCGGCGCCGGCCCTGATGGCTTGGTTGCGCCAGGTCGGTGATTGATGGGCCGTCAGGCCCAGGCAACACCCTCATTCTCCAACCCACCTGGATCCAACGGCCATGCAGACGTCCCAAAAATACGATGATTTTGTCCAGCGGAACAGCGGCTACGTCGACACCGCCACGCAGCAAAAGATCAGGACCAGTCGGCTGTTGATCGCTGGCTGCGGCATCGGCAGCAGCCCGGCCGTCTGCGCGGCGCGCCTGGGTTTCGAGCATTTCGTCCTGGTTGATGGCGATGTGGTGGATGGCCACAATCTCAACCGGCAGTTCTATGATTTCGCCGATATCGGTGTTCCGAAGGTCGATGCGTTGAAGGACAAGATCCTGCGCATCAATCCCGATGCGCAGGTGGAGCCGATCTGTGCTTATCTGGACGAAAGCAACACCGACGCCATCGTCAGCAAGGCCGATATCGTCTTCGACACAGTCGATTTTCTGGACCTGCCGGCCATACTGCGCCTGCACGGCAGCGCCAGGCGCCAAAGTATTCCTGTCTTTACGGCATTGAGCGTCGGTTTCGGCGCGCTGGTGTGGTATTTCCCAGCCGATGCCGCGTTCTCGCTGGCCGACATCCTGGCGCCGGATATGGTCCAAGCCCATCCGCAAGGCGGCAGCGCAGCCACGTATGCCGAAGTCTTCGCGTCCTTCATCCAGCGCCTAGCGCCATTTCTCGATGTCGGGGTCGTCGAGCAGGTGACCCATGTCCTGACCCGGATGAAGGATGGCAAGCCTTGCCCGGCCTCGCAGGTGGCGGTAGGCAGTTTTGCCGTCGGCGCGATGGCCATGACGATGATCCATGGCCTGCTGGCGGGCGAGCCGCTCACGGCTTCGCCCAAGCTGATCATTCACAGCTTCAAGAGCCAGCAGACGCGGGTCGTCGACTTGATGGCGCCAGCAGAGCCCTGAGCCTTGAAAAACCGTCGGACTTTTTTACACCGGCCAGTCCGAGACGGCATTCCGAAAGCGGAACTTCTTGCAAGTCATTGAAAAGAAACGGTTTTGTCAGATGTGATCGAGATTGGCACACAGCGTGCTTATGTTGAGCCCAGAACCGAAGCGTTTTCCGTTCAACCCCAAGGAGAGATGCGATGACGACTAAATTCAAAGTGGTGGGGTCGGCAGCGATGCTGGCTCTGGCATCGATGGCGGCACAAGCCGTTCCGCTCAGCGGCGTGGGCGGCGCTGCCAACTGGAAGCTCAACGGCCTGACCACCGAAAGCAACCTCACGACCGGTACCGACGAAACGACCTGGGGCATCGGTTCGATCACGGGCATCAGCAGCCTGGCTGGCAACTGGTCGGCCGGTGAAGGCGGCACCTACCTGTACTACATGCTCTACGGCATTGCCGACCAGAACATCATCGGGACGCGGGTTGCTCCTGGCACGGGCGCGCCGACGAACTACGACATCTACAACATCGGCGCGACCGGTGGCAGCGGTGCCGACGGCAAGATCCACCTGGACATCTACCAGAGCACGACGCAGATCACGTCGATCGACCAGTTCTTCAATGCCAATCCGAATACCCGCACCGGTTTCGGTACCGACAGCCTGCTGGCGGGACTGGGCGGGCCCTACCTGCAACTGGAATTCGCGCCGGGCAAGTCGGTCGACATCGTTGCGGCAGGTGGCGGCCCGGCCAGCTGTGGCTCGCTGGGGCCCTTCGGCACCTGCGAAACGAATCCCGGCACGAGCGAAAGCCTGGCCACGATGGTTCAGCACACCAGTTCGAACGTGCTGCCGACCAGCGGTACGGGCACCTTCTTCGCCAACGTCGTTGGCGGCAGCGATGCGGTCAAGTGGGACACGAACGGCCAGCCCTTCGGCACCGACTTCGACGGCAACTTCACGCTGAAGCCCAACGGGGCTGCCCAGGGGACCGGCACCTGCACCGCAACGGACATCTCCACCGGTACCTGCTTTGCCGGTTACATCAACGACCCGGTGACCTCGCTGGCCCTGCCGGAGCCAGGTTCGCTGGCCCTCGTCGCGCTGGCCTTGCTCGGCGCCGGTGCCACGCTCCGTCGCAACAAGGCATAAGGAAGCCGGGGCTGTCGCCCCGCCTTCGATCAAGCCGCCGCATACCAGCTTGGCGGCTTTTTTTTGCCCGGTCGCAAGACTTGCGTCGACCGACAGCCTGGGCCACGAAGTCCGTCCGTTCAGGCCATCGCCCGGCGGAAGACGGCCTGAAGACGCCCCCAAGGAAACAGTCTGCAACGCCACGCCAAGCCGCCGCCGTCAAGGGGTAAGCTCGACGCCGCCACCAGCCATGTTGTGGATGAAATCACGCTGCAAGGGGTTTTTCTTGTCTCCCTGGCCCCCGCTGCAGCGGCGCGGCGCGAGGGGCAGAGGTGGGTTGAGTCATGCTGAATTCATCGATCGAGCTGGAGGGCCTGCGTCCAAGGGCGCGCTCGAGTCAGACCCCGGCGCTGCGCCGCGCCTTCAAGCTGCGCTACGAGGTCTATTGCCTGGAGCACAACTTCCTGTCGGTCGATGACTACCCGGATGGTGTCGAGAGCGACGAGTACGACGATGAGGCGGCTCACTTCTACGCCTTTGACGAACAAGAGGAATTGGTGGGCTATGTCCGCCTGGTCCGACCCGGTGCCGACCAACTCTTTCCGATGCAGCGGCACTGTTCGATTTCGTCGGATGCCGCCACGCTGCCCGCACACGGCGAAGCGGCCGAAGTCAGCCGGCTGATGGTTCGAAGCGACTACAGGCGGCGCCGTGGTGATCGACTGTCAGTCGTGACCCCCGAGCAGAGCAGCGCTGTCTTCAAGGACGACCGACGCCACGCAGCACCGCAGATCCTGCTCAGCCTGTACCGGCAGATGTATGCCTACAGCTTGAAGGTCGGCATCCGCCATTGGTATGCCGCGATGGAGCGACCTTTGGCGCGGTCGCTGCTCCGCCGGAACTTCGCCTTCCTGCCGATCGGTCCCCAGACGGACTACTACGGGCCGGTGGCGCCCTACCTGGCCGATCTCCGGGAACTGGAAAGCCAGGCCGCCGAACGCAAACCTGAATTGCTGGCGTGGATACGCGGGCAGGATCGGCCTGTGGGCGCCATGGCCTATGGCGCTGCAGCTTCGGCCACGCCGCGCGACACCGCGCTGGCTGCGCTTGTCAGTGGCGCCGCCCACCTGAATCCCGCTGAAGCGTCGCGGCCCTCACTGCCCGGGATGAGGGCTGCGTCTTAGCCGGGTGACGGGGTCCATGAGCGCCGCCGAACGGCGCCGGGGCCCACAGGCCAGCCGCTCAATCGACCTTGGCGCCCGACGCCTTCACCACCTGCGCCCACTTCTGGGTCTCGGTCGCGATGAAGGCCGTGAAGGCGGCCGGCGTCATGCCGCTGGGGATCGCGCCCTGCGACAGCATGCGCTCCTTGATGACGGGCGTGGCCAGCGCCTTGGCAGTTTCCTGCTGGATGCGGGCAACCACCTCGGCCGGCGTGCCAGCCGGCGCCAGCAGGCCGAACCAGGAGCTGGCCTCGTAGGTCTTCAGCAGCGGGCCGCCAGCTTCGGCAACGGTGGGCACCTCGGGCAGCGCCCCGGAACGCTGGCCACTGGTCACTGCCAGGACCTTGAGCTTGCCGCTCCGGATGTGCGGCAGGGCGCTGGGCAGGTTGTCGAACATCAGGTCGACACTGCCCGACATCAGGTCGATCAGCGCCGGGCCCGATCCGCGGTAGGGCAGGTGCAGCATGAAGGTGCCGGTCAGGCTCTTGAAGAGTTCGGCCGACAAGTGGATGCTGGTGCCGTTGCCCGAGCTGGCGACGTTCAGCTTGCCCGGGTTGGCCTTGGCCGCGCGGGCCAGATCGCCGATGGTGTTGATGCCGTACTTCTGCGCCGACGCCGGGTTCATCACCACCACGTTCGGCACGCCGGCCACCAGCGTCACGGGCGCGAAATCCTTGATGTGGTCGTAAGGCATCTTGGGATACAGCGCCGGGTTGATGGCGTGTGTGCCGACGGTACCCATCAGCAGGGTGTAGCCGTCGGCCGGCGACTTGGCGACCTCCGCCGCGCCGCTGTTGCCGCCGGCGCCGGGCTTGTTGTCGATGATGAAAGGCTGGCCGAAGTCGCGCTGCAGTTCGGGCGCGATGGCACGGGCCAGGATGTCGGTGGTGCCGCCAGCGGCGAAGGGCACGACGATGCGCACCGGCCGGCTCGGCCAGGCGCTCTGGGCGTGGCCGAGCAGCGGCAGCGCGGTGGTGGCCAGCAGGATGTGGCGGCGGTTCAGGCTCATGCGGTGTCTCCGGGAGTTCACCGTGAAGTCTGACGCCTGCCGCCCGCGGCGATCAGCGGGGGCATCCCTAAGCCGTGCCGCTGCTAGAGCTTCAATTCCAGCCGCAGCGCCCAGTTGATGTAGCTGGCCCCGGTGCCGGCCACCGTGGTGCGCTCGTTGCCAGTCAGCCCCGGCAATTCGCTGACGGTGGTGTTGGTGTAGTCCCGCGGCAGCAGGTTGTTGCCCAGCAGGCGCAGCGCGACGGTGGGGCTGAAGGTCCACAGCGCGTAGGCGTCCCAGACGCGTTTGCCGGTGACGCTGGTGAACTGGCCGACATCGGTCTTGGTGGTGTAGGCCGGCACCCAGTTGACGTTGCCGCCCAGCGTCAGCGGCAGGCCGCGCAGGCGGTAGTCGCCGCCGAAATTGCCGGTCGCCTTGGCCTGCTGGTCGAGGCGGTTGTCGGGGCCGGGCACGGTCTTCACGCGCGACCGGTAGAGCGACAGGTTGCTGCGCAACTCGACACCCGGCGCGCCGGTGAAGACCTGGTCGAGTCGGAACTTGGCGTCCATCTCGAGGCCCGAGGTGGTCGCATCGCCGATGTTCTGCATCTGCCGCACATAGCGGTTGGCACCCGGGCTCCACGACACCGCGACGGGCGTGGCCGACAGCTCGCTGCGCATCAGGTTGCTGATCTCGCGGTGGAAGAGGTTGGCGCTGAGCACGCCGCCGCCGTCCAGGTAGCGCTCGAAGGCCAGGTCGATGCCGCTGGCCAGCTCGGGCTTGAGCCGCGGGTTGCCCACCGTGTCGGGCGTGCTGGGGCCGTTGGGGCCGGGCGCCGGTGCGTCGCGGTTGATCGTCGGCCGGGCGATCAGCGTGCCCAGCGAGGGCGGGCGGTAGCTGCGCGTCAGGCTCAGCCGCAGCTGGTCGCGCTTCTTCGGGTCGGGCTTCCAGACCGCGTGGAACAGCGGCGTCCACACGCTGCTGCGGTTGCTCGGGTTGGGGTCGACGCCCACGCCGCCGTTGTCGCCCTGGGTGTGGATGCCTTCCCAGCGCAAGCCGGCCTGGGTGCTCCAGCTCGGGTTGATGGCCCATTCGTCCTGCACATAGGCCGCGGTGCGCAGTGCCTGGGCCTGCAGGTTGCTGCCGTAGTCGGTCAGCAGCGCAACGCCGTTCTGCAGGTTGGACTTGCTTTCCTTGCGCTGGGAAGCGTCGATCTCGGCGCCGCTGACGAGGTTGTGTTCGCCCTGGCCGGCATCATTGCCGCCGGCCACGCCGCTGCCCTTGAAGGTCAGGTTGACCGAACTCTCACGCACCGTGGCGTGGTCTTCCAGCACGCGGCTGAGCGCGCCGAATTCATGGCGCAGGCTGTTGCTGACCGACTTGAAGCTGCCGCCGCCGCCGTTGACTTCCAGCCGAACCGGACCGACCTTCTGGCGCCACTGAAGCGCCAGCCTGGCGTTGGTATAGCGGCTGTCGCCGATGCTGTCGCCGTGGTCGTAGAGGTCGGGGCCGGCGCGCAGCGAGGGCTGCTTGACCAGGCTGAAGCGCGTGCTGTTGGTGGCCTCGGTGTGGAAGACGCTGGGCGTCAGCGCCAGCTGGTCACCGCCGCCTGCATCCGCGCCTCCCAGACGCCATTGCAGGCGGCTGGTCAGGTTCATGCCGAAGCGCTTGTCGTCGCTGACGCTGGTCGCGGTGCGGTCTTCCAGCAGCGCGCCGCTGTCGACATTCGAGACCGTGGTGCGCGTGGTGCTGGTGTTCTCGCGGCGCGGGAAGAAGGCCGAACCCGAGAGGTTGTAGGTCAGGTCACCGGCGCTGTCGTTGTGGGTCCAGTTGATGCCGGGCGTCAACTTGCCGTTCTCATGGCTGACGCCACCCCGCAGGTCGTTGAGGCGCCGCTTGAAGCCTTCGCGGGTGATGATGTTGATGGTGCCGGCGATGGCCTGCGAGCCGGTTTCGGCGGTCGGCGCGCGCAGGATCTCGATGCGTTCGACCTGCTCGGGGGTCAGGCTTTCGACGCTGAAACCGGGTGGCACGCGCTGGCCGTCGATCAGCAGCTGCGTGTAGCCATTGCCCAGCCCGCGCAGGCGCGGCGGGCCGCCGCGACCCGGTGCGCCGGGCGTGCTGACGCCGGGCAGGCGACGCAGCACCTCGCCGACGCTGGCGTCGCCGAACTTGTCGATCTCCTCGCGGCCGATGATGATCTTGGCCGCCGTGCTCTGGCGGCGTTCGTCGACCTCGGCGTTGCGCCCGCCGGTGATCTCGATGCGCTCGGCGGCCGACGGGGCCGCAGCCGCGGCGGGCCGCGGCCGGGCGGCCGATGCCGCACGCGCCGGTGGCTGCACCGCCGAGGGCGCCGACGCGGCAGCCGGCGGCGGTGGCAGTTGCTGTGCAGCGGCGGCCGTGGCGGTCAGGACGAAGGCCAGCGCGACGTTGGCGCGCAGCGGGCGGCGGAGCAGGTGGGGATACGGCATCGGGCGATTGTCTCTGGCGCCTGGTGACGTTGCCGCGAGCGGGCTTCTCATTTGCTTTTCTTCGCGCAGGCGGCCCGACGACCGGTGCGCCGGCGAGCGGGTACGCTCGGCGCTTTGGCCGTGCCTGAAGGAACCCGCATGAAAACCCGCGCAGCCGTGGCCTGGAAGGCCGGCGCCCCGCTGACCATCGAAACCGTCGACCTCGAAGGCCCGCGCGCCGGCGAGGTGCTGGTCGAGATCAAGGCCACCGGCATCTGCCACACCGACCAGTACACGCTGAGCGGCGCTGACCCCGAGGGCCTGTTCCCGGCCATCCTGGGCCACGAAGGCGCCGGCGTGGTGCTCGAAGTGGGCGCCGGCGTGACCAGCCTAAAGCCCGGCGACCACGTGATCCCGCTCTACACGCCCGAATGCCGGCAGTGCAAGTTCTGCCTCAGCCGCAAGACCAACCTGTGCCAGCAGATCCGCGCCACGCAGGGCCGGGGGCTGATGCCCGACGGCACCTCGCGATTCAGCCTGAACGGCCGGCCGATCCTGCACTACATGGGCACCAGCACCTTCGCCAACCACATCGTGGCGCCCGAGATCGCGCTGGCCAAGATCCGCCAGGACGCGCCTTTCGACAAGGTCTGCTACATCGGGTGCGGCGTCACCACCGGCGTGGGCGCGGTGATCTACAGCGCCAAGGTCGAAGCCGGCGCCAACGTGGTCGTCTTCGGGTTGGGCGGCATCGGGCTGAACGTGATCCAGGGCGCGAAGATGGTCGGCGCCGACAAGATCATCGGCGTCGACATCAACCCGGCCCGGCAAGAAATGGCGCGGCGCTTCGGCATGACGCACTTCATCAACCCGAAAGACGTGCCGAACGTGGTGGACGCTATTCAGCAGCTGACCGACGGCGGCGCCGACTACAGCTTCGAATGCATCGGCAACACCACCACGATGCGCCAGGCGCTCGAGTGCTGCCACAAGGGCTGGGGCCGCAGCCTGATCATCGGCGTGGCGGCAGCGGGGCAGGAGATCGCGACCCGCCCCTTCCAACTGGTCACGGGCCGCAAGTGGGAAGGCAGCGCCTTCGGCGGCGCGCGCGGCCGCAGCGACGTGCCCAAGATCGTCGACTGGTACATGGAAGGCAAGATCCAGATCGACCCGCTGATCACCCACACGCTGAAGCTGGAAGACATCAACGAAGGCTTCGAGCTGATGGCGCGCGGCGAATCGATCCGCAGCGTGGTCGTCTTCTGAAAGCTCAGCGATGAGCTTCACCACGCTCAGCGAACACCCCTGCTTCGGCGGCGTGCAGGGCTTCTACCAGCACGCCAGCACGGTCATCGGGCTGCCGATGCGCTTCGGCGTCTTCGTGCCGCCGCAGGCGAAGGTGGGGCCCGTGCCAGCGCTGTTCTGGCTGGCCGGCCTGACCTGCACCGAGGAAACCTTCGCGATCAAGGCCGGCGCCCAGCGCCTGGCGGCCGAACTGGGCCTGATGCTGGTCACGCCCGACACCAGCCCGCGCAACACGGGCGTCAAAGGCGCCGAAGACGCCTGGGACTTCGGCAATGGCGCGGGCTTCTACCTGGACGCCACGCAGGCGCCCTGGGCCCACCACTGGCGCATGGAAAGCCACGTCACCGGCGAACTGCCGGCGCTGCTGGCGCAGCACTTCCCGCTGCGGCAAGGTGCGATGGGCGTCTTCGGCCATTCGATGGGCGGCCACGGCGCGCTGACGCTGGCGCTGCGCCACCCGGGGCTGTACCGCAGCGTGTCGGCCTTCGCACCCATCGCCGCACCGATGCGCTGCCCGTGGGGCGTGAAGGCTTTCACCGGCTACCTGGGCGACGACCGCGCCGCCTGGGCCGCGCATGACGCGACGGCGCTGATCGAGTCCGGCGCGCGCTGCCCGCCGCTGCTGATCGACCAGGGCCTCGGCGACAAATTCCTGGCCGAGCAACTGCTGCCGCAGCGCTTCGAAGCCGCCTGCCGCGACGCCGGCCAGGCGCTGAGGCTGCGCCGCCACCCCGGCTACGACCATGGCTATTTCTTCATCGCCAGCTTCGTCGAAGACCATTTGCGGCACCACGCCGCGAGTCTGTTGGGCTGAATGCAGATCAATGCGCTGCGCGCCCGCCTGCGCGCCCTCGGCGCCAAGCCGAAGCACGAGGAACGCGTGCTTCGGCTGTGGGCCAACGCGCTGCCGCAGGACCACGGCAAGCGGCCGCTGGAGAGCTTTCTGCCCAAGCCGCTGCGCACAGCCCTGCCCGGGCTGACGACCGAGTTGGCGGCTCTGGCGACCCTGCAATCGCAGCACCCGGGCGTTGACGGATCGGTGCGGCTGCTGGTGCGCCTGGGCGACGGCCAGACGGTGGAAAGCGTGCTGCTGCCGCCCGACCGCGCCCAGGCCCTGTGCATCAGCACGCAGGTGGGCTGCGCGGTCGGCTGCGTGTTCTGCATGACGGGCACCGGCGGCCTGCTGCGGCAATTGAGCAGCGGCGAGATCGTCGCCCAGGTGGCGCTGGCGCGCCGCGAATTCCCGGACCGGCCCGTCAGGAAGGTGGTCTTCATGGGCATGGGTGAGCCGGCGCACAACCTCGACGCGGTGCTCGAAGCCATCCAGCTGCTGGGCACCGGTGGCGGCATCGCCCACAAGCAGATCGTCTTCAGCACCGTCGGCGACCCGCGCGTCTTCGAACGCCTGCCGCAAGAACGCGTGCAGCCGGCGCTGGCGCTGTCGCTGCACAGCACCAAGCCCGAACTGCGCGAACAGCTGCTGCCGCGGGCACCGCGGATGACGCCGCAGCAACTGGTCGAAGCCGGCGAGGCCTACGCGCGCGCCACCGGCTACCCGATTCAGTACCAGTGGACGCTGATCGAAGGCGTCAACGACGGCGACGACGAGGTCGAAGGCATCGCCGCCTTGCTGCAAGGCCGGTACGCGCTGATGAACCTGATCCCCTTCAATGCCGTGCCCGGCATGCCGTGGAAAAGACCGAGCTGGGAACGCGCGGCCGAGATGGCCCGCAGCCTGCACCGCCGCGGCGTGCTGACCAAGCTGCGGCAGTCGGCCGGGCAGGACGTGGACGGCGGCTGCGGGCAGCTGCGGGCGCGCGGGCTTGAGCAGGCGGCAACCGGCGAGGCGGCGGTGGGGCGACGCATCCCCATCGCCGTGCAGACGGGCGGCTGAGCGCCGCCATCAGACCTCGTCGGCCTCGACCGTCAGCGTTCGCCGCTTCGCACCCTGGCAGGCCACCGCCACCGTGATGCGCAGCGCGTGGCCCACCGGCACGCTGCGCGTGCAGCGGTAGTCCAGCCCGTCCCACTCACCCGGGTTCTGGCTGGCCACGCGGCGGCGCCAGAGCAGCGCGCCGTTGGCCTGCACCGTCATCTGGTGGCTGGAGCCGCTGGCGCCATGCGGCGCTGCTTCGGGTACCGCCACCGTGATGGCACAGGCGATCTCGAAGCGGCGCTCGCGCAGCGCGTCGGCCGGTATGGTCAACGTGGCCGTGGCGGCGTCGCCGGCGCTGAGGGTCCAGCGTTCGGGCACAGGCGGCATCAAGGGCTTCAGGGGCATCGGGGGTTCGTCGGCGGGGCAAACAGCCCCACATTGTCCGGCGGCAGCGTGAAGCAGTCGGCGCACGTCGGCCGTGCCGCACGACACAACGTGACCGGCAGGGCCCGCAGCGTTGACAATCGCCCCCCTGCACTGCCGCAGAGCCAGCCACCGCCCATGTCCGAGACGCCCACGCCCGCCGCGCACCCCGAAGTGATCGCGCCCCCCACCGAGACCGCTGTGGCCGATGCTGCTGCGGTGCCGGCTGTCGAACCCGTGGCCCCAGCCCTGCCTGCAGCAAGCGCCGAAGCGGTCGCCACCGGCGACGACGCAGCGGCTGACGAAACAGCAGCCGACGACGCGGCAGCTGATGAAGCAGCGGCCGGCACTGACGCCGCCGCTGGCGACGTCGCCGAAGAAACCGAAGGCACTGTCGGCGGCAGCGACGCGCCGAAGGCGGTTGCGACGCTGTCGCCGGCCGCTGTGGCCGCGCTGCTGGCGCAGCACTTCCCGGCCTTGTTCGGCGCCGGCCGTGCGCTGCCGATCAAGCTGCGCATCCAGGCCGACATCCAGACCCGCGCGCCGGGCCTGGTCAACAAGAAGTCGCTGTCGATCTTCCTGCACCGCTACACGACCAGCACGGCCTATCTGAAGGCGCTGGCAACCCAGCCGCAGCGCCTGGACCTCGACGGCGCGCCGGCCGGCGAGATCGAAGCGCTGCACCGCGATGCCGCGGCCGCCGAAGTCGAACGCCGCAAGCAGATGTTCGAGGACCGCCGCGCGCTGGAACGCGAACAGCAGCGCGCTGCCGCGCAGGAAGCCCGCCGCGCGCAGAACGCCCAGAACGCGGCGCGCACCACCGCCCGCGACAACGCCGAGGGCGAAGCCCGCCGCAACCGCGCAGCGCTGCTGCGCGCCTTCGAGACCGCCACGCTGACCAAGGCCAACTTCTGTGCGCTCAAAGGCATCAGCGAAACGGAACTCGACGCCCAGGTGGCGCTGGCCAAACAGGAACGCGAACAGCGCGCGCTGGAACCGCAGCGACCCGAACAGCGCAACGACAGCCGCCGCGAAGGCCGCCCGCCGCAGCGGCCGGACGGCCCGCGGGGCCCGCGGCCTGGTGGTGGCCGGGGCGGGCGGCCCGCCGGCGGTCCGCCGCGTGGCCCCCGCCGCGAGCCCCAGGGCTGAGCCCGGCCAGGGCCGGGCCCTGGTGTTTTCCTGAGCGCCGCCGGTGCGGCGCTCGCGCACACTCGCCGCGGTCTCCACACCGAACGCCGACCCCATGAAATCGAGCCTGTCCTGGACCCGCCTGCTCGGCGGCTTGAGCCTCGCCCTGGTCACCGCGCTGGCCGGCACAGACGCCTGCGCCCAGGCCTGGCCGGCCCGGCAAGCGATCAAGCTGATCGCGGTCTTCCCGCCAGGCGGCTCGGTCGACCAGGTGGCGCGCATCCTGCAGCCCGCCTTGCAGCAGCAGCTCGGGCAGACCGTCATCGTCGACAACAAGGGCGGCGCGTCGGGCACCATCGGCACCGGCGCGGTGGTCTCGTCAGCGCCCGACGGCTACACCTTCGCGGTGGTCTTCGACACCCACGGCGTGAACCCGGCGCTGATCCCCAGCCTGCCCTACGACACGCGCAAGGACCTGGCCGCCGTGTCGCTGATCGGCACCAGCGCGATGGTCATCGCGACCCATGCCGATTCGCCCTACAAGACCTTCGCCGACGTGGTGGCCGCCGTGAAGGCCGGCAAGAACGTCGGCTACGGCACCATCGGCAACGGCAGCCTGGGCCACCTGGCGATGACGCTGCTGGCCAAGGGCAACCACTTCGACCTGACCCACGTGCCCTACCGCGGCGGCGGCCCGCTGATGAACGACGCCGTGGCCGGCCATGTGCCGCTGTCCATCGGTTCGGTCTTCGTCACCAAGCCGCACATCGACAGCAAGCGCCTGCGCCCGCTGGTCGTCACCACCGACAAGCGCAGCCCGACGCTGCCCGACGTGCCGACGCTGGCCGAAAGCGGCTACGCCGGCTTCAACGCGCCGGCCTGGTGGGCCGTGCTGGCGCCGGCCAAGACGCCGCCGGAAATCGTGGCGCGGATGAACGACGAGATCAACAAGGCGCTGAAGTCGCCCGAAGTCGCCACCAAGCTGGCAGCCCAGGGCATTGCGGTGAACGTCGGCACGCCCGCGGCGGCGCAGGCCTTCATCGACAAGCAGGTCGAGATCTGGACCCAGGTCGTCAAGGCCAACGGCATCAAGGCCGATTGACGCCGTGGCGCGCCTGACGGCCGAGGACTTGCGGCGGCTGCCGCCGCCAGCGAAAACCCCTGCCGATTGCGCCTGCGCCACGCTGGTCTGCGCGGGCTGGGAGTCGGTGTCGGCGCCGCCGGGCGAGCCGCTGCTGCAGCATCGCGGCACGCTGCGCGACGACGCCGACGAAGACCCGACGCTGACCGAACTGCACGAAGGCGGCACGCGCTACGAATCGCCGCGCGCGCCGATCGCCGCCGCCTATTACCCGTTCAACCGCTGCGAGGTCTGGGCCTGCCGCGCCTGCGGGCGGGGCTTCCTGCAGTACACCGAATTCGGCGGCTACTACGTCGACCACCGGCTGCGCGAGATCGACCCGGCACTGCTGCGCTGAGGGCTGCCGATATCAATACGTCTTGTACGGCAGGAACTTGCCCGACATCGCGATGCTGACGCGGTCGCCCATTGCATTCGGCTCGCGCTGCAGATCCATCTTGAAGTCGATCGCCGACATGATGCCGTCGCCGAACTCTTCGTGGATCAGTTCCTTGAAGGTCGTGCCGTAGACGCTGACGAGCTCGTAGAAGCGGTAGATCAGCGGGTCGGTCGGCACGGCGGTCGGCAGGCTGCCCTTGTAGGGCACGACCTGCAGCCACTTCTGCTCTTCGGCCGTCAGGCCGAAGATCTCGCCGACGGTGGCGGCCTGTTCGGCGCTCAGCGTCATCTGGCCCAGGCAGGCGGCGGTGACCCATTCCTTGCTCAGGCCGACGGCCGTGGCCACGTCGGACCACTTGATGCCCTGGCTGACCTTGGCGGTGATGATTTTTTCAGTGACGGCGATGCGGCTCATGCAATTCTCCAGAGGGGGGTGATGGTGGGGTTGTGGGGCTTGGATGGTGGCAGCGCTTCGGGCTAGCCCAGGCCTGGGCTGACCTGCAGCGGCTGGACCGGCGCGCGGCCGTGCGACAGGTCCTTGCTGCGGGTCACCAGGAAATCGACCAGGTGGTTGCGGATGCGGTAGTACTGCGGGTCGTGGTGCAGCGTCGCTCGCTCGCGCTGGCGGCTCATCGTGTTCCTGACGATCTCCGCGACGCGGGCCTGCGGGCCGTTGCTCATCAGCAGCACGCGATCAGCCAGCAGGATGGCTTCGTCGACGTCGTGGGTGATCATGAAGACGGTCTGTTGCGTCTCGGCGCAGATGCGCAGCAACTCGTCCTGGATGGTGCCGCGCGTCAACGCGTCCAGCGCGCCGAAAGGTTCGTCGAGCAGCAGCATCCGCGGCTGGATCGCGAAGGCCCGGGCGATGCCGACGCGCTGCTTCATGCCGCCGCTCAGGGCGCTGGGTTTCTTGTCGATGGCGCCGGCCAGGCCGACCAGCTCGGTGTACTTCAGGACCTGCTCGGCGACCTGGGCGCGGCTCCAGTCCGGCCACTTGCTGCGCACCGCGAAGGCGATGTTCTGGCGCACCGTCAGCCAGGGCATCAGCGCGTGGCCCTGGAAGACGACGCCTCGGTCGAGGCTGGGCCCGGCGACTTCGCGCCGGTCCATGAAGACGTGGCCGGTGGTGGCCGTTTCCAGGCCGGCCAGCACGTTCAGGATGGTCGTCTTGCCGCAGCCGCTGTGGCCGATGATGCAGACGAACTCGCCCTGCGCGACCTCGAAGTTGACGCCGTCGAAGACCGGCTCGGCTGAACCCGGATAGGTCTTGCACAAGGCTTCGACCTTCAGGAATTCAGGGTGATCAGTCGGCATAGGTCACCGCCTTCTGCAGGCGCGCAAAGGCCAGGTCGAGCAGCATGCCGACGATGCCGATGAGCAGCACCGCGAAGATCACGTTCGGCAGGCTGAGGTTGTTCCACTCGTTCCAGACGAAGTAGCCGATGCCGGTGCCGCCGACCAGCATCTCGGCGGCCACGATGACCAGCCAGGCGATGCCCATGCTGATGCGCATGCCGGTCAGGATGGTCGGCGCGGCCGCCGGCAGGATGACTTCAAACGCCTTGCGCAGCGGCGCCACCTCCAGCGTGCGCGCCACGTTCAGCCATTCCTTGCGCACGCCAGCGACACCGAAGGCGGTGTTGATCAGCATCGGCCAGACGCTGCAGATGAAGATCACGAAGATGCCGCTGACCGCGCTGTCCTTGATCGTGTACAGGGCCAGCGGCATCCAGGCCAGCGGCGAGATCGGCTTCAAGACCTGGATGAAGGGGTCGAGCGCGCGGTGGATCAGCGGACTCATGCCGATGACGAAACCCAGCGGGATGGCGACCAGCGCCGCCAGCAGATAGCCCAGGCCGACGCGGCCCAGCGAGTAGGCCAGTTGCAGGCCGACGCCCTTGTCGTTGGGCCCGTTGTCGTAGAAGGGGCTGGTCAGGTTGCGTGAGATGGCCGCGCCCATCTGCGACAACGTCGGAAAACCGCTCTTGCCGCTGCTGCCGGTGGCTGCATGGCTGGCCAGGCTGGCCGGGTCCTTGCCCATCAGCTTGGCGTACTCGATCTGCTCGGCCGTCTGTGCTGCGGCCGACGCCGCCACGGCTTTGGGCTGCAGCGTCGCCAGGTGCCAGATGCCCAGCAGAACCGCCAGGATCAGCAGCGACAGCAGCGCCGCCTTCAACGTTTCCTGCCGTGCGGCCTTCATGCCTTGCTGATCGAGAAGCTCTTCAGGTAGTCGTCGGCCTTGGCGGCGTCGAACTCCTTGCCCATCACCTTGAACTTCTTGTAGGCGCCGTCGGGCACGGGCTGGCCCAGCTCCTTCATGTACTTCTTCGCATCGGTGATCAGGAAGACCTTCTCGGCGACCTGCTTGTAGTTCACGTCGCCCTTGAGGTAACCCCAGCGCTTCATCTGCGTCAGCATCCAGACCGCCATGCTCTGCCAAGGAACCGGGTCGAAGTCGGCGCGGTCGGGCACCGTGCGCACATTGCCCAGGCCGTCGGCGAACTTGCCGGTCAGCACCTGCATCAGCACCGCTTCGGGCTGGTTCAGGTACTGCGCCGGGGCGATGACCTTGGCGATCAGTTCGCGGTTCTCGGCCTTGTGCGCCATCGCGGCAGCGGTCAGCACGCTGCGGTAGAGCGCGGCAAAGGTGTTGGGGTTGCTCTCGATGAAGCTGGTCGGCACGCCGAAGGCGCAACACGGGTGGCCGTCCCAGATCTCGCGACTCAGGATGTGGATGAAGCCGACCTCCTCGAAGACCGCGCGCTGGTTGAAAGGGTCGGGGCCGAGGAAGCCGTCGATGTTGCCGGCGCGCAGGTTGGCCACCATCTCCGCCGGCGGCGTGACGCGCAACTGCACGTCGGTGTCGGGGTTGATGCCGTTCTCGGCCAGGTAGTAGCGCAGCAGGAAGTTGTGGATGCTGTAGTCGAAGGGAATGGCGAACTTGAAGCCCTTCCAGTTCTTCGGATCGCGGTTGCCCTTGTGCTTGTTGGCCAGCACGATGGCTTGGCCGTTGATGTTCTGGATGGTGGCCACGTTCATCGGCTGGGCGGCGCTGCCCAGACCCATGCTGATGGCCAGGGGCATCGGGCTCAGGAAGTGCGTCGCGTCGACTTCCCTGTTCATGATCTTGTCGCGGATCAGCGCCCAGCCGGCCGTCTTCATCAGCTGCACGGTCAGGCCCTGCTGGCGGTAGAAGCCCAGCGGGTCGGCCATGATCAGCGGGCTGGCGCAGGTGATGGGGATGAAGCCGATCTTCAGGTCCTTCTTCTCGAGGGGCTTCTTCTCTTCGGCCATCGCCTGCAGGCTGGCCAGCGGCAGGACGCTGCCGATGGCGGCCATCGCGGTACGGCGACCCACGCCCTTCAGGAAGGCCCGGCGCACGCTGTCCTGGGGGAACAGCGCCTTGACCAAGGCGGCTTCCATGAACGAGCGGCCGAGCGCTTCGGCTTCCAGGCTGGCCGCCGCGTGGGCTTGCGGTGCATGGTCGGCGCCGCAGCCGCAGCGCAGCATCAATGGGCGGTCGGCGTCGTAAGGGTCGTAGGCTGGGGCGGCGACAGGGGCGGCAGTCTGGATGGGGCGCACGGGGCTTCCTTCAAATCGGTGACCAAACCACCAAGCAGGAAGCGTGCACACTTTTGGGACGTACCCGCCGGCCAGCGGCTGGCCGGTTTCTTGCGGGTACTGCTGCAGCCATGCATGCACGCACCGCCCTGGCCCTGATCGAACCCGCCGCCGAGGCGCCGGATTGGCGCGCCCAGGAAATCCTGCTGCTCAGCCAGGTGATGCGCGGCGTCGGCCAGAGCCTGGCGCCGGCCGTGGTGCTGCGCGAGATGCTGCACCTGATGTCCGAGCTGCTCGGCCTGAACCGCGGCCGCATCGTGCTGGGCGAGGGTGACGGCTCGGCGCCCGCCGCCAGTGCCATCCAGCACGCCTACGGCCTGACCCGCGAGGAGAGCGAACGCGGCCGCTACGGCCCTGGCGAAGGCGTGACCGGTCGCGTACTGGGCACCGGGCAGCCGGCCATCGTGCAGGACGTCGACGCCGAACCGGCCTTCCTGTTCCGCGCCGTGCCGCGCAGCCGCCTGCCGCCGGAAACCGTGGCCTTCATCGCGTTGCCGATCGAAGTCGAGCGGCGCACCATCGGCGTGCTGGCCTGCCACCGCATCCGCATGCGCAACCGCCAGCTCGGCGACGATGTGGCCATCCTGCGCATCCTGGCCACGCTGGCCGGGCAGATGCTGCAGCTGCAGCGCTATGTGGCTGCCACCACGCGCGGGCTGCAGGAACGCAACGCCCAGCTGACCCAGGCCCTGCAAAGCGCCGCGGCGCGCTACGGCATCATCGGTACGGCGCCGCCGCTGCTGCGCGCCCTGGGCGAGCTGGAGCGCGTGTCCGGCGCCACCGCCAGCGTGCTGCTGCTGGGCGAATCGGGCACCGGCAAGGAACTCTTTGCACGCGCCCTGCACCTGTCCAGCCCGCGGCGCGACGCGCCCTTCATCAAGGTCAACTGCGCGGCGATACCGGAAGCGCTGTTCGAGAGCGAACTCTTCGGCCACGAACGCGGCGCTTTCACCGGCGCCCACGGCGAACGCGCCGGGTGGTTCGAGCTGGCCGACGGCGGCACCATCTTCCTCGATGAAATCGGCGAGTTGCCGCTGGCGCTGCAGACCAAGCTGCTGCGCACGCTGCAGGAAGGCACCATCCTGCGGCTGGGTGGCAAGCGCGAAAAGAAGATCGACGTGCGCCTGGTGGCCGCCACCCACCGCGACCTCGACCAGGAGGTCACGCGCGGCCATTTCAGGCGCGACCTCTACTACCGGCTCTACGTCATCCCGATCCGCCTGCCCAGCCTGCGCGAGCGGTCGGAGGACATCCCGCTGCTGACGCTGCACTTCCTGAACCGCGCCAATCAGGCCCACCAGCGCAACGTCAACCTGACGCCGGCGGCGCTGGCCCGGCTGGCCCGCCACGCCTGGCCGGGCAATATCCGCGAACTGACCAACGTCATCGAACGCATGGTGCTGCTGGCCGACGTGCCGCTGGTGCAGGAAGCCACGGTGCAGCGCCTGCTGAGCGACGGCGCGCGCGAGCACGCGGGCGTTGCCAGCGGCCCGCCGCTGCCGCCGGTGGCGGCGACGCCAGCCCCGCCGGAAGCCAGCGTCGGCGCCGGCGCGGTACGCGACTACTGGCCGGCGAACTCGCACCCGGAACAAGCCCTGGTCGACGCGCTGGCGCGCCACAAGGGCAACCAGTCGCGCGCCGCGCAGTCGCTGGGCATGACCCCCCGGCAATTCGGCTACCGCCTGCGCAAACTGGGGCTGCAGGCGCCCTGAGATCGACCCGAGCGCAGCGCCAGATTGTCGACAAAGTGCGACGCATTGTCGACATTGCGTCCAGGGCCCGACGCGGAATCCATGGACGCCCGGGGCCCGCCAGGCCGCTCTGGCTCGGCGCGGATACCTGGACCCCAGGGGCTTTTGCCGACCGCGCGCCAGAACGGCAGCGCCTGGCACGGGCTTTGCGGTGAAAGCCTCGCCCCCGCCCTCGCGGTCCCCGTTCAAACCAGGAGCTCCTGCCCATGTCTGCCACGCCCACCCTCATCTCGCCCGTCGAACTGCAGGCCTTGATGGCCACCGAGCCCACGGTCGTGATCGACACCCGAGACGCCGACACCTACGCCGCCGGCCACGTACCGGGCGCGATCAACATGCGCGAGATCTTCACCTACCTGGCGACCTCGACCGCAGAAGGCCTGGAAGCACTGAAGGCCACCTTCGCCCAGGCTTTCGGTGCCGCCGGCCTGTCCGGCGAACAGACCGCCGTGTTCTACGAAGACGCGCTGAACAGCGGCTATGGCCAGAGCTGCCGCGGCTACTACCTGCTGACCTGGCTGGGCTACCCCCGGGTCAAGGTGATGAACGGGGGCTACACCGCCTGGAAGGCCGCCGGCCTGCCCACCAGCACCGAGGCCGCCGCGCCGCTGCCTGCCGCCTTCCCCGAGCTGCCGACGGCCGACGTGATGCTCACCAAGGAACAGGTCCAGGCCGCGCTGGGCAGCGGGGTGGTGCTGCTGGACGTGCGCGACATCGACGAGTGGACCGGCGAGAGCAGCTCGCCCTACGGCAAGGACTTCGCACCGCGCAAAGGCCGCCTGCCGGGTGCGAAATGGATCGAGTGGTACCGCTTCATGAAGCCCAGCGCCCTGGGCCCGCAAATCAAGTCGGCGCTGGAAGTGCAAGCCGAATGCGCGACCGCCGGCATCGGCACCGACGACACGATCTACCTCTACTGTTTCAAAGGCGCCCGCGCGTCCAACACCTTCCTGGCACTGAAGCAGGCCGGTTTCGCCGACGTGCGCATGTACTTCGGTTCGTGGAACGAATGGTCGCGCGACGAATCGCTGCCCATCGAAACCACGCCGCCCCTGCTGACCAAGGCCGCCCCGATGGCCCTGGCCGCCTGACAACCGCAAGACCCGCGAACTCTGGAAGAACCGCATGACCACCGTCACCGCCTACCTGAACCCCATCGACCGCGAGGGCCTGCTGAAGTTCGCCGCCGCCGGCCAGGCCGACCCCAGCCGCCGCGGCACCAACAAGGTCCGCACGGTGATGGAGGGCAAGTACCGCTCGCTGAGCTACGTGGGCGAACACCAGCCGGTGGTCGTCGACGAACCGCTGCACCTGTTCGGCGACAACACGGCGCCGGCCCCCGGCGAGATCGTGCTCTCGGCGCTGGGCGGCTGCCTGGCGGTGGGCATCACGGCGGTCGCCACCTGGAAGCAGGTCAGGCTGAGTCACCTGGAAATCTTCATGGAAGGCGACATCGGCAACCCGGCGGCCTGGGGCGCCGGCGGTGCCGAGATGCTGCCGCCTCAGATGGGCTTCCAGGCCATCCGCGTCAAGGTGGCGATCGAGGGCGAGGCCACGCGCGAACAGCTCGACGAGATCGTGCAGCACGCGAACGTCTACTCGCCAGTGGCCAACAGCCTGCGCAACCCGATCGCGATGAGCATCGCGTTGGCATGAGCGCCAAATTCAGCTGACCATTCTTCAAGGACACCCCTGACCATGAACATGGCCGAGTTGCAGGCGCCGCCAGCGTCGATGCTGGATGCCGTGCGGGCCATCGCCGACGGCCCGCTGCGGGCCGCCGCCGAGGCCACCGACCGCGGCGTCTACCCGCGCGACGTGCTGAAGAGCCTGGGCGCAGCCGGCGCCTACGCGGCCCACATCGGCCCGGGCCTGCAGGCCGGCGACTACATGCAGGCCATCCGCGCCATGACCGAGGTGTCGCGCGTCTGCGGTGCCAGCGGCTTCATGGTCTGGTGCCAGCAGGTCTGCGGCCTGTACATGCAGCAGTCGGGCAACCCGGCGCTGACCGGCGAACGGCTGGCCGCCCACAGCAGCGGCGCGCGCCTGGGCGCCACCGGCATGAGCAACCCGATGAAGGCCTACGCCGGCATCGAGAAGCTGCTGCTGCGCGCCACGCCGGTGGCCGGCGGCTACCGCATCAACGGCACGCTGCCCTGGGTCAGCAACCTGGGGCCCGACCACTACGCCGGCGTTCTGGCCGGTGTCGACGACGGCAGCGGCGCGGCCCGCGAACTGATGTTCCTGCTGCCCTGCGACGCCGCGGGCGTGGAACTGCGCGACTGCCCCAGCTTCTCGGCGATGGAAGGCACGAACACCTGGGCCCTCCGCTGCACCGACGTCTTCATCGGCGCCGACGCCGTGCTGGCCGACCCGGCCCAGCCCTACATCGCGCGCATCCGCGGCGCCTTCATCCTGCTCCAGACCGGCTTCGGCCTGGGCGTGGCGCAGGGCGCCATCGACTCGATGTGGCGGGTCGAGACGCAGCTCGGCCACGTCAACGGCTTCCTCGACGACAGGCCCGATACCCTGCAGGACGAGCTCGACGCACTGACCGCGCGCATCGCGGTCCTGTGCGCGACGCCGTTCAGCAGCGAGCGCCAGCACCTGATCAGCGTGCTCGACGTGCGCGCCCACGCCAGCGAACTGGCCCTGCGCGCGGCGCAGAGCGCGCTGTTGCACGCCGGCGCGCGCGGCTACTTGCTGAGCAGCGACGTGCAGCGCCGGGTCCGCGAATCGCACTTCGTGGCCATCGTCACCCCGGCCATCAAGCACCTGCGCAAGGAAATCGCGCGGCTGTCGGCGCCCGAGATGCCGGCGTGAGCCCGGCCGCTGTCTCCGCCGGGGCCGCGGCCTCACCCTGGCTGCAGTTCATCTGCGAAGTCTGTGGCCTGGTCTACGACGAAGCCGCCGGCGACCCCGACAGCGGCCTGCCACCCGGCACGCGCTTCGCCGACATCCCCGACGACTGGGCCTGCCCGATCTGCGGCGTCGGCAAGGCCGACTTCACGCCCCACAGGCCGCCGGCTGCAGCGAACCCGGCCCCGCGCCGCGCGCGCCCGCCGTCGCCCGCACGCGGCGGCCGCGCCCATGCCGGCGTGCTGATCGTCGGCGCCGGCCGTGCCGGCTGGCAGGTCGCGCAAGCGCTGCGCGAACGCGACGCGGCGCTGCCGATCACCCTGCTCTGCGCCTGCGCCGGCGACGTCTACGACAAGCCGCAGCTCAGCGTGGCCGTGGCGCGCGGCATCGCGGTCGACAGCCTGGTTCGCGAGACGGCCGCCGCCGCCGCACAGCGGCTGAACGTGCGACTGCTGCCGGCGACCGTGGCCGTGCACCTCGACCCCGCCACGCGCACGCTGCGCAGTTCACGCGGCACGCTGCGCTGGCGCCACCTGGTGCTGGCGCACGGCGCCGAACCGGCGCTGCCGGCGGTGCTGCCGCCAGCGCTGGTCTGGCGCGTCAACGACTTGGCGGCCTACACCCGCCTGCGATCCGCGCTGGCGGACGGACAGGCCGGCGGGCCGCAGCGCGTGGCCCTGATCGGCGCCGGCCTGGTCGGCTGCGAGCTGGCCAACGATCTGGCGCTGGCCGGCCACCGCATCACGCTGCTCGACGTGCAGGCCCGGCCGCTGCCCGCCGCCTTGCCGGCCGCCGTCGGCGCGCGGCTGCTGGCGGCCTGGGCCGATCTGCCGATCCGCTTCGTCGGCGGCGTGCAGGTCACCGGCGTCGAACGCCTCGCCGCCGGCGGGCTGCGCATCCGCACGCTGGGCGGTGGCGTGCACGAAGCCGACCTGGTCATCGCCGCCACCGGCCTGCGCACCGCCGGCCGCCTGGCGCACAGCGCCGGTCTGGCCTTCGACAGCGTCGCCGGCGGCATCACCGTCGACGCCGCCACTGGCGCCACCAGCCAGCCCGGCGTCTACGCGCTGGGCGACTGCGCGGTCGTCGAGGGCCAGGCCAGCCGTTACATCGAACCCATCGGCCGCCAGGCGCGCGCCATCGCCGACTCGATCCTCGGCCTCACCCCAGCCGCGAGCGCACCGGCTCCGCCGCCAGTGCTGCGCGTGAAGACCAGCAGCCTGCCGATCACCGTCACGGCCACCGCGGCCGGCGCGGCAGCAGGTGCCAGCGGCGGCGTCTGGCACACCGACAGCGACGATGCGCAGGCCCTGCGCATGCGCCGCCTGGCGGCCGATGGCACCTTGCTGGCCACCCTGGTGGCCAGCGCCGCGGCGCCGCTGGCGCGATAACATGCCCTGCCATGCCTCAGCAGCCCCCCGCCGCAGCGCTGTCGCTGCACGACATGGAGGCGCTGCTGGCCGTCACCCGCGCCTTGGCAGCGCCCTTCGAGCTGCGACAGATGCTGGCCGAGGTGACGGCCGCCGCGCAGAGCGTGCTGCACGCCGAGCGGGCCTCGGTCTGGCTGCTCGACGCCAGCGCGGGCGAACTGGTCATCGAGGTGGCCAGTGACCTGAGCCCGTTGCGCGTGGCGCTGGGCGCCGGTCTGGTCGGCAGCTGCGCGCAGACCCGCCAGCCGATCAACGTGCCCGACTGCTACGCCGACCCGCGCTTCAGCACCACGATCGACCGGCAATCGGGCTTCCACACCCGCTGCAGCCTGTCCCTGCCGCTGATCGACCACCAGGGCAGGCTGGTCGGCGTCCTGCAGTTGCTGAACAAGGCCGGCGGCGTGTTCGACCGCGGCGACGAGGCCGTCGGCACCGCACTGGCCGCGCAATGCGCCGTGGCGCTGGCCCGCGTGCGCATGACGCAAGAGGCGATCGCCGGCGAATTGATGCGCCAGGAGCTCGAACTGGCGCGCCAGATGCAGCTGAGCACGCTGCCGGCAGCGATGCCGCAGCTGGCGGGCTACGACATGCACGCGCTGTTCCGGCCGGTGGCGCTGACCGGCGGCGACACCTATGACCTGGCCCTCACCGACCAGGGCCTGCTCGTCGTGCTGGGCGACGCCACCGGCCACGGGATCGCGCCGGCGCTGTCGGTGACCCAGATGCACGCCATGCTGCGGATGGCCTTCCGCCTCGGCGCCAGCCTGGAGACGGCGTTCCGCCAGGTCAACGACCAGCTGGCGCAGACCCTGCCCGACTCGCGTTTCGTCACCGCCTTCATCGGCCTGCTCGACACCACCACCCACCGGCTGCGCTTCCTCAGCGGCGGCCAGGCACCGATCCTGCACTTCCGGGCCGCCGACAGCGCCTGCACGGCGCATCGGGCGACCAGCTTTCCGATGGGCGCGATGGCGATCGAGTTCCTGCGCCCGGCGGTCGAGATCGACCTGGCGCCGGGCGACTGGCTGGTGCTGCTGTCCGACGGCGTCTACGAATACGCCGATGCCGACGGGGCGCAATTCGGCCGCGAGCGCGTCGAGCAGGTGCTGCGCGACGCCCAGGGCGGCTCCGCCGACGAGGTCGCGCTGCAGTTGATGCAGGCGCTGCAGACCTTCGCGCGAGGCGCCGCGCAGGACGACGACATCACGATGGTGCTCGTCAAACGGCAGCCCGCCGGATAGGGCGGCGTCACAATTCAGTCATGTCCGGCCTCTACGATCCGCGGTCGCCGACGGCCGACAGCGATCGACCCGAACGACACGATCGATCCACCGGAGAGCTTGCACATGGAAATGACGGTCACCGAACTTGCGGGCTCGGTCAGCTGCGTGCGCCTGCTGGGCCGGCTCGATGCCCCCGGCGCCGACCAGGTCGGCTTGCGCTTCACCACCGCCGTCGTGGCGCAGGGCCGCGACGCGATCGTCGACCTGTCCGGCGTCACTTTCGTGGCCTCGATGGGGATCCGGCTGCTGATCTCGACAGCACGGGCGCTGAGCCAGAAGGGGCACAAGATGGTGCTTTTCGGCGCCAGCGAACTCGTTCAGGGCGTCTTCGACGATGCCGCACTGAACCAGATCATGGCCATCGTCGCCTCGGAAGACCAGGCGCTTGCGGCCATCGCCAGCTAGCGTCGGTGCGCCGCCGGCGCTGCGATTGAAGCTGGACAACCAGCCGGCAGCGCTCGAGACGGCCCGGCTGGCCCTGCTGGACCACCTGGCCGGCCGGGCGCTGTCTGCGCGCACCGTGTACCGGCTGGAGCTGGTGCTCGAGGAAATCCTGATGAACCTGCTGAGCCACGCCCACCCGGCCGGCGGGGTCCACGTGATCGAGTTCACCGCGCAAGTGCAGCCCGCTGCTGTGGTGCTGACCTTCAGCGACGACGGCATTCCTTTCGACCCGCTGCAGCAGCCGCTGGCCGAGCGACCGCGGTCGCTGGACACCGCGGTGCCGGGCGGCCTGGGTCTGCTGTTGACGCGCAAGGCGGTCAGCGATGCCCGCTACGAGCGGGTCGACGGCCGAAACTGGCTGACCCTGCAGGTCGCGCTCGATCCCTGAGCGCCGCCGGCCGCGGCGGCTGAACGAGGGCCACGAGCAGGTCCCCGGATTGCCACGACAAGGCGGGGTTTTGTGCCCAATTCTGACGGCCCCGGAGGCCCGTGTTGGCATAAGGTGCGCGGTATGACTACAGTGATCCTGACTTGGGCCCTGCTTGCCGGGGCGATCGCCATGGCGGTGGCTGGCGCCCTGTGGTGGCGCAGGCAGCAGCGGCGGCGTGCTGCGGCGGCACGCCGGGTGGCCGCGGCCCAGGCCGAACTGGCGGCCCAGCGTGCGGCCCGCCAGGCGAACGAGCAGACGGCCGCCGCCCTCCACGCGGCAGCGCGCCTGCGTGCCGACCAGGCCACCCGTGCACAGGCCGAGCGCGCAGCCCGGCAGCGCGCCGAGGCCGAGCGCGCAGCGGTGGCCGGGCAAGTCGCCAGCGCGGCGCTGGCCCGCGCCGCAGGCCTGCGACGGGTCGCCGTGCAGGCCGCAGCGCCGGCCGCGCCGCGCCGGCCGTCTGACATCCTGGTGATGGTGGCCGACGACTCCAAGGTCGTGCGCGTCAAGACCAGCCGCCTGCTGGTCCAGCACGGCTACCGCGTGGTGCTGGCCGAAGACGGCACGCAGGCCGCCGAACTCCTCGAAGCCGAATTGCCGGCGGTGCTGGTGACCGATGTCGAGATGCCCGGCATGGACGGCCTCGAGCTGACGCGGCACGTGCGCGCCCACCCGCGCGCCAGCCAGATCCCGATCATCATGATCACCTCGGCCGACGGCAGGCTGAAAGCCGCTGCTGCCGCCGCCGGCGTCACCCTGGTGCTGGGCAAGCCTTACCCGGAAGACGAACTGATCGCCTGCATCGAACGCTCGCAGGCCACCGCCACCGCCTGAGGCGGCTGGCACCGGCCCCTCGGGCAAGCCCGGCTGCTCCGGCCGGCCGCAATCGGGCAGCATCGAGCGACTGGCCGCACGAGCCAGCCGGAGACCTCCATGCACCCGACGAACACCAGCCGCCGCAAGGCCCTGACCGCCCTGGCCGCGGCCCTTGCACTCACAGGGGCGGGCTCTGCCCAGGCCCAGATCGCCTACCCCGACAAGCCCATCCACATCACCGTCACCTTCACGCCCGGCGGTGCGCCCGACATCCTGGGCCGCTTGCTGGCCGAGAAGCTGAACGCCGCCTGGGGCCAGCCGGTGCTGGTCGACAACCGGCCCGGCGCGGGCGGCAACACCGGTTCGGACTACGTCGCGAAAGCCGCGCCCGACGGCTACAACATCGTCGTCGGCACGGTGGGCACGCATTCGATCAATGGCGCGCTGTACGCCCGGATGCCCTACGACATGGTCAAGGACTTCGCGCCTGTCACGCTGCTGGCCACCACGCCCAACATGCTGGTCGTGCACAACGGCGTCCCCGCCAAGAACCTCAAGGAGTTCATCGCACTGGGCAAGAAGGAAGGGCAGATGAGCTTCGCCTCGTCGGGCTCGGGCACCAGCATCCACGTCTCGGGCGAGCTCTTCAAGAGCATGACCGGCATCGACATGGAACACATCCCGTACAAGGGCCGCGCCACCGCCATCCCCGACGTGCTGGGCGGCCGCGTGACGATGATGTTCGACAACATGCCCAGCAGCCTGCCGCTGGTGCGCGAAGGCAAGCTGCGCGCGCTGGGCGTGACCAGCGCCAAGCGCTCGGCGGCGGCGCCGGACATTCCGACGATTGCCGAGCAAGGCCTGCCCGGCTTCGACGCCGTCAGCTGGTTCGCGCTGTTCGCGCCGGCCGGCACGCCCAAGCCCATCGTCGACAAACTGCAGCGCGAAGTCAGCCGCATCCTGAAGCTGCCCGACGTCGCCAAGCGACTGGCGGAACTGGGTCTGGATGCCGACGGCGGCACGCCGGACGAACTGGCCGCCTACCAGCGCAGCGAGATCACCAAGTGGGCCAAGGTGGTGAAGGATTCGGGCGCCAAGGCGGAGTGAACCTCAGGCCGTCGGCGCCAGCCAGGCCAGTGGATCGGCCATCGCCACCTCCAGCTGCTGCACATAGCGGCCGACGTGCAGGCCGTCCATCAGCGCGTGGTGGACTTCCACGCTGACCGGCAGCCACAGCTTGCTGCCGTCCAGGTCGGCGCGGCCGAAGCTGATCTTCGGGATGCTGTCTTCACGACCCCAGTTGCGGGCGTGCGAGAAGCTGCTGAAGTGCAGCCAGGGCAGGGTCGTGAAGTGGATCAGTTCGTCGAAGCCGACGCGCGGTTCGAAACCAGCCTGGCGCTGGCGCGCGGCCTCGATCGCGGCGCTGCCGCTGGCCGCGAAGGCCGCCCAGGCCGTCCGGTGCGGCAGGTAGGCGAAGCCGAAGCTGTCGTCGTCGCGCAGCACGGTGGCGCCGCCGCCGACTTCGTCGAGGATGCGCACGCCACCGCCGTGCAGGCGGTAGCGGAAAGGCTCGATCTCGTTGGCCAGGCGCAGCGCGAGGTAGTGGTAGGCCAACGCGAAACTGCCGATGCCCAGGGCCTTGACGGCCGCCTTCAGCGGCGCGGCGTCGACGCGCACGCAGACGTTGAAATAGGGCTTGTCGAAATGGCGGAAGTAGTCGAAAGCCTCGCGTCGCGGCCAGGTTGCCAGGTCGAGGGTGCGGTGTCGGTCATCCATGGTGGTCGTGATGATGCCTGCGTCAGGCGCGCGCGCGCCGGCGGCGTGGATACTGCATGACCCATGTCGACACCGCCCGCAGCCCAGCCCCAGCCCGCCACAGCCGGCACGCGTCCCGCCCTGGTCGTCATCGCCGCCGGCGTCTGCGCAGCACTGCACGTCGGCAAGCTGGCACCGGCGATACCGGCCCTGCGCGCGGCGCTGGACATGACGCTGGTGCAAGCCGCCTTCGCGCTGTCGCTGGTACAGCTGGCGGGGCTGACGCTGGGCCTGCTGTTCGGCGGCGTGGCCGACGCCCTGGGCGGGCGGCGCAGCATGGTGGTCGGCCTGCTGCTGCTGGCGCTGGCCAGTGCGCTGGGCGGCGCGGCGCCCGACGCGGCCAGCCTGATGGCCATGCGGGGCCTCGAGGGGCTGGGCTTCCTGATGGTGGCGCTGCCAGCGCCGGGCCTGGTGCGCCGGCTGGTGGCGCCGGCGAAGCTGAGCCTGATGATGGGTGTCTGGGGCAGCTACATGCCGCTGGCGACGGCGCTGGTGCTGCTGCTGGGGCCGCTGGTCCTGGTCAGTCTGGGGTGGCGCATCTGGTGGTGGCTGCTGGCCGGGCTGACGCTGCTGATGGCGGCGCTGCTGCTGCGCGCCGTGCCGGCGGCGCCGGCCGAGCGCGCCTCGCCGGCCACGCCGGGCTTGGCCCGCATCCGGTTGACGCTGGCCGCGCCCGGCCCCTGGCTGGTCGCGGTCTGCTTCGCGCTGTACTCGGGCCAGTGGCTGGCGGTGATCGGCTTCCTGCCGGCCATCGTCAGCCAGGCCGGCGTGCCGGCGGTGGCGCTGGGCGCGATGACGGCGCTGGCAGCGGCCGTCAACATGCTGGGCAACCTCGCCGCAGGCCGGCTGCAGCAACGCGGCGTGCCACCGCGCCGGCTGCTGCTGACGGGCTTTGCCGTGATGGGCGCAGCGGCACTGGCGGCCTTCCACGGCGATGCGGGCGCAGGCCTGCCGCCGCTGGCGCGCTACGCCGCGGTGCTGCTGTTCTCGGGGGTCGGCGGGCTGATCCCGGCCACGCTGTTCACGCTGGCGGTGCGCGTCGCGCCCAGCGAAGGCACGCTGGCCAGCACCGTCGGCTGGGTCCAGCAGTGGTCGTCGCTGGGCCAGATGCTGGGGCCGCCGGCGGTGGCCTGGGTGGCCAGCCGCGCCGGCAGCTGGCAGTACACCGGCTGGGTCACTGCGACCTGCTCGCTGGCCGGTCTGGCGCTGGTACCGGGGCTGATGCGCCAGTTGCGCCCACTGCCGCGCTGAAGCGGCGGCCTGCTCAGTCCAGCTTGACGCCGGCCTCCTTGACCAGCCTGGCCCAGAAGGGGTTGTCCTCGGCCAGGAAGCGGCTGAATTCCTCGGGCGATTTCGACATCGCCACCTCGGTGCCTTCGCGCGCCAGCGCGGCCTTGACCTCGGGCTCGGCCATGGCCTTGCTGGCGGCGTCGAAGACGCGCCTGACGATCTCGGGCGGCGTGCCCGCCGGGACGAAGAAGCCGTACCAGAAAGCCATGCTGTAGCCGGGCATGCCGGACTCCAGCATGCCGGGCACCTCGGGCACCAGCGGCGAGCGCTGCGGCGTGGTCACGCCCAAGGCCTTCAGCCGGCCGGCCTGGACCATCGGCAGCACCGAAGGCGGCGTGCCGAAGGTCAGCTGGGTTTCACCGGCCACCACGCTCTGGATCGCCGGCGCGCCGCCCTTGTAGGGGATGTGCGTCATGGCGATGCCCATCACCTTGCTGAAGTGCACGGCACCCAGGTGCGGCGCACTGCCGTTGCCGGAACTGGTGTAGTTCAGCGCGTCGGGATTCTTCTTCGCCGCGGCCACCAGCTCGGCCATGCTGTTGATGCCGGCCTTGGGGTTGACGGCCACCACCAGCGGCGACGCGGTGATCCGCGCCACCGGCACAAAGTCTTTGAAGGCGTAGCTGAGCCGGGGGTTCAGCGCCGGGTTGACCGAGATGCTGCTCGGGCTGGCGATCAGCAGCGTGTAGCCGTCGGGCGCGGCCTTGGCGACGAAATCGGCGGCCAGGCTGGAACCGGCGCCGGCGCGGTTTTCCACCACCACGGGCTGGCCCAGCGCACGGCCCAGCGGTTCGCTGACGGTGCGCGCCACGTAGTCGGCTGCGCCGCCGGGCGCGAAGCCGATGACCAGGCGGATCGGCTTGTTCGGGTAGGCCTGGGCCTGGGCGCCGCCAGCGACCGAGATCGCTGCGGCGGCGCCCAGCAGCGCCTGCAGCCACAGCGCACGACCGGCGCGCGTCATGCCGACTCCGCGATGCGCAACACGATCTTGCCCAGGTGCTGGTTGGCCTGCATGTGGGCCTGGGCGGTGGGCAGGTCCGCGAAGTCGACGACGCGGTCGACCAGCGGCCGGATGCGGCCGTCGGCGAGCAGCGGCAGCCAGTCGGCGACGAAGGCCGGCACGCCGGCCGCGCGCTGGTCGGCGTTGCGCAATTTGTTCGACACGCCGAACAGCGTCAGCCGCTTGGCGTGCAGCGCCTGGATGTCGATCTCGGCCTTCAACTGGCCGTCGACATAGCCCACCGTGGCCAGCCGGCCTTCGAAGGCCAGGCTCTTGACGCATTCGGCGAAGACCGAACCGCCGACCGTGTTGATCGCCAGATTCGCCCCCTGGCCGCCAGTGGCGTCCAGCACCACGGCATGGAAGTCGGGCGCGCGGGTGCAGATGCCGAGGTCCAGGCCGAGGGCCTTCAGGCGCTCGAGCTTGTCGGCCGAACCCGAGGTGCCGATGACCCGGGCGCCCATCGCCTTGGCGGCCTGCAGCGCGGCCACGCCGACGCCCGACGAGACGCCGGTGACCAGCAGCCACCCGCCAGCCTGCAGATGGCCCTGGGTGACCAGCATGTCGTGCACGACCAGCATCGTCAGCGGCACCGCGGCGGCGGCTTCGATGGCCAGCCCGGCGGGCACCGGCATGGCCTCGCGCGCGTCCATCACCGCGTATTCGCTGAAGGCGCCGGTGCAGCGGCCCATCACGCGCTGGCCGATCTGCAGCGCCGTGACGCCGGCGCCCAGCGCGACGATCTCGCCCGCGCCCTCGATGCCGGCGGGCTTGGCGGCGCCGGCCTTGATCAGCCCGCCGGGGATGAATTCACCGCGGTTCAGGCCGGCGGCGAGCATGCGCAGCAGGACCTGGTTGGCAGCGGGCGCGGGCATCGGCGCGTCGCCGAGTTGCAGCACGGCGGCGTTGCCTTCAACGCGCATCGAATAGGACTTCATGGTTCAGCGACCTTTGAATTGCGGACGGCGTTTCTGCATGAAGGCGCTGCGGCCTTCGGTGTAGTCGTCGCTCTGGAAGCAGCGCAGGATCAGGTCCTGGCACCGCGCGGTGTCGAGCTCGGAGGAAGGCTTGAGGATCTCGCCGATGATGGTTTTCGCCGCGGAAATGGTCAGCGGCGCGTTCTCGGCGATGGCGTCCACGTATTCGGCCAGCAGCGCGGGCAGCGCTGCCGGCTCGGCCATGCGGCTGACCAGGCCCAGGCGCAGCGCTTCAGCGGTGGCGATGCGCCGGGCGGTGAAGAACAGGTCTTTCGCCGCGCCGACGCCGATCAGGTTGACCAGGTTCTTCAACGCCGAGTAGCGGTAGCCCAGCCCCATGCGCGCGGCCGGGATCGAGAAGGTCGAATCGCTGGACGCGATGCGGATGTCGCAGGCGATGGCCACGTTGACGCCGCCGCCCAGGCACCAGCCGCGGATGCAGGCCAGCGTCGGCTTGACCGATTGTTCGATGGCCAGCAGCGCGTCTTCGGCCAGCGCTTCGTAATGCGCCACCGCCTCGCGCGCGGCTCGCTGGTCTTCGAACTGCGAGATGTCGGCGCCCGAGACGAAGGCCTTGTCGCCGGCGCCGCTGAAGACCACCAGGCGCACGCGCTCGTCGGCGGCCGCCTGCGCCAGCAGGGCCGGCACGGCGCCCCACATGTCGACGCTGAGCGCGTTGTGGCGCGCCGGGTTGTTGAAGACGATGTACAGCGCCGCGCCGTCCAGGCGAACCTGCACGCGGTCGGTTGGCGATGTGTAGTTCGCCGCTTCGGTCATCAGAAAACTCCCCTTGATTTCATGGTCGCGATGTCGCCGGGCGACAGGCCCAGTTCACCCAGTACTTCTTCGGTGTGCTCGCCGCGCAGCGGCGCCGCGCGGGCCAGGCTGCTCGGCGTGCGGTTCAGCGTCATCGGCTGGCCGACGTGGCGCTGCGGCCCCAAGCGCGCCGAGACCACGTCCTGCACCAGGCCCAGGTGTCCGACCTGCGGCTCCTGCAGCATCTCACGCACGTCGTTGATGTGGCCGCAGGCCACGCCGTCGGCGTTGAATCTTTCGATCCAGTGGTCGCGGTCGTGCAGCGCCAGGCGCTCGTTGATCGCCGCGTTCAGCGCGTCGCGGTGGACGCTGCGCCCGGCCTTGGCCGCGTAGCGCGGGTCGGTGATCCATTCCGGCGCGCCCAGCGTGGTGCAGAAGCGCTCCCAGATCTTGCTGCCGAAGACGGCGATGTTCATGTAGCCGTCGCGCGCCTTGTAGACGCCGGTCGGGATGCTGGTCGGGTGGTAGTTGCCGGCCTGACCGGCCACCTCGCCGTCGATCAGCCAGCGCGCAGTCTGGAAATCCATCATCGTGACCATCGCCTGCAGCAGCGAGGTCTGCACCCACTGGCCACGCCCCGAGACCTCGCGTTCCAGCAGCGCCACCAGGATGCCCTGGGCGGCAAAGAAGCCGGCGCAGAGGTCGGCGATCGGGATGCCGACGCGAACCGGGCCCTGGCCCGGCAGGCCGGTGACCGACATCAGCCCGCTCAGGCCCTGGGCGATCTGGTCGAAGCCCGGGCGCTCGGCCAGCGGACCGTCCTGACCGAAGCCCGAGATGCTGGCGTAGACCAGGCCAGCCTGGCCGGCGGCCAGGGTTTCGTAATCGATGCCGAGGCGGAACTTGACGTCGGGACGGAAGTTCTCGACGACCACGTCGGCGGTGGCGATCAGCTGCTTCAGCGTCGCGATGCCTTCGGGCTCCTTGAGGTTCAGCGTGACGCTGCGCTTGTTGCGGTGGGTGTACTGGTAGTCGGAACCGTCCTGCCCGCCCAGCGTGTCGTCGCCGCGCATGTGTTCGGGCATCTGCACCTGGATGACGTCGGCGCCCCAGTCGGCCAGCTGGCGGCAGCAGGTGGGGCCGGCGCGCACCTGCGTGAGGTCGATGACGCGGAAGCGGGCCAGCGCGGGTGAAGCGGGGAGGTGCGGCATGGTGACGGCAAGCGGAGGCCTCGGCCAGGACGCCGACCCCGGATTGCGCCACGGCCCGGGGCATTCGGCCAGCGTAGTCCCCCCTATGCCATTGCGGCCCAAGGGGCGCCAGACTGTCCCGGGCGTGACCGACAGCCCGGCGCGCGAGGACTACTGTGCAGCCCCGACCCCAGGAGACGCCAACCATGAACTTCGACCACAGCCCCAAGGTGCAAGCGCTGCAGGCCCGCCTGTCGGCTTTCATGCAAGCCGAGGTGTTTCCGCGCGAAGCCGATTGCGCGCGCGAACTCGACCGCAACCGCGCAGCCGGCAACCCCTGGCTGCCGCTGGAGACCATCGAGGCGCTGAAGCCGAAGGCGCGTGAAGCCGGGCTGTGGAACCTGTTCCTGCCCGAGTCGTCGCGCGGCGCCGGTCTGAGCAACCTGGAATACGCGCCGCTGGCCGAGTTGATGGGCATGGTGCCGTGGAGCAGCGAGGTCTTCAACTGCTCGGCGCCCGACACCGGCAACATGGAAACCATCGAGCGCTACGGCAGCGCCGAGCACAAGGCGCAGTGGCTGGCCCCGCTGCTGCGCGGCGAGATCCGCTCGGCCTTCCTGATGACCGAGCCGGCGGTGGCTTCCAGCGACGCGACGAACATCGAAACGCGTATCGAACGCGACGGCGACGACGTCGTCATCAACGGCCGCAAGTGGTGGAGCAGCGGCGCGGGCGACCCGCGCTGCGAGATCCTGATCGTGATGGGCAAGACCGACCCCGAAGCGCCTCGCCACAGCCAGCAGAGCATGGTGCTGGTGCCGATGAAGACGCCCGGCGTGACCGTGCTGCGCCCGGTGACGGTGTTCGGCCGCGACGACGCGCCGCACGGCCACATGGAAATGGATCTGGTCAATGTGCGGGTGCCGGCCAGCAACGTGCTGCTCGGCGAAGGCCGCGGCTTCGAGATCGCGCAGGGCCGGCTCGGGCCGGGACGGATCCACCACTGCATGCGGCTGATCGGCATGGCCGAACGCGCGCTGGCCCTGACCTGCAAGCGGCTGGACGAGCGGGTGGCTTTCGGCCGCGAGATTTCCAAGCAGGGCGTGTGGCACGAACGCATCGCCGAAGCGCGCTGCAAGATCGACATGGCGCGGCTGCTGACGCTGAAGGCCGCGCACATGATGGACACGGTCGGCAACAAGGTGGCCAAGGCCGAAATCGCGATGATCAAGGTGGTGGCGCCGACGATGGCCTGCGAGGTCATCGACATGGCCATCCAGGCCCACGGCGGCGGCGGCGTGTCGGACGACTTCGTGCTGGCCAAGTTCTACACCAGCGCGCGCACGCTGCGCCTGGCCGACGGGCCCGACGAGGTGCACCGCGCGTCCATCGCCAAGCTGGAACTGGGCCGCCAGCGAGCACTGCGCAGCGGCATGGCGGCGCCCGAAGTGGCGATGCCCGTCACGCGCGGCTGCTGAAGCGCTCACGCAGGAGCCAGCCCGATGCAGACCGTCACCCGCTTGCTGGTCGACCGGCAAGACATCCGCCGCACGCAGCTGGAAACCGCGCCCGCCGCCGTCCTGATCGATGGCCAGGTGCGCGTGCGCATCGACCGCTACGCGATGACGGCCAACAACGTCACCTACGCCGCCACCGGCGAGGCCCTGAAGTACTGGCAATTCTTCGCGGCGCCAGCGCCCTGGGGGGTGGTGCCCTGCTGGGGCTTCGGCACCGTCACCGAAACGCGCGCGCCGGGCGTGGCGCTGGGTGAGCGGCTGTGGGGCTTCCTGCCGATGGCCACCGAAGTCGTCGTGCAGCCCGAGCGCGTCAGCGCGTTCGGCTTCACGGACGGCGCCGCGCACCGTTCAGGCTTGGCGGCGGTCTACAACAGCCTGAGCCGCTGCGCCGCCGATAACCTGCACCACGACGGCAAGGAAGACCTGGAAGCGCTGCTGCGGCCGCTCTTCACGACGGCCTGGCTGATCGACGACTTCCTGGCCGACCAGGACTTCTTCGGCGCCCAGGTGATGGTGCTGTCCAGCGCCTCCTCGAAGACGGCCTACGCCACGGCAGCGCAACTGGCGCGGCGGCCGGGGCTGACCGTTGTAGGCCTGACCGCCGCCCGCAACGCCGACTTCGTGCGCAGCCTGGGCGTCTACAGCCGCGTGGTGACTTACGACGACCTGGGCACCGTGGCCGCGCAGTACGGCGACACGCCCAGCGTCTACATCGACTTCGCCGGCAACGCCGCGCTGCGGCTGGCGCTGCACACGCGGCTGAAGGCGCTGCGCTACAGCAGCGCCATCGGCGCGGCGCACGTCGACCAGATCAGCGGCTTCGGCGGCGGTGCTGGCCTGCCCGGCCCCAAAGCCACCTTCTTCTTCGCGCCCAAGCAGGCGGCCAAGCGCAGCGCCGAGTGGGGCGGCGCGGTGCTGGTACAGCGCATGGCCCAGGACTGGCGCAGCTTCATCGCCGCCGCCACGCAGCCGGACGCGGCCTGGGTCACGGTGCAGGACCACGCCGGCCTGGCCGGTGGGCAGGCGGCCTACCTGCAAGTGCTGGGCGCACAGGGCGACGCCCGCGCCGGGCACATGGTGCACCCGCAGGCGACCGCGGCGGTGTCGCCATGACGGGCGCCGCTGCCGTCAACGACCGCGTGCGCATCACGCTGGGCGCAGACGGCGTGGCCGACGTCGCGATGACCCGTGGCGACAAGCTGAACGCGCTGGACCCGGCGATGTTCGCCGCGCTGCTGGCCGCCATCGAACAGCTGCAAGCCACACCCGGCCTGCGCGCCGTGGTGCTGCACGGCGAGGGCCGGGCCTTCTGCGCCGGGCTGGATAGGGCCAGCTTCGCCGCGCTGGCGGCAGCGGGCGCGGGCAGCCCGGTCAGCGACCTGGGCCCGCGCACCCACGGCATCGCCAACGGGCCGCAGCAGATCGCCCTGGGCTGGCGCACGCTGGCCGTGCCGGTCATCGCCGCCGTGCAGGGCGCGGCCTTCGGCGGCGGCCTGCAGCTGGCGCTGGGCGCCGACATCCGTCTGCTGGGGCCCGCCGCGCAGCTGAGCGTGATGGAGATCAAGTGGGGCCTGGTGCCCGACATGGCCGGCATGGTGCTGATGAACAGCCTGCTGCGCGACGACGTGCTGCGCGAGCTCTGCTACACCGGCCGCGTGCTGGGTGCCGACGAGGCCGTGGCGCTGGGTCTGGGCACCCGCGTGGTGGCCGACCCGCTGGCCGAAGCCCATGCGCTGGCGCTGGCCGTCGCCCAGCGCAGCCCCAGCGCCGTGCGCGCTGGCAAGCGGCTGCTCAATCAGGCGGCGCACACGCTGGACGGGCAGGCCGCCGCCTTGCTGCAGGCCGAGAGCGACGAGCAGATCGCCCTGATGGCCGGCGCCGACCAGCGCGAGGCCGTGCGCGCCAACCTGGAAAGGCGGGCCCCGCTTTTCGACGACTGAATTCTGAAGAAGGACAGAGACCCGATGAACCGCTTCCTCGCCCACAGTGGCGCCCGCTACCCGATCGTGCAAGCGCCCATGGGCTGGATTGCCCGCAGCACCCTGGCCGGCGCCGTCTCGCGCGCCGGCGGCCTGGGCATCATCGAAACCTCGTCGGGCGAAAGCGCGAACTGCCAGCACGAGATCGCCGCCATGCTGGCCAGCGGCCTGCCCTTCGGCGTCAACCTGCCGATCCGCTTCCTGAAGGACGACGCCATGCTGCGCTACGTCTGCGAATCGGGCATCCGCTTCGTCACCACCTCGGCGGGCAGCCCGGCCAAGTTCATCGCGCCGTTGAAAGCGGCCGGCATCGTCGTCTACCACGCGGTGCCCACGCTGGACACGGCGCTGAAATGCGTGGACGCCGGCGTCGACGGCCTGGTCGTCGAAGGCAGCGAGGGCGGCGGATTCAAGAACCCGGAAGAGGTCAGCACGCTGGTCCTGCTGCAGGCGATCCGCGAACGCGTCGACGTGCCGCTGGTGGCCGCCGGCGGCATCGTCGACGGGCGCGGCATGGCGGCAGCCTTCGCGCTGGGCGCCGAGGCCATCCAGATGGGCACGCGCTTCGTGGCCAGTGCCGAAAGCCCGGTGCACGCCAACTTCAAGAACGCCATCGTCGCGGCCGAGGCCACCGGCACCTGGATGCTGAACAAGAAGGCCACGCCCTGCATTCGCGCCCTGAAGAGCCAGCGCACGGCGGCCATCCATGAAGCCGGTCTGATGCCGGCCGACACCTTCGCCGGCATCCAGCAGGTGTACTTCGGCGGCGACATGGAAGCCGCGCCGGCACTGGCCGGGCAGTCGGCCGGGCTGATCCACGACGTGCTGAGCGTGCAGCAGATCATCGATGAGACGGTGGCGCAATTCCACGCCATCAGCGCGCGGCTGGGCGGCATGGCGGCGGCGTCGAGCTTCGGCTGAGGCACGGGGGCCGGCGCGGCCGCCCGTGCAGTCGCCGGTGAGCAGGACCGCCGCGCGCTTAGAGTCACCGCCTGTGTCCCTTGCCCTGAACCGACCATGCTGATCACCATCGCCCCCCAGGTCCGCCTCTACGTCGACATCGAAGGCTGCGGCCTGGTGCCCGACGGCCCGCGGATGCGCGAAAAGCCCACGCTGATCCTGCTGCACGGCGGTCCGGGTTACGACCATTCGAGCTTCAAGCCGCTGTTCAGCCAGCTGGCCGACGTGGCGCAGATCGTCTACGTCGACCACCGCGGACACGGCCGCAGCGACCGCCGGCCGGCCGACGAATGGACGCTGGACGTCTTCGCCGACGACGTGGTGCGCTTGTGCGATGCCCTGGGTGTCGTCAAGCCCATCGTGCTGGGCCAAAGCTTCGGCGGCTTCGTCGCCCAGCGCTACCTGGCCCGCCACCCGGCGCACCCGGCCAAGGTCGTGCTGTCGAGCACCAGCCACCACCTGGGGCTGGAACGCAAGGTGGCGGCTTTCACCCGCTTCGGCGGCGAAGCCGCTGGCGCCGCGGCACGCGCTTTCTGGACCACCCCCAACCCCGCCACCTGGGCGCCGTACAACGACCACTGCCGCCACGTCTACAACCCCACGCCGCCCAACGACGAAGGCCGCCAGCGAACGGTATTCAACGAAGACATCCTGTTCGCCAGCGCCAGCGGCGAGCAGCAGACGATGCAGCTGCTGCCGGGCCTGTCGGCCGTGCAATGCCCGGTGCTGGTGATGGCTGGCGAACTCGACCCCGTCACGCCGCTGGCCGACGCGCAGGACATCGCCGCGGCGATACCGGCGCCCTGGGGCCGGCTGGTGACCTTCCCGCAGGCCGGCCACGGCGCCTGGCGCGACGACCCGGTGGCCGCGCTGGGCACGCTGCGCGAGTTCATCACCGCCGCATGAACCAGCGCGCCCTGGTGCTGTTTTCGGGCGGGCAGGATTCAGCCACCTGCCTGGCCTGGGCGCTGGCGCGCTACGACCACGTCGAGACCATCGCCTTCGACTACGGCCAGCGCCACCGGGTCGAGTTGCAATGTCGCCTGACGGTGCTGGACAGCCTGCGCGCGGCCTTCCCGGCCTGGGCTGCGAAGCTCGGCGCCGACCACCTGATCGACCTGGCCGTACTGGGCCAGGTCAGCGACACCGCGATGACCCAGGACCGCGCCATCGCGATGCAGGCCGATGGCCTGCCCAACACCTTCGTGCCCGGCCGCAACCTGCTGTTCCTCACCTTCGCCGCGGCCGTCGCCTACCGCCGCGGCCTGCAGGTGCTGGTCGGCGGCATGTGCGAGACCGACTACTCGGGCTACCCCGACTGCCGCGACAACACGCTGAAGGCGCTGCAGGTCGCGCTGAGCCTGGGCATGGCCACGCCCATGGTGGTGGAAACGCCGCTGATGTGGCTGGACAAGGCCGCGACCTGGGCTTTGGCCGAAAGCCTCGGCGGCACGCCGCTGGTGGACCTGGTGCGGGAACAAACGCACAGCTGCTACCTGGGCGACCGCAGCGCGCGCCACGACTGGGGCTACGGCTGCGACGCCTGCCCGGCCTGCGACCTGCGCCGCAGCGGCTACCAACGCTACACGGCCGCGTGCTGAGGCGCTGCGGCGGAGCCCGGTTTCAGCGCACCAGCTTGATGCCGGCCTGCTGGAACTGGACGCGCATGTCGGTCTCGATCTCGGCGATGGTCTTGCCGAGCTCGGGCCCGTTGGAGTAACTGTCTTCGAGCTGGTAGCCCTCGACATACTTTTTCCAGGAGGCCGTCAGGCGCAGCCTGGCGAACAGGTCCTCGTAGTAGACCTGGGCTTCCTTCGGAAAACCCGGCGGCGCCATCACAGCCCGGATCTGCGGCGTGGCCTTGACGTCGTAACCGGCCTGCTTCAGCGTCGGCACGTTCGGATAAGCCGCCAGCGGGGTATCGGCGATCTGCGCCAGCACCCGCAGCTTGCCGGCACGGATCTGTTCGCCGGCTTCCTGCGGTTCGATGACCATCATGTCGACGTGCCCGCCCAGCAAGGCAGCCAGCCTTTCGCCGCCGCCCTGGAAGGAGACGAAGGCCCACTTGGTGCCGGTCGCCGACTGCAGCGTCTGGCGGATGATGTTGTCGCGCGAGGTCACCGATCCGCCGGACTGCCGGAGTTCACCCGGCTTGGCCTTGGCCGCGCTGATGAAGTCCTTCAGGGTCTTGAACGGCGAGTCGGCACGCACAGCGAACAGCGCCGGTTCGCGCAGCAGGTTGGCCACCGGCGTCAGGTCGTGCAGCGTGACCTTGGCTTCGCTGGTGGTCAGCGGGTTGGCGATCCAGACGCTGGTGATGAAGCCCAGGGTGTGCGGATCACCCTTCTTGTCGGCAATGGCCGCGGCGGCGACAGCACCGTTGCCGCCGGGTTTGTTGATCACCTGCATGCGCACCGGCAGCAACTTTTCCTTCTCCAGCATTTGTGCAATCGCGCGGGCCAGCAGGTCGTTGCCGCCACCCGGCGCGTTGTGCACGATGACGTCGACCGTCTTGGTCGGTTTCCACTGCGCCTGGGCCAGGCCGCTGAGGCCCGCCAGCGCGCTGATGGCCAGGCAGGCGAGAGTTTTCGCGAATTTCATTTTTGTCTCCGGCTATTGTCTTTTTGGAACGGGTCGAGCGTTCGCCGCGTGGCTTTCGGACCGCGAAGGCTCAGGCTTCCTGGTCGATGACCTGCACCCGCACCGAGTTGAATTTCTTGATCATCGGCACGATCAGCAGGAAGGCGGCGATCAGCAGCAGGGTCGCGGGGATCGGCCGGAAGAGGATCGACAGATGGCCCTGCGACATCATCAGCGACTGGCGCAGCGCCTTTTCCATCGAGTCGCCGAGCACCAGGCCCAGCACCAGCGGCGCGGTCGGGAAGTCCAGTTTTCGCATCGCATAACCGACCAGACCGAAGACGACCAGCAGGGACAACTGGAAGATGCTCGAGTCCGAGGTGTAGATGCCGACGATGGAAACCCCGAGGATCAGCGGGTACATCAGGTAGCCCGGCATCTTCAGCAACTGCGCAAACAGCGCCACCAGCGGCAGGTTCAGGATCAGCAGCACCACGTTGCCGATGTACATGCTGGCCACCAGGCCCCAGAACAGCGCGGGGCTCTCTTCGATGAACAGCGGGCCGGGCTTGAAGCCCCAGAGCACCAGCGCGGCCAGCAGAATCGCCGTCGTGCCGCTGCCGGGAATGCCCAGGGTCAGCAGCGGCACCATGGCGCCGGCCGTGTCGGCGTTGTTGGCCCCCTCGGGCGCGGCCACGCCTTCGATCACGCCGGTGCCGAACTTCTCGGGATGCCGGGACACGGCCTTCTCGATGCCGTAGCTGAGAAACGAAGAGATCGTCGCGCCCGCACCGGGCAGGATGCCGATCAGAAAGCCGACCAGCGAGCCGTTGACGAAGGCGAAGCGGCAATCCTTCAGGTCCTGCAGCGTCGGCAACAGGTTCTTCAGGCCCTTCGGGACCGGCAGCATGTCGAGCGGCTTTTCGGGTTCCATATTGGCCATCACCTCGCCGACCGCGAAGATGCCGATGGCCACGATGACGAACTCGATGCCGCCCAGCAATTCGGTCTGGCCGAAGGTGAATCGCGAGGTGGCGGTGAACAGATCGGTGCCCATGCTCGCAATCCACAGGCCGACCATCATCGACAGCAGCGCCTTGGTCAGCGAATTCCCGGCCAGCAGCACGACCATCGCCAGGCCCAGCACCATCAGCGCAAAGTATTCGGGCGCGCTGAAGGCCAGCGTGAGCTTGGCCAGCGGCGGCGCCACCAGCATCAGCAGCAGGGTGCCGACGGTGCCGGCCACGAAGGACGCGATGGCGCTGATCCCAAGCGCCGGCCCGGCGCGGCCCTTGCGCGCCATCTGGTAACCGTCGAGGCAGGTCGCCACCGACGAGGTCTCGCCGGGCACGTTGAGCAGGATCGAGGTCGTCGAGCCGCCGTACTTGGCGCCGTAGTAGATGCCGGCCAGCATGATCATGGCGCCGGTCGGATCCATCTTGAACGTCAGCGGCAGCAGCATCGCGATGGTGGCCGGCGGGCCGAGGCCCGGCAGGACGCCGACCACCGTGCCGAGGAAGCAGCCGAGGAAACACATGACCAGGTTCATCGGCGTCAGCGCCACCGAAAAACCCTGCATCAATCCATTGAAGATATCCATCCGCGTGGTCTCGGTCTTCTTGTTGTGGTCTCAGAACAGCGTGCCCACGGGCAGTTGCAGATCCAGCCCCCAGGTGAACAGCGCGAAGAATCCGACCGAGCCGCCGATCGCATAGGCCAGCGCCTCCTTCGCCGGGCGCTTGAACATCACCTTGATGATGAACAGGGTCAGCGCGCCAAAGGCCAGCATGAAGCCGACGAACTTGATCACCGCCACGCACACCGCCAACGCGAGCCAGCAGGTCAGGGCCCGGCGGATCTCGTCCCAGCGGATGAGCTTGTGCGGCTCCCGGGCGTCGTTCTTCAGCACCGTGCCCGCCACCAGCAGCAGCGACAAGGCCAGCATCACCGTGCCGTACCACAAGGGGAAAAAGCCCGGACCCGGCCCTTCCTCGGTCATGTAGTCCCAGCCCAGGGCCTGGCTGACGACGAAGCTGCCCAGGCCGGCCAGCAACAGGCCGGCCCAGAAATCACCCTTGAAGTAGATCGTCTTCATCACCGGACTGCTGGCTTCACACCCAGCTGGGCATAGCGACCGATCTCGACCAGTTCGGCGATGGTGCCGCCGGGGGCGCGGAACTTCACCGGAATCACGCCCGGGTCGCTGATGACTTCGCAGCCATTCGCCAGGATCTCCGTGGTGGACTGTTCGAGGTCTTCCACTTCCAGCGCGAAATGGTGGATGCAGGGGCCTTCACCCGAAGCGGTCGATTCGGCCGAGGTGGTGCCGGCGTCGTACTGGATCAGCGTGAAGTCGATCTCGCCGTCGGTCATGTGGCGCGAGGTGTGGTCGCGCGTCTTCTTGGTTTCCGTGTCGCGGAAGTCGAAGAGCTTGATGTAGAAATCGCCGACGGCCTTGATGTCTTCCACCTTCAGCGAGATGTGGGTGATGCGGCTGATCTTCTGGCCCTGGCTGTCGGTCTTGTAGCGCCCGATCTCGACCAGTTCGGCGACGGTGCCGCCGGGGGCGCGGAACTTCACCGGAATCACGCCCGGGTCGCTGACCACCACGCAGCCGTTGGCCTGGATGTCGATGGTCGACTGTTCCAGGTCTTCCACCTCCACCGCGAAGTGGTGGATGCACGGGCCTTCACCGGACGCGGTCGACTCGGCCGAGGTGGTGCCGACGTCGTACTGGATGAGCGTGAAATCGATCTCGCCGTCGGTCATGTGGCGCGAGGTGTGGTCGCGCGTCTTCTTGGTGACGCAATCCTGGAAGTTGAATAGCTTCTTGTAGAAGTCACCGGTCTTCTGGATGTCGTCGACCTTCAGCGACAAGTGGACGATGCGGCTCATGCGGGTATCTCCTGGTTGCGTTTTTCATGGGGCGCCGCGCTGCGACTTGTCGTCCGGAGAGGTCGCTTCTGCGCGTTGGCCAGACGCCCGTTTTGGGCGACATTGGCAAATGATGCGCTGCCATTCATGCTCTGTAAAATGCAATATTTCATAGGATTGATGCATGGCGCACATGAATTTCGACCTGCCGGACCTGCGTGCCTTTGTCGCCGTGGCCAAGCTCGGCAGCTTCCGTGGCGCCGCCGAAGAACTGCATATTTCACAGCCGGCCCTGTCGCGCCGGATCGAAAAGCTGGAAGCCGCGCTGGGTGTCCGGCTGTTCAACCGCACCACCCGCAAGATCGACATGACCACGGTGGGACGCGAGTTTTCGCACCGCGCCAATGAGTTGCTCGACGGCCTGGACCAGTCGCTGATGGGCATCCGCGATGTCGCCGCGCACATGAGCGGGGAAGTCACGATTGCCTGCATCCCTTCGGCCGTGCGCTACTTCCTGCCGGCGATCCTGATGGCCTACCACGAGCGCTATCCGCAGATCCTGGTGCGGGTCATCGACCAGGGCGCCAATGAAGTGCTGAGCACCTTGCTGCGCAACGAGGCGGACTTCGGTTTGAACTACATCGGCACGCAGGAACCCGAGCTGGAATTCACGCCGCTGATGAAGGAGCCCTTCGTGCTGGCCTGCCGTCTGGAGCACCCGCTGGCGCACCGCAAGAAGGTCAACTGGTCGGACCTGGCCACGTACAAATACATGTCGGTGACCAAGGACAGCGCCAACCGTTTCCTGCTCGACCTGGCGCTCAGCAACAAGGTCAAACGCCCGCGCTGGTATTGCGAGGCGCAGCACGTGTCGACCTTGGTCGGGCTGGTCGAAGCGGGCATGGGCATCGCCGCCGTGCCGCGCCTGTCGATGCCGCCTGACGGTCACCCCACCCTGGTCAGTGTGCCCCTGGTCGATCCGCTGATCACCCGTACCGTGGGCCTGCTGCGCCGCCGCGGCCGGCCGCTGTCACCGGCGGCGCAGCCGCTCTACGAGCAGATCGCGGCGCTGAAACAGAAGCCCGGCCGAAAGGCGGCCCAGCGAAGCTGAAGCCTTCAGTGCGTCAGCTGGCTTTCAGCCGCCGGTCCCGGCTGCTGGCCCGATGCGCTGCACGATCTTCTGCCACAGGACACGCTGCGCCGCCGCGCCCGAACGGCTCCAGCCCGAGATCTCCGAGAGCGTGCGGTAACAGCCGCCACACAGGCCGGTTTCGGCCTGGACGCGGCACACCGAGACGCAGGGCGAAGGCACAGCGTCACCCGATGCCGCCACCGTTTCGGCGCGTGCCAGCACCGTGCGTATCGCCTGTTCACGCGCCAGTTGTTGCTCGTCGAGCGCGGCGGGGAGGTCTGAATACAAGTGCCGCATGGAGGAAATTTCCTGTATCGAAACGATGGGCACCGCGCGGGCTGGCAGACCTGCACGGCGGTGCGCTAAGGCGAGGTCCGCAACAGCCGCGCCGGGTCGAAGCCCAGGGCCTGCAGGCGGGTCGTCAAGGCCGCCCAGGCCGGCGCCGACAGGCTGGGCTGGCGCGACAGGACCCACAGGTAGTCGCGCTTCGGTTCGCTGACCACGGCCAGTTGGTAGGCGGCGTCCAGTTCGACCACCCAGTAGTCACCCCAGACGAAGGGCAGCGCCGACAGCCAGGCTGGCGCAAAGCGCACTTGCAGTGTCGCCGAACCGGCGGGCCCGATGCGGCGGGCTTCGCCGATGGCTTCGTCGACCCGGCCGTCGGCCTGCGGGCAGCGGTTGACGACGCGCACACGGCCTTCGGGTTGCTGGCTGTAGGTGGCGGTGGACGGGCCGACGCATTGCTTCTGGAAGCGGTTGGGGTAGCGCGCGATCTCGGTCCACTCGCCCATGTAGCGCGCCAGGTCCAGGCTGGCGATGGCGGCCAGCGGCGGCGGTGCGGCGGCTGCCGGTGCATCGGCGGCCCGGGCGACGGTGAGCCATGCAGAGGCCAGCAGGCCAGCCAGGACAGTCAGCGAAGAAGGCTTGGGCATGGATCGATTCTGCGCGCGGTCCGCAGGCGGGGCATCATCGGCGCCCATGAAGCCCGCACCCGAAAACCAGGCCGGCGCGCCACCACCCGCAGCGGCCCTGCGCAGGAATCCGCTCAGCCCCAAGAAGCTGTTGTTGACCAAGTGGACGGCGGTCATCCCGCAGAACCGCGAAAAGCACTTCGTCGTGGTCCGTGTCATCGAACCCGAACCGCCGGCGGTGCGCATCGAGCAGGTCGAATTGGAAGCGGTTCATTCCAGACGAACTTTCCTGCTGCACTGGCGCGAACTGAGCGATGCCGGGCAATGGCGGCAAGGCTGGGTTTGAACCGGTGGTGAAGCCCAGCGCTGCAAATCAGCGCTGGCCCGGCGTCATTTCAGGTGGTCGATGAATACAGTCAGCGCACTGATCGAAGCGAAGATCACGACGAAGATGGCAATGCCGCCGCCGTAGATCTTGATCATTCGGTTCTTGGTGCTCAGCGCGAATTTTTCGGACATGGTGACAGCCTTGAAAGGGCTTGAATTCTATGCGCTGATGCTGGCGGTCCTGGTCTGCGCTGTGAAGCACCGCAAGTCGGGGTCATTGCGCCAACGCAGAACAGGTTCAAAAAAAGAGCCCACAAGGGAAAATTGTGGGCTCTATCGCTCATCGACGAATATTCAACTCAAGGTGCTGTGATGTCGAACACCAGGTTGGTTTTGGACGGACCGAAGGAAGCCCAGGGAACGACCTTCGTGAAATTGACGCCCGGCTTGCTGAAGTCGCAGACACCGGTCGAGAATATGGCACGCAGGCGGCTCAAGTCGGCTGCACTGAAGGTGGCCTTGTAGTCTGCGAGGTCCAGCGGCTTCAGCTGGCACTTCAGGTTGTTGGATGCCAGCGGTCCGCCCGCCTCCATGCGCGGGAAGCGGTACGAAGGCCACAAGATATTGCACTGGGTTCCACCCGTGCCCAAAGTCTGCTTCTCGGCAATGAATTGCGGCGGCGTCGACTTGTCAAAGCAACCGTCAACCAGTTCGGCCGGCTTGTTGCGGATGACTTTGGTCCGCTGCGGATCAGACGACTTGTCGGCGACGATGGCCTCCATCCATTTTTCGAAGGCGGCTATCGCATTGGGGCTGAGCGCTGCAATGATCGCGGCGGGGTTGGTCGCGGTGGGCCCGGTGCCCGGTCCGCCACGCCACATCACATAGTTGTCAGCGTTTCCATTGGCTTGGATCAAGCGCTCACGAACTGCAAAGTGCTCCCATTGCAAGTGGTAATTGTTGGTGTCTTCCGAATAGATATTGGTGACGTCCAGCACCGGCATCGACGCCAAGCCCGAACTGGCGCTCAGCAGCAAGCCGCCTTGGTTGGCGCGCAGGATGGCGCCATCGTTACCAACGCTGCGATTGGGGACTGGATTGGCGTCCGTATCAAAGCCACCAATGCTGGCGTTCAAGTCCAGGAATTGCGTGACCGTGATGGTGCCGGCGTTGAGCGCTGACAAGCCATATTGCACGCCCACATTGTCATAAGTCCGTGAGCCGATGGTCGTCTTGCCGGATGGATCCAGCGGATTGACTTGCTTGCCATAGACGTTGACGCCGATGTCGTAAATGGTGGGTCTAGCACCGGCAAAATTAGGCGGCGATGCGTTCGGGTCATAGCGCATGGAGGCGGGCACCACCGCATTCCAGACGGCAGAGGCGTAATTCGCAACGCCCGCAAAGACCGGCGCCAGCCGTCCCGGTACGGGGTCGGTTCGACCCATCTGATTGCCGGCAGCAACCAAGGTCATTTCCGCTGCGTAGCCCGAGACCAGCGCCTTCTGCTGGGCGGTGAACGAAGCCGCAGACGGGGAACTGCTGGCGAAGTAGTTGGACAGCAGATGGGCATCGGTCGCTGATTGCGCAATCGTGATCACATCAGGGAAGCTGGCATCAACCAGGGCGCCGTCAAAGAGTCCCGGGAACATGTCGCCCAGTTGGACGCTGGCAATCGAACCGCCTGAAGTACCCGTGGAAATCGTGTAGACCGGCGCGCCAAAGCGCTTGATGAAATACTCTTTGGTCATCGACGCGGCTTCGGCCGCGATCACCTGGTTGCAACTGTTGGTCGGATGGTTCAAGGTGTTGTTGGCCACCGCGTAGCCGCGCGACAGCCAAGTGTCGTTCATGGGGTTGTAGCCCCACACGCCACCTTGGATGTACCAACCGCCCATGCAGCCGGTTCCGTGGCCGTACACCAGACGTTTGTTCCAGTTCTTGGGCGGCGTGGCCGGTGTCGGTTCGACATCGGTCGTCGGATCGAAGAGCATCGTGATCTGCGCGATCCCCCGGTCGATGGTCATGGTTTCGACCCGCACGATGTAGGGAACGGACACCCCGGCGGCGTTCTTGATCATCTTCACATCGGCCGGAACCTTGGTGGTATCCGTCAAGGTCTTGTAGACATCGCCGGTGGTCCGATACTGGTACTGCACATTGGTCGCCGCCGAGCAGTTGGGGTCATTGGCCGTGGCCACCAGCTTGGTCCCGTCCGGCAAAGCCAAGGTGCTGGTCTGGCAGACGAAGGGCGTGACGTAGGGCCCTGATGAAATCGGGCCGGCTATCGAGTAATTGGTCAGGGTCAAGGTGGTCGCTGCCGAATTGCCGACCTTGGCGACCAGCGCGTTGTCGCCGGCTGCGAGACCCGTCACCAGGCCCGACAGGTGACCCGTCGTGGTGCTGGCCTTGAAGGTTGACGTCACGTCCTTGCCGTTCGCCGTGACCACCAGGGCATCTGACGCGGTGGCATTCGCGGGCATCGTGATATCGACCAGCGCGCTACCGCCGCTGACCCGGTGAGCCGGCGAGGAGAGCACCGAAACGGTGGGCGCCGATACGACGGCCGCTGGCGTCGGTGTGGGTGCCGGCGGCGGCGTGCTCGAATCACTGCCACCGCAGGCGCTCAGCACTGCCGCTGCGATGAGCGTGATGCCGCAGGACAAACCCAGTGATCTGCCGGTTGAAGAAAGCAATCGCGGATGGCGTTTTTTCATTTTGTCTCCTCGTCTTTTTGTTGACAACGGTCTGCTCGGTCAGGTGTTCAGCCCGACCGAGACAGTCTGTGACAAGTCTTTGACTCGGTGCCCTAGCGGATACCCTGCGAGGCAGACGCTCGGACTTGTGCGGCGAGGGACAGCAGCGGCACGTTTGCGGTGCCACCCATGCGAAAAGCCCGTCTGGATCCGGCTTGGGCAGCTTCCCGTCGGCCTGGGTCCTGGCCACCTGAAAGGTCTCGTGCGCCCAGTCGCTTGCCGAGCCTTGAACCCATTGCTGCGTTTGGGCGGGCGCCGAGCTCACAAGCCCGGCCAGCAGCGGGCGCTCCTGAATGCCTGGTGTGTGCACCTGAACTTGCAACTCTTGGTTGCCCCGAGGCGACTAATTCGAAGGAATGAACGCAATAGTCGCTCGGATGTCGGCACTAAACCGAAAGCGTCTGGCATTCGTGAATTCCACGCATGTCTTCACACAATCGAGCCCTATTGCCTCAAGACCTCTCGGCCACGCGCTCTACCACGCGGACGGCGCCGACGATCAGGAGCTCCTGGGCCGCCACCGGCCCGTGGCCCGCGCCTCAGCTTGGCTTGCGTGACCGCGCTGAGGCTGCAACGAACAAACCCAGCGCAGCGAGCGCCAAGGTGCCAGGCTCAGGTACGGCCGACAAGATGTCAGCCTCGCCCGTCAGCTGGGCGCGGAAGCCGGCAATGACCCCAACGTCGCGGACCCTGAACTCCAGCGTATTGATGCCAGCCTGGAAACCGCTGGCAATTGAAAATGCGTTCAACGAAGTGTAGTTGCTAGACACCATCCCAGGCAAAGCAATGCCGGTGCTCACGCCGTTGATGGTGATGTCCTCACCGAAGTTGTCGGTGCCCCACAGGCCGGTGATGGACGCGGTGGTGAAGTCGAAACCCGTCAGATCGAAAGTGGTTCGGAAAGTGCGCGTAACGTTGACTGGAAGGCCATCAGCCTGCTGCCAGATCCACTGCGACTGCGCATCATTGGGAAAGTAGGCTGGGTCGCTCACCACCACCGCCGAAGCCAAGCCATTCTCGACCACTATGTAATGCGCATCTGTGGCGCCGGCCAACTGGGTCGTGCCTCCGGCCGTGAGACCCGTGCTGTACAGCGACGTAACGATGGCAGCTTGGGCGCCCGTGCCGACAAACAGAGCGACAGTGGCGGCGAACAGTGCGGAGCGAAAGGGCTTTGACATTTTTTTTCCGGTGAGTGGATTGGGTTGGAACCAGGACCGCAAGAAAATTGCCATAAGCAGACTTCTAAATGCAATCAAGGCCGAGACAACGTCATCGAGGATGTTCAGCCGCCAAGGTTTTCAACCGCTTCACTGAATTCACCCTTCCAGGCCCGCACTCGGCAAGCAGCGACCGGCTGCGGGCATCGAAATTAGTAAGTGAATGGTACCAGCGACGGCTCAAATCAACCGTAATAAATCTCGACATCCCTCCCCCTTAAGTCGGGGGCACTGCTGCGGGCCGTGGCCAGGACAGCAATGGGCAGGGTCATGGATGCGCCTGTTCGGCCGTTTCGGTGTCCTCTGTTGGCTCAGCGTGCCGGCACCGCCTCCGTGCGCAGCACCGGGTAAAGGTTGAAGCGATCGTCCCAGGACGGATGACGCCGCTCGAAGAAGGCCAGCCGCTGTTCGGGGCTGGCGGCAAAGGCCGGGTCCTCGGCCAGCTTCTGGCGGAACTGCGCGGCCACCTGCGGGTCGGCAGCCAGTTGAGTGCGGGCCACATCTTCGGCCACGTACGGCTCCATGTATTCCTTCTGCTCGAAGGCATTGTTGAACCAGCCCCAGCGCACGAGAGCGTCGGGCGCTGCCGGCTCCAGCAGGGCCATGACGAGCCGGGCCCGTGGCTGGGCGATGGGCACGAAAAGGCTGCCGGCGGGCACTGTCCGCTGCTCGGTCGACCACTCCCCAGTGAGCGTCAGCGCCTGGTGGCCCTCGAACGAGCGCGCAGCAAATTGGGTCTGGCTGGCACGGAAAACCTGCAAAGGGCCCGCCGCAAGCGCCACGCCCAGCACTTTCGACGCGATGCCGTGCTGTCCCAGCTTGGCCGCCACGGCCGCAGCATGCGCCGGCGCGACCAGGTAGCCGCCCCGGGGCGCTACCACCACGGCTCTGGGCTGCAGGTCGTCGCGCATCGGCACCTGCCAGACCTGGGGGCTCGTTTCGTCGTAGCGCGTCATCAGTGCGCCCGAGATGTCGGAGGCCGTGCGGGTGTAGGCGTAACCCCGGAAGTCGATCAGGCGCTGCTGCGCACTGGCCGTCCAATCCAGGGTCACGTCCTGCCCGCCCAACTTCAGCGCGCGCTGGTCAGCGGCATCGGCCGCGGCCCGCCAACCGGCGCCGTGGCGGGCCACCTGGTCCAGCACGGCGAGCACCGTGTTGCGGGTGATGCGCACACGGGTCGGATAGTCCTTCCACGAGTGCGTTTCGACCAGCATGGCGTAACGGTTGCGCCAGGCGAAGTAGCCGGTGGAAAAGCGCGGTGGCGACACGCTGTCGACAAAGCCTGAAGCAGGATCGTCCTCCACCCGCAGCGACGGGTAGAAGGGCAGTGGCAGCGAACCCTGAACCGACAGCGCAGCGATGACACCGTCACGCAGCGCACGACCGGCGTCGCGCAGACCCTCGTCGCCGCTGTGCAGGGGTTCGACCTGGATGGCCACGTCGTGCTCGAACTGGGCGCCGTCGGTGACGTGCAGGTCGACGGTGGCCAGCGGGTCCCAGCGCTGAACCAGGGCCAGCATGGCCTGCATCTCGGGCGCGTCGGCCTTGGCGTAATCGCGGTTCAGGTTGAGGTTCTGGCCGGTCGTGCGCCAGCCCATGGCTTCGGGGCCGCGCTGGTTGGGGCGATTCCAGGCGCCGAAGCGCTCGTGACCGTCGACATTGAACACCGGCACGAAGAGCAGCACCTGGTGGTCCAGCACGCCGGCCCCGGCCTCGCCATCCAGGATCTGTCGCAGGGCCAGGAAGCCGGCGTCCTTGCCGTCGATCTCGCCCGCGTGGATGCCGCCCTGAACCAGGGTGACGGGCAGGTGGCGGCGGGCTGCATCGGCCGGGCTGAGGGCGCCGCTGCGTGTGACCACCAGCACCTGCATGGGCCGGCCCTCGGGCGTGCGGCCGAAGCGCTCGCAGCGAACCTGACGCGGGTAGCGCCGGGCGAAGGCTAGGCAAAGTGCCTGCACTTCGGCGTAACGGCCGGTCTGCTTGAAGCCGCTGCGCTCGGCCAGCGTGGTGAGCGGTCCGGCGGCGGGCTGCGACGCGGGCGCTTCGGCCGTCAGGGCGCTGAGGGTGGCAAACACCAAACCGCCCAGGACGGCACGGGTGGACAGGCGACAGGGGGAAAAGCGCATCGGGGCAGACCGGTTGGCAACGGGATTTGGCCGTCGAACCGCAGTCTACTTTCCAGCGTTTTGGCCGCTGATGCTGCCGGCTCCTGGCAACTGGCCAGCTGCGCCTGGGGCACACAGGACGGCGAGGGCGCAGGGCGAATCGCGCTGACCGCGCTGGGCCTGCGCAGGACACGCAGGGTTCAGGCGTAATTGAGCTCGCCGGCCTTGCCCCAGAAGACGCGGTAGGAAAAGATCGTGTAGCCGACGATGGCGGGCACGGTGATCGCGCAACCGACCAGGATGACGGCCAGTGATTCGGTGGCGCTGGCAGCCTGCCAGATCGTCAGGCGGTCCATCACCACATAGGGAAACAGGCTGTAGGCCAGCCCCAGAGCGCCCAGCACGAACACCGTCACCACCAGCCCGAACGGCAGCCAGCACAACTTGCCGCGCACGCGGTGCGAATTGAGCAGGGCGCGTGCGCCAATCAGGGCCAGCAGGGTGACGATGGGGATGGGCAAGAGCGCGATGATCTGCGGCATCACGAACCACCTGGCCCGCACGGTCTCGCTGACCGCGGGTGTGGCCAGCGAGATCAAGCCCATGCCCAGCACCACCGGAACCCAGGCGGTCTTGGCCCAGCGCACAGCCAACCATTGCAGTTCGCCTTCGGTCTTCATGATCAGCCAACAGGCGCCCAGCAGCACATAGGCAGCTGGCAGCATCAGCGCGATGGCCGCGGCAAACAGCAGATAGGGCCAGCCCTCGGCCAAGCCGGTGATGTAGCGACCCAGCATCCAGCCCTGCGAGGCCGCCGCCAGGCCCGAGCCGGCGAAAAAGGCGAAGTTCCACAGAGGCTTGTGGCTGTCCTGCGCCTTGACGCGAAAGTCGAAGGACACGCCGCGCAGGATCAGCCCCACCAGCATCAGCGCCACGGGCAGGTACAGCGCAGTCAGGATCACGCCGTGCGCCTTCGGGAAGGCGATCAGCAGGATGCCCACGCCCAGCACCAGCCAGGTCTCGTTGGCGTCCCAGAAGGGGCCGATGCTGGCGATCATCGTGTCCTTGTCGGCATCGCTGGCGCGCGGCAGCAAGAGTCCCACGCCCAGGTCGTAGCCATCCAGGACCACATAGGCCAGCATGGCCAGGCCCATCAGGCCCATGAAGATCACCGGCAGCGCCTGCGCCCAGTTCATGACGCCACCCCGGCCGACACCCGGCGGGGCCGGGGGATGGGGGCGATGGACATGTCCACCGGTTTGCCAGCCATGTACTTCACCACTGCGATGTAGGCCACGATCAGGGCCAGGTAGACCGTGACGTAGAGCGCCAGCGTCAACGCGATCATCGGGCTGGGCACCCGCGATGCCACCTCGTCGACCCGGATCAGGCCGAACACGATGAAGGGTTGCCGGCCAATCTCGGTGACATACCAGCCCGCCACCGTGGCCAGCCAGCCCGAAAAGGTCATGGCCGTCAGGCCCCACAGCAGCGGGCGTGGCAGGCGCTCGGCCGTCCAGCCGCGCTGGCGGTACAGCCACAGGCCCGCCCAGCTGAACGCGAGCATGAGCATGCCCGTGCCCACCATCACGCGAAAGCCGTAGAACAGGGGCTTCACGGGCGGGTGCGCACCGGGAAACTCGTTCAGCCCACGGATCTCGGCAGCCGCGTCGTGCTTGAGGATCAGCGCCGCCAACTTGGGAATGCCAATCTCGAAGTGGTTGCTTCGCGTGGCCTCGTCGGGCACCGCGAAGAGCAGCAGCGGGGCGCCGCGCTCGGTGTCCCAGACGCCTTCCATCGCGGCAATCTTCTGTGGCTGGTGCTGCAGGGTGTTCAGCCCGTGCATATCGCCGGCCACGATCTGCATCGGGATCAACACCGCCGCCACCGTCAACCCCGTGCGCAGGGCTCTGGCGGTGGACGCGTTCGCCTTGCCCTTGAGCAACTGCCAGGCGCTGACCCCGGCCAGCAGAAAGGCCACCGTCAAGCCCGATGCCAGCAGCACATGCGTCAGCCGGTAGGGCAGCGACGGGTTGAACACCACCTCCACCCACGAACGCACGAAGAATTCGCCGCTTGCGCCATCACCGCGGATTTCGTAACCCGCCGGCGTGTGCAACCACGAATTCAAGGCAAGGATCCAGAAGGCACTGACCGTCGTGCCGAAGGCCACCAGGAAAGTGGCCAGCAGGTGCACGCGTTCGCTGACCTTGCCGTGGCCGAAGAGCATCACGCCCAGGAAGGTGGCTTCCAGGAAGAAGGCGGTCAACACCTCGTAGCCCAGCAGTGGCCCGGCGATATTGCCCACGCGTTCCATGAAGCCCGGCCAGTTCGTGCCGAACTGGAAGCTCATCGTGATGCCGCTGACCACGCCCAAGGCGAAAGTCAGTGCGAAGACCTTGGTCCAGAAGCGGTAGGCCATCAGCCAGGCGCTGTCGCCGGTCCTGAGCCAGCGGGTTCGGAAAAACAGCAGCGTCCAGCCTAACGCGATGCTGATGGTGGGAAACAGGATGTGAAACGTGATGTTGGCCGCGAATTGCATGCGCGCCAGGATGAGTGCGTCCACCGTGCTACTCCTTGCTTGAAGACCTCAATTTGCCCGTGAACTCCAGCACCCGCTGCACTTTGGAGCCCATCTTCATCAGCTGCGACAACGTCTGCTGATCCAGCCGCTGCACGTCGTCGAACCAGGTCGTCATCAGTTCGATCACGTCGTGCATGCCCTTCATGCGTTGCTGGGCCACCCGGTCGGCGTCGGTGGCCGGCGTTTCGAGCAAGGCATTGCGCAGCATCGACAGCGTGGGCTCGATCTCTCGGCGGCGACGCTCTTCGGCCAGCGTCTGGAAGATCTCCCAGGCGTCGCTGGGCGCTTCGAAGTACTCACGCCGGTCGCCCGGAAAGTGGCGCAGTCGAACCAGCCGCCAAGCCTGCAATTCCTTCAGGCCCATGCTGACGTTGCCGCGGCTGAACTCCAGCTTGTCGGCGATGTCGTCGGCGTGCAGCGGCGCGGGTGAGACGAAAATCAGCGCGTAGATCTGGCCGACCGTGCGGTTGATGCCCCAGCGACTGCCCATCTCGCCGAAGTGGCCAACGAAGGCGGCGACCAGGGGAGTGAGCGTGCTCATGCTGTGGATGGGTACCGGCTTTGCGAAGCCTGAATTCTGATTGAACTTTCAGTATTTACTGAAAGTTCCTGCCAATCCCGACGTCACGCAAGGGTCTCGGCCGGCCACGCCCTCGCAGCCTGTGCGGATTCACGCGTCGATGTTCGCCGCCCGCAAAGCGTTCGATTCGATGAAATCGCGCCGCGGTTCGACCTCGTCGCCCATCAGCATCGTGAACACGCGGTCGGCTTCGATGGCGTCGTCGATCTGCACCCGCAGCAGGCGGCGCACGGTGGGGTCCATCGTCGTTTCCCACAGCTGGCCGGGATTCATTTCGCCCAGACCCTTGTAGCGCTGGCGGCCGACGCTGGACTCGGCTTGCGCCATCAGCCAGGCCATTGCGCTCCGGAAATCGCCGACCTTGGCTTCCTTGGCTTTCTCGCCCTCGCCGCGACGCACCAGGGCATCGGGCCCGAGCAGCCCCAGGAAGGACAGGCCGGCGTCGGCCAGGGCGGCGTAGTCGGCACCGTGCACGAAGTCGGCGCTGATGACGCTGCTCTTCACGTTGCCGTGGTGGCGGCGGCTGATGCGCAGCAGGTGCTTGTCGCTGCGGGCGTCGAATTCGGCGCTGACCATCGCGTCCTTCAGCACCGCCTGCAGCGCGCTGGCGCTGGTCTCGGCAGCTTCCAGCGTGTCCAGGTTCAGCGTCAAGCCGCTGCTGATGGCACGCACGGCGTCGACGTCCATCCAGTTGCTCAGCCGTTCACTGACCGCGTTGGCCACCAGATAGCGGCGAGCCAGGGTTTCCAGCGCGCTGCCGTCGATGGCCGGGCGGCCTCCGCTGGCGGCGCCGTCGGGCATCACGCTGGCGCCATCGAGTGCGACGTTCAGCAGGAAGGCGTCGAGCGCCAGACCGTCCTTCAGGTATTCCTCGTGCTTGCCGAGCTTGACCTTGTAAAGCGGTGGCTGCGCGATGTAGATGTGGCCGCGCTCGACCAGTTCGGCCATCTGGCGGTAAAAGAAGGTCAGCAGCAGGGTGCGGATGTGGGCGCCGTCGACGTCGGCGTCGGTCATGATGATGATGCGGTGGTAGCGCAGCTTGTCGATGTTGAAGTCTTCGACACCAATGCCGGTACCCAGAGCGGTGATCAGCGTGACGATCGAATCGCTGCTCAGAAGCCGCTCGTAGCGCGCTTTCTCGACGTTCAGGATCTTGCCGCGCAAGGGCAGGATCGCCTGGAACTTGCGATCGCGGCCCTGCTTGGCGCTGCCGCCGGCGCTGTCACCTTCGACGATGTAGATCTCGCATTGCGCAGGGTCTTTCTCCTGACAGTCGGCCAGTTTGCCGGGCAGGCCCAGGCCGTCGAGCACGCCCTTGCGGCGGGTCATCTCGCGGGCCTTGCGGGCGGCTTCGCGGGCCCGCGCGGCGTCGACGATCTTGCCGCAGATGATCTTGGCATCGAGCGGGTTTTCCTGCAGCCAGTCGTGCAGGAGTTTGCTGACGATGTCCTCGACCGGGCCGCGCACTTCGCTGCTGACCAGTTTGTCTTTGGTCTGGCTGCTGAATTTGGGTTCGGGCACCTTGACGCTGACGACGCAGGCCAAGCCCTCGCGCATGTCGTCGCCAGCGATCTCGACCTTGGCCTTTTCGGCGATCTTGTTCTCGTTGATGTAGTTGTTGATGATCCGCGTCATCGCCGCGCGCAGGCCGGTCAGGTGGGTGCCACCGTCGCGTTGCGGGATGTTGTTGGTGAAGCAGAGGACGTTCTCGGCGTAACCGTCGTTCCACTGCATGGCCACTTCGACGCCGATATTGGTCTGCTGGTCGCTGAGCTTGTCGCCCATGGCGTGGAAGATATTCGGGTGCAGCACCTTCTTGCCGGTGTTGATGAAACCGACAAAGCCCTTGACGCCACCGGCGAAAGCGAAGTTGTCTTCGCGGGCATTGCGCTCATCGACCAAGCGGATCTTCACGCCGTTGTTCAGGAAGCTCAATTCGCGCAGGCGCTTGGCCAGCACGTCGTAATGGAAATCGATGTGCGTGAAAATCGTTTCGTCGGGTAGGAAATGCACCTCGGTGCCGCGCAATTCGGTTTCGCCGGTGATCTTCATCGGACTGGTTTCGACACCGTCGCGCAATTCGATCACACGGTCCTGCGTGAAGCCGCGTTTGAAGTCGATGCTGTGTACCTTGCCTTCGCGGCGAACCGTCAGCCGCAGCCATTTACTCAAGGCATTGACACAACTGACGCCCACGCCGTGCAGCCCGCCCGATACCTTGTAGCTGTTCTGGTTGAACTTGCCGCCGGCGTGCAATTCAGTCAACGCAATTTCAGCCGCACTGCGCTTGGGTTCGTGCTTGTCGTCCATCTTCACGCCGGTCGGTATGCCGCGGCCGTTGTCGATGACGCTGATGCTGTTGTCGCTGTGGATGGTGACGGTGATGTCGTCGCAATGCCCGGCCAAGGCTTCGTCGATGGCGTTGTCCACGACCTCGAAAACGAGATGGTGCAGGCCGGTGCCATCGGAGGTGTCGCCGATGTACATGCCGGGCCGCTTGCGCACGGCTTCCAGGCCTTCCAGGATCTGGATGCTGCCTTCGCCATAGGCGGCGCTCGCTTCATTGCCGGTGCTGGCAGCCTGGCCTTCTGCGGCAGGCACGGCGCGTTGGGTAACGCCGTCATCGGGCTTCTTGTCTTCGGTCATCGTGGCTTCTCTTCCGTCCTGGTCCCTTTTGCGAGACCCTTCAAAAACGCTGCAGCGGGCCGCAGCCCGCTGGACTTTCATGCCGCAAGCGGCATTGCCGCTAGATTCGCATCGGCATCACGACGTATTTGAAACCGGGTTGAGCCGGCCAGCTGAACAAGGCACTGGCCGCGCTGTCCTGCAATTCCAGCTTCACCATCTCGTCGTTGCTGTTGGCCAGCACATCGATCAGGTAAGTCACATTGAAACCAATCTCGATGCTGTCACCGCTGTAATCGATTTCCAGTTCTTCCTTGGCTTCTTCCTGCTCGGCGTTGCTCGATGCAATCCGCAGCACGCCCGGCTCGACGTTGACGCGAACGCCCTTGAACTTGTCCGACGTCAGGATGGCCGCGCGTTGCAGGCTCGACAGCAGCGGTGCCCGGCCCAGCGTGACGCTGTTCTTGTGGTTCTTCGGAATCACGCGGTTGTAATCGGGGAATTTGCCCTCGACCAGCTTGGTGACGAATTCCATGCCGCTGAAAAGGAACTTGGCCTGGTTGTTGGCGAAGCGCATTTCGATCGCGGTTTCCTTGTCTTCCAGCAGGCGCTGCAATTCCAGCACAGTCTTGCGCGGCAGGATGACTTCCTGCTTGCTCGGCACGTCGGCTTCGAGGGTGGCCTGCGCCAACGCCAGGCGGTGGCCGTCGGTGGCCACCAGCGTCAGCGTCCTGCCTTCGGCGATGAACAGGATGCCGTTCAGGTAGTAGCGGATGTCGTGCACCGCCATCGCGAAGTGCACCTGGTTGATCAGCGCACGCAGCGTCTTCTGCGGCACCGAGAAGGCCGGGCCGAAGTCGACGCTTTCGTTGACCAGCGGGAAGTCGTCCGCTGGCAGCGTCTGCAGCGTGAAACGGCTCTTGCCGCCTTGCAGCGTCAGCTTGTTCTGCGCCGCCGTCAGCGTCACCACCTGATCGGCCGGCAGGCTCTTCAGGATGTCGATCAGCTTGCGAGCCCCCACCGTCGTCGCGACGGCCCCTTCCTCGCCCCCCAGGGTGGCTTGCGTGCGAACCTGGATCTCGAGGTCGCTGGTCGTGAACTCGATGCTGTCGCCGGTCTTGCGCATCAGCACGTTGGCCAGGATCGGCAGCGTGTGCCGACGCTCGACGATGCCGGCCACGGCCTGCAAGGCTGCCAGCACCTGGGCCTGGGCGGCTTTGAGAACAATCATGTGATCTCTCTCTTTTTAACTTGGTAGTAGCTGGTAGAGCAGCCCCGGATCTGGGGACAAGCCTATTTTCGCCTTTTCCATCAAAGGCTTACGAGACGGTGAACCCTGTGTGTGGTGGCGGGTGGCTGGTGTACCGCAAAAGGGGATAACTTCGGTGTCGGCGCTGGGCCTGTGGACAAGCCGGCTGTTGTGCCAGCTTTCTCCACAGGCTTTTCAGGGCCTGTGTGCAGCAGGCCCCGCCGGTCAGCCCTTCAGCGTCTGCTCCAGCACGTGCAGCTGCTGGTTCAGCTCGGGGTTGACGCCCCGTTCGGCACCGATCTTGCGCACCGCATGCAGCACGGTGGTGTGGTCGCGGCCACCGAAGAGTTCACCGATCTCCGGCAGGCTCTTCTTGGTCATGTCCTTCGCCAGGTACATGGCGATCTGCCGCGGCCGGGCGATGCTGGCCGGCCGCTTCTTGCTGTACATGTCGGCGACCTTGATCTTGTAGAAGTCGGCCACCGTCTTCTGGATGTTCTCGACGCCGATCTGCCGGTTCTGGATGCTCAACAGGTCTTTCAGCGCTTCGCGCGCCAGGTTGATGTTGATGTCCTTGTGGCTGAAGCGGCTGTAGGCCAGCACCTTGCGCAGCGCGCCTTCGAGTTCGCGCACGTTGGCGCGCACGTTCTTGGCGATGAAGAAGGCCACGTCCTCGGGCATCTCGGTGCCTTCGGCCAGCGCCTTGCGCATCAGGATCGCCACGCGCATTTCCAGCTCGGGCGGCTCGATGGCGACCGTCAGACCGGCGTCGAAGCGGCTGGTCAGCCGCTCATCGATGTCCACCAGCCCCTTGGGGTAGGTGTCGCTGGTCATGATGATGTGGGCCTTCTTCGTCAGCAGCGCCTCGAAGGCGTTGAAGAACTCTTCCTGCGTGCGGTCCTTGCCCGCGAAGAACTGGACGTCGTCGATCAGCAGCAGATCCAGGCTGTGGTACTTGGCCTTCAGCTCGTCGAAGGTCTTGCGCTGGTAGTTCTTCACCACGTCGCTGATGAACTGTTCGGCGTGCAGGTAGAGCACCCGGGCACCTGGCTTGTCCTTCAGCAGCGCGTTGCCGACGGCATGCACCAGGTGGGTCTTGCCCAGACCGACGCCGCCGTAGATGAACAGCGGGTTGTAGGTGATGCCAGGCGCACCGGCCACGTGCAAGGCGGCCGTTCTGGCCATCTGGTTGGCACGGCCGGCTACCAGGGTGTCGAAGGTCAGCGCGGTGTTCAGGCGGTGCGGCGTGCTGGCGGGCGCGCCGCTGTGGCTGGCCTGGCCCTGTTGCGCAAGGCCGTGGCCGCTGGCCGCGCGTTCCAGCGCGTGCGCAGCCAGCGTGGCCACGCTGGCCGGACCGTTGGCACCCGGATGGCGTGACGTCGACGGCGCATCGCTGCGCGGTGCCAGCGTCAGTTCGAGCCTCACCGGCTGCCCGGCGACCCTGCTCAGGGCGGCTTCGATGCGGGCCGCGTACTGCGACCGTATCCAGTCGAGCTTGAAGCGGTTGGGCACCTGAACGGCGACGACGGCCAGGTCGTCGCCTTCGCAGGCCGACAGCGGCCGGATCCAGGTGTTGAATTGTTGTTCGGGCAAATCGGCGGCGAGTTGTTCGCAACCGCGTTGCCACAGGTCGAGGCTCATTGTGGACATCTTCTTTCAGGAGCCGCCGATTCTGGGTTCCCTGACGACCGGCGGAACGAGGTTATCCACAACTTCGGGCCAGCCGTCAAGCCCTGTCGTGTGGCCCAGTCTGTGGTGCAAGTGTTTGACTGGATTGGGTTTTTTTGCTGTAATCATGGGTTTCCCGAATTCTTTTCACCCGTAAAGCCTGGGGGCCAGCCCCCAACAGGCCCAAGACTTGAGAGCCCGTCATGAAGCGCACCTACCAACCTTCCAAGATCCGCCGTGCCCGCACCCACGGTTTTCTGGTTCGCATGAAGACACGCGGTGGCCGCGCCGTCATCAACGCCCGGCGCGCCAAGGGCCGCAAGCGTCTGGCGGTCTGATTTCGCACCGGCCCAGCCCTTCCCTGCATCTGAAGACCGCCGCCGGGCTGCCTGGCCAGCCTGCGCCATGGGCGGTGCCTCCCGGCATCCAGCGACACGCCTGATGGACCGCATCGTCCACAAGGCTGATTTCGAGCGCGTGCTCGCCACGCGTTCGCGCTCGCGGAGCACGCACTTCGCCTTGCACCACCTGGTTGCGGCCCCCTTGCCCCGCATCTGGCGGGCCAAGACCGCCATCGATACAGAGTTATCCACAGGCAGCGCACTGAGCTGTCCCCAAGTTGTGGATGACTTCCCGGAAGCGGTCCTGAGCGGGCTCTGGTTCGCTTGTGTGGTGCCCAAGCGGCATGCCCGCCGGGCAGTGACGCGGACCCTGCTGAAGCGGCAGGTGCGCAGCGCCTTCCAGCGCTGGGGCCCGACGCTGCCGGCAGGGCTGTGGCTGGTCCGGCTGCGAGCGCCCTTCGCCAAGCAGGATTTCATCTCGGCCCGCTCGGTGGTGCTGGCTGCTGCAGCGCGCACCGAGCTCGAAGCCTTGCTGGCACGGGCCGTCGTCTGAAACATGGGTGCCACCGACTTCACCTTGTGGCCCCGGCAAGTGCTGGGCGGTCTGGTTCGTGCCTACCGCCTGCTGCTCAAACCCTGGGTCGGTAACGTCTGCCGTTTCGAACCCAGTTGCTCGGCCTACGCCCTGCAGGCGCTGGAAAGGCACGGCGCCGCGCGCGGCAGCCTGCTCAGCGCCGGGCGCATCCTCCGCTGTCACCCGGCTTGCCAGGGGGGCCACGACCCGGTGCCCGACACCTTCCGATTTCCAGGCGCCGGCCTCTTCACGCGTGGGCGGCCCGCCGACCGTGAGCAGCCGACCGCCCTGACCCCACCGATCCGAAAGACTCCATGACCGACATGCGCCGCACCATCCTGTGGGTAGTTTTCCTGATGTCGCTGGTCCTGCTGTGGGATGCCTGGGGCAAGCACACCGGCCAGCCGACCTTGTTCGGCAGCCTGCTGCGACCGGCCGTCACGGCCAAGCCGGCGACGCCGTCGCCTGCGGCCGTCGGCCTGCCAAGCGCTTCGGGCGTACCCGTCGCGACCGGTACGGCCCCCGCGGCTGCCGCCGTGCCGCCGGCTGCCCCTGGAGTGCCGGCCGGTGAGCGCGTGACCCTGACCACCGACGTGGTCAAGGCCACCTTCGACAGCCAGGGCGGCTCGCTGGTCCGACTGGAACTGCTGGCCTACCGCGACGACGCGGCGGCGTCGCAGCACGTCGTGCTGATGGACCAGAGCGCGCAGCACCTGTACACGGCGCAAACCGGCCTGATCACCACCCAGGCCGGCGTCACCCTGCCCAACCACCTGACGCCGATGAGCGTGGCGCCGGGCGAGCGCACGCTGGCAGCGGGTGCGCAGGAACTGACTTTGAAGTTCGAATCGGCGGCTGATGACGGCCGCAAGCTGATCAAGACCTACACGCTGAAGCGCGGCGAATACACCATCGGCGTGCGCCACGAGTTCGTCAACCAGGGCAGCACACCGCTGGCCCCGCAGCTCTACCTGCAGCTGGCGCGCGACGGCAATATCGACGGCGGACCGCCGAGCATGCTGTCGCCGGCGTCGACCTTCACCGGCCCGGCGATGTACAACGACGCCAGCAAGTACAAGAAGATCGAGTTCAAGGACATCGCCAAGGGCGGCGAGAACCACGACAAGACGGGTGACAGCGGCTGGATCGCGATGGTCCAGCACTATTTCGCATCGGCCTGGTTGGTGACTGCGGCGGGTCCGCGTGAATTCCGCACCGCCAAGATCGGCGACAACGAGTACACCATCGCGATGGTCTTGCCGCTGGGCGAAGTGGCACCGGGCGCCAGCAAGACGCTGGACGCCACGCTGTTCGCCGGCCCGCAGGAAGAAACCAAGATCGCCGCGCTGGCACCCGGCCTGCACCTGGTGAAGGACTATGGCTGGCTGCGCGTGCTGTCCGAGCCGCTGTTCTGGCTGCTGAACAAGCTGCACGGCTTCATCGGCAACTGGGGCTGGGCGATCGTGGCCCTGGTCGTCCTGTTGAAGATCGCCTTCTACTGGCTCAACGCCAGCGCCTACAAGAGCATGGGCAAGATGAAGGCCGTGGCACCCAAGGTGGCCGAGCTGAAGGAACGCTACAAGGACAAGCCGCAGGAAATGCAGGCGGCGATGATGAAGATCTACAAGGAAGAGAAGGTCAACCCGCTGGGCGGCTGCCTGCCGATCTTCGTGCAGATGCCTTTCTTCATCGCGCTGTACTGGGTGCTGCTGTCCAGCGTCGAGATGCGCAATGCGCCCTGGGTCGGCTGGATCACCGACCTGTCGGTCAAGGACCCCTGGTTCATCCTGCCGGTGTTGATGACGCTGTCGTCGCTGTTCCAGGTCTGGCTGAACCCGGCACCGCCGGACCCGGTGCAAGCCAAGATGATGTGGATCATGCCGCTGGCTTTCGGCGTGATGTTCTTCTTCTTCCCTGCCGGTCTGGTGCTGTACTGGCTGACCAACAACATCCTGTCGATCGCCCAGCAGTGGTTCATCAACAAGCAACTGGGCGTGCTCGGGAAATAGCGCACGCCTGGCGCTCGGTCCTCCCCTGAACAGGGGTTGAGCCGGGCGCCACTTGCGCCGACCATAGCGGCATGCGGGCGACCCGGTTCCCCAAGATCCGGCTCAGGAGTACCAGCGATCGGCCTCTTCGTCCTTGAAGCGTCCGCTCAGGCTCCACCCGCGCCACACGCCCGCGGCGCGCGCCAGAATCAGTCGAACATGCGCGCCGACCCCTCCCCGCCCGGCGACCTGCCGGGCCGTCACCAGGATCCCATCGTGGCCATCGCCACGGCCCCCGGCCGTGGGGCGGTGGGCATCGTCCGGGCCTCGGGCCGTGACCTCGCACCGCTGATCGCCGCCGTCTGCGGCCGCGCGCTGGCCCCGCGGCAGGCCACGCTGCTGGCCTTTGCCGACGCCGACGGGCAGGCGCTGGACCGCGGCCTGGCCATCCATTTCCCTGCGCCGCACAGCTACACCGGCGAAGACGTGCTCGAACTGCAGGCCCACGGCGGCCCGGTGGTGCTGCAACTGCTGCTGGCGCGCTGCCTGCAGGCCCAGGCCGGCCTGCGCCTGGCCGAACCGGGTGAATTCACAGCACGCGCCTTCCTCAACGACAAGATCGACCTGGCGCAGGCCGAGGCCGTGGCCGACCTGATCGACGCCAGCACCGAAGCCGCCGCGCGTTCGGCGGCGCGTTCGCTGGCCGGCGATTTTTCGGCGGAGATCGGCCGCCTGGCTGAGCGCCTGCTGCAGCTGCGCATGCTGGTCGAAGCAACCCTGGACTTTCCGGAAGAGGAAATCGACTTCCTGGAAAAGGCCGGCGCGCGGGCGCAGCTCGATGGTCTCGAAGCGACAGTGGCGCAGGCCCTGGCCCGCGCGCGCCAGGGCGCGCTGTTGCGCGAAGGGCTGCGGGTGGTGATTGCCGGCCAGCCCAATGTGGGCAAGAGCTCGCTGCTGAACGCACTGGCTGGCGCCGAACTGGCGATCGTCACCCCGCTACCCGGCACCACCCGCGACCGCATCGCCCAGACCATCCAGATCGAGGGCGTGCCTTTGCACATCGTCGACACCGCCGGCCTGCGCAGTGACGCCGAGGCCGGTGACGAGGTCGAGCGCATCGGCATCGGCCGCAGCTGGGACGCCATCGCCGAGGCCGACGCCGTGCTTTTCCTGCACGACCTGGGGCGGCTGAACGACACCGATTACCAGGCCGCCGACGCCGCCATCGCTGCGCGCCTGCCGGCTGGTGTGCCGCTGCTGCAGGTCTACAACAAGGCCGACCTGCCCGGCACGGCGACGCCCGCTGGCGGCATCGCGCTGTCGGTGCGCAGCGGCAGCGGCCTGGACGCATTGCGCGCTTCGCTGTTGCAGCAAGCTGGCTGGCAGGCTGCCCCCGAAGGCCTGTTCATCGCCCGCCAGCGCCATGTGCAGGCGCTGCGCCGAACAGCGGTGCACCTGCAGCAGGCGCAGGCCCATGCCGCCGCCCGCGACACCGCACTCGACCTACTGGCCGAAGAGTTGCGCCTGGCCCACCGGGCGCTGGGCGAGATCACCGGGGCGGTCAGCAGCGACGAGCTGTTGGGGGTGATCTTCGCGGGGTTCTGCATCGGCAAGTAGCGGCGACCTGCGCCAGCTTTCACTCGCGCGTGATGCCCGATTCCTTGACGATGCGGAACATCAGCTCGCGGTCGGCGAGGAAGAGCTTGTTGAAGCCTTCGACGTTCAGGTAGGCGGTCTCGATGCCCAGCTTGTGCAGGCGCTCCGCCACCTCGGGCTGCAGCACGACCTTGTTGACGGCGGCGTTGATGCCTTCCACCGTTGCCGCCGGTGTGCCCTTGGGCGCCAGCAGGCCGAACCACGATTCGAAGATGTAGCCGGGCAGGCCTGCTTCGGCCAGCGTCGGCAACTGGGGCAGCAGCGGCGATCGCTGTGCCGAGGTCACACCGATCACGCGCAGGCGAGAGTCCTGCAGGTAGGGGCCGACGCCCGCGGTCGGCATGATCACGGCGTGGCCGCGGCCGCCCGACACGTCGTTGGCGGCCTCGGCGGTGCCCTTGAAGGGGATGTGGACCAGGTCGATGCTGGCACTGTGCACCAGGTAGGCCATCGCCAGGTGGGTCGAGCTGGCGATGCCGGCCGAGTTGTAGTTCAGCACGCCGGGGTGGGCCTTGGCGTGGCGGATGAAGTCAGCCAGGTTCTTCACCGGCAGCGCCGCGTTGACGAAGAGCACATAGCTCTGCTTGCCGATGTTGGCCACCGGCATGAAGTCCTTGACCGGGTCGTAGAAGGGCCGCGGACCCATCGCCGCCGTGACGAAGTGGCTGGACGCCGCCATCACCAGCGTCCTGCCGTCGGGCGGCGACTGGGCCACGAAGGCCGTGCCGATGGCGCCGCCGGCGCCCGGCTTGTTGTCGATGATCCAGTTCTGGCCCATCGCCTTGTTGAGCTCGTTCTGGATCGCCCGCGCCGGCATCTCGCGGGCGCCGCCCGGGGCGAAGGGCACGATGATGCGCGACACGCCGCCGCCGGACTGCGCGCGCGCCTGGGTGGCGAGGCTGGCCATGGTCAGCGCGCCAATCAGGCGCCGGCGCGCGGGGTCGATGCGGGATGTCATGGGGCTTGGTCCGGGAAGAGACGGTAGAAGTCGCCGAAGAGTTCGTCGGTCGTGTAGGCCTGCGGGATCAGGCCCTGCTCTTGGGCATAGCGCGCCAGCAGGTCGAGCGCGCGCCGGTTCGGTTCCACGCCGTAAGGCGTGAGGTCGGGGACGGCGGTGACGCCGGACTGCTGCTTGCCGGCCAGCAGCAGGCGGTAGAGCTCGCGCACGCGCTCGGGCTGCTCCTGGCACAGCTCGGTGCGCACGGCCACCATGTGGTTGATCGGCAGCATGCCGTGGCGCGCGCTCCAGGCCGGCGCGGCGGCGTGCGGGTCGGGCAGCACCGGCTGCAGGCGCGGGTCGTCGGGCAGATCGGTGCCGATGATGGCGGCGTCCAGTTCCCCGGCCAGCAGCATGCCGACCATGGTCTTGCCGGCCGGCGCGCGCTCGAAGCCGGACGGGTCGGCGAATTCTGCGAGGTGGCCGTCTTCGAAGGTGGTCCACTGCACGCGGTCCAGCGGCACGCCGTAGTCGTTGGCCAGCACGCCGCGGACCCAGGTGACCGTGGTCTGCGCGTGGGCGCGGATGCCGATGCGCTTGCCGGCCAGGCCGGCGACCGTGACGCGCGGGCGTTCGGCGTTGTAGACCAGACAGTGGTGCTGGAAGCGCCCGGCGCCGACGACGGCCGGCAGCAGGGCCAGTGGCTTGCCGTAGGCCTTGGCCTGGAAGTAGGTCACCAGCGCCAGTTCGGCGACGTCGAATTCGAGCTCGCGCACGGCCCGCTTGAAGCCGCGGTTGGCGACCTTGACGTCGGCGAATTCGAAGTTGAAGCCGCTCGGGCGCAGGGCGCCGCTGCGCAGGGCGCGCGTGTTCGGGTACTCGCTGAGCAGCGTCTTGAAGGTCGGCTGGTCGCTCATCGAGGGGCTCCGTCCAGCGTCGACAGCGCCGGGTAGAGCGCGTGGGCGGTGTGCGAGAAGATCCACCCGCGTTCGGCTTCGCTCAACGCGGCCGTGGCTTCCAGGGCCTCCTGCAGCAGTTGGCCCAAGCTGCCCGACGAAGCCGGGAAGTTCGATCCCCAGGCGATGCGCTGGGCGCCGAAGGCGTCGACCAGGGCGCGGCAGAAGCTGGCTTGCGTGGCCAGGCCCAGGCGCGAATCGCGCGCGTTGTGGGTTGTGAACTTGAAGTGCAGTCCTGGGTGGCGGGCCAGCGCGAACAGCGAGGCCGCCTTGGCGTAGGGCGGTCCGTCGTCGATCTCGGGGCGGGCAAAGTGGTCCAGCAGCACGATGGCCTGCGGGAAGCGCGTCAGCACCGCGTCCAGCTGCGGCAGGCCGTCGGCGCGCAGTTGCACGCAGACCGGGATGCGCCGCTCGCTGGCATGGGCCCAAGCCGCGAAGGTGCGCGGGTCGTCCAGCCGGATGCTGCGGTCGGCGGCGGTGTGCCCGGCGACGAAGACGCGCAGTCCGCTCAGGCCGGCCGCCATCCACTGGTCGATGCGCGCCACCGCGTCGTCGGCCAGCATGTCCAGCGAACCGACGCCCAGGTAGTGCTGCGGCTGGGCCTGGACGGCGTCGACCAGGTAGCGGTTGTCATGGCCGTAGCAGGTTGAGGCCTGCACGACGACAGAAAGCGCCACGCCGGCGTCCTGCATGGCGTGCAACAGCCCGGCGGCGTCGACCGGCCGTTCCTGCGACCAGGGCGACGCGTGGCCGCCCATCGGGTCGTGTGGGTAGGCCGTGGTGTCGGCGGCGATGACGTGGTTGTGGACGTCGACGATCGGGGCGGTGGGTAGCGGGTGCATGGGCGTCCGGTCTGCAAAGGCGCGGATCATGCGCTGCCGGACATAAATAGAAAACTGAATCTTTTTCTGTTCTTCATAAGCAAATCCATATGATGTGAGCCCGCGCCCTGCGTACAGCTCCCTCGCCCGATGTCCCAGCTCGACTGGTTTCTGCGCGCGCAGCTCAAGCCCCGCCAGCTGCACCTGCTGGTGGCGCTGGACGATCTGCGCCATCTCGGCCGGGTGGCGAGCCGGCTGCATGTCTCGCAACCCGCGGTCTCGCTGGCCCTGGCCCAGCTCGAGAAGGGCCTGGGCTTCAGGCTTTTCGATCGCAACGCCAAAGGCGTCGTGCCCAACAGCTACGGCGTGTGCCTGATCCGCCAGGCGCGCGCGGTGCTGGCCTGCCTGGCACAGGCCCACGACGAGTTGCAGGCGCTGCAATCGGGCTTCGCCGGCAAGGTCACGGTGGGCGCCCTGCCGGCGATGACCCCCGGCCTGCTACCGCGGGCGCTGGCCGCGCTGAAACAGGCCGCGCCGCAGACCCGCGCGGTGGTCCACGAGGGCTCGATGGAGGCCCTGCTGCCCGAACTGCGTCGCGGCGCCATCGACCTCATCGTCGGCCGGCTGACCCAGCCCGAGGGTTCCGAGGACCTCGGGCAGGAGGCGCTGTACGCTGGGAACAACGTCGTCGTCGTCGGCCGTCACCACCCGCTGGCGCGTCGCGAGGCCCTCACCTGGGCCGACCTGCTGCCCTACCCGTGGGTCTTGCCGCCGGTCGGTTCGCTGTCGCGCGAGCCGCTCGAGAACGCCTTGCGCCGCCATGGCATCACGCCGCCCGAGGACGCCATCGAGACCCTGTCGGTGCACGTGATCACCGGCTACCTGCAGTTGTCGGCTGCGCTGGGCTTGCTGGCGCAGCCGGTGGCCCGGCATTACGTCCGCCTGGGTTGGCTCGCGCAGTTGCCGCTGACCCTGCCCGATCCCTTGCGACCCATCGGCATGAGCTGGAACCGCCACCAGGCGCGCGCGCCGGCCTTGCAGACCCTGATGGATTGCCTGCGCCAGGCGGCCGCCGAGCACGGCGAGGCGGCCTGAGCTTCAGCCGCGCAGCAGCTTCTCCTCGGCCAGCGCCAGCGCTTCGGGCAGCCCCGACAGCACCAGCGTGTCGCCACCGGCCAGCACATGGCCGGGATCGGCCGCCACCACGCCGCCGCTGGCCCGCCGCACCGAGACGACGCTGATGCCCACCGCGTGGAAAGCCTGGTCGGCCACGGTTTCGCCCAGGCAGCGGGCGGCCACCGGCAGCGTCACGCTCCGCAGCCGGGCTTGCGCCAGTTCTTCGACGGTGTCGTCGTCGGCGCCGTGGAAGTAGCCGCGCAGCAGGCTGTAGCGGGCGTCGCGCGCATCGCGGGTGATGCGGATCACGCGCTGCATCGGCACGCCCACCAGGGCCAGCGCATGGCCGGCCAGCATCAGGCTGCCTTCGATGGCTTCGGGCACCACCTCGGTGGCGCCGGCTGCCCTCAGGCGGTCGATGTCGCTGTCGTCGACGGTACGCACGATGACCGGCACCGTCGGCGCGTGGGCCTGCACCAGCGCCAGGATCTTCAGCGCCGACGGGGTGTCGTGGTAGCTGACGACCACCGCCGCCGCACGGGCCAGGCCGGCCGCCATCAGGCTTTGCAGGCGCGCGGCATCGCCGAAGACCACGCTCTGGCCGGCGGCGGCGGCCTGGCGCACGCGGTCGGGGTCGAGGTCGAGCGCGATGTAGGGGATCTTTTCGGGCGACAGCAGGCGCGCCAGGTTCTGCCCGCTGCGGCCATAGCCGCAGATGATCACGTGCTTCTCCGCCGCAATGGCGCGCCTGGCGATCGTCGTCAGCGCCACCGACTGCATCAGCCAGTCGCTGGCGCTGAGCCGGTTGACGATCCGGTTGCTGTACAGGATGACGAAGGGCGAGGCCAGCATCGACAGCACCATGCTGGCCAGCACCGGGCTGACCCAACTGGCCGCAACCAGGTGGTTCTGGGCACCCAGTGTCAGCAGCACGAAGCCGAATTCGCCGGCCTGCGCCAGGTACAGGCCGGTGCGCAAGGCCACGCCGGGCGCGGCGCCGAAGGCCTTGGCCAGGGCCGCCACCAGGGCGAACTTGGCCAGCACCGGCAGCGTGGTCATCAGCAGCACCAGCAGCCATTGGTCGAGCACCGGGCGCCAGTCCAGCTTCATGCCGATGGTGATGAAGAACAGGCCCAGCAGCACGTCGTGGAAGGGTCGGATGTCGGTCTCGACCTGGTGCTTGTACTCGGTCTCGGCGACCAGCATGCCGGCGACGAAGGCGCCCAGCGCCAGGCTCAGGCCGAAGTGATCGGTCAGCCAGGCCAGGCCGAGCGTGACCAGCAGCAGGTTCAGCATGAACAGCTCTTCGCTCTTGCGCCGCGCGACCAGCGTCAGCCACGACCGCATCACCTTCTGGCCGCCGACCAGCAGCACGGTCAGCAGCAGGGCGGCTTTCAGGCCCGCCCAGGCCATGGCTTCGACCATGTCGCGCGCCGGCTCGCCCAGCGCCGGGATCAGCACCAGCAGCGGCACCACCGCCAGGTCCTGGAACAGCAGCACGGCCAGCACCCGCTTGCCGTGCTCGCTTTCCAGTTCAAGCCGCTCGACCATCAGCTTGACGACGATCGCTGTCGACGACATGGCCAGCGCGCCGCCCAGCACCACCGCGCCCTGCCAGCCCATGTCCCAGGCGCCCTTCACCAGCGCGGCGTAGGCCCAGACCAGCACGAAGTGGCCGAGCAGCGTGGCCACGATGGTCAGCACGACCTGCGACAGGCCCAGTCCGAAGACCATGCCGCGCATGCTGCGCAACTTCGGCAGGTTGAATTCCAGGCCGATGACGAACATCAGGAAGACCACGCCGAACTCGGCCAGGACCTTGACGCCGGCGGTGTCCTTGGCCAGTGCCAGCGCGTTCGGCCCGATCACCACGCCGACCACCAGGTAGCCCAGCATCGGCGGCAGCTTCAGCGAACGGCAGGCCACCACGCCAAGGACGGCGGCGACCAGGTAGAGCAGGATGAGTTCGAGGGTGGTGGCCACGGCGCGGGTGCCTAGAATCGCCCCATGCTATTCGAGCCCCTTCGCCATGAGCAACGCGCCAGCCTTTGACGCGCAGCGCGCGCTGCAACTGGCGTCACGCACGCTGGAGATCGAGGCCCGCGCGCTGCAGCGGCTGGCGGCCAGCCCCGGCGCCAGTTTCGCGCAGGCGGTGCAGCTGATGCTGGTCTGCCGCGGCCGCGTGGTGGTGATGGGCATGGGCAAGAGCGGGCATGTCGGCCGCAAGATCGCGGCCACGCTGGCCTCCACCGGCACGCCGGCGATGTTCGTCCACCCGGCCGAAGCCAGCCATGGCGACCTCGGCATGGTGCTGCCCGGCGACGTGGTGCTGGCGATCAGCAACAGCGGCGAAAGCGACGAGCTGGCGGCCATTCTGCCGGCCCTGTTGCGCCTGGGCGTGCAGCTGGTGGCCATCACCGGCGGCGCCGAATCGACGCTGGCGCGGCACGCCCACAGCGTCATTTCCAGCGCCGTCGACGAAGAGGCCTGCCCGCTGAACCTGGCGCCGACCGCCAGCACCACCGCGCAGATGGCGCTGGGTGACGCGCTGGCCGTGGCCCTGCTCGACGCCCGCGGCTTCAAGGCCGAGGACTTCGCGCGCTCGCACCCCGGCGGCAGCCTGGGCCGCAAGCTGCTGATGCACGTGCACGACCTGATGCGCAGTGGCGACGCTGTGCCGCGCGTGGCGCCGGGCGACAGCTTCAACGAATTGCTGCGCGAGATGACCGGCAAGGGCCTGGGCTTCACCGCCGTGGCCGACGCCGCCGGGCGGCCGCTGGGCATCTTCACCGACGGCGACCTGCGCCGGCTGATCGAGCGCGGCGAGCATGCCGACCTGCGCAGCCTGACCGCCGAGGGGGTGATGCACCAGCACCCGCGCCTGGTCCGCGCTGGCGCGCTGGCCGTCGAAGCCGCCGGCGTGATGGAGCTGCACCGGGTCACCAGCGTGCTGGTCGTGGACGACGCCGGCCTGCTGGTCGGGGCGCTGAATTCCAATGACCTGATGCGGGCGAAAGTCATCTGACGCTGCCCGATGCGAATACTGAAGCCCGCACTCACTTTCGCGCCTGAGTTGCTGTTGCAGGCCCAGGGCGGCGGTCTCGGCATGAAGGCGGCGATCTTCGACGTCGACGGCGTGCTGACCGACGGCCGCCTGTACATCAGCGAACAGGGCGAGACTGTGAAGGCCTTTTCGGCCCTCGACGGCCACGGCCTGAAGCTGCTGCGCCAGGGCGGCATCGAGCCCCTGGTGATCACCGGCCGCGACTCACCGGCCGTGCGCCGCCGCGTCGCCGACCTCGGCCTGGTCCACGCTGTCTACGGCGCCCACGACAAGCTGGCCGCCGCCACCACCTTGCTGGCCGGCCTGCAGCTGGACTGGCCCGACGTGGCGGCCATCGGCGACGACTGGCCCGACCTGCCCTTGCTGGCCCGCGCCGGTTTCGCCTGCGCGCCCGCCAACGCCCACGCCGAGGTGCGCGCGCTGGCCGACCACGTCACCGCCGCCGTCGGCGGCCATGGCGCAGCGCGCGAGTTCTGTGATCTGCTGCTGATCGCGGCCGGCCGCTACGCCGCCCTGCTGCAGGGTCATCTGCAAACGCTGGATGGCCGCTAGCGCGCCGGCATGAGCATCGAACTGCACCTGCCCGATCTGCCCGAAGTGCCGATTTCGCTCGGCCTGGCCGACGGGCAGGCGCCGCGTGTCGACATGCGCTGGCAGCTGCGGCTGCGCGCGGCGGTCTCGGCCTACCTGCCCCTCTTGCTGATGACCTTGCTGGCCCTGGCCACCTGGTGGTTGGTGAAGAATTCGCCGCGTCCGCCGGTCTTCAACGAGGCACGCGCGGTGTCCGCAGCGCCCGACTACACGATGACCCGCTTCGCGCTGGAGCGCTTCGACCCGTCCGGGCGGCTCAGGCTGCGCATCGAGGGCGAACAGCTGCGCCATTTCCCGGCCACCGACCGCATCGAGATCGACGGCGCCGTCATCCGCGCCGTGGCGCCCGATGGCCGTGTCACGCTGGCGCACGCCTTGCGCGCCATCGGCAACGGCGACGGCAGCGAGGTGCAACTGCTGGGCGGCGCGGAGCTCAGCAGCGAGCGCGCAGGCGACAGCCCCCTCGTCATGCGCAGCGAATTCCTGCACGCCTTCTTCGTCGCCGAACGCGTTCGCAGCCACCTGCCGGTGCAGGTGCAGATGGGAGCGACCGCGTTGAATGCCGCCGGGCTGGACTACGACCATGCGGCGCACCGGCTGGAACTGCAAGGCCCGCTGCGCGCCGTGATGGCGCCGGTCGTGGTGAAGCGATGAGCGCCCCGCTGGTCTTCATCACCGGCGCGTCCAGCGGCATCGGCCAGGCGCTGGCCGCGCGCTACGCGCTAGCCGGCTGGCGGCTGGCGCTGGTCGCCCGGCGTACCGAGGAACTGGCGCGCTGGGTGCAGGCGCAAGGCCTGGATGCCGAGCAGGCCCAGGTCTACGGCGCCGACCTTGCGCTGACTGACAGCATCATCGCCGCGGCCGAGCGCTGCATCGCCACCCAGGGCCTGCCCGATGTGGTGATCGCCAACGCCGGCATCGGCATCGGCATGGACACCGGTGAGCGCGGCGACCTGGACGTCATGCGGGACACCTTCGCCGTCAACAACATCGGCCTCGCGGCCACTTTTCACCCTTTCCTGCGCCGCATGCGCCAGCGTGGTTCGGGCCGGCTGGTGGGCATCGCCAGCGTCGCGGCGATACGGGCCATGCCCGGCCACGGCGCCTACCACGCCAGCAAGGCCGGCGTGGTGGCCTACTGTGAAAGCCTGCGCGGCGAGTGCCGCGGTACCGGTGTGCAAGTGGTGACGCTGCTGCCGGGTTATGTCGCGACGCCACTGACCGCGCGCAACCCTTATCCGATGCCGTTTCTGATGTCGGCCGGGCGTTTCGCCGACGCGGCTTTCAAGGCCATCGCTGCGGGCGCCAGCTACCGCGTCATTCCCTGGCAGATGGCCATCGTGGCCAAGCTGTTGCGGGTGCTGCCGAATCGACTCTTCGACCGCCTGTTTGCCGGTCGCGGGCGCAAGCCGCGGCGCAGCTGAGCGCGGCTGCCTTCACCTCCAGCGATCGCCGCCATCACCGGCCAAGAAAAAGGGCACCCGAAGGTGCCCTGATCGCGCGTGTCAGACGGAACGGTCAGTAGCCGCCACGGCTTCCGCCGCCGCCACCACCACCGTAGCCGCCGCCACCACCACCGCCGCTACGGCCACCGCCGCCGCCGCCGTAAGGGCTGCGACCACCGCCGCCACCGCCACCGCCGTAGGGGCTGCGACCACCGCCGCCGCCCGCACCACCGGCCCCGCCGCTGCCGCCACCACCGTAGCCGCCACCGCCACCGCCATAGCCGCCACCACCGCCACCACCACCGTAGCCGCCACCGCCGCTGCGGGGGCCACCACCGCCACCGCCGAAGCCGCCCGGACGCTCTTCGCGCGGACGGGCTTCGTTGACGACGACGGCACGGCCGTCGATCGGTTGGCCGTTCATGCCGTTGATGGCAGCTTGCGCTTCCGGATCTGAGCCCATCTCCACAAAGCCGAAGCCTTTGGAGCGACCCGTTTCACGGTCCATCATGACCTTTGCGGAAGTCACGGTGCCATATTGCGAAAAGGCCTGCAGCAGCGAGTCATCGCGAACTGAGTAGGCCAGATTACCGACGTAAAGTTTGTTTCCCACAGGGAGCCCTCAAAAGAACCTACTGAAACCATGCGGAGCTCAACCTTGCGTGAACCAATCAAGCGAAAGCTGCGGCTGCCAGACACAGACTCCGTATTAAGTCACTCCACCCCCAAACCTGTAAAGGTAGGCCGACAAAATTGTTGTTTTGGCACCCGCAATTCATCTTGTCTGCAACACCTCGGCGGGAAAAATGAAGGCGGCGCCTCCCCTGACTATCTGGAATCCTGATGAATGAAGTGCGTTACGACTACGTCGTCGTCGGCGCTGGCACCGCTGGTTGCCTGCTCGCCAACCGTCTTTCGGCCGACCCGCAGTGCCGCGTGCTGCTGGTCGAGGCCGGCGGCCACGACGATTACCACTGGATACACATCCCGGTGGGCTACCTGTACTGCATCGGCAACCCGCGCACCGACTGGCTGTATGCCACCGAGGCCGATCCCGGCCTGAACGGGCGCAGCCTGCGCTACCCGCGCGGCAAGGTGCTGGGCGGCTGTTCCAGCATCAACGGCATGATCTACATGCGCGGCCAGTCGCGCGACTACGACGCCTGGGCGGCCGCAACCGGCGACGATGCCTGGCGCTGGGCGGCCTGCCTGCCCTTCTTCAAGCGCCACGAAGACCACTGGCGGGGTGGCGATGCGCTGCACGGCGCCGGTCAGGAATGGCGCGTCGAGAAACAGCGCCTGAGCTGGGAAATCCTCGACGCCTTTGCCGCTGCGGCACGCGAAGCCGGCATCCCGGCCACCGAGGACTTCAACCGCGGCAGCAACGAGGGCGTCGGTTATTTCGAGGTGAACCAGAAGCGCGGCGTGCGCTGGAACACCGCCAAGGCCTTCCTGCGACCGATCGCAGGAAGACCCAATCTGCAGGTGTGGACGGGTGCACAGACCTCGCGCGTGCTGCTCGAAGGCGGCCGCGCGGTGGGCATCGAGGTGCTGCCCGTCGAAGGCGGCGAGGCGATCCGCGCGCGCGCCAGCCGCGAGGTGGTGCTGTGCACCGGCGCGGTGGGCACCCCGCAGCTGCTGCAGCTGTCGGGCATCGGCCCGGCTTCGCTGCTGCACGAACGCGGCGTCGCCGTGGCGCACGACTTGCCCGGCGTCGGCGAGAACCTGCAAGACCATCTGCAGATCCGCGCCGTGTACGCGGTGCAGGGCGTGAAGACGCTGAACACGATGGCGAATTCGCTGTGGGGCAAGGCCGCCATCGGGCTGGAATACCTGCTGCGCCGCAGCGGGCCGATGAGCATGGCGCCGTCGCAGCTGGGGGCCTTCACGCGCTCGTCGCCGGCGCAGACCTGGCCCAACGTCGAATACCACGTGCAGCCGCTGTCGCTGGACGCCTTCGGCCAGCCGCTGCACCGCTACGACGCCTTCACCGCCAGCGTGTGCAACCTGAATCCCACGTCGCGCGGCTTCGTGCGCATCGCTTCGCCCCGGCCGCAGGACGCACCGCGCATCCAGGCGCGCTACCTGTCGACCCCCGAAGACCGCCAGGTGGCGGCCGATTCCCTGCGCCTGACGCGGCGCATCGCCGCGATGCCGGCGCTGGCCAAGTACCGGCCGCAGGAGGTCAAGCCCGGTGTCGAGTTCCAGAGCGACGACGACCTGGCGCGCCTCGCCGGCGACATCGGCACCACCATCTTCCATCCCGTGGGCACTTGCAAGATGGGCCCGGCCAGCGACCCCGGCGCAGTGGTCGACGCCCGGCTGCGCGTGCACGGCGTGCCCGGCTTGCGCATCGCCGACGCCAGCGTGATGCCGACCATCACCAGCGGCAACACCAATTCGCCGACGCTGATGATTGCCGAGCGCGCCGCCGCGTGGCTGATTGCCGACGCGGCGGGTTAGCCCCGATGGCAGGGCGGGCGCGGCCCTCTACATTGCGACGACTCGCGGCGAAGGGCCATCAGCCCTGTCGCCCCACGGGGGCCTGAGGAGACAACAGACACCATTCGAAGTGCCAGCCCACAGATCGGTTCCGCAGATGAACCGGCTTTCGAAAGCGCCGCCTGGTCGGCGCTTTTTTATTGGGGCTGCAAAGCCGGTGTAACTTGCGCTACCGGACTTGTTGACGACCCCCGGAAACGGCTTGGAGTGCCTAGGATGTCGGATCCCCTCGCCGCGCGCCGCCATGTCCGTCAACCCTGAACTTCGCAAGCTCGACATCGACATCCCGTCGCAGCCGCAGGCGCTGGTGCAACTGTCGCTGTTGCTGGCGGAGGAGGACATCAACCTGCCGGCGCTGGCCGCGCTGATCGAGGCCGACATGGCCCTGGCCGCATCGGTGATGAAAGCAGTCAACTCCTCGCTCTATGGCCTGCAGGGACGCGTTCAAAGCGTGCGCCAGGCCATCACCTACCTGGGCATGAACCAGGTGGCCGCCATCACTTTTGAAATGGGCCTGCGCGCGGCCTTCCCGCCGGCACCCGAGCTCGACCCGCTGTGGGAGCGCGCAGCGCAGCGCGGCGTGCTGATGGCGCAACTGGCGACGCGGCTGTCGCTCGATGCCTGGGCCGCGCATTCGGCGGGCCTGTTCGAGGAATGCGGCAAGGCGGTGCTCTTCCGCCACGCACCCGACCATTACCGGTCGATGCTGCGCGCCACCATCGACGACGCCGACCTCGTCACGCTGGAACACGCCGGCTTCGGTGTCAGCCATGACGCGCTGGGCGCCGCGCTGTGCGAGAGCTGGGGTCTGGGCGCGGCTGCCGTCGCCAGCGTGCGCTTTCACGTGCAGGCGCAGCGAACCCTGGCGCTGCCGGAGCAGCCGGCGCGGCGGGCAATCTGCGCGCTGTCGGTGCTGGCCAAGGTCATCGGGGTGGCCCCCGAGCTGCTTGACGAGGTGATCGACACGCTGGCCGCGCAGACCGACCTGGATCCGTCGCTGATGCGCCGCGCGGCGCGGCTGGCGCTCGAGCATCTCGCCAGCGCCGCAGCCCACGGCCGCCACTGACGCCAGCCGCCGGCTCAATGCCTGGGGAATTCAGGCTGTTCGCGCGGCGGCAGCTTGGATAATCTTGGAGGTCCCTGCACCACAGGCCGGCCCCAGGCCGTACCGATCATGTCCTCACCCGTAACCGCCGACGCGCTGGCCCTGCAGCGCCTGTACCACTGGGAAAAGACCGCCGCCGACCGCGTGGCTTTCACGCAGCCCACCGGCGGTGGCGCGGTGCGCGACCACCGCTGGGGCGAGGTCATGGGCGAGGTTCGCCGCATGGCCGCCCACCTGCAGAGCCTGGGTCTGCAGCGGGGCGACAAGGTGGCGTTGCTGGCCAAGAACACGGCGCACTGGATGATGAGCGACTGGGCCATCTGGCTGGCGGGTTGCGTTTCGGTGCCGCTGTACCCCACGCTGGCGGCGTCGACGATCCGCCAGATCCTGCAACACAGCGAAGCCAAGCTGCTCTTCGTCGGCAAGCTCGACGGCTGGAAGGGCATGAAGCCCGGCATACCGGCCGGGCTGCCCTGCATCGCGCTGCCGCTGTCGCCCGACGATGCCCGTGCGTCCTACCCGACCTGGGACGCACTGATCGCGCAGTCCCGGCCGCTGCTGGGCAACCCGGTCCGCCCGGCCGACGAGCTGGCCACCATCATGTACACCTCGGGCACCACCGGGGCGCCCAAGGGGGTGATGCACACTTTCGGCGCCTTCGCGCTGGCGGTGGAGCAGGGCTTGACGCGGGTGCCGCTGGACATCGACGCCCGCATGCTGAGCTACCTGCCGCTGTCGCACGTCGTCGAGCGGGCGTTGGTCGAGCACGGCCAGCTGGCCACCGGCATGCACGTCTACTTCGCCGAGAGCCTGGACACCTTCGCCGCCGACATGCAGCGCGCGCGACCGACGGTCTTCTTCAGCGTGCCGCGGCTGTGGGTGAAGTTCCAGCAGGCCGTCAACGCCAAGATGCCGCAGGCCAGGCTGGAGCGCCTGCTGCGCATCCCTCTCGTGGGCGGTCTGGTGCGCCGCAAGATCCTCAAGACCCTGGGGCTGGATCAGTGCCGTTTCGCTGCCGGCGGCGCGGCGCCGATGCCGCCCGAACTGCTGACCTGGTACGCCCGGCTGGGCTTGCGCCTGGCCGAGGGCTACGGCATGACCGAGAACCTCGGCGCCAGCCACATCAGCACCGGCAACCCGCAGGACGTCGGTACCGTGGGCCTGCCCTACGAATCGGTGGAATGCCGCATCGACCCCGTGAGCGGCGAGATCCAGGTCCGCTGCCCGTGGACGATGCTGGGCTACTACAAGGAAGGAGCGCTGACCCGCGAGGCCGTCATCGCCGACGGCTGGCTGCGCACCGGCGACAAGGGCCGCGAGGACGCCCAGGGCCGGCTGAAGATCACCGGCCGCGTGAAGGACCTGTTCAAGACCAGCAAGGGCAAGTACGTGGCGCCCGCGCCGATCGAGGACAAGCTGGTGATGCACCACGCGGTCGAAGCCTGTTGTGTCACCGGCGCCAACCTGGGCCAGCCGCTGGCGCTGGTGATGCTGAACCCCGACGCCGTGAAGCAGGCCGCCGACGCGGCCGGCAAGGTCGAGCTCGAGGTCTCGCTGGCGGCACACGTCCAGCACATCAACGAAGGCCTGGACCCGCATGAGCAGCTCGACTGCATCGTGCTGATGACCGACGCCTGGACGGTGGACAACGACCTCATCACGCCGACGTTCAAGGTCAAGCGCAATCGCATCGAGGACCTGTTCGCGAAGAACTATGACCGCTGGGTCGGGATGAAGAAGAAGGTGGTCTGGCACGCCTGAGCGGCCCCGGGCGCTGGGGAAGTCCCGGGGACGCGCCACGGGCGGCTTGGGTAGGCTCGCTGTCTAGAGCTTCATGGGCGGCTGCCGGCCGCGTGCGACATGCCCACACCCGTTTCCGCCGACACGCTGGCCCTGCAGCGTCTTTACCACTGGGAACGGACGGCGCCCGACCGGGTGGTGCTGACCCAGCCCCTGGGCCAGGGCGTCGTCCGCGACTACACCTGGCGGGAGGTGATGGACCAGTCGCGCCGCATGGCCGCCCACCTGCAGAGCCTGGGCCTGCAGCCGGGCGACAAGGTGGCGCTGCTGGCCAAGAACACCGCCCACTGGCTGATGGCCGACTTCGCCATCTGGCTGGGCGGTTTCGTCTCGGTGCCGCTCTATCCCACGCTGGCCGCCGGCACCATCCGCCAGATCCTGGACCACAGCGAGGCCCGGCTGCTGTTCATCGGCAAGCTCGACGGCTGGCGGGGCATGAAGTCCGGCGTGCCGGCCGGCATGGCCTGCGTCGGCCTGCCGCTGGCACCCGACGACGTTCAGGTGGCCTACCCGGCTTGGGACGACATCACCGCCAGAACCGCGCCCCTCAAGGGCAAGCCGCTGCGCGATGCCGATGAGCTGTCGACCATCATGTACACCTCGGGCACCACCGGGGCGCCCAAGGGCGTGATGCACAGCTTCGGCACCTTCGCCTGGGGCATGTCGTCGGCCTTGAAGCGGCTGCCGAACATCAACAGCAGCGCCCGCATGCTGAGCTACCTGCCGCTGTCGCACGTGGCTGAGCGCACGCTGGTCGAACACGGCCTGCTGGCCACCGGCCTGCACGTCTACTTCGCCGAAAGCCTGGAAACCTTCACCGCCGACCTGCAGCGCGCCCGGCCGACGCTGTTCTTCAGCGTGCCGCGGCTGTGGGTCAAGTTCCAGCAGGGGGTTGCGGCCAAGATGCCGCCGGCCAAGCTCGACCGCCTGCTGAAGATCCCCATCCTGGGTGGCATCGTGCGGCGCAAGATCCTCACCGCGCTGGGCCTGCAGGACTGCGTCTTCGCCGCCGGCGGCGCCGCGCCGATGCCGCCTGAGCTGCTGCGCTGGTACAAGAAGCTCGGTCTCGATCTGGCCGAGGTCTACGGCATGACCGAGAACTGCGGCGTCAGCCACGCCACGCTGCCCGGCCGGCAGCGCCCGGGCACCGTGGGCCTGCCCTACGAGGGCGTGCGATGCCGCATCGACCCGCTCACCAGCGAGATCCAGATGCAGGCGCCCTGCCTGATGCTGGGCTATTACAAGGAAGCCGAACTCACCCGCCAGGCCCTGACCGGCGACGGCTGGCTGCACACCGGCGACAAGGGCGCGCTGGACGCCGAGGGCAACCTGCGGATCACCGGGCGCGTCAAGGACCTGTTCAAGACCAGCAAGGGCAAATATGTGGCGCCGGCGCCCATCGAGGACCAGCTGGTGATGAACATGGCCATCGAGGCCTGCTGCGTGACGGGTGCCAACCTCGGCCAGCCGCTGGCGCTGGCCATGCTGAACCCCGCCGCGGTGAAGCAGTCGGCCGATTCCGCCGGCCGGGCCGAACTGGAAGCCGCGCTGCTGGCGCACATCAACCGCATCAACGCCGGCCTGGACCCGCACGAGCAGCTCGACTGCCTCGTGCTGATGACCGAGGCCTGGACGGTCGAGAACGACCTGATCACGCCGACCTTCAAGGTCAAGCGCAGCCGCATCGAAGACCTGTTCGCGAAGAACTTCGACCGCTGGGTCGGTCAGCGCAGCAAGGTGATCTGGTACTCGGCCTGAAGCCTCAGCGCGGTGCCGCTTCGGACGCCGGTCCCGAGGCTGCAGGCGCCTGCGGGTTGGGCGCGACCACGCCGGTGGCGATCGGGATCTCGTCGCTGACGGTGACGCCGTCGACGAAGTGGCGGGTGTCGCCGAAGCAGCTGCCCGGCAGGCCGACCTTTTCCTCGTAGTGCAGGGCCACGCGCTTGCCCATGGCCTTGGTCACCTGTTGCGCGACGCGCTCGTCGCGGATGGTGAAGGCGAATTTCTCGGGCATCGCACCGGGCAGCGAGACCAGCGCCAGCTCGCCCTCCCAGGTCTTGCAGACCCAGCCCTTGTTCGACAGCTTCTGCACCCAGCCGGCGCGTTCACCGCTGGAATAGCTCCACGACAGCGCGGCCCAGAAGTAGAGGCCGGCCAGCGCCGCGAGCGCCAGCAGGGTAAGGACGAGGCGTTTGAACATGGTGGGGATTCAGGGTTGGATCGCACGAGCGTTGGCGGATTATCGCGGCCCCGGCTTCAGGCACTGCCGGTGGCCAGTTCCGCCGCGGCCAGGTCGGCCAGCGCGGTGCCGACGGTCTTGAACACCGTGATGTCGTCGGCGCCGGTTCGGCCGGGGCGTTCGCCGCGGCAAAGCTGGGCCAGCGTAGCCTGCACCGCGGCGGCGTCAAAGAGGCCTTCGCGGATGGCCGACAGCAGGTCGCCCGACTTGGCCAGCGCCTCGGCGGTGTCGACGAAGACCCGGCCGCGCGCCAGGCAGCGGCCATCGGCTTCGCGCATGGCCGGCGTGAAGCCGCCGATCAGGTCGAGGTGGGCGCCGGGCTGCAGCCAGTCGCCGTGGACCAGCGCGGCGGTCGAGAGGGTGGCGCAGCTGACGATGTCGGCCTGACCGACGGCGGCTGGCAGGTCGGTCACCGCCTGCGCCGCCAGACCTTGCCCGCGCAGGGTGCTGGCCAGCGCCTCGGCGCCGGCCGGGCTGCGGTTCCAGACCGCGATGCGCTCGATGCCGGGCCGCACGGCGCGCAGCGCGCCGGTCATCAGCGTGCCGACGCGGCCGGCGCCGACCAGCAGCAGGCTGCGCGCGTCGGGCCGGGCCAGCAGGTCGCTGGCCAGCGCCGACGCGGCTGCGGTGCGCCGGGCGGTCAGCTCGCTGCCGTCCAGCAGGGCCAGCGGCACGCCGGTGGTGGCGTCGAACAGCGCGTAGACCGCGTGCAGGCCCGGCAGGCCGCGGGCCCGGTTGCCCGGGAAGATGTTGACGGTCTTGACCCCGAAGTGCCGGCCCGGCTGCCAGGCCGGCATGATCAGCACCATGCCGTCTTCGCCGCCCGGGTTGTGGATGCTGTGGCTGTGGCGCAGCGGGACTTCGAAGTCCTGCGTGAAGGCGCTGCGCAGGGCCTGCACCAGCGCCGGCCAGGGCAGGCGTTCGGCCAGTTCGGCGGCGTCGAGGTAGCGCAAGCGCGGCCCTACTTCGAGTTGGCCTTGAAACTGGTGAAGATGCGCGTCTGCACGCGGCGGATGTCCTGCGGCACGGCGTCGGACGGGGTGATCTTCTTCAGGTCGGCCGCGTTCAGGAAGATGGTCGGGTTGTCGGCCACCGCCTTGGTCACGAACTTGCGGGCTGCGCTGTTCGGGTTGGCGTAGAAGACCTTGTTGCTCAGGCTGGCGTGCACCTCGGGGCGCAGGATGTAGTTGATGAAGCGGTGCGCGTTCCTGACGTTCCTGGCGTCCTTGGGGATCGCCATGGTGTCCACCGACAGCATCGCGCCCTTGGCCGGTATCAGCGCCTGGATGTCCTGGCCGTTCTTGCTGTCGAGGGCCCGCTGGCGCGCGATGTTGATGTCGCCCGAATAGCCCATCACCACGCACAGCTGGCCGGCGGCCAGGTCGTTGATGTAGCCCGACGACGAAAAGCGCGTGATGGCCGGCCGCGCCGCCATCAGCACCGCCTTGGCCGCGTCGTAGTCAGCGGCGGTCTTGCTGTACGGGTCCTTGCCGGCATAGACCATCGCCACCGGCATCACCTCCGATGCCGAGTCCAGCAGGTTGATGCCGCAGCCCTTCAGCCGGGTGGCGTATTCGGGCTTGAAGATCAGGTCCCAGGGGTTGGCCGGCAGCGGCGTGGCGCCGAGCGCGGCCTTGACCTTGCCGGTGTTGATGCCCACCGTCACATAGCCCCACAGCCAGGTGACCAGGTACTGGTTGCCGGGGTCGATGCCGGACATCTTTTCCAGCAACGCCGGGTCGAGGTTGCCCCAGTTCGTCAGCTGGCTGCGGTCCAGCTTCTGGTACAGGCCGGCCTGGATCTGCGTCTTCGCGAATTGCGCGCTGGGCACCACGATGTCGTAGCCCGTCTGGCCGGCCACCAGCTTGGCCTGCAGGATCTCGTTGTTGTCGTAGTTGTCGTAGCGGACCTTGATACCGGTCTCTTTCTCGAAGTTCCGGATGGTGTCGTCGGCGATGTAGTCCGACCAGTTGTAGATGTTCAGCACCGCGGGCTCGGCGGCCTGGGCAAGGGCCGCCGGGCCCGCGGCGATGGCGGCCAGGGCGCTGCCGGCAAGCAGCGCACGCGTGAACAGGGCAGGCAGGGTCATGGTGCGGAATCCTCGTGAAGATGGGCGTCGGCAGACAAGGCAAGCGGCGCGATTGTGGCCGACCGGCCGGCCCGCCAAGGCCGCGCTCACCAGGCGATGGGCGCGCCGTCCCAGGCGTGAAAACCACCGCTCCCGCCCTCGGCCGGCAGGGCGTCCAGCACGGCCAGCAGGTGGCCTGCTGCGTCGTCCGGCTGGCTGGCCGCCGCGCTGCCGATGATCGGCGCCGACAGGCCGGAGCGCACGGTGCCCGGGTGCAGGGCGGCCAGCACCGCCAGCGGGCGTTGGCGCGCCACCTCGATGGCCGCGGTGCGCAGCAGCATGTTCAGCGCGGCCTTGCTGGCGCGGTAGCTGTACCAGCCGCCCAGCCGGTTGTCGCCGATGCTGCCGACGCGCGCCGACAGCACCGCCAGCAGGCTGCGCCCCTGCAGCGGCAGCAGCCCGTGGAAGTGCTTGATCAGCAGCGCCGGGCCGATGGCGTTGACGGCGTGTGCGCGGGCCAGGGTGGCGGCGTCGAGGTCGGCCAGCCGCTTCTCCGGCCCGCGGCCATCGACCTGCAGGATGCCGGTCGCGCAGACCAGCAGGTGCAGCGGTCCGTCGGCACGCAGGCGGCTGGCGGCGGCGGCCAGGCTGGCTTCGTCGAGCAGGTCGAGCGCCGGTTCCGACAGGCGCGACAAGGCGGTCACCTGGCCGCAGCGCGGGTCGGCCTGCAGCGCCCGCAACAGCGCGCCGCCGATGGCGCCCGAGGCCCCGACGACGGCGGCGCGGTAGCCGGTCGGCAGGCTGTTCATCGTGGTCGCGGCGGGTGTCTGCATCGCGCCTGAGGATAGCCGCGCCACAATGCCGGGCTGTTCAACCCTGCGGTGCTGCCATGACGATGTTGATCCTGGGCCTGGTGATCTTTCTGGGTGTGCATTCGGTGCGCATCGTGGCCGACGACTGGCGCAGCGCCACCCGGGCGCGCATCGGCGAAAACGGCTGGAAGGGCGCCTACACGCTGCTCTCGCTGGCTGGCTTCGCCTTGCTCTGTTACGGCTATGGCCAGGCGCGCCAGCAGCCGGTGTTGCTGTGGGCCACGCCGGTCTGGACGCGCCACCTGGCGGCGCTGCTGACGCTGCCGGCCTTCGTGCTGCTGGCGGCCTCACAGGTGCCGGGCAACGCCATCAAGGCCCGCCTGCGCCACCCGATGCTGCTGGGCGTGAAGCTGTGGGCCAGCGCCCACCTGATCGCCAACAACACCGCTGCCGACCTGCTGCTGTTCGGCAGCTTCCTGGTCTGGGCGGCCATCGACTTCCGTGCGGCGCGCCAGCGTGACCGCGCGCAGCAGATCGCCTACCCCGCCGGCCGCAGCGGCCCGACGCTGGTGGCCGTGGTCGGCGGCCTGTTGGCCTGGGCCTTGTTCGCTTTCTGGGCGCACGGCGTGTTGATCGGCGTGCGGCCCTTCGGCTGAGCACCCCCGGCGGCGGGGCACTCGCTGGGGGGCCCGCCGCGCGCCACCCTCGGGGTGATGGCCGGCGCTGCGGGCGCGGCCGACGATGGGGCACCGCTTCAGCCCGAGGTGCCCGTGATGAACCACCACCCTTTGTTCCACCGCCTGCTGGCCTTGTGGCGGGCCCCTGCGGCGGCCGACGCTGGTCTGCGCAGCCGCTGCGCCCGTGTCGACCTCGACGTCGACGTCGATCCGCCTGGTGCCTGCGGCTGGTTCGATTCCAGCCATGAACTGGTCCAGGGCCTGCAGGTGCGGGAGCTCAGCACGCCCGAAAGCCTGGCCGCCGCCCTGCCGCTGGGCGCCTGGCTGCAGCTTCAAGGCTGCGCCAGCGTCAGGCCGCTCTGAGGGGGGGTCGGTCTCAGGCCAGGCGGCCGGCCTGGAAATCCTGCACCGCCTGCACCAGCTCCTGTTGCGTGTTCATCACGAAGGGCCCGTACTGGGCGATCGGCTCGCGCAGCGGCTGGCCGGCGACCAGGATGGCGCGCGCGCCCTCAGGCCCGGCCTGCAGCAGCGTGCCGTCGCTGCCCGGCGTGTTGGCCAGGATGGCCATGCGGCGCGGGCTGACGGTTTGGCCGTCCATCGTGACTTCGCCGCGGTAGACGACGATGAAGGCGTTGTGCGCGGCGGGCAAGGCCTGCCCGAAGCTGACGCCGGCGTCGAGGTGGATGTCGAGGTAGAGCGCCTGCGTGTCGTCGCGCTGCACGGCGCCGGCCACGCCGCGGGCCTGGCCGGCGATCACGCGCACCGTCGTGCCCGGGCCCTGCCATTCGGGCAGCGCCTCGGTCGCCACGTCGCGGTACCAGGGCGCGCGCATCTTGTCCTTGGCCGGCAGGTTCAGCCACAGCTGGAAGCCCTCCATCGCGCCTTCCTGCTGCTCGGGCATTTCGCTGTGGATCACGCCGCGGCCGGCGGTCATCCATTGCACGCTGCCCGGCGTCAGCAGGCCCTCGTTGCCTGTGCTGTCGCGGTGGCGCATGCGCCCTTGCAGC
>CANGHH010000008.1 GCA_947453725.1 Betaproteobacteria bacterium | reverse complement strand
GTTTCTCCAGTCCGCACCCTTTTGCGATCTGCTTCAACGCCAAGTCAGTGAAGACGGGCGGGTAATTCAGATTCAAACTTCCGTTGATGAATCGCTGCGCGATTCATCACGGTCAAGTCTTGCTTGACAGACGGAGAAGCCCTTGTAGTCCGAGCTAAGCCCGCCAACAATTCCAAGTTGACGCTGCTAACCGTGCCGAATGCGCCTGAGGCTACCCGGTGCGCCTCTGCTTCGGCCAGGGTACGGCTGTTTTCAGCCTGACCTTCGACGAGTTGCCTGCGTTGCGCCTCCAGTTCCACGTCGGCTGTCGTCTGCTCAGTGCGCAGTTCGTTTTCCTTGCGCATGGCGGCAGCCCGTGCCTCCATCTTCGTCTCCTGGATCTGGCGCTTCTTGTGCTCGACGGCGATGTCTGTGTCGAGCTCGTTCTGGCGCACGGCGCGCTCCTTCTCTACTGCGGACATCCTGCGCAGATAGACGGCGTCATCGGCGGCCTTGAGGTTGGACTCGCGGGCCTCCGCCTCCAGCGCCCTGGCAATGTCCGGCGTCGGCTTGACCGCCATGATGGAGACCCCCAGCACCTCCAGGCCCAGGGCTTCGATCTCCGTTTGCCGAGCCAACTGCTGGGCGGCGTCCCGCGCCATGCCGGCTGAAGCGCGCAGGGCCTGCTTCAGATCCATCCCCGTCAGCACCCAAGGCGAAATCCATCATCGCGGCCGTACGTCGGGGGTCGGTGACGCGGTAGGTCACCTGGCCCTGGTTCTGCAGCACGACACCCAAGGCGGCGTCATGTGCCAGCGCGTAGCGCAGGGCCGCCACCGAGCGCGGGCGGCCGACCGAAATCGGCATCAAGACCTGTGGGAAGAGCACCAGCTTGCGCATGGGGACCAGGGGGATGACCCCATCCGGCAACTCGATCCGCGCTGGCGGTTCCTCTGGTTGGGGTGGCTGGTGCTCCATGTTGCGGCACTCCCTCCAGGCCTGGAGAGCCTGCAGTCCATGCAGTCTGTGAGCCACCAAAGCACCAGCTGCTGAGCAGACTCAATGCGCAGGCGCAATCCCGCGGCGGGACCGCTTGCAGACACTCGACCCCATTCGAGACAGCACAGAGGTGCAGCAACATGGTCAAGACGGGTCGTGGCGCCAGCCAGTCGGGAACCGCTGCATGAATGCCTGGTCCGCGGCGCTGGAATCGCAGCTGCAGTCCCTGCCGCGCAGTCTGGCGCTGGAGTGGCCCGGCGGGAAGCACGGCCACGGCGAGTCGGCCGTGCGGCTGAAGTTGCGCCAGCGGGGCCTGCTGCTGCAGCTGGCACGCGGGCGCATCGGCGACCTTGCCGATGCCTATGTTCGCGGCGACCTGGACATCGAGGGCACACTGCCGGACCTGATGTCGGTCGCGGGCGCGCTGGCCGGCGATCCGGTGCGGCGCGGCAAGCGCGGGGCCTGGGGACGCTGGCTGGCGCAATGGGTCGTGTCGCACACACATCGCCCAGACCGCGCCGAACAAGTCCGCTTCCACTACGACCTGTCCGACGATTTCTACGCCTTGTGGCTGGACCCGATGCGGGTCTATTCCTGCGCCTATTACGCCAACACCGACCTGCCGCTGGAAGAAGCCCAGAAGGCCAAGCTGGACCTCATTTGCCGCAAGCTGCAACTGGCCAGGGGGCAGCGCTTTCTGGATGTCGGGGCGGGCTGGGGCGGCCTGCTGGTCTGGGCCGCCATGCACTACGGTGTGCAGGCCACCGGCCTGACCTTGTCCTGCAACCAGTTCAACCATGTGCGCCGGCTGATCGAAGCGCTCGGCTTGGTCGGGCAGGTCGATGTCAAGCTGATGGACTACCGCGAACTGGCGCCCTCGGGCGGCTTCGATCGCATCGCTTCGGTGGGCATGTTCGAGCATGTCGGCCGCGCGAATCTCGGTCCGTATTTCCAGACCCTGTGCGACTTGCTGCGCCCGGGTGGTCTGCTCCTGAATCACGGCATTGCCGCCGGCGGCCTCGACCACGACCAACTCGGTGCCGGCATGGGGGATTTCATCGAGCGGCACATCTTTCCAGGCGGTGAACTGGTCCACGTGTCGCGGGCGGCCCAGGCGCTGTGCCGCGGGGGGCTGGAACTGCTGGACGCGGAGAACCTGCGGCCCCACTACGCGCGGACCTTGTGGGACTGGTCCAACCGGCTGGAAAGCCAGTTGGAGGCAGCGCGCAGCATGACCAGCGAAGCCAACTTGCGCGCCTACCGGCTGTATCTGGCGGGCTCTGCGCTGTGCTTCGAACGCGGCTGGCTGTCGCTCTATCAGATGCTGGCCAGCAAGTCCGACCACCGCCAGGAGCCCGAGCGCTCGTGGGCGGCCTGCTCGGATTACCCCTTCACGCGGAATCACATGCTGGGATGAACGGCAACGGCAGGGCGCCCGAGCGGGCGTCGTCCACAGGCCGGGCGCGCTGGGGCAGCTAGGGCGCAGCCGTCATCGAAGCCGTCAGGCCGCAGACCTCGGCCTCGGCGTTCAGCCAATCGTCGAGCGCAGTACCGTCGACACAGCCGTTTGTCAAGTACCGTTGATAGGCTCGCACGCGGATCAGTTCCTCGCGAGCCGGCCCGGTCAGCAGTTCGTGCGATTCAGGGCCGTTCAGCGCCAGCGGTCGTTCTGACTTCGCGCTGGCCTGCCGGCCATCGGGCTGGGCCGGGGGACGCCCTGCGGCGGACGGGATGAAATGGCGCACCGGGTTGGTGGATTTGGCGCTTCGCATCGGGCTCTCCGGATGGTGATGGGTCTGGCGGTCGGATCGCAAGTCCTGGCCTGAGCATCACCGCCAATCTGGCCGGGGCCGTTGAGCGCGCGCAAACCGCAGGCCCAGGTCGCCGCGGCGGTCAGGTCTGTGGCGGCGCAGCCAGCGTGTCGACGCCCAGCCCTTGCTCGATGCCATATCGGATCAAGGCCGCGGTCGTCGGCAAGCCCAGCTTGAACTGTAGGCGACGCTGGTGCGTGCTCACCGTCTTCACCGACAGGTGCAGCGCCGCCGCGATGTCGGTCGGCCGTTCACCGGCGGTCAGGCGCCTGAGCACGTCGGGTTCGCGGTCGCTGATTGGGAGGAAACCTGCGGGCCGACCCTACAAAGGCACAGGCCCCGAACGGAGCAAATCGTTGAACGAACGATGCAGATCGGCATGGCTGGGCATGGCGTTGCGCGGGGCGTTGGCGCCGACGGTCTGGCCGCGGGTGCTGCGCGCCCGCGCCTTGAGCGCGTCGAAATCGAGGATGTCGACATCCCGGTTGTCGACACGCAGGCAACCTTCGTCGGCCAGCAGCGTGAAGGAGCGGCTGACCGTGGCATGCGCCACGCCGATCAGGCTGGCGATATCGCGGCGCCCCATGCACAAACGCAGGCGCCGCGGCGAGCGGCCCGCCCTGGCCATGCGACCCGACCACCAGAGTATGAATCGTGCCAGCCGAACCTCGGATGCCACCGCGGCCATCATTTCTGCGGTGGCAGCTGCATTCGCCAACTGCCGACTCAGGCCGCGCTGCAGCGCAATGGCCAGCGTCGGGCAGCGCTCCTGCAAGTGCAGCAGATCGCGAACGGGCAGTATGTAAACGCTGGAATCCTCCAGGGCCAGCACGCTGGACGGCTGCTCGCCACCGTGCATGGCTTCGAAACCCGTCACCTCGCCCGGTTGCACGAAGGACATGACCTGCTCGTAGCCGTCTTCCAGCGTCTTGACGCACTTCAGGCTGCCGCAGCGGAGAATGAACAGCGAGTGTCCTCGCAATCCTTCGTGGATCAGCGTTTCGTCGGTATGCAGGCGGCGCCAGGTGATGGGTGTCAGGCTGCCCAGAGCGGCGCTGTCGGCCGAGTCGGGCTCCATCAGCCGAAGCAAATCACCCAGTGCTCCCAGTGGCGGGACGAACCCTGGCATCACGCTCTTCAGCGCGAAGGGACGCTCTTCGAACGATTGCAAAGCGACAGGTGAGTACGTGGTCAATTCCATCTCCCTATACCGAGTACCCGGCATCTGATGCGGCCGCCCAGTGAACAGTTGGCGCCAGCTCATGCCGTCATGTGTGATTATCTATGATCCCATATTCTCCTTCAAGCCCATAAATGATCATACGATCGGCGCTGCACTTGACGGTCAGACCGGGCTGATTTCTGTTCACGAACTGCTTGGCACTTGCCAGGGTTTTTCTGAATCGTGATCGATCGAGCGCTTGCGCAAGCTCAACATTCGATGCGCCGGCGGGTGCAGCGGGCCCAGGTTCTCCTTAGCATCCTCGGAGGCACGACTTGCGAAGCCGCCTGACTCACCGGCCGGGGGCAAAGGCTCAAAGGCACGCTCTGTGATGACCAGCATCCCTGTCCTTCCAGTAGCCCCCGTGAAAGTGAAACGCTGGCTGCAGATCCTGAGCGCCGGCTTTCTCGCCACCGCGGCGCAAGCCGGAGGTCCGCTTTCGCCCTGTGGGCCGTCGACCCAGCACATGCCAGCACGCGCGTCGCAGGCACCCGGGGCCCTCGATTTCATGGCCGCCGTCGCCGGCCTTGGCGATCAGGAGCGAGACACCGCTATCCGCCACGAATTGCTCTCGGGCAATCTGCCGCCATTCCTGCGAAAGGCCTGGCCGGCGACACTCAACGCCAGTCGACCCGACGGCCGCCCGGTGCAACTGACCCTGTGCGTGCTGGCCGACTACCTGGGCATCGGCTCCGACAGTGACTTCCTGCTGGTGCCGATGGGCCTGGACAGCGCCCTCGCGGTGGCATCGACCTTCGGCTTCATGCTGCCGACCAGGCGCATCGTCGACCTGATCTATCGCGTTGCCGAGGTCCATCTGCGACCGCAGCCGCTGCCCGCCAGCGAGCGCATGCGGTCCACCGCCTACCTGCAAGCGCATGGCGCGCTGGTGGCGCAGCAACGGGCCGCGCTGGGCGCTGCGCCCGGCGCACTGACGGCGGGCCACAAGAAGGATCTGGTACTGACCGAACGCCTGTGGCAGCAGACCGGGCGGGTGGCCATCTACGGCTGGCAGCGCGCCGATGGCTCGCCAATCCAGCCGCTGTCCACGGTGCACGGCGCGCGCTACGCCGACTACAGCCATGGGGTGCGCCTGGTCAGCCTGACCATGTTCATCGACGGCAGCGCGGCGCAGTTGCTGGACGTGCTGGCCGACGCGGAACTGGGGCCCCTGCTCAGCGACGAAGGTCCGCTGACGCGGGCATCGGACTGGCTGGCTCTGCGTGCGGCCTCGGGCGACGGCGGCTACTGAGCTGCGCGCGGCGGCAGCGTCTTGCAGCAGCGAAAACCCAGGTGGTAATTGGCATGGCTGTGGCTGTCCATCACACGCGTGCCGTGCCAGTAGGGCGCGCGCCAGCGGCACCAGTCTTCGTGCGCCCGGTAGGCGTCGAAAACGAACCAGCTGCCCTTCATCTCGGTGACGCCCAGTTCTGCACTGCCCAGGCTGGCCAACTGCGAAGGGGCCAGCGGCAAGTTCATGTGCTCGGCCGCATTGCCGTTGAGGTCGTAGGCACCCAGCGGGCTGCGGCAGTCCGGAAAAGAACCCGCGGGGTAGGTATTGGAGCCGCAGGCGTTCCAGCCGCCACCCTGGCAGCCCGGGGTTTTCTGGCTGCCGGTGGCGCAGACGCCGTTGCGGTAGGCCGTGCCGTAGCTCCAGCGCTTGTCGGCCGCGTGCGCGCGGTTGTGGGCGTCACGCAGGCGGCTGGCGGCCACACCGTCGGGCACGCCACGGGCCAGGTCGAAGCGGTAGTCAGGCGGCTGCAGCGCGCCCTGGCAGGCACCTTCCCATTCGTGGGCGTCACACAGGCGCTTGCCCATCGCCTGGCAGATCTGCGCCGCCTCGCGCGCCTGCACCCAGACCACCGGGTACTCGCAAGGCAGGTCCGGAAATTCGAACTGGTCGATGCAGGCGCGCGCGTCATCGGCGCGTCCTCGGGCCGGGTCATACAAAGGCGCCATGTGCGGGCCGCCGCAGACCCCCGAAAAGGCCGCCAGGTCGTCGCTCGGCGGCGCAGCGGCGCGCGCCTGGCGACATTGCTCCGGTGTCATCGGGTGCTTGGAAATGGCCGGGTTGCCCTGTCCGATGAAACCCGAGCGCTCGAAGATCGCGCGGATGCGCCCCATGGCCGCTTCGTCCAGGCCATGCGCCCGCTGCAGCGCTTCGAGCAGGACCTCGTTCTGCTGGCGGAACGCGGGCCCGGGCGCCGATCCAGGGGCGGCTGCGAGCAACAGCGAGCAGGCCGCGAGGGCCAGCAGGCGACCCAGCCAGCGCCTCATCGGACGGCCTGGCGCCGCGTCAGGTAGAAGAAATCGCGGTCATCGGGGAAGCCCAGGAAGCGCGGCAGCAGCGCCTCACCGATGTGCTTGTCGAGCACCGACATGCCCGGCACCAGGTGCTCGACGCCGCGTTCGGCACCCCTGCGCGGGTACAGCGCCAGGTAGGTGTGTTCCAGCGCGTTCATGTCCAGGTGCATCGCATAGCTGCAGCCATAGGCCAGGAAGACGCGCGCCATGGCACGCGGCGTGGCGCTGGAGAAATAGCCGACGATGAGGTAGCGCCGCCCGGCGTGGCTGACGATGCAGGCGCCGGCGCGCAGGGTGCGCAGGCGCTCGTCGGCCGACCCTGACCAATTGCCCACGCTCCAGCGCTCCACCGTGGACCCGGCCACCGGCAGGCCTGCGCGGCCAGTCTCCACCAGCGGCATGCCGTTCTGCCGCGCGTGGCGCAGCGCACCGTAGCGCTGGCCGCCCTCGGCGGGCCAGGTCGCCATGTCGACGGTGCCGTCTTCCTGGACGTACAGCGTCGCCAGGCCCGGCTGCAGCTGGCTGAAGACGACGCCCTGCTCGATGAAGCCATAGTGGCTGCCGTGGTTGACGACCGCGAGCGGACCGCGGTTGAAGGCGCCGTGCTCGCGCTTGAAGCCGCCGGTGAAGGTGGCGACGATGCGGTCCAGCAGCGCCGGCGCGAGCATGCCGGTGCGCACCAGCGGCGCCGCACTGTCGAAGCCGTCGGGGCCGGGCTGGCCATCGTTGCGCTGCGCTGGCAGCACGCGCGCCGACCAGCCCAGACGGGGGTGCTCGGTGCCCAGGACATAGCCCAGCTCGAAGGCGGCGAGGTCGAAAGCCACCAGGTAGGCCAAGGCTTCGGATTCGACCGCGTCCAGCCCGGCGGCCAGCGCGCCCGGCGGCGCCGCGCTGGCCCAGACGCCCTCCAGGCCGGCCAGCGCGACCCAGTGGCCCGGCGCCAGCGCACGGCCGGGCGTGGCCAGCGCCAGACCCAGCCCCTGGGCCTCGATGGCGGCCGGCGCTTGGTCACCGCGCAGGCGCGCCGCCGGTGGTGCGCCGGGCACCGCGGCCTCGGCGCTCGCGGCGGCGCCTGCCGAAGCTGCACGCTCGGCAAAGGCGTCCCGGTAGAGCCCGTTCTTGACCAGACCGATGAGCTGTTCGCCCCGCCAGACGTGGTCGCGCAGGAACTCGGTGGTCGCTTCCAGATGGCTGCGGTTGCCGGGCACCGCGTTGCGCAGGTGGAGCCGCCCGCCGCACAGCGGGGCGTAGGGCCGCTGCGACCGCGCGGCCTGCAACAGCGCCGTGTCGGGCCAGACGGTGCAGCGCGTGGCGACGCCGGCCTGTGTGATCAGCAGCTGGCCCGGCGCTGCGGGGTCGAGCGCGATGCGCTGACCGGCCGGATCGGCGTTCTCGAGATGGAAGTGGCGCGTGCCGCGTCCGTCCGGCGCCGGCAGCGACAGCAGCAGCCAGGCGTTGGCCGCCGGTGCCAGCTGCGTCAGCACGGCCTCGCCGGGCGCGCCGGGCCAGGCCACGCGCTGCACGCGGCGGCTGGTCTGCAGCGCGATCAAGGCGCCATCACCCGCCGCCGCCGCGCGCGGCCAGAGCAGGAACAGGATCGCCAGCGTCAGGCACAGGGCCGCGACCAGCAGGACCCGGCCGCGTTTCATGGCGCCAGCAGCGCCGGCTTGGCGGCCATCAGAAGAAGTGCTTGGCCAGCGCCAGCACGCCGTGCTTCCAGGGAACCCGATGCGACACGCCACTGCGGCCGCGGAACTCGGCGCGGTGCGCCAGGTACCAGTCGTAGTTGCGTTGCAGCGCGTCGCGGTTCGAATGCCGGGGCGTGTAGCCCAGCCGGGCCTGCAGCCGCTCGATCGAGACCGCGCTGTCGTGGGCGGCCGTCTCGTAGATCCAGGGATAGAGCGGCGACAGGTGCAGCGCACGCAGCAGCCGCAGCAGCGCCACGGCCGGGCCCTGCGGCAGCCCGACGACATGCCGGCCATGGCCCGCGCGGTCGAGCACCGCCTGGAAGTTGTCGCGCATGCTGCCGAACTGCTCGGCACCGACGTTGAAGTTGTCGTCGACCTGCGTGCTCGGGCGGGTCAGGCACAGCCAGATCACTTCGCAGAGGTCCTCGACATCGAGCAGCTGATACGGGTTGTCGCCGCGGCCCAGCACCGGGAAACCATGGCCGTCGCAGGCCCAGTCGTAGAGCAACTCGAAGGCACCCAGGCGCTCGGGGCCGACGAAGCTCTTGGGCCGCAGCACGGGCACGCACAGGCCGCTTTGTCGGGCCTTTGCGCACAGGCCCTCGCCGTCGATCTTGGCGCAGCCGTAGGGGCCCACGCCGTGAAGCGGGTCGTCCTCGCGGATCGGGCTGTGGTCCGGGATGCCGTAGACCGCCGTCGACGAGATGAAGACGAAGCGGGGCCGGCGTTGCCGGCAGGCGGCGTCGAGCAGCAAGGCCGTGCCGCCGACATTGGTGGAATGGATCTCGTTGGCAGGCGCCAGTGGCAAGGCCGCCGCGCCGTGCACGACGGCGTCGACGCCCAGCATCGCCCGCGTCACGGCAGCAGGGTCGCGGATGTCACCGAGGAGGGCCTCGACGCGGTCACGCTCGGGGTAGTCGAAAGGTGCGATGTCCAGCGAGCGTACGCGAACCTCGCGCGCCAGCAGCAAGCGGATGAGGTTGATGCCCAGGAAGCCGGAGCCCCCGGTGACCAGACAGGTGAAGCTCACGGGCCGGCCGTGCCCGCGGCTGACCCGGCGCGTGCGCAATAGGCCACGAAGTCCATCGCCGAAACCGCCCCCAGCACATGCTCGGTGTCGGCGACCACAACGTGGTGGACGTGCCGCTGCACCATCTCCTGGGCCACAGCGGCAAGGCTGGTCTGCGGACCGACGACCACCGGCTTGTAGCTGCACAACTGCCACGCGGGCACGTTGGCCGCCTGGCGCTGCTGGGCGTGGAAGAGCAGCAGGTCGCTGGCGCTGATCACGCCGATCACCACCCCGCCGGCGTCGACGACCGGCGCCCAGGTCAGGCCCTGCTCGTTCAGGAAGGACTCGACGGTGGCCACAGAGTCGTCGATGCCGACCGTCTGGACGCCGCGGTGCATCAGCGTGTCGATGGTCACGGTCATGGCGCGGCGCCCTGTCCAGCGGCCCGCCGCAAGGCTTCGACCTCGAGGACGCGGCGCGTCACCGACAGCAGGGTGTCGGGTGTCACGCTGATCGAATCGATACCCATTTCGACCAGCGCCTGCGCCATCGTCGGGTCGTCGGAGGGCGCCTGGCCACACAGGCCGATGTGCCGGCCATGGCGGTGCGCGCCCTCGATGGCCAGTCGGATCATCGTCATCACGCCAGGGTCGCGTTCGTCGAAGTCGAAGGCGACGATCTCGGAATCGCGGTCCACGCCAAGCACCAGTTGTGTCAGATCGTTCGAGCCGATCGAGAAACCGTCGAACAGTTGCGCGAACGCATCGACCTGGATGACGTTGTTCGGGATCTCGCACATCACGTAGACCTCCAGGCCGCGCTCGCCCCGCCGCAGGCCGTGGTCGGCCATCGCCGCGAGCACGCGCTCGGCCTCGCCGACGCGCCGGCAGAAGGGGATCATCAGCCGCACGTTGACCAGACCCATCTCGTCGCGCACGCGGCGCATCGCCGCGCATTCGAGTGCGAACCCCTCGGCGTAGGCCGGGTGCGCGTAGCGCGAAGCCCCGCGGAAGCCGATCATCGGGTTGGCTTCGGTGGGCTCGAAGTCGCGCCCACCGAGCAGGTTGGCGTATTCGTTGGTCTTGAAGTCGGACAGGCGAACGATCACCGGCCGCGGGTAGAAGGCAGCAGCGATGGTGCCCACGCCCTCGGCCAGTTCGCGCACGAAGTAGTCGGCCGGCGTGGCGTGGCCACGCGTCAGCTCGGCGATCTGCGAGCGCACCGACGTGTCGCTCACGCGCTCGGGGTGAACCAGGGCCATCGGGTGCACGCGGATATGCTCGGCGACGATGAACTCCAGGCGCGCCAGGCCGACGCCGGCGGTCGGCAGCAGCCCGGTCTGGAAGGCCAGGTCCGGGTTGCCCAGGTTGACCATCAGCTGGGTGCTTGGGCGCGCCAGCGTCGACAGGTCGGTGCGGGTCTTGCTGAAGGGCACCATCCCTTCGTAGACCTTGCCAGCAGCCCCGTCGCCGCAGCTGACCGTCACTTCGTCGCCGGTACGCAGCACCGCCGTCGCGTTTTCGCAGCCGACCACGGCGGGAATGCCGAGTTCGCGCGCCACGATGGCCGCGTGGCAGGTGCGCCCGCCGCGGTTGGTGACGACGGCCGCCGCCGACTTCATCACCGTGCCCCAGTCGGGCATCGTCGTGTCGGCCACCAGCACCTCACCGGGCTGGAAGGCCGCCAGGTGCGCGACGTCGCTGATCACGCGGACGCGGCCGCTGGCGATGCCACCGCCGACTGCCCGCCCGGTGACGCGAACGCGGCCCGGTGCGTCCAGCCGCACCTCGTCGACGATGCCCTGCCCTCGCTGCGAACTGACGGTCTCGGGTCGCGCCTGCACGATGTAGAGCTGGCCGTCGATGCCGTCCTGCGCCCACTCGACGTCCATCGGCGTGGGCTGGCCGGCCCGGCGGCTGTAGTGGTCCTCGATCGCCAGCGCCGCGTCGGCCAGGGCCAGCACCTGCTCGTCGGTCAGGCAGTAGCGTTCGCGCTCTTCGCGCGCCGTGGGCACATTGCGCGTGGTGTCGCGCCCGGCCGTTTGCGCATAGACCATGCGCACCGCCTTGGCGCCAAGCTTGCGGCGCAGCACGCTGCGGTGGCCCACGCGCAAGGTAGGCTTGAAGACGTAGAACTCGTCGGGGTCGACGGTGCCCTGCACGACGTTCTCGCCCAGTCCCCAGGCGCCGGTGATGAATACCGCGTCGCGAAAGCCCGACTCGGTGTCGAGCGTGAAGATCACGCCGCTGGCGGCGCGGTCGGCGCGCACCATCTTCATCACGCCGACCGACTGGAAGACCTTGAAGTGGTCGAAGCCGCGGTCGATGCGGTAGCTGATCGCGCGGTCCTTGAACAGGCTGGCGAAGCATTCCTGCACCGCGGACAGCAGGCGCCGCTCGCCGGCAATGTTCAGGAAGGTCTCGTGCTGGCCGGCAAAGCTGGCCGTGGGCAGGTCTTCGGCGGTCGCCGAACTGCGCACGGCAACCGTCAGATCCGCGCCGTATTCCTGGCGCAGCACCGCGTAGGCAGCCAGGATCTCGTCTTCCAGTTCTGCCGGCATCTTCGCACCCAGCACGATCTCGCGCGCAGCCTGCGCCCGCCTCGCCAGGTCATCGACCTGGCGCGCGTCGACACCGTCCAGCGCGCGGTGCAGCGGCGCCCAGGCATCGGCCTGGTCCAGCAACTGGCGGTAGGCCTGGGCGGTGACGGCAAAGCCGTTCGGCACACGCACACCGGCATCGCTCATCTGGCTGAACATTTCGCCGAGCGAGGCGTTCTTGCCACCGACCTGGGCGACATCGGCGGCGCCCAGATCAGCAAACCAGCGGATCCAGCGGGCGGGTGGGCGCATGGCGGTGGTTCCTCGGTGGGTCAAGCGCTCACGGTAGGCGCTCACCCTGCCGGCCACATTGAGGTTGCGCAAACTGTGTGCCGCCCAAGCGGCACGGCCCTACCCGGTGCGGCCGAACGCCAGGGTCACCTGGTCGCGCAGCGCGCGCACCAGACCCAGTTCCTTCTCGCCGAGCACCAGGCTGCCCACGCGCGCCTTGTCGGCGTAGATCAGGCCGATCGCGCAGCCCTTGACGATCAGTGGCAGCAGCAGGAAGGTCGGTGCGTCGACGCGACGGCGGTACCAGCCCGGCAGGCGGCTGGCGACCGTGGCGGCGTCGGCCACCAACAGGTCGGAGCCACGGGCGCAAAGCAGGGCGAAGAGATCGTGGGCGGCCGCCGCATCGGGCGTGAAGCGGAAGGCGGCGCTGAGCTCGCCGCCGCCGGGACCCAAGCCCAGACGACCGACGAGGCGTCCGCCCTGCCCCGGCTCGCGCAGGCACAGCACAACGTTGCGCAGGTTCAGCGCCCGGTGCAGGGTGTCCAGCACCAGGTGCAGCAATTCGCTGATGTCCATGCTGCGCTGGGCCAGTGCCGCCTCGGCCGCCAGCAAGGCGGTTTCCAGCACCGCGTGCGCCGGTTCGGGCAGCGGCATTGGCGCGGTCAGGCCCCAGGGCCCCGCCTCGGCGGCCGCGCCGGGCTCACCGGCCGTCCGCCCAGCCGCCGGCACCGCCGGTGGCTCGATCAGGCGGCGGGCAGCCGAGCCGACCGGCAGCGCCAGACCCAGCACCTGGACGGCTTCGATGAGGCGCAGCCGGGCGGTGTCGGTGGCCGTCAGGATCGCCGCGACCGCCAGGCCGAGCACCGGCGCGTGGGCCTCCGCCACGCGCTGGCAGGCCTGCCGGTCGGCCGGACCGGCCTGCAAGGCATCGACGAGTGCGTTGGCGCTGCGGCCCAGCCAGCGCAGCCGTTCGACGCCCAGCAGGCCCGCACCAGCGCCGGGCGCCAGCGGCAGTTCGCCCGTCGGCGTGCGCAAAGCGCGCTGCAGGCTGGCGGGCAAGCCCCAGGCTTCCGCCACGCCAGCGCCGAGTTCGTCAAAGCCGATGCCCAGCACCCGCTGCGCGGCGGTCTCCCGCGCGGCCGGTGTGGCGGTGTCGCTGCCCAGCAGTTGGCGGATCTGAAGCGCTTCTTCCGGCAGGTAGTACTCGGTCAGCAGCCGTCCCAGGTTCTGGAAGAGCGCGCCCAGGAAGGCCTCCTCGCCCGACGGACCCTGGGGTGCCAGTTCAGCGGCCAGCATGCCGACCATCAAGGCGCGCACGAACTCGAACTTCAGCTGCGTGGCGTGGGCCTTGTCCGGCATGTGTTCCAGCAGCACCAGCGACAGCGCCATGTTGCGGATGCCCGAGAAGCCGACCAGCGCCACCGCCCGCGACACCGTGCCGACACCGCCGGACGACACCGCCGAGTAATGCGCGGTGTTGACCAGCCGCAGCAGCTTGTGGGTCAGCGCCACGTCGCGCAGGATCTCGTCGGTCAGCGCGCGGATCGAATCGGTCTCGGACGCGGCCACGCGCTGAATCCGGGCCATGGCGCTGGACAGGGCCGGGAAATCGGTGCGGTGGCGCATCCGGCGCAGCAGGAATTCCAGCGTGGCATGGCCTGCCGGGTCCGCCACGACCGGCGACGTCTCGGGATGCAGCCAGGCCTGCAGGTCGGCGTGCAAGGCACGGGCGCTGCGGTAGCGCTGCGCCGGCTCGCGTGCCAGCGCGCGCTGAACGATGCCGCGCAGGCGGCTGTCCACCGCGGGGTGCTCGGGGAGCAGCCAATCTTCCTGCTGCGCGCGCGCCAGCGCGCGGGCGGCGTCGGACTCGCGCAGCAGCGGCTGGCCGCTGAGCATTTCCGCCAGCAGCGCACCCGCCGAAAAGACGTCCATCGCCGGCACCGGCGCGGCGCCGCGCGCGGCTTCCGGCGACAGGTAACCCGGCGTGCCCAGCACACGCCCCAGCGCCCCTGGCTGACCGGCCACGATGCGGGCGGCGATGCCGAAGTCCATCACGCGCGGCCGGCCGTCATGGCCCAGCAGGATGTTCGACGGCTTCAGGTCGCGGTGCACCACGCCCTGCTGGTGGGCGGCCTCGAGGGCCTCCAGCACACCCAGCATCAGCGTCACGGCCTCGGCCGCACAGCGCAAGGGCTGGCTGCGCAGCGCCTGGGCCAGGGTCGGTCCGGCCACGTATTCGAAGACCAGATAGGGCTGGCCCTGGTGCTCGTCGGCTTCGAAGACGGGCACGATGTTGGGGTGCGTCAGCCGGCTGACGGCGCGGGCTTCGGCCAGGCTGGCGGCCAGGGCGTGGGTGTCGCCGCCCAGCTTCAGCAGCTTGATCGCGACTTCACGGTCCAGCCGCGGGTCATGGGCCAGCCAGACGCGGGCCTGGGTGCCTTGGCCGATCTCGCGCAGCAGCTCGAAGCGGGCCAGCCGTCCCGACAGGACCATCGCGGCGTCGGCCATCTTCCGCCTCAGCCTGGGGCGCCGGCTGTGCCTTCGCTGCTACCGCTGCCATCGACCCGGTCACCGGGCGCAACGCCCTGCAAGGCGGCGTGCAGGTCGCGCGGGCCGATTTCCAGCAGCCGGCCGTAGCGTTGCAGCACGCGTTGCAGCGCGACGGCCACCCGCGGCGCTGGCTGCGCCAGCGCATCGACCGCCTCGTTGGCGCAGCCCGCCACGACGCGCAGTGTTTCGTAGTCGGCGCCACTGCTGTGTACGGCGGTGGTCAGCGGCGGACGTCGGATCATGGCCAGCACGCCCTCGTCGAAACCCCACTGCCGCGCCATCGACGCGCCGATGGCCTCGATGTCGGCGCCCAGCACGGCGAAAGCCGCGCCCTCTTCGCTCATGCCGGGCTCTTCGGGCTCGCCTTCGCGCGGTGAAGGCGCGGCCTGCATCAGGCGGCGGATCTGCTGGGCCTCATCGGCAAAGTGGTAGTGCACCAGCAGCCGGCCCAGGTTCTGCAAGAGGGCCACCAGGTAGACCACCTCGCCGTCGTAGCCGGCCGGTCGCAAGGCCTGGGCGACGCGGCCGGCGCGCTTGCAGCGCTCGACGAGGCGCAGCAATTCGAGAGCGCCGGTGCCCTCTTCGTCACCCAGTGTGCCGGGCCAGTCGCGCATCGCCAGGGCCGCGCGGCGCACGCCGTCCAGGCCCAGCATGGCGATGGCGCGGCGCATCGTCAGCACCGGGTCGCCGGCACCCATGCGGCCATTGCGAGCTTGCGCCGCATTCACCTGGCGCAGCAGTTCGAAGGACAGCGCCGGGTCGTCCAGCACCAGCTGGGCCATTTCGCTGGTGTGCTGCTGCGCCATCAGGGCCAGGCGCGCGGCGCGGGCTGCGGCCCCGGGCGAAGAAGGCATGACGCCGCCATGGCGAACACGGTCGGCCAGCAGCGCGAGCGTGCCCCCACTGGCGCCGCCGTCGGTAGCCTGCCAGCCTTCCAGCGCCTGCAACAGCGTGCGGGCGTTGCGGTAGCGCTGGCGTTCCTGGCGGTCGGTGGCGCGGTTGGCGATGGCCCGCAGCGCCTCGGCGATCGGGTGCGCCGTGGCGAACGGCAGGCGCATCATTTCGCGGCCCTGCGGCGGCAGCCGGTCGATGACGTGACCGATGTCCACCTCGTCGAGCGGGCGCTGGCCCGTGAGCAACTGGTGCAGCAGGATGCCGGCGGCCAGCACGTCACGCTCGGCCGAATCGCGGTGCGTGCGCAGGCCGCCTGCGTGCATCGTGGTGGCGGTCTGTTCGGACTCGCGCATGGCCATCTCGGCGCCGACGCCGACGCCGGCGACGCGGACCTGGCCGTTTTCGCCGATCAGCAGCTGACAGAACTGCAGGTCGTGGTGGGCGACACCGGCTTCGTGGGCGAAGGCCAGACCCTGGACGATCTGGATCAGCAAGGCGGCCGCCTCGGTGCCGGGCAGGCCTTTGCCGGACAAGCGTTCGCTCAGCGTGACCGCGTCGCGCGGGTCATAGACGGCGTAAGGCCAGCCGTCCTGGACACCGATGTCGACCGTGGCGGCCAGCCGCGGGTGGTTCAGACGGGCAGCGCGCTGCACCACCTCCAGCCACCGATCGCGGGCCAAAGCGCCGGTCGGTTGGCTGCGCGGGAGCACCAGCATCAACTCCTGCCGGCTGCGCGAGTCTTCGACTCGCCAGGTCGACGTGCGGTCGCTCTTGCCCAACAGGCGCAACAATTGAAGGCGGCCGAACCAGCGCACGGCGGGGCTTCGGTCGGGGGTCGGGGAATCGCTGGCGGGTGCGGACATTGCGGATCAATTGAAACCTGGGCCGCCACCGGCTGGTGTGCCGAAGTGGGGCTGATTTTGCCGTCAGTTCGAGCGCGCTGCGCGGCTCCGCCGCTGATCAAGGCTCGCTGAGTTCGCCGCCTGCGGTGATGAAGGCGCCGCGCACGGTGTCGCCCGGCTGCAGCGCCTGCACCGCCGCCACGTAGCGCTGCAACTGCGCGCGGTAGGCCGGCAGTTCGGCGGGCGTGCCGTGCAGCTTGTAGTCGAGCACCCACCAGGTGAGGCGGGGGCCTGCGCCGCCTTCGCCGCCGACCCCGTCAGCGCCTGCCTCGGCCAGCGCCACCAGGCGGTCGATGCGCAGCGTTTCGCCCTGGCTGGCCAGCGGCACCTCGGTGCCGGCCCAGCGCAGCGCGGCGCCACCGAAAAAACGCGCACAGGCCGGGCTGGCCAGGATCTGCCCGGCGATCTGCGGCACCCGCAGCGCGGCGGCGGCGGGCAGGCCGAATTCGGCGGCGGCGGCGCGGCCGGCTTGGGCCAGGTCCAGCGAGCCGGCCGGCAGACCCGGCTGCCCGGCCCATTCGAGCACCCGGTGGACGGCCTGACCCAGCCGTGCAGCGGCCACGTCGGCGGCGACCGCGGGCGCCACCGTCTGGACCTGCCAGCACAGCGCGGGCAGCGCCGGGACCCAGGCCGCGGCCAGCCCGGGCGCTGCCGCCGCAACCGGTTCAGCCGCCGCACCGGTCGGCGCCTCGGCTGAATCGATCAGGGCGTCGGGTGTCCAGCGTTCGGCGCAGTCGCCCACCCGCTGCCACCACGAACGACCGCTGGCGGCACGGTGCGCTTCGGTGCGGCTGAAGACCAGCCATTCGCGGGCCCGTGTCATCGCCACGTACAGGCCGTTGAGTTCCTCGCGGTCGGCGGCTTCGGTCTCGCGTTGCCACAGGCCTTGCAGCGACTTCGGGATGCGCGACTCGCTGTGCAGGAAAGCCAGCCGGCTGGGCGCGGCGTCTTCAACGGCCCATTCGACCAGGACCACGCCACGGCCTGGCGGGCGCGCCTCGGGGTCGGTGTCGGCGACCACCACGGCACGGGCTTCCAGCCCCTTCGCGCCGTGGACCGTCAGCAGCTGCACCGCCGCCGCCGGCGCCGAAGCCTGTGCGCGCAGCGCCCCGGACCGCAGCGCGCGAACGAAACCGTAGAGGCTGAGGTAGCGCCCGCCCTGCTGCGACAGCGCCGCCGCCAGCAGCGCGTTGACGGCGTGCAGCGCGGCAGCGCAGCGCGCCGGCGGCACGGCGGCGGCCAGCCGCGCCAGCACGTCGGCCTGGTGGACGATGCGGTCCAGCAGGTCGTGCGGCGGCAGGCTGTCGGCCACGGCCAGCCAGCCCTGGATCAGCGTGCGGGCCCGCTGCAGGGCCGGGCTGGGCAGCGTCGGTACCGCCAGCAGCGCGCCGCGCCAGGTGCCGGCGCGGCCGCCCCCCGCTGCGTCGCCCCGGGCGGCTTGCGACAGCCACAGCAGGTCGTCGTCGCTGGCGCCGAAGATCGGGCTCTTCAGCGCCCGTGCCAGCGACAGGTCGTGGCCTGGCGAGGCCAGCACATCCAGCACCGCCACCAGATCCAGCGCCGCGGGCGCTTCGTCCAGCGCCAGCGCTTCGGCCACCACATGCGGCACGCCCTGGCGGGCCAGCGCGTCGGCCACCAGGGCCAGCGTGGCGCGCTTGCGGGCCAGCACCATGATCTCGCCGGGCTGCAGCCCGGCCTGGCTGACGAGGTCGGCCACTGCCGCCGCCACCTGCCTTGCTTCGGCGGCGCGCAGATGCAGCTCGGGTTCGGCGCGGGCCTCGGTCAGCGAGTCGCGCCAGGCCAGCGCGGCAGCCGGGCGGGCCGCCCGCGGCGGCCGCGACACGCCGGGCAGGCGGCACACCGAACCGGGTGCGGCCGAGCCCGTGGTGTGGGCGCGGTAAGGCCCCCAGCTGTCCAGCCGCGCGGCGTCTTCGAAGACGCTGTTCAAGGCGTCGATGACGGCCGGCGCGTTGCGCCGCGTGTGGTCGCACTGCAGCAGCGTGCCGTCCAGCCCGGCCAGCACGAAGTCGCGCGCGGCGCTGAAGACGCGCGGCTCGGCGCCGCGGAAGCGGTAGATGCTCTGCTTGGGGTCGCCGACGATGAAGACCGCCGGCGGCCGCTGCCCGCTGGCCCCGCCGCCGGCGCCGGCGTAAGCCGCCAGCCAGGCGTGCAGCACCTGCCACTGCAGCGGACTGGTGTCCTGGAACTCGTCGATCAGCACGTGGCGCAGGCGCTGGTCCAGCCGTTCCTGGACCCAGCCGGCGATCTCGCTGTCGCCCAGCAAGGCCTCGGCCACGCGTTCGAGGTCGGCCATGTCGACCAGGCCGCTGTGCCGCTTCAGCTCGGCGTATTCGGCCAGCAGCACGCGGGTCAGGCCCAGCATCTGCAACTGGTCGACGTGGGCCTGCTGCTGCAGGCGCATCTCGCGCACGCGCTGCAGCGCTTCGACGACGACCAGCTGCAGCGGCATGTCGCCGAGTTGCTTGCGCGGCTCGTGCTTGTCGGTGAACAGCGCGGCCCAGGCGATGTCAAAGGCGATCAGCGCGTCCGGCGCTTCCAGCGCGGTGCGCAAACGGTCGGCAGCCGCCGCGGCCTTGGCCTTGCCGGTGGCGCCCAGTTGCCGGGCCAGCCTGTCGATGTCGTGCACCAGCGGCGCGCGGTGCAGCAGTTCGGCGGGGTCGGCCAGACCCGCGCATTCGGGCCACCAAGCGGCCGCCGAAGGCACCGAGGTGACCACCTGGCCAGCGGCATCGGCGCGGCTGAATTCCGGCGCCCGCTGCCAGACCGCCGCCAGCCACTGCAGCAGCGTGCCACGGCGGTAGCGCGCCACCAGCGCCAGGTAGTCGGCGCGCAGGCCGGCGTCGTCCTGCACGCGGCGGTGGAAGCGGCGGAACAGCGCCTCGCGCAGCGTACCGGCGTCTTCCAGCAGTTCGTAGGAGGCCGGCAGTTGCAGGCCCTGCAGCAGTGCCAGCGGCGCGTTCGACAGCAGTTGCGCGAACCAGGCGTGGAAGGTCAGCACCTCGACGCTGCGACCGCCGCGCAGCAGCGTTTCCTGCAGCGCACCCAGCGCCGGCGCCAGGGCTTGCGCCTCGGCCGCGCTGGCGCCACGCTGGCACAGCGCTGCGACGCGGGCCGCGGGGTCGCAGCCGGCGTCGGAAAAGGCCAGCAGCCATTCATCGAGCCGTTCGCGCATCTCGCCGGCGGCCTTGCGGGTGAAGGTGATGGCGAGGATCTGCTGCGGCTGCGCGCCATCGAGCAGCGCGCGCAGCACCCGCGAGACCAGCATCCAGGTCTTGCCGGCACCGGCGCAGGCCTCGACCACCACGCTGCGCCGCGGGTCGCAGGCCACGGCGTAGAAAGCCTCAGCGTTGGCGGCCTGTTCGCCGACGCGGTAGGCGGCGCCTGTCATGCCCAGGCCCTCATGCCGCGGCCCAGTGGTCGCGGCGGCACAAGCCGCGCGCTTCGCAGGTCTCGCAGACGCGACCCTCGCCCAGCGCCGGCAAGGCAGCACCCTGCTGCAGGCGCCGCCATTCGCCGGCCAGGCCGTCGAGCAGGACCGCCGCCGACTCGTGCACCGCGGGGTGCTCGATCAGCAGCGGCGCCTGCGCATCGTCGAGCGCCAGATAAGCCGCGCCCAGCGTGGCCGGTGCCCCCAGCAGCGCGGCGTAGAAGGCCAGCTGCGTGTCTTCCAGCGGGTCGCGCACGCGCTCCTTGAGCACGGCCGCGTTGCTGGTCTTGTAGTCCAGCAGCTGGCTGACGCCGGCCGGGCCGCGGTCGAGCCGATCGATACGGCCTTTCAGCTGCAAGGCTGGCGGGCCGGGCAGGTCCAGCACGTGCTCGGTTTCGCCGCTGTGCCACAGCCAGCCTTGCGCTTCGCGCTCGGCCAGCCAGCGCACATAAGCCGGCGCGAAGGTCTCGAAACTGGCGCGGAAGGGCAGCAACTCGCCCGGCGACATCGCCAGCGACTGCGTCACCGCATCGGCAGCCTGCTGCAGCTGTTGCAGGTCGTCGGGGTCGTGGGCCACGGTCAGGCGCTGGCTGTGGAAGTGGTGCAGTACGGCGTGCAGCCAGGTGCCGTAGTCGCGCTTGGCCAGACCGGTTTCGATCTCCTCGGCCTCGTCCAGGCGCAGCACGGCACGCGCATAGAAGCGGTAAGGGCAGTCGCGCAGCGCTTCCAGCCGGCTGGCGCTCAAGCTCGCCGGCAGCGCCTTTGGAGCCGTCGGCTGCGGCCGGTCGACTTCGTGGCGCTGCACTTCGCGCAGCGCGGGCTGCCAGTCGCTGGCCGGCCAGGCGGGCGCGCCCTGCGGCGCCACGCGGCCACGGGCCAGCAGCAGCCATTCGACATCGGGGCTGTCGGCCAGCGGCTCGTCGCCGTCACGCCGCCGGCGCAGCAGCGTCACACGCGGTGCGCGCAGCAGCTGGGCCAGCGCCAGCCGGCGTTGCGCACGCCGGCTGGCGCCGTGGTCGAGGCCCAGACGCTGCGCCAGCGCATCGCTGATCAAGGTCGGCTGCGGTGAGGGCGCGCCCAGGCGAACGTGGTCGGCACCGGGCACCACCACCTGCGCGAATGGCCGGCCGAAGGCCCGCGATAGCGGCGTCAGCACCAGTTGCGCGCCGGGGTCCGGCAGCGGCAGGAAAGGCTGCAACTCGAGCGTCGATTCGACCCAGGCGATGAAGCCCGGCAAGTCCAGCCGCAGTTGCTGCGCGGCGGGCAGCCAGGCCGCACCGGCGGTCCAGCCCAGCGCCGCCAGCACCTGCGCGCCGGCCTCGTCGTCCAACCAGCGCGCGTAGCTGCCGCTGACTTCCAGCCGCTCGCGCAACACCGCCAGCCAGTCGGCCAGCGTGCGCTGGCGCTCGGCCTGCAGCGGCTGCAGATGCGCCTGCGCTGCCGCCCAAAGCCGGTCTGCAGCGTCGCGCCCCGCCACGCCAGGGCGACCCCGCCACAGCGCTTCGAGCGCATTCAGGGCCGCCGGCGGCGCCAGCGGCCAGGTCTTCAGCCAGTCCAGGCTGTCGTCGAGCCCGGCTGTCGGCAAGGCTGCACGCAACACGGCCACCACGGCAGCGGCAGCGCGCGTCGTCGCCAGCAGCCAGCCGGTTTCGTCGACCAGCGGCACGCCGGACCGCGCCAGCAAGGCGCGCACGCGGCGCACCGATTCGCGGTCCAGCGCGACCAGCGCCACTGGCGTGCGGCCGGTGTTCAGGGCCTCGATGACGGCCGTGGCGGCCGCTTGCGCTTCGGCTTCGAAGTCGTCGCACAGCCAGCGCTCGACCTGCGCGCAGGCCGCGACCTCGCTGTAGGGGTCGTCGTCAGGCGGGTCGGCACGCAACAGCAGGGCCGGCGTGTCGGCATGGCCCAGCAAGGCTTCGGCGATCGCTTCGGGGCCGCCCAGACGCAGCACCAGCCAGGCCGACGGGCGGTGTTCGAACAGGCGGTCGCTGGCCGACGATCCTGTTGTCGCCGCCCATTCCACCGCCACGCGCAACAGCAGCGCCTCGGTGGCCGCCGGTCCCGCCGCCGCGGGCAGGGCCTCGCGGACGGCCGCCCAGAAGGCGTCACGCGCAGCCGGCGCGCGTTGCAAGGCCGCGCCGCGCAAGGCCTGCGCGGCGTCGACCAGGCTGCCGACGATGCGCGCGAAGCCAGCCGGGTCGCGTGCCGCCCAGTCCGCGCCCCAGGGCAGGCCGCGCAGCAGCAGGCTGGCGCTCAGGCCGTCGAGCGTGCGGTCGCCGCTGCACAGGCCGGGCGCCGGCGCCACCGGCGGCCCCAGCGTGGCCGCCAGCGTCAGCGGCGTCTCGATGCGCGGCTGCCAGCCCCCCAACGCGGCCCAGGCGGCGCGCGCCGGCGCCAGCAGCGCCGCGTAAGGCAGCAGCAGCACGGCATCGCGCGGCGACAGGCCGCGCTGCGCCAGCCAAGCCTGCGCATGCAGCGCGACGGCGTGCCACAAACCGGCCACCGGCAAACCTGAAGGCAGCAAGATTTGTTCTATCGGCACGATGCAGAGAATCAGCCCGGCCCCGGCCGGTTGGCCAGAACCCTTGTGTCAGAATCATTTTGCCCTGTTAGGTGCCCGGCGGGTGCCGCGTACCAAGGAGCGGAGAACCCCATGAGCAGCGAACTGATCAAACACGTCACCGACGATTCCTTCGGCACCGATGTCCTGCAGGCCGAGCAGCCGGTGCTGGTCGATTACTGGGCCGAATGGTGCGGCCCCTGCAAGATGATCGCGCCGATCCTGGACGAAGTGTCCAAGGCCTATGAAGGCCGGCTGCAGATTGCCAAGATGAACGTCGACGAAAACCGCGAAGTGCCCGGCAAGTACGGTATCCGCGGCATCCCGACGCTGATGCTGTTCAAGGGCGGCGAACTCGCCGCGACCAAGGTCGGCGCACTGTCGAAGGCCCAGCTGACGGCCTTCATCGACGGTCATCTATAATCAATGTCACCGGGCGGCCTTGAACAGGCTGACCGGCTGATCCGCCACCACGCAACGCCCCTCCGCCCGTCCCGCACGGGCGCGATGCAGGCCCCGAGCGTGGGTTCGGCGACCATCTCCCGCATGAACTTTTCCGCGTTAGGCCGCCCGCGCCACTCCTGGTGCGTGAGCCGCCCCGCAATTGCCTGAGGGTGCCTCCATGCATCTGTCCGAACTGAAGGCCCAACCCATCGCCGACTTGATCGTCATGGGCGAGGCGCTGGAAATTGAAAACGTCGCCCGCCTGCGCAAGCAGGAACTGATGTTCGCGATCATGAAGAAGCGCGCCAAGGGCGGCGAACAGGTCTTCGGCGACGGCGTGCTGGAAGTGCTGCCCGACGGCTTCGGCTTCCTGCGCTCGATCGAGGCCAGCTACATGGCCAGCACCGACGACATCTACCTGTCGCCGAGTCAGATTCGCCGCTTCAACCTGCACACCGGCGACAACGTCGAAGGCGAAGTTCGGGTGCCCAAGGACGGCGAGCGTTACTTCGCGCTCGTGAAGGTCGACCGTGTGAACGGTGTGACACCCGAGGAGAGCAAGCACAAGATCATGTTCGAGAACCTGACTGCGCTGTTCCCGACGCAGCAGTTCAGGCTCGAGCGCGATGTCAAGGCCGAAGAGAACATCACCAGCCGCATCATCGACCTGATCGCGCCGATCGGCAAAGGCCAGCGCGCCCTGCTCGTGGCCCAGCCCAAGACCGGCAAGACGGTCATGATGCAGCACATCGCGCATGCGCTGGTCGCCAACCACCCCGAGATCCACCTGATCGTGCTGCTGGTCGACGAGCGGCCGGAAGAAGTGACCGAAATGCTGCGCACCGTGCGCGGCGAGGTCATCTCGTCCACCTTCGACGAACCCGCCGCGCGCCACGTGCAGGTGGCCGAAATGGTCATCGAGCGCGCCAAGCGCCTGGTCGAGCTGAAGAAGGACGTGGTCATCCTGCTCGACAGCATCACGCGGCTGGCCCGGGCCTACAACAACGTGCTGCCGTCCTCCGGCAAGGTGCTGAGCGGCGGCGTCGACGCCAACGCGCTGCAGCGCCCCAAGCGCTTCTTCGGCGCCGCGCGCAACACCGAAGAAGGCGGCACCCTGACCATCATCGGCACGGCGCTGGTCGACACTGGTTCCAAGATGGACGAGGTGATCTACGAGGAATTCAAGGGCACGGGCAACTGCGAAATCCACCTCGACCGCCGGATGGCCGAGAAGCGGGTCTACCCGTCGATCCTGATCAACAAGAGCGGCACGCGGCGCGAAGAACTCCTGCTCAAGCCCGAGATCCTGCAGAAGAGCTGGATCCTGCGCAAACTGCTGTATCCCATGGACGAGATCGAGGCGATGGAGTTCATCCTGGAAAAGATGAAGGCCAGCAAGAACAACCACGACTTCTTCGACATGATGCGCCGGGGCGGTTGATCGGCCGTCTGCAGCTATACTTCGCGGTTACCCGCGCAACGGAAAGTGCGCCAGCTGTTCGCACCGGGCAACACCGGGCACCAGCCGCGTGGCTCCCAACTCAACTCAGAAGGCTACCCATGAAAGACGGCATACACCCCAACTACCGCGAGGTCTGCTTCCAGGACCTGTCCAACGGTTTCAAGTTCGTCACGCGTTCGTGCTTGACCACCAAGGAAATGATCACGATGGAAGACGGCCGTCAACTGCCGTTGATGAAGCTGGAAAGCACCAGCGAGACGCACCCCTTCTTCACGGGTACGCAGAAGAGCATCGATAACCTGGGTGGTCGCGTCGAGAAGTTCCGCAACAAGTTCGCGCACGTCGGTCTGAAGAAGCCGTCGGCCCCGGCGGCGGCACCGGCAGCTGCCGAAGGCGCTGCGGACTGAGCCTGAGGGCTCGCGCATGGCGCACCAAAAAGGCAGCCTTGGCTGCCTTTTTCTTTGCGTGCCGCAGGCGCGACCCTGAGTTGACCCGCCCGTGAACAGCCCCAAGCCGGCCCTGGTGACGCAGCGCGGCGCGCGCCGTCTGCCGCGCGCCGCGCTGTTGTTGCTGTGCGCGGCCTACGTGCTGCCCGGCCTGGTCGGCCGCGACCCCTGGCGCAATGCTGACGTCACCGCCTTTGGCCAGATGATGGCCATTGCCGAAGGGCGCACCAGTTGGTGGGCGCCGATGCTGGGCGGCGTGCAGGCCGACACCGCGCTGCTGCCGCACTGGCTGGGCGCGGCCTTCATCAAGGCCCTGTCGGGCGGAGTCGACCCGGCTCTGGCGGCCCGGCTGCCCTTTGCCCTGCTGCTGACGCTGACGCTGGCCCTGGTCTGGTACACCACCTTCCACCTCGCGCGGACCGAATCGGCGCAGCCCGTGCCCTTCGCCTTCGGCGGCGAGGCCGAGCCAGTGGACTACGCACGGGCCATCGCCGACGGCGCCGTGCTGGCCTTCATCGCGACGCTGGGCCTGCTGGTCCTGGGCCACGAAACGACGCCGGAACTGGCGCAGCTGTTCGCCATCAGCCTGTACCTGTACGCGCTGGCGGCAGCGCCCTTTCGGCAGGTGCAGTCGCGCCTGGCGGTGCTCGTCGCCCTGCCCTTGCTGGCCGGCAGCGGCGCGCCCAGCATGGCGGTGGCCGCCGGCGTGGCCGGCCTGGGCGTGTGCGCGCTGTCGCGCTATGCGCGGGTGCGTGCACTGGTGGTCTGGCTGGCCCTGGCGATGGCCGGTGCCGCCCTGCTGGCCGGCTGGCTGGGCGCCTGGCGCTGGCGGGCGGTGTCGATGACGGCCGGCGACCTGGCCGATTTGGCGCGACAGTGGCTGTGGTTCCTGTGGCCCGCCTGGCCGCTGGCCTTGTTGACGGGCTGGCGCTGGCGCCGCCAGTTGGCGCACCGCCACTTGTCGGTGCCGCTGGTGGCCGTGGGCGTGGCACTGGTGGCCAGCCTGAGCATGGCCGGCTCGGACCGGGCCTTGATGCTGGGCGTGCCGGGCCTGGCCGTGCTGGCTGCTTTCGCCTTGCCGACCTTGAAGCGCAGTGCGGCGGCCGCGATGGACTGGTTCTCGATGTGCTTCTTCACGCTGTTCGCGTTGTGGATCTGGTTCGTCTATGCGGCGATGCAGACCGGCGTGCCGGCTTGGCAGGCCGCCAATCTGAGCCGGCTGCTGCCGGGCTACAGCCCGCGGTTTTCGGCCCTCGCCTTGGCCGTGGCCGTGGCCGGCAGCGCAGCCTGGATCGCGGTGGTGCGCTGGCGCACGGGCCGCCACCGGGAAGCCCTGTGGAAAAGCCTGGTCCTGCCCGCTGGCGGCGTGGCGCTGTGCTGGATGCTGGCGATGACGCTGTGGCTGGCGCCGCTGGACTACGCCCGCAGCCCGCGCGCGCTGGTCGCGCGGCTGGCCACCTTGCTGCCGGCCGACGCCTGCGTGGCCGCGCCCGGCCTGGCGCCGGCGGCGGTGGCGGCGTTGGAGGTTTTCGGGCACTGGCGCGTCGACGCCCGCCCGCAGGCCGCGTCGCTGACACCCGGTTCTTGCGACTACCTGTTGCGCGCCACGCGCCTGGGCCCGACGCCGGCACCGCCGCCGGGCTGGGACCTCGTCGGCCAGGCACAACGCCCAACCGACAGCGAAGAGTTCACCGCGATCTACAAGCGGCAGGTCGCGCGCTGAACGCCGCTGACCGCGCTCAAGCCATGGCCGTCGCAGCAGCCGCCATGTGGCTCGGCCGCACGCGCAGCGCCGGTAGAACGAGCCTGAAGCTCGAACCATGGCCCAGTTCGCTCTGGATGTCGATCTCGCCGCCGTGACGCTGGGCCACATGCTTGACGATGGACAAGCCCAGGCCCGTCCCTCCAGTGTCGCGCGAACGGCTGCCATCGACGCGGTAGAAGCGCTCGGTCAGCCTGGGCAGGTGCTCGCGCGCGATGCCGATGCCGCCATCCTTCACTTCCAGCGCCGCGCCGCCATCGGTACGCCAAATCCAGCGCAACTGGATCAGACCGCCATCGGGCGTGTAGCGAACGGCGTTGTTCAGCAGGTTGCCGACCGCGCTGTACAGTTCCGGCTCGCTGCCAGCGACTTCCGCATCGTCACCACCTTCGATCTCGATGCGGTGGCGGCCCGCCGACAACGCCAGCGCGTCAGCGTGCGCCTTGCGCATCACCGTGGCCACCGGCAGCCAACGGTCGGCCCCCGGACGCGGGCTGCCTTCCAGCTTGGCCAGCGTCAGCAAGTCGCCCACCAGGGCCTGCATGCGATCGGTCTGTTGCTGCATCAGGCTGAGCACGCGCTGTCGCTCGACCTCGGTCAAGGCCAGACCGGCCATGGTTTCGACGAAGCCGGCCAGCACCGTCAGCGGCGTGCGGATCTCGTGCGACACGTTGGCCACGAAGTCGCGCCGCATCGCTTCGGTACGCTCGCGTTCGGTGATGTCCTGGCTCAGCACCAGTTTCATGCCGTTGCCGTAGGGCCGGACCAGCACGGACAAGGTCGTGCGGCCCAGCGGCCCCGGGAAGACCACCGCCTCGTCGTAGCGATTGCCTTGCAGGTGCGCCACGAAGGCCGGCATGCGGACCAGGTTGGTGACGCGCTGGCGGCGGTCACGCTGAGGGTCGAGCCCGAAGTGTTCGGCCCCCACCGAATTGCACCATTCGATCTGGTCGTTGCCATCGAGCATCATCACACCATTGGGCGAGGCCTCGATGGCCGAGAGGAACTGCGAAAGCTGTTCCTGCTCCTGGCGAAGCGCCTGCTCGCGTGAACGCAGTGCCTTTTCGGTGCGGTAGGCCAGTTCGCCCCAGAAGCCGGTGTCGCGCGGCGCCGCTGTCTGCAGCGGACCACGCAGCCAGTTCATCAGACCCTGTCCGCGCAGCGAGTCGCGCAGCACCAGCGCGCCCATCGCCAGCAGGCCGCCCAGTGCCATGGCCGGTACGGCCTCTTGCATCAACACACCGAACAGCGCCGCGATCCCGGCTACCAGGACGACGACCACCAAGGCCGTCATGGTCCTCGAAAGCCACCAGCCCATGCGGGTGTCCGTCGCTCAGGCAGCGACGCTGCGCGTCTGCTGCGTCAGGCGGTAGCCGGCGCCGCGCACGGTCTCGATCAAGCCCGAACATTCGGCTGGCGCCAGCGCCTCGCGGAGGCGCTTGACGTGCACGTCCACCGTGCGCTCCTCGATGAAGACGTGGTCGCCCCAGACGCGGTCCAGCAATTGAGCCCTGCTGTGAACGCGTTCGGGGTGGGTCATGAAGAAATGCAGCAGGCGGAATTCGGTCGGACCGACCTTGACTTCGCGCTGCTCGTCACCGACGCGACGCGAGACGCGCCGTGTCGCCGGGTCAAGGCGCAGACCGTTCACCTCGACCGCCGTGTCCAGCGACTCAGGGGCCTTGCGGCGCAGCACGGCGCGGATTCGCGCCAGCAGTTCCTTGGTCGAAAATGGCTTGGTCAGGTAATCGTCGGCACCGGCATCGAGGCCCGTGATCTTGTCGGCCTCTTCGGCGCGTGCAGTCAGCATGATCAGCGGCAATTCACGCGTGCGTGCCTCGCTGCGCCAGCGCCGGGCCAGTTGCACGCCAGACTGGCCGGGCAACATCCAGTCGAGCAGGATCAGGTCGGGCAGCACGCGATCCACCGCGCGCTGCGCCTCGTCGGCATCGGCCACCACCGTGACCTCGAAACCGGCATGGCGCAGGTTGATGGCGATCAATTCGGCAATGGCCGATTCGTCTTCGACAACCAGCACGCTACTCACGCAGAGGCTCCCGAATCAGCGGACGGCATTTTCGACATCCTGCATCGGCGTGTGCCGCACATCGGTGCCCTTGACGACGTAGATGATGGCCTCGGCCAGATTCTTGGCGTGGTCGCCGACGCGCTCGATGGCCTTGGCCACGAAGATCAAGTCGATGCTCGAAGAGATGGTGCGCGGATCTTCCATCATGTAGGTGATCAGTTTGCGCAGCAGGCCGTCGAATTCCTGGTCGATCTGGTCGTCCTGCTTCAGCACCTCCAGCGCGCGCGCGGTATCGAGGCGGGCAAAGGCGTCGAGCGCCTTGCGCAACTGCGCGACGGCCAATTCGGCTTCGAAGCCCAAGTCGGCCACCGGCAGACGCAGGCGCGACGACACGCCGGTGTTGATCAGGCGCTGCACGGTTCGCGCAATGCGCGCCGCCTCGTCGCCGACTCGTTCGAGATTCGCGATGGCCTTGCTGATCGCGATCAGCAGGCGCAGGTCGCGCGCCGTCGGCTGGCGGCGCGCGATGATGGCCGAGAGGTCGCGGTCGATCTCGACTTCCATCTGGTTGACACGCTCTTCCTCGCGCACCACCTGGCTGGCGATGCCGTCGTCGAATTGAGTCAGCGCGAGCAGCGCCTGGACAACTTGAGATTCGACCAGCCCGCCCATTTCCAGCACCCGGCTGGAAATTTCACTGAGTTCGGCATCGAATTGGGTGGAGAGGTGTTTGTCAGCCATGTTGCACTCCTGCGGCGATCAACCGAAACGGCCGGTGATGTAGTCCTCGGTGTCCTTCTTCTTGGGCTTCATGAAAAGCTCGGAAGTGGGCCCGAATTCGACGAGGTCGCCCAGGTACATGTAGGCGGTGTAGTCGCTGCAGCGCGCAGCCTGCTGCATGTTGTGGGTGACGATGACGACCGTGTAATCGGCCTTCAGCTCGTGGATCAATTCCTCGATCTTGCCGGTGGATATCGGGTCCAGCGCCGAACAGGGTTCGTCCAGCAACAGCACCTCGGGCTTGATGGCGATGCCGCGGGCAATGCACAAACGCTGCTGCTGGCCGCCCGACAGGCCGGCGCCGCTCTGATCGAGCTTGTCCTTGACCTCGTTCCACAAGGCCGCCTTCTTCAGCGCCCATTCGACCCGCTCGTCCATTTCCACGCGCGGCAGGGTTTCGAAGAGCTTCACGCCAAAGGCGATGTTGTCGTAGATCGACATCGGAAACGGCGTCGGCTTCTGGAAGACCATGCCGATCTTGGCGCGCACCAGCGAGACATCCAGCTTGGAACTCAGGATGTCTTCGCCGTCGAGCAGCAGGCTGCCTTCGGCGCGCTGTTCGGGGTAAAGCTCGAACATGCGGTTGAAGGTGCGCAACAACGTGCTCTTGCCACAACCCGAAGGCCCGATGAAGGCCGTGACCTTCCCGGCCGGGATATCGAGATTGATGTGCTTGAGCGCGTGAAAGCTGCCGTAATAGAAATTCAGATCGCGCACCGAGATCTTGATCTTCTCGGCACTGGCGGTGTTGACCTTGGCATCCATGGCGTGCGTCTCTTTAGAGCTTATTGCTTGTCGCGGAACAGCAGGCGGGCGGCGATGTTGAGGACCAACACGCCCATGGTGATGATGAACACGCCCGCCCAGGCCAGACTGCGCCAGTTTTCGTAGGGGCTCATCGCGAACTTGAAGATGGTCACGGGCAGGCTGGCCATCGGCTCGCCCAGATTCAATGTCCAGAACTGATTGGACAAGGCGGTGAATAGCAGCGGCGCCGTCTCGCCGGCGATGCGCGCGACCGCCAGCAGGATGCCGGTGACGACGCCCGCACGTGCCGATTTGAGCGTCACCGACAAGATGACTTTCCATTTCGGCGTGCCCAGCGCGTAGGCCGCTTCGCGCAGCGAATTCGGGATCAGCACCAACATGCCTTCGGTGGTGCGCACGACCACCGGAATGACGATCAGCGACAGGGCCAACACGCCGGCCAGGCCCGAAAAGGTCTTGAAGCGCGCGACCACCGCCGTGTAGACGAACAGGCCGATGACGATGGATGGCGCGGACAGCAGGATGTCGTTGATGAACTGCGTGATGCGGCCCAGCCAGGTGCGCTGGCCGTACTCGGCCAGGTAGACGCCGGCCAGCACGCCAATGGGGGTGCCCAGCAGCGTCGCCGACAGGCCCATCAACACCGAACCGGCGATGGCGTTGGCCAAGCCGCCGGTATCGGCCTGCGGCGGCGGCGTCATCTGCGTGAAGACCGCGATGTTCAGGCCGCCCAGGCCCTGGCGAATGGTTTCGAACAGGATCCATGCCAGCCAGAACAGGCCGAAAGCCATGGCCGCCAGCGACAACGTCAGCGCGATCGCATTGACAACCTTGCGGCGCCGGTGCAAACGCATGCGACCGGGTTCGAGGGTGGCGATGTTCATGTGCGTTTGCCCTCGTTGCGTTGCAGTCTCGACAGCAGCCACTTGGACAGCGCCAAAACGACGAAGGTGATGAAGAACAGGATCAGGCCGAGGTAAATCAGCGATGCCTGGTGCAGTCCGGGGTTGGCCTCGGCGAACTCATTGGCGAGGGCCGAGGTGATGCTGTTGGCAGCTTCGAACACCGACAGAGAATTCAACTGGTTGAAGTTGCCGATGACAAAGGTCACCGCCATGGTTTCACCCAGCGCACGACCCAGACCCAGCATCACAGCGCCGACCACGCCGGTCTTGGTGTAAGGCAGCACCACGCGCCAGACCACTTCCCAGGTCGTCGAACCCAGGCCGTAGGCTGATTCCTTCAACATCGCCGGCGTGGTCTGGAAAACATCGCGCGTGACCGAGGCGATGAAGGGAATCACCATGATCGCCAGGATGATGCCGGCTGACAGGATGCCGATGCCGACCGGCGGGCCCGAGACCAGGGTACCGAGCAGCGGAACACCCTTGAAGGCCGCCTGCAGCGGTTGTTGCACGTATTCGGCCAGGATCGGACCAAACACCAGCAAGCCCCACATGCCGTAGACGATCGACGGCACGGCGGCCAACAATTCGATGGCCACGCCCAGAGGACGGCGCAGCCAGTTCGGCGACAGCTCGGTCAGGAAGAGCGCGATGCCGAAACTGACCGGCACCGCAATCAGCAGTGCGATGAAGGATGTGGCCAAGGTGCCATAGATCATCACCAGACCGCCATAGCGGTCGTTGACCGGATCCCATTCCGTGCGCCACAGGAAGCTCAGCCCGTACTCGCGAATGGCCGGCCAGGCACCCACCAGCAGCGACAGGATGATGCCGACCAGCAGCGCCAGCGTGAGCCCGGCTGCACCGTGGGCGGCGATGGAAAAGGCCCGATCACCCCACGGCATGCGCCGCTTGCGTGCCGGCGGCTTGCCCCCCGAACTGGCCATGCTGAGCCCCTTCTTTTCCGGCTGGTAGGGAGTTGCGGGCAGTGTAGCGGCCACCAGCATGCCTTTCTTTTCGAGAAGCGTCGCGGCGCTGCCGGCTTACTTGAACGAGACCGGCTTGCCGGCGCCGTCCTTGACTTCCGCCCAGGTCTTGCGCACGAGCGCCTTCACGGCGTCCGGCAGGGCCACGTATTCCAGGTCCTGCGCCATCTTGTCGCCGTTGACGTAGGCCCAGTCGAAGAACTTCAAGGTGGAAGCACCCTGCGCCGGCTTGTCCTGCGCCTTGAACAGCAGGATGAAGGTGGCGCCGGTGATCGGCCAGGCGTCCTTGCCCGGTTGCTCGGTCAGGATCTGGTAGAAGGACTTGTCCCAGTTGGCGCCCGCAGCGGCGGCCTTGAAGGTCAGGTCATCGGGAGCAACGTAATTGCCGGCGGCGTTCTTCATCACCACGTGAGCCATCTTGTTGGTCTTGGCATAGGAGTACTCGACGTAGCCGATCGAATTCGGCAGACGCTGCACGTACGAGGCCACGCCCTCGTTGCCCTTGCCACCCGCGCCAGTGGGCCAATTGACGGCCGTGTTCTCGCCGACCTTGGCCTTCCACTCGGCGTTCACCTTCGACAGGTAGTTGGTGAAGATGAAGGTGGTACCCGATCCGTCGGCGCGGCGCACCGGCGCGATGGTGGCGTCGGGCAGCGGCACGCCCGGGTTCAGGCTGGCGATGGCCGGGTCGTTCCACTTGGTGACCTTGCCCAGGAAGATGTCGCCGAGCACGGCGCCAGTCAGCTTCAGCTGGCCCGGGGCGATACCCTTGACGTTGATCACCGGAACCACGCCGCCGATGACGGTGGGAAACTGCAGCAGGCCGTCCTTCACCAATTCGGCATCGGTCAGCGGCATGTCGGAAGCGCCGAAATCCACGGTCTTGCCGCGGATCTGGCGCAGGCCGGCACCCGAACCCACCGACTGGTAATTGATCTTGGCGCCCGTCGCCTTGTTGTACGCGTCGGCCCACTTGGCGTACAGCGGCGCCGGGAAGGTGGCGCCAGCGCCCGTGACGTCCTGGGCCAAGGCGGCGAAAGAGCAGGCGGCCAGCGTGACAACGGTGACAGCGGAGCGGAGATTCAGCAGGGTCATGGACTTGCCTCGGCGACAGTGTTTGCGGTGAGGCGACTCTAAGCGTGGCAGATTACAGGTTTGTGACGCTCGGCAGGGGGCGGCGGCGTGCGCTGGATTGCGCTGGATTGCGCTGAAGTCTGTCACAGACTGTTCACGCAAATGTCACAGAGCGCGCATACCGTGCCGGCTGCCATCGAACGTCATCGAACCGGAGTGCTCCACCATGCTGAAAAGAAACACCCTGCGCGCGGCCTGTGCCGCCGCCCTGATCGCCCTGACCGGCTGCGCGAGCCTGCCGCAGCCGGTGCCGGTGACCGACACCATCGCCCGCACACCAGAGCTGGGCACGCTCTCGAAGCTGATCAGCGACGCGGGACTGGCCGATACCTTGCGCGGCGCTGGCCCCTACACCGTGTTTGCGCCCAGCGACGCCGCTTTCAAAGCACTGCCCGCCGGGGCCCTGGCCAAGCTGGCCGCCGACAAGGAGGCCCTGCGCGCGGTGCTGACTTACCACGTGTTGCCGGCCAAGGTGCTGGCAGCCGAAGTCACGACCGGCAACGCCAAGACCGTCAACGGCGCGACCCTGGCGCTGTCCAAGGCCGGCACTTTCGTCACCGTCGAAGAAGCCCTGGTGCAGACACCCGACCTCGTCGCCAGCAACGGCGTGGTTCACGTGGTCGACAGCGTGCTGCTGCCGCCCAAGCGCTGAGAACCCGCTGATCAGCCGGCGGCTGCGGCCGCCGCCATACGCTGGGCGCAGCGGCGCCCCAGCTCGGCGTCACGGGCCTCGACCATCACCCGCAACACGGGCTCGGTACCCGAGGCGCGGATCAGTACCCGGCCGTGCTCACCGAGATCGCGCTCGGCAGCGCGCTGGCTATCGGCCAGCGCCTCGTTGCGCCGCCAGTCGCTGCCGTCGGGCAGGCGGACATTGATCAGGGTCTGCGGGTACAGGGTCACGCCATCCAGCAGGTCAGCCAGCGGCCTGCCCTTGCTGCACACGGCCTGCAGGATCTGCAACGCGCTGACGATGCCGTCACCGGTGGTGTGGCGGTCCAGCGCCAGCAGATGGCCCGAACCTTCGCCACCCAGCTGCCAGCCGCGCGCCACCAGCTCTTCCAGCACATAGCGGTCACCGACCTTGGCGCGAACCAGTTTCACGTCGAGCCGGTTCAGCGCCTGCTCGACGGCGATATTGGTCATCAGCGTCCCGACCACCCCGGGAACGGACTGGCCCTTGGCCAGCCGGTCGGCGGCCATCACGTAGAGCAGTTCATCGCCGTTGTAGAGCCGGCCCTGCGCGTCGACCAGTTGCAGGCGGTCGGCGTCGCCGTCCAGCGCCACGCCATAGTCGGCGCGGTGCTCGGCCACCGCCGCCACCAGGGCCTGCGGCGAGGTGGCACCCACGCCCGCGTTGATGTTCAAGCCATTCGGGCTGCAGCCGATGGTGACGACGGTGGCGCCCAACTCGTGGAAGACGTCCGGCGCGACGTGGTAGGCCGCACCATTCGCTGCGTCGATGACGATCTTCATGCCCCGAAGGGACAGCGTGTGCGGGACGGTCCCCTTGCAGAACTCGATGTAGCGCCCGCGGGCATCTTCCAGGCGACGAGCCTTGCCCAGGCTGGCCGAGTCCACCCAGGACGGATCCTTGAGGATCTCGGCCTCGACATCGACTTCCCAATCGTCGGGCAGCTTCTCGCCGCGCGCCGAGAAGAACTTGACGCCGTTGTCCATGTAGGCGTTGTGCGAGGCGCTGATCACCACCCCCAGGTCCAGCCTCAGCGCTCGCGTCAGGTAAGCCACGCCAGGCGTCGGCAGCGGGCCGCTGAGCAGCACATCGACACCGGCCGATGCGAAGCCGGCCTCCAGCGACGACTCGAGCATGTAGCCGGAGATGCGCGTGTCCTTGCCGATCAGCACCGTCGGCCGCGGCACATGGCGGCGCAACACCTGGCCCACCGCATGGCCCAGGCGCAGCATGAAGTCAGGCGTGATGGGCGGCTGGCCCACCGTGCCTCGGATGCCGTCGGTACCGAAATAGCTTCTGCTCATGTGCTTGTTCCTCGCTGCCAATTCTGACTGCTGCGCCGGCGGCCCGACGCCGGGCTGCAGCTGGCCCGTGCTGATCGGTGTGGACTCAGAGGGCAGCGCCGATGATGCCGGTTTCGACCGCCTGCCAGACCTTCAGGGCGTCCACGGTGGCCGCCACGTCGTGCACGCGCAGGATCGACGCGCCACGCTGGGCCGCCAGCAGCGCCGCAGCGACGCTGGCGGCACTGCGCTGGGCGACAGGACGGCCCGTCAACAGGCCCAGCGTGCCCTTGCGCGACCACCCAACCAGCAGCGGCCAGCCCAAGCCGCACAACTCGCTCTGGCGCTTCAGCAAGGCCAGGTTGTGCCCGGGCTGCTTGGCAAAGCCGATGCCCGGGTCGATGGCGATGCGTTCGCGCGCCACACCGGCCGCTTCGACGGCCAGCGCACGCTCGCACAGGAAGTCGCGCACCTCGGCCAGCACGTCGCCGTAATCGGCGAAGCCCAGCATCGTGTCGGGTTCGCCACGCAGGTGCATCAGGCAGACGCCAGCCTGCGGATGCGCCGCGACGCAGGCCAGCGCACCCGGCCGGCGCAAAGCGCGCACATCGTTGACGATGTCCACCCCCAGTGCCAGCGCCTCGGCCATCACGCGCGGCGAACTGGTGTCGACCGAGACCGGCACGCCCATCGTGACCGCCGCCCGCAGGACCGGCAGCACGCGCTGCAATTCCTCCTCGTCGCCGGGCGCCTGCGAACCGGGCCGCGTCGATTCCCCACCGATGTCCAGCAGATCGGCGCCTTCGCGCAGCAGCTGCTCGCAATGCGCGATGGCCGCGCCGGCACTGGCGTGCCGACCGCCATCGGAAAAGGAATCGGGCGTGGCATTGACGATGCCCATCACGCGCGGACGGTTCAGCGCTAGGCGGAAGCGCGCGGTTTGCCAGTGGCTGGGGCTGTCCATCCAGGTGCCTCGGAAACACCGAGCGGGGCCGCAGCCCCGCTCGCAACCGGACGGATCCGGAGTTTGAAGGTCAGGCCGCGGCGGGCGCGCTATCGGTGCCGACCGGCGCCGACGGGCCGCCCGGCGTCTTGCTCGCCGAAGGCGTCCAGTCCTTCGGCGGACGAGGCGGCTTGCCGTTCATGATGTCATCGATCTGTTCAGCATCGATGGTTTCCCATTCCAGCAAGGCATGTGCCATCGCGTGCATCTTGTCCTTGTGGTCTTCGATGAGCTTGCGGGCGATGCCGTACTGTTCGTCGATGATCCGGCGGATCACGCCGTCGACCTTGCGCATCGTGTCTTCCGACATGCTGGTGGTCTTGGTGACGCTGCGGCCGAGGAAGACTTCGCCCTCGTTCTCGGCGTAGACCATCGGGCCCAGCTCGTCGGTCATGCCGTAGCGCGTGACCATGTCGCGGGCGATCGACGTGGCGCGCTCGAAGTCGTTCGAGGCCCCGGTCGTCATCTGGTTCATGAACACTTCTTCGGCGATCCGGCCACCGAACAGGACGCTGATGGTCGACAGCATGCGTTCCTTGTCCAGGCTGTAGCGGTCGCCTTCGGGCAGTTGCATGGTCACGCCCAGCGCGCGGCCACGCGGTATGACCGTCACCTTGTGCACCGGGTCGGTTTTGGGCATCAGGCGCGCCACCAGGGCGTGGCCCGCCTCGTGGTACGCGGTGTTCTTGCGCTCTTCCTCGGGCATGATCATGGACTTCCGCTCGGGGCCCATCATGATCTTGTCCTTGGCCTTCTCGAAATCGAGCATCTCGACCACGCGGCCGTTGCGGCGAGCCGCGAACAGCGCTGCTTCATTGACCAGATTGGCCAGATCGGCGCCGCTGAAGCCCGGCGTGCCGCGCGCCAGGATGTCGGCGCGAATGTCCTGACCGACCGGCACCTTGCGCATGTGCACGTTCAGGATCTGCTCACGGCCGCGCACGTCGGGCAAGGTCACGTAGACCTGGCGGTCGAATCGGCCCGGGCGCAGCAGCGCAGGGTCGAGGATGTCGGGCCGGTTGGTGGCCGCCATCACGATGACACCCAGGTTGGTCTCGAAGCCGTCCATCTCGACCAGCATCTGGTTCAGCGTCTGCTCGCGCTCGTCGTTGCCGCCGCCCAGGCCCGCACCGCGGTGACGGCCGACGGCGTCGATTTCGTCGATGAAGATGATGCAGGGCGCGCTCTTCTTGGCCTGCTCGAACATGTCGCGCACGCGGGCTGCGCCGACGCCGACGAACATCTCGACGAAGTCGGAGCCGCTGATGGCAAAGAAAGGCACCTTGGCTTCGCCGGCGATGGCCTTGGCCAGCAGGGTCTTGCCGGTTCCGGGCGGGCCGACGAGCAGCACGCCGCGCGGGATGCGACCACCCAGCTTCTGGAACTTCTGCGGGTCTTTCAGGAAGTCGACCAGTTCCTTCACTTCTTCCTTGGCTTCGTCGCAACCGGCGACGTCCTGGAAGGTGGTGGTGTTGTTGGCCTCGTCCAGCATCTTGGCCTTGCTCTTGCCGAAGCTGAAGGCGCCGCCCTTGCCGCCGCCCTGCATCTGGCGCATGAAGTAGATCCAGACGCCGATCAGCAGCAGCATCGGACCCCAGCTGACGAGGATGCTCATCAGCAGCGAAGGCTCTTCACGCGGCTTGACGTCGAACTTCACGCCGTTGTTGATCAGGTCGCCGACCAAGCCCCGGTCGAGGTAGGTGGCGGTGCTGCGCAGGCGCTTGTCATCGCTGGTGGTCGCGACGATCTCGGTGCCGCCACCGGGATTTTCCTGCAGCAGGACCGACTTGATGCGCTTGCCGCGGACTTCTTCCAGGAAGTCGGAATAGCCGATCTGGTTGCCCTGCGCCGCGCCACGGTCGAACTGCTTGAACACGGTGAACAGCACGAGTGCTATCACCAGCCAAACAGCGACCTTCGAAAACCATTGATTGTTCACCGCGGCTCCTTCTTCATTTCAGCGGTACAGCGCGGCGGGCCCGACGCACTGCGTTCCACGGTATGTGCGTTCGATTCTAGATTAGTCAAGGCGCTGCAAGCCCGCATCAACGGGGGAATCCACCCCGATGACGCCACGATGCCCTTGGCCTTGTCGCTCGCCCAGTCGAACAGGCACGCTGACCTTAGCGCGACTTGAGACCCACGCCGACCAGAAAGGTCTCTGAGGACTTGTCGCGCGAGGCCTTGGGCTTGATCGGCTTGACGACGCGGAAGGTCTCCTTGAACAGCGCCACCATCGGTGCGTAGGCGCCGCCATGGAAGATCTTGCAGACCAGTGCGCCGTCGGGGCGCAGGTGCTTGGTCGAGAAATCGACCGCCAGCTCGATCAGGTGCGAGATGCGCGCGGCGTCGGTGGCAGCGATGCCCGACAGATTGGGCGCCATGTCCGACACCACCACGTCCACAGCCCGGCCATCGAGTTCCTTGACCAGCGCCTGCAACACCTCGTCCTCTCGGAAGTCGCCCTGGATGAAGGTGACACCCTCGATGGGCTCGAAATCCAGCACGTCGAGCGCGAGGATGCTGCCGTTGAGTTGCCCCACCGCCGCCCCGCCCTGGGCGAACTTACGCCGCAGGTACTGGCACCAGGCGCCCGGCGTGGCTCCCAGGTCAACCACCACCTGACCCGGCTTGAGCAGCTTGAAGGTCTCGTCGATCTCCTTCAGCTTGTAGGCGGCGCGGGCTCGATAGCCATCGCGCTTGGCCATCTTCACGTAGGGGTCGCTGGCGTGTTCGTGAACCCACGCCTTGTTGATTTTCTTGCTTTGACTGATAACTTTCATGATCGACCGATAATACGGCGATGACCGCCATACAGCTCTCCCCCGCCCAACGCAAGGAGCACCGCTCCGAAGCCCACCACCTGGACCCCGTCGTGATGATCGGTGGCGAGGGCCTGACGCCTGGCGTCGAGAAGGAAGTCGATCACGCGCTGAACGCCCACGGACTGATCAAGATCCGCGTTTTTTCCGACGATCGGCCGGCCCGCGAAGCGATGCTGGCCACGCTGGCCGACCAGTTGGGCGCCGCGCCGATCCAGCACATCGGCAAGCTGCTGGTGCTGTGGCGGCCGATTCCGCCGAAGGAGAAGGCTGATCGCGACGACCGCCAGCCCGGCCCGCGCACGGTCAAGGTGGTGAGCTTTTCCAAGAGCGGCAACCACCGCGCCACGGTGAAGAAGATCAAGGTCTTCGGCAACGAACGCGTCACCCCGGGCGGCCAGATCAAGCGCGTGCGCCAGCGCGTGACCAGCGTCAAGAAGAAGCAGCAGGACTGAGGCTGGACGTGAGCGCCAGGAAGGACGCGAACGCCTGCCGAAGGCCCAGACGCGGGTTCACCCGTCAGGGCTGAGCACGCGCGGCACCAGCCCGCCATGCCAGCGCCAGCACCAGGAGCCCCTTGACGCCGAAGAACAATGCGCTGACGGCGTGCAACTGGCCAAAGCTCAAAGTCCCCTGGCCCAGCCGCGCGGCCGGGAGTTGCGTCTGCACGCCGTGGTAGCCCAGCACGGTGCAAAAGACGGCGCCCAGCGCCAGCACCATGCCGGTCGAGAACTGACTGCCCTGCCCCACTGCGGCCGCACGCCGTGCCCGGGCCCGTTCCAGCGCCAGCAGCAGCGCCCCGACGACCAGACTGACGCTGGCTTCCTGCGCCAGGATGCGCGCGGCGACACGCCCCGCGTCGGCCGGCAGCAGCACCGCAAAGGCCGCCGGCGTAGCCACCGCCGCCACGCACAGCAGAAAGCCGGCCCACAGGCCCGGCAGCAGGCGCCGCGCGCCTTCGAACAACGGCGCCATCACAGCGCGGCCATCAGGCGTAACGCACGCCCATGACTTCCCAGCGGCGCAGACCGCCCGGGGCCTGCACCTCGGCCACGTCACCAGCTTCCTTGCCGATCAGCGCGCGGGCGATCGGGCTGCTGATCGAGACCAGGCCGAGCTTCAGGTCGGCCTCGTCGTCACCGACGATCTGGTAGGTGACCTTGGCGCCGCTGTCCTCGTCTTCCAGGTCCACCGTCGAGCCGAACACGATCTTGCCGTCGGCGTCCAGGCTGGAAGGCTCGATGACCTGGGCCGCCGCCAGCTTGCTTTCCAGTTCCTTGATGCGGCCTTCGATGAAGCCCTGCTTGTCCTTGGCCGCCTCGTACTCGGCGTTCTCGGAAAGGTCGCCCTGGGCGCGCGCCTCGGAGATCGCCTGGATCACCGCATGGCGTTCGACGGACTTGAGCTGGTGCAACTCTTTCTTCAACAACTCGGCGCCGCGTTGGGTCAGGGGAATGGTGAGCATGGCAGGGGCTTGGATGGGGCGGGTGCAAAGTGAGACCGCCGCAGGAACCCGTGGGGGCGACCTGCGGCGGACGGCGTGTGACGAAGTTTAGCGCTGCGGCCGGGCCGTGCATCAGCATCAGCCCGAAGCGCTTCAGCGCAGTTCGGCGTGCAGGTCCTGCAAGGACGTGACGGCCAGGTCGGCGCGGTGTTTCAATGCTTCGGTCGCGGCTTCGGCCCCGGCCATCGTCGTGTAGTAGGTGACGCGGTTGGCCAGCGCCGCCGTGCGGATGTTGCGCGAATCGGCGATGGCCGTGCGGGTCTCGTCCACGGTCGTATAGACCAGCTGGATTTCGCCGGCTTTCAAGATGTCGACGATGTGCGGTCGGCCGTCCTTGACCTTGTTGACCACCTTCACCGGCAAGCCGGCCGCAGCGATGGCGGCCGCCGTGCCCTTGGTCGCCACCACGCTGAAGCCCAGCGCCACCAGATCCCCGGCCACGGCCACGGCGCGCGGCTTGTCGCTGTTCTTCACGGTGATCACCACCGTGCCCTTGGCGGGCAGGCGCGAACCGGCGCCGAGCTGGCTCTTCAGCATGGCCTCACCGAAGCTGCGGCCGACGCCCATCACCTCGCCGGTGCTGCGCATCTCGGGCCCCAGGATGGGGTCCACGCCAGGAAATTTGTTGAACGGGAAGACGGCTTCCTTGATGCTGAAGTAAGGCGGGACCACCTCGCGCGGCGGCAGGCCGTCGGCGCTGCGCTGCGAGGCCAGCGTCTGCCCGGCCATGCAGCGCGCGGCGATCTTGGCCAGCGCCTGACCTGTCGCCTTGCTCACATACGGCACCGTGCGCGAGGCGCGCGGATTGACTTCCAGCACGTAGACGACGGCCTGATCGCCCTCGCCCTGAATAGCGAACTGCGTGTTCATCAGCCCGATCACCTTCAGCGACTGGGCCATCACCGTGGCCTGACGGCGCATCTCGTCCTGCAGCGCCTGGCTCAGCGTGTAGGGCGGCAGCGAACAGGCCGAGTCGCCGCTGTGGATGCCGGCGGCTTCCACGTGTTCCATGATGCCGCCGATCACCACCGCGCCGGTGTGGTCGGCGATGCAATCCACATCGACCTCGATGGCGTCGTCCAGGAAGCGGTCGAGCAGCACCGGGCTCTTCTCGCTGACCTTGACCGCTTCGCGCATGTAGCGCTCCAGGTCCTTGTCGCCATGGACGATTTCCATCGCCCGGCCGCCCAGCACATAGCTCGGGCGCACGACCAGCGGGTAGCCGATCTCCTGCGCCAGCAGCAGCGCCTGCTCTTCGGTGCGCGCTGTGCGGTTGGGCGGCTGTTTCAGGCCGAGTTCGTGCAGCAGCTTCTGGAAGCGCTCGCGGTCCTCGGCGATGTCGATGCTGTCGGGCGATGTGCCGATGATCGGCACGCCGGCCCGTTCGAGGTCCAGCGCCAATTTCAACGGCGTCTGGCCGCCGTACTGCACGATCACGCCAAGCGGCTGTTCCTTGGCGACGATTTCCAGCACGTCTTCCAGCGTCACCGGCTCGAAGTAGAGGCGGTCGCTGGTGTCGTAGTCGGTGGACACCGTCTCGGGGTTGCAGTTGACCATGATGGTCTCGTAGCCGTCTTCACGCATCGCCAGCGCGGCGTGCACGCAGCAGTAATCGAACTCGATGCCCTGGCCGATACGGTTGGGCCCACCGCCCAGCACCATGATCTTCTTGCGCGACGTCGGCTCGGCCTCGCACTCTTCCTCGTAGGTCGAGTACATATAGGCTGTCTGCGTCGCGAACTCGGCGGCGCAGGTGTCCACCCGCTTGTAGACCGGGCGCACGCCCAGCGCGTGGCGGCGCTCGCGCACCGCGTGCTGGTGGGTCTCCATCAGCTTGGCCAGGCGGCGGTCCGAGAAACCCTTCTGCTTGATAAAACGCAGTTCGGCTGCGCTCAGGTCGGCCACTTGGCGGCCGATCAGCTTGGCCTCGATCTGGATCAGCTCTTCGATCTGCGCCAGGAACCAGGGGTCGACCGCCGTCTCTTCGAAGATCTCGTCCAGGCTCATGCCGATGCGGAAGGCGTCGGCCAGGAACAGGATGCGCTCGGGCCCGGCATTGCCGATCTCGTCGATGATTTCATCGCGGTCCGCGCTGCGCTCGCTCAGCCCGTCGATGCCGGTCTCCAGCCCGCGCAGCGCTTTCTGGAAGCTTTCCTGGAAGGTGCGGCCGATGGCCATGACCTCGCCCACGCTCTTCATCTGCGTCGTCAGGTGCGGGTCGGCAGCCGGGAATTTCTCGAAGGCGAAACGCGGAATCTTGGTGACGACGTAATCGATGCTGGGCTCGAAACTGGCCGGCGTGGCGCCACCGGTGATGTCGTTGCGCAGCTCGTCCAGCGTGTAGCCGACGGCCAGCTTGGCGGCCACCTTGGCAATCGGGAAACCGGTGGCCTTGGACGCCAAAGCCGATGAACGCGAGACGCGCGGGTTCATCTCGATGACGATCAGCCGGCCGTTCTGCGGGTTGACCGAGAACTGCACGTTGCTGCCACCGGTGTCGACGCCGATTTCGCGCAGGATGGCGATGCTGGCATTGCGCATCACCTGGTATTCCTTGTCGGTCAGCGTCTGCGCCGGGGCCACCGTGATGCTGTCGCCGGTATGGATGCCCATCGGGTCGAGGTTCTCGATGCTGCAGACGATGATGCAGTTGTCGGCGCGATCCCGCACGACTTCCATCTCGAACTCTTTCCAGCCGATCAGGCTTTCCTCGATCAGCAGTTCCTTGGTCGGCGACAAGTCCAGACCGCGCCTGCAGATCTCTTCGAACTCTTCCGGGTTGTAGGCAATGCCACCGCCGGTGCCTCCCATGGTGAAGCTGGGGCGGATGACCATCGGGAAGCCGGTGCCACCGATCAGCGCCTGGATGTGCTTCTGCACCGCCAGCGCCTCGTCCATGCTGTGCGCCACACCGCTCTTGGCCGAATCCAGGCCGATGGCGGTCATCGCGTCCTTGAACTTCATGCGGTCCTCGGCCTTCTCGATGGCCGTCTCGTTGGCACCGATCATCTCGACGCCGTACCGGGCCAGCACGCCGTGCTTGTGCAGGTCCAGCGCGCAGTTCAGTGCCGTCTGGCCGCCCATCGTCGGCAGCACCGCGTCGGGCCGCTCCTTGGCGATGATGGTCTCGACAACCTGCCAGGTGATCGGCTCGATGTAGGTCACATCGGCCATGTCCGGGTCGGTCATGATCGTCGCCGGGTTGCTGTTGACGAGGATGACCTTGTAGCCCTCCTCGCGCAGCGCCTTGCAGGCCTGGGCGCCGGAATAGTCGAACTCACAGGCCTGGCCGATGACGATGGGCCCGGCGCCGATGATGAGGATGGTCTTGAGGTCTAGGCGCTTGGGCATCAAATCTTCTCCATCAGGGCCACGAAGCGGTCGAAGAGGTAACCGATGTCGTGGGGGCCGGGGCTGGCTTCAGGGTGGCCCTGGAAAGAGAAGGCCGGCTTGTCGGTCCGAGCCAGGCCTTGCAGGGTGCTGTCGAACAGGCTGATGTGCGTGGGCCGCAGGTTGGCGGGCAGGCTTTTTTCGTCCACCGCGAAACCATGGTTTTGACTGGTGATGCTGACACGGCCGCTGTCCAGGTCTTTCACCGGGTGGTTGGCGCCGTGGTGGCCGAACTTCATCTTGAAGGTCTTGGCGCCACTGGCCAGTGCCAGGATCTGGTGGCCCAGGCAGATGCCGAAGGTCGGCACGCCGGTTTCGATCAGTTCGCGCGCAGCGGCGATGGCGTAGTCGCAGGGTTGCGGGTCACCGGGGCCGTTGCTCAGGAAGACGCCGTCGGGCCGGAGCTCGAGCACCTGGGCGGCCGGGGTCTGCGCCGGCACCACGGTGACACGGCAGCCGCGGCTGGCCAGCATGCGCAGGATGTTGCGCTTGACGCCGAAGTCGTAGGCCACGACATGGTGCTTCGCCGCGGCCAGCTGGCCGTAGCCGCTGCCCAGCGTCCACTCGGTCTCGGTCCATGCATAAGGCTCGGTCGCCGACACCACCTGGGCCAGGTCCAGCCCGGCCATGGCCGGCGCCGCGCGGGCGGCGGCGACCGCGGCTGCAATGTCGGCCGCGCTCACGGCATGGCCGGCGGCGAAGCTGACGATGCAGCCGTTCTGCGCGCCCGTCGCGCGCAACACGCGGGTCAGGCGACGGGTGTCGATGCCGGCGATGGCCACCGTGCCTTCGCGCTGCAGGTAGTCGGGGAGCGTCATCGTCGAGCGGAAGTTCGACACCCGCAGCGAGACGTCCTTGACGATCAGACCTGCGGCATGCACGCGACCGGCTTCGACGTCTTCCGGGTTCACGCCAGCGTTGCCGATGTGCGGGTAGGTCAGCGTGACGATCTGCCGGCAGTAGCTCGGGTCGGTCAGGATTTCCTGGTAACCGGTCATCGCGGTGTTGAACACCACTTCACCGACGGTCTGCCCAGGTGCGCCGACGCTGTTGCCGAGGAAGGTGGTGCCGTCGGCCAAGGCCAGCAGCGCGGTGGGCAGGACGGGCAGCAAGCCAGCAATCGTCACAGGTAAGGCTCCGGGGTTCGCGCGCTCATCGACTCCGGCCGCCCTGTTGCGATCCGGCGACCGGGACGGTCGCCGCAGGGGGTTCAGAGCGGGTTCAAAGGCCCGCGAGGGGATCCAACGACGGAGTTTCTTGAGCGCTGCGCAGTTAGCGGGTAAACCGCCGGAGTATAGCCGGCGGCTGGGGCTAACCCCTGGTTCAGGCCTTCAGCGCCGCAATGCCGGCGCGCGCGATCTGCGCATCTTCGGCCGACTTGACGCCGCTGACGCCGATGGCGCCCACGCAGTGGCCGTCGGCCAGGATGGGCACGCCGCCTTCGAGCAGGCCGCTCAGCGTCGGTGCGCTCAGGAAGGACACGCGGCCCTGGTTGATCATGTCCTCGTAGACCTTGCTCTCGCGGCGGCCGACGGCGGCGGTGCGGGCCTTGGCCGGGGCGATTTCGGCCGATATCGGCGCGGCGCCGTCGAGCCGCTGCAGCCACAGCAGGTGGCCGCCGTCGTCGACGATGGCGATGGTGACGGCCCAGCCGTGCTGGGTGGCTTCGGCTTCGGCGGCGGCGGCCATGGCGCGAAGGTCGGAAAGGGCGAGGGTGGGTTTGCTGTTCATCCCCCAACGATAACGCTGGCGCCCCGCCAGGACCTCGCCGCGGGCCGAAACAGCATGCCGGTGCACCGGGTAAGGCCTTGATTCGAGACCCGGTGACCGCACCTAGAATGCGGGGGCTCGCTGTCCGAGCGTCATCGCATTTGTGGAGGTTTCATGGACCAGATCGTTCAGCAATACGCGGGCCAGCCGGGCTTGATCGGCGGGTCAGACTTGACGGCCCAGCGCAACCGCGTGCTGCGCAACACCTATTGGCTGCTGGCCCTGTCGATGGTGCCCACCGTGCTGGGCGCCTGGCTGGGCGTGGAAATGGGCATGGCCAAGGCCATGGGCTCGGGCATGGGCCTGATCGTCTTCATGGTCGGTGCCTTCGGCTTCATGTTCGCGATCGAGAAGACCAAGGATTCGGCCGCTGGCGTGCCGGTGCTGCTGGGCTTCACCTTTTTCATGGGCCTGATGCTGGCTCGACTGGTGGGCAGCGTGCTCGGCCTGAAAAACGGCGGCAGCCTGATCATGATGGCCTTTGCCGGCACTGGCGCCATCTTCTTCGGCATGGCTTCGCTGTCGACGATCATCAAGCGCGACCTCGGCTCGATGGGCAAGTTCCTCTTCATCGGCATGATCATGCTGCTGGTGGCGGGCATCGCCAACCTCTTCATCCAGAGCAGCGCGCTGATGATCACGCTGTCGGTGCTGGCCATCGGCATCTTCTCCGCCTTCATCCTGCACGACCTGAAGCGGGTGCAGAACGGCGAAGAAACCAACTACATCACCGCCACGCTGGGTGTCTATCTCAGCCTGTACAACGTGTTCAGCAACCTGCTGGCGCTGCTGGGTATTTTCGGCGGTGAGCGAGACTGATCGAGCCGCCAGGCTTGAAAACGAACGGGGCCTGCAGGCCCCGTTTTTTTTATGTCCCGACGAGATCGAACACCGCCATGCTCTCGACGTGCGCCGTGTGCGGGAACATGTTCACCACACCGGCCAGGCTGCAGCGGTAACCGGCCTGGTGCACCAGCAGGCCGGCGTCGCGCGCCAGCGTGGCCGGGTTGCAGCTGACGTAGACGATGCGCTTCGGCGGCGTCCAGCTGGGGCTGCCGCGCAGGTCCGCCACCGCCTTGGCCAGCGCGAACGCGCCTTCGCGCGGCGGGTCGATCAGCCAGCGCTGCGCGCTGCCCAGCGCCTTCAGGTCATCGGGCGTCAGGTCGAACAGGTTGCGCGCCGCGAACGAGGTCCTGGCCGCCAGCCCGTTCAGCGCGGCGTTCGCGCGGGCCCTCGCCACCAGCGCCTCGCTGCCTTCGATGCCCAATACCTCGCGCGCCCGGGTGGCCAGCGGCAGCGTGAAGTTGCCCAGTCCGCAGAACCAGTCGATCACGCGCTCGTCAGCCTGCGGGTCGAGCAGGCGCAGGGCGCGGTCGACCAGCACGCGATTGATGTGCGGGTTGACCTGCGTGAAGTCCGTTGGTTTGAACGGCATGTGGATGCCGAATTCGGGCAGTCGGTAGCCCAGCACCGGGCCGCCTTCGTCGAGCAGGTGCGCGGTGTCCGGCCCCTTGGGCTGCAGCCACCACTGCACGCCGTGCACGGCGCCGAAGTCGCGCAGCAACTGCAGGTCGCGGCCGCTCAGCGGCTCCAGATGGCGCAGCACCAGCGCGGTCACGCTGTCGCCGGCAGCCAGCTCGATCTGCGGCAGCCGTTCGCGCTGGTCCATCGCGCCGATCAGCGCGCGCAGCGGCAGCAGCATGGCGCTCACTTTGGCCGGCAGCACGGGGCAGACGGTCATGTCGGCGACGTAACGCGACTTGCGTTCGTGGAAGCCGATCAGCACCTGGCCCTTCTTGGCCACCCAGCGCATCGAAAAGCGCGCGCGGTCGCGGTAGCCCCAGGCCGGGCCCTCGATCGGTCGCAGCAGCGTGTCGGCCTTGACCTTGGCCAGGTGCCACAGGTTGTCTTCCATCACGCGCTGCTTGACGGCCACCTGCGCGGCCGGGTGCAGGTGCTGCATCTTGCAGCCGCCGCAGGAACCGGCATGCAAGCCGAAGTTGGGGCAGCCAGGGCGCACGCGCTGCGAACTCTCGCGGGCGATCTGGCCCACCTGCCCGGCTTCCCAGTTGTTCTTCTTGCGCGAGACGTTGACCCGCACGCGCTCGCCCGGCAAGGCACCTTCGATGAAGACCACCTTGCCCTGCCCCTCGGTCTGCCCCTCTTCGAGCGGACGGTGGGCCACGCCCTGCGCTTCCAGGTCGAGTGACTCGACCTCCAACCAATCGAAACCTGATGTCATGGCGACGGATTATCCCCAGGCCGCGGCCGCCGCCTGTGCGCTCAGCGCGCGGGCAGCAGTTTCGCGGGGTCGATCGGCTTGCCCAGGCGGCGGATCTCGAAGTGCAGTTGCACCCGTTCGGCGTCGCTGGCGCCCATCTCGGCGATCTTCTGGCCGCGGCGCACGGCCTGCTCTTCCTTGACCAGCAGCGTCTGGTTGTGGGCGTAGGCCGTCAGGTAGGTCGCGTTGTGCTTGACGATGACGAGGTTGCCGTAGCCGCGCAGGCCGGCACCGGCGTAGACGACGCGGCCGTCAGCGGCGGCGAACACCGGGTCGCCAGCCTTGCCGGTGATCGCCAGGCCCTTGCTCTTGGCGTCGTCGAAGCCCATCGCCACCGGGCCGTTGGCCGGCCACAGCCAGTCCAGGCCTTCGTCGGATTCGCGCGGCAGCGCCGGCACGGCCGCAGCGGCAGCCGCCGATGTCGCTGGGGTGGCCGCGGGCGGCACAGCCGGCTTGCCGTCCAGCGGGCGACTTTCGACGCGGCCGGCGGCCGTCACCGGCTTGGTGCTGGCGACGGTCGGGTCGAAATTGGGCGGCACGACGCGCAGGACTTGGCCGACTTCGATCAGATTGGGCTTGTCCAGGCCGTTCCAGCGCGCCACGTCGCGCCAGGGCTGGCCGTTGTCCAGCGCGATGCGGATCAGCGTGTCGCCGGCCTTGACGGTGTAGTAGCCCGGCTTGCCGGCGTTCTCGATGCCGGGCAGCGGCTTGACCGGCGCCGCCTCGGCGGCCGGCGTGGCGCTCGCGGCCACCGGCGTCGGCATGGCCGGCGCCCGCTGCGCGGGCGCGTTGCGCCGGTCCTCAACCGGGGCCCGGTTCGCCGGCGATGCGCAGCCGGCCAGCGCCGCCACGAAGGCCAGGGCCAGGCGGCTGGAAATGCGGTCTTGCTGCTTCATGCGGCGCCCGATTGGAGGGGGACGAAATGCACGGCGTCGTGCCACTGGCGCACCACGCCTTCGGCTTGCTTGTCGATGACCAGCAGCACCTGGCCGCCGCGTTCGGCGTCGTGGGTGGGGGCGATCAGACGGCCACCGACGGCCAACTGGTCGAGCCAGGCGACGGGCACGTCGTCGCCACCAGCGGCAGCCACGATGCTGGTGTAGGGCGCGCGCGGCGCGTGGCCCAGACGGCCGTCGCCGTAGACCAGGCGCAGATCGCCAGCCTGCTGCCCGGCCAGGTTGTCGCGGGCCTTGTCGTGCAGGCCTTTGAGGCGCTCGATCGAGACCACGCTGCGCGACAGCAGGGCCAGCAGCGCAGCCTGGTAGCCGCAGCCGGTGCCGATTTCCAGCACCCGGCCCAGGTGGCCTTGCTGGCGCGCGTGCTCGCCTTCGAACAACAGCGCCAGCATGCGCGCCACCACCGAAGGCTTGGAGATCGTCTGCTGCAGACCGATCGGCAGGCTGGTGTCTTCGTAGGCCTGGTTGGCCAGTGCGGTGTCGACAAAACGGTGGCGTTCGACCTGCGCGAAAGCCTGCAGCACCGGCTCGCAACGCACGCCATCGGCGCGCAGGCGCTGCACCATGCGCGAGCGCACCGCGGCGCTGTCCAGGCCCAGGCCCTGGGGCGCGTGGCGAGCGCTGGCCTGCTGCTGTTGCTGGGCGTCCTGCGCGGCGTGGTGCAGGTGGCGCTGCGGCCGCAGCAGCTCGGGGCTCGCGGCGCTGGTGGCGCGGGCGGTGCCCTGCACGCGGCCCAGGTCGAGCGGAAAACGCGGCGGCGGACGCGTCATCCGGCGCGGCCGCTCGGTTGCAATCCCGCGGCAAAGCGGTCGGCCCAGACCGCGCTGCGGGCGTGATCGGTCAAGTCGACCTGCAGCGGCGTGATCGAGATGCAGTCGCTGGCCACCGCGTGGAAGTCGGTGCCCTCGCCGCATTCGCGGGCGTCGCCGGCCGGACCGATCCAGTAGATGGCCTCGCCGCGCGGGCTGGTCTGGCGGATCACCGGTTCGCTGGCGTGACGCCGGCCCAGCCGCGTGACGACGCGCGGCAGGCTGGCCGCATCGGCGCGGTTCGGGATGTTGACGTTCAGCAGCCAGGGCGCCTGGCCGGCCGCCAGCGGGGTTTGCACCAGCACCTGCTCGATGACCGAACGGGCGGCCGCCGCCGCGGCTTCCAGTTCGCCCCAGCCCTTGTGGGCCTGCGAAAAGGCGATCGCCGGCACGCCGAACAGATAGCCTTCCATCGCCGCGGCGACGGTGCCCGAGTACAGCGTGTCGTCGCCCATGTTGGCGCCGTTGTTGATGCCCGACAGCACCAGGTCGGGCTTGTAGCCGAGCAGGCCGGTCAGCGCGACGTGAACGCAGTCCGACGGCGTGCCGTTGACGACGCGGAAGCCCTGCACGTGTTCACCGCGGGCTTCGAAAACCGACAGCGGACGGGTCAAGGTCAGCGCATTGGACGTGCCGCTGGCGTTCTGCTCGGGCGCGATCACGTCGATCTGGCCCAGGCCCTGGCAGGCCCGCACCAGCGCCGCCAGACCGGGGGCGAGATAACCGTCGTCGTTGGCAATGAGGATACGCATACCGCCCATTGTAGGGAGCGCCGCCCGGGCGGCGACGGGCCGACACCGCCCTCAGGGTGCCGACGCGCCCAGCCGGCGCGCGGCGGCGACCAGCAGCAAACCCAGCGCGATGCCCACGCCGTCGGCGATCAGGTCGGGCCACTCGCCGACGCGCGGCGGCATGAACGACTGCAGCACCTCGATCAGACCGCCGTAGGCCAGCAAGGCCGCGCCGACCCGCACGGACGAGCCGGTACGGCCCAGCACCGCCACGACGGCCAGCGCAGCGAAAGCCGCCAGGTGGTTGAGCTTGTCCCAGCCCAGATCGGCCCGCGGCGGCGGCGCGGGCGTCAGCGCCAGCCAGCTGATGACGCCGAGCAGCGCGCACAGCAGCACACGCCAGCCGACTGCGCTGCGGGGGTGGTCGATCAGGATGGACAGCAGGGTTTTCAGCATGGCAGGTCGAGGGCAGAAGCCGACGGAAAGACGGCGGCGGGCAGGCACACTGCGCATCCGATGAACAGCGGCGACCGCACCAGCCCGAACCCCCGACCATACGGCGTATCTGGGGTCGGCAGCGGCCTCCGGGGGCCGGTGGGCCGCCTGTTCGAGATGACGACCCCGCCAGGAGACTGACCATGCACCTCCATTGCCCCGCCTGCGGCGCCACCAACCGCGTGCCCGAAGAGCGCCTGAACGAGCACCCGCTGTGCGGCCGCTGCGGCGCCGACCTGATGGCGCCGGCGCCCGTGGCCCTGACCGACGCCACCTTCCCGGCCTTCATCGCCAACACCGAATTGCCGGTGCTGGTCGACTTCTGGGCCGACTGGTGCGGCCCCTGCAAGATGATGGCGCCGCACTTCGCCAAGGCCGCCGGCCAGCTGCCGACGGTGCGCTTCGCCAAGCTCGACACCGAGGCCAGCCCGCAGACCAGCGCGGCCTTTGGTGTGCGCAGCATCCCCACGCTGATCCTCTACCGCGGCGGGCGTGAAGTGGCGCGGCAGTCGGGGGCGATGCCGGCGGCCGATCTGGTGAGTTGGGTGCAGGGGCAGCTGTCGCCACGCGGCTGAAGGCGGGCCACAGCGCCGGCGACCGGTGGCGCTAATCCGTGCTCTTGTCGACGTGGCAGGTGCTGCGCTGCAGGCTGTCACGCAACGAGCCCAGGCGCTGCACGGCGCCGGTGCGGTCGTCGAAAGTCGCGACCAGCAGGTCGAGCGCGCCGCTGTGCGCCTCGACCGGCAGCCACGGCGCGCCGACGGCGGCCCACTGCGCGTCGTCCAGCAGCAGCTCACCGGTCAGGAAGATCTGGCGGCGCTGCGAGCCCTGGTCGAACGACGCCGCCAGCGCCTGCCCCTGGTCGCGCGGCCGGCACAGGCCGTGGGCCATGGTCTGGTCGAAGACCAGCAGGTCGCCCGGTGCCAGCGCCAGACGCACGCCCGCATGGGGCATCACGAATTCGACATCGGCCAGGTCCAGCGCCAGCAGCCAGAACAGGCAGCGCGACCAGTGGCGGCTGACGTCGTTGTGGAAGCCGGCCCCGCAGGCGGCCAGGTAGTCGATGCGGGCTTCGACGCTGCGGCTGTAGCGGCCGGGCTCGTCGCCCAGCACCCCGGTCCGCTGCAAGGCGCCGGCGATCACGCCAGCCAGGTCGGCCACGCGGGGCGCCGCGGCAGCCAGTTCCTGCAGCGTGGTCGGCGCGTAGTCGATGTCGGAAAACGCCTCGATGCAGACCCGCCGGTAACCCTCGGCGGCCCAGGCTGCCAGCGCGTCCGCATCGAGCAGGTCGGTCCGCAAGCGGTGCACGCGGCCGTAAGGCGCGCGGGCAGCGTGGGCATGCTGCGGCTCGTCGCTGCGAACCGCAAAGGCCCGGAAGGGCATCGGCACGCGGTGCCGGTCGGCGGCGATGATGCAATGGGCGGTGTTCAGGGACACCGCCCGATTGTCATCAGAGCTTGGCCGACAGGCTCAGGAACATCGAACGCGGCGCACCCGGCAGGATGGTCTGCTCGGTGCCCTTGGGGTCGCTGTTGACGAAGCCGTTGCTGCCCACCGTGGAGATGTACTTCTGGTCGGTCAGGTTGTTGACCGTCAGTTGCACCGTCAGGTCCTTCAGGCCGGCCATGCCGCCCAGCCGGTAGCCCACCGAGGTGTTCAGCAGCGTGCGGCCGGCCACGTCACCCTGGTTCAGGTAGGTGTAGTAGCGCTTGGCCATGTAGTCCACGCCGACGTTGGCGAACAGCGTGCGGCTGTCGAAGCTCAGCACCGACTTCAGCATCGTGGCCGGCGTGTCGACGATGGTCTTGCCGTTGGTGGCGTAGGTCACGCCATTGCTGCTGTAGTCGCTCTTGTACTGGCTCTTGTTCAGGCTCAGGCCGTTGTACCAGCTGAAGCCCTGACCCAGGCGCCACGAGGCCGAGGCTTCCAGACCCAGCAACTGCGCATTGCCGACGTTGGCCAGCACGGCCGGGTTGCCGACGATGCCGGGGCCTTGCTGGATGGCCAGCAGGCGGTCCTTGAACTGCACCGCGTAGGCGGCCACCACGGCTTCGACTTCGCGGGTGTTCAGGCGCCAGCCGCCTTCGAGCGTCTGCGAGGTCTCGGGCTTCAGGCCGTTGGCAATGGCGTTGAAGCCGACCTGCGTGGTGTTGAAGGGCGACAGGCCGGTGTGCGACGACTGGAAGGCGCGCATGTTCTGCGCGTAGCCGGCGAACACTTCGCTGTTCTTGTCCAGCGCGAAGCTGACGCCGAGCTGCGGCAGGAAGGCCTTCTTCGCGCTGATGTCGCCTTGCGGGTTGCTGGCCGGGTCGCCGACTTGACGCGAGGCGGTGGTCTTGACGTTCAGCGACTTGAAGCCGTAGTTCAGGGCCACACCGCGGCTGATCTGGAAGGCGTCTTCCAGCGAGAACTGCGTGGTGGTCGTCTTGAAGCCGAACTGCCACTGGGTGAAGAAGGGATTGGCCGGGAAGTCGTAAGGCGACGGCAACACCGGCGAGGTGGCGTAGAAGCGGCGGGCCTGGTCGAACTGGTTGTTCTCGAGCCACAGGCCGGCGCGCAGGTTGTGCGCGCCGAGCGCCAGGTCGGCGCTGGCCACCAGACCGTCGCGGTTGATGCCGTATTCGGTCGTGCGCAGCGCCACCGGCGTGCCGTCCGGCGAAGCCGTGTACGGCGTGTACCAAAGGCCCATGCCCTTGTTGTGGTGGTGGTAGCCGGTGACCTTGGCAGTCACGCCGCCGCCCACGGCACCTTCATAGCCCAGGGTGTAGAGCTCGTCATTGCGCAGGCCCGAGCCAGCGTAATAGGCATCGTCGCAAGTCGCGCTGTAGCTGCTGGGCACGCCGCCAACGGTGTTGCCGCACTGCGTGGTGGCGATCTTCACCGCGCCCTTGAAGTCGGGGTAGGTGTTGTCGAAGTTCTGGCCCAGGCGGTTGATCATCTCCAGCGACATGTCCTGGTAGTCGATCTCGGCGCGGCGCGACACGTTGGCGGTAGCCCGCAGCTGGCCGCTGCCCAGGTCCGCCAGGACCTTGGCGCTGAACTGCTGCTGCTTCTGGTCGCCGCTGCCCTTCCACTTTTCAGAGCGTTGGTCGCTGACGCTGATGTAGGCGCGGCCGAAGCCCATCTCGCCGGTCTCCAGCTTGGCGAAGACGTGGCTGTCCTTGTGGCTGCCGAAGCCCACGTTGCCTTCGCCGCCGAAGGTCTTGGCCGGATCCACGGAGTAGAACTGCAGCGTACCGCCCAGGTTGCTCGACGAGGCCGTGCTCAGCGAGCCGGTGCCGGCCGACAGCACCGCGCGGGCGATGTTCTCGGTGGCGACGGCGCGGCTGATGTGCAGGCCGTTGAAATTGGCGTAGGACATGTCGCCGAGCGGCACGTCGTCCAGCGTGAAACCCAGCTGGTTCTGGTTGAAGCCGCGCACCGTGATGCGGGTCGACCATTCGTAAGCCCCGAAGGCATCGGCCGACTGGAAGTTCACCGAGGGCAGGCGGGCCACGGCCTGCATCGGGCTGCTGCCCGGGGGCAGCTGCTTCAGTTCAGCGGCGGTCACGGCTTCGACCTGGCGCGACTGGCCACGGCCGTTGCCGGTGATGGTGACCTGTTGCGCATCGGCAGCCTGGGCTTGTTGAGCCTGGGCCAAGGCCGGCGCAAACAGGCTGGCGATCAGCACAGCGGTCAGCTGGCGGCGGGGTGCGTGTTGTGTTTTCATGGGGACTACTCTCAGCAGGTGGATCGGAATCGAACACCCCCGCCGGCCGAAACCGTGGGGTGATCAGGGAGTACCCTAAGCGGCGTGTGTGAAGGCCGCGTGACGTGGCGCCGTTGAAACAGAACTGTCACAGGCGCTACATATCCAGCCCCCAAGCTGGCGGGTTACCCTGACGAACCTGCACCCATGCCTTTGTCCGACGAAGACTTCCGAGCCGCCCGCCGCCAGTGGTTGCGCGCCGCCAGCCTGCTGCCGATGGGCCTGGTCGCGCCCGCCGTGCAAGCCGCAGCGGGACCCGACGGACAGGCCCCCGTGGACCTGCAACTGCACGCGCTGCAGACCGAAGCCGGTCCCTGGCGCCTGGCCTTCGGCTCTTGCGCCCGGCAGTCCAAGCCGCAGCCGATCTGGTCGGCGATCGCCGCCGCACAGCCGCATCTCTTCGCCTTCCTGGGCGACAACTTCTACGGCGACGCCACCACCGCCGACGAACTGCGAGCCCGCCACGCCGAGTTCGCCGCTGTCGAAGCCTTGCAGGCCTTTCGCCGCCAGCACGCCCATGTCGCCATCTGGGACGACCACGACTACGGCGTCGACGACGCCGGCGGCGAGTACCCGCACAAGGCGCTGTCGCAGCAGCTGTTCTGCGACAGCTGGGGCGAGGCCGCCGATTCGCCGCGGCGCAGCCGTTCGGGCGTGTTCCAGGCCTACCGCATCCAGGCCCAGGGCAGGACGGTGCAATTGATCCTGCCCGACCTGCGCTTCAACCGCACGCCGCTGCTGTCGGACCCGGGCCGGCGCACCGGTTATGAACGGATGATGGCTGCCGCGCAGCGGGGCAACCAGGACCCGATACCGGGCTGGTACGTCCCCAACCCCGACCCCGCTGCGACGCTGCTGGGCGAAGCGCAATGGCAATGGCTCGACGCGCAACTGGCGCAGCCCGCTGACCTGCGCATCCTGTGCTCGTCGGTGCAACTCGCCGCCGAAGGCACGGGCTGGGAATGCTGGGCCAACTTCAGCGCCGACCGCGAACGCCTGCTGCAGACGCTGCGCCGCCAGCGCGCCGAGAACCTGGTGGTGATCAGCGGCGACATGCACTACGGCGAGCTGTCGCGACTGGACGCGCCCGGCTTGTACCCGATCTGGGACCTGACCTCCAGCGGCCTGACCGAGGTCTGGGCCGTGCCCACGCCGAACAGCCGCCGGCAGCAGGGCGTCGTGGCCGAAGTCAACTTCGGCCTGATCGAGATCGATTGGGCCGCGCGCGCGCTGACCCTGTCGGTGCGCGACGGGGCTGGCCGGCCGCGCATCAGCCAGCGCGTGGCCCTGGACAGCCTGCGGTTAACCTCCGGCCCCGACAGCGCCCCGAACGCCAGCCAACGGACCCTTTGATGAACCTGCACCTGCACCTGAACCGCCGCCAATTCGCCAGCGCCGCCGCCGCCCTGGTGGCGACCACAGCGGGCTCGCCAGCCCGCGCGCAAGCCACGGCCAGCGAACTGGCCGCCCTGGAGAAGGCCGCCCGCAGCGAGGGCAAGATCAGCAGCCTGGGCATGCCCGACGGCTGGGCCAACTGGAAGGACACCTGGGCCGAGCTGGGCCGGCGTTACGGGCTGGCGCATGTCGACAGCGACATGAACAGCGCCGAGGAAATCGCCAAGATGCTGGCCGAGGGCCGCAACGGCACGGTGGACATCGGCGACGTGGGCTTCGAGTTCGGCGCCATCGCCCGCCAGCGCGGCGTCACAGCGGCCTTCAAGCCCAGCACCTGGGCACAGATTCCGGCCTGGGCCAAGGACGCCGATGGCCACTGGGCGCTGGCCTACACGGGCACGGTGGCCTTCGCGGTCAACACCCGACGCGTCGCCAGCCCGGTGAGCTCGTGGAAGACGCTGATCGCCAGCAAGGCCCGGGTCGACATCGGCGAAGTCGGCCGGGCCGCCCAGGCCAACGCCGCGGTGCTGGCCGCCGCGCTGGCCCTGGGTGGCGACGAAAGCCGGCTCGACGCCGCGCTGCAGGCCTTTGCGCAGATGGCGCAGCAGGGCCGCCTGCTGTCGGTGAACCCCACGCCAGCGTTGATGGAGCGCAGCGAAGCCGATGTCTTCGTGATGTGGGACTTCAACGCCCTGGCCTTCCGCGACCAGTTGCCCAACAAGGCCGACTATGCGGTGCTGATCCCCGGCGACGGCTCGGTGACCAGCGGCTACACGACGATCATCAACGCCCACGCCCCGCACCCCAACGCCGCCCGACTGGCCCGCGAGCTCATCTTCAGCGACGCCGGCCAGCTGAACCTGGCACGCGGCTATGCGCGGCCGATCCGCGTCGACCACCTGACCCTGCCGGCCGACCTGCAGGCCCGCCTGCTGCCCGCCAGCCAGTACCAGGCGGCGCGGCCCATCCGCAACCTCGACTGGACCGCCGCCACCAAGACGCTGGGCAGCCGCTGGCAGTCGACCGTGCTGGCCAACTCGAAATGAGCGCCGCACCCGCTTCGTCACCCGCCACAGGCCCGGCCCGGCAGCGCCTGGTGCTGGTCATCGCCGACGGCCTGCGGGCCGACGTCGCCGAGCAGGCCATGGGCTACCTGTGGGCGCTGGTCGAAGCCGGCCTGGCGACGGCCGGCCGCTACCGCTGCGCGCTGCCCAGCATCTCGCGGCCGCTCTACGCCACGCTGCTGACCGGGCGTTTGCCGGTGCAGCACGGCATCGTCACCAACGACGCCGTGCAGCACGCCGGCCCGACGCTGCTGCACGACGCCCACGCCGCCGGCCTGCGCAGTGCGGTGGTGGCCTACCACTGGTTCTACGAACTGCTCAGCGGTCAGCCCTTCGACCCGCTGCGGCACCGCCGAGCGCTACCGGCTGGGGCCGGCGTGGTCGATGCCACCTGGTACTTCGACGATGCCTACCCCGACAGCCACACCTTCGCCGACGCCGAAGACCTGCGGCTGCGCGCCGACCCGGACCTGCTGCTGGTCCATCCGATGGGCCCCGACGACACCGGCCACCACCATGGCGGCGATTCCGACGCCTACCGCCTGTGCGCCCGGCGGCTGGACGGTCTGCTGGCCCACACCGTGCCGACCTGGCACGCAGCGGGCTACGACGTCCTGCTGACCAGCGACCACGGCATGAACCGCGACCGCATGCACGGCGGCGACGAGCCGACCGAGCGCGCGGTGCCTTTCGTCTGGCTGCCGCAGCCGCAGCGACCGGCGGCGGCCGCGGCGGCGATGCTGGGCCTGCGGCTGCCTGCGGCGTCGACCGAGCTGCGCGGCTTCGTGGCCGCGCACCGCGCGCTGGTCGCCGCGTGACGGGGCCGCGGCCCGATGCCCAGACGGCCCGCGCGGCGCGGACGGCCTGGCTGTGCGCCGCACCGCTGCTGGCGCTGACGGCAGCGGCGGTGCTGGGGCCCTTCGCCTGGCGCAGCGCCAGCGCCTCGCTGGCGTGCGCGCGCGAGGCCGGCTGCGAGGCGCTGCTGACGCCCTACTACCTGCAGGCCGTCGTCAACACGCTGCTGATCGCGACGCTGTCCAGCCTGCTGGTCCTGCCGGTCGCGCTGGCCGCCTGCGCCGCGGCGGTGCGGCAGCCGGCCTGGGCGGCGCCTTTGCGCTGGCTGGGCAGCCTGGGTGCGAACTTTGCCGGTGTGCCGCTGGCCCTGTCCTTCACGCTGATGTTCGGCGTGCAGGGCGTCATCACGCAGCTGCTGGGCGGCGGCACCGCGCTGCGCCTGGACGGCTTTTCGGGCCTGCTCGCGGCCTACCTCTGCTTCCAGCTGCCGCTGGCGGTGCTGCTGTTGCTGGCGCCGGTGCAGATGCTGGACGGCGCCCTCGAAGAGGCCGCCGCCACGCTGGGTGCGGCGCGCGGCGTGTACTGGCGGCGGGTGGCGCTGCCGCTGCTGGCGCCCAGCCTGATCGAGGTCGGCGTGCTGCTCTTCGCCAACGCCGCAGCGGCCTACGCCACGCCCTTCGCGATGGCCGGGAGCAACGCCAACATGCTGGCCGTGCGGCTGACCGCCCTGGTCAGCGGCGACCTCTTCGCCGACCCGCGGCTGCCGCCGCTGCTGGCCTTGCTGCTGTTCGCCTTGCTCAGCGCCGTGATGCTGCTGGGCCGTGCAGTGACCCAGGCGCTGGGCCGCCGCACGGGGCGGGCATGAAGCCGCGCGCCCGCCTGCAGTCGACCGGCGTCGCGGGCCATCTCGCGCTGGCCTTGCTGCTGATCGCGGTGGTCGCGCCGCCGGGCTTCGTCGTGCTGTATGCGTTTTCCGAACGCTGGGACCGCAGCTTGTGGCCCGAGGGCCCGACGCTGGCCTGGTTCGTCGAACTGTTCCAGGACCCGCGCGTCGGCGCCGCGTCGCTGCGCACCGCCGTCTTCGCACTGCTCAGCGCGACGCTGGCCGGCGCAACCGGCTGCGCGGCCACGCTGGCGGCCCACCTCTACGCCCCGCGCCTGAAGGCCGTGCTCGACCTGCTGGCGCAATTGCCCTACGCCGTGCCGCCGGTGGTGGTGGCGATCAGTGCGCTGGAGGTCTTTGTCGGCGGCCTCGGTGGCGCCGTCGATGTGCGCCTGCTGTACGTGCTGCTGCTGACGCCGCTGCTCTTCCCGCTGGTCCACCGCACGCTGTCGGCGGCGCTGCTGCGCATGGACCTGAACACCTTGCTCGAAGCCGGCCGCACGCTGGGCGCCCGTGACGCCCTGACGGTACGCCGCGTCGTGCTGCCGCTGCTGGCGCCGGCCATCGCCGCCGCCGCGCTGCTGTGCCTGCTGACGGCGGCGCTCGAATTCGCCGTCGCCAACCTGCTGCTCGGCGGCGACAACGAACTGCTGCAACCGATGATGAACAGCCTGCGCGCCACCAGCGGTCACCGCTCGGCCGCCCTGATCGTGCTCAGCTTTGCCCTCGTCGGCCTGCTGGCCGTCGCCGTGCAGCGCCTGTCCGAAAGCCGCCCGCCATGAACCCTGCCGCCGACCTGCCCCCACCCCTGGCTTTGGACATCGAAGGACTGGGCGTCGAGCTCGGCGGCCGCGCGGTCCTGCAGGACATCGCCCTGCAACTGCCGCGCGGTCAGACGCTGGCCCTGCTGGGCCCTTCGGGCTGCGGCAAGACAACGCTGCTGCGCAGCATCGCGGGTCTGGTCGCGGCCCATGGCGGTCAGATCCGCATTGCCGGGCTCGGGGTGGCCGGCCTGCCGCCGCAGGCCCGTGGCGTCGGCATGATGTTCCAGAGCTACGCACTCTTTCCCAACCTCAGCGTGCGCGACAACATCGCCTTCGGCCCGCTGGCCCAGGGCTGGACGGCGCCGCGCGCTGCGGCGCGCAGCGAAGAATTGCTGGCGCTGGTCGGCTTGCACGAACAAGGCGACCAGCACCCGGCGCAGCTGTCGGGCGGCCAGCGCCAGCGCGTGGCCCTGGCCCGCGCGTTGGCGCCGCAGCCGGCCCTGCTGCTGATGGACGAACCGTATTCGGCGCTCGACGAGGCTTTCCGGGTGCCGCTGCGGCGCGCCTTCCGCACCTTGCAACAGGCCCTGTCGCAAAGCTGCGTGCTGGTCACCCATGACCGCGAAGAAGCCTTCGAACTGGCCGACCGCGTTGCCGTGATGCTCGACGGCCGCATCGCCCGCATGGCCCCACCGGCTGAGTTGCTGCGCCACCCCGGCACGCTGGCCGTGGCGGCGTTCCTCGGCACCTTCAACGTCTTCGAGCAACTGCCCGCCGGCCTGCTGGGCGCCACAGCGCCCGGCAGCGACCTGCAGGCCGTTCATGCAGCGCCGATCCGGTCCTTGCAGCTGGCGACCGCAGGCGCGCCGGCGGCCTGGTGTTTCGAAGCCCAGGTGGTGGCGCGCCATGTTGGCCTCAGCAGCACGCAGATCGCGCTGCGGCGCGATGACGGCAGCCCGCTCACCCTGATCGAGGGGCGCCAGGCCATCACCGTCGGCGATCGCCTGCGCCTGGTGCAGCCGCTGGCCGATCTGGTGGCGCTGGACGGCAAGTACAGCGCCTGAAACCGCGACCAGCCCCGGCCCCGGCCCCGGCCATCAGGCCTTGAACAGCCCCAGGTCGCGCAGCGTGTAGTTGCCGATGTTGGGCACCACCAGCGGCAGGTCGGTGTCGCTGACGCCCATCCACCTGGCCAGCGTGGCCGCCAGCTGGTCGACCGCCATGGTCGGCAGCAGGCGGCCCTGGCCGACGTCGTCGGTGCCGTTCACCGCGATGGCCGGCAGCTGGCCGTAGAAGCGCTGACCCTGCACCGCGCCGCCGACCAGGAAGTGGTGGCTGCCCCAGCCGTGGTCGCTGCCGTCGCCGTTGCTGGTCAGCGTGCGGCCGAAGTCGCTGCCGGTGAAGGTGGTGACCTGCTGGGCCACCCCCAGTTCGACGGTGGCGTCGTAGAAGCTCCTGATCGCGCCGCCGACATGGGCCAGCAGCCCCGGGTGCTGGGCGACCAGGAAATCGTGCAGGTCGAAGCCGCCCAGCGACACGAAGAAGACCTGGCGCTTGGCGCCCAGCGCCGAGCGGGCAGCGATCATCCGCGCCACGAGTTGCAGCTGCGTGGCCAGCGGGTTGGCGGCGTCGAAGGGCGTGGCGAGCGCCGGCACGCCGGCCAGCGCCGTGCTCAGGCTGGCGTTGGCGTCGATGGCGCGCGCCATCACCCGCGTGTGTTCGGCCTGCATCAGGTGGGGGCGGCTGGCGGTGGTCAGCGCGCGCAAGGCGTCGCTGCAGGCCTGCGAGCCGAACAACGGCGACTGGATGCCACGCAGCGCCACCGAGCCGCTGCTCGACACCTGGTATTGAACGGCTTCGCGGCCGCTCATGAAGACCGCGTTGCCACTGACGTTGACGCAGGTGAAGGTGGACTTGCCATTGCCGGCCTGGAACAGGTCGCCGACGCGCCCGCCCCAGCCCGAGGTGGCGCCTTCGGGCAGCGAGCTCTGCCAGACCGACTGCTGGTCGTTGTGCGAGAAGAGCTTGGGTGGCAGCGGCACGCTCCTGGCGTTGTACTGGGCCAGCGTGGTCGGCTGGATCAGCGTGCCGACGTTCAGCAGCACGCCCATGCTGCCAGCGTCGAACAGCGACTTCAGTGGCGCCAGTTCGGGCGCCAGCGCCATCTGCCGGCCGCCCGGCAAGGCCACGCCGGGTGTCAGCGCCGTCGCCGCCAGGCTGGCCCGCGCGGTCGCCAGGCTGCCGCGGGTGGCCAGGTAACTGGCGTGGCTGGCGGCGTCGTAGGGCGGCAGGGTGTTGCCGTGGTCGTTGGCGCCGTACAGGAAGACGCAGACCAGGGCCTTGTAGTCGGGCGCCGTCTGCGCCGCGGCTTCGGCCATCGCGGCCAGGTTCAGGGCCCAGGGCGCGGCCACGCCGGCCAGCGAGAGCTGCCCGGCGCGCTGCAGGAAGGCGCGCCGGCTGGCGCGGGCGGTCGGCAAGGGCTTCATCGTCGCTTTCCTTCAGACCTGGACCAGGTATTCCGGCGCGCACAGCACCAGGTGGATGGCCGCCCGCACGCGGTTCAGCTTGCCGGCGTCGGTGCTGGCGCTGATGCTGCCGACGGCGACCGTGACGGTGGCCAGCGTGGCCGCCGACAGCGCATCGCCCGACAGCAGCAGCGACACCCGCTGGACCAGCGCCGCCGCATCGGCCGCGATGGCCAGCTCGGCGCTGTAGTCAGGCCGCGTTTCGCCGACGCCGCTCTGCACGAAAGTCTGCGCCCAGTTGGCCCAGCCGACCACGGTGGATTCGTTGGTGATCTGGAATTCCGGCGCCGCCAGGTTCTGCATGCCGAGTGCCGAATTCGGTGGCACATAGCCCGGTCGGAAGAAATTGAAGACCGACGGCGAACGCAAAGGGCTCTGGCCCAGGCGCGTGGCCGGATCCGACAGGTTGCCGACGTTCCACAGCCCGGTCGGCGAGTCGAGCTTGAAGGTGCGCGCCCATTGCACGAAGCGCACGATGGGCTCGCGCAGCTTGCCGCGCGCGGTGTCGCTGGCCGCTGGCGCCCGCCGCGCCTCGTCGTCGAGCAAGACAGCCCTGACCACGGCCCGGAGGTCGCCGCGCAGGCCGCTGCCGTTGTTCGCGAAGACGGCGGCCACCCGGCCGACATAGGCGGGGCTCGGGTTGCTGGCCACCAGGTGCTGGATCAGCTGGCGGCCGATGAAGGGGCCGACGTTGGCGTGACCTGCGATCGTGTCCAGCGCCTTCTGCATCGCCGCCACGCCGCCGGTGCCCGCGGCGATGGTCACGCCCAGGAACTGCTTGGCGCTGGGCGAATGGTTGGCCGCGTTCAGCACCATCGGGCTTTGCACATAAGCGGGATCGGTGCGCGAGGCGGCGTTGTTGTCCCAGCCGGTGAAGACCTTGGCCAGGCCGGTGATGGTGTCCTGGCCGTAGCTGTCGGTGGCCACGCCGTTCTTCGGCGTGCCGTCGGCGGCCAGTTCGACCAGGCCCAGGCTGAACAGCTGCAGCACTTCACGGGCGTAGTTCTCGTCGGGCACGCGGCCGCTGGCGGGGTCCTCCTTCAGGTTGCCGCGCAGGTTCAGGTAGGCGCCCATGCCGGGCGACAGCGTCACTGCCTCGAGCAGCGCGCGGTAGCTGCCGAAGGCGCCGGCTTCCAGCACATCGGCGTAGGCCGCGGCGATGAAGCCGCGCCAGTTGACCGACAGGCCGGCCATCGAGACGACGAAGATCTCCGACAGCGCCAGCGTCAGGCGCTGGCGCAGCACATCGGGCGATCCGATCAGCTTTCGCCACAGCGTGTTGTCGGTGCCGTTGAAGTTGAAGAGGTTGGTGTCGACGGCATAACCGTTGGCCACCATCCAGTCGAAGTGGCTCTGGGTGCGCGGGGTGGCGAATTGCTCGTCCAGCCAGCCGCTGTAGCCCAGGCTCTGCACGCGCGCAATGGCCGCGTCGCTGCCGCCGAAACCGGCCTGGCCCAGGAAGCGCGAGGCTTCGGCCGGACTGATGCGGTCCACCGGCGGCGAAGCCGGCACCTCGTTGCCGCCGCCGCCACCGCAGGACGCCAGCAGGGCCGCGCTGGCCAGGGCCGCTGCCGAGAGCGGGCCGACCGTCCCGGCTTCAAGACCCGGGACACCGGACGCCGTGGGGGTGGGTGCTTCGACGACGACTTCGCGCATGGATGCTGTCTGCCCGCTTGGATGACCAGAAGAAGGCCCGCCAACGCGACGCGGCCCGTCGCCGATGTTGATCGGAAAATCCCGCCGTCCCGGTCAGCAGATGCAAGCGTTGTGCGAAGTCCGACACGCGTTTCGCGCGGCCGCGCCCCAGGACTGTGGACGACAGCCATCGGGCCTGACGTCAGGCTCCCTTCAACGCGTCAGTCGGTAGATCAGCAGCGCCGCGCGGATCGCGCCGCGTTCGATCGAAGCCAGTTCCAGGTCTTCATCGGGCGAATGCGAGCCGCGGCCGGCGGCGCCGAGGCCGTCGAGGCTGTCGACGAGGGGCGCGACGAACTGCACGTCGCCGGCGCCGCGCTGGCCGGGTGGCAGCGGGTCGATGCTGCCCAGTCCAGCGTCGCTGCTGGCCTGCGAATACTGCTGCAGGACCGCCAGGTTGCCGGCGGTCGGCGACATCGGCGGGTAGGACTCGCTGAAGCTGATCTTCGCGCTGGTGCCGGGCAGGCTGGCCGCGACGATGGCCCGCATCCGCGCCTGGACCCGCTCGCGCTGCTCGACCGTCAGGTAGCGCAGGTCGCCCTTCACGGTGGCGGTGTTGGCGATGACGTTGCTCTTGCCGAAGGCCGTGCCCTTGGACAGCAGCTCGTCCACCGTGGTCTCGGTGCCGCCAACCACCAGGCCGACGTTGAAGGTCAGGTCGGGCTCGATCAGCTGGTCGCGGAAGGTGTTCAGGATGCGCGCCGCCTCGTAGATCGCGCCGTAGCCGGCCCCGGCGCTGAAGACACCGGCCGAGTGGCCCTGCTTGCCGGTGACCTGCAGACGCCAGCCGCCCGAGGCCCGGCGGCCGACGGTCGCGGTGGCGCGGCCGGCTTCGGTCACCGCGCCTTCGAAGGCCAGCGCGACGTCGCTCTGCCGGGCCAGCTCGACCATGTCGGCGCGCGCCGCGGCGATCGGTTCGCCGACCTTTTCCTCGTCACCGCTGAAGACCACCGCGATGCGCGTGTTGTCCAGCGCGCCGACGCGCTGCAGCGCGCGCAGCGCTTCCAGCACGATGACATTGCCGCCCTTCATGTCCGACACGCCCTGGCCGCGAACTCGGTCGCCCTGGCGGTTCCAGCGCTGTACCGGGCTGTCGGCTTCGAAGACCGTGTCGAGGTGACCGATCAGCAGCAGGCGCTTGCCTTGCGGGGCGCTGGCGCTGCCGCGCGTCGCCACCAGGTGGCCGGCGCGCTGCATCGCCGGCGGCATCTCGGCCCAGCGCGTCGTGAAGCCCAGTTCGGTCAGTTCGGCGCCGAACAGCCGCCCGGTTTCGCGCACCCCGGCGAAGTTCATCGTGCCGCTGTTGACGTTGACGGTCCGTTCCAGGAACTGCAGCGCGGCGGGCGAACGTTCCTGCACGGCGGCGACGATGCGCTGCTCGATGGACGACAGTTCAGCGGCAGCCGCCGGCGCGGCGCAGGCCGCCAGCGACAGGCTGGCAGCGGCCAGGAGGTGGCGGGTGGCTTGCATCAGCGGGGCTTTCGGTTTGGTGTCCATGCGGTGTCAGTGCGGTGTCGGAGGGGCCGGGCTGCCGACCAGTGCCGGGTAACGCTGGCCGGGGCGCAAGCCCTGCCACAACACCCGGTTGAAGCGAGCCACCGGCACCTCATCGGCCTCGCTGAAGTCCATGCCAGCGGTGGCCCTGGCCCAGTAGGCGGCGCTGTGCCGCGGCTTGACATCACGGCCTGCGGCGAACTTCAGCTGCGCCGTGCCCTTGGCCAGGTCAAGCTGGGTGGTCTTCAGCACCGTCGACGCGACAGCCTCGTAGGTCCACAGGCCCGGGCCGTCGATGTCGAACAGGTCGGCCATCGGCCGCTGGAAGGCGGTGTTCAGGTTGATGTGCTGGGTGCCCAGGAGGTCCTCGATGGTGCGCAGCAGATTGACCTGGCTGTAGCGCGTGCCGACCACCTGCCCCTGCTTGACGTAGGGACCCGCGACGTAGGTGGTGGCGCGGTGCGAGTCGACATGGTCGGGGCCGTCCTGGCAGTCGTCCTCGGTGACCAGGATCAGCGTGCTGGCGGCGTAAGGGCTGTTCGCGACGGCTTCCACCAGACGACCGACGGCCAGGTCGTTGTCGGCCTGCTGGGTTTCCGGTGTGTTCACGCCGGCCATTGCCGTGGCGAAGGCGCCCATGTGGTCGTTGCCCATGCGCACCAGCGACAGATGGGGCAGCGTGCCCTGGGCCACGAACTGGTCGAACTCGCGCCGCCACTCGTGGTAGCGCCACAGGTCCGGGACATTCAGGTCGTAGCCGCGGTAGTACAGGTCGGTCAGCGGCGCCAGCTGGGCGTCCAGCGGCCCGACCTGCACCAGCCCGGCGGCGTGCGGGTCGCTGACGGGCCGGGCGCGGGCGCCGGCGCTGCCGATGTTGTTGACCAGGAAGCCGTAGTTGCGCACCGTCTTGCCGGCCTGCAGCACGGCGCTGAAGATGCTGCCCTGCTGGATGCCGAAAGGTGCGTCGGCCGAAGCGTGGTTGCCGGTGCCGGCCAGCAGGTTGGCCGTGCCGCCGGGCAGCCCGGCGGTTGCCTGGCTGTAGTTGGCGGTGCCCGCCGGCCCGGCCACGGCGTCGCGCTGGGCGGTGGTGGCCAGGTTCACCGGCACGTTGCGGTTGGTGCCTTCCGACTCGTAGGACAGGCCGCGGTTGACCGCCGCGTAGTTGATCTGCTGGGTGAGGGCCTCGGTGTTGGTGACCCGCCCCTGCAGCGCCCACGACCAGCCGTCCATGCTGCCGTCGCCGGGGTCCATGAAGTTGTCCAGCGTGACGAACTGCGTCGCCAGGCGGTGGAAATTGGGCGTGATGCGTTCACCGAACTGCACCAGGCGGGGGTCGGCACGCGCCCCATTCTTCAGGTCACCCAGGATCTGGTCGAAGGTGCGGTTTTCCTTGATCACGTAGATGATGTGCCGGATGCGCTGGCGCAGGAAGTCCATCACCCGGGCGTCGCTGGCCGAGGGTCGCGCCCCGTAGTGGTTGTTCAGCGCGACGCGGGCGGTCAGGGCCGGCAACTCGGCCGCCGTCGGCACCGGCGCGCTGAGCAGCGAGGCCCGCTCCAGCTGGAACTGGTAGTCGTTGCTGGCCCGCGCCTGGGCCGCCGCCGCCGCGTTGCCGCCGGGGTACTGGGTCTCGCGCAGGCTGGCCGTCTGCCCGCTCAGGTGGCCGGGGTTGGGGCCGGTGGAGCTCTTGCCGCTGAGGATGTACAGCCAGCGGCCATCGGCGCTGAAGCTGAGGTCGTGGGGTTCGTAGGCCGTCGGGATCAGGCCCGTCACCGCCAGCGCCTGCGGGCCTTCGAGCGGAATCACGGCCAGCGCGTTGGCGCCGCTGTTGACCGCATACAGCGTCTTGCCGTCGCGCGACAGCGTCACCGCGAAGGTCGCGGCGCCAGTCTGCGGATGGCCGGCCAGCAGGCCGGCCGGCGCGCGGGCGTCGATCCGGGCCACCACCGCCCGGCTGCGGGTGTCGATCACCGCGACCTGGTCGGCATTGTCCTGGGCGACATACAGCCGGGCACCGGCGGCGTCCAGCGCCATGCCCAGCGCATTGCCGTCCAGCCGCACGCGGGCCAGCAGGCGGGCGGCGTCGGGCGCGCCGATGTCCAGCACGACCACCTCGCGGTCGCGCGCCGACGAGACATAGGCGGTGGCATTGCCCTGGATGAGGACCGCAAAGGGGTAGCTGCCGCCGGCGGCGCCCTCGCGGCCCTCATTGCCGGCCGCGAAAGGCCGCAGGTCGTGCTCGTAGCGGACCGTGCGCGTGGCGGTGTCGATCACGCTGATCGAGTCGTTGTAGTTGTTGGCCACCACCAGGGTCCTGCCATCGGCCGACACCGCCAGCCCGCTGGCGTTGGGCTGCACCTTCGGACCCAGGCCCTGGCGCGCGGCCGGCAGCCCATGGCCCAGCTCGATGCGGGCCGCGGGGGCCCAGCGGCCGTCGGTCTGGGCATAGGCATACACCGCATCGTCGCTGCCGCCGGCCGCGTAGAGGGTGGCACCGTCGGGCGCGAAGGCCAGGCCGACATGGGCATTGGTCTGCGGGATGACCTGGCGCAGGACCGGCCGGGCCTGGTGGCCGCCGGCCACGTCGTAGAGGAAGATGAACTGTGTCGAGCTGGCCACATCCACCGTGCCGTCGGGCTTGAACAGCGAGTTCTGCCCGGCGCACAGCACCGCCAGCGTGCGGCCGTCGGGGCTGAGCTGGGACTTGACGGCCTGGCCGGCGACGAAGCGCGGATACGCCGCCAGCCCCGGATTCAGCTCCTGCAGCACGGCCCCGTTCAAGGCCATCGGCGACGTGGACAGCCCCGACGGCAGCAGGACGGACGGTGCCGCCGGCGCCTCCAGGGCGCGGGCGGGCAAGGCCAGCAGCGCGCTGGCCGCCAAGGCGGCGGCGGAGGCGCACAGCGTGCGCCTGGCCAGGGACATCGGGCCGTGGTGCATCGGACGCCTGTTTCAGCGGGCGCTGGCCACCGCACGCGGCGGGCTGTAGCGCACGCGGTAGACGGCACCGGCCAGGTCGTCGGAGACCAGCATCGAGCCGTCCGGCAGCACCAGCACGTCGGCCGGGCGGCCCCAGGCCTTCTCGTCCTGCAGCCAGCCGGTGATGAAGGGCTCGTAGGCCACGGCACGGCCGGCTTCGACCTTGACCGTCGAGATGCGGTAGCCGCTCTTCTTCGAACGGTTCCACGAACCGTGCTCGGCGATGAAGACCTGCCCGCTGTAGGCCGGTGGGAACTGCGTGCCGGTGTAGAAGCGCATGCCCAGCGACGCCACGTGGGCCCCCAGCACCTGCGCCGGCGGCGTGAATTCGCTGCACGCCTGCTTGCTGCCGAACTCGGGGTCTTGGACGGTGCCGGCGTGGCAGTAGGGGTAGCCGAAATGCTGACCGGCCCGCTGCGCGCGGTTCAGTTCGTCGGGCGGCAGGTCGTCGCCCAGCATGTCGCGGCCGTTTTCGGTGAACCACAGTTCCTGCGTGCCGGGCTGCCAGTCGAAGCCCACCGAATTGCGAACGCCGCGCGCAAAGGTCTCGCGCTGCGTGCCGTCGGGCTTCATGCGCAGGATGGCGGCGTAGACCGCCGGGTCGGGCTCGCAGATGTTGCAGGGCGCGCCGACCGGCACGTAGAGCAGGCCGTCGGGACCGAAGGCGATGAACTTCCAGCCGTGGTGGGTTTCCTTGGGCAGGTCGGCCACCACCTCGACCGGGGCCGGCGGCTTGTCGAGCTGGGCGGCGATGTTGTCCAGGCGCAGGATGCGGCTGACCGCCGAGACATACAGGCTGCCGTCGCGGTAGGCCACGCCGACCGGCAGTTGCAGGCCCTGGGCCAGCACGTGCAGCGCGCCGGCCTTGTAGTCACGGTCGAGCTCCAGGCCGTAGACCTTGCCTTCGCGCATCGAACCCAGGTAGAGCACGCGACCCGCAGCGGTCTCGCCCAGCGCCATCTGCCGCGCATTGGGCACGCGGGCCAGCAACTCGATGGCGAAGCCGGGCGGCAGCTTCAACTGGGCCAGCGGCAGCGCCTCCTCGGGAGCAGCGGCCTGGGCGCTGGACAGCAGCGGCGTCAGCGACAACAGGGCCAGGCCCAGCAACAACTTCTTCGGGTTCATCAACAGCTTTCGACGGCCAGCGCGGCAGAGGCCGCAACGATAGCGTGGCTGCGCCGGGGCCGCGCGCGGACGGCGAAGGGGGCTGCGTTATCGTCGGCGCCCCTTGTTGTCCGGCTCTCGACATGCGCACCCGTCTGCTCGCCACCGTCATCCTGTTGCTCGCCAATCAGGGGGCCTGGGCGCAGGACCTGGCACAGCGCTTCCTGCCACTGCTGCAGACCGCCGGCGTCGCCGGGCACGAAGACGCGGTTCGCGAGGCCGTGCGCGGCCAGTTGCCGGCCTGGGCGCAGGCCCGCGCGACGGTCGACGAGGCCGGCAATCTGCGCCTCACCCTGGGCCGCGGCGAGCCCCACCTGGCCCTGGTGGCGGCGCTGGACGAGCCGGGCTACGTCGTCTCGCGCATCACCGACGACGGCTTCCTGCGCCTGCACCGGCACACCACCGGCCCGGCCGCCGTGGCGCAGCCGCTGCGCGACCAGTTCATGGTCGGCCAGCCGGTGCAGGTCAGCACGGCCTCGGGCCGGCTGGTCGACGGGGTCACCGCCACGCCGTCGACCCACCTCAGCCGACTGACCGCAGCCGCCGAGGTGGCGCGCATCAAGGACCTGCAGGACCTGTGGGTCGACGTCGGCGCCAGCAACGCCGCCGGCGTCGCTGCGCTGGGCATCCGCATGCTGGACGCCGTCAGCCTGCGCGAACGCAGCCAGTTGCTGGCCCAGGGCCACGTGGCCGGCGTCGCCAGCCAGCTGCGCGCCGGCGCGCAGGCCCTGGTCGAGGTCTTGCGCGGCCTGCCTGGCGATACGGCGGTGCCGGGCACACTGACACTGGCCTGGGTCACGCAAACGCAGTTCGGCGGCCGCGGTCTGGCGCGCCTGGCGCAAGCGATCCGGCCGCAAAGCGCGGTGCTGATCGGCCGCGGCGGCGCGTTGCCCGAAGCGCCGGCCGGCTGGGCCGGCGTGGTCCTGTCGACCGCGGCGGTGCCGGTCTTGTTCGCCGACACGCCGGTCGAGGTCGTGGCCACGGCCGACATCACGCGGCTGGCCGGCGAACTGGCCGCTGGCGCCGGCTTGGCCGCCTGGCGGGCTGGCGCGGCCGATGGCGCCACTGCCAATGCCGCCGCAGGGCCCGCAATCGGCAACCGGCCGGCCCCGCTGACCGGCAGCTACACGGTGCTGCAGCCGCTGATCGAGTCCTACGGCGTTTCGGGTGCCGAAGCGCCCGTGCGCCAGGTGGTCCTCGGCCTGCTGCCGGCCTGGGCCCGACCCGAGGTCGACGCCAAGGGCAACATCACGGTCAGTTTCGGCCAGGGCGGCCAGGATCTGCTGTTCATCGCCCACATGGACGAGGTCGGCTTCGAGGTCACCGCCATCCGCGACGACGGCAGCGCCGCCATCCAGGTCGCCGGCGGCGTCTACCTGTCGCTGTACGAGGCCCATCCGGTGCGCGTGATGACGCCCGGCGGTGCGGTGGCAGCGGTCATCTCGCCGCGCACGGCTTACGGCAGCGCCACCCGGGGCCAGCCCGAACTGGCCAGCCTGGGCCTTTATTTCGGCACCCGGACGGCCGCCGAGACGCGCGCCCTGGGGGTCCAGGTCGGGCAGACACTGACCGTGCGCAAGGCCCTGGTCGGTCTGGCGCCGCCGCGGGCCAGCGGCCGTTCGATGGACGACCGCGCCGGCGTGGCTGCGCTGCTGCTGGCCTTGCGCCAGATCGACCCCGCGAAGGTGGCCAACCGCGTGACTTTCGCCTTCAGCGTGGACGAGGAAGTCGGCCTGGGCGGGGCCCGCGCGCTGGCCGAACGCCTGCGGCCGCAGGTGGCCTTCGCGATCGACACCTTCGTCTCGACCGCGGCGCCGCTGGACCTGCCCTACCTGGCCCACGCGCCGCTCGGCAACGGCCCGGTGCTGCGCGGCCTGGACAGCCGCACCGTGGTGCCGGCTGCGGTCATCAGCCGTATCACGGCGCTGGCCGAGGCCGAGCGCATTCCGCTGCAGGTCAACGTGACGCAGGGCGGCACCGACGCCTCGGCCTTCGCCGCGCGCGGCGCCATCGACGTCGGCCTGTCGTGGCCCGGTCGCTACTCGCATTCGCCGGTCGAAGTGCTGGACCAGCGCGACCTCGACGGGCTGGTGCGGCTGATCGGCGCGCTGGCGCAGCGCTACGGACAGCCCTGAGCGCTGGGCCCAGTGAGGGTCGCTGGGCGGGACCTGAAATCGGGCTTGTCAGCCATACTGTTGTTTTGTACAGTATGGCAAACAGGAGACCCCGATGAACAGCACCCACCGCCAACACTACCGCCAACACTACAGCCCGAAAACCGATCGCCTGCCGCCCTGGCTGCACCGGGTCTGGGCCTGGTTCTGAGGCGCCAGGCCCGACAGCGCCGCCGAGCAAGCCTGCGCTAGAGTCCGCGGCTTCATCCACCTCAGCGAGAGACTTGAACCATGCGCGCTCACGGCGAGTACCCAACCCGGCGAGACGCTGCCAGCCGCTGGGGCTGGACGGCCTTCGGCGCGCTGCTGCTGGCCTGCGGCAACGCCGGGGCGGCCAGCCCGGCGCAACGCGCCTACCTGGAGCTGGCGATCTCGCCCGACGGACGCTGGGTGGCCTCGGTCGAGGGCGACCTGTCGGCGCAGGGCGGATCGCCGGTGGTGCGCGAGCTGCTCATCCGCAGCGCCGACGGCAGCCGCGAGTTGGCGGTGCCCCTGCCCTGCGGCGCGGTGCCCGAATGTTGGCCCAGTTCGCCGGCCTGGGCGCCTGACGCCCAGCAGCTGAGCTTTGCGCTGCGCACGCCGGGCAGCCACGCGCGCTCGGTCTACCGGGTGGCACCGAACGCCGGCGCCCAGCCGAACAAGCTGCTCGATTTCGACGGCACCATCAAGTCCATGCGCTATGCCGCCGACGGCGCACTGGCGATGCTGGCCACGGCGGGCGCGACCAAAGAGGTCGGTGCCACCGAGGCCGGCGCACCGGTCACTGGCGATATCGATGCGCTGCCGCCGCTGCAGCGGCTGGCGGTGCTCGATCCGGGGCAGACCCAACTTCGCTGGATCTCGCGGCCCGGGCTCTACGTCTACGAATACGACTGGATGCCGGCAGCGAAGGGCTTCGTCGCCACCGCAGCTCCCGGTGACGGCGACCGCCTGTGGTGGGTCGCCCGTCTCTATGCTTTCGACAACGCGCGCAACCCGGCCGCGGAGCGTCTGCTCTACGCGCCGGCGAATGCGCGCGAGCAGCTGGCCCACCCCAGGGTCTCGCCGGACGGCCAGCGCACCGCGCTGATCGTCGGCCTGATGAGCGATTTCGGCGCCACTGGCGGCGACGTCTTCGTCGTGCCCACCGGCGGCGGCGCGGCCCGCAACCTGACACCCGGGATCAAGGCCTCGGTGTCGGCGATCGACTGGCGCGGCAGCGATGGCCACCTGCTGGCCACCGCCCTGGCCGGCGACCTGACGCAGCGCCTCGACCTGGGCGAAGGCCGCGCACCGGCGACACCGACCACCTTGTGGAGTTCGGCCGAATCGCTGCGCGAGCTGGCGGCCTGCAGCGGCTGCCCGGCAGGCACCGAAATCAGCCTGCACGAGTCCTACACCCGGGCGCCCGAGATCCAGCTCGGCCAGGCCGGCAACTGGCGCGACTTGACGCGACGCAACGCGACCCTGGTCAACCAGACCTTCAGCGCGCAAAGCCTGAGCTGGCAGAGCGACGGACTGACCATCCAGGGCTGGCTGCTGCTGCCGAAGCAGGCCGCCAGCGGCGCACAAGGTGCGGGCGCGGGCAAGCTGCCGCTGATCGTCGCCGTCCACGGCGGCCCGGCCTCCGCGCACCGGCCTCGCTTCATCGGCAGCGGCGCCTGGCACGCGCTGCTGAACAAGGGCTACGCGATGCTGCTGCCCAACCCGCGCGGCAGCTTCGGCCAGGGCGAAGCCTTCACCCAGATGAATGCCCAGGACTTCGGCGGCGGCGACCTGCGCGACATCCTGGCCGGCGTCGACGCGGCCATCGCCTCGCAGGCCATAGACCCCGATCGCCTGGGGATCACCGGTCACAGCTACGGCGGCTTCATGACCATGTGGGCGGTGACGCAGACCCAGCGCTTCAAGGCCGCGGTGGCCGGTGCCGGCATCGCCAACTGGCAGTCCTACTACGGCCAGAACGGCATCAACGAATGGATGCCGCCCTACTTCGGCGCCACGGTCTACGCCGACCCGGCGGTCTACGCGAAGTCGTCGCCGATCAACTTCATCCGTCAGGTGAAGACACCGACGCTCAGCTACGTCGGCGCCGCCGACCTCGAATGCCCGCCCGCCCAGACCCAGGAATTCGGCCGCGCCCTGCAGATACTGGGCGTGCCCGCCTCGACGCTGATCTACCCGGGCGAAGGCCATGGCTTCCGCCAGCCGTCCACGCTGGCGGATGTCGAACGCCGGACGCTGGCCTGGTTCGACCGTTACTTCGCGCCGCACTGAAGCGCCGCCCGCCCCGGAAACTGCCCATGCACACACCACGACCCGCAGCCTGCCTGCCCGCACTCGCCCTCACATTCGCACTGGCCTTCGGCCTGGCCACAGCCCACCAGGCCGTCGCCGCTGAAGACCCGCCGCTGCCCGCGCTGCGGGAGCCGGCACAGACCCAGTCCCCGGCCGTCTATGCCGCGCGCCGCGAGGCCCTGATGAAGGCCATGGGCAGCGGCGTCGCGGTGGTCTACGCGGAGGGCAGCGAGGACGCTGCAGGCTACCGGCAGTCGGCCGACTTCTTCTACCTGACGGGCGTGCTGGAGGCGGGCGCGGTGCTGGTGCTCGCGCCGCAGGAACGCAGCCACCGCGAGTTCCTGTTCCTGCCCAGCCGCGACCCCGAGGCCGAGCGCTGGACCGGCGAGCGCGAGCCGATCGCGGCGGCGCTGCGAACGAAGTACGGCTTCGAACGCATCCTGCGCAGCGGCGGGCTGCTTCGCAGCGTGGTCGATCTCGCCAGCCGCTCGCCCACGCTGTGGCAGGTCACCCGGCCCGGCGCCGGCGAGGCCCGCCCGCGCGATCTGCAGCTCTACGCCAAGGTTCAGGAACGCGTGCCGGGCGTCAGCACCAAGTCGCTGGGCTGGACGCTGGCCCAGCTGCGCGCGCGCCACGACAGCGAAGAACTGGCGCTGATGCAGCGCGGCATCCGCATCACCGAGGCCGGCCATCTGGCCGCCTGGGCCGCGGTGCGCGCCGGGGTGTCCGAAGGCGAGGTGCGCGCCGAAGCCGAGCGCGTCTGGCGCGTCCGCGGCAGCCGCCGGCCGGCGTACGAGAGCATCGTCGGCTCGGGGTTCAACTCGACCGTCCTGCACTACCCGCGCAGCGAACGCGTGATGCAGGACGGCGAACTGGTGCTGATGGACATGGCGGCCGAGTACGCCCACTACGCGACCGACATCACGCGCACGCTGCCGGTCAACGGCCGCTACACGGCCGAGCAGCGCAAGGTCTACGACATTGTGCTGAAGGCGCAGGAAGCGGCCTTCGCGCTGGTCAGGCCGGGCGTCCACTACGAGGACCTCGACAGGGCCGCACGCAAGGTCATCGACGAGGCCGGTTACGGCGACTACTTCATCCACGGCCTGGGCCACTTCGTCGGGCTGGACGTGCATGACGCCGGCGCCCAGCACGAGCCGCTCGAGGTCGGCATGGTGCTGACGCTGGAACCCGGCATCTACATCCCCGAGAAGGGTCTCGGCGTGCGCATCGAGGACCAGGTCGTCGTCACCCCGACGGGCGCGCGCTACCTCACCGACGGGCTGCCGCGGCGGCCGGAAGAGATCGAACGCTGGATGGCCGCGCGACCGCGACCTGGCGGCCGCTAGCCGGCGGCGGGGGGCCTTGGACGCGACCGCCCTTAGAATCCCGACGCGCCTGCACAGGCGCTGATTCCGCCGCGTCTGCCCTGCAGACCTCACGCTCGCGCCGTTTCACCCGCACCACGTGGACCCGCGAACCCCCCTCACCGGCCTGGGTCGCGCTGCGAGCCGCTGACCCGGGCCAAACCAGGAACACCGGACATGGGCGCCCAATGGAAGGCCAAGCACAAGGACCTCGCGGCCAACGCCAGGGGTCGACTCTTCGGCAAGCTGGCCAAGGACATCATGATCGCCGCACGACACGGCGCCGACCCGGCCGCCAACGCCAAGTTGCGGCTGGTCATCGAGCAGGCGCGCAAGGTGTCGATGCCCAAGGAAACGCTGGACCGGGCGATCAAGAAGGGCGCCGGGCTGACGGGCGAAACGGTGCACTTCGAACACGCGCTGTACGAGGGCTACGCACCGCACCGCGTGCCGGTGTTGGTCGAAGTCCTGACCGACAACCTGAACCGCGCCGCATCGGAAATGCGCGTGCTGTTCCGCAAGGGCCAGCTCGGCACCTCGGGTTCGGTGTCCTGGGACTTCGCGCACCTGGGCCTGGTCGAGGCCGAGCCCGCGGCTGCCGGCGCTGACGCCGAACTGGCGGCCATCGAAGCCGGCGCCCAGGACTTCGAAGCCGCCGACGAGGCGGGCGTGACCGTCTTCCTGACCGACCCGAGCGACCTCGACCTGGTCAGCCGGGCCCTGCCGGCCCAGGGCTACACGGTGCTGTCGGCCCAACTCGGCTACAAGCCCAAGAACCCGGTCAAGCCGGAGAGCCTCAGCGCCGAGCAGCTCGACGAGGTCGAAACCTTCCTGGCCGCGCTCGACGCCAACGAGGACGTGCAGCACGTCTACGCCGGACTGCAGGGCTGAAGCCTGCGCCAAGCCCCCACCCAACAACGCCAGTCCCCGACCATGACCGAAGCCACCGAGCGCCCGCCCCTGCCCGACCACTTGGCTGCCGACCCGCGCAGCCCGCACCACGTGGCGGCCGTTTTCGAGCACGAAATCGGCATCCGCTTCAACGACAAGCAGCGCTTCGATGTCGACGAGTACTGCCTCAGCGAAGGCTGGGTCAAGGTAGCGGCCGGCAAGGCCGTCGACCGCCGCGGCCGGCCGCTGACCGTCAAGCTCAAGGGCAAGGTCGAGGCCTTCTACCTCTGAAGGCCGGCGGCCGGGACCGCCGGTCGCCCCAGCCGTCAGCCGTCGATGCTGCTGGCAGTGCCCGCGCGGTCGGCCAGCAAGCGCTCGTACAGTTGCGCGTACTGGCGCGCCGGTCCCCGCCAGGACAGCTGCTGAGTCATGGCGGTCTGCACCATGCCGGCCCAGGCTGCGGGCTGGGCCCGCACTGCCATCGCGTGACGCACGCAGCGCTCCAGCGCCGACGGTGTGGCGGCGTCGAAGCTGAAACCGGTGGCGGTGCCGCAGGCCAGCGCCTCGGGGGTGGCGTCGACCACGGTGTCGGCCAGCCCGCCGACACGGCGCACGATGGGCAAGGTGCCGTAGCGCAGGCCGTACATCTGGGTCAGGCCGCAGGGCTCGAAGCGCGAAGGCACGGCGATCGCATCCGCACCGGCGACCAGCCGGTGGGCACGGGCTTCGTCGTAGCCGATGAACACGTGCACCCGGCCGGGGTGCGCCTGCTGGGCCATGCGGAAAGCGGCCTCGAGCGCCGGGTCGCCGGTGCCTTGCAGGGCCAGTTGCAGGCCGGCGTGCAACAGGTCGCCCAGGCAGGCCAGCAGCAGGTCGAGTCCCTTTTGCGAGGTCAAGCGGCTGACCAGCGTCATCAAGAGCGCGCGGTCGTCGATGTCCAGACCCAGTTCGGCCTGCAGGGCGCGCCGGCAGGCCCGCTTGCCGGTCAGCCGTTCGGCGTCGTAGCAGCTGGCGATGGCGGCGTCGGTGGCCGGGTTCCAGACGGCCACGTCGATGCCGTTCAGGATGCCGCTGACGGCGCCGCTGCGGCTGCGGATCGCGCCGTCCAGGCCACAGCCGAACTCGTGCGTCGCGATCTCGCGGGCATAGGTCGGGCTGACCGTGGTGACATGGTGTGCGAATTGCAGCCCGGCCTTCATGAAGCTGAGCTGGCCGTGGAATTCCAGACCGGCTGGCGACATCAGCCGTGAGGCCGTGCCCAGCATCGGCCAGTCGTGCATCGAGAACAGGCCCTGGAAGGCCAGGTTGTGCACGGTGAAGACCGTGGCCGCCCGGGTCGGCGTGTGCTCGGCGATGTAGGCGCAAGCCATGGCCGCATGCCAGTCGTGGGCATGGACGATGTCGGGCACCCATTGCGGATCGGCGTCTGCAGCGGCGAGGTGAGCCGCCACCCAGCCCAGCAGCGCGAAGCGCTGCAGGTTGTCAGGCCATTCCTCGCCCAGATCGTCCTGGTAAGGGCTGCCGCCGCGGCGGTACAGGTAGGGCGCGTCGATCAGGTAGACCGGCAGCTTGCTGCCCGGCATGCGCCCCAGCAGCAGCCGCACCCGCAGCGCGCCGAAGCAGGCGCCGATGTCGATGACCGTGCGCGCGCCCTGCACGGCATCCATCATGGCCGGCAGGCCGGGCAGCAGCAGGCGCACGTCGGCGCCCGCTTCAGCCTGCGCCACCGGCAAGGCGGCCAGCACGTCGGCCAGGCCGCCGGTCTTGACCAGCGGAAAGATCTCTGCGGCAACGTGCAGAACCTTCATCCGCCGCGCTCCGTCTGCTGCATCCGGCGCAACATGTCACGCGTCACCAGTGTGATGCCCGATTCGGTGCGGTAGAAGCGTTCGGCATCGGCGACGGCGTCTTCGCCGATCACCAGGTGGTCGGGAATCTGGCAGTCGCGGTCGACGATCACGCGCGTCAGCCGCGCATGCCGACCGACCTGCACACCGGGCAGCAGCACGCTCCAGTTGACCGACGAGTACGAGTGCACACGGACCTCGGAAAACAGCACCGAGCGAAACACCGCGCCACCGACGATGCAGCCCCCCGAGACCAGTGACTCGATGGCCGCGCCGCGCCGGTCGGGTTGGTTGTGCACGAACTTGGCCGGCGGCAGCTGCTGCTGGTAGGTCCAGATCGGCCAGTTGGTGTCGTACAGGTTGAGCAGCGGATCGGTGGCCGTGAGGTCGATGTTGGCGTCCCAGTAGGCGTCGATGGTGCCGACATCGCGCCAGTAAGGCGGCAGGCCGGCCTTGCCGCCGACGCAGCTGAGCTCGAAGGGGTGGGCCACGGCCAGGCCGGCCCTGACGATCCGGGGAATGATGTCCTTGCCGAAGTCGTGGCTCGAATTCGGGTCGAGCATGTCGCGTTCGAGTTCCCGGTACAGGAAACGCGCGTTGAAGATGTAGATGCCCATGCTGGCCAGCGTGCGCCCGGGCTTGCCCGGGATGGTCGGCGGATCCGCCGGCTTCTCGACGAAGTCGACGATGCGCCGATCGGCGTTGATGGCCATCACGCCGAAGGCCTTGGCCTCTTCGCTGTCGACCTCGATGCAGCCGACCGTGCATTCGCTGCCGAGCTTGCGGTGCAGGGCAACGTGGTCGGCCAGCATCAGCGCGTAGTTCTGCTTGTAGATGTGATCACCCGCCAGCACCACCACGTAGTCCGCGCGGTAAGCGGCCAGGATGTCCTGGTTCTGGTAGACCGCGTCGGCCGTGCCGCGGTACCAGCTTTCCTCGTCGACCCGCTGCTGCGCGGGCAGCAGGTCGACGAACTCGTTCATCTCGGTCTTCAGGAAGGCCCAGCCGCGCTGCAGGTGACGCAGCAGGCTGTGGCTCTTGTACTGGGTGATCACGCCAATGCGGCGGATGCCCGAGTTCATGCAGTTCGACAGCGCGAAATCGACGATGCGGAACTTGCCGCCGAAGTAGACCGCCGGCTTGGCCCGCGTGTCGGTCAGGTTCTTCAGCCGGCTGCCACGTCCGCCGGCCAGCACCAGCGCCACGGCACGGCGCGGCAAGTCCAGGCCCTGGGCCACATCGATAGAGTTCATATGCGTTTCCTGTTGAGAGTCAAGCAACAAAATTACAGACCAACTGCCATCCAAGCCTCGGGGCAGACCCGATTGTGACGAAATTCAAAGATGACAATCTACATTCGATACCAGCCACAAGACATTGATTCAAATTATTATTTTCATCTTTCATTGAATCCCGTCGAGCGGATCAACCACCACGCTCCACGCGTATATGTAGTGAAACTACTTTTTCTTCGCCAGCAGAACCATTGACGCTGGCCCCGCCCTTCAGAGACACTCCGGCCATCACGCACAATTCTTGCGTGCGCCCCGCAGGCCCCACCACTGCCTCAAGACGATGCCACACAACACCCGCCTCGCTGACGACCGCGTCGCCAGCACCGCCCCCACCGCCGCCGCGGTGAACCGCCATCTGCTGGCCACTGTCGGCGCCGCGCCGGCCACCGCCACGCCCACCGAGATGATGCTGGCAGTCTCCCAGGTGGCGCGTGAGCAGTTGTCCCGACGCTGGGTGGCTGGCGACAGCGCCGATCGCGACGCCAAGGCCCGCCGCGTCAACTACCTGTCGATGGAGTTTCTCATCGGTCGCACCCTGTCCAACGCGCTGGCCGCGCTGGATCTGAGGGCCGAGATGGGCGTCGCGGCGCGCGAACACGCCAACAGCCTGGAAGACCTGGCGGCCACCGAGCCCGACGCAGCCCTGGGCAACGGCGGCCTCGGCCGTCTTGCGGCCTGCTTCCTCGACAGCATGGCCACGCTGGAGCTGCCGTCCTTCGGCTACGGCATCCGCTACGAATTCGGCATGTTCAAGCAGAGCATCCACGGCGGCCGGCAGATCGAGTCGCCCGACCCCTGGGTCGAGGACGGCACGCCCTGGGAATTTCCGCGCACCGGCGTTCACTACCCGGTGCGCTTCGGCGGCTGGGTCGAACCCGCGACCGACCCCAGCCTGGTGCCGACCTGGCGCCACGCCGGCGAGGTCAACGCCAAGGCCTACGACATGGTCATCCCCGGCCACGGTACCGAGCGCGTCAGCACCTTGCGGCTGTGGAAAGCGGTCGCGCCCAGCCAGATCGACCTGCACGCCTTCAACACGGGCGACTACGCCCGCGCCGCCGAGTTCAAGAACCAGTACGAGAACATCAGCTGGGTGCTCTACCCCAACGACAGCACGCCCGCCGGCCGTGAGCTGCGCCTGCGCCAGGAGTACTTCTTCACCAGCGCCAGCATCCAGGACATCCTGGCCCGCCACCTGGGCGAGCACGGCCGCCTGACCAACCTGGCGGACAAGGTGGCGATCCACCTGAACGACACCCACCCGGCCATCGGCGTGGCCGAACTGATGCGCCTGCTGGTCGATGAGCACGGCTTCGGCTGGCTGGCCGCCTGGGCCGTGACGAAGAAAGTCTTCAGCTACACCAACCACACGCTGATGCCCGAGGCGCTGGAAACCTGGCCGGTGGCGCTGATGCAGCAGGTGTTGCCGCGGCACCTGGAAATCATCTTCCGCATCAACGCCGAATTCCTGGCCGAGGCCGCCGCCCACCGCCCGGGCGACCACGACTTCCTGCGCCACCTGTCGCTGATCGACGAATCGGGCGAGCGCCGCGTGCGCATGGCCCACCTGTCGATCGTCGGGAGCCACAAGATCAACGGGGTGTCGGCGCTGCACTCCGAACTGCTGGTGCAGACCATCTTTGCCGACTTTGCCAGCCTGTGGCCCGAGCGCTTCACCAACATGACCAATGGCGTGACCCCGCGCCGCTGGCTGGCCCAGGCCAACTCGAGCCTCAGTTCCCTGATCGACAGCACCATCGGCAGTGGCTGGCGGCTCGACCTGGACCAGCTCAAGCGCCTGGGGCCGCATGCCGATCGCGAGGACTTCCGCAGCGCCTTCATGGCCGTGAAGCACGCCAACAAGGCCAGGCTGGCGGCCCACATCCAGGCCAGCACGGGCATCACGGTCGACCCGGCCAGCCTGTTCGACGTGCAAGTCAAGCGCATCCACGAATACAAGCGCCAACTGCTCAACCTGCTGCAGGTCGTCGCCCGCTACCAGGCGATGCTGGCCGACCCGGGTGCGGATTGGGTGCCGCGCACCGTGATCTTCGCCGGCAAGGCGGCCAGCAGCTACACCGCGGCCAAGAACGTCATCCGCCTGGTGCACGACGTCGGCGCCGTGATCAACAACGACGCGCGCATCGCCGGCAAGTTGAAGCTGGTGTTCATCCCGAACTACGGCGTGTCGGTGGCCGAAGTCATCATGCCGGGCGCCGACTTGTCCGAGCAGATCTCCACCGCCGGCACCGAGGCTTCGGGCACCGGCAACATGAAACTGGCGCTGAACGGCGCGCTGACCATCGGCACCGACGACGGCGCCAACATCGAGATCCGCGAACAGGTCGGTGACGACAACATCTTCATCTTCGGTCTGTCGACCGCCGAAGTCGTCGCCAGCCGCGCCGCCGGCTACCAGCCGCTGCGTCTGTACGAAGCCAACCCGCGCATCAAGGCCGTGCTCGACGCGATCGGCAGCGGGCAGTTCTGCGAGGACGAGCCGGGCCGCTACCGGGCCCTGGTCGATTCGCTGCTCTGGGGTGGCGACCACTACATGCTGCTGGCCGACTTCGACAGCTACTGCGCGGCGCAGACCCGTGTCGACGCGCTCTACCGCGACCCGGCAGCCTGGGCCCGCAAGGCCATCGCCAACGTCGCCGGCATGGGCTTCTTCTCGGCAGACCGCACGATCGCCGAGTACGCGCGCGATGTGTGGGGCGTGAAGGCCAAGGGCTGATGCCGTCGCCAGCTGCCCCGATGGCGCCGGCCGGCGTCCTGGACGACGCGGCGCTGACCGCGCTGCTGCAGGCCCGCCACGACGACCCCTTCGCCGTGCTGGGGCCGCACACCGCAGCCGATGGATCGCGCTGGGTGCGGGCGCTGCTGCCCGGCGCGCAGGTGGTTCAGGTGGTGGCCGGCGCCCTCGCCTGGCCGCTGAACCTGCGCCACACCGACGGCTTCTTCGAAGGGCCCGTCGGCGCCACCGGCCTGTACCAGTTGCGCGTGCGCTGGCACGACGGCAGCGAGGCGCTGCTGGAAGACCCCTACCGTTTCGGTGGTGTGCTGGGCGAGATGGACGTCTGGCTGCTGGGCGAAGGCTCGCACCTGCGGCCCTCCGACATCCTGGGTGCCACGCCGCGTGAATTGGAAGGCGTGGCCGGCACGGCTTTCGCGGTCTGGGCACCGAACGCCAGCCGGGTCAGTGTGGTCGGCGACTTCAATGTCTGGGACGGCCGCCGCCACCCGATGCGGCTGCGCCGTGAGTGCGGCGTGTGGGAACTCTTCCTGCCCGAGGTGGCCGCGGGCGCGCACTACAAGTTCGAACTGCTCGACAGCGCCGGCCGGCTGCTGCCGCAGAAGGCTGACCCGTACGCGCGGCAGGCCGAACTGCGTCCGGCCACGGCCAGCGTCGTGGCCGCGATGCCGCCGGTGGTCGCGCCCTCACCCGCCCGCCACCAGGCCAACGCGCTGGACGCGCCGGTCAGCATCTACGAGGTCCACCTGGCCAGCTGGCGGCGCAAAGACGGCAACCGCTGGCTGAACTGGGACGAACTGGCCGACGAGTTGTTGCCCTACGCCCAGGACATGGGCTTCACCCACCTCGAACTGATGCCGATCAGCGAGCACCCTTTCGACGGTTCCTGGGGCTACCAGACGCTGGGCCTGTACGCACCCACCGCGCGCCACCAGGTGCCCGGTGACGCGGCGTCCCCGTTCGGCAGCGGAGCGGGCTTCAGCCGCTTCATCGCCCGCGCCCACGCCGCCGGCATCGGCGTGCTGCTGGACTGGGTGCCGGCCCATTTCCCCACCGACGCCCACGGCCTGGCGCGCTTCGACGGCACCCACCTGTACGAATACGCCGACCCGCGCGAGGGCTTCCACAACGACTGGAACACGCTGATCTACAACTTCGGCCGCACCGAAGTGCGCAACTTCCTGGTCGGCAATGCGCTGTACTGGCTGGAGCGTTACGGCATCGACGGCCTGCGTGTCGACGCCGTCGCGTCGATGCTCTACCGCGACTACAGCCGCAAGGCCGGCGAATGGATACCCAATGTCCATGGTGGGCGCGAGAACCTGGAAGCCATCGCCTTCCTGAAGCGCACCAACGAGGTCATCGGCGGCGAGCGCCCGCAGGCCGTCACGCTGGCCGAGGAAAGCACCGCCTTCCCGGGGGTCAGCCGCCCGACCTACGCCGGCGGCCTGGGTTTCCATTACAAGTGGAACATGGGCTGGATGCACGACACGCTGCAGTACATCGCCCGCGACCCGATCCATCGCCCTCACCACCACGGTGAAATGACCTTCGGGCTGGTCTATGCCTACACCGAGAACTTCGTGCTGCCGATCAGCCACGACGAGGTCGTGCACGGCAAGGGCAGCATGCTGGGCAAGATGCCCGGTGACCGCTGGCAACAGTTCGCCAACCTGCGCGCCTACTACGGTTTCATGTGGGGCCACCCGGGCAAGAAGCTGCTCTTCATGGGCTGCGAATTCGGCCAGGACCGCGAGTGGAACCACGAGCACAGCCTGGACTGGCACCTGCTGCAGCAGTCCGACCACGCCGGTCTGCAGCGCTGGGTTCGCGACCTGAACCAGCTCTACAAGGCCAGCCCGGCGCTGTACAGCGTCGACTTCAGCGGCGACGGCTTCGAGTGGATAGACCACGACGACGCGCGCCGCAGCCTGCTCAGCTTCGTGCGCCGATCGCGCGACGGCGCCCTGATGCTGGTGGTGTGCAACTTCGCGCCCACCGTTCACCACGGCCTGCGCCTGGGCGTGCCGGCGGCGGGCCGCTGGCGCGAATGCCTGAACAGCGACTCGGCCTTCTACGGCGGCGGCAACGTCGGCACCGCGCTGGGCGAAGCCCGCAGCGAAGCCACCACCAGCCACGGGCGCCCGCAATCGATCGTCATCACGGTGCCCCCGCTGGCCACCGTGTTCTTCGAATGGACCGCCTGAGCGTGGCGGCGGCGGCGACGACGACGGCTGCAGGCGGGCGGGCGCTGGAAGCCGGCCAGCCCTGGCCGATGGGCGCCACGCACGACGGCACGGGTGTCAACTTCGCGGTCTTCTCGGTGCATGCCACCCAGATCGACCTGTGCCTGTACGACGAGACCGGGCGCATCGAAGTGGCCCGCCTGCCACTGCCGGCGCAGACCGGTGAGGTCTGGCACGGCCGCCTGCCCGGGGCCGAGCCCGGGCTGCTCTACGGCCTGCGCGCGCACGGCCCGTGGCGGCCCGACCGCGGGCACCGCTTCAACCCGCACAAGCTGCTGCTCGACCCCTGGGCGCGCGAGATCGCAGGCCAGATCGACCTGCGCGGCGCGCACAGCCCGCACTACGGCGCCGACCGCGAACACCCGCAGCACATGGACCCGCGCGACAACGGCCGCGACGCGCTGAAGGCCCGCGTGGTGGCCGACCAGCACGACTGGCAGGGCGACCGCCCGCCGGCCACGCCGCTGGCCGACAGCGTGATCTACGAAGCCCATGTGCGCGGCTTGACGAAGCGGATGCCCGGCGTGCCCGAGGCGCAGCGCGGCAGCTACGCCGGCCTGGGCAGCGACGCCGCCATCGCGCACCTCCAGCGCCTGGGCATCACCGCCATCAGCCTGTTGCCGGTGCAGCAGATCCAGGACGAACCGCGCCTGTCCGAGATGGGCTTGACCAACTACTGGGGCTACAACACCCTGGGCTTCTTCTGCCCCGACCCGCGCTACGCCTCGACGGCCGCACCGCGCACCGAGTTCCGCGAGATGGTGCGCCGCCTGCATGCCGCGGGCATCGAGGTGCTGCTCGACGTGGTCTACAACCACACGCCCGAAGGCGACGAGCGCGGCCCCACGCTGAGCTGGCGCGGCTTGGACAACCGCAGCTGGTACCGCCTGCCCGACGGCCGGCTGCAGCACCACGAGAACTGGAGCGGTTGCGGCAACACCATCGACATCCGCCACCCGCGCGTACTGCAGATGGTGCTCGACAGCCTGCGGTATTGGGTCGAGGACATGCATGTCGACGGCTTCCGTTTCGACCTGGCGCCCATCCTGGGCCGCGGTGACAGCGGCTTCGAGCGCGACGGCCCTTTCTTCAAGACCGTGTTGCAGGACCCGGTGCTACAGCGCGTGAAGCTGATCGCCGAGCCCTGGGACCTCGGTCCCGGCGGCTACCAGGTCGGCCAGTTCCCGCGCGGTTGGCTGGAATGGAACGACCGATTCCGCGACACCGCGCGCGCCTTCTGGTTGGGCGGCGACTGCACGCGCGGCGAATTCGCACTGCGCCTGGCCGGCAGCAGCGACCTGTTCCAGGCCCGCCGCCGATCGCCGCTGGACAGCGTGAACTACATCGTCAGCCACGATGGCTTCACGCTGGCGGACCTGGTCAGCTACGACATGCGGCACAACGAAGCCAACGGCGAGGACAACCGCGACGGCCACGGCCACAACCTGAGCTGGAACTGCGGCTGGGAAGGCCCGACGCTGGACCCCGAGGTGCTGGGCCGACGGGCCCGCCTGCAGCGCGCGCTGCTGGCCACCGTGGTGCTGGCGCAGGGCACGCCGATGCTGGCGGCCGGCGACGAACTCGGCCACACGCAAGGCGGCAACAACAACCCCTACTGCCAGGACAACGCCATCACCTGGATCGACTGGGACAGCGCTGACCAGAGCCTGATCGACTACACGGCCCATCTGTTGGCGCTGCGCCGCCGCCTGCTGCCGCTGGCCGGGCGCTGGTACACCGGCCTGCAGGGTCTGCGCGGCCTGCACGACCTGTCCTGGCTGCGGCGCACCGGTGTGGCGATGGCCGCCGAGGACTGGGACAACCGCATGTCGCGCATCGTCGGCGCCTGGATCGGCCAGCCCGGCCGCGGTGGCAAGGCCCTGCTGCTGCTGGTCAACGCCCGCGACCTGGACGCCCGCTTCCAACTGCCGCCCGGCAACTGGGTGGCCGAACTCGACAGCAGCGCCCCTGACGGCCGCAGCCGCTGGGTTCGCCAATCCCGCAGCGAATACGACTTGCCGGCCCGTTCCGTCGTGCTGCTGCGCGACGACAGCCCCGCCTGAGCCGCGACGCCAACCGACACCGATCCCGCCAAGGACCCCAACCATGCGATTCCCCCGCGCCAGCGGCGTGCTGCTGCACCCCACCTCCCTGCCCGGCCCGCACGGCTCGGGCGACCTCGGCCGCGAGGCCTATCACTACGTGGACTGGCTGGTCGGCGCGGGGCAGAAGCTCTGGCAGATCCTGCCGCTGGCCGGCATCGGCCCGGGCAATTCGCCCTACATGAGCAACTCGGCCTTCGCCGGCAATGTGCTGCTGGTCGATCTGCGCGAATTGCAGACCCAGGGCTGGCTCGGCAGCACCGACGTGGCCCCGGCGCCCGGCCTGGAAGCCGACCACGTCAATTTCGCGGCCGTCTACCCCTACCGGATGGAAAGGCTGGCACGCGCCGCCGCCTGTTTCGCCGACGCCGGCACCGCCACCCAGCGCGCCGAATACGCGGCCTTCCTGGCCGCCCACCGCAGCTGGCTGGACGACTACGCGCTGTTCATGTCGCTGTGCGAAGCCTGCGGCTGGCAGGACTGGTGCACCTGGGAAACCGGTCTGGCCCAGCGCGACCCGAAAGCGCTGGCCGCTGCCCGTCTGCAGCACGCCGAACGCATCGCCTTCTGGCAGTTCGGCCAGTGGTGCTTCTACCGCCAGTGGGCGGCGCTGAAGACCTACGCCAACGCTCAGGGGGTGCAGATCATCGGCGACACGCCGATCTTCATCGCCTACCTGAGTGCCGAAGTCTGGGCCAACCAGCACCTGTTCGAACTCGACGAATCGGGCCGCCCGACGGTGGTCGCCGGTGTGCCGCCCGACCTGTTCGCCGCCACCGGCCAGCGCTGGGGCAACCCGCTGTACCGCTGGTCCGAGCACGCCAAGGACGGCTACGCCTGGTGGGTGGAGCGCGTGCGCCGAACCTTCGAACTGGTCGACATCGTGCGCATCGACCACTTCCGCGGCTTCGCCGGCTACTACGAGATTCCGGCCAGTCAGCCGACCGCCGAGCACGGCCGCTGGGTGCCCGGCCCGGGCGCCGCGCTGTTCACCGCCATCACCCACGCGCTGGGCCCGATGCCGATCATCGCCGAGGACCTGGGCCTGGTGACGCCCGACGTCGAAGCCCTGCGCAAGGAGTTCGGCTACCCCGGCATGCGCATCCTGCAGTTCGCGTTCGGCGGCGACGCGTCGAACAGCTTCCTGCCGCACAACCACGAGCCCGACACCGTGGTCTACACCGGCACCCACGACAACGACACCACCGCCGGCTGGTGGGCCACGGCCAGCGACCAGGAACGCCACTACGCGCGCGGCTACCTGGCCACCGATGGCCACGACATCGCCTGGACGATGATCCGCGCGGCCATGGCCAGCGTCGCCGACACCGCCGTCCACCCGATGCAGGACGTGCTGGCGCTGCCGGCCGAAAGCCGCATGAACTGGCCGGGCCAGGAATCGGGCTGGTGGGTCTGGCGCTTCCAGTGGAACCAGGTCCAGCCCTGGCATGGCGGGCGGCTGCTGGAGTTGTCCCGCCTCTACGGGCGCGCGGCCGGCAGGGCCTGAAGCACGCGACCCAAAACCATGCGGCCCCTCCGGACCGCGCCGGCGTTCAACGACGCGCCGGCGGCAGGTCGGTGCAGCTGCCGTGGGCCACTTCGGCGGCCATGCCGATGCTTTCGCCCAGCGTCGGGTGCGGGTGGATGGTCTTGCCGATGTCGACCGAGTCGGCGCCCATCTCGATGGCCAGCGCCACCTCGCCGATCATGTCGCCGGCGTGCGTGCCGACGATGCCGCCACCCAGGATCCGGCCGTGGCCGTGGGCTTGCGGCGAATCGTCGAAGAGCAGCTTGGTGAAACCTTCGTCGCGGCCGTTGGCGATGGCGCGACCCGAGGCCGTCCACGGGAACAGCCCCTTCCGGACGGGGATGCCCCTGGCCTTGGCCTCGTCCTCGGTCAGGCCGACCCAGGCCACCTCGGGGTCGGTGTAGGCCACGCTGGGGATCACGCGGGCGTCGAACTGGGCCTTGCTCAAGGCGGCATCGCCATTCAGGGTACCGGCGGCCACCTCGGCCGCCACGTGAGCTTCGTGCACGGCCTTGTGCGCCAGCATCGGCTGACCGACGATGTCGCCGATGGCGTGGATGTGCGGCACGTTGGTCCGCATCTGGACGTCGACCGGGATGAAGCCTCGGTCGCTGACCAGCACGCCGGCCTTGTCGGCAGCGATCTTCCTGCCGTTGGGCGTGCGGCCGACGGCCTGCAGCACGAGGTCGTAGACCCCTTCGCTCTTCACGCCATCGAGGCCTTCGAACATCACACGAATGCCGTCGGCGGTGGCCTCGGCGCCGACGGTCTTGGTCTTCAGCATCAGCTTGTCGAAACGGTGGGCGTTGAATTTCTGCCAGACCTTGACCAGGTCGCGATCAGCGCCCTGCATCAGGCCGTCGAGCATTTCCACGACATCCAGACGGGCACCCAGCGTGCTGTAGACCGTACCCATTTCCAGGCCGATGATGCCGCCGCCGATGACCAGCATGCGGTCCGGTTTCTGACGCAACTCCAGCGCGCCAGTGCTGGTCACGATGCGCGGGTCGTCCTTCGGCAGGAACGGCAGCTTCACGGCTTCGGAACCGGCCGCGATGATGGCGCTCTTGAATTTGATCGTCTGCTGCTTGCCGTCGGTGCCGGTCACGGTCAGGTGGAAAGGATCGGCGAACTCGCCAACGCCGTTGACCACCGTCACCTTGCGCATCTTGGCCATCGCGGCGAGGCCGCCGGTGAGCTTGCCGACCACCTTGTTCTTGTGCGCCAGCAACTTGCCCAGGTCGACTTCGGGCTTGCCGAAGCTGACGCCGAGGTCGGCGAAGTGCGTCACCTCGTCCATCACCGCCGCCACGTGCAGCAGCGCCTTGCTCGGGATGCAGCCGACGTTCAGGCAGACGCCGCCGAGAACCGGGTAGCGCTCGACGATGACCGTCTTCAGCCCCAGGTCGGCGGCGCGGAAAGCGGCCGAGTAACCACCGGGGCCGGCGCCCAACACCAGCATGTCGCATTCGAGGTCGGCGCCGCCGGCGTAGCTGGCTGCGGCAGGCGCATTGCTGGAAGCCGGTGCCGCCGCGACCGGCGCGGGGGCGGCAACAGGGGTTGGCGCGGCAACTGCAGCCGTCGCGCTTTCCAGCGCCAGCAGCACCGAGCCCATCGCCACCTTGTCGCCGATCTTGACCTTCAAGGCCTTGACCACGCCGCCGGCCGACGACGGGATCTCCATCGACGCCTTGTCGCTTTCGACGGTGATCAGGCTCTGCTCGGGCTTGACGCTGTCGCCCACCGCGACGAGCAATTCGATGACGGTCACTTCGCTGAAATCGCCGATGTCCGGCACCAGGATGTCGATGAGAGCCATGGGATCAGTCTCTTTTCTTGAATTTGAAGGTGTGCACACGCGCCGGGCCGGCCGAACTGGTGTCGAACTCGCAGCCGGCGAGCACCCCCGCCTCGGCGATCTCGGCCGCGCTGCGGGCCTTGTCATAGACCGCGTGCATCGCGCCCAGCGCGAAACGGCGGCCTGAACCGATGGCCCAGAAGCGCTGGAACTCGAAGACCTCGCGGTAGCTTTCGACGCCGAAGATGCCTTGCGCGTTGGCGACCAGGATCGAGTACTGGCTGCTTTCGTAGGGATCGCTGTCGTGCTCCTTCGTGTTCATGAAGAAACGGTCCTTCAGCTTGGGATGCAGCTGCAGGAAGGTGTCGAACAGGCCCTCACGCGAGTCGAGCTGGCGCTCTTCCGGCGTCAGCGACGACAGCGCCTGGCGAAGCACCGGCAGGTGGGCCGTGCTGCCCACCGCGCCGACCCACGAGTCGGCTATGGCGAACAGCTTGTCGTTGGCCTCGTAGGCCGGCGGCAGGCGCATCTCGCCGAAAGTGATCAGCGAGTCCGATGCGATGGCCAGCGTGGTGCCCTTGCGGGCGACGACCACGGTGCTCAAAGCAGGACTCGGCGGAAGTCGCCGAGCAGTTGCGCGAAGGTCGCGGCGAAGCGAGCACCGGACGCGCCGTCGATGACGCGGTGGTCGTAGGACAGCGACAAGGGCAGGATCAGGCGCGGCTGGAAGGCCTTGCCGTCCCACACCGGCTTCATCGCGCTCTTCGACAGGCCCATGATGGCCACTTCGGGGGCGTTGACGATGGGCGTGAAATCGGTGCCGCCGATCCCGCCCAGGCTGCTGATGCTGAAGGTGCCGCCGGTCATGTCGGCAGGACCCAGCTTGCCGTCGCGGGCCTTCTTCGACAGGTCGGCCATCTCCTGCGCGATCTGGGCGATGCCCTTGGTGTCGGCGTTCTTCAGCACCGGGACCACCAGGCCGTTCGGCGTGTCGGCCGCGAAGCCGATGTGGAAGTACTTCTTGAAGACCAGTTCGTCGCCGTCCAGGCTGGCGTTGAAGGTCGGGTGCTTCTGCAGCGCAGCCACGGCGGCCTTGATCACGAAAGCCAGCATCGTGAACTTGATGCCCGCCTTCTCGTGTTCCTTGTTCATCTGCACGCGGAAGGCTTCCAACTCGGTGATGTCGGCCTCGTCGTTGTGCGTGACGTGGGGAATCATCACCCAGTTGCGGTGCAGGTTGGCGCCGCTGATCTTCTGGATGCGGCTCAGCGGCTTGCGCTCGACCGGGCCGAACTTCGCGAAGTCGACCACCGGCCAGGCCAGCAGGCCCGGGATGCCGCCACCCGCGGCCGCCGGCGCGGCTGCAGGCGCCTTGAGCTTCTGCGCTTCGGTGCGCGTATCGCCAGCCATCACGGCCTTGACGTAGCCCTGCACGTCGGTCTGCGTGATGCGGCCTTTGGGACCGCTGCCCTGCACTTCAGCCAGCGGGACGCCCAGTTCGCGCGCCAGCAGGCGGATCGACGGCGAGGCATGCGGCAGCACACCCTTGGCCGCTGTCGGCTCATGGGCCGGCATCGCCGCTGCTGCGGGCGCAGCCGGCGCGGGCGCCGGTTCGGCTGCCGGGGCCGCCGCAGCAAGCGGTGCAGCAAGCGGCGCTGCAACCGCCGGCATGGCCGCGACCGCGCCCAGCAGCGTCACGACCGGTGTGCCCTTCCTGACCTTGTCGCCGACCTGGACCAGCAGTCGCTGCACGACACCGGCGTTCGACGACGGGATCTCCATCGACGCCTTGTCGCTCTCGACCGTGATCAGGCTCTGTTCGACCTTGACGCTGTCGCCGGGCTTGACGAAGACCTCGATGACGGTGACTTCGTCGAAGTCGCCGATGTCGGGCACCACCACCTCGATGACGGCCGCAGCCGCAGGTGCGGCGGGTGGCGCAGCGGCGACCGGCGCTGCTGCGGCCGGGGGGGCGACCGCAGCCGGCGCCGGTGCGCCCGCTGGCGCTGCAGCGCCCGCCGTTTCCAGCAGCAGCACCAGCGAGCCTTCGCCCACCTTGTCGCCGAGCTTGACCTTCAGTTCCTTCACCACGCCGGCATGCGACGACGGGATTTCCATCGACGCCTTGTCCGACTCGACGGTCAGCAGGCTCTGGTCCACCGCGACGGTGTCGCCGGCCTTGACCAGCAACTCGATGATTTCAACTTCCTTGAAGTCGCCGATGTCCGGCACTTTCACTTCGATCAACGCCATGTCGTGTCTCCGGGCTTGTGCTTATGCGTACAGCGGGTTGATCTTGTCGGCCTGGATGGCGTACTTCTGGATCGCCTCGGCCACCTGGGCCATCGGGATCGTGCCTTCGTCGGCCAGGGCCTTCAAGGCGGCGACGACGATGTAGTGGCGGTTGATCTCGAAGTGCTCGCGCAGCTTGTTGCGGAAGTCGCTGCGACCGAAGCCGTCGGTGCCCAGCACCTTGTAGGTCCGGCCCTTGGGGATGTAGGCGCGGATCTGCTCGGCATAGTTCTTCATGTAGTCGGTCGATGCGATCACCGGCCCGGCATGCGGGTCCAACTGCTCGGTCACGAAAGGCACGGGTGGCGCGGCCAGCGGGTGCAGCAGGCTGGTCCGCTCGCAGGCCTGACCGTCGCGCGCCAGTTCGTTGAAGCTCGGGCAGCTCCAGACGTTGGCGGCAACGCCCCAGTCGGCGGCCAGCAGCTTGCGGGCTTCCTGGCTCTCGCGCAGGATGGTGCCGCTGCCGAGCAGGTTGACGCGCGGCGCCGGCTTGGCGCCGGCCGCACTGGCGGGCGCCTCTTCCAGCAGGTACATGCCCTTCAGGATCTCTTCCTCGGTGCCGGCCTTCAGGCCCGGCATCGGGTAGTTCTCGTTGAGCAGCGTGAGGTAGAAATAGACGTTGTCCTGCTTCTCGACCATGCGCTTCAGGCCGTGGTGCAGGATCACACCGACCTCGTGCGCGAAGGTCGGGTCGTAGCTGATGCAGTTCGGAATCGTGCTCGCCAGGATGTGGCTGTGGCCGTCTTCGTGCTGCAGGCCTTCGCCGTTCAGCGTCGTGCGGCCGCTGGTGCCGCCAAGCAGGAATCCGCGCGCCTGCATGTCGCCGGCGGCCCAGGCCAGGTCGCCGATGCGCTGGAAGCCGAACATCGAGTAGTAGATGTAGAAGGGCACCATGATGCGGTTGTTCGTCGAGTACGACGTCGCCGCGGCGATCCAGCTGCTCATGCCGCCGGCCTCGTTGATGCCTTCCTGCAGGATCTGGCCGTCGACCTGTTCCTTGTAGTACATGACCTGGTCTTTATCGACCGGCGTGTACTTCTGGCCCTCGGGGTTGTAGATGCCGATCTGGCGGAACAGGCCTTCCATGCCGAAGGTGCGCGCCTCGTCGACCAGGATGGGCACCACGCGCGGACCCAGCGCCTTGTCGCGCAGCAGCTGCGTCAGGAAGCGCACATAGGCCTGGGTGGTGCTGATCTCACGGCCCGCAGCGGTCGGTTCGAGCACGCTCTTGAAGGTTTCCAGCGAGGGCACGGTGAAGCTCTCGTCGGCCTTGACGCGGCGCTTGGGCAGGTAGCCGCCCAGGGCCTTGCGGCGCTCGTGCAGGTACTGCATCTCGGGCGTGTCGTCGCTGGGCTTGTAGAACGGGATGTCGGCCAGCTGGCTGTCGGGAATCGGGATGTTGAAGCGGTCGCGCATGAAGCGCACGTCGTCGTCGGTCAGCTTCTTGGCCTGGTGGGCGGTGTTCTTGCCTTCACCGGCGCTGCCCATGCCCCAACCCTTGACCGTCTTGATCAGCAGCACGGTCGGCTGGCCCTGCTGGTTGTTGTTCGCGGCGTGGAAGGCGGCGTAGACCTTCTGCGCGTCGTGCCCGCCTCGGCGCAGGTTCCAGATGTCCTTGTCGGACATCTTGGCGACCATCTCCAGCGTGCGCGGGTCGCGGCCGAAGAAGTTCTTGCGCACGAAGGCACCGTCGTTGGCCTTGAAGGCCTGGTAGTCGCCGTCCAGGCAGTCGAGCATGACCTTGCGCAACGCGCCGTCCTTGTCGCGCGCCAGCAGCGGGTCCCAGTTGCTGCCCCAGATCAGCTTGATGACGTTCCAGCCGGCGCCGCGGAATTCGCCTTCCAGTTCCTGGATGATCTTGCCGTTGCCGCGCACCGGGCCGTCCAGGCGCTGCAGGTTGCAGTTGACGACCAGCACCAGGTTGTCGAGCTTCTCGCGTGCTGCCAGGCCGATCGCGCCCAGGGACTCGGGCTCGTCCATCTCGCCGTCACCGCAGAAGACCCAGACCTTGCGGTTGGCGGTGTCGGCGATGCCGCGGGCGTGCAGGTATTTCAGGAAGCGCGCCTGGTAGATCGCCATGTGCGGGCCCAGGCCCATCGACACGGTCGGGAACTGCCAGAAATCGGGCATCAGCTTGGGGTGCGGGTAGCTCGGCAGGCCCTTGCCACCGACTTCCTGGCGGAAGTTCAACATCTGCTCTTCGCTGATCCGACCTTCCATGAAGGCGCGGGCGTAGATGCCGGGGCTGCTGTGGCCCTGGATGTAGAGCAGGTCGCCGCCGTGGCCTTCGCTCTCGGCGTGCCAGAAATGGTTGAAGCCGGCCGCGAACATGTGGGCCAGACTGGCGAAGCTGCTGATGTGGCCGCCGAGGTCGCCGCCGTCGGCCGGGTGCAGGCGGTTGGCCTTGACGACCAGCGCCATCGCGTTCCAGCGCATGTAGGCGCGCAGACGGCCTTCCAGTTCCAGGTTGCCGGGGCTGCGCTCTTCGCGCTCGGGCTCGATGGTGTTGACGTAGCCCGTGTTGGCGGAAAACGGCATGTCGATGCTGTTCTCGCGCGCGTGCTCCAGCAATTGCTCGAGCAGGAAGTGGGCGCGGTCTGCGCCTTCGGCGCCGATGACGGCCGACAGCGCGTCCAGCCATTCACGCGTCTCTTGCGCGTCGGCGTCGAGGGCGGCGGGCTTGTGGAAGGACTCCGGCATTGCGGACATGTTTTGTCTCCGTTCTGGGATGCTTTTTGATGCGGCGGGAGTGTGGCACAAAAGAGCCCAATTTCAAATAGTGCCGATCAATTTCATTATGTGGAACGCACCGCGTGGGCAGCCACCTGCCGGGATAATGAGCACCATGCCTGTACCCGAGTCCCTGCCCGACGCCGCCGCGATCTCCAACACCCCTGCGCGTGTCACCCTGCCCGTGGGCAAACGGCTGTTCGGCCAGTGGTGGCGGCGTCAGTCGCCCGCCCGGCAGGACCGCTTCGCCATGCTGGGGCCCTTGCTGTCGGTGCTGCTCTTCCTGGCGGCGATCATTTCGGCCTTCTGGTACTTGCGCAATGAGGAAATCGAGCGCGAAGCCGAATCCGTCAAGCGCGACACCGAGATCACCCAACAGCAGATCGGCCTGCGTCTGATCCAGAACCAGGAAGGCCTGATCCGCATGGCCCGCGAACTGGTCGCGCGCGACCGCGACCCCGACGAATTTGTCGGCCAGGCCACGGCCTTCGCCCGCGAGCGGCCCGAGATCACGCACCTGACCTGGCTCGACGCGCGGCGCAAGCTGCGCGCCAGCCACCTGGCCATGCTCTACCAGGTCAACACCACCGGCGGCCTGCCCGAACCGACGCTGCCGCTGGAAGGCCAGCCGAGTCAGCCCGAGACGGCTTTCAAGGCGGCACGCGACAGCCGCTCGCCGGTCTACTCACGGGCCTTCACCGACAGCATCGGCGGCGCCGTCTTCCAGTTGCACATCCCCTTGATCGAGCGCAACGCCTTCGCCGGCGTGCTGGTGGCCGAGTACTCGATAGCCGGCCTGATGCGCCACTTCGTGCCGGCCGATGTGGCGCAGCGCCACATGATCTCGGTGGTCAGTGAGCAGCAGCAGGTGCTGGCGTCGACCATCACCGGCATGCCGGGCCAGCGCAGCAAGCGCTCGCCGATCACCAGCGACGCGCCACTGACCCCGCTGCTCAACGGCCTGGTTCTGCGCGGCCAGGGCTGGCGCACCAGCATCGGCCTGGTCAACAACACCCTGTTCTGGATGGTCGTGGCCCTCAGCGTGCTGACCGTGTGGATGTTGCTGGGCACCTGGCGGCACATGCGGCGGCGCGGCCAGATCCAGGGCGCACTGGTGCAGGAGACCAATTTCCGCCGCGCGATGGAAAACAGCATGCCCACCGGCATGCGCGCGATGGACCTCGAAGGCCGCGTCACCTATGTCAACGCGGCCTTCTGCGCGATGACGGGCTTTTCGAATGCCGAACTGGTCGGCCGGCTGCCGCCCTACCCTTACTGGCCGCCCGACCGCATCGAGGAGAACGGCCGCCTGCTGCAGCAGGAACTGCAGGGCCGCAGCCCGAGCAACGGCATCGAGGTCAAGGTGATGCGCAAGGAAGGCCTGATCTTCGATGCCCGCATGTACATCAGTCCGCTGATCGACTCCAAAGGCCAGCAGACCGGCTGGATGACATCGATCACCAACATCACCGAAGCCAAGCGCATCCGCGACCAGCTGAGCGCCAGCCATGAGCGTTTCACGACCGTGCTGGAAGGCCTGGACGCCAGCGTCTCGGTGCTGTCGGTGCAGCAGGGCGAATTGCTGTTCGCCAACCGCAGCTACCGCCTGTGGTTCGGCGGCGACGCACGCGGCCACCAGCAGTTGTCGGGCGGCGCGGTCGGTGCCACCGCCTACAGCGCCGACGACGACGACGAGATCGACGGCCTGTCGGGCCTGCCGACGCAGGAGCTGACCGAAGCCGACGCCAGCCCGCGCGAGGTCTATGTGGAGTCGCTGAAGAAGTGGTTCGACGTGCGCGCCCGCTACCTGCAGTGGACCGACGGTCGGCTGGCGCAGATGCTGATCGCCACCGACATCACCGCCCGCCTGCGGGCCGAAGAACAGAGCGCGGCGCAGGCCGAAAAAGCGCAAGTCACCAGCCGCCTGGTGACGATGGGCGAGATGGCGTCTTCGGTCGCCCACGAGTTGAACCAGCCGCTGACCGCCATCGCCAACTACTGCAGTGGCATGGTGTCGCGCGTCAAGGCCGACACCATCCGCCCTGACGACCTGATCGCCGCGCTGCAGAAAACCGCGCGCCAGGCCGAGCGGGCCGGCCAGATCATCCACCGCATCCGCGCCTTCGTGAAACGCAGCGAACCCCAGCGTCAGCCGTCGGACGCCCGACAGATCGTCGAGGACGCGGTGGAACTGGCCGGCATCGAGTTGCGCCGGCGCGGCGTGGCGGTGCACAGCTATGTGGCGCAGCGGCTGCCGGAGATCATGGTCGACCCGATCCTGATCGAGCAGGTGGTGCTGAACCTGCTGAAGAACGCTGCCGAGGCCATCGACGGCGGGCAGATGCCGCCGCAGCGCCGCCACATTGAACTGCGCGTGGTGCCGCGCCACACGCCGGAAGAAGGCGGCGTCATCGAGTTCAGCGTCACCGACATGGGACCGGGCATCAAGGAAGAAGTGCTGGGCCGGCTGTATGAAGCCTTCTTCTCGACCAAGCCCGAAGGCCTGGGCATTGGTCTGAGCCTGTGCCGCTCCATCGTCGAGTCGCACCGGGGCCGGATGCGGGCCCAGAACCTCTACAATGGCACCCAGGTTGTCGGTTGCCGGTTCGCCTTCACCGTGCCGGTCGAATTGAGCCCACGCTCCGACAACATCGCGGCCCCGCTCGAGGGCGAAACCTCCACGAAACCCTAGGGCGCACAGCGCCTCATCTGCCGCATGAGCCTGATCCCGAAGAAAGGTACCGTCTACGTCGTCGATGACGACGAGGCGGTCCGCGATTCACTGCAGTGGTTGCTGGAAGGCAAGGACTACCGCGTCAAGTGCTTCGATTCGTCCGAATCTTTCCTGGCCCGTTTCGACCCGCGCGAGGTGGCCTGCCTGATCGCCGACATCCGCATGGACGGCATGAGCGGCCTGGAACTGCAGGACCGCCTGCTGGAGCGGAGAAGCCCGCTCCCCATCGTCTTCATCACCGGTCACGGCGACGTGCCCATGGCGGTCACGACGATGAAGAAGGGCGCGATGGACTTCATCGAAAAGCCCTTCAAGGAAGAAGAGTTGCTGGGCCTGGTCGAACGCATGCTGGACAGCGCACGCAGCGCCTTCAGCCAGCACCAGGAACAGGCCAGCCGCGACGCCCTGCTGAGCCGCCTGACGACGCGCGAGGCGCAGGTGCTGGAACGCATCGTCGCCGGCCGGCTGAACAAGCAGATCGCCGACGACCTGGGCATCAGCATCAAGACGGTGGAAGCGCACCGCGCCAACATCATGGAAAAGCTGAACGCCAACACGGTGGCCGACCTGCTGAAGATCGCGCTCGGCGCGCAGACGAAGGTCTGACGGCTGTCGGGCCATCCCCGCTGCCAGCCACGAGGCCGCTGTCCTGCCCAGGTCGGCGGCCTTTGATGTTTCAAGGACAGTCTCGATGCAAGCACTACCGATCGACGGCGTCGCGCTGTCCCGACAAATCCGCGCCGATGTCGGCAGGCGGGCTGCGGCGCTGACCGCGCAGGGCCGCAAGCCCGGGCTGGCGGTGATCCTGGTCGGCGACGACCCGGCCAGCGCGGTCTACGTCCGCAACAAGGTCAAGGCCTGCGAAGAGCACGGCCTGCACTCGGTACTGGAACGCTACCCGGCCACGCTGCCCGAGGCCGAGTTGCTGGCCCGCGTGGCGGCGCTGAACGCCGATCCGGCCGTCCACGGCATCCTGGTGCAGATGCCGCTGCCCCGGCACATCGACCCGCAGCAGGTCATCGAGGCCATCGCCACGCACAAGGACGTGGACGGCTTTTCGGTGCATTCGGCTGGCGCCCTGATGACCGGCCTGCCGGGCCTGCGTCCGGCCACGCCCTTCGGTTGCATGAAGCTGATCGAGAGCACCGGCGTGAACCTGAAAGGCAAGCACGCGGTGGTCATCGGCCGCAGCAACACCGTGGGCAAGCCGATGGCGCTGCTGCTGCTGCAGGCCCACGCCACCGTGACCGTCTGCCACAGCGCGACGCCCGATCTGGCGCTGCACACCCGGCAGGCCGACGTGGTGGTGGCTGCGGTCGGCCGGCGCAACACGCTGACGGCCGAGATGGTCAAGCCCGGGGCCATCGTCATCGACGTGGGCATGAACCGCAACGAGGCCGGCAAGCTGTGCGGCGACGTGGACTTTGCCGGGGTCAGCGAAGTGGCCGGCTGGATCACGCCGGTGCCCGGCGGCGTCGGGCCGATGACCATCACCATGCTGCTGGTCAACACGCTGCAGGCGGCCGAGGAAGCGGCAAGGACCACGGCATGAACCCGCTGCTGCAGGACGCCGGTACCGCCGGCTATGCCGCCGACTTTTCGGCGCTGCGACCCGAGCACATCGGCCCGGCCATCGATGTGCTGCTGGCCGCTGCCGAAGCCGGGCTGGAAGCGGCGGTCAGCGACGCCGTGCCCGCCGACCATGCCGCGCTGTCGCTGGTGCTCGATGTACCGGTCGAACGGCTGATGCGCGCCTGGGGCCACGCCAGCCATTTGCAGGGCGTGGCCGACACGCCGGCGCTGCGCGCGGCGCACGCCGAGAACCTGCCGCGCATCATCGACTTCAGCACCCGCCTGGGCGCCGACGCGCGGCTCTACGCCAAGTACAAGGCCATCGCGGCCAGCGACAGCGCTGAGCAGCTGACGGCGGCGCAGCGCAAGGCGCTGAGCGACGCGCTCCGCAACTTCGTGCTCGGCGGCGCCGAGTTGCAGGGCGCCGCGCGCGAACGCCACGCCGCCATCCAGGACCGCAGCGGGGCGCTCTCGCAGCAGTTCGGCGACCACGTGCTCGACGCCACCGACGCCTGGAGCCTGGTGGTCGGCGAAGAACGCCTGGCCGGTGCGCCGGCAGACGTCAAGCTGGCTGCCCGCGGGGCGGCAGAAGCCGATGGCCAGGCCGGCTACAAGCTGAGCCTGCAGGCGCCGTGCTGGATGCCGCTGATGCAGTTCGCCAGCGACCGCGCGCTGCGCGAGACGCTCTACCGGGCCGACGCCACCCGCGCCAGCGAGTTCGGCCCGGCCGCACTGGACAACGGCCCGCTGATGCGCGAACTGCTGGCCCTGCGCGCCGAAGAAGCCGAGCTGCTGGGCCACGGCAGTTACGCCGACCTGGCGCTGGTCGCCAAGATGGCGCGCAGCCCCGACGAGGTGCTGGCCTTCGTGCGCGACCTGGCGCGCCGCGCCCGCCCCCACGCCGACCGCGAACTGGCCGAACTGCGGGCCTACGCCGCCGACACGCTGGGCCTGCCCGAGCTGCAGGCCTGGGACCGGCCCTACGCCGCCGAACAACTGAAGCAGTCGCGCTACGCCTTCAGCAGCCAGGAGGTCAAGCAGTACTTCACCGAGCCCCGCGTGCTGCAGGGCCTGTTCCAGCTGATCGAGACCCTGTTCGGCGTGGTGATCCGCGCCGAAGCCGCACCGGTCTGGCACGACAGCGTGCGCTACTACGGCGTCTGGCGCCTGCAGGGCGGCGAACAGGTCGGCGAACGCGTAGCCGCTTTCTACCTCGACCTGCACGCCCGCGCCGGCAAGCAGTCCGGCGCCTGGATGGACGACTGCCGCGGGCGCTGGCGGCGCCCCGGCGGCGACCTGCAATGGCCGGTCGCCCACCTGGTGTGCAACTTCGCGCCACCGGTCGGCGACCAGCCCGCGCTGCTGACCCACGGTGACCTGATCACCCTGTTCCACGAATTCGGCCACGGCCTGCACCACATGCTGACGCAGGTCGACGAACTGGCGGTGTCGGGCATCTCGGGCGTCGAAGGCGACGCCGTCGAACTGCCCAGCCAGTTCATGGAGAACTTCTGCTGGGAATGGGCGGTGCTGCAGCGCCTGAGTTGCCACGTCGAGACCGGCGAGCCCCTGCCTCGCGCGCTGTTCGACCGGATGGTCGCCGCGCGCCATTTCCAGGGCGGGCTGAAGCTGCTGCGGCAATGCGAGTTCGCACTCTTCGACATGCGACTGCACGCCGAAAGCGACACCGCCGCACGCGTCCAGGCGATCTGCGACGAGGTCAACATCGAGATTCAGCCGATGCCGGCGCCCGACTTCCTGCGCTACGCCAACACCTTCGGCCACCTTTTCGACGGCGGCTACGCCGCCGGTTACTACGGTTACGCCTGGGCCCAGGTGCTCAGCGCCGACGCCTATGGCGCCTTCGAGGAGAGCGGTGTGTTCGACGCCGCCACAGGGGCGCGCTTCCGGGACCAGATCTTGGCCGTCGGCGGCAGCCGGCCGGCGCTGGACAGCTTCCGGGCCTTCCGCGGCCGCGACCCCAGCCTGGATGCCCTGCTCCGGCACCAGGGCCTGGCTTGAGCCGGCGCCGGCTGTCGGCTGGATTCGCCGCCTGAGACCACCAGACGCCCCTGCTGCAGACAATGAAGACCAAGCGCCCGCCAGCCAGCTACCGCCACGGCGCGACAGCCTGGCGAGCCGCCGGCTGCGCGCTGGTGCTGGGCGCGGCAGCGGCCGCGCCAGCCTGAGCCCAGTACAAGGTCGTGGCCGCCGACGGCTGCATCAGCCCGCCGGCACCAGCTTGCGCGCCGCCCACGAGCCGGCGCCGACCGCCCCGCCGACCACCCAGAACAGCACCGCCGCGCCGACCAGCGTGCCAGTGGCGCCGAAAAGCAGCGGCATCAGCGTGCTCGACAGGTTCATCGCCATCGAGCGGAAAGCCAGCGATTCCCCGTGCCGGTTGTCGGGCGTCAGGTGGTGCAGCATCGACATCACCATCGGCGCCACGCAGCCCAGCGTGATGCCCAGCAGCACCGCCAGGCCGCCCATCACCCAGGGGTTGGGCGCCAGCGGGTAGGCGACGAAGACGATGGCCGTGCCGGCCATCGCCCCACGGACCACGGTGACCTCGCTGAGTCGGTGGGCCAGCCACGGTATCAGCAGGCGCACGCCAGTCACCGACAGCGTGAAGCTGCCCAGGATCAGCCCGATGGTGCTGGCGCTGAAGCCGCGTTCGTGGCCCAGCACCGGCACCGCGAAGGTGTGCACGTCCCAGCACATCGACAACAGCCAGTTGACCACCAGCAGGCGCGCCAGACCGGGCGCCTGCAACAGCGTCCAGGCGCTGTGCCCGGCCACGCGCGGCGCCACGCCGGCCGGTGCCAGCCGCGGCACGAAGCGCGCGCTCAGCAGCGTGGCCACCGGCATCAGCAGCAGCAGCGCAAAGGCCGCGCGGAAGCCCTGGCCGTCGATCATCAAGCCGGTGGCCACCGGCCCGATGACGTTGGAAAAGGACGGCGCCACGCCCAGCCAGCTGAAGATGCGTACGCGCTCGGTGCTGTCGCGGGCGGCCACGCCGGCGGTGCGCTGGATGGTCAGCATGCCGATGTTGGTGCCGGCGCCAGTGGCCGATGCCGCCGCGCAGAGCAGCGCCAGGTGAACGGCGCCAGCCAGGTAGGTCGAGGCGACGGCCAGCAGGCAGCCGCACAGGGTCAGCAGCACCGCCAGATAGACCGGCCGGTGGTAGCCCAGGCGGTCGGCCAGCCGCCCGGCGGGCAAGGCCAGCAGCACCGGTGCGGCGGCAAACAGCGCCAGCACCAGGCCCACGGTCCAGGCGCTTTGGCCTTCGCGCAGCAGTTGCAGCGGCGCGGCCAGACGCAGGCCGGCCATCGCCGAATGCATGCCGAGCTGGCCGACGATCAGCGCCAGCAGCACGCGGCCGCTCCCGGCCCGGTGGCCCGGTTCGCCGGTCGGCGCCTCAGACGTCGGCATCGTCGTCGGGCAGCGGCTGGTTCAGCCCCGGCAGCAGTTGTGCGGCACGCTCGTCGGGCAACGATTCGACCTTGCGCAGCTGGCGCTCCATGGCCCGCGTGCGGACGAAAGCCTGGTCGATGGTGCTGCCGGCTTCGTCGAGCTTCTTGCGCGTCTTGACCAGCACGTCGCCGAACTTGGCGAACTCGGTCTTGACGGCGCCCAGCACCTCCCAGACCTCGGCCGAACGCTTCTCCAGCACGAGCGTGCGAAAGCCCATCTGCAGACTGTTCAGCAGCGCCAGCAGCGTGGTCGGGCCGGCCAGCATGACCTTGTGCTCGCGCTGCAGCGCCTCGGCCAGGCCGGGCCGGCGCAGCGCTTCGGCGTACAGGCCTTCGGTCGGCACGAAGAGGATGGCGAAGTCGGTCGTGTGCGGCGGCGAGACGTATTTGTCGCGGATGCTGCGGGCTTCCAGCTTCAGCCGCGTCTCGATGGCCTTGCCGGCGGCTTCCATCGCCGGTCCGTCGGCGCGCTCCGAGGCATCGAGCAGGCGTTCGTAGTCTTCGCGCGGGAACTTGGCATCGATCGGCAGCCACAGCGGTGCGTCCCCGGCCCCGCCGGCGCCCGGCCCGCCGGAACGGCCCGGCAGGCGGATCGCGAACTCGACGCGGTCGTTGCTGCCCGGCACGGTGGCCACGTTGGTGGCGTACTGCTCGGGCGTGAAGACCTGTTCCAGCAGCGCGGCCAGTTGCACCTCGCCGAAGACGCCACGCGTCTTGACGTTGGTCAGCACGCGGTTCAACGCGCCGACGTCGCGGGCCAGCGTCTGCATCTCGCCCAGGCCCTTGTGGACCTGTTCCAGCCGGTCGGCCACCTGCTTGAAGCTTTCGCCGAGCCGCGTTTCCAGCGTGGCGTGCAGCTTCTCATCGACCGTCGCGCGCATCTGGTCGAGCTTCTTCTCGTTGCCTTCCTGCAGCAAGACCAGGCGCGCATCGACGGCCTGCCGCACCTCGTTCAGGCGCCGTTCGTTGGCTTCGCTCAGCGCCCGCAGCTGTTCGCCCAGCGTGTCGCTGAAGCGGCGCAGCGCGGCCTCGGTCTGCTGCTGGGTGGTCGCCAGCTGGGTTCGGAAACCATCGATCTGCTCGTTCTGCGTTCGCGCCGTGTCGCCGCCCTGGGTCAACAGCATCTGCTGGAACGTGCCGAGGTCGCCGCGCGTGGTCAGACCCTGGCGGCCCAGTTCGTCGCGCAGTTCGCGTTCCAGCCTTTCGATGCCTGCGCTAGTGGCCGCACTGGCGGCGGCAATGGCGGCGGCGTCGGCAGCGCGGGTGTCCGGGGTCCGCCGCCAGACCAGCACGATCAACAGCAGCAGGTTCAGCGCCAGCAGCGCCATCGCGATCCATTCAAGCATCGGCATATTGTCTCAGCCCCGCGGCTGCAAGGCCGGGCGCCTTGCAGTACGCTCCGCGGCCTCGAACGAAGGAGTCCCGCATGTTGAAGCTGAATGTGAATGGCAAGGCCGTTTCGGTCGATGCCGAACCCGACATGCCGCTGCTGTGGGCGCTGCGCGAAGACCTGCAGCTGACCGGCACCAAGTTCGGCTGCGGCATGGCGCTGTGCGGCGCCTGCACCGTGCACGTCGACGGCGTGGCGGTGCGTTCGTGCAGCACGCCACTGGCAAGCGTCGCCGGCAAACGGGTCACCACCATCGAAGCGCTGGCCGCCACGCCCGCCGGCAAGGCCCTGCAGGCCGCCTGGGTGGCGCACGACGTGCCGCAATGCGGCTACTGCCAGAGCGGCCAGATCATGAGCGCCTGCGCCATGCTGACCAAGAACAAGCAGCCCAGCGACGCCGACATCGACACCGCGATGAGTGGCAACGTCTGCCGCTGCGGCACCTACAACCACATCCGCGCGGCCATCAAGACCGCCGCGGTCACCTTGCACAAGGCGGGCTGAGCATGGACCCCCACATCGATCCGAACGCCACCCCCGCCGGACCGTCGCGCCGCGCCTTCCTGCAGAGTGGCGGCGCGCTGGTCGTCGCCTTCGCGCTGCCGGCCAGCGGCCGCGCGGCCGTGGCCGGCGCCACCGCGCTCAGCGCCTATGTGCGCATCGCCAGCGACAACCGCGTGACGGTGGTCTGCGGTTCTTCCGAAATGGGCCAGGGCGTGCTGACCGCGATTCCGATGCTGGTCGCCGAAGAGCTCGACGCCGACTGGGCGCTGGTCGGCGTCGAGCAGGCGCCGGTCGACCAGGCCTACAACAACCCCATGTTCGGCATGCAGGCCACCGGCGGCTCGACCACGGTCCGCGCCAACTGGCTGCCGATGCGCCAGGCCGGCGCTGCCGCACGTGAAATGCTGGTGGCCGCGGCCGCCGCGCAATGGCAGGTCGATGCCTCGAGGCTGAGCACCGCCCAGGGCGTGGTCAGCGGACCGGGCGGCAAGAAGGCGAGTTACGGCTCGCTGGTGGCAGCCGCTTCCAAGCTGCCGGTGCCCGCCCAGCCGAAGCTGAAGGACAGCCCCGCCTTCAAGCTGCTGGGCAAGCCGACCCGGCGCCTGGACACGCAGGCCAAGAGCAACGGCAGTGCGCGCTTCGGCATCGACGCCCAGGTCCCCGGCATGCTCGTGGCCGTGATGGCCCGCGCGCCGGCCGCCGGCGCCAAGCCCAAGCTCGTCAACGAAGCTGCGGCCAAGGCCGTCAAGGGCGTGCGGCAGGTCATCAACCTGCCCTCGGGCGTGGCCGTGCTGGCCACCGGCTACTGGGCCGCCAAGCAGGGCCGCGACGCGCTGGCGGTGCAATGGGACCTCGGTGCTGCCGCCACGCTGAACAGCGCCGCCATCAGCGAGCTGCTGGACCAGGGCGCCCGCGAAGCCGACGCCGTGGCGCTCGACCGGGGCAACCCGCGCGACGCCACGGCCACCGCCACCAAGACGCTGGACGCGCGCTACGAAGCGCCGTATCTGGCACACGCCTGCATGGAGCCGCTGAACTGCACCGCCTGGGTGCAGGGCGACAGCGTCGAGATCTGGGCCGGCACGCAAAGCCAGGGCCCGGCGCAAGGCATCCTGGGCCAGGTTGCGCAGGTCACGCCGGCCAAGGTCAAGATCAACACCCTGCTGCTCGGCGGCGGCTTCGGCCGCCGCTTCGCGCCCGACTTCACCATCGACGCGACCTTGCTCAGCAAGCTCAGCGGCAAGCCGGTGAAGCTGATCTACACCCGCGAGGACGACATGGCGGCCGGCTTCTACCGTCCGCCTTCGGTGGTCCGCTTCAGCGGTGCGCTCGATGAGCAGGGTTCGCTGACGATGCTGAAGGCGGGTGTCGGTTCGCCGTCGATCATGGCCGGTTCGGGCTTCATGCAGATCCCCGCCAACGGCGTCGATGCGATGGCCCTGGAAGGCCTGGTCGACCACCCCTACGACATCCCCAACCAGCGCATCGCCTACGGCCGTCAGGAACCCGGTCCGCAGGTCTGGTTCTGGCGCTCGGTCGGCCATTCGCAGAACGGCTTCTTCACCGAAGGCTTCATCGACGAGATGGCCGCAGCCGCCGGCAAGGATCCTTTCGAGTTCCGCCGCACGCTGCTGGCCAAGTCACCGCGCCACAAGGCGGTGCTGGAACTGGCCGCGCAGAAGGCCGGCTGGGGCCAGCCGCTGCCCAAGGGCGTGGCGCGCGGCATCGCCGTGGTGTCCAGCTTCGGCAGCTATGTGGCCGAGGTGGCCGAGGTCAGCCTCGGCGCCGACGGCACGCCGCGGGTACACCGCGTGGTGGCGGCGGTGGACTGCGGCATGACGGTCAACCCGCTGACCATCGAGCGGCAGATCGAAGGCGCCATCGTCTACGGCCTGACGGCAGCGCTCTACGGCAAGATCAGCTTCAAGGACGGCCGCGTCGAGCAGGGCAACTTCCACCAGTACCCGATGCTCCGCATGAACGAGATGCCCAAGGTGGAAGTGCACATCGTGAAGAGCAGCGAAGCGCCGGGCGGCGTCGGCGAGCCGGGCACGCCGCCGATCGCGCCGGCGGTCGTCAACGCGCTGTTCGCGCTGACCGGCCAGCGGGTGCGCACGCTGCCGATAGCCGCAGCCCAGTTCAGGAAGGCCTGAGCAGCGCGGCGGCGTTGATCGGCGTCGGGGCGACCCCGCCAGTCAGCGCCGCGATCAGGTTGTCGGCGGCCAGCTTGGCCATCGCCCGCCGCGTGGCCAGGCTGGCGCTGGCGATGTGCGGCGTCAGCACCACGTTGGGCAGCGTCAGCAGGTCGGGGTGGACCGCCGGCTCGCCTTCGAAGACGTCCAGCCCGGCGGCGGCGATACGGCCCGCGCGCAGCGCAGCGGCCAGCGCCGCGTCATCGACGATGCCGCCGCGGGCGATGTTGGTCAGCGTGGCCGTGGGCTTCATCTGCGCCAGTTCGGCCGCGCCGATGGCGTGGTGGCTGTCGGCCGAATACGGCAGCACCAGCAGCAGGTGGTCGGCCTGGGCCAGCAACTCGGCCTTGCTGACGTAACGTGCACCGAGTTCAGCCTCGGTTTCCGCCGGCAGGCGTGAGCGGTTGTGATAGCTCACCTGCATGCCGAAGCCCAGCGCGCCGCGCCGCGCGATGGCCTGGCCGATGCGGCCCATGCCCAGGATGCCCAGCGCGGCGCCGTGCACGTCGCTGCCGGTGAACATGTCGTAGGCCCAGCGCGTCCACTCGCCGCGGCGCAGAAAACGTTCGCTTTCGGCCATGCGGCGGGCGGTGGCCATCATCAGTGCGAAGCCGAAGTCGGCCGTCGTCTCGGTCAGCACGTCGGGCGTGTTGGTGGCCAGCACGCCAGCCGCATTGCAGGCCGCGATGTCGAAATTGTTGTAGCCCACCGCCATGTTGGCGACCACGCGCAGTTCGGGGCAGGCAGCCAGCAAGTCGGCGCCGATGCGCTCGCTGCCGGTGGTCAAGGCGCCTTGCTTGCCCTGCAGGCGGGCGATCAATTCAGCCGGCGTGTAAATGATGTCGGACGGGTTGTCCTCCACGTCGAAATGCTCGCGCAAGCGGGCCACGACTTCGGGGAAGACGGCGCGGGCAACGAGAACGCGGGGTCGGGTCATGGCGGCACGGCGGTCATTCATGGAACTGCGTGAAGGCCGCCACCGGCTCGCGCTCGGTGACGAGTTGGTTGGCCACGGCGGCCGGATCGGCATGGCCCAGCGACATGCCGCAGACCAGGATCTCGTCCGGTCCCAGCTTCAGGTGCTGCGCAATGATGCGGTGGAACTGGGTGAACGCGGCTTGCGGGCAGGTGTCCAGCCCGCGGGCGCGCGCCGCGACCATCAGGCTCTGCAGGAACATGCCGTAGTCCAGCCAGCTGCCCTGCTGCATCACGCGGTCGATGGTGAACATCAGCCCGACCGGCGCATCGAAGAAGCGGTAGTTGCGGGCATGCTGGGCATGCATCGCAGCCTTGTCGGTCTTGGCGATGCCGAGCAGGCTGTACAGGTCCCAGCCGACCTTGCGCCGACGCTCGATGTAGGGGCTGCGCCATTCGGTCGGGTAATAGGCGTAGGGCTCGCTGTGCCGGGCGCGCTCGACCGGGTCGTCGAAGGCGGCCAGGATGTCGCGCGAGAGCGCCTCTTTCGCGGCGCCCGTCAGCACGTGCACCCGCCACGGCTGCGTGTTGGTGCCCGAGGGCGAACGCGCCGCGACGGCCAGGATCTGCTCGACCAGCTCGCGCGGCACCGGCGTCGGCAGGAAGGCGCGCAGCGAACGGCGGCCGGTGATGGCGGTATCGACGGCTGCGATGGAGTCAGGGGTGGGTGTCATGCGGGTTGGCACTTGCAGGTTGGATTCAGCTTCGCAACAGCGGTGTCAGGGCCGCCCGCAGCGCATCGGGCACAGGCACCGGGCGCCGGCTCGCGCGGTCGACGTAGACATGGACGAAGGAACCGATGGCGGCCGACAGCGGCGAGTCGTCGGCGTAGAGCCCCAGCTCGTAGCGCACGCTGGAGCGCCCCAGGTGGGCCACGCGGATGCCGGCGTGCACGGTCTGCGGGAAGGCCAGGCTGTCGAAGTAGTGGCACTGCGTCTGCACCACCAGGCCGATGACGGCGCCGGCGTGGATGTCGAGCGCACCGGCTTCGATCAGGTAACGGTTCACCGCCGTGTCGAAGAAGCTGTAGTGCACGACGTTGTTGACGTGGCCGTAGACGTCGTTGTCCATCCAGCGCGTGCTGATGGCCTGGAAGTGCGCGTAGTGCTCGCGTGGCAGCGGCTTGGGGCGTTCGCTCATGAGCTGCATTCTTTCACCGGCGGCTGGCGGCTGCGCGCGCCCAGGCCTGCCAGGCACCGACCGCTTCGGCCAGCGTGCGGCGGTGCACGCCCACCGTGGTGGCGATGTCGTGGCCATAGCCGCCGGCCATGGCCACAGCGACCGGTATGCGCCGGGCGGCCAGCGCCGCAAACACCCGCCGGTCGCGCTCGACCATGCCCGCGTCGCTGAGCTTCAGGCGGCCCAGCCGGTCGCCCTCGTGCGCGTCGGCCCCGGCCAGGTAGAAGGCCAGGCCGGGCGGCCCGTCGGTGTGGCGCGCCCAGGCCTGCGCCAGCGCGCTGTCCAGCGCCGCCAGGTAGGCGTCATCGGCGCAGCCGTCGGGCAGTTCGACGTCGAGGTCGCTGACCGCCTTGCGAAACGGGTAATTGCGCGCGCCGTGCAGCGACAGCGTGAACACCGTCGGGTCGTCACGGAAGATGGCCGCGGTGCCGTTCCCCTGGTGCACGTCGAGGTCGATGACGATGACGCGCAGCAAGGCCCGGGCGCTGCCTTGCGCATGGCGGTGCCACTCGGCCTGCATCAGCCGCGCGGCCACCGCCACGTCGTTGAAGACACAGTAACCCGAACCCTGGTGCGCCTGCGCGTGGTGGGTGCCGCCGGCCAAGTTGGCCGCCACGCCCTCGCCCGCGAACAAGGCACAGCGCGCCGCCGCGATCGTGGCGCCCACCGAGCGCCGCGCCCTGTCCACCATCTGTGCCGACCAGGGAAAGCCGATCTCGCGCTGCTGCGCCGTCGAGGTGGTGCCTTCGACGACGGCGCTGATCCAGGCCGGGTCGTGCGCCAGTGCCAGTTCACCGTCGCTGGCGGGCGGGGCCTCGGCCACCCGCACGGCCGGCAGCGTGGCCGTGACGGCCTCGCGAAGCAGGCTGTACTTGACCATCGGAAAGCGGTGGCCGGCAGGCAAAGGCAGCACGAAGGCGTCGGCGTGGAAGGCTTGCACGGCGCAGATTCTAGGAAGCCATCCCTAGAATGTTGCAGCGCAGCAAAAAACACTTGCACGCCAGCGGGACCACCCTATACTTCACCTCATGTTGCAGCGCAGCAATTTGTGCGGGTAGCGCGGCAATGGCCTCAGTCCTCAATTTCCACGGAGAAACACCATGACCACCACGTTCAACAACGAGCAATTCCTGGCCGCCCAGAAAGCCAGCATCGAAACCCTGTTCGGCCTGACCGCCAAGGCTTTCGAAGGCGTCGAAAAGCTGGTCGAACTGAACCTGCAGGTCGCCAAGACCTCGCTGGCCGAAGTTGCCGAATCGACCCAGGCCGCCCTGTCGGTCAAGGACGCGCAAGAGCTGATGAGCCTGCAAGCCGGCCTGTTGCAACCGGCCGCCGAAAAGGCCGCCGCCTACAGCCGTCACCTGTACGACATCGTCGCCGGCACCGGCGCTGAAGTCACCAAGGCCGCCGAAGCCACGATGGCCGACAACCAGAAGAAGGTGCTGGCCCTGGTCGACACCGCCGTCAAGAATGCCCCCGCCGGCAGCGAAAGCGCCGTGGCGCTGGTGAAGTCGGCCGTCGCCGCCGCCAACAACGCCTACGAAAGCGTCAACAAGGCTGCCAAGCAAGCCACCGAAGCCGCTGAAGCCAACTTCACGGCGATGACCAACACGGCCGTCAAGGCCGCCGGTTCTGCCGCCAAGGGCAAGAAGTCGGCTTGAGGACGTGCGACCGTGCCTGCGCACGGTCTCGCGTTGCCAGCCGGCCCGGCGTTCTGCGACGGGCAGCCTGATCGCAATAAAACCGCATTCAGACTGAACTTTTCTGAAGCGGCAGGCTCTATCCAGGGCCTGAGAGCCCCACTCTCGGGTCTCTCGTGTGGAAAGTCATTGAGCCCGGCGCTGTGCGCCGGGCTCTTTTCTTTGTCCGCCGCCCGCTGGCGCCGGCCGTCAGCGCATCATCGACCGGATCTTGGCCCGCAACTCGGGCAGCTGGCGCAGTGCGACCTCGCGACCGGCCTGTATCGCCCTCAGCCGTGCGGTGAAGTCGGCGCTGGACACACCCGTCAGCGCGGGCCGCAGCAGAAAGTCGGCGTCGCGCAATTCGAACTGGTTGATGCTCTTGCCCATGATGGCGAAGGTCTGCAGCAGCAGCTTCATCATGTCGGTGGTGGCGTTGCCGTCGGGTGGTGACGAGATATCCACCGCGATGACCATCTCGGCGCCCATCTGCCGCGCAAAGCGCACCGGCACTGGCGACACCAGCCCGCCGTCGACATATTCCCGTGTGCCGATGCGCACCGGCTGGAAGACCGCCGGCACGGCGCTGCTCGCACGCACCGCAGCGCCGGTGTCGCCACGCTGAAACAGGACTGCCGCACCGTTGTCGAGGTCGGTGGCGACGATGCCCAGCGGCAGCTTCATCTGTTCGATGCTGCGGTTGCCGGTCTGCTCGCGCACGTAGCGCGCCAGCGCCTCGCCGCGGATCAGCCCGCGCGCCGGGAAAGACCAGTCGGTGATCGTGCCTTCGTCCATCGTCTGCGCGGTCGCGGCCAGTTCGGCGCCGGTCTTGCCCGAGGCGTACATCGCCGCCACCAGGCTGCCGGCCGAGGTCCCGACCACCAGATCGGGCTTGATGCCGGCTTCTTCCAGCACCTGGATCACGCCGATGTGGGCGAAGCCGCGCGCCGCGCCGCCACCCAGCGCCAGGCCGATGCGCGGCAGTCGCAGGACCCTGGGCTCTACCGGTGGCGGCAAGGGCGTGGTCGGCAGCTGGACGACCAGCGGCGGGCTCTGGCAGGCGCTGAGCGCTGCGATCAGGGTGGCTCCGAGGAGCCCGTGGCACAGCAGGCGGCGGTTCATCGCTCGATTGTAGAGAGCCGCGATCGGCAGCCGCCAAACAGTTATATCTAAATTGATCTAAGCAAGCAATAAGTCTGTAGTTTGAAACCATAAGATCAGTTTGTAGAGTCCGCCCAGCCGGGCACTCGCCCCTGGAAAAAGCCGAACGACCCGACCACGATGTACGCCTACACCGATTTCGACCGCCACTTCGTCCGCGCCCGCGCCGCGCAGTACCGCGACCAGCTGCAGCGCCATCTGGCCGGTGAACTGGGCGGCGAGGAATTCAAGCCGCTGCGCCTGCAGAACGGCTGGTACGTGCAGCGCCATGCGCCGATGCTGCGCGTCGCCGTGCCCTACGGCGAACTGAACAGCCGGCAGTTGCGCCAGCTGGCGCGCATCGCCCGCGAACACGACCTGCAGGACGCCGGCCAGGCGACGGCGCGCGGCGGCTTCGGCCACTTCACGACGCGCCAGAACCTGCAGTTCAACTGGATCCCGCTCGACCAGTCCGCCGACGTGATGGACCTGCTGGCCGAGGTCGACATGCACGGCATCCAGACCAGCGGCAACTGCATCCGCAACATCACCAGCGACGCGCTGGCCGGCATCGCGCCGGACGAAGAGGTCGACCCGCGGCCCTACTGCGAAATCCTGCGCCAGTGGAGCACGCTGCACCCGGAATTCGCCTTCCTGCCGCGCAAGTTCAAGCTGGCCGTGACCGGCGCCCGCGAGGACCGCGCCGCCACCGACTGGCACGACATCGGCCTGAAGCTGCACCGCAATGCAGCCGGCGAGGTCGGCTTCCGGGTCGCCGTGGGCGGCGGCATGGGCCGCACGCCCGTGATCGCCACGCTGTTCCGCAGTTTCGTGCCCTGGCAGCAGATCCTCGTCTACATCGAAGCCGTCGTTCGCGTCTACAACCTCTACGGCCGGCGCGACAACCTCTACAAGGCGCGCATCAAGATCCTGGTCAAGGCCGAGGGCCAGGGCTTCGTCGATGCCGTCAACCGCGAATTCGACGCCCTGCTGGCCGACGGCGTGACGCCCTTGATCCCGCAGGCCGAACTCGACCGCGTGTCGGCCGGCTTCAAAGACCCGGTGCTCGCCACTGGCGCAGCGGCCCAAGCGGCTGGCGAAGCGCTGCCGGCCTACAAGCGCTGGCTCGAACGCAATGTGCTGCCCCACCGCCTGCCGGGCTTGCGTGCGGTGACGCTGTCGCTGAAGCGCCCTGGCCTGCCGCCCGGTGATGTGACCGCCGACCAGATGGACGCCGCCGCCGCGCTGGCCGAGCGTTACAGCCAGGGCGAGATGCGCGTGACGCACGACCAAAATCTGCTGTTGCCCTGGGTCCGCGAAAGCGATTTGCGCGCGCTGTGGCTGGACGCCCGCGAAGACGGCTTCGCGACGCCCAACATCGGCCTGCTGACCGACCTGATCGCCTGCCCCGGCGGCGATTTGTGCGCGCTGGCCAATGCCCGCTCCATCCCCATTGCGGCGGCCATCACCGAGCGTTTCGACGACCTGGACGAGCTGCACGACATCGGCGACATCGACCTGCACATCAGCGGCTGCATCAACAGCTGCGGCCACCACCACAGCGGCCACATCGGCGTGCTGGGCGTCGACAAGGACGGCCGCGAGTGGTACCAGATTTCGGTGGCCGGGTCTGACGGCAGCACGCTCAGCGGCGCGCCGCTGGCCGGCAAGGTCATCGGCCCTTCGTTCGCGGCCGACGAGGTGCCCGACGTCATCGACGCCGTGATCGCCACCTACCTGCGCGACCGCCAGGCCGGCGAGCGCTTCATCGACACGGCACGCCGCCTAGGCAGCCTGCCCTTCCGCCACGCGGCCGACGCTGTGCGCCGCAGCACCGCCACCGTGGCCTGAACCTGGAGCGCCGCATGCAATTCATCGCCACCCAGGACGCGCTCCCCGAAGGCGCCCTGCTGCTCGACAACGACGCCGACCTGCTGGCCCGCGCCGAGGAGATCCAGCGTCACCCCGTGCTGGTCTTGCAGTTCCCGAAATGGACCGACGGCCGCGCCTATTCGCAAGCGGTTCTGCTGCGCGCGCGGCTGCGCTATCAGGGCGAAATCCGCGCCACTGGCGAGGTCCTGGCCGACATGCTGCCGCTGCTGCGCCGCTGCGGTTTCGACGCCGTGCAGCTGCGTGCCGACCAGCGGCTGGAAACCGCCCGGCGCGCGCTGGGCTACTTCGACCAGCATTACCAGACCGTGCCGCCCGAGCGCGCACCGGAACGGACAGCCGCCCCCGAGGTCGCACCTTGAGCACCGCCATCGAGCTCTACGCCCGCGCCAGGCCGGGCTACGAAGAACGCGTCGCATCCGCCGTGGCCGTGCTCCAGGCCGCTGCGGCGGCGCACCCCGGCCGCGTCGTGCTGACGACCAGCCTGGGCGTCGAGGACATGGTGCTGGCCGACCTGATCGCCCGCCACCGGCTGCCGATCGCACTGGCGACGCTGGAAACTGGCCGCCTGCACGCCGAAACGCTGGCGCTGATCCCGCGGCTGGAGCAGCGCTACGGGCTGCAGGTCGAACGTTGGCTGCCGCAGGCCGGACAGGCGCTTCAGTTCGTGCGCGAGCACGGCGAGCTGGCGATGCGGCAGAGCATCGAATTGCGCAAGGCCTGCTGCGCGCTGCGCAAGCTGGAACCACTGGCCCGTCTGCTGGCAGGCCGCAGCGCCTGGGTCACCGGCCTGCGCCGCGAACAGTCGGGCGCACGCGCCGAGGTGGCTTTCGAATCCATCGACGAACAGGGCCGCACCAAGTACAGCCCGCTGGCCGACTGGAGCCAGGCCGACGTGTGGCACCACGTCGAGCAGCACGACGTGCCCTACAACCCGCTGCACGACGCCTTCTTCCCCAGCATCGGCTGCGAGCCCTGCACCCGCGCCGTCGCGCTCGGCGAAGACTTCCGCGCCGGCCGCTGGTGGTGGGAACAGGAAGACGCCAAGGAATGCGGACTGCACGCCAGCACGAGCCGCCCAAGCCCCGCACAGAAAGAAAACGCATGAACGCGCAGAACACCCTGGCCCGCCTGTTGCCCGGCCTGGACCACGCCCACCTCGACGGGCTGGAAGAGGAAGCCATCTTCATCCTGCGCGAAGTGGCGGCCAGCTTCGAGCGACCGGCCCTGCTGTTCAGCGGGGGCAAGGATTCCTGCGTCGTGCTGCGGCTGGCCGAGAAGGCCTTCAAGAACCACGTCAGCGGCCAGACCTTCAGCGGCCAACTGCCTTTCCCGCTGCTGCACGTCGACACCGGCCACAATTTCCCCGAGGTCATCGAATTCCGGGACCGCCGCGTCGCCGAGATGGGTGAACGCCTGGTCGTCGGCAGCGTCGAGGACAGCATGCGCCGCGGCACCGTGCGTCTGGCGCACCCGCTGGAAAGCCGCAACGGCCACCAGACCGTCGCGCTGCTCGAAGCGATCGAGGAAAACCGCTACGACTGCCTGATCGGCGGCGCGCGGCGCGACGAGGAGAAGGCGCGCGCCAAAGAGCGCATCTTCAGCCACCGCGACAGCTTCGGCCAGTGGCAGCCGAAGGAACAGCGCCCCGAACTGTGGACGCTGTTCAACACGCGCATCCACCCCGGCGAGCATTTCCGCGCCTTCCCGATCAGCAACTGGACCGAGCTCGACGTCTGGCTCTACCTGGCACGCGAAGGCATCCCGCTGCCCGGCCTGTACTACAGCCACGACCGGGCGGTGGTACGCCGCAAGGGGCTGCTGGTGCCGGTGACGGCGGTGACGCCACCGCAGGCCGGCGAGGTGGTCGAAACCGTGCCGGTGCGCTTTCGCACCGTCGGCGACATGACCTGCACCTGCCCGGTGGAAAGCAGCGCGATGACCGCCGTCGACATCGTCGCCGAAACCCTGACCGTGACGGTCAGCGAACGCGGCGCGACGCGCATGGACGACCGCAGTTCCGAAGCTTCGATGGAACGGCGCAAGAAGGAAGGATATTTCTGATGTCTGCTCAAGCCCTGCAAACCGCGCCCGTGCTGGCCCACCGCCCGGCGCTGCGTTTCCTGACCGCCGGCAGCGTCGATGACGGCAAGAGCACGCTGATCGGGCGCCTGCTCTACGACAGCCGCGCCATCCTGGCCGACCAGCTGGACAACCTGCAGGCGCGCGCCGCCCGCGGTGCCGGTGCCGGTGCACCGCAGGCAGCGGGTGGTCCCGACTTCGACCTGAGCCTGCTGACCGACGGCCTGGAGGCCGAGCGCGAACAGGGCATCACCATCGACGTGGCCTACCGCTACTTCGCGACGCCGGCACGCAAGTTCATCATCGCCGACGCGCCTGGCCACGAGCAGTACACGCGCAACATGGTCACCGCGGCAGCCGGCAGCGACGCCGCCGTGGTGCTGGTCGACATCACCAAGCTCGACCTGTCGCGGGCGACCAACTTGTTGCTGCCGCCCGCAGATCGACTGGTCGAGCTGCTTCCGCAAACCCGACGCCACACCCTGCTGGCGCAGCTGCTGCGTGTGCCCAGCATCGTGTTCGCGGTCAACAAGCTCGACGCCCTGGCCGACCCCGGCCCGGCCTTCGCCGCCGTCGCCGAAGCGCTGGCGGCCTTCGCCGCCAAAGCCGGCTTGACCGTCGCCGGCACGGTGCCGGTGTCGGCGCTGCGCGGCGACAACGTCACCGTGCCGCTGGACGTGGACTGGTACCGCGGCCCGTCGCTGCTGCAACTGCTGGAACAGCTGCCGTCCACCGCCGAACTCGACACCGGGGCTTTCAGCCTGCCGGTGCAGTACGTGGCCCGCCAGGGCAGCGGCACCGGGGAGCAGCCGCGCGTGCTGTGGGGCCGCATCAATCAGGGCGCACTGCGCGTCGGCGACGCGCTGCAGGTCTTCCCGAGCGGCGAACGCGCCGTGGTGGCCGCACTGCGCCGCGCCGGCGAAGTGGTGTCGCAAGCCAGCGCGGGGCAATCGGCCGGCGTGGTGCTCGACCGCCAGCTGGACATTTCTCGCGGCGACTGGCTGGCCACGCCCGACACGCTGCAGCCGGTGCGCAGCTTCACCGCGACGCTGGCCTGGCTGGACACCGAAGCTGCCACGCCGGGCCGCAAATACCTGGTGCGCCACGGCAACCGCTGGGTGCAGGCCCGCCTGCTGCGCATCGTCGACCGGCTCGACATCCACACGCTGCAGCCGCAGCCGGCCGATCAGCTGGCGGTCAACGAGATCGGCGACGTGGTCTTCGAGTTGCAGCAGCCGCTGCCGCTGGCGCCCTACGCCGACAACCGCGTCGGCGGCGCGCTGATCGTCGTCGACCCCGCCAGCCACCGCACCAGCGGCGCGCTGCTGGTGAAATGAAACCTCTCGGCCGGGTGGTGTTCATCGGCGCCGGCCCCGGCGCCGCCGACCTGATCACGGTGCGCGGCGCGCGTCGCCTGGCGCAGGCCGAGGTGGTGCTGTTCGACGCGCTGACCGACCCGGCGCTGCGCGAGCTGGCGCCGCAGGCGACATGGATCGACGTCGGCAAGCGCGGCTTCTGCGATTCAACCGGCCAGGCCACCATCGACGCGATGCTGGTCCACTGGGCGCAGCGGGTGCAGCACGTGGTGCGCCTGAAGGGCGGTGACCCCAGCGTCTTCGGCCGGCTGGAAGAAGAACTGCAAGCGCTGGCCGCGGCTGGCGTGGCCTGCGAGGTGGTGCCGGGCGTGACCGCCGCCATCGCCGCTGCCGCCGACACGCAGCGCCCGCTGACCCGGCGGGGCAGCGGCCGCAGCGTCAGCCTGAGCACCGCAATGACGCGCAGCGGCAGCTTGCACGCCAACCCGCAGGCCAGTCGGCGCGCCGACACCGAAGTCTTCTACATGGCCGGCCGCCAGCTGGCCGCACTGGGCCGCAGCCTGCAGGCCGCGGGCTGGCCGCCGGACACCGCCGTCTGCGTGGTCTCGCGCGCCGGTTGGCCCGACCGACTGTCCAGCGACCACCCCTTGGCCGAACTGGGCGGCGCTGCGCTGCTGCACGCCGGCCGGCCGGCCGTCGTCACCGTTGGAGCCGGTGCCCACGCAGTGGCCCGGGTCGCGCCGCCGACCAGCCCCGCGCAGGCCCCCCTGTCCCCTTGCGGCGAGCGGGCCCTGTCGGCATCGTAAAATTTCACATTGGTGTGGCCGGTGCAAGCCCCGGCCGCGTTGTCCCCTACCGAGCCTGCCCATGACCCACGTCGTTCTCGAATCGTGCATCCGCTGCAAGTACACCGACTGCGTCGATGTCTGCCCTGTCGACTGTTTCCGCGAGGGCCCGAACATGCTGGTCATCGACCCCGATGAATGCATCGACTGCGCGGTGTGCATTCCCGAATGCCCGGTCAACGCCATCCTGCCCGAGGAAGACGTGCCGACCGAGCAGCTGAAGTTCATCAAGCTCAACGCCGAGCTGGCGCGCAACTGGCCCAGCATCACCAAGCGCAAGGCACCGTTGCCGGACGCCGAAGTCTGGAAAGACAGAGCCGACAAGCTCGATCAGCTGGCCCGCTGAAGCCGGATTTCCCGGAAGCCCGGCCGCCGCCCTGCACAGCCCGCCCCCGCGCGGGCTGTTTCATTTCTGCCGCAAGCATCGCCAAGGATGGCGCGTCAGGCACGCGATGCGGCACGATCAGCGCGAACCCGCCCGGACCACCTCAGCAGCTGGAGACACGATGAACCGCGTACAGAAGAACGCGCGCCTGGCGCGCGAGACCATGGCCTTCGTGCTGGCCGGCGGCCGCGGCAGCCGGCTGATGGAGCTGACCGACCGCCGCGCCAAGCCGGGCGTCTACTTCGGCGGCAAGACGCGGATCATCGATTTCGCGCTGAGCAACGCCTTGAATTCCGGCATCCGCCGGATCGGCGTGGCCACGCAATACAAGGCGCACAGCCTGATCCGCCACCTGACCCGCGGCTGGACCTTCCTGCGCGCGGAGCGCAACGAGAGCTTCGACATCCTGCCGGCCAGCCAGCGCGTCAGCGAAGACGCCTGGTACAGCGGCACCGCCGACGCCGTGTTCCAGAACATCGACATCGTCGACAGCTACGCGCCCAGGTACATGGTGGTGCTGGCCGGCGACCACATCTACAAGATGGACTACGAGGTGATGCTGCAGCAGCACGTGGAGTCGGGCGCCGACGTGACGCTGGGCTGCCTGGAAGTGCCGCGCATGGAAGCCACCGGTTTCGGCGTGATGCAGGTCGACGAGCAGGACACCATCGTCGACTTCATCGAGAAGCCGGCCGACCCGCCGGGCGTTCCCGGCAGCCCCGACCTGGCGCTGGCCTCGATGGGCATCTACGTCTTCAACACCGCCACCCTCTTCGAGCTGCTGAAGGCCGACGCCGCCGACCCGGACTCCAGCCACGATTTCGGCAAGGACCTGATCCCACAGCTGGTGAAGCAAGGCAAGGCCGTGGCCCACCGCTTCAGCGCCTCGTGCGTGAAATCGCGCGAGGAAGCCGAGGCCTACTGGCGCGACGTCGGCACCGTCGACGCCTACTGGGAATCGAACATCGACCTGACCGCGGTGACGCCGGCACTCGACCTCTTCGACACCGACTGGCCGATCTGGACCTACAGCGAACTGGTGGCACCGGCCAAGTTCGTCCACGACGAACCCGACCGCTGCGGCCACGCCATTTCGTCGCTGGTCTCGGGCGGCTGCATCGTGTCGGGCACCGAGCTGCGCCAGTCGCTGCTGTTCACTGGCGTGCGCACCAGTTCCTATTCGCAGATCGAGCAGGCGGTGATCCTGCCGCACGCCCGCATCGGCCGTCACGTGCAGTTGAAGAAGGTGGTCATCGACCGCGGCGTGGTCATCCCAGACGGGCTGGTGGTCGGCGAAGACCCCGAACTCGACGGCCTGCGCTTTCGGCGCACCGAACGCGGCGTCTGCCTCATCACCCAAGCCATGATCGACCAGCTGGCCCTGGCCGGTTGAAGCCACCGGCCGCCGCACGCCAGGAGTACCCATGATGCTGACCATCGCCACCGCCCCCATCGCCGGCATGAAGCCCGGCACCAGCGGGCTGCGCAAGAAAGTGACCGAATTCGCCGCCGGCGCCTACCTGCCGAACTTCGTCCAGTCCGTCTTCGACGCGGTGCGCCCGGCCGACGGCGGCTTCGCCGGCCTGACGCTGGTGGTCGGTGGCGACGGCCGCTACTTCAACCGGCCGGCCATCCAGACCGTCATCCGCATGGCCGCCGCCAACGGCTTTGCGCGCGTGCTGGTCGGCCAGGGCGGCATCCTGTCGACGCCGGCGGCCAGCTGCGTGATCCGCCAGCACCAGGCCTTTGGCGGCCTGATCCTGTCGGCCAGCCACAACCCCGGCGGGCCCGAGGGCGATTTCGGCATCAAGTTCAATGGCGCCAATGGCGGGCCGGCACCCGAAAAGGTCACCGACGCGATCTACGCCTGCACGCTGCAGATCACCGCCTACCGCAGCACAGCGACGCCCGATGTCGACCTCGACCGCATCGCCAGCCTGCGCGTCGGCGAGATGGCTGTCGAGGTCATCGACCCGGTGGCCGACTACCTGGCGCTGATGCGCAAGCTGTTCGACTTCGACGCGCTGAAGCGGCTGTTCGCGTCGGGCTTCAGGCTGGCCTTCGACGCGATGCACGCCGTCACCGGCCCCTACGCGCACGCCATCTTCGAAGGCGAGCTGGGTGCGCCGGCCGGCACGGTTCGCCACGGCACGCCGCTGCCCGACTTCGGCGGCCACCACCCCGACCCCAACCTGGTCCACGCCAAGGACCTCCACGCGCTGATGATGTCGCCGCAGGCGCCCGACCTGGGCGCCGCCTCCGACGGCGACGGCGACCGCAACCTGATCATCGGCCGCGGGCTTTTCGTCGCGCCGTCCGACTCACTGGCCATGCTGGCCGCCAACGCCCACCTGGCGCCGGCCTACGCGCGAGGCATCAAGGGCATCGCGCGGTCGATGCCGACCAGTGGCGCCGCCGACCGCGTGGCGCAGGCGCTGGGCGTGCCCTGCTTCGAGACGCCCACCGGCTGGAAATTCTTCGGCAACCTGCTCGACGCCGGCGAGGTGACGATCTGCGGCGAAGAAAGTGCCGGCACCGGCAGCGACCACGTGCGCGAAAAGGATGGCCTGTGGGCGGTGCTGCTGTGGCTCAGCATCCTGGCCGTCCGCCAGCAGAGCGTGCAGCAGATCGCCCACGATCACTGGGCCCGCCATGGGCGCAACTACTACACGCGACACGACTACGAGGAAGTCGACAGCGCGGCCGCTGCCGGACTGATGCAGGCCGTGCGGGACCAGCTGCCGGCGCTGGCTGGCAGCGTGCTCGAGGGCCGCCCGGTCGCCATCGCCGACGACTTCAGCTACCTCGACCCGATCGACGGCAGCCTGTCGCAGCACCAGGGCCTGCGCGTGGTCTTCGCCGACGGTTCGCGCATCGTCTACCGGCTGTCGGGAACCGGCACCTCGGGCGCCACGCTGCGCGTCTACATCGAGCGCTACGAGGGCGACGCCAGCCGCCACCAGCTCGACACCCAGGCGGCGCTGGCCGACCTGATCGCGCTGGCCGACCGCCTGGCCGGCATCCGCCAGCGCACCGGGCGCGCGGCACCCAGCGTGATCACCTGAGCGGCGGCGCAGGCCAGGCCCGCCTGGCCGCGGGATGGGCCTTTCAAACCCCCATGTAGGCGGCGCGCACCCGCGGGTCGTCGGCCAGCTCGGCGCTGCGCCCGCTGAAGGCCACGCGCCCGGTCTCGATGACGATGCCATGCTGGGCCAGCTCGAAGGCCGTGAACACGTCCTGCTCGACGAGCAGGATGCTCAGGCCCTTGGCGTTGATCGCCAGCAGCGATTCCGACAGCTTCTCCACCGCGCGCGGCGCCAGGCCCAGCGACAGTTCGTCGATCAGCAACAGCTGGGGCCGCGACATCAGGCCGCGGCCGATGGCGCACATCTGCTGCTCGCCGCCCGACAGCGTGGTGGCATCCTGCTTCTGGCGGTCCTTCAGGATCGGGAAGAGGGTGTAGATCTCGTCGAGGTCGCTCTGGATGTCGGCGCGCAGGTCGCGGCGCAGGTAGGCGCCGAGCAGCAGGTTGTCGCGCACCGACATGCCGCGGAAGAGCCGGCGGCCTTCCGGCACGTGGGCGATGCCGGCGCGCAGGATGGTCTCGCAAGAAGCACCGGCGAGGGCCTGGCCGGCGAACTGCACCGTGCCGGCCCGCGCCTTCACCATGCCCGACAGCGTGCGCAGCAAAGTGCTCTTGCCGGCCCCGTTGGAGCCCACCACGCAGGCGATTTCACCGGCCTGCACCTGCAGGTCGATGCCCCACAGCACCTGCACGTCGCCATAGCCGGCTTGCAGGCCCTGCACTTGCAGCAAGGGTGCGACAGCCGTGTTCATGCCCGCATCCTTTCAGCGTACTTGGTGCCCAGGTAGGCCTCGATGACCTTCGGGTCGGCGGCCACGGCTTGCGGTGATCCCTGGGCGATGAGCTCGCCGTGGTGCAGCACCAGCAAGTCGTCGCAGAGCGAGAAGACCACCTTCATCAGGTGTTCGATCAGCAGCACCGTGATGCCCTGCGCCGCGATGGCGCGGATGAGTTCGATGGCCGCGCCGATCTCGGCGCTGTTCAGGCCGGCGTTGACCTCGTCCAGCAACAGCAGGCGGGGCCGCATCGCCAGCGATTTCGCCAGCTCCAGGCGTTTGCGCGAAGGCAGCGTCAGCGCCGCAGCCGGCTGGTCGGCCAGGGCCTGCAGGCCGACGAAGCGCAGCTGGGCCATCGCGTCTTCGCGCGCCTGCGCCGGGCTGGCGGCGTTGCCGGCGAACAGCGCGCCGGCGGTCACGTTGTCCAGCACGCTCATGCGCGGGAAGGGCTGCACGATCTGGAAGGTGCGCGACAGGCCGCGCCGGGCGGCCTCGAAGGGACGCTGCCGCGTCACGTCGTGGCCTTCGAACCGCAGGCTGCCGCTGTCGGCGCGGTGCACGCCCGTGATCAGGTTCACCAGCGTGGTCTTGCCCGCGCCGTTGGGGCCGATCAGCCCGACGATGCGGCCCGGCGCCAGGTCGAAACTGACGTTGTTGACGGCCGCCACGCCGCCGAAGCGCTTGGTCAGGCCTTGCACCTGCAAGAGCGGCGCCGTCATGGCCGGGCCTCTGCGGCGCGCGGCGCCTGCGGCTTGGCGCGCCAGCGCAGCCGGCCGAGCACGCCGCCCGGCAGGAAGAAGATCAGCAGCACGATGACGATGCCCAAGGCAGCCTGGTTGTAGTCGAGAAAGCGCGACCAGACGGTCTGCTCGATCAGCACGAAACTGGCCGCGCCGATGACCGGGCCGAGCAAGGAACCGGGGCCGCCCAGCAGCACCATCACCGGCACCTTCAGCGTCAGCAGGATCGAGAAGGCGTCGGTCGGCGCGATGTACGACACCCACGACGCCGAGATCGCGCCCACCGTGCCGCAGAACAGAGCCGACAGCGTGAAGGCCGCGGTCTTGTACCGGGTGACGGGCACGCCGACCATGTCGGCGGCGTCTTCGTTCTGCTCGATGCAGCGCAGGCCGAAGCCCAGCCGGCTGCGGTCGACCCAGACCGCGCTGGCGAAGGCCAGCAGCATCACGGCCCACATCGCGTACAGGAAGACGCGGCCGGCGAACTCGGGGCCGCCGGGCATGATCGGCACGTTCAGGCCTTCACCGCCGCCAGTCAGGTCGGCCCACGACGAGGCCAACAGGCGCAGCACCTCGACGATGGAGATCGACCCCACCGCGAAGTAATGGCCCTTCATGCGCAGCAGGCCGTAGCCCAGCATCGCCGCGAAAACCGCGGCGATCAGCGTGGCGCCGATCCAGGCCGCGATCATCGGCAGGCCGGCGTTCTGCAGCAAGGCCCCGGCGTAGGCGCCCAGGCCGACGAAGGCCGCCGTGGCGAAGGATGGGTAGCCGGCGTAGCCGCCGATCAGGTTCCACGACAGCGCCAGCGCGCAGTACATGGCCACGAATGTGGCCTGCTGCAGCAGGTAGTTGTCGCCGGCCAGCGGCACCGCCGCCAAGGCCAGCGCGAAGACGGCAAAGATCGAGATCGAGCGCTTCATTCGTAACCCTTGCGGCCCAGCAGGCCCGTCGGCCGCGTCATCAGCAGCACCAGCATCAGGCCATAGCCGATGAGGACCGCGTTCTGCGGCCCGAAGAGGTGGCCCGACAGCGACTCGATCAGGCCCAGCACCAGCCCGCCGACCAGCGCACCGGGCACCGTGCCCAGGCCGCCGATCACGCAGACCACGAAGGCCTTGCCCAGCAGCAGGCCCGACAGGTTGGTGGTGATGGGGAAGACCATCGCCATCAATGCGCCGCAAGCGCCGGCCAGGCCGGCGCCGATGGCGAAGGTCATCGCGTAAACGCGGTTGATGCGGATGCCCATCAGTTCGGCCGCGTCACGGTCCATGCGCACGGCCACGATGGCGCGGCCGGTGCGCGATGCATTCATCACACCATAGAGCAACAGCGTCAGGGCCAAGGCCAGCGCGAAAGCCACGATGCGGTCCCAGGCCAGCACGACTTCACCCAGGCCCAGGACGCCCAGGTCCAGCGTCCCCAGATCGAGCGTGATGCGGCGTGGCGTGGCGTCGAACAGCACGTTCATCGCGTTGTACAGAATCAGGTCGAGGCCGAAGGTGACGGTCAGCGTGGTCAGCACCGGCTGGCGCACCAGCCGGTTGATCATCGTCATCTGGATGCCCCAGCCCAGCGCAAAGAGCAGCAGCGCCACCGGCAGCAGCGCCGCCAGCGGGTGCACCTGCCAGTGCAGCCAGGCGTACCAGGTGAGGTAGCCGCCCAGGATGATGAGCGAGCCATGCAGCATGTTGATCACGTTCAACACGCCCCACACCAGCGAGAAGCCGACCGCCAGGCACGCATACAGTGCGCCCAGCGTGAGGCCGTTGACGAGGATCTGCAGACCGATCACGGCAAGCTCAGAATGGCGCCACGGGGCGCAGCGAACCGGCCTTGATCGGCGTCGGGTACAGCGGCACGATCTTCGTGCCCTGGACCTGGATGATCGGCAGATCGCGGCCCTGGTTCATGCCGTTGGCGGTGAACTTCACCGGGCCGTAGAAGGTCAGGATGTCGGTCGCGGCCAGGGCGTCACGCACCTTGGCCTTGTCCAGCGTGCCGGCCTTCTCGATGGCCTTCTGCAACACCACCAGCGCGGCGGCGGCGGATGCGTTGACGTAGTCGGGATCCTTCTTTTCCCGGGCCACGAATTCCTTGTAGAAGGCCTCGGTCGAACCGAAGATGTCGTCGGACTTGTAGGTCAGCGAGTGGTGCCACCAGGAGGCGCTGGTCACGCCGTCGGCCAGCTTGCCCAGGCCGTCGACGAATTCGCGGTAGGACGGGCCGGTGACCATGGTCACGATGGGCGCCGAGAACTTCAGGTCACCCATCTGCTTGCGCGCCAGGATCAGGTCCTGGGTGTAGCCGGTGATGAAGACCCACTGCGCGCCGGTGGCCTTCATCTTCGACAGCGCGGCGGCGTGGTCCAGCGTGCCCACGGGGTAGAACTCGCTGTAGGCGACTTCGATGCCGTTGGCCTCGGCGGCCTTCTTCATCTCGGTGGCCATGGCGCGCGGGAAGACATCTTCGCGACCGAGGATGGCGATCTTCTTCACGCCAGGGATCAGCCGCGTGAAGATCACGGCCATGTTCTGCACGATGCCGCCGTTGGGCGCCAGCGTGCCGAAGAGGTACTTGTAGCCCTGGTTGAAGACCGTTTCGCTGGACGCCACCGAGGCCATCACCGGCACGCCGTAGCGCTCGGCCACGCCGGCCACCACCTTGGTGTGGCCCGAGCCGAAGGGCGCGGTCAGGAAGTCGACCTTGTCCTGGGTGATCAGTCGTTCGGCGATCTGCTGGGCGCGCTTCTCGTCGGACTGGTAGTCGTAGGTCACCAGTTCGACCTTCATCTTCTTCGCACCGACCTGGATGCCGCCGGCCGCGTTGACGCGCTTGAGCCACATGTCGTAGGCGACCTGCTGTTTCTTGCCTTCGTCGGCCAGGCCACCGGTCAGCGCCAGCGGCGCGCCGATGCGGATGACGTCCTGGGCCCAGGCGCCACTGCTGACAGCCCACAGGGCGGCCGTGACCGTGGCCTGTGCCGCCAGCCTGCCGAGGTTGAAGATCGAGGTTCTGCGCAACATGGAAGGTCCTTGCGGTGTTGGAGTGAGGTGGAAACGGGACTGGTGCGGACGGGGCCGCATCAGGGGGACAGGAGGACCGGTCGTTCGGCCAGCACGCGCTGGATGGCGCGCACGATGCCGCGGTAACCGGTGCAGCGGCAGAGGTTGCCGGCCAGTTCGAGCCGGATGCGCGCCTCGTCGGCCTGCGGCAGGCGGGTGACGATGTCGTGCGCGGTGACCAGCATGCCAGGCGTGCAGTAGCCGCATTGCAGGGCGTGCTCGGCGCTGAAGGCCTCGCGCAGCCGGGCCATCACGGCGTCCCCGGCAAAGCCTTCCACGGTGCGCACGCTGCGGCCCTCGCAGGCCGCGGCCAGCGTGATGCAAGAACGCACCGGCGCGCCGTCGAGCTGCACCGTGCAGGCACCGCAGACACCGTGCTCGCAGCCGGTATGGGTGCCGGTCAGGCCCAGCTGTTCGCGCAGGTGGTCGGCCAGCGACGTGCGGCCTTCGGCCTCGGCGCAGCGCGTGCGGCCGTTGATGTGCAGGGTGATGGGGCTCATGGTCGCGCGGCGTCGATGTCCAGCCAGGCCCGGCGCAGCATGGCCTGGTGCCACTGGCGCTGGACGGGGTCGGTGATGTGCAGGGCGTCGAGCTGGCGGCCGACGGCGGCCGGGTCGCGCAGCGCTTGAACGGCGGCTTCGCCGGACACCGCGTGCGGCATGCCATCGGGCGCGCCCAGCACGGCGCGGGACACGCCCAGGGCCGGGTCGAACCACAGGCCGGCGATGGCGTCGGCCAGTTCACCCGGCTTGCGGCACAGCTTGCGGTAGGCCCAGCGGGCGCGGTCGGAGAACACCGGCACCTCCACAGCGGCCAGCAGTTCGCCGGGCTGCAGCGCGGTGGTGTAAGGCCCGGCGTAGAAGGCGCTGGCGGCGACGCGGCGTTCGCCGGCCGGGCCGATCAGCAGCAGCCGGGCATCGAGCAGCGTCATCACGCTGACCCAGTCGCCGGCCGGGTCGCCGTGGGCCAGGCTGCCGCCGACGGTGCCGCGGTTGCGCACCGCGCGGTAGGCGATGTGGGCGGCCACCTGCGGCAGCAGGCCGCGCGTCACGTCGGGCACGCCGGCGGCGTCGCCGTCCTCGATGCGGGCATGGGTCACGGCCGCACCGATGCGCAGCCAGCCCTCCAGCCGCATGACGGCGATCAGCGCCGGGATGCGGCCCAGGTCGACCAGCCGCGCCGGACGCGACAGGCGCAGGTTCAGCATCGGCCCCAGCGACTGCGTGCCGCTGCACGGCAGGACCAGCGCGTCGTCGGCATCGCCGGCCCGCGGCTGCAGCAGCGCCAGGGCCTGCGCGGTGCTGTCGCAGGCGTCGTAGCCGAAAGCGGCGGCCTTCATGCCGGCACCGCCTGCTTCGCGGCAGCGCCGGTGTCGCGGGCGCGCTGCAGGGCCTGCAGGATGCGCCGCGGCGAGGCCGGGCATTCGGTGATCTCGACGCCCAGCGCGGCCAGGGCGTCGTTGATCGCGTTGACGATGGCCGCCGGCGGCGCGATGGCCCCGCCTTCGCCGATGCCCTTCTGGCCGAACTCGGTGTAAGGCGACGGCGTTTCCATGTGGTCGAGACGGGCCATCGGCACTTCGGTGGCGCCCGGCAGCAGGTAGTCGGCCAGCGTCGGCGCCAGCGGCTGGCCGTCGGCGTCGTAGGGCATCTCCTCGAAGAGCGCGGTGCCGATACCCTGCGCCAGACCGCCCAGCACCTGGCCGTCGGCAATCAGCGGGTTGAGCAGCACGCCGCCGTCTTCGCAGATCACGTAGTCGAGGATTTCGACGGTGCCCAGTTCGGTGTCGACCGCCAGCGCGCAGGCGTGGGCGGCGTAGCTGAAGGTGCCGGTGTCACGCTGCGCCTTGTAGCCGGCGGTGACTTCCAGCCCGGCCGGGTTGACGTCGGCCGGCATGCGCTGCGGCTGGCGGTACCAGGCGTGGGCGACTTCGGTCAGTGTCACGCTGCGGCCGCTGGCCGGGTCGGTGACGGCCCCGTCGGCGGCGCACAGCGTGGCCGCTGGCGCGTCCAGCAAGGCCGCGGCGATGGCCTGCACGCGCTCGAGCAGCGCCTTGCAGGCGGCGGCCACCGCGCCGCCCGACATCACCGCACAGCGCGAGCCCCAGGTGCCGGTGGAGTAAGGCGACAGCGCGGTATCGCCGTGCACCAGGCGCACACGCTGCTCGGTGATGCCGAGCACGGTGTTCGCGACCTGGGCCAGCGTGGTCTCCATGCCCTGGCCGTGCGAATGCGCGCCAATGCGCAGTTCGAGCACGCCGTCGGGCGTCAGCCGGGCGTGGCAGCCCTCAAACCCCGGCACCATCGGAATCCCCCAGCCGTGGTAGACCGAGGTGCCATGCGCGGCCTGCTCGCAATAGATCGAGTGGCCCACACCGATGCGGATGTGGGGCTCGCCGCCCGCCTGCTGGCGCGCGCGCCACTTCGGCAGGTCGAGCGCCTCGATGGCGCGGTTCAGGGCCTGCGGGTAGTCGCCGGAATCGAAGTGCTTGCCGGTGATGTTGTCGTAAGGCATCTCCTGCGGCTGCACCAGGTTGGCCAGGCGCACGGCCTGCGGCTCGAGGCCGGCGGCCCGCGCCACCGCGTCCATCATCAACTCGATGGCGAAGCAAACCCCGGTGCGCGCCACGCCGCGGTAGGGCAGGATGGGCGGCTTGTTGGTCGCCACGCTCCAGGTGCGGCAGTCGTAGGCCGCCATCTTGTAGGGGCCAGGCAGGATCGAGCCGACCTGCGCTGCTTCCAGGCAGGCCGAAAAGGGGTAGGACGAATAGGCGCCCGAGTCCACCGTGGCGTCGCAGTCGACAGCCAGCAGGCGGCCATCGCGTTCGGCGTACAGCGTGATGTCGTAGTCGTGCTCGCGGCAATTGGCGTTGGCCGTCAGTTGCTCGCCGCGGTCCTCGATCCAGCGCACCGGGCACTGCAGCTGCATCGCCAGCCAGGCCAGGCAGATCTCTTCGGGCAGCAGGATGCCCTTGTAGCCGAAGCCGCCGCCGACGTCGGGCGCGATCACGCGGATCTGGCCCTGGTCCAGCCCCAGGCATTCCGACAGCCCGGCGCGGTTGATGTGCGGCATCTGCGCGGCGCTGTGCATCACCAGCTGTTCGAGCCGGCTGTCCCACTGGCAGACCACGCCGCGGCCCTCCATCGGCGCCATGCTCTGGCGCGCGGTGCGGATGTGGCGCCGCACCTGGATCGGCGCGCCGGCCTTGATCGCCGCCAGGTCGCCCTTGACGTGGGTGTGCAGAAAGACGTTGTCACCCCAGTCGTCGTGAACCAGCGCGGGCGGCGCAGCGCTGCGCGCAGCCAGCATGTCGACCACGGCCGGCAGGCTGTCGATCTCGACCTGCACCTGCTCGGCCAGGTCCTCGGCGCGGGCGCGGCTGGTCGCCACGCACATCGCGATGGTCTCGCCCACCTGGCGCACCTTGCCGCGGGCCAGCGGCCATTGGTCCGATGGCTTGAACCCGGCCAGTCCCGAGACGGCGCGGATCGGCCGCACGCCGACCAGGTCGTCCATCGTGTAGACCTCGCCTTCACGGCCAGCCGGCTTGGTGATCGAGACCAGCCGCCCGTGCGCCAGCGGCGATCGCACAAAGGCGACGTCGAGCATGCCCGGCAGGCGGAGGTCCGCCACGTACTGGCCACGGCCGTGCAGGAAGCGCTCGTCTTCCTTTCGGCGCAGCGGCGCACCGACGCCGTGAGAGGGCGGCTCGTTCGGCTTCATGCGGCCTGCACCACCGGCAGGATGGACGCATCGGCGTCGAAACGCACGCCGTCCTTCAGGCAGAAGGCCGGGCGCAGCAGGCGCTCGCCGACCAGCTGCGTGCCCTCGTTGTCGCGCAGCGCAAAGCGGCCGGTCTCGTCGTGCAGCACGCTGATGTCGGCCGGGTTGCCGACGGCCAGCGTGCCCAGGTCCTTGGGCAGGCCGAAGACGTCCACCACGTTGCAGGTCACCATGCGCACCACCTGGGTCAGCGGCAGGCCCAGCGCCAGCATGGCCGTCATCGCCGACGCCAGGCTGAAGCGCACCTGGCCGAAGAACATGTGGTCGGTGTCGCTGTGGACTTCGGGCGTGCCGGCCGGGGCCGGCACCGCGGTGTTGTAGCCGTGCATGTCGGCGCCCAGGGTGTCGGGCACGATGCCGGCGTCCAGCGCGATGCGCGCCATCTTGTAGCTGAAGTGCGAGCCGTGGCCGACGTCCACCTTCAGGCCGCGGGCCAGCGCTTCGCGGACCACGGCGTGGACCTCGCCTTCCCGATTGACGAAGCCGCCCGGGTGGCGGGTGAAGGGGTGGGCCAGGATGTCGCCGGCTTTCAGCAGCGGCACCACCTCGGCCAGGATGGTGTCGGCATCGACCCCGTTCGTGCCGCCTTCAGCGCCATCCACCGGCAGCGGCCAGAGCTGACCGAAGTGGATGTACAGCGGCAGGTCGGCCTGGCGCGCGATGTCGGCCGACAGGCGAATCACCTCGATGCCCCAGCGCGCGAAGCCGCCCAGTTCGGCATGCGCCTTGAAGCCCTTGACGATGTCGGTGTTGGCCAGCGCGGCCTTCACGGTGGCGGCCACGTCGACGCAGTCGGGCTTGTACAGCGAGGGGTAGTAGTGGCCTTCCATGCCGCCGACCAGGTAGGACGACAGGTAGGCGAAGACGCGGGTGTGCTTGGGCTTGACGACGAACTCGCGGAAGGCCGGCAGCGTCATGCACGAAGGCCCACCCTGGTCGATCAGCGTGGTCACGCCCGAGTGCACGCCGCACAGGTCGGCCTCCAGGCCGAAGCGGCCGGTGACGTGCTGGAAGACGTGGGCGTGGGTGTCGATCATCCCGGGGATAATCAGTTGCCCACTGACGTCAATGGTCTGTGCGGCGGTGACGCCGCTGCCCGCGGGCAACACGGCGGCGATGCGGCCGCCCTGCACGGCCACGTCGTACAGGCCGTCGAGACCTTGCGCCGGATCGATCAGGTGGCCGCCGGCCAGGAGGGTGTCGAAGGGAAGCATCGCGAAGTCCTCAGGCCATGCGGGTGGTGGTGGAGGCGTGGGCGCCCTGCTGCGCCGCCAGCGACAGGCGGTGCAGCGTGATGTGTCGGATCTCGGCGCGCGAAGCGCCGATGTGCGCGCTGACCAGCATCTCGGCGTCGCCGGCCTTTCGGGCCAGCAGCGCCGCCAGGATCTTGTCGTGCTCGTCGAAGGCGGCCTTGATGCGCGCCGGTTCGATGAAGTCGAGCCGACGGATGATGCGGATGCGCTCGGTCAGGTCGCTGTGGGTGCGCAGCATCTCGCGGTTGCCGGACAGCGCGACCAGCGTGTTGTGCAGCTTCTCGTCCTCGCGCGCCACGGTGGCGCCGTCCAGCACGCGGGCCCTCTTCGGTACGCGCCAGAACGCGCACAGCGCGCTGAGGTCGGGCGCCGGATCCATCGCGCACAGCCGGCGCACGGCGATCAGTTCGATCTGGGTGCGGAAGTCGTAGAGATCTTCGTAGTAGCCCAGGTCGAAAGGCTTGACCAGCCAGCCGGCGTGACCACCGGTGTGGTCGAGGTAGCCCTCGCTGGCCAGCACGTGCAGCGCCAGGCGCAGCGGCGTGCGCGACACCCCGAAGCGCTTGGCCAGTTCCTGCTCCGAGTAGCGCTGGCCGGGCGCCATGCGGAAATCGAAGATGTCGGCCTTGATGCTTTCGTAGACCGCTTTGCCGACCGGCGATTTCTCGGCGGCAGCTTCGGGCGGGCTGGCAAGGACGTCAGGATGGGGCATGGACGGAGCGTTGCAAGTGGCGTGCCTTGCCTTTTCGGCTGGTGCTGACAAAATTGTGCACCGAATTGCATCTCAATTGGGATCCCAAACCGTATTCAATTTGGTGCGGACGTCCCGTTTTGGGGCTCCACGAGGGTCGATGCAGGCCTGGCGGACTCCATGAGCGCGGCATGCATCTTGCGAATCCGTTGCCCGGGCGCTCTTGCCGGCGCCTCCATGCCCACCACTTCCTGATGAGCCCCCAGATGAAGAACCCGACCCCTTGCCTCGCCCTCATCGCCATGGCCTGCCTGGCCAGCGCCGCGCACGCCCAGGGCGTCGCCAGCTGCCCCAGCCCCATCCCCATCGCGCTGACCACGCCGCTGACGTCCGGCGTCGCGCTGCTCGGCGTGCAGGCCAAGCTGGGCCTCGAAGACGCGGTCGAGGAAATCAACGCCGCCGGCGGTGTCGGTGGCAAGAAGTTCAAGCTGGCCATCGAGGACGCCACCGGCTCGTCGACCACCGCGCTGAACACGCTGAACCGCCTGCTGGAAGACAAGCCGGTGGCGCTGTTCTCGTCGATGATCAGCCCGCATATCTTCACGCAGAGCGACAGCATCAAGGCCGCCGCGACGCCGACCTTGATCGCCGGCACCAACGCGCAGTTGATGAAGGGCGCCAACCCCTGGCTGATCCGCCTGCACGTGCACGACGGCCAGCTGGCCGAAGCCGTGCCCGCCTACGTCGTCGAGACGATGAAGAAGACCAGGCCGGCCATCCTGACCGTCTCCGACGACTACGGACTGGGTGCGTCCAAGGGCCTGCAAGCGACTTTCGACCGCCTCAAGGTGAAGCCCGTGACCGTGGAAAGCTACGGCCTGAACGACAAGGACATGAGCGCGCAGCTGACCAAGATCAAGGCCTCGGGCGCCGACGTGCTCGTGCTGTGGGGCCGCCCGGGCGACGTCGCGCTGGTGATGAAGCAGCGCCTGGCGCTGGGCCTGGCCATTCCGGTCATCGGCAACGCCAGCACGGTGGCCGCCACCACGCTGGCCAACCTGACGCCCGAGGAAGCCGACGGCGCGCTGGCCATCGGCGGCCTGTTCCCGCAGGTCGGCACCGACGCCCCGGCGCAGGCCTTCGCCAAGCGCGTGCTGGACCGCAGCAAGATCCCGGCCGACAACTTCGCGGTCGGTTACCGCGACGGCCTGTACCTGCTGAAGGCCGCCATCGAAAAGGTCGGCTGCGACCGCACCAAGCTGCGCGACGAGTTGCGTGCGACCAGGAACGCCAAGGGCCTGCTGATCAGCTACACCGCCGACAAGGACGGCGACCTGGCGCACACCATGGGCATCTACCGCAACAAGGGCAAGGCCACCGAGCTGGTCGGCACGATCAAGGAAACGGGCTACTGATCGCGGGCCGACCGCTCAGCGCCGCCGCCCTACACGCCCATGCTTCAACTCGCCATCAACGGCCTCGCGATGGGGGCCATCTACGCCCTCATCGCGCTGGGCCTGCTGCAGATCTTCAATGCCGTGCGCATCGTCAACTTCGCGCAGGGGCAGTTGCTGATGCTGGGCGCCTTCCTGGGCGTGACGACCATCGTGCAGGCCAGCCTGCCGATCTGGCTGGCCTACCTGGTGACCTTCGCGGCGATGGCGCTGGTCGGCCTGATCTTCATGCTGGTGGCCTACTACCCGCTGCGCGGCAAGCCCTTCTACCTGGCCATCCTGACCACCATCGCGGTCGGCATCGTGCTGGAGAACCTGGTGCTGATCGCCTTCGGGCCCTTGCCGCAGTCGCTGCCCTCGCCTTTCGGTTCGGCGCAGGTGCACCTGGGTGAACTGGTCATTCCGCAGCACGTGCTGTTCATCTTCGCGGCCACCGCGGTGCTGCTGCTGGCGCAATGGGCCTTCATGAAGCACACCCGCTTCGGCACCATGGTGCGCGCCACCTCGATGGACATGGACATGGCGCGCATGGTCGGCGTCAGCGTGCGCACCACCGTGGCGGTGGCTTTCATGCTGGGCGCGATGCTGGCCGGCGCGGCCGGCCTGCTGGTGGCGCCGCTGTTCCTGGCCGACCCGGCGATGGGCAGCTCGCTCGGCCTGAAGGCCTTCATCGTCAGCGTCATCGGCGGCTTCGGCAACCTCTACGGCGCGGTGCTCGCCGGCCTGCTGCTGGGGCTGGTGGAAACGCTGGCCGCCGGCTACCTCTCGTCGGACTACCGCGACGCCATTGCCTTCCTGCTCTTCCTGGGCTTTCTGTTCGTTCGGCCGCAAGGCCTGTTCGGCGAGAAGCAGAGCGAGCGCGTATGAGCCGCGGCCTGATGCAAAAATTTTCGCGGCCGAGCTGGCTGGCCGGCCTGGCGGCGCTGCTGCTGCTGCCGGCGCTGGTGCCGGGCCAGTACGCGATGCAACTGGTCAACCTCGGCCTGATCAGCCTGATCGTGGTCGTCGGTCTGAACTTCATCACCGGCTACTGCGGGCAGATCAACTTCGCCCAGGCGGCGTTCTGGGGCATCGGCGCCTACGCCACGGCGCTGCTGACGCTGAACGGGGTTTCCTTCTGGTTCGCGCTGCCACTGGCCGCGCTGGCCACCGGCCTGTGCAGCCTGCTGCTGGGTGTGCCGACGCTGCGCCTGCGGGCTTTCTACCTGGCGATGGCGACGATCGCCTTCGGCGAGATCGTCCAGCTGGTGCTGGTGCACTGGGAAACGGTGACAGGCGGCACCTCGGGCCTGCGCAACGTGCCCGGCATCACGCTGTTCGGCCACACGCTGACCGGTCACCGCGAGCACTACTACTTCCTGCTGGCCTGGGCGGCGCTGGGCCTGGGCCTGTCGCTGCGCATCCGGGCTTCGCAGATCGGCCGGGCGATGATTGCGCTGCGCGATTCGGAGATCGCCGCCGAGGTCATGGGCGTTGACACGGTGCGCACCAAGATGCTGGCCTTCACGCTGTCCTCGGTCTACGCCGGCGTGGCCGGTTCGCTCTATGTCTCCAGCCTGCACTACGTCAGCCCCGACCTGTTCAGCAACGCGCAGGCGGTGCTCTTCTTCGTGATGCTGGTCATCGGTGGCGTCGGCTCGGCGGTCGGCGCGGTGGTCGGTACCGCGGTGCTGACGGTGCTGCCCGAAGCCCTGCGCTTCCTCAAGGAGTGGTACCTGGTGCTCTACGGCGTCGGCATCATTCTGATGGTCTGCTTCCTGCCCGAGGGCCTGGTCAGCTTGCGGCAGCGGCTGCCAGGCTGGCGGCGCAGCGCGCCGGCGATGACCGAGCCGGCTGCGGCGGATGTCGATGCGGCGCAACCGGCCGACGCCCGCTTTCTGACAGCGCGCGTCGATGGGGCTGCCAGCAACGCCCGCACGGCGGGCGGCATGTCCGTTCAAGCCGTCACACAGCGCTTCGGCGGACTTGTGGCGCTGGACGCCGTCAGCCTGCAAGTGGCACCCGGCACGGTGCACGCGGTGATCGGGCCGAACGGCTCGGGCAAGACGACTTTCCTCAATGTGCTGTCCGGGGCCTACGTGGCGCAGGCTGGGTCGGTGCAGCTGGGCGGCACCGAACTGATCGGACGCCGACCCAGCGCGATCGCGCGGGCGGGCCTGTCGCGGACCTTCCAGAACATCCGCGTCTACAAGAGCCTGAGCGCGCTGGAGAACGTGATGGTCGGCGCGGCCTGTCACCAGCCGGCGGGCTGGCGCGGCCTGCTGGCCATCCTGGCCGGCACGGCGGCCCACCGTCGCCAGGAACAGGCATTGCGCGAGACCGCGCTGCAGGCGCTGCACTTCGTCGGGCTGGCGGCGCTGGCCGAGCGGCCGGCCGGCAGCCTGGCCTACGCACAGCAGCGCCTGCTCGAGATCGCCCGCGCGCTGGCCACCCGGCCGCGCGTGCTGCTGCTCGACGAACCCGCAGCCGGCATGAACCCGCAGGAGAGCACGCGGCTGATGGCACTGATCGTCGCGATCCGCGATGCCGGCATCACCGTGGTCTTCGTCGAACACAATGTGCGCCTGGTGATGGGTGTTTCCGACACCGTCACGGTCTTCGACTTCGGCAAGAAGATCGCCGAAGGCACGCCGCAGCAGGTGCAGGCCGACGAGGCCGTGATCGCGGCCTACCTGGGCCGTCCGCGCCAGACGCCTTCAACCCCGAACGCCGCCGCCGCGACACCGGAGCCCGACCATGCTTGAGGTGCGCGACCTGCAGGTTCGCTACGGCAACATCACCGCGCTGCACGGCGTGTCCTTCACCGTCCAGGCCGGTGAGATCGTCACGCTGATCGGCGCCAACGGCGCCGGGAAGACGACCAGCCTGCACGCCGTCTCGGGCCTGCTGCGGCCGACGCAGGGGCAGATCCGCTTCCTCGGCCAGGACATCCACGGCCGGACGCCCGAAGCCATCGTCCGGCTGGGCCTGGCGCAGTCGCCCGAGGGCCGCCGCGTTTTCTCGGGGCTGACGGTGGCGGAGAACCTGGCCATCGGCGCCACGCCCTGGCGCCGGCGGGGCGATGCCATCGAAGACGACCTGGACCGCGTCTACACCCTGTTCCCGCGACTGGCCGAGCGGCGCACCCAGCTGGCCTGGTCGATGTCGGGCGGCGAGCAGCAGATGCTGGCGGTAGGCCGCGCGCTGATGGGCCGGCCGAAATTGCTGCTGCTCGACGAGCCCTCGCTGGGCCTGGCGCCGATCATCGTGGAACAGCTCTTCGAGCAGATTGTGCGCATCAACCAGCAAGGCGTCACCATCCTGCTGGTCGAGCAGAACGCCGCCATGGCGCTGGCCGTGGCCACGCGCGGCTACCTGCTGGAAAACGGCCGTGTGGTGCTGGAAGACCGCACCGCCAGCCTGCAGGCCCACCCCCTGGTCAAGGCCGCCTACCTGGGCGGTTGAAGGAAGCATCCGATGGAAACCCAGTTTTTCGACGCCGGCGCCGTGGTGCTGGAGTCCGGCCTGACCCACCGCAACACGCGGCTGGCCTACCAGACCCACGGCACGCTGAACGCCGACCGCAGCAACGTCATCCTGTGGCTGACGCCCTTCGGCGCACAGCATGGCGACATCGAATGGATGATCGGCCCGGGCCGTGCGCTGGACCCGACGCGCTACTTCATCGTCACGCCCGACCTCTTCGGCAACGGCCTGTCGTCGTCGCCGAGCAACGCGGTACAACCCGCCAACGGCAGCCGCTGGCCCCACTTCACCTTCGCCGACAACGTGCGCGTCCAGCGCCGCATGCTGCAGGAAACCTTCGGCATCGAACGCATCGCGCTGGCCTGCGGCTGGTCGATGGGCGGCATGCAGGCCTACCACTGGGCCGCGCTGTTCCCGAATGCGGTCGACCGGCTGGCGGTGATCTGCGGCGCGGCCAGGACCTCGCCGCACAACCGGGTTTTCCTGGAAGGCGTGAAGGCCACGCTGACCGCTGACGTGCACTTCCAGGACGGCCGCTTCACCGGCTTCCCCGAGCGCGGCCTGCGCGCGATGGGCCGCGTCTACGCCGGCTGGGCGATGTCGCAGACCTTCTACCGCGACGAACTCTGGCGCCAGGCCGGCTGCTCGTCGGTCGAGGACTACCTGGTGTCGAACTGGGAAGGCAACTTCCTGAAGCGCGACCCGGCCAACCTGCTCGCCCACCTCTGGACCTGGCAGCACGGGGACATCAGCGCCAACGAAACCTACGGCGGCGACCTGCCCGCCGCGTTGGCCGCCATCCAGGCCCGCGCGCTGATCATGCCCAGCGCCACCGACCTGTACTTCCAGGTCGAGGACAACCGGCGCGAGGTCGCCGCGATGCGGCACGCCGAACTGCGCGTGATCCCGTCGGACTGGGGCCACCGCGCCGGGATGCCGGCCAACAACCCGGTCGACGAGGCCTTCATCAACGCCGCGCTGGGCGAACTGCTGCAGGCCTCGGCGCCGGGCTGACGCGGCGCGCGCACCGCGCCGGCTCGGCACCGCGCCGGCTCGCTCAGAGCTGGACGCCCTTGGTCAGCGCCCCGTCGACGACGAGGTTGGTGCCGGTGACGAAGCTGGCGGCCGGGCTGGCCAGGAAGACGGCCGCGTTGGCCATTTCCTGCGGCGTGCCCATGCGGCCGGTCGGGTTCATGCCCAGCGCCATCTTGAAGAACTCGGGGTTGCCGGTCTCGATCTGGTTCCAGACGCCACCCGGGAAGTAGGTGTTGCCCGGTGACACGGTGTTGGCGCGGATGCCCTTGCCGGCCAGGTGGTAGGCCAGCCCCTGCGTGTAGTGGACGATGGCGGCCTTGAAGGCGCCGTAAGGGCCGGACGCGAAATCGATCTCGCGGCCCGACACGCTGGAGATCGTGACGATGGCCGGCTTGGCGCTCTTTTCCAGGAAGGGCATCGCGGCGTTGACCAGCCGCACCGTGCCCATCATGTCGACCTCGAAGCCGCGCTGCCAGGCGGCTTCGTCGGTGGCGATGGCCAGCGCGCTGACGTTGGCCACCACGATGTCGATGCCGCCGAATTGCTGAGCCAAGTCAGCCACCCAGGCGGCCAGCGCCGGGCCGTCGGCCACATCCACCGCGCGCCCGATGACCTTGACGCCATACGGTGCGAAGTCCTTCACGGCCTGCGCCACCTCGTCGGCGTTGCGGGCGCAGAAGGCCACGTCGGCGCCTTCGGCGGCCAGCGTCTGCGCGATCGCGCGGCCGATGCCCTTGGTGCCGCCGGTGACGACAGCCTTCAAACCCTTCAATCCCAGATCCATGCTGGCTCCTCTCTCGGTTGCTGTGGAAGGCGCTGCTCAGGGCAGCGCCAGGTACTTCTTGCTGATGCCGGCGCCGACCGTGTACTTCGGGTCGACGAAGTTGCCCAGGCGCACCTGGCCGCACTGGCTGAGCATCATGTAGGCGTCCCAGCGGTCGTAGCCGTACTCGGCTTCCATCCACAGGATCAGCTCCTTGTACGCGATGCGCGTCGCGTCTTCCAGCGGGCGGGCGCTGCCGATGGCCATGATCACGGCCTCGTTCTCGAGCCTCGGCCATTCGAGCTGCCAGCCCTTGATCAGGTCGACCTGGATGGTCGTCGTGCTGGCGAATTCGACCGCCGTGCCGCAGACCTCGCCGTCGCCCTGGCAGGCGTGGGCGTCGCCGATGAACAGGCGGCCGCCCTCGGCGCGCACCGGCAGGTAGGTGATGCTGCCCGGGCCCATGTCGGGCAGGTCCATGTTGCCGCCGTGCGAGTCGGGCGTGAGGGTGTTGATCGAATCGATCTCCGGGCTGCAGCTCAGCGTCCCGATGTGCGGCCGGTAGGGCAGCGTCACGCGCGGGCTCCAGTAGACGCCGTCTTCGTCGACGTCGATCTTGCGCACGATCTCCGGCAGGTCTTCGGCCAGCAGGGCCGTCAACGAGGTGCCGCTGAGCGCACCGAACTGGGGAATCATCGCGCAGGTGCCGCGCGGGTTGGGGCCGCGCGGCGACATCTTCTCGATGTAGACCGCCAGCACGTCGCCCTTGGTCGCGCCCTCGACCAGGATGGGCCCGTTCTGCGGGTTGACGAAGGGCATGCTGAGCACGCGCGACGGCAGGTCCTGTTCGGTCTTGACCTTGCCCTCGAAGGCGTCCCGCGTTTCCACCACGACGCGGTCGCCGGGGCGGATCGTCAGCACCGGGTCCGAGTAGGGGCCGATCGTGTAGTGGTACTTGCCCTGCAGGGCTTCGGTCAGTGCATGGGTGTCGGGCGTGCGGCCCTGCGCGACACCGCGCTGCCGCATGATCGATTGATTCAACCAGTCCATGAGCGTCCTTCAGGTCTTGGGGTTGGATGGGGCCTTGATCTTGCCGCATCCGGCGACGCAGGCTAAGCCAGTTGCATGCCATGCCCGGCCGGTCGCGCCCACTTGGGTCACAATCCCGACTCGCTCCACGTTGGTGGAGCGTCCGCTAGGGGTGCGGGGCTGTCATGGCCCGGCTGAGAAAGTCCCTTTGAACCTGTCGGCGCAGCCCCATCGGGCGAGCGCCGGTGGCCTCAGAACTTGTTGTCTGAAGGCCACGAGGTAATCCTCGCGCAGGGAAGCAGCCTGAACAGGCCAACGGGTTCTCCGTGCGCGCCTTCTTCCAGTGTTTGCCCACCTGCCATCGCAAGACATAGGCAACACGATGGCATCTTCGATCCGTTTTCAAACCTCCTCCTCCCGTCCGCTGAAATGCCGGCTGAAATGTCGCCTGCATGTGCTGGCGCAAGCCGCACTGGCGCTGGCTGCCGGCCCGGTCTGGGCCCAGGCTGCCGACCCGCAGACCATCACCATCACCGGCAAGAGCCGCAGCAACGCCGCCACCTTGGCGGGCTTCGGCGACGTCGCGCTGTCGGCGGCACCGTTCTCGGCCACGGTCATCACCACCAGCCAATTGCAGGACGCCGGCATCGGCGGCCTGGCCGACATCACCCGGCTGGACGCCGGCATCACCGACGCCTACAACCCGCCGGGCTACTGGAGCCAACTGGCAGTGCGCGGCTTCACGCTCGACAACCGATTCAACTACCGCCGCGACGGGCTGCCGATCAACGCCGAGACCGTCATCCCGCAGGCCAACAAGCAGGCACTGGAAATCCTCAAGGGCACCAGCGGCCTGCAGGCCGGCACCAGCGCGCCGGGCGGCCTGGTCAACCTGGTGGTGAAGCGGCCGCAGGCCGGCGTGCGCAGCGCGGCCTTGAGCTTCGAAGAAGCCGGCTCGGTGGGCGCCAGCGTCGACCTGGGTGACCGCGTCGGCACCGACGGCCAGCTGGGCTGGCGCATCAACGCCAGCGCCGACCGCCTGAACCCGCCAGTGCGCAACAGCCGGGGCAGCCGCAGCCTGCTGGCCGGCGCCTTCGACGCGCAACTGGCGCGCGGCAGCCTGCTCGAAGCCGAATTCGAAATCAGCCACCAGAGCCAGCCCAGCGTGCCCGGCTTCAGCCTGCTGGGCGGCCGCCTGCCCGATGCCAGGTCTGTCGATCCGCGCATCAACCTGAACAACCAGCCCTGGTCGCTGCCGGTGGTCTTCGACGGCCGCACGGCATCGCTGCGCTACACGCAGGCCGTCACCGACGGCATCGACTTCGTCGCCCATGGCATGCGCCAGCAATTGCGCACCGACGACCGCATCGCCTTCCCTTTCGGTTGCAGCGACGAGAACGATTACACGCGCTACTGCAGCAACGGCAGCTTCGACCTGTACGACTTCCGCAGCGAAGGCGAACGCCGCGACAGCCAGGCGCTGGACCTCTATGTGGCGGGCCGCGCCGCGCTGGCGGGCATGGCCCACCGCTTCAGCATCGGTGTGTTGTCGACCCGCTTCGACTCGCGTTTCGGCCGCCAGGCCTACAACTACGTCGGCAGCGGCACCGTCGACGGCCTGACGCGGCTGCCCGCCGACCCCAGCCTGACCGACGAGAACACCAACCGCGATGAGCGCAGCACCGAACTGCACGTGCAGGACCGGGTGTCGCTGGCTGAACACACCAGCCTGTGGGTCGGCCTGCGCCACAGCCGCCTGCAGCGCGACAGTGTGCGCACCGACGGTTCACGCGCCACCGCCTACGGCCAGTCCTTCACCACGCCGTGGCTGGCGCTGAGCCAGGCGCTGGGCGATGACGGCACGGCCTACGCCAGCTGGGGCCAGGGCGTCGAGTCCGAAGTCGCGCCCAACCGGCCGAGCTACAGCAACGCCGGTCGGCCCCTGCCGGCGCTGAAGAGCCACCAGGTCGAAGCCGGCTACAAGCAGTCCGGCCGCACGCTGGACTGGCGCGTCGCCGGCTTCGACATCGAACGTCCGGAATGGCGCGACATCGGCACTTGCGACACCGCGGCCAGCTGCGTCAAGCGCGCCGACGGCAGTTCGCGCCACACCGGCGTCGAGGCCGAAGCGGAATGGCGCAGCGGCGCCCTGAGCCTGCGCGGCAGCGCGATGGCGTTGCGCGCGCGGCGCGACAGTTCTGCCGACGCCAGCTTGAATGGCAAGCGGCCGACCAACGTGCCGGCGAGCAGCCTGAAGCTGCAAGGCGCTTACAACATCGCGGCGCTGCCGGGTCTGGCGGTGCTGGGCTTCATCACGCACGAAGGCGAACGCATGGTGCTGCCCGACAACTCGGTGGCCACGCCGGGCTGGACACGCATCGACCTGGGCGCCCGCTACAGCCAGCGCCTGGCCGGCATCGGCACGGCGGTGTGGCGCGTCGGCATCGACAACCTGGCGAACCAGCGCGCCTGGAAAGAAGCACCCTACCAGTACGGCCACGCCTACCTCTACCCGCTGGCACCGCGCGTTTTGCACGCCTCGGTAGCGGTCAACTTCTGATCTTCGGTAGCGACTGCTGCCCCGGCGGGCAAAAGCACGCTATACTGTGAGGCTGTATTCCTCGATAGCTCAGTCGGTAGAGCGCCGGACTGTTAATCCGTAGGTCCCTGGTTCGAGCCCAGGTCGAGGAGCCACAAGCTCCAATGCAATCAAGCACCTAGCCCACAAGGCCAGGTGCTTTTTTCTTGCCGGTCCAACCCCAGTGAGCGCTACAGGCGATCCCCGCGCTCGCGCCGGTTTCGATTCGACGCCCAACCAGGTCGATGCGGCGGGCAAGGTCCCTCCGCAGGCAGAAACCGGCGACCAAGGTCAGCAGGGACCGGCACAGGCAGGCCCATCGATGCGCGGCCTGACTAGCCTGGTGAGCTCGGCTTGATGCGCAGGTAGGGCTTCAGCGCGTCGATACCTTCGCGGATGCTGAAGCCGTTCATCTGCAGCTTTTTCGCGTAACCGTCGGCCAGGACCTTCAGTTCTTCAACGCGTCGTTCAGCGATGGCCGCGTCGGTCTTGGCGAGGAGGTCCTGCAATGCTTCGAGACTGAGAGGCTGCAGCGCTGGCTTGTGGTCGGATACGGTCATGCGGGGCTTGGATCCAGGGAGAACGGATGAAGGGACCGCATTGTGGCGCCACCCGCAGGCCTGGCAAGGCCTCGCCTGGATGCACGCGCGCTTCAAGGACAGCGAGCCGGACGGCATCACCAGCGGGCTTTTCGAGCCGAACTCGGTCGACCAAGTCTCCACGGGCACCGCGGCCCCGAAGGACCCGGGCCTGTGGACCGCGCGGCTGACGCTGCGGATGAACTTCTGATGCGACAGCGGTGGAATCAGCCGTGCAGGCCGTGGATCCGGATCTCACTGTTCAAGTCCGTTTCGTCGCGCACGGCTGGCTGGGCCAGGGTCTTGGCCGTTGTCGAACCGAGCTCGCCCTGCAACTCGACGGCACCGGGTGCCAGATTCCCCAAGGCGGCGTAAGCCGCCGTCAATGCATCGTCGTCCGTGCTGACGTCGACCCCGTCGATGAAGGCGCTGTCCGCCAAGCTGTCCATGACCGAGGCAGTACGGTAGAAATCGGCCTCGGCCTCGGCGCCGTCGACTTGCTTGTCGCGGTCGATCAAGGCCACGGCGATGCGCGAGCGCAGCGCAGCAAGGCCGACCGGAGACCAGTTCACCACCAGGCCCTCCAGCTGCTCCAGCGCGCGCTGCAAGACGTCCACCGGCAGCTTCTGCAAGGCCCGCACGCCCTTGCGGGCGATGGCCTTTTCGACGAAGACGAGGTGGCGCAGGGTGCCGCGGGTTTCGGGCAGGTCGTTCAGCAATTCGGACAGTTGGAGCTGCATCAGCTGGAATTCCTGCTGCGCGCGGATCGCAGCCTTTTCGGCGCGGGTCGGCAGCCGCCCGCGGGCCGGACGTTTCGAGCGATCCTGCAGCACCACGCGCACGCCGCTGGGCGCCAGACGCAAGCTCACGTGGCGGCGGAAGATCAACGCAAAGGCGCGTCGACACAGGCCGGTGATGGGGTCGAAGAGGCTCATGGGCAGGGACGGACAGACAGCAGACGGCGAAACCGTCGTCGGTCCCCTGTGTTTCGGCCCCGCCCTGGCCGCGCTTGAACCCGCTTTGTTTCAAAACGCGTCCAATGCCCGCAAGGCGCCGTGCAGGCGCCAGGGACCGCCAGCGACCGATCAGGCGATGCAGCTTCGGTTCTTGCCCGTGCGCTTGGCCTCGTACAGCGCTTCGTCGGCGCGCTCCAGCGCCGCCTGCAGGGTCTCGCCGGGGCGCCAGGCGGTGACACCCGCCGAGAAGGTCACGAAGACCTCGCGGCCGTTGTGCAGGAACAGCGCCTCGCTCAGGCTGCGCTGCAGCCGGGTCAGCGCCTGCTGCGCTTCGTCCACCGCCGTGGCGGGCAACAAAACGACGAACTCTTCACCGCCAAAGCGCGCCAGATGGTCGTTCGGGCGCAAGCGTTCGCGAACCGCCGCCGCCAGGCTCTTCAAGGCCACGTCGCCCGCAGCGTGGCCCAGGGTGTCGTTCAGCTTCTTGAAGTTGTCGATGTCGATCAGGCCCACCGCCAGCGACGGCCCCGCGGCGTCCGGCGCGGCCGCACGCTGGCGTTCGCTGCGCGCCACCTCGACCTCGAAAGCCTGGCTCAGCCCGCGCCGGTTGGCGACCTGCGTCAGCGCATCGGTCGACACCTCGTCCGACAAGCGGCGCAGCTCGCCTTCCAGCTCGCGAACCCGGCCTTCGAGCCCGTCGGCCCGCGCCCGGTCGGCCAGCAGCCGCTCCTGCGAGCGGTGCACCGCCGACTGGACCGTGCGGGCATCGTCGAGCAGGGCGTGGACGACGCCGGCAAGGCCTTCCAGAGTGTCGGCCTTGGCGATGGCAGCGGCATGGCGCGCCGTGGCCAGCTGGAAGCGGCCGGTGTGCTCGCCGATCTCGCCCACTTCGAGCAGCATGCTGTGGATCAGCTGCTTCAGCGCCACACGCGCCGACTGGCGCTCGGTGCGCAGACTTTGCTGCTGACCGCGCGTTTCAGCCAGCACGTTGCGCGCGGCTCGAACACCCCGCAAGGTCGGCTGGCCGGGCTGGACGGGGCCCGCCAGGCCGGCCAACGCCCCGTCGCCGGGTTCGGCCGCACTGCGGTCGCCCGGCAGCCCCAGGTGTCCCTGCAGCACCAGGCACTGGCCTCGGATCCAGCTGCCGTCCTCGGCCAGGTCGCCCAGGCTGAGCGTCAGCTCCTGACACAGTGCGCTGAGGCCATCGACCAAGTGGTGGCGATGACCAAAGACGCGTCGCGCCTGCCGGCACAGGTCGCCGATCTCGGCCACCACCGCCGGCGTGACGCCCGCCGCCGCGATGCCATCTGCCGCGGCGGCCAGGCGGTCGGCGAGGCGGTCGGTCGGTACATCGGTCGGGGATTCAGCCGAGCGCGGCGCCAACGGCCTCGTTGGCGGGGCCGCCTCGTCGGGCAGGCCGGCGCACACGGCGGCACCCAGGGCTTGCAGCAAGGGCAGCCACACGGCGCTGTCCGCTGGCGCTGCGGTGCGCGCGGCGGCGTCGGCGGGCGGGCCTTCGGCGCCCTGGTGCGACGCATCGGACGGCAGGTCGCTCTCCCAGGCGCCCATCAGCGACTGCAGGCGCTGCAGCAGGCGCTGCGGATCACTGCCGCTGCCCTCGAGCACGCGCTGCAGGCTCTGCTTGCGTCGGGCGGCGGTCCACTGCTTGCCGGCGCGTTCCAGGTTGCGCGACAGGCGGATGACCAGCGCGGCCCAGGCCGCGCCTTCGGCCTTGGGACCGACAGGCCCGGCAGCGCCTTCGGCGGCCGCTGCGGTGACCGCGACACCGCTGGCCGGGGGCTGCCCCGATTCCTCGGCGTAGGCGCGAGCGTAGTTCTCGGGTGTCGGTTCGAGTTGCGCCTGGGCCAGCCGCCGGAAGGCAGCCTTGGCCAGCGCCGCGGCAGTCGGGGCAGCCACTAGCGAAAGGGCCGCATGCCCGATGCGCGCAGGCTGTCTTCGACGGCCTCGGCGTCGCTGGCCGCACCGATCCAGGCCGCCTTGCGCGGCAGCACCGTCTGTTCCAGCCAGACCTGCAGGTCCTGCGGTGCCACGGCGCGGCTGAACAGGAAACCCTGCATCACGACACAACCCAGGCGGTGCAGCACCTCGAGCTGACGCAAGGTCTCGACACCCTCGGCCACGACACGCAGGCCGAGCGAGCGGGCCAGCGCGATGATGGCCGTGATGACCGCCGAACTCTGCGGCGTGACGCCGAGTTCACGGACGAAACTGCGGTCGATCTTCAGCTCGGAGATCGGCAGCGTGGTCAGGTAGGCCAGCGACGAATAGCCGGTGCCGAAGTCGTCGATCGAGATCTCGATGCCGATCTCGTTCAGGCGGTGCAGCGAAGGTATGACGTTCTGCAACTCCTTCATCAGGTTGTCTTCGGTGATCTCGAGCCGGATCACGCGATGCGGCACGTCGCAGGCCGTCACGCACTGGTGGATGTGCTCGACGAGGTCGCTGCGCTCGAACAGCCGGCTCGGCAGGTTGACCGCGATGGATTCGTTGAAGCCGAAGGCGTCCTGCCAGACGCGCGCCTGACGGGCAGCCTCGCGCAGCGCCCATTCGGACAGCGGCACGATCAGACCGGTGTCTTCGGCCATGGGCATGAAGTCGTTCGGCGGCACCAGCACGCTGCCGCGCTGCCAGCGCATCAGCGCCTCGACGCCGACCATGCGCGCGGCGCGCACATCGATCTTGGGTTGGTAATGCAGCACGATCTCGTCGCGCTCGATGGCCTTGTGCAGGGCCGTTTCCAGTTCCAGCTTCTCGCGTCCCTGGCTGGCCAGCACCGGGCTGTAGATGGCCGAGGCGTTCTTCCCCTGGGCCTTCACCGAGTACATCGCGATGTCGGAATTGCGCAGCAGGTCGACCACCGTATTGCCGTCGCGAGGGAAGATCGCCACGCCGACGCTGGCCGTCACGAAGCATTCCTGGCCACTGACGAAGATCGGCTCGCGCAGCGCTTCCAGCACCCGCTGGGCCACGCGTTCGGCGTCGCGGTCAGCGGTGATCTCGGGCAGCAGGGCGACGAACTCGTCGCCACCGAGGCGGCCCACGGCTTCCAGCGAGCGGTGCGAGCGGGCGCTGCTGGCGCTGCCATCGGGCGCCGCGTCGGTGATCTGGTCGCTGTGGCGCACGCAGGCGCGCAGCCGGCGGCCGACTTCGACCAGCAACTCGTCACCGGCGCCATGGCCCAGGGTGTCGTTGATCAGCTTGAAGCGGTCCAGGTCGATCAGCAACATCGCGAACTGGCGCTGCTGGCGGCGCGCCTGTTCCAGCGCCCGCTCGGCACGCCAGATCAGCTGGCGGCGGTTCGGCAGGCCGGTCAGCGAGTCGAAGTTGGCCAGCTGGCGGATGCGGTCTTCGGCCTGTCGCCGCTCGGTCACGTCCTGCACGATGCCGGTGTAGCCCGCACCGTTGCCCTGTTCGTTGAATTCGGGTTCGGCTTCGACGTGGATGATGCGCTGGCGGCCGTCGAGCAGCACGATGGGCACGTCGGTGGCCAGCACCGACGACTGCCTGAGCGCGCCGTGCAGCAGCCGCAGAAAGGCCCGCCGGTCGCCGTGCGGCACCATGCGCAGGATCAGGCGCAGCGAGACCTCCTCGTGCGGACCGAATCCGAAGACGCGCAGCGCTTCGGGCGAAGTGTGCAGCCCGCCCCGGTTGCCGCGGTCGACCCGCCACCAATCGAAGCTGCCCATCCGCGCGAGGTCTTGCGCGCGCGCCAGCTTGCTCTTGCTGCGCTCCAGCTCGATGCGTGTGCGCGACGCGCGCAGCAGGTAGTGCAGCCGGCCCGCCAGCAGGCTCCACTGCGTGGTCTTGACGAAGAAGTCGGTGGCACCGGCCTCGTAGGCGCGGGTGATCGAGGCATCGTCGTCCAGTCCGGTCAGCATCAGCACCGGCACGTTTTCATAGCCGTGCATGCGACGGATGCGGCGGCAGGTGTCGAAGCCGTCGAGACCCGGCATCAGCGCGTCGAGCACGATGATGTCGGGCGTCCAGTCGCGCAGCAGTTCGAGGGCCGCGGCGCCACTGTCGGCGTCGACCAGTCTGAAGCCGCGCTCGCGCAGACCGAGCCCCGTCAGCAACAGGTTGATCTCGTCGTCATCGACGAGCAAAACCTCAGGCACCGCGGTCAGGCTGGTATCCGCAAAAGGGTGGACGACGGTCATGGGCGCGGCGGCCACATCAGGCTCATCCCCGCAGCATAGCCCGAACCGCCAGCAGGGCTGACTCGCCGGCCTCCAGCAAGCCCGAGACGTCGGCCTGCAGATCGCCCGCATCCCCGTCGTGAAGCCGGCGCTCGACTTCGGCGCAGGTCCTGGACAGCTGCAAGGCGCCCACGCTGGCCGATGACGACTTCAGGGTGTGGGCCACCGACAACACCACGGCGGCATGGCCGCTGTCGGGCTCGGCCGCCAGCTGCGCGAGCAGGCGCATCAGCGAGGTCTCGAAGGCCGTCAGCACCCGCTGCAGCACGCCATGCCGGCCACCGGGGTCCAGCTCACGCAAGCGGCTCAACGCCAGCTCGTCGAGCTGGGGGCTGCGGGAGCCGCCCGGCGGCAACTCGGGATTCATCGCGAAAGACATGACAGGATCGACCAGGAGGTGAACGAAAGACCGGACATGAAGCGGCATGCGCTGCGAGGACGGCATGGCTGTCCACTCCCCGGCGGCTGCATTCTCAGGCCGCCTGCGGCGGTCCGTACAATTATCGCCATGCAACCAACCTGCGAGGCGCCAGGTCGAAAGACCGCCGGCCGGCCGGCCGCGTGGCTGGGCGGGCTGGCGCTGGCAGGCTGCGCCGACAGCGGCAGCGCGGCGGCTTGGCCGGGCTGGGCCTTTTCCGCTTTTGTCATCTTCGCGCTGCTCGCCGCTGCAACGCTGGCCTTTGCGCTCGGCACGCTGCGTGCGCAGCGCAAAGCCGAGCGCAGCCTGCGTGAAGCGCGCGCCCAGCAGCGCAGCTGGCAGCTGCTGGTCGAGGGCTGGCAATGGCAGACCGACTCGGGCCATCGGCTCATGCTGTGGCAAGGCCCGGGTCGCGGCGCAACCAGCGCCTGCGCCCTGTTCGATGCGCGCGACCCCGCCTTGACCGCCCGCCTGCGCGGCATGCAGGCCTTCAGCGGCCTGCGCCTGGCCAGCCTACCGCCACTCGACGGCGTGACGGCCTGGGCCTTGCGCGGCGTTCCCTGCCACGACGACCTCGGCGCCTTCGCCGGCTTCCTGGGCAGCGCGCAGCCGCTGGACGCGGTGTCGGCCCTGGCGGCCGAAGCCGCCACGCTGGCCCCGCTACTGCGCGCCTTTTCGGGTCCGGTGCTGCTGGCGCTGCAGGCTGCCGATGGCAGCTGGCGGGTGGCCCAGGCCAATGCCGCCGCACGCACCCTGTGGCCCGCGCTGCCCAGCCCATCCGACCCGACGGACCTGGCCGCGCTGGCGGTTCAGATGCCGGCTGCAGCCGCCACGGCGCTGCGCGATGCGCTGGCCGGCCAACCGGCGGCGGTCGTCGCGGCGGGCTGGCATGTCGAGCGCTTCGGCGCTCTGCCGGACGCGCCCGCCTCGCCGGCTGCACCGGTCGGCGGCAGTCTGCGCCCGGCCGCCGAAGCGGCCGCCATGTCGGGTCTGTTGCTGGCCCGGCACGGCAGCAGCGAAGTCGACGCCCCGTCGGCGCAGGCCGGCGAAAGCGACAATTTCAGCTTCACCGCCTCGCACGACCTGCGGGCGCCGATCCGCGTGGTCGAAGGCTTCACCCGCATCGTCAAGGAAGACTACGGCCACCTGCTCGACCGGGTCGGCAACGACCACCTCGAACGCGTGCTGGGCGCCGCGGCACGGATGAACCTGATGATCGATGCGCTGCTGACGCTGGCGCGGCTGAATTCGCAACCGCTGGCCCGTCAGCCGGTGAACCTGTCGCAACTGGCGGCCTTCGTCATCGACGACCTGCGCCGCGCCGCGCCCGAGCGCGAGGCCGACGTCGACATCGAACCGGGTCTGACGGCGGTCGGCGACCCGACGCTGCTGCGCCTGGTGCTGGAAAACCTGCTGGGCAACGCCTGGAAGTACAGCAGCCGTGCCGAACGCGCGCAGATCAGCCTGCGCACGGCGCCGCACGACAAGGGCCAGGCCTTCGTGGTGCGCGACAACGGCGCGGGCTTCGACATGCGGTCGGCCGATCGCCTGTTCGGCCTGTTCCAGCGCCTGCACAGCGCCAGCGACTTCCCCGGCCACGGTGTCGGTCTGGCCTCGGTGCGGCGCATCATCAACCGCCATGGCGGCGACATCTGGGCCGAGGCTGAACCGGGCCGCGGCGCGGCCTTCACGTTCACGCTGGCGGGCTGAAGCCGGCGCGCCGACGGCGGCCCGGGCGCGCCCGTCAGCCTCAGGCGCCGCTGCGCGCCAGCTCTTCGACGGCGTCCAGCAGGCGGTCGGCCTGCGCCTGCAGCGTCAGGCCCTGCTCGCCGGCCATCCTCTGCAGCCTTTGCCAGGCTGCGCTGCGAAGCAGCGAATGGCGGTGCATCAACATGCCGACCGCCAGTGCGACCGGGTCGAGCGGCAACTCGGCGGGCACCGGCCGCGCCGGCTGGGCCAGCGCAGCCGGCGCGACGGCGAGAGCCCTGGCTGCGGGCTGCCCGGCGCGCACACGCGCCAGCGCAACGGCCAGCCGCGGCAGGATCTGCCCGACATCGAGCGGCTTGACCAGGTAGTCCAGCGCGCCCAGCGCTTCGACCTTGGCCAGCGTGGCTTCGTCGGCAAAGGCCGACAGGAACATGAAGGGGATGCGGTAGGCGTCGCGCAGGGTTTCGGCCACGTCGAAACCGCTCTTGCCTTCCATGCGGATGTCGAGCAGGGCCAGCTCGGGCCGGTGTTCGCGCGCCAGCAGGATGGCGTCGTCACCGTTGTCCGCGTCGATGACCTCGTAACCGGCCTGCCCCAGACCGTGGGTGACGGTGGCCAGCACCAGGCGGTCGTCGTCGACGACGAGGATCGTGCCCTGACTGCCGAGCGGTGGATTCATGGCCCGGATTGTCACCGATCAGGCCGGGGCAGCCAGCGCTGCGACAGGCTCGGGCCAGCGCACGCCAGGCGGGCGCAACTCGATGGTCGCCACGACATCGTCGCCCTCCTGCACCAGCGTCATCGTGGCGCTGCGGCGCGGCAGCAGGGCGCGCACCAGGCTGAGACCGGAGACACCGGCGCGCACCTGCTTCAGGTCGAAACCCTCGCGCAGCGTGGCGCGGCTGGCGATGCGGATCTGCACCGCCTCCCCCTGGGCGCTCAGCGTGCAGCGCACCTCGCCGCCGCTGCTGTGCTTGATGGCGTTGGTGAACAGTTCGTTGACCGTCAGCGCCACCGGGATGGACTCGGCTTCGGGCAGCATGTGCGGCACCTCGCCTTCGACGTTCACCGTGATGGTCCGGCCGAAGGTGCGCTGCACCGAATGGGCTATGGCCTGCAACAGGCTGGCCACGTCCAGCGGCCCGCTGGCGCCGACCTGCAGGCCGTAGACCTGGGCAATCGCCTGCACCTGGCTGACGGCTTCGGACAGCACCGTGGCCAGGCCTGGGTGGCGCGCCACGCCCTGCTGCAGCAGCCCGGCCACGCCCTGCAGGTTGTTCTTGATGCGGTGGTGCACTTCGCGCACCAGCACCTCGCGCTGGGCGATCGCGGCCTGCAGGCGGGCGCGCTCGGCGGCGCGCTGCTCGGTCACGTCGCTGGCCACCAGCAGCAACTGCGCGTCGGGCGCGCTGGCGTCGTCCAGCGCTGCGATGCGGCAGTCCCAGACGCGCGAGCCCGCGCCGCTGCCGTCTTCACTGCCGTCTTCGCCGCGGAAGTCGCCGCGGTCTTCGCCCTCGTCGCGCCACTCGTGCTGGCCGGCCTGGCCGCTGTCGGCGGTCTTCTGCAACCAGCCGCGCAGGGCCCTGGCGCGCGGCGCGGCGGTGGCCTCTTCCAGCAGCGCGCCCAACACGGCGTCGAGCGGGCGGCCGAAGAGGCTGGCCGCGGTGTGGTTGAGCTGCTGCACGCGCAGGCTGCGCGCGTCGAACAGCGCGATCGCCAGCGGCGCGGTCTCGATCACCCGTTGCAGCGAGGCCTGGGCCTGGGCGATGCTGACCTCGGCCTGGCGGCGGCGCTCGATGTCCATCAGCGCGATGGTCAGTTCGGCGCCGCGGGCGGCGTGGCCGGTCAGCACTGCGTTGCCGACGACCCAGAACTCGCGGCCGTCGCGCGCCTTCAGCCGACATTCGAAGGTCTCGGCCTGACCCTCCTCGAGGCGGCTCAGGTAGTCGGTGCGGCGCAGCGGGTGGTCGGCTTCGGGCGTGGCCACGATGCTCAGCGACTCGCCGACGAAGTCGGCCAGCTCACCGCCGAACATGCGCCGCGCCGATCGGTTCATCCACTGAATGCCATCGGCCGACACGGTGACGATGCCGACCAGCACCGAGTTCAGGATCGCCCGCGTGCGGTCGGCCTGCAAGGCCAGGCTTTCGCGGGCGCTGCGCCGCTCGTCAATGTCGACGAAGGAGCAGATCACGCCGGCCTCGCCGTCGCGGCCCTGGTCGTCGCCGTCGCCGTCGCCCTTGACCGGACGCACCGCCACCTGGACCCAGACCAGGCTGCCGTCGCGGCGGCGCAGCCGGCGCTCGCCGCTGAAACGGTGACGCTCGCGCAGCGCCTGGGCGATGCGGGCCTCGAACTCGACGCAGACACGGGCGTTCTCGTAGAGCGCAGCGGCGTCCAGCGTGCTCAATTCGGTGCTGGCCCAACCGGTCAGGTCGGCCATCGCCTGGTTGGCCCGTTCGATGCGCGCCCCGCGCTGGTAGACGATACCGACCTCCGACAGGCTGAACATCAGCTCGCGGTCGCGCAGCAGCTGCTGCAACTCGGCCTGCTGCTTCTTCAGCCGCGAGATATCGGTCAGCACGGCGACGGCTTCGGTGTGCTGGCCGTCGGCCTGGGCGCGGCGCACCGACAGCGAATACCACTGCGGCGGACCCTCACCGCGGGCCAGCGGCAACTCGGCCTCGAAAGGCCGGCCGGCTTCCAGGGCCTGCAGGGCCTGGACGGCATTCGGTGCGCCTTGCAACTCACCCATGCTGCGGCCGAAGATTTCTTCCAGCGAAGCCCCGGCGGCAGCACCGGCTGGGAAGCCCAGCATGCGCTCGAAGCGCTGGTTGCAGCGCACCAACACCGGGCCGCGCAGGTAGGCGATGCCGGCGGTGGAACTGTCCAGGATGATGGTCAGTTCGCGCAGCAATTCTTCGTTGCGGCGCTGCGCGCGCTCTTGGTCGGTGACGTCCAGCGTGACCACCGAGGTCGTCATGCGGCCGCCCGCCAACGCGCCCGGCTCGACGCGGGTCAGCAGCCAGCGCGCGCCCAGTTCGGGGTGGCGCACGGCGTAGCGCACTTCCGTGCGTTCGCCACTGCGCAGCGCGCGCTGCAGGCGTTCGTAGTCGGGCAGCGAACCCGGCTCGACCAGTTCGCGGCCGATCCCCAGCAGCGCGCCGCCGACCTTGGCCGGCGCCGCCTTGGCAGCGCCCCCGTCGACCGCACCACCACCGCCTGCACTGGCGCTCGCCCGCGGCGCCAGCCAGCCACGCAGCGGGTCGTAGGTGGCCACGCCGATGCTGGCGGTGTCCATCACCATGCCCATTTCCAGCTGCGCCAGGTCGCGTTCGTCTTCGGTGCTGCGGTCCTGCACGACGGCCATCACCCGGCGCTCGCCCTGGGCGTTGGTGTGACAGGCCAGCCGTGCGCTGAGGCGCCGGCGTCGGCCTTCGTCGACCGGCACCAGGGCCTGACGCTCCAGCGCCGGCGCGCCGGGCAGCAGTTGGCGCGACATCGCGCCGTCCTGCCAGCCGAGCAGCGCCTGCAACTCGGGCGAGGCTTCGTCGAGCACCTCGGGCACGCGTTCGACCAGCGCTTCGAATGCCGCGTTGCAGCGCACGATCAGGCCGCGCGGGTCGTAGACCATCATGCCGTGGCCGCTGAGCTCGAACCACTGGGCCAGTTCGTCGTGGGCATTGCGGGCCTGTTCACGCGCCAGCACCTCGCCGGTGACCTCGTGCCACAGGGTCAGCCAGCGTCGCGCGCCAGCGGCACCACGCAGGCTCAGCGCCTGGGTGTTGAACCAGCGCAGCCGGCCGTCGGCGGTCAACAGGCGTTGCTGACCGGGCGGCAGCGGCTGGCCCTGCCGTTCGGCCCGTTCGTTGCCCACGCGCTGGGCGAGCTGCAGGTCGCGGTCCTCGCCAGGGCCAAAGTCCAGGCTGTCGCGGCCAACCAGGGCCTGCGCCGTCTGTCCGAGCAGCTGCGCCGCCGCCGGATTGGCATCGACGATGCGGTAGGCCGCGTCCTGCAACAGCGCCGGCGTCGGCAGGGCGCGCAGCACCCGCCAGGCCGCATCGGAGGGCCCTTGCAGGGGCGCTGGGATCATGGCTCGATGTCGCCGGCTGCCTTCAGCGCGCCGAGCAAGGCCCGGTTGACGGTCGCCGGACCCAGCAGCAGGCGTTCGCTGTGTTCGCGGATGTCGAACAGGGCTTCCTGTTCGATGGCCTGCACCAGGTCGAGGTAGGCGCCGTAGGGCCCGCCATCACCGCGCAGGGCCTGCTGCACGCGCTCGGGCACCGGCACGCTGCGCAGCAGATCGGCCATTGGCTGCCGCAGCAGGCGGGGCAGCAGCGAGAACACGCCGCAGATGAACATCTCGCCGCGCCGCTCGGCGTCATCGGGGTCACGGCCCAGTTCCTCCATCAGCAGGCCGCGGCGCACCGCCGCGCAGATCAGCACCTTGCTGTTGGGCCCCTTGGCCGAGGACACCAGCAGCAGGGCCAGCCAGCGCTTGAGGCGCTGGTAGCCCAGCAGCATCAGGGCATGGCCCAGCGAGTTCACCTCGACGGGCAGGCCGAAGGCGGGCGAGTTCAGGTAGCGCATCAGCCGGAAGGCCAGCGCCGGGTCGCGGCGCAGCACCGGTTCGAGCTGGCCGACGGGGTCTTCGCGGTCGACACCGCTGATCAGGTCCATCACCGTGCGGATATCGCTGGGCAGGCTGGATCGGCCCGCAGCGGCCGGCGTCTCGTCTTCCCAGGGCCAGCCCAGCACGGCGGCGGCCCCGTGCTGGAAAGCCGCATCGATGGCGGCCGCTGTGCAGGCACCGGCCTGCACCGGGGTGATGCTGCGGCCGGCGGGGTCGGCCAGCGGGGCGATGTCGCGCCGGTCCTCGCCCGGCTCCAGGATGCAGTGCTTGAACAAGGCCAGCAGCCCGGGCTGCAAGGGCGCCAGCGGCCGACCCTTGATCAGCAGGCCGGTGCCGGCGGCGTGCAACTGCTGCAAGGCCGCCGTGTTGGCGGGATCACCGGCCATGAAGGCCGGCACTTCGATCATCCATTGCGGGCCGGGGGCGGCGGCCATCACGGCCCGCAGCAGGGCTTCGCCGGCCAGGTTCAGCGACACCCGGGGCCGTGGCGCCGGTGTGCCCGCCGGCCTTGCCACCGGGGGCCAGACATCGGCAAGGGCCCGCAACAGGGCGGCGGCGTCGGGGGCGGCGTCGGGACGCTCGGGGAAGACGGTCAGGCGCAAGGCCACCACGGCCCGCTGCGGGTCGATCATCGGGCTGTAGCCCAGGGCCACCTGGCCCAGCACGGGATGGTCTTGCATACGGTCGGCCACGGTGTCGGCCTCGGGTTCGGGGTGGAGCGCAGCCAGCGCCACAGCCGCTGGACGGACCGGCTACTTGATGTAGTCGAACAGCGACAGGCGCTGCACCATCGAATAGGTCTTCAGGGCCGCATCGTAGCCGGTCTGTTTGGCCTGGACGTCGGACACGGCGGCCACCATGTCGAGGTCTTCGGCGGACGAGCGCTGGCTTTGCGCGTCGAGCTTGGCCTGCGACAAACGCGATCCGATGGTGTCGGCACGGTTCAAGGCTTCCCCCGCCGCCGAACGCCAGCTCGACAGGTTGGCCATCGAGGCATCGATGCCCGCCAGACCGCTGGAAACCGTCGCCGCCGACTGGGCCGCCGTGCGTCCCGGGGTACCCAATTCGGTGACAGCCTGATCCAGCGCGTCGAACACCGACACATGGGCACCGGGGTGGGCCGGGTCGGGCGCCTGCAACCACACCGCGCGGCCGTCCAGCGACAGTGGCATGGCCTCACCAGTGGCCGCCTGCATGCCGCCCGAGGTGCCAGCGTAGGTGACGCCGCCGGGCGCATCCAGCATCGGTTGGCCGTCACTGCCCTGGCCGCCGAAGAGGTAGCGCCCGCTGCCGTCGCTGCGGTTGGCCACGGCCAGCAGGTCGTTGCGCAGGCTGCGCAGTTGGTCGGCGACGGTCTTGCGTTGGGCGTCGGTGTAGGTGCCATTGCCGCCCGAGACCATCAGTTCGCGCGCCTGCTGCAGGATGCCGCCGGCCTCGCCGAGCGCGCCTTCGCTCAGCGCCATCGAATTGCGCGCCGCGTCCAGGGCCCGCTGCTGGCCTTCGCTGCGCGTGGCGGCGGCCAGCGCACGCTCGACCTGGGCCGCAGCGGCCGGGTCGTCGCTGGGGCGCAGCACGCGTTTGCCGCTGGTCAGCTGGATCTGCGCTTCGCTGAGCGCCACCTGGCGGCGCTGCAGGTTGGCCACCGTGCTGTCAAAGGCCGAAGCCGTGGAAATTCGCATCTCAGCGCAACCTTTCAGCGGGCCACGGCCTGCAGCATCGTGTCGAAGATGGCCTGGGCCACCGACAGCACCTTGGCGGCCGCCTGGTAGCCCTGTTGGTACTGGATCAGCCGCGCGCCTTCTTCGTCGAGGTTGACCCCGGTGACCGAACTGCGGTTGGTCTCGGCCTGCTGGGCCACCGCGGTGGAGATCGCCGAGGAGGTCCTGCCGCTCTGCACGCGCACACCGACGTCGGCCATGGCCTGTGCGTAGCCGTCGGTGGCGTTGCGGCCGTCGACCAGGTTGGCGTCGCGCAGCGCCATCAGCGACAGCGCGTTGCCGTTGTTGGTGACCAGCCCGCTGGCCGCCGTCGGCGCCACGGTGATCACGTCGTCCTTGCGAGGCACACCTTCGATCTGCAGGGTGTAGCCGTTGAAGTCGGTGCCGGCAGGTGGCAGGGTCTCGCCGGCATGCCAGGTGCCGCTGCCGCCACCGATGGGGTTGTTGCTGGCGTCCAGCAGCGCCCAGTCGTAGGCGCCCTGGTCGTCGGTGAAGGTGAGCTTGACGCTGGCGCCAGGCACGGGCAGCGGCACGGTGGTGACCTGCAGGCTGCCGACCTTCACGGTGCCGGCGTTGCCCGGTGCAGTGGTTGCCACCAGGGGCGAGGCCGCCGCCACGTCGCGCGGGTCGGTGAGCAAGGCCTTCATCATCGAGGCTGCATTGCGCACCGGCTGCAGCAGGAACTGGTCCCTGGGCTGGGCGTTGTTGACGGTGATGCGCAGGCCGTCGACGACGTCGCCGCTGCTGATCGTGCGGACCACGTTGTCAGACAGGCGCGTCAGCTGCCAAGTGCCGCCGCTGGCGTCGGGCTGCAGGCTGTAGTCGCTGGCCTGCAGCGCCGAGGGGTCGGTGACCGCCATGCTGACGCTGCCGATGGGCAGGCCCGCCGCGTCGCGGGCGTTGCCAGCCTTCGGCAGCGCCACCGGCCCGCCGACGGCGAAGAAGGACGAGCCGCTGACCTGCCCCAGCGGCGGCTGCAGCGAAATGCCGGACGCCTGCTGCTGGTTGATGGCCATGCCGATCGACGCGGCCAGCCGACCCACCAGGTTGCGCCCCTGCACCAGGTCCTGGTTCTGGAACTGCAGCAGGCCGGCCACCGACCCACCACCCAGGGTGTCCTCGTCCAGCGGCTGCGACACGCCGCCATTGACCAGGGCCAGCGCGCTGCGCGACGGGTCGGCGGCGTCGCGAACGACAGCCAGCGCCGCCGCCTTGGCGCCCAGCACCAGCGGCTGGCCACCAGCCACGGTGATGGCCGTCGAACCATCGGACGAATCGATGCGGTCGATGTGGATCTTGGTTGACAGCTGGGCGACCAGCTGGTCGCGCTGGTCGAGCAGGTCGTTGGGCGGCAGCCCGCGGGTCAGCGACAGCTTCTGGTTGACGGTGGCGATGTCGCGCGCCAGACCGTTGATTTCGGTCACCGTGGCGCTCAGTCCGGTGGCAACCCCGGTCTGCAGGCTGTCCAGCGCCTGGCCCGCATCGCGAAAGCGCGCAGCCAGGTCGCTGGCGCGGGCCAGCGCGACCCGCCGCGACGACAGATCGCCAGGGTTGCTGCTGACGTCGACCATCGCGTTGAAGAACTGGCTGGACGCCGCGCCGAGGCCGTTTTCACCGGGTTGGAAGACGCTTTCGAGGCCGCTCAACTGGGACAGGCGCGTGCTGTCCATCGCCGCCAGCGAGGCGGTGTTGGCCGCCTCGCTGCTGAGATGGGCGTCGTGCATGCGGGTGACCGCTGCGACGTCCACGCCCATGCCGTAGAAGGCGCCGTTGCGGTTCTGGCCCGTCGAGGTCGAGAGTTCGACCTGCTGCCGCGAATAGCCCGCCACGCTGGCATTGGCGATGTTGTTGCCGGTGGTCTGCAGGCCGGCAAACTGCGCGGCCATCGCCTTCATGCCGATGTTGGTCAGGATCGAATTGCTCATGACTCAGGCTTGCGGCGTTCAGGCGACCAGGCGTTGCAGGCGCAGCGTGGTGTTGATGACCCGGCTCAGCTTGTCGGCGTAGGCGGGGTCGGTGGCGTAGCCGGCTTTCTGCAATCCCACCGCAAAACCGGTGGCGGCGCTGGCGGTGCGGGTGCCCGCGGCGTTGACGGCCTGGGCCTGGGCCACGGCGTTGCGGTAGCGCGGGCTGTCCTTCATCAGCTTGGCGTAGTCGGCGAAGGACTCGGCGTAGCTGTTGTAGGCGCGGAAGCGGGCCACCACCTTCTGGGCCTTGCCGCCGAGGTACTCGGTGGTGGTCACGTCGGTGGTCGGGCCCTTCCAGTTGGCGCCGGCCTTGATGCCGAACAGATTGTGCGAGGGCGTGCCGTCGGCATTGCGGATTTCCTTGCGGCCCCAGCCCGTTTCCAGCGCGGCCTGCGAGACCATGAAGGCGGCCGGTACACCAGTGGCAGCCTCGGCCTGGCTGGCGGCGGCCGAGTGCTGCTGCACGAAGCCGGCCGCGCCGGCCTGGGGGATGCGCGTGGCCGTCGGCGTCGCCGACAGCGGCGCCGGGGTGTTGTTGGCCGAGCCGGTGGCCGGAATCGGACCCGGGCTCATGCCCATCTGCCGTTCCAGCTGCTTCATGATCGCGTCGGACAGACCACCCGGCCGGCCGCTGAGCTGGTTGGCGAACTGCTGGTCCAGCATTTCGGTGCCCATCGCGGTGCTGGCGTTGTCGAGCATGCCGCTGGCCTGCGTGGTCGCGCGCATGCCCTTCATGATCTCGTTCATGAAGATCGACTCGAACTGCTTGGCCACGCCGCGCGCCGCCGCCTTGGGGTCGGCGCCGGCCTGGGCCTTCAGTGCGACCAGCTCGCGGCCTTCGGCCACCAGGCTGTTGTTGGCGCCCAGCGGGTTGCCGCTGCGGCCATTGAGTGGCGATACGGACATCAGATCACCTCGATCTCGGCGTGCAGCGCGCCGGCGCTCTTCATCGCCTGCAGGATGGCCAGCAGGTCCAGCGGCGTGGCGCCCAGTGCGTTCAGCGCCTTCACCACGTCGGCCAGCTTGGTGCCGGCTGCCATGTTGACCAGCGCCCCACCCTGCTGGGTCACCGAGATGTCGGACTTCTCGGCCTGCACGGTGGACCCCTGGCCCATCGCGTTGGGCTGGCTGATGACCGGCGTGGTGTTGATGGTCACCGACAGGTTGCCGTGGGCCACGGCGCAGGCGCCCAGCGTGACGGCGTCGTTCATCACGACCGAGCCGGTGCGGGCGTTGAGCACGATGCGGGCGGCGGCCGGCTGCAGGTCGAGCACCAGGTTCTCGATATCAGCCAGGAAGCCGACCCGGTCGTCATCGCCGACAGGCACCTTCACGCGCACCGTCCGACCGTCCACGGCGGCGGCCGTGCCGGAACCCTTGGCGGCATTGATGGCGCCGGCCACGGCCCGGGCGGTGGCGTAGTCGCTGGCATTCAGGCCCAGCTGCAGGCTGTCGCCGTCGCCCAGCGGCGTGGGCACGGCACGCTCGACGATGGCGCCGTCGGGGATGCGCCCGGCCGACAGGTGGTTGATCTGGACCTTGGACCCGCCAGCCGACGCACCGGCACCGCCGACGATGAGGTTGCCCTGGGCCAAGCCGTAGATTTGACCGTCGGCGCCGCGCAGCGGCGTGGCGATCAAGGTGCCGCCGCGCAGGCTCTTGGAATTGCCCACCGACGAGACGTTGACGTCGATGGTCTGCCCTGGCTTCGAAAACGGCGGCAGCACGGCCGTGACCATCACCGCCGCCACATTGCGCGGCTGGATGCTGGTGCCGGCGGGCACGGTGATGCCGAACTGCTGCAGCATCGCGTTCAAGGCCTGCGTGGTGTAGGGCGTCTGCGTGGCCTGGTCGCCACTGCCGTCGAGGCCGACCACCAGGCCGAAGCCCACCAGCTGGTTGCTGCGCACGCCTTGCACGACAGCCACTTCCTTCAGCCGCACCGTGCTCGGCAAGGCCTGCGCGGCTGACGGCCACCACAGGGCCGTGCTGGCCAGCGCGAAGGCCAGGGCGAAGAGCCAGCGCAGAGTTCGTTCGGGGTGGGGTTTCATGGTCTTCCTCAGAAGGGCAGCACCGTCATGAAGGCCCGGCCCAACCAGCCCATGGCCTGCGACTCGGCCTGCTGGCCGCGGCCGCGCTGTTCCAGCCGCACATTGGCGATCTGGCTGCTCTGCACGGTGTTGCCAGGCTGGATGGCGCGCGGGTCGATCTGGCCCGAGAAGCGCAGCGCGTCGACGTTCTCGTTGACCCCGATCTGCTTTTCGCCGGCGATCACCAGGTGGCCGTTGGGCAGCACCTGGCGCACGATGACGGTGATGGTGCCGCTGAAGTCGTTGCTGTTGACGGTCGCGCCCTTGCCGGCGAAGCTGTTGGCGCTGCTGCCGGTGGCGGTGGTGCGGCCCAGGGCGAAGGAATTCACGCTGGCGCCCGGCAGGGCCGAGATCGACGCGGCGATCGAGCCGCTCTTGTCGATCGAGCTGGTCGAGGTCTGTGTGGCGCTGACCTTCTCGACGATCTGCACCGTCAGCGTATCGCCGACCAGGCGCGCGCGGAAGTCCTCGAACAGCGGCCGGTAACTGCCCGGCTGGAAGATCGAGCCGCTGGCCGCCGCCGGCACGGCGATGGCCAGCGGCAGCGGCGGCGTGGTGTCGGCCACCTCGACGCGCGGCCAGATCGTGCTGCACCCGCCCAGCATGAAGGCGGTGGCCAGCACCAGGCGCTGGTGGTTGCTGCCCATCACAGCTGCCCCAGCTTCTGCAGCATCTGGTCGGACGCCTGGATGGCCTTGGAATTCAGCTCGTAGGCCCGTTGCGTGGCGATCATGCTGACCAGTTCCTGCACCACGTTGACGTTGCTGCCTTCGGTGAAGGACTGCAACAGGCTGCCGTGACCTGCGGTGTTGGGTGCCGCCGTCTGGGCGGCGCCCGAGGCCGCGGTTTCGCTGTACAGGTTGCCGCCCCGCGCGTCCAGGCCCGACGGGTTGACGAAGGACGCCAGCTGGATCTGCCCCAGCTTCTGCGGCGTGGTCTGGTTCAGGATCGAAGCCGTCACCGTGCCGTCGCTGGCGATGTCGATGCTGGTGGCATCCTTGGGCACGCTGATGCCGGGCTGCAGCACGTAGCCGGCGTTGGTGACGAGTTGGCCGTTGGCGTCCTTCTGGAAGCTGCCGTCGCGGGTGTAGCCGGTGCTGCCGTCGGGCATCGTCACCTGGAAGAAGCCCTGGCCGTTGATGGCCAGGTCCAGCGGGTTGCCACTTTGCTGCAGCGTGCCCTGGCTGAAGTTGCGCGTGCTGGCCGCCACCCGCACGCCCAGCCCGACCTGCAGGCCGGTGGGCAGCTGCGTCTGCTCGGAGCTGTTGGCGCCGGCGCTGCGCAGGTTCTGGTACATCAGGTCTTCGAAGGCCACGCCGCCGCGCTTGTAGCCGTTGGTGGCCACGTTGGCCAGGTTGTTCGAGATGGCGTCCAGCGCAGCCTGCTGGCCTTCCATCCCGGTCTTGGCGATCCACAGCGAACGAATCATGGTGTTTCCAGTCCTTCAATCAGTCGGATCATCTTGACCCGGACTGAAGGCCGGCGAGCGCCGGAAAAGCACCCCTGACGTCGCCTATCTCCGGGCCCTGGAGGCCCGCGGCCGCAGCGGCCTCAGGCGTTGCCGAGCAACTTGGAAGCGGCCTGCTCGCGCTGTTCGGCGCCTTGCAGCATGCGCATCTGCTGCTCGAACTGGCGGCTGGCCGAGATCATCGCGACCATGGTCTCGACCGGGCTCACGTTGGAGCCTTCGAGCGCGCCGCTCTGCAGCCGCGCCGTGGCGTCCTGTGTCAGGTCGTTGCCATCGCTGGCGCGGAACAGGCCGTCGGTGCCACGCGACATGGCCGCCTCGGGCGTCACCAGCTTCAGCCGGCCCGCCTGCTGCGGTCGGCCGTTGGCCAGCTTGGTGGTGATCAGGCCATCGGCCGAAATGTCGACCGCGGCATTCGCCGGCAGCTGGATCGGTCCGCCGTCACCGACCACCGGCAGGCCCGACAGCGTGACCAGCTGCCCTTCGGCATTGGTCTGCAAGGCACCGGCGCGGGTGTAGGCCTCGGTGCCGTCCAGGCTCTGCACGGCCAGCCAGGCGTTGCCGCTCAGCGCCACGTCCAGCGAGCGGCCGGTGGTCTGCACCGGCCCCGCCGCGTTGTTGTAGCCGACGGTCGATTCCAGCGCGTAGACACGCGTGCTGGCGCCGTCGCCGCGGACGGGCACGGCGCGGAAGGCCTGCAACTCGGCGCGAAAGCCGGTGGTCGAGACATTGGCCAGGTTGTTGGCCAGCGAGTCCTGCCGCTGCAGGGTCGCCTTGGCGCCCGCCATCGACAGATAGATCAAGCGGTCCATGCGACCCGGCCTTCAGCTGGCGCCGGGATCAGCGCAGGTTGACCAGGGTCTGCAGGACCTGGTCCTGCGTCTTGATGGTCTGCGCGTTGGCCTGGTAGGACCGCTGGGCGATCATCATGTTGACCAGTTCGCCGGTCAGGTCGACGTTGGATTCTTCCAGCGCGCTGGTCTGCAGCGTGCCCAGGTTGCCGCTGCCGGGTACCCCCAGCACCGGTTCGCCGGCGTTGATGGTCTTGGCCCACTCGTTGCCGCCCAGCGGCTGCAGGCCGTTCATGTTGTTGAAGGTGGCCAGTTCGATCTGGCCGATGGCCTTGGTGCGGCCGTTCGAATAGTTGGCGACGATCACGCCCGAAGTCTCGACCGAGACACCGCTCAAGGCACCCGCCGCGTAGCCGTCCTGTGCCAGCTTGGTGACGCCGAAAGGCGCCGCGAACTCGGTGAAGCTGCTGAGGTCGACCTTCAGGCCGCTGATCGGCAGGGTGCCCACGCCGTTGGTCACCTTGCCGGCGGGGATGTCGACGGCAAACGGCGTGCCCAGGGTGCCGGCGACCGGGTCGGGCAGGACAGCGCCGAGCACCGACAGCGGCTTGGCGCCGGTCGGGTCGAAGGTGATGGTCGTGACCGGCGTCGGCGTGGCACCGCCGACCGGCGCTCCGTTGGCGGTGACGTAGACGTCCCAGGTGTCGGCCGCGGTCTTCTGGTAGTAGGACGTGACGACGACGTCCTTGCCGTTGGCATCGACCGCGTTGACCGAGGTCGCGTTGTTGTAGGTCGTGGCGTCGGCGAAATCGATCGGGTAGTTGGCGGCGGCGGCGTTGGGCAGGGTCACGCCACCGCGCGAATCCAGGTTGGCGCTGATGGTCACGGCACTGGTCGCCTTGGGCTGGATGGCACTGGTCAGCAACTGCAGCGGCTGGGCCTGGCCGGACTGGACGGTACCGGCGGCGTCGGCGGCGTAGCCCATCAGGCGGTCCCCGCTGTTGTTGACGATGTCGCCCTGGTTGTCGAGCTTGAACTGGCCGTTGCGCGTGTAGTGCACCGAGTCGTCGCTGGTCTTGACCTGGAAGAAGCCGTTGCCGCTGATGGCCACGTCCAGCGGGTTGCTGGTGGACGTGACACTGCCCTGGCTGAAGCTCTGGGCCACGGCTGCCACCGCCACGCCGACACCGCTGGACTTGCCGCCGCCGCCGCCCAGCGCGCTGGAATACATGTCGAAGAACTCGATGCGCGAGGCCTTGGCGCCCACGGTGCCGGCATTGGCGATGTTGTTGCCGATGACGTCGAGTTGCTTGCTGGTGGCGGCCAGGCCCGAAATGCCTTGCTGAAAGCTCATGGTGTTCCTTGCGGGGTCGAGTGATGCGGGGATGGGACAGGGAAAGGCAGCGCGCTGGCGCAGGCGGCGCCTCAGTTGACGGCCTTGACGTCGCTGTAGGCCACGGCGCCGGAGTAGGCGGTCTCCAGCGTCAGCTTGTTGTTGACGATGGCCACCGCGTTGACGCGGTCGCGCATCAGCGCAGTCGAGGACACGACATTGCCGTCGGCGACGGCGTTGACGGCGAAGGTGTAGCTCTGGCCCGCGACGGCCCCGGTCCACTGAAAGCCGTTCAGGCCGGTCGGCGCGGCGCCCAGGTTCAGCGTGTCGACCACCTGGCCGGTGGCGTCGGAAACGGTGATCTTCACGTTGCTGGCCGCCGTGTCGAGGCTGAAGCCGCCGATGCCGGTGCCGTCGTTGGCCGCCACATCCAGCTTGTTGCCGGCCAGCGTGACGCCGTGGCCAACCAGCGACGCTGCCTGCAGGGCCTGCGACTGCGCCAGTTGCGCGTTCAGTCCGGTCACGCTGGTGTTCAGGTCCTGGATCCCGCTGACCGTGCTGATCTGCGCCATCTGGCTGGTGACCTGCGCGTTGTCCATCGGGTTCAGCGGGTCCTGGTTCTTCATCTGCGTGACCAGCAGTTTCAGAAAGCGGTCGGTGGCGCTGGTGTCAGCCTTGGTGACGGATCCGACGCCGGCGGCGGCCGAAGCGCTCTGGTTCGCGCTGGCAATGGCATCGAGGGGGTTGCTGGCAACCGAGGTGATGGTCATGGGGATTCCTGTCGGTGGGACGGTTACTGACCGATCTGCAGCGTCTTCAGCAGCAGGCCGCGCGCGGTGTTCATCACCTCGACGTTGTTCTGGTAGGAGCGCGAGGCCGACATCATGTTGACCATCTCCTCGACCGGGTTGACGTTGCTGTAGGTGACATAGCCGTCGGCGTCGGCGCTGGGGTGCTTGGGGTCGAGCACGCGCCGGCCCGGCGTCTGGTCTTCGGTGATGTTGGACACGCGGACACCGGCGCTGGCTTCGCGCTGCGCGACGTTGCCCATCAGCGTGGTCTGGAAGACGACCTGGCGCGCCTTGTAGGCCTTGCCGTCGGGGCCGGCCACGGTGTCGACGTTGGCCAGGTTGGAGGCCACGGTGTTCAGGCGCTGGCTTTGCGCGCTGACCGCGCTGCCGGCGACGTCGAAGATGCGGAGCATGCTCATTCAGTTCTCCCGATGAGGAACGCAGTCAGGCCTGGTGGTAGCTCTTCATCGCGTCGAGCGTGGTGCGCACGCTGGCGTTGATGAAGCGCAGGGTGGATTCGTACTTCACCGAGTTGTCGACGAAGGCGCTGCGTTCGCGGTCCATGTCGACGGTGTTGTTGTCCAGGTTGGTCTGGCTGGGGATGGCGTAGCGCAGCACCGGCGACGCGTTACCGCCGCCGCTGCCGGCCATCACGCCCTGGGCGATGCCGTCACCAAGGGCGTTGTTGCCGCTGGCAGCGCGCAGCGCAGCGGCGAAGTCGAAGTCGCGCGCCTGGAAGCCCGGGGTGTCGGCGTTGGCGATGTTGCTGGCGATGAGCCGCTGGCGCTCGGCGCGCAGGGACAGCGCCTGGGTGTGGAACTCCAGGCTGTCGGTCAAGCGGTTGATCATGGCGAGCTCCTTGCTGGGCTGGGATGGCTGCCTCGGGGTGCAGTCCCTTCACGGCATGTGGCGCATTCTGGGCAGCCCGGCCTCGGGGCATGAGCGCGAATAGAGGCCGGTTTGCCGGCCTGTTCGCGGCCTGCGACAGGCCGGCCCGCCTCTACAGTGACCAGCGTGAAAAAGCACCCTGCCCTTGCACTGCCCGACGGCTGGCGGCCGCCTGCGTGGCGGGTATTGACTGCCCTGACGGCGTTCACCGCCTGCAGCGCCCTGACCTGGTCCAGGCCGGCGCAGGCCCAGGTGACGCCCGAAGTGCTGGCGCAGGGCGTGGCCCTGGTCACCCAGGCCGCGCTGGTCCTGGCGCCGCCGCAAGCCCGCGTCACGGTGCAACCCGGCGCCCTCGACCCGCGGCTGACGCTGGCGCCCTGCGCTCGCGTCGAAGCCTATCTGCCCGCCGGCACACCAGCCTGGGGCCGCACGCGCCTGGGCCTGCGCTGCACCGAGGGCCGCGTGCGCTGGAAGGTGATGCTGCCCTTGACGGTGGAGGTGCTGGCGCCGGCCATCGTCGCCGCGGTGGCGCTGCCGGCCGATGCGCCGCTGACCGAGGCGCTGCTCAAGCGCGTCGACGTCGACTGGGCGAGCTCGACCTCGCCACTGTTCGACCGCAGCGAACCGCTGCTGGGACGCAGCCTGTCGCGCCCCCTGGCGGCCGGACAAGCCGTGCAGGCTGCCCAGGTGCAGGCCCGGCAGTGGTTCGCCACCGGCGACACGGTGCGCATCCAGGCCTCGGGCGCGGGCTACGCCATCACCGGCGAGGGCCAGGCCCTGGGCCCGGGCCTGGAGGGCAAGTCCGTGCGCGTGCAGACCAAGAACGGCCTGGTGCTGCTCGGCAAGCCTGTCAGCGACCGCTGCGTCGAGGTCGTTCTGTGAGGCGCAGGCCCCTGCACGGCATGGCTTGCACCCTCATTTAGCAAAAAAGATGTTGAAGCCCGCTAAAGTTCCGATCTGCCGCGTCCGATAGAGCGTCTATGTCGTTGGGTTAGCACCCCTGCCGTGCCCCTGACAGGAGTTCATCACCATGAAGATCGGTTCTTTCAATAACCAGCCCGCGGTCCCACAGCCAGCCGAACGCAAGAGTTCGACTGCTGCGACCACCCCGGGCGCCGAGTCCAGCACGCAAGTGGCGCTGTCCAACGCCGCGACCGCGCTGGCGAGCCCGTCCGCGGATGCTTCGTTCGACGCCAAGAAGGTCGAGCGCATCGCGCAAGCCATCCGTGACGGCAAGTTCAAGATCAACGCGGACGCCATCGCCGACAAGCTGATCGTCAACGCCCAGGAACTGCTCGGCCGCAAGCCCAGTTGACCCGACCGCCATGATCTCCACACCCGACGAACGCCGCGCCTTGCAGCAAGCCAGCGAGCTGGAACGCCCACTGGCGGCCGTGGAATTGCAGCTCGGCGCCCTGGCGCAGGCCCTGACGCAGCAGGACGTGGACGCGGTCGACCGCGCTGCGACCGACCTGCACGCGGCGCTGGCGGCTGCCGTCGATCAGTTCACCCGGGCGGCGCGCAATGGCGGGGTACCCCTGCAACTGCGACAGCGGCTGGCGCTGGCCGGCGGTCAGGTGGCGGCGCAGCGCGAGGCCCTGGCGCGCGCCACCGCCTCGCTGGACCGCGCGATCGACGTGCTGCTGCCGCGCCAGGCGCCCAGCGGCCTGTATGCCGCCGGCGGCGGCGCCGAGCGCACGCTCGGCCAAGGCGGCAGCCTGCTGGCCTGATCGCCCCAGCCCTGGCGGCAACAAGGGCCGCCACCCCCGTTCGTTAGAATTCGCGCCGCCACGATGCGCTGGCGCGTCCCGGGCGATCTGCCGCCCCCACCGCCTCGATGCCCGCGATGCCCGCCCCCCGCGCCACCCGCCCCCCCGTCTGGGTGCTGTTGCTGCTGGTTGCGGTGGCCCTGGTCTGGTTCGGCACGCTCGAAGCGCGCCACCTGCTGCGCTCCGACGAAGGCCGTTACGCCGAGATCGCCCGCGAGATGGCCGCCACCGGCGACTGGGTGACGATCCGCTACCAGGGCCTGAAGTACTTCGAGAAGCCACCGCTGCACCTCTGGCTGACAGCGCTGGCTTACGAGCTGTTCGGTGTCGGCGACTGGCAGTCGCGGCTGTGGGTGGCCAGCAGCGGCGCCCTGGGCGTGGTGCTGACGGCACTGGCAGCGCAGCGCTGGTTCGGCGGTGGCCTGCTGGCCGCCTTCGTGCTGATCGCCGCGCCCACCTGGAACATCGGCAGCCACTTCAATTCGCTGGACATGGGCGTGTCCGCCGCACTGGCCGGCGTGCTCGCCGCGCTGCTGCTGGCGCAGCACCCGGCGAACACCGGCAAGGTCAGGCGGAACTGGATGTGGGCGGCCTGGGCCGCGATGGGCCTGGGAGTGCTGACCAAGGGCTTGATCGGCATCGTGCTGCCGGGCCTGGCGCTGGTCGCCTACACGCTGCTGGCCCGCGACTGGGCCTTGTGGCGGCGGCTCTGCCTGGTCAGCGGCAGCGCAGTCTTCCTGGCCATCACCGCGCCGTGGTTCCTGCTGGTCTCGCAGCGCAACCCCGAATTCGGGCAGTTCTTCTTCATCCACGAACACTGGGAGCGCTACACCAGCGGCGTTCACCAGCGTGGCGCGCCGGCCTGGTATTTCGTGCCGCAGTTGATGGCCGGCTTTGCGCCCTGGCTGGGGCTGCTGCCGGGCATGGGGCGGGCGCTGCGGGCCGAATCGAAGGCCCACCGCGAGCCGGCCTTCCGCCCGCTGCTGTTCTGCGCCGTCTGGGCGCTGGCCATCTTCGCTTTTTTCAGCGCCTCGGGCTCCAAGCTGCCGGGCTACATCCTGCCGGTCTTCCCGGCGCTGGCCGTGCTGGGCGCCGCCGCGCTGCAAGGGCTGGACGACCGGGCCTGGCGCCGACAGTTGCTGGTGATGCTGGCTGTCGCCAGCGCGCTGCTGCTGGCCAGCCCGCTGGTCGGCCGCACCGGCGCGGGCGAGGCGGTGCTGCGCGACTACGGCCGGTGGCTCAGCGCCGGCTGCGCGCTGGCCGTGGCCGCGCTGCTCGGCGCGCTGTGGCTGCTGCAGCGCCGGGGCCTGCGGCTGCCCAGCTTCGTGCTGGCCGCCTGCGGCTGCTTTGGCGCCACCACCCTGGGCCTGCTGGGCCACGAAACGCTGGGCCGGCCGGCGTCGGGCGCCGACCTGCTGCCGGCCATCCAGGCGGTGCTGCGGCCCGACATGCCGGTCTATTCGGTCAAGCTGCTCGACCACACCCTGCCCTACTACCTGCGCCGCACCGTGGTGATGGTCGAGGAAGCCGACGAACTGGCCTTCGGCACGCGGCAGGAACCGCAGAAATGGCTGCCCAGCGTGGCCGCTTTCAGCCGCGCGTGGACGGCCGGCCCGCCCGCGCTGGCGATGATGTCGCCCACCACCTTTGCAGGGCTGCAGGCGCAGGGCCTGCCGATGACGCCGGTGGCGCAGGATGAGCGCCGCGTCGTCGTCGCCAACTTCCCGAAGCCCCAACCCTGAATCGACCTTCATGACCCTGGCCACCTTCGCCCTCATCCTCACCGGCGTGATGCTCAACGCCGGCGCACAGCTGCTGCTGAAGGCCGGCGTCACGCCGCTGGGCGAGCTGAGCGTGGGGCTGCACAACCTGCTGCCGACCATGGTCAGGGTCCTGATGCAGTGGCCGATCGTCGCCGGGCTGGCCTGCTACGTGGTCAGCGTCGGCGTCTGGATCGTCGGCCTGTCGCGCGTCGAGGTCTCGATCGCCTACCCGATGCTGTCGATGGGCTATGTCGTCAACGCCCTGCTGGCCTGGTGGCTGTTCGGCGAAGCCCTCGGGCCGATGCGCTGGGCCGGCATGGTGCTGATCCTGGCCGGCGTGGTCGTGATGGCCCGCAGCTGAAGCCCGGCCCAGCCTGAAGCAACCTGCCCAAGCCTGACAATCACGCCCCATGTCGCAACCCACCGCCCCCGCCGCCTTCCTGCCGTTCACCCGGCCGCACATCGACGCCGCGACCATCGCCGAGGTCGGCCGCGTGCTGGCCTCGGGCTGGATCACCTCGGGCCCCAGGGTGCAGGCCTTCGAACAGCAGCTGTCGGCGCTGTTCGGCGGCCGGCCGGTGCGCGCCTTCAGCAACGGCACGGCGACGATGGAAGTCGCGCTGCGCATCGCCGGCGTCGGACCCGGCGACGAGGTCATCACCACCGCCATCACCTGGGTTGCCACGGCCAACGTCATCGGCGCCGTCGGCGCGCGGGCGGTGCTGGTCGACATCGACCCGCGCACGCGCAACATCAGCCTGGACGCCGTGGAAGCGGCCATCACGCCGCGAACCAAGGCGCTGATGCCGGTCTACCTGTCGGGCCTGCCGGTGGACATGGACCGCCTCTACGACATCGCCAGGCAGCACGGCCTGCGGGTCATCGAAGACGCCGCGCAGGCCATCGATTCCCGCTGGGCGAACGGACAGGGCAACCAGCGCATCGGCAGCTTCGGCGATCTGGTCAGCTTCAGCTTCCAGGCCAACAAGAACATCACCTGCGCCGAGGGCGGCTGCCTGGTGATGAACACGCCCGACGAGGCCGAGTTGGCCGAACGCCTGCGCCTGCAGGGCGTGGTGCGCCACGGGGCCGACGGCATGGACGTGGTCACGCCCGGCGGCAAGTTCAACCTGACCGACATCAACGCCGCCATCGGCCTGGGCCAGTTGCCGCTGCTGCCGCAGATCACCGCCCGGCGCCAGGTGCTGGCGCAGGCCTATTTCGACGCGGCGGCGCGCCACGGGCTGGCAGCGCTGGGCATCGAGTTGCCCTTGCCGTCGAACACGACGGGCGCGATCACGAATTGGCACATGTTCCAGGTCGTGCTGCCGTCCGACCGATTGAACGGCGGCCGGGCGGCGGTGATGGACGCCTTGAAGGCGGCCGGCATCGGCACCGGCGTCCACTACCCCGCGCTGCACCTGTTCACCCATTACCGCGCCTTGGGCTGGCGCGAGGGCATGCTGCCGCACAGCGAACGCATCGGCCGCGGCATCCTGACGCTGCCGCTCTTCGTCGACCTGGCCGACGCCGACCCCGATCGCGTCTGCCGCGAACTGGCGACCGTCTGCAAAACCTTGCTCAAGTGACCGCTCCTGTCATGTCATCCGTTGCCTCCTCTGCCGTGCAAGCTGCCGTCTCCGTCGTCATCCCCGTCTACAACGAGGAAGCGGTCCTGCCGACGCTGTTCGAGCGCCTCTACACGGTGATGGACGCCACCGGCGAGCCCTACGAGATCATCTTCGTCAACGACGGCAGCCGCGACCGTTCGGCGGCGATGCTCGCCGACCAGTACCGGCTGCGGCCCGAGGTGACGCGGGTGGTGCTGTTCAACGGCAACTTCGGCCAGCACATGGCGATCCTGGCCGGCTTCGAGCAGGTGCGCGGCGCGATGGCCATCACGCTGGACGCCGACCTGCAGAACCCACCGGAAGAAATCCCGCGCCTGATGGCCGAGATCCGCAAGGGCCACGACTACGTCGGCACGATCCGCAAGCTGCGCGAGGACAGCGCCTGGCGGCGCGTCGCCAGCAAGGCCATGAACCGGCTGCGCGAGAGCATCACGCGCATCCAGATGACCGACCAGGGCTGCATGCTGCGCGCCTACGACCGGCCGCTGGTCGACACGCTGAACGCCTGCCGCGAGGCCAACACCTTCATCCCCGCGCTGGCCTACACCTTCGCGGCGTCGCCGGTGGAAATCGAGGTCGCGCACGAGGAGCGATTCGCCGGTGTGTCGAAGTACAGCCTGTACAAGCTGATCCGCCTGAACTTCGACCTGGTGACCGGCTTCTCGACGGTGCCGCTGCAGTGGTTCAGCCTGATCGGCACGCTGCTGTCGCTCGGCGCCGGCGGGCTCTTCGTGCTGATCCTGCTGCGCCGGGTGCTGTTCGGCGCCGAAGTGGAAGGCGTGTTCACGCTGTTCGCGCTGCAATTCTTCTTCACCGGCATCATGCTGTTCGGCATCGGTCTGATGGGCGAATACGTCGGCCGCATCCAGCAGGAGGTGCGCAGCCGGCCGCGCTACCGCATCGCCAAGGTGCTGCAGGCGCAACCCGACGCCGCGGCCCTTGCCGCCAGCGAACGGACCGCGCTGCTGTGAGCCTGCTTTCATGAGAGCCGTCGTCTTCGCCTATTCCAACGTCGGCGACCGCTGCCTGCGCGTGTTGCAGGCGCGCGGCGTCGAGGTGGTGCTGGTCGCCACCCACACCGACCACCCCGGCGAGACGCTGTGGTTCCAGCGCGTGGCCGACACCGCCGACGAGCTCGGCCTGCCTTGGATCTACGCCGACGACCCGACCGCGCCCGAACTGGCGCAGGCCGTGGCCGACGCGGAACCCGACGTGATCTTCGCCTTCTACTACCGCAGCATGATCCCGGTCAGCCTGCTGGCGCTGGCGCCGCAGGGCGCCTACAACCTGCACGGCTCGCTGCTGCCGCAGTTCCGCGGCCGCGCGCCGACCAACTGGGCGGTGCTCAAAGGCGCTTCCGAGACCGGCGCCACGCTGCACGAGATGGTCGCCAAGCCCGACGCCGGCTTCATCACCGACCAGCAGGCCGTGCCCATCCTGCCCGACGACACCGCCGAGCAGGTCTTCGACAAGGTCTGCGTCGCTGCCGAGCAGGTGCTGTGGCGCAGCCTGCCCGCGCTGCTGGCCGGCACGCCGCCACGCCTGCCGAATGACCTGGCCGCCGGCAGCTACTTCGGCGGCCGCAAGCCCGAAGACGGTCGCATCGACTGGAACCGGCCCGCCGCCGAGGTCTACAACCTGATCCGCGCCGTTGCGCCACCCTACCCCGGTGCCTTCACGGAAGTCGACGGCCGGCGGCTCATCATCGCCAAGGCAAGGCGGGCCCGGGCTGAGGTTGAAAATGCGCTGAGCCATCACGCGCCCGGCCTGCACCACCTGAACGGCCAGCTCTACGCCCGCTGTGGCGATGGCGGCGCGATCCACGTGCAAGACACGATCCCCATTTCCCCCGCAAAAGACTGAACATGAAAAAAGTTCTCATCCTCGGCATCAACGGCTTCATCGGCCACCACCTGACGCAGCGCATCCTGGAGACCACCGACTGGGAGGTCTACGGCATGGACATGGCGTCCACCCGCCTGGGCGAGATGGTGAACCACCCGCGCATGCACTTCTTCGAGGGTGACATCACGATCAACAAGGAATGGATCGAATACAACGTCAAGAAGTGCGACGTGATCCTGCCGCTGGTGGCCATCGCCACGCCGGCCACCTACGTGCGTGAACCGCTGCGGGTCTTCGAACTCGACTTCGAAGCCAACCTGCCGATCGTGCGCGCCGCGGCCAAGTACAAGAAGCACCTGGTCTTCCCGTCGACTTCCGAGGTCTACGGCATGTCCACCGACGCCGAGTTCGACCCGGAAACGTCCAACCTGGTCTACGGCCCGATCAACAAGCCGCGCTGGATCTACGCCTGCAGCAAGCAGCTGATGGACCGCGTGATCCACGCCTACGCGCAGGAGCAAGGCCTGAACTACACGCTGTTCCGCCCATTCAACTGGGTCGGCTCGGGGCTGGACTCGATCTTCGAGAGCAAGGAGGGCAGCTCGCGCGTGGTGACCCAGTTCCTGGGCCAGATCGTTCGCGGCGAGCCCATCCAGCTGGTCGACGGCGGCGCGCAGAAGCGCGCGTTTGCCGATGTCAGCGACGGCGTCGGCGCGCTGATGAAGATCATCGCCAACGAGGGCGGCGTGGCCAGCGGGCGCATCTTCAACATCGGCAACCCGGCCAACATCTACTCGGTGCGCGAACTCGCCGAGATGATGCTGACGATGGCCGCCGACTACCCGGAATACGCTGACGGCGCCAAGCTGACGAAGATCGTCGAAACCTCGTCCGGCCAGTTCTATGGCAAGGGTTACCAGGACGTGCAGAACCGCACGCCGAAGATCAGCGACACGATGGCAACGCTGGGCTGGGCGCCGCAGGTGGGCATGCAAGACGCGCTGCGCAAGATCTTCGAGAGCTACCGCCAGAAGGTGCTGGAAGCGCGCGCGCTGCTCGAAGCCGGCAACTGAACCCGGCCGACCGATGGCCCGCATCGCGCTGAAGGTGGATGTGGACACGCTGCGCGGCACGCGCGAAGGCGTGCCGCGCCTGCTGCAGTTGCTGGCCCGCCGCGGCCTGCACGCCACCTTCCTGTTCAGCCTCGGCCCGGACCACACCGGCTGGGCGCTGAAGCGGGTCTTCAGGCCGGGCTTCCTGAGCAAGGTCTCGCGCACCTCGGTCACCAGGCACTACGGCTGGCGCACGCTGCTGTACGGCGTGCTGCTGCCGGCGCCCGACATCGGCCTCGTCGGTGCCGACGCGATGCGCGAAACCCAGCGCGCCGGCCATGAGTGCGGGATCCACACCTGGGACCACATCGTGTGGCAAGACCAGGTGCGCGGGCGTGACGCGGCCTGGACGCGTGAACAGATGGCCCAATCGCACGCCCGCTTCATCGACATCTTCGGCGCGCCGCCGGCGACCCACGGCGCGGCCGGCTGGCAGATGAACGCCGCGGCTTTCGAGCAGCTCGACGCCTGGGGCCTGGCCTACGCCAGCGACGGCCGCGGCAGCGCGCCACACCGGCTCAGCGTCAACGGCCGCGCGCTGAACCACGTGCAGCTGCCGACGACACTGCCGACGCTGGACGAGCTGATCGGTCAGCACGGCGTCGATGAAGACAACGTGGCGCGCGCCGTGCTGGCGCTCACGGCGCAGGACCGCGACCAGGTCTACACCCTGCACGCCGAACTCGAAGGCGGCCTGCTGGCGCCGGCTTTCGAAGCGCTGCTCGACGGCTGGGTGGCGCAGGGCCACGAACTCGTGACGATGGCCGGCCTGTACCGCCACGTCAGCCGCCACGTCGGCCCTGGCGCCCTGCCCGTGCGTCCGCTGCGCTGGGGCAGCCTGGCCGGACGCAGCGGCGAGCTGATCGTCGAGGGCGCCGGCGCGGCCTAGAACTTGAAGGCCAGGCGCAGACCGCCCCAGTGGCGGCCGTTGACGCGGATCGGCGCGGCGGCTTCCTTCATCACGACGAACACGCCGCCGCCCATGTCGCGGCGGTAGGTCTGCAGCAGGAAGTCGCGCGCGTTGCGGGCTGAAGCCAGGCCGGTGCGGTCGTTGAAGATGCGCCGGTTGCGGCAGTTGGCGGCGTTCCACACCGGGTCGCCCGGGCGCTGCGGGTGGTTGTATTGCTGGTTGTGGCAGGCAACGTAGCCGTTGCGGTCGGTGGCGATGCAGAACACCACCTTGTCCGACAGCGTCAGCTGCGATTCCTGCACGGCGGGAAAGAGGCGGTCGGCCAGCACGTCGAAGCGGCTGCGGTGCTGGGTCGGCAGGCTGCCGTCGATCGCCACATAGCGCTCGTCGAACAGCGCCTCGACGGTGATCTCGCCGCGCTGCAGCGCGCCCTCCAGGCGGCTGGCGATGTCGCCGGCGGCCCGCTGGGCGGCCTGGATGTAGGGTGTGTCCTCGGTCTCGACGCCCGAGTTGGCGACGCGCTCGATGAGCTGCTCCGACAGACCCAGTAGGGACTCGGTGCGCTTGAACGCGCTGCCCAGTTGAGTCGCCGTGCGACGCGTTTCGCCTTCCAGGTCGCCGATGCGGGTGTCCAGTTCACCGCACACCTGGCGGCTGTGCGCGCTGGCACCAGCGATGCGGTTCACACCGTGCACGACGCCGTCCAGCGCCCGGTGCACCGCGCCGACCTGCTCGGCCGTCGCACCGCGGCTGATGTCGCGGGCCAGGCTGCCGATGCGCTGATCGAGCTGCGACACGGTGCCAACGATCAGCTTGGCAGCGCGCTCGACCTCGCCGGCCAGGTCCTTGACCGCATCGGCGACGACGCTGAAGCCGCGCCCGGCCTCTCCCGCCCGCTTGGCTTCGACACTGGCGTTGAAGGCCACCAGGCGCGTCTGCAAGGCGATGCGGGTGATCTGGTTGGCGGCTTCAGAAACGCCGTGCAGGGTACTGACCAGGCCCGCGACTTCGGCGCCGACGGCCTCGACGGCCGCGCCCACGCCGCTCACCGACTGCAGGCCCTGTTCGACCTCCTGCGCGATGCGACCCTGGGCCTCGACCACGGCAAGCAGCTGCTGCGCCAGGTCGCGCATGGCCTGCGCCTGGGCCACGGCGACCTGGTGGGCGTCGTCGAGGGTGCCGCGCACTTCAGCCGACTCGCGGCCCAGCAAGGAAGCCCGGCGGGCCAGGTCGTGGATGTCGATGGCCCGGCTGTCGGTCTGGCCCGCTGCAGCGCCGCCCAGCGGCGCTGCAGCGGGCGGGGCGGCTTCAGGCCCGGCCGCAGCCCAGCCGCGCTGCAGGAATGCCAGCATGCAGTTTCCTTGTCCTCAGCAGGCTCTTGCCTGCGGTTCAGATCACCACTGACGCAGCCGCGTGCGCAGCCGCGCGATGCTCTGGCTGTGCAGCTGGCAGACCCGGCTTTCGGTCACGCCCAGCACCGCGGCGATCTCCTTCAGGTTCATGTCGTGCTCGTAGTACATGCTCATCACGTACTGCTCGCGCTCGGGCAGGTTCTTGATCGCCTCAACCAGCGCTTCCCGCATCCGCAGGTCCTGCAGCCGCGCCATCGGGTTGGCATCGGCGTCGGTGACGTGGCGGTCGAGGTAGTCGTCGTCGCCTTCGTCCCCGCTCATGTCTTCCAGGTAGATCAGCTGGGTGCCGCGTACCTTGCCCAGCAACTCCTGGTAATCGGTCAGGCTCAGACCCATCTCGCGCGCGATCTCGCTTTCGCTGGGCGCGCGGCCGTGGCGTTGCTCCAGCTTGTGCACGGCGGCTTCGATGCTGCGCTGGTGGCGGCGGTCGCCGCGGCTCATCCAGTCGTTGCCGCGCAGCTCGTCCAGCATCGCACCGCGGATGCGCTGCGTGGCGAAGGTTTCGAACTGCACCCCTTGCGCAGCGTCGAAGCGGCTCAGCGCATCGCTGAGGCCGATCATCCCGACCTGGATCAGGTCATCGAGCTCCACATTGGCAGGCAGTTTGGCGATCATCTGGTGCGCGAGGCGGCGCACCAGCGGGCTGTACTGCTTGAGCAGTGCGCCAGCATCGAGTTGTCCCTTGGCGGTGTACATGGTCATGCCTCTATCGGAATGCAGGGCGGGAAATCGGGGCCGCGGCGGGGCGGGCAGCCGGGCTGTGTCGTGGCGGCCCGCTCCCGGGCCAGGCCGCAGCGGCTTCGGCGCCCTGGGCCGGCTCGTCCAACGCCAGCTGGGCGGCAAGCAGGCGGATCAGATCGGCCTGGGCTTGCGCTTCGGGCGCCGCTTCGATGTCGAGCAGCGCGCTGTTGCGCAGCATCGCGCCCAGGAAGGAATCCAGGCAGCCACCCAGGCTCTGGGCAATCGCGGCCGCGCGCGGTGACTGCCGGCCAGCGACCAGCAGCAGATCGAAAGTCATCAGCTCGCAGCGCCGGGCCAGCAGCTTGGCGTTGGCATAGGCGTGCTTGATGCTCTCCGGATGGTCGGCACCCAGCAGCACCGGGCGCACCGCGCGCTGCTTCAGCAGGCGGGCCAGGTCGATGCCATCGGCGTGCAGCAGCAGCACATCGGCCTGCGGCGCGGCGGCCTGCACGGCGTCGATGAAGGCGCCGGCGGAACCGCGGGTGTCGACGTAGTCCAGCGGCAGGCCCCGGGCGGCCAGGTAGGACAGGCGCGGCGCCACGTTCAGCACGCAGGCCGAGAGGTCCACGCCGGCCAGTTCATGGGCCAACGGCGAGGTGCTGGCGGCGTCGACCACCAGCACCTGGCGGCCCTGTGCGGCCAGCAGCACGGCCAGGCGGTCGAGCACGCGGGCGCTGCTGGCACCGTGCGGGTTGGCGGCCAGCGGCACCAGGGCCCGGCGGCGACCGGCGAAGAGCTTGCGCAGGCCGTCGGCCTGATCGCCCGCGCGGCCGGCAGACGGGGCGCGCGGCAGACGGTTGAAAGGGGCTGCCATGGTCGGGTCAGGCCTGCAGTGCGGGATTGGCTGCGGCCGTCGCCATCGGCGGCAGACCGGCGAAGATCAGGTTCACGTCGCGTTCGTCGAGCTGCCAGGCGGCGCCGCCGCCGCCCTTGAGCGCGCGCTGGACCAGCGACTGGGCCGACAGCCGGTGCCAGTCTTCCGGCACGCGCTGGCCGTTGGCCACGGCCAGCACCTTCAGCTTGTGGCGGATCATCGAATCGAGGGCCGGCCCCAGCTTCACGGCCTCGTCCAGCTTGGACAGGATCAGGCCCTCGCAGCTGTTGGCGTTGAAGGCGGCCAACTGGTCTTCGATGGTCTCTCCCTGCGCGCTGGCGTTGACCACCAGCACGCGCTTGATGGCACTGTGCGTCAGCATGTCCAGCAGTTCGCGGGTGCGGCTGTCGCGCTGCGCCATGCCGGCGGTGTCGATCAGCACCATGCGCTTGCCCGACAGCAGGTCCAGCAGGTCTTCCAGCGAGTCGCGGTCGTGCGCGGTGTGCACCGGCACGCCCAGGATGCGACCGTAGGCGCGCAGCTGTTCGTGGGCGCCGACCCGGTAGGCGTCCAGCGTGATCAGGCCCAGGTGGGGCGCGCCGTGGCGGGTGGCGAAAGCCGCCGCCAGCTTGGCCGTGCTGGTCGTCTTGCCGACACCGGTGGCGCCGATCAGCGCGTGGATACCGCCCTGGTCTTCCAGCGGTGCGTCCTGTTCGGCGGTGACGACGTTGCGTTCCAGCACGCTGGCGGCCCACATCGTTTCGTCGCCTTCGGCGGGCAGACTCTCGACCAACTTGCGGATCAGCATCGGCGAGAAGCCGGCGTCCAGCAGGCCTTTGGCCAGGTTGGCCTGGCGCGGCTGGCGCTGCAGCTTTTCCATGAAGGCCAGGGCGCCGAAGCGCTGTTCGATCAGGCCGCGCATCGAACGCAATTCCGTCATCACCTCGATCTGCGGGCCGCCGGCGTGCGGCGGCAGGGGCAAGGCAGCCGGGCGTTCGGCGGGCGCGCCGGGCAGCGTCACCTCCTCGCGCAGCACCGGCACCTCGCGGCGCGCGGCGATGCGGGCGCGGGCGGCTTCGATGGGTGCGACCTGCGGCGGCAGCGGCGCGGGCAGCGCCGGTTCGGGCGCCGCCTGGGCCGCCATTTCGGCGCTGCGGCGCTTGAGCATGCGGTCGCGCACATAGTCCTGGAACGACAGCGTGCTCATCTGCAGCTGCTCCACGTCGTCTTCGACCGCCCGGTCCATCTGCGGCTCGGTGCGCCCGGCCGGTTCGGCCAGCTGGCCGGTCAGGCGGTCCAGCATGCGGGCCTTGGGCGGCGCGACCCGCTCGCGCAAGCTGGGCGCCCGCGGCGCCGCGGCGCTCATGCTGACCGTCTCGGCGGCCTGGCCCATGCGCTCGAGCTGCTCGACGCTGTCGGAGGCCATCGCCAGCACCTCGACGCCTTCGTCGCAGGGCTTGGTCGACATCACGATGGCGTCGTCACCAAAGGCAGCCTTCACCATCGCCAGGGCCTCGCGTGAAGTTCGAGCGGTGAAACGCTTCAGGTTCATGCCGTGCCTCCGATGATCGAGCCGATGCGGATCGAGTGGGTTTCAGGAATCTCGCTGTGTCCCAGCACCTTCATGCGGGGCGCAGCGCGTTTGAGCAGGCGCGCCATCGGGGCGCGGATCAGGTCGGGCACCAGCAGGCAGGCCGGGTGGCCCAGGTCTTCCTGCCGCTTGGCGGTTTCGGCGGCGCTGCGGGTCAGGGTGTCGGCCACGCCGGGGTCCAGCGCGGCACCGTGCGGCGAGCTCAGGGCCTGGGTCACGAGCCGCTCCAGTTCAGGGGCCAGCGCGATCACGTCCAGCTCCTTCACCGGGCCGTAGATCTGCTGCACGATGGCCGGGGCCAGGTGGATGCGGATGCGGCGGGCCAGCTCGATCGGGTCGGTGACGGTGCTGGCGTGTTCAGCCAGGCATTCGACGATGGAGCGCATGTCGCGGATGTGGACGCCCTCTTCCAGCAGCAGTTGCAGCACGCGTTGCAGGGCAGCGATTCCGACCATCTTGGGCACGACGTCTTCGATCAGTTTGGGGGCCAGTTTGGTGACGTGCTCGACAAGTTGCTGGGTCTCGACCCGGCCCAACAAGCGTGCGGCATTCACCTGCATCAAGTGTGAAAGATGGGTCGCCACGACAGTCGCGCAATCAACAACCGTAAACCCGGCCATTTGAGCCATCTCGCGGTAGCGTTCTTCGATCCACACCGCCGGCAGGCCGAAGGCCGGGTCGTTGGTCTTGGTGCCGGGCAGCTGCTGGGTGGCGCCACCGGGGTTGATGGCCAGGAACTGGCCGGGGTTGGCCTCGCCCTCGCCGACCACCGCGCCGCGCAGCATCACGCGGTAGGCGCCGGGCTTGAGCTCGACCAGGTTGTCGCGGATGTGTACCGGCGGCGGCAGGAAGCCGACGTCCTGGGCAAACTTCTTGCGCACGCCCTTGATGCGCGCCAGCAGGTCGCCTTGCCGCGCCTTGTCCACGAGGGCGATCAAGCGATAGCCGACTTCCAGCCCCAGCGTGTCCACCGGCGTCAGGTCGTCCCAGCTGGCTTCGGCGTTGGCCGGCTGGACGTCGCTGCCCACCGCGCGTTCGGGCTTGTTGGCTTCGGCCTTGCGCTTTTGCATCAGCTGCCAGGCCAGCGCACCGAGGCCGCCGGCGACCAGCAGGAAGACCAGGTGCGGCATGCCCGGCACCAGCCCCAGCAGCGCCACCACGCCGGCGGCCACGCCCAGCGCCTGCGGGGAGTCGAAGACCTGGCCGCGGATCTGCGTGCCGATGTCCTGTTCCTTGCCCACGCGCGAGACCACCATCGCGCTGGCCACGCTGATCAGCAGCGCCGGGATCTGTGCCACCAGCGCGTCGCCCACGGCCAGCGTCACGTAGCTGGCCGCCGCCTCGCCGGCGCCCATGTCGTGCATGGCCATGCCGATGACGAAGCCACCGAAGACGGTGATGAAGAGGATCAGCAGGCCGGCCATCGCGTCGCCGCGGACGAACTTGCTGGCGCCGTCCATGCTGCCGAAGAAGTCCGCTTCCTCGGCCACTTCCAGGCGCCGCTGGCGGGCCTGCTTCTCGTCGATCAGGCCGGCATTCAGGTCGGCGTCGATGGCCATCTGCTTGCCGGGCATCGCGTCCAGCGCGAAACGCGCGCCGACTTCGGCGATGCGCTCCGCACCCTTGGTGACGACCACGAAATTGATGACCACGATGATCGCGAAGACGATCAGGCCGACCGCGAAATTGCCGCCGATCAGGAAGTGGCCGAAAGCCTCGATGACCTGACCCGCGGCACCCGGCCCGGTGTGGCCTTGGACCAGCACGACGCGGGTCGAGGCCACGTTCAAGCTCAGCCGCAGCAGCGTGGTCACCAGCAGCACGGTCGGCAGGGCCGCGAAGTCCAGCGGCTTGACCATCTGCGCGGCCACCATCATCACGGTCAGCGCCAAGGCGATGTTGAAGGTGAACAGCAGGTCGAGCACGAAGCCCGGCAGCGGCAACACCATCATGGCCAGCATCATGACCACGAAGGCCGGCAGCACCAGCGCCTTCAAGGCGCCCGACTGCGGGCCGAACCAGGCGTTGAAGCGGACGACGAGGGGATTCATGCCTCAGTCCCCTGCCCGGCCGGCGCGGCGCCCGGTCGGGTCTGGTTGTGGGGATCCAGGTCGGCCGGCACCTCGGGCGACGGGGCCTGGTCCTTGACCGGGCGGCCGGCGGCCATGGCTTCGCGCAACTGGTAGACCCAGGCCAGCACCTGGGCCACGGCGCCGAACAGGCGGGCCGGTATTTCCTGGTCGACCTCGGCGTGGGCGTACAGGGCACGGGCCAGCGCGGGGGCCTGCAGCACCGGCACTTTCGACTCGCGCGCCAGGTCGCGAATCTTCATCGCCATCAGGTCGGCGCCCTTGGCCACCACCTTGGGCGCGGCCATCTTGCCGTCTTCGTACTTCAACGCCACCGCGTAGTGGGTCGGGTTCATCACCACCAGGTCGGCCAGCGGCACCTGGGCCATCATGCGTTTGTTGGCCATCTCGCGCATGCGCCGGCGCATCGCGCCCTTCATCTCGGCGTTGCCTTCCTGCTCCTTGAATTCCTTCTTCATTTCCTCGACGCTCATGCGCAGCCGGCGCATCAGCAGTTCGCGCTGCAGCGGCACGTCGACCAGCGCGAAAGCGGCCAGCACGCCGCACAGCAGCAGCAGGCCGTCCTGCAGCAACGCGCCGCCAGCGGCCAGCGCGGCGGGCAGCGGCATGGCCAGCAGTTCGGCGTGGCGATTCCAGCGCACTGTCAGGTAGAGCGTGCCGACGCCGCCCAGCACCAGCGCCAGCAGGCAGGCCTTCAGCGTGGTCGTCAGCTGCTGGCCCGAGAAGACGCGGCCCAGCCCGCTCAAGGGGTTGAGCTTGCTGAAGTCGGGCAGCAGCGGCTTGAAGGTGAAGTTCCAGCCGCCCGACAGCAGGCCCGACGCCAGGGCGACCACGACCATGGTCGCGAACAGCGGCACCAGCACGGCGAACATCTGCTGCGTCAGGATCAGCAGGCGCTCGACCATCGCCTCGGGGTGGTTGACCTGGGCCAGGTCAAAGCGCAGGCCGGTGGCCAGCAGGCGCGTGAGCCAATCCGACAGCTCGGGGGCCAGCGCCAGCAGCAGCGCCACGCCGCCGGTGACCGCGGTGAAGTGGCCGAGGTCGCGCGAGCGCGCCACCTGGCCGTCGGCGCGCGCCTTCTCGATCTTGCGTCGCGACGCGGGTAACTTGCGGTCCTGGGCGCTGTCTGCCATTCAAAGGCCATGCAAAAGAGGCTCCGAAGTGGAGCCTCTGCATGGTGCCGCGCGGCCGGCGCGGCTTGAGCCGGATAAGCGGGCGAAAGCCCGCGGTGATCGCAGCCTGGGTCGCGCTAGAAGCCCAGACTGGCCAGCAGATCGTCGACTTCGCCCTGGTTGGTGACGACGTCGGTACGGCCCTCGGGGTTGACGATCGGGCCGTGCAGCACGCTGGGGTCGACCTTCTCGCGCTGCTCGGGCGGCACCACCGAGACCAGCAACTTGACCAGGCTGTCTTCGAGTTCATTGGCCAGGGTCACGACCTTGGCCACGACCTGACCGGTCAGGTCGTGGAAGTCCTGCGCCATCATGATGTCGGTCAGCTGAGCGTCGATGCGTGCCGTGCGCGCTTCGACGTCCCTGACGAAATTCAGCACCGCACCGCTGGCCACGGCCCTCACCGGGTCGGCCACCAGGGCGGCGGCCATCAACCGCGTGGCCTCGGTGATCGCGAGATGGTCGGCCTTGGCCGCGTCCACCGCATTCAGCACCTTGTCGGCGGCTGCTGCCGTCTTGACCGCGATGTAGGTCAGCCGGCTGCGCGCATCCGGGATGCCGTCGGCGGCCACCTGCAGCTTGGGCATGACGCCCAGTTGCTGCATCGTGTCGTGCAGCAGCCGGGTGATGGACCCGAGTTGCTGAAACACTTCGGGCGATACCGCCAGCGGCTCCGCCGGCTGGAATGACGCGATGTCTTCCATCATCATGTTCTGGACTCCCGGTTGCGCTGTGGATTCAGGCGGTGGCAGCAAGCTTCTGCATGATCTTGAGCAGCTTCTCTTCCAGCGTGGCCTTGGTGAAGGGCTTGACGATGTAGCCGGCAGCGCCGCTCTGCGCGGCGAGCACGATGTCTTCCTTGCGGGCCTCGGCGGTCACCATCAGCACCGGCAGGTGCTTGAGCTGGTCGTCGGCCTTGACGGCCTTGAGCAGATCGAAGCCGTTCATGTTGGGCATGTTGATATCCGACACGACAAAGTCGTAGCGCTGGCTCTTGAGCATCTGCAAGGCGACGGCGCCGTCTTCGGCTTCATCGGCGTTGTTGCAACCCATCTCCTTGAGCAGGCCGCGAACGATGCGGCGCATGGTGGAGAAGTCATCGACGATCAGGAACTTCATCTCGGCGGGGGTAGTCATGGCAGCGGAACCTCGAGAACGTTGGACTTGCGAATTTATCGGCGGCTGGTGGCCGGACTTGAACGGGGACCCGCATCGACCGGCAAGGTCGGCGCCGAAGGCACGGGCAGGCCGGGCACCCGCGGTGCGGCCAGCGGCTCGGGATCGGGTTCGGGCGCGGTGCGGAACAGCCGGTCTTCGGCCGCCCGGGTCATCACGATGATGCTGATGCGGCGGTTGGCCGGCGCGGCCGGATCCCGGCGATCGAAAGGATTGCTGGCCGCCAGACCCTGGACGCGCAGCACATGGTCTTCCTGCAGGCCGCCGGCCAGCAGTTCGCGGCGCGAGGCATTGGCCCGGTCCGAACTCAGCTCCCAGTTGCTGTAGCCCCGTTCGCTGCCGCCGGCAGCGGAAGCAAAGGGCGAGGCGTCGGTATGGCCTTCCAGCGTCAGCCGGTTGGGCACTTCGGCCAGCACGCTGCCCACCGCGCGCAGCAGATCGCGCATCCCCGGTTGCACGGCCGGGCTGCCGCTGGCGAACATCGGCCGGCCCTCGGCGTCGACGATCTGGATGCGCAGCCCGTCGGGGGTCATTTCCAGCAGGATCTGCGAGCCCATGGCCTTCAGCTTGGCGTTCTCGGCGATCTTCGCTTCGACCTTCTCCTTCAACTCGGTCAGCTTGGCCACCTCGGCACGGGTCTGCTCGCTCTTCAGCTGGTGCAGGTTGAGGGTGGACTTCTGGGCCTCGATGTCACCGCGCTTGACCTGTCCAGTGCTGCGCGTGAGGTCTTCGCCACCGCCCTTGATCACGCTGGACGCGTCGCCAGCGCCCGAACCGCCATTCAGCAGGGCCAGCTTCAGCGGCGCCTGGAAATAGTCGGCGATGCCCTTCTTGTCGCCTTCGGTGGTGCTGCCCAGCAGCCACATCAGCAGGAAGAAAGCCATCATGGCGGTCACGAAGTCGGCGTAGGCGATCTTCCAGGCGCCGCCGTGAACGGCGTGGCCGCCCTTCTTGATGCGCTTGATGATGATGGGCTGCAGCTTCTTCGCATCACCCGCCATGGTGTGCTCCCATCACTTCTTCTTCACGTGGGATTCGAGCTCGCCGAAGGTCGGCCGGTCACCCGAATACAGCACCTTGCGGCCGAACTCGATCGCCACCTGCGGCGCATAGCCCTGCATCGAGGCCAGCAGCGTGGTCTTGATGCACTGCAGTTCCTTGCCCGCGTCTTCGACCTTCTGCTCCAGCAGGCCGCCCAGCGGCTCGGCAAAGGCATAGGCCAGCAGGATGCCCAGGAAGGTGCCGACCAGCGCCGAGCCGATCATCCCGCCCAGCACCGCCGGCGGCTGGCCGACGCTGCCCATGGTCTTCACCACGCCCAGCACGGCGGCCACGATGCCGAAGGCTGGCAGGCCGCCGGCCACCCGCTGCAGCGCGGCCACGGCGGCGTGGGCCTCGTGGTGGTGGGTGTCGATTTCGCTGTCCATCAGCGATTCGATCTCATGGGCGTTGAGGTTGCCCGAGACCATCATGCGCAGGTAGTCGGTGATGAACTCGGTGACATGGTGGTCATTGCCTACCGTCGGATACTTCTGGAAGATGGCCGAGCTGTGCGGATCCTCGACGTCCTTCTCGATCGACATCAAGCCCTCCTTGCGGGCCTTCTGCAGGATGTCGAACATCAGGGCCAGCAGTTCCATGTAGCGGGCCTTGTTGAACTTGCTGCCCTTGAAGCATTGGCCCAGGCCGCTGACCACGGCCTTCACGACCTTCATCTGGTTGTTGGCCAGGAAGGCGCCGATGGTGGCGCCGAAGATGGTAGTCAATTCCCAGGGCAGCGCATGCAAGATCACATGGATATTGCCGCCTTCGACGATGTAGACGCCGAAGATGCAACCCAGTGCGACGAGCCAGCCAACGATGACGAACATGAGAGGTGATCCGCTGTGAGCCCTGCCGCGCCAAGCGCCGCCCGGGTATGCCTTGCTTATCGGCCAGTTGGCCCTGGGGTTGAGTCGGCCGCGCCGGCTGCTGCACCCTGGCCGGCGGGCCGGTAGATCCAAAGCGGCCGACGGCCCGACCCTTGCAGGCAGGCCCAGGGCGCCTGGCCGGGCACCGCGAACTCCAGGCTGACCAGCCAGGCCGTCGGCGCCAGTTCACGCCGCGCCTTGTCGAAGACGCGGGCCATGCTTTCCGGCCGCTGGAAGACGTAGACCAGGTCGTTGCCGGCCCAGGAAGCGGACCACATGTCGCCGCGCCGGATCTGCACCCGGGCATGCCGGCAACGCCAGGCGGCGGCCCAGCTCAAGGGAGCGCTCCATTCCAGCCCCTGCAACTGGGCCTCAGGCCACAAGCGGCGCAAGGCCTGCAGGCCGTGGCCCAGCCCGCAGCCGGCGTCCAGTACCCGTTGCGGGTGGTCCACCACCGCGTCCAGCCCGACCAGGGCCAGCGGCGGGGTGGGAAAGAAAGGTGCATCGCGCCAGGCGCGCAGCGGATAAGCGGCCAGCACCGGCAGCAGCAGCAACAGCCAGACCCAGGGCGGCAGCCCGGCCGTGCCCCCCAGCGCCCAGGCCGACAGCGGGAAGCCGCCGGCCGCCAGGGCGCGCCGCCAGGGCCTTGCACAGGGCCAGGCCAGCGTGGCGCCGGCGGCCAGCGCCAGCAAGAAGGCGGCCGCCGACGGCAGGCTCACGGCGTTGGCCAGCGTCCACACGGCCCAGGCCCCGGCCCAGGCGGCGACAGCCGGCAGGGGCCAGCGCAGGCGGGCCAGCCGGTGAGTCAGCCTGAAGCGCCGCGGCACCACCGCCGAGGCCTTCACAGCAGCGCCATCCCGGGCTGCTGGGCAGCCTGGTGCAGGAACGGGGGCCTAAGGGGAATCAGCTTCAAGGTCGGATGGGCAATGCCAGTCGCGCGAACCGCGGCTTCATCCGGCATATCGGCCGGCCGGCTGGCGGCCTGAGGTCCGCTGGCGGCAGAAATGGCGGGCCGCCAGGGGTCTGTTCCCCGCTCATGCTGCCGTTCCTGAGCGGCCAGCGGACAAAAAAATGCGGGTCCCGAAGGACCCGCTTCAAAGCACAGCGCACTGTGCCAGGAGGAGACAACACAAAACCCGTTCAATCTGACAGAGATATCGGCACGGAAGTTCAAAAATCCAGCGCCGAATGGGCGTTCAATGTTCCATTTCAGCGCTCAGTGCCAGCGAGCGTGCCGCCTGAGCACCGAGCGAGCCGGCCAGCTTGCCCTTGCCCGCCCGGGCCGGCGGGTTGCACAGGCCGCAGACGTAGTGGCGGGCAATCTCGTGCGGGTGGCTCACGAAGTGGCCACCGCATTTGCTGCAGGCCGTCATCGTCAGCATGCCGTTGTCGACGAACTTCACCAGCCGCCAGGCGCGCGTCACGCTGAGCAGTGGCTCCAGGCCCTGCGACGACATCTGCTCGGTGTAGAGCTGGTAGGCCTTGATGACGGTGTCGATCTCGTCGAGCGCCGCGGCCTTGTTCAGGTATTCGTGGATGTTGAGGAACAGGCTGGCGTGGATATTGGGCTGCCAGGTCATGAACCAGTCGGTGGAGAACGGCAGCTGGCCCTTGCTCGGGCTCTTGCCGGCGACTTCCTTGTACAGGCGCAGCAGGCGCTCGTAGCTCAGGTCGGTTTCGCTTTCCAGCACCTGCAGGCGGGCGCCCAACTGGATCAGCGTGATCGCGCGTTCGATCTGCCTGGCTTCGCCGACGATGCTCTTGCTACGGGCCATGGTGGTGTTCTCCTGCGGGATGGGAAGTGGTGGGTTCAGGCGGCTTCCTGATGGCGGCCGGCCATCAGGATCGACGCGTGCAGCCGGCTCATGCCGTCGTTGGCCGCGCCCTTGCCGTGGTTGGTCAGCAGGTTCCACACCAGGTCGTCGTCCATGCGGAAGCGGCACAGCAGCGTGTTGCCGCCGGCGACCTTCATCATCTGTGCCGGGGTCAGCGTGCCGATCAGCGTGGCGGTGTCTTCGCTGACGCCCAGCCGGAACAGCGCCTGTTCCTTGTCCTGGCGGACCAGGCTCTGCGCCAGCATCAGGTAGGACAAGTTGGCTTCACGGATCTCGGCGAGGATTTGGTCGGATGTCATGGTCTTGCTCCAGCGGTTGACGGGGGGTGTCTGGGTGTAGGGGGAGTCGATGAAACAGACTGTATGGATTTGAATTGGACGGCGACATCAGGCCATCTCCGTGGCGGCGGTCAGGCTTCGTCCAGCCGGCTTGTAGGGCAAATTCCTACGGGACCTGCGCCACAGGGGAGCGCCGCGCGGGCTTGAACAGGCAAAAAAAAGCGCCCTCATGGGGCGCTCCGGGGAAGCTCACGCGGCTTCAGCTGCGCTCGATCCTGGCGTAGGCGCTGTGGTTGTGGATCGACTCGAAGTTCTCGACATCGACGCGGTAGCGGCCGATGCGGGCATCCGCGTTCAGCGCCAGCGCCACGTCGCGCACCAGGTCTTCGACGAACTTGGGGTTCTGGTAGGCGCGCTCGGTGACCCACTTCTCGTCGGGTCGCTTCAACATCGGCCAGATCTCGCTGGACGCGTTGTCTTCGGCGTAGCGGACCAGTTCCTGCCAGCCGATCGGCGCCGTGACCGGCGCGCCAGACCCTTCCAGCACCTCGGCGCGGATGGTCACCAGCGAGCGCTGGTTGTGCGCACCGTAGTCGGAAATCTCCTTCGAACAAGGGCACAGGCTTTTCACCGGCACCGCCACCTCGGCATGCACCCGCGTGACGCCGTCGCGCGTCTCGGCAATCCAGCGGCCCTGGTAGTCGAGCAGGCTCTGCACACCCGACACCGGCGCACGCTTGCGCAGGAAGAAGCTGAAAGCGGCCTCGATGCGACCTTCCTGGGCACCCAGCTTGTCCAGCATCGCGGCGTGCAGCCGGCGCAGCGTGACGGCATCCAGCGGCTCGCCCGACAGCGCCAGCGCGTCCAGCCAGGCCACGAAGCGCGACATGTGGGTGCCCTTCTTGTCGGCGGGCAGCGCCACGTCCAGCGACCACCGTGCGGCGGTGGTCTGCACCGCGCCGGCCACGGTCAGCTGCAAGGGGTAGCGGATGTCCTTGATGCCGACGCGCTGGATCGCGAGGTGGCGCTCGTCGGTGGCACTTTGCGTGTCGGGGATGTGCAGCGCCTCGGTCAGGTTCATTCGGTTCGTGGAGGTCAGGGAATTCATCAAGTGTCAGGCGTTGGCGGCGGCCAGCGCCGGCCGGATGCCGTAACGCTGAAGGATGGCTTGCTCGATGCCGCTGGCGTCCAGCCCGCACAGCGCCAGGATCTTGGCCGGGTCGCCGTGCTCGGTGAAGACGTCCGGCAGGCCGAGTTGCAGCACCGGCACCTGCACCCCGGCGCCGGCCAGGCATTCCAGCACCGCGCTGCCGGCGCCACCCATGATGCAGCCCTCTTCCACCGTCACCAGGCCGTCGTGGCTGCGCGCCAGTTCCAGCACCAGCTCGGCGTCCAGCGGCTTGGCGAAACGCATGTCGGCCACCGTGGCGCCCAGCGACTCGGCGGCCTTCAGCGCGGCATGCAGCAAGGTGCCGAAGGCCAGGATGGCGACGCGCTGGCCACGTCGGCGGACGACGCCCTTGCCCCAGGGCCAGCTGTTCAATTCCTTCTCGATGGCCACGCCGGCGCCAACGCCGCGCGGGTAGCGAACGGCCACCGGCCCGTTGTGGCGGAAGGCCGTCGTCAGCGCCTGGCGGCATTCGTTCTCGTCGCTCGGCGTCAGCATCGCCATGTTCGGGATGCAGCGCACGAAGGCGATGTCGTAGGCCCCGGCATGCGTCGGGCCGTCGGCGCCGACGATGCCGGCGCGGTCCAGCGCGAAGACCACCGGCAGGTTCTGCAGCGCCACGTCATGGATCAGCTGGTCGTAGCCACGCTGCAGGAAGGTGCTGTAGATCGCGACCACCGGCTTGAGTCCTTCGCAGGCCAGGCCACCGGCGAAGGTGACGGCGTGCTGCTCGGCGATGCCGACGTCGAAATAGCGCTTCGGAAAGCGCTTGTGGAACTCGACCATGCCCGAGCCTTCGCGCATCGCCGGGGTGATGGCGACCAGCTGGTCATCGGCCTCGGCCATGTCGCACAGCCACTGGCCGAAGACGTTCATGAAGGCCGGCTTGCTGGGCTTGCTGGCCGGGAAACCTTCGGCCGGGTTGAACTTGGTCGACGCCGCGTGGTACTTCACCGGGTCGGCCTCGGCCAGCTTGTAGCCGTAGCCCTTCCTGGTGACCACGTGCAGGAACTGCGGGCCCTTCTTGGCGCGCAGGTTTTCCAGCGTCGGGATCAGCGCGTCGAGGTCGTGGCCGTCGATCGGGCCCACGTAGTTGAAGCCGAATTCCTCGAAGATGGTGCCCGGCACGACCATGCCCTTGGCGTGCTCTTCGAAACGCCGCGCCAGTTCGAACAGCGGCGGCGCGTTCTTCAGCACCGCCTTGGCGCTCTGCCGGGCGGCTTCGTAGAAGTTGCCGCTCATCAGGCGCGCCAGGTATTTGTTCAGCGCGCCCACTGGCGGGCTGATCGACATGTCGTTGTCGTTCAGCACGACCAGCAGGTTGGGCAGCATGCCGGCGTGGGCGATGCCGCCGTTGTTCAGCGCTTCGAAGGCCATGCCGGCGGTCATCGCGCCGTCGCCGATGACCGCCACCGCCCGGCGATCCTCACCCTTGAGCTGGCTGGCCAGCGCCATGCCGAGCGCCGCGCTGATGCTGGTGCTGCTGTGGGCGGTGCCGAAGGTGTCGTATTCGCTCTCGTCGCGCTTGGGGAAGCCGCCAATGCCGCCCAGCTGCCGCAGCGTGTGCATGCGGTCGCGGCGCCCGGTGATGACCTTGTGCGGGTAGGTCTGGTGGCCGACGTCCCAGACGATGCGGTCGTTGGGTGTGTTGAAGACGTAATGCAGCGCGATGGTCAGTTCCACCGTGCCCAGGTTGCTGCCCAGGTGGCCGTTGCCGGTCTGGCTGACCGTGTTCAGCACGAATTCGCGCAGCTCGCCGGCCAGACCCGGCAGGTCGGCGCGGCCCAGCCGGCGCAGGTCGGCCGGGCTGTCGATCTGGTCGAGCATTTTTTTCATTTCAGTTGTCTCGTTCGACGACCTTGTCGGCCAGGACTGACAACAGGCTGGCGGCGCCGCCCAGGCCGCTGCGCGCCAGTGCCGCATGGGCCTGCTCGCGCAGTTCATCGGCGTGCCGGCGGGCGGCGCCCAGGCCCAGCACGGTGACGTAGGTGGGCTTGTTGTGGTGCTGGTCCTTGCCGGCGGTCTTGCCCAGCGTGGCGGAGGCCTGGGTGACGTCCAGGATGTCGTCGACCACCTGGAAAGCCAGGCCCAGCGCTGCACCATAGTCGCTGAGCGCGGCGCGGGCGGCGTCGCTGCAGACGCCACAGGCCGCCCCCATCAGCACGCTGGCCTGCAGCAGGGCGCCGGTCTTTCGGCGGTGCATGTCGCGCAGCGCCGTCTCGTCCAGCGCCCGGCCGATGCTGGCCAAGTCGATGGCCTGCCCGCCGGCCATGCCGGCATGGCCGGCCGAGCGTGCCAGCAAGGCCGCCAGACGGGCCTGCAAGGCGGGTTCGACGCCGTGGTCGGGGGTCAGCACCTCGAAGGCCAGCGCCTGCATCGCGTCGCCAGCCAGCATGGCCTGGGCCTGGCCGAACTGCACATGCACCGTGGGCTTGCCGCGACGCAACACGTCGTTGTCCATGCAGGGCATGTCGTCGTGGACCAGCGAATAGGCGTGGATCAGTTCGACGGCCACCGCCGCACGCATCGCGGCTTCGGTTTGACCGGCAACGGCCTGGCAGCTGGCCAGCACCAGCAAGGGCCGCAGGCGCTTGCCCCCGTCCAGCACGCCGTAGCGCATCGCCAGACCCAGGCCGGCCGGCGCGTCGGACGGCACCCAGCCTTCCAGCGCCGCTTCCACGGCGACCAATTGCTGGCGCGACCAGGCGTCGAATTCGGCGGCCCTCATGCCGCGCTCCAGGCCTTGAGCTGGCCGTCGTCCAGCACTTTCACCTGCGCCTCGACGTCCTGCAGCCTGGCGCGGCAGAAATTCAGCAGCACCGCACCCCGGCGGTACGCGTCGAGCAGCTGGTCCAGTGGCAACTGGCCGCCTTCCATCTGCGCCACCAAGCGGTCGAGTTCGGCCAGCGCCAACTCGTAGGTGGCGGGTTCGTTTGCGGGAATTGCTGCGCTGGGTGCCATTTCGGTAGATGAAATTGAAGCGCCCGATTCTAGACAATCGCGCCGCGCCGACACGCGTGGGCATCCCCTCGAGGTGGGACGGCTAGAATCGCCGACCCTTCGGAGCCGGACCGTCCGTGCCGAGGGTTCACGTTTGCTGCCCGCGGGGCCACCGGGCGGCGGGTCGATGTCCTTGAAGAGGAGGATCCAGTCGGATCATGTCGGACCTGAGCATCAGTCTCGAAGCTCTCGAGCGCCCACTTGCCAAGAGCGGCTCTCAACTTTCAGTTTCCAGCTACTTTGACGCGAGTCTGTTCCAGCAGGAACAGGAACTCATCTTCCATCCCGCACCGCGCTACCTGGGGCACGAATTGGCTGTGCCCGAGATCGGCGACCACCTGGCGTTGGTGCAGGAAGCAGAGGGCCGGGCACTCGTGCGCACGGCCGACGGTATCGAGCTGATCAGCAACGTCTGCCGCCACCGCCAGGCCGTGATGCTGAAGGGCCGCGGCAACGCGGGGCGGCACATCGTCTGCCCCTTGCACCGCTGGACCTACGACCTGCACGGGGCCTTGGTCGGCGCGCCACATTTCGCGCAAGACCCGGGTCTGAACCTGCGCAACGACCCGCTTCAGACCTGGCAGGGGCTGGTGTTCGAGGACCAGGGCCGCTCGGTCGCGGCCGACCTGGCGGCGCTCGGCGCCGCGCACGACCTGGACTTCAGCGGCTTCGTCCTCGACCGCGCCCACGTGCACCAGTGCGACTACAACTGGAAGACCTTCATCGAGGTCTACCTCGAGGACTACCACGTCGGCCCCTTCCACCCCGGCCTGGGCGGCTTCGTCAGCTGCGAAGACCTGAAGTGGGAATTCGGCCGCCACCACTCGGTGCAGACTGTCGGTGTGCAGAAGTCGTGGACGCGCGCCGGGTCCGACGCCTACGCCCGCTGGCAGCAGGCCGTGCTGAACTACCGCAACGGCGAGCCACCGCCGCAGGGCGCGATCTGGCTGACCTACTACCCGACCGTGATGGTCGAGTGGTACCCGCATGTGCTGGTGGTGTCGACGCTGTTCCCGCAAGGGCCGCAGAAGACGATGAACCTGGTCGAGTTCTTCTACCCCGAGGAAATCGCCGCCTTCGAGCGCGAATTCGTCGACGCCCAGCAGGCCGCCTACCTGGAAACCTGCGTCGAGGACGACGAAATCGCGCTGCGCATGGACGCCGGCCGGCGCGCGCTGATGCTGCGCGGCGACGACGACGCCGGGCCCTACCAGAGCCCGATGGAAGACGGTATGCAGCACTTCCACGCCTGGTACCGGCGCGAAATGGGGATGGACCCTGCGCCGACCTGAGCGCAGCCGGGCTGCGGCCGCGCAGCGCGACCGATGAAGCCGACGCTGTTCATGATGGCGGCGTCGGCGCTGTTCGCGCTGATGGGGGTGTGCGTCAAACTGGCTGCGGCGCATTACGGCGCCGGCGAGATCGTGCTGTACCGGTCGCTGATCGGCCTGACGCTGATGGCCGCTGTGCTGCGCCTGCGCGGCATCGCCTGGCGGACCCCCGTGCCTGCGATGCACTTCTGGCGCGCCAGCATCGGCACTGCCGGCCTGTGCCTGTGGTTCTACGCCATCGGCGCGCTGCCGCTGGCCACGGCGATGACGCTGAACTACATGTCGTCGGTGTGGCTCGCGCTGTTCCTGATCGGCAGCGCGCTGCTGGCCGGCACCGACGTGCAGGGGCCGCACCGCAGACCCGACGTTCGGCTCGTCGCCGCCGTGCTGGCCGGCTTCGCGGGCGTGGCCCTGGTGCTGCACCCGACCTTCGACCGGCAGCAGATCTGGGGCGGGCTGAGCGGGCTGCTGTCGGGCATGGTCGCGGCGATGGCCTACCTGCAGGTCACGGCGCTGGGCCGCGTGGGCGAACCCGGCGAGCGCGTGGTGTTCTATTTCTCGATCGGCGGCTGCGTCGCGGGCCTGGGCCTGACCGCCTTGACGAGCGGCCTCCACGCGCACACGGCGCAAGGTTTGGGCCTGCTGCTGGCCATCGGCCTGCTGGCGACGATGGCGCAATGGCTGCTGACGCGCGCCTACGCCACCGGGGCCACGCTGGGCATTGCGGCGCTGCAGTACCTGGGCATCGTCTATTCGTTCGGGCTGGGCGTTTGGCTGTTCCACGACCCGGTGACGGTGCTGGCGCTGGCCGGCATGGCGCTGATCATCGCCGCCGGCGTGGCGGCCACGCTGCTCAGCGGACGGGCGCGTGCCGGATCCACGGCTGTGGCCGCCGCCAGCGAATCCTGAAGGCTTGACGGCGGTCAAAGGGTGACGCGCCCGGTCTGTGGACACTACAGGCACCGGCAGCGACCCCTGCCAGCATGCCCGAAGGAGCTTCCATGTACCAACGCATCCTCTTCCCCACCGACGGCTCCGACATCACGGCCAAAGCCTTGCAATCGGCCATCGGACTGGCCCGTCTGGCCGGCGCCGAACTCAGCGTGCTGGCGGTCAAGGAACCCTTCCCCTACAGCGCCATCTCGGAAATGCAGCCTGTGCCGCCGCAGGAATATTTCGACACCCAGGAGCGCATCGCCTCGGCGCGCGTCAAGGCGGTCACCGATGCCGCTGCGGCAGCCGGCGTGCCCTGCAAGGGTTACACCGTGGAAGCGCTGCACGCCTGGGAGGCCATCCTCGACCAGGCCAAGGCCCAGGGCTGCGACCTGATCGTGATGGCCTCGCACGGCCGCCGCGGCATGAGCGCCCTGCTGCTGGGCAGCGAGACACAGAAGGTGCTGACGCACAGCACGCTGCCGGTGCTGGTCGTGCGCTAAGCCCTGGGTCAGTGGTGGTGGCCTTGCAAGCCGGCCATCGCCAGCAGGACCAGACCCAGCCCGGCACCCAGCCAGGCCACCTGCAGCAGCGTCTCGCGCCACGACAGACGCTGCTGCAGTTGTGGCAGCAGGTCGGCGACCGCCACGTAGACGAAGCTGCTCGACGCCACCACCAGCAGGTAGGGCATGACCCATTGCCAGGGACCGACGACGAAGTAGCCCAGCACGCCGCCGGCCACCGCCGCCAGGCCTGAAATGGCGTTGAACAGCAGCGCCTTGCGCCGAGAAAAACCGGCGTTCAGCAGCACGATGTAGTCGCCGGCCTCTTGCGGGATCTCGTGCGCCATGATGGCCAGTGCGGTCACCAGGCCGAGGCCCGGATCGGCCAGAAAGGCGGCGGCAATGATCACGCCGTCGCAGAAGTTGTGCACCGTGTCGCCGACCAGCACGCTGAGGCCGCCACGCCCGGCCTGCTGGGCGTCGAAATGGTGGTGGTGGTCATGGCCGTCGCCTTCGTGGTGGTGCACGTGGCGGTAGAGCTCGGCCTTTTCCAGCAGCCAGAAGAACAGCAGGCCGCCGAGCAGCGTGGCGAAGAGCCTGTGCGGCGCGGTCTTGCTCTCGAAAGCCTCGGGCAGCACCTTGAGCAGCGCGGTGCCCAGCAGCACGCCGGCCGACAGGCTGACCATGCTCTTGACCACGCGGCCCAGCACCGCCTGGGTCAGCGACGCGGCGATCAGCACCGACAGCAGGCCCCCGGCCGCGGTGGCCACGACGATGTAGAACAGGATCACCGGCAGCCCGCGCTCAAGCGACGCCGTTGGCCTTGAACCAGGCCAGCGCGCGCTGCCAGCCGTCGGCTGCGGCGGCCGGGCGGTAGCTGCTGCGGTAGTCGGCGTGGAAGGCGTGCGGCGCGTCCGGGTAAACCGTGAAGCGGCTCAGTCGCGCCGCTGCGCTGCCGCCGGCCAGCGCCTGCTCCATCCTCTCGACGTCGCCCAGCGGAATGCCGCTGTCCTGCCCACCATAGAGACCCAGAACCGGCGCGTTCAGCTGGGCCACGCGGTCGATCGGGTGGTTCGGGTTGAGCATGGTCGGGCTGCCGGTCAAGCGCCCGTACCAGGCCACGCCGGCCCTGACACCCGGATTGTGCGCGGCGTACAGCCAGGTGATGCGGCCACCCCAGCAGAACCCGGTGATGCCCAGCCGGCTGACATCGTGGCCCTGCGCCCGGGCCCAGGCCACGCTGGCATCCAGGTCGCCCATGACTTGCCTGTCGGGCACTTTCGAGACGACTTCGGCGATCAGTTTGCCGATGTCACCGTAGGCGGCTGCATCGCCCTGGCGCACGAACAGGTCGGACGCTATGGCGCAATAGCCGGCCCGCGCCAGGCGCCGCGCCACATCGGCGATGTGCTCGTGCACGCCGAAGATCTCGCTGATCACCAGCACCACGGGCGCGTTCACCCGGCCCGCGGGCGCCGCGCGGTAGGCCGGCATCTTGAAGTCGCCGACGGGGATGGTCACTTCGCCCGCCAGCAGGCCCTCGGCCGGCGTCTCAATGGTTTGCGCGGACACCGGGCGAACGGCCGCGGCGAAACCGCTGCCGACGGTCTTGCGGACGAAGTCACGGCGGTTGAAATCGCCCGTGGCGGGCACCAGGGCGTCGAATTCGGCCTGCAGCATGGCGCGGTTTCCAGGATGGTGGAGGTCGCGGATTGTAGGAAGGCCCCCCAGGTACGATCCACGGCATGGAATCCAGCGTCAAACCGAACGGTCCACTCGCCGCCGTCGATATCGGATCGAACAGCTTCAGGCTGGAGATCGGCCAATTGCCGGCCGGCCGCTACAAGCGCATCGACTACCTCAAGGACACCGTGCGCCTGGGCGCCGGCCTCGACGCGAGCGGCATGCTGTCCGAGGAAGCCGCGCAGCGCGGCCTGGCCTGCCTGCGGCGTTTCTCGGCCCGCCTGGCCGGCTTCGAGCCCGGCCAGGTGCGCGCCGTGGCGACCCAGACGTTGCGCGAGGCGCGCAACCGCAATGCCTTCCTGCTGCGCGCCCAGGAAGCACTGGGCTTCCCGATCGAGGTGATCTCGGGGCGCGAGGAAGCCCGCCTGATCTACGCCGGCGTGACCCATCTGCAGCCCAGCGAGGCGTCGCGGCTGGTCATCGACATCGGCGGGCGCAGCACCGAACTGATCCTCGGCCAGGGCCGCACGCCGCGCGTCGCGGAATCCTTCGGCGTGGGCTGCGTCAGCCTGTCGCTGCGCTTCTTCGAAGGCGGCCGCATCACGGAAGACGGCTTCCGGGCGGCACAGATCGCTGCCGGCGCCGAGCTCGAAGAGGCCCTGCAGCCCTTCGCCCGCGACCTTTGGACGCGCGCGCTGGGCTCCTCGGGCACCGCCGGCGCGGTGTCGCAATTGCTGCAGGCCGCCGGCATCACCGACGGCCGCATCACGCCCGCGGCCTTGCGCTGGTGCATTGAGCGCTGCCTCGAGGCCGGCGATGTCAGCCAGCTCAGGCTGCCTGGCCTGAAGGCCGACCGCAACGCGGTCCTGCCCGGTGGCCTGGCCATCCTCTACACCTTGGCTGCGAACTTCGGCATCGACGAGTTGTGGCCGGCCAAGGGGGCGCTGCGCCAGGGCGTGGTGATTGACCTGCACGAACGCCTGATGGCGCGCCAGCGCGGCCGGGTCACCGACATGCGCGACGCCACCGTGGCCGCGCTGCAGCAGCGTTTTGCCGTGGACCCGGCCCAGGCCGTCCGGGTGGCCGCCGTCGCACTGGCGATGTTCGACGCGGCTGTGCCCGACGCCGAATCGGAAACCCGCCGCGAACTGGGCTGGGCCTGCGCGCTGCACGAGATGGGTCTGATGGTCTCGCACCACGACCACCACCGCCACAGTGCCTACCTGCTGGCGCATGTGGACGCCGCCGGGTTCTCGCAAAGCCAGCAGCGACGCATCGGAGACCTGGTGCTGGGGCAACGCGGCGGGCTGCGCAAGATCGAGGCCCAACTGGCCAGCGAGACCTTCGCCTGGCAGGTGCTGTGCCTGCGGCTGGCCGCGATCAAATGCCACGCGCGCAGCGATGTCGCGGTCAAGGCCCTGAAGTTGCGCGCGCGCGGCCGTGACGCCCTGCTGGCCTGGACCCCGGCGGCCTGGCCCGAGACCCACCCGCGCACGCTCTACCTGCTGCGCGAAGAGGTGGCGGCCTGGGTCCGCAACGGGCCGCTGCGGCTGGTCCTGCCGGCGGCCTGACGGCAGCAGACGCCTTCACTTGGCTAGACTCGACCGGTGATCCCGGCTGGCTTCCTCCAGGAACTGATATCCCGCGTCGACATCGTCGAAGTGGTGGGCCGCCACGTCGAGTTGAAGCGCGGCGGCGCCAACTTCATGGGGCTGTGCCCCTTCCACGGCGAGAAATCGCCCAGCTTCTCGGTCAGCGCGTCCAAGCAGTTTTATTACTGCTTCGGCTGCGGCGCCAGCGGCGACGCCATCCGTTTCCTCACCGAACACCTTGGCCTGAGCTTTGTCGAAGCCGTGCGCGACCTGGCGCAGGGTGTCGGCCTGACGGTGCCCGAAGAGCAGGTCAGCCCCGACGAGCGCGAGCGCCGCAACACCCTGCGCGAACGCCGGCTGTCACTGGGTGCGGTGCTGACGAAGGCCGCCGAGTTCTACCGAGGGCAACTGCGCGCCACGCCACGGGCGGTGGACTACCTGAAGCGCCGCGGACTGACCGGCGCCGTGGCCGCGCGTTTCGGCCTGGGCTACGCGCCAGCCGGTTGGCGCACGCTGGCCGGCGTCTTTCCGCGCTACGACGACCCGCTGCTGGAAGAAGCCGGCCTGGTGCGCCTGAAGGAGGCCGAGGACCACGGCCAGGGTGCGACCGACCAGGCGGGCGAGCACACCGATCAGGCGGCCGCCGAACGCAGCCGCTACGACTGGTTCCGCGACCGCGTGATGTTCCCGATCCGCTCGGTGGACGGTTCGGTCATCGGCTTCGGTGGCCGCGTGCTGGACGACAGCAAGCCCAAGTACATGAACTCGCCCGAGACGCCGGTGTTCAGCAAGGGCCGCGAGCTGTACGGCCTGTTCGAGGCCCGCCAGGCGCTGCGCGACAAGGGCTATGCGCTGGTCGTCGAGGGCTATATGGACGTCGTCGCGCTGGCCCAATCGGGCCTTGCGAACGCCGTCGCCACGCTGGGCACGGCCTGCACGGCCGACCACGTGCAGAAACTGTTCCGCCACACCGATTCGGTGGTCTTCAGCTTCGACGGCGACGCCGCCGGGCGGCGCGCAGCGGGCCGCGCGCTGGAGGCCGCGCTGCCCCACGCGAGCGACCTGCGCACGGTGCGTTTCCTCTTCCTCCCGCCCGAGCACGACCCCGACAGCTATGTGCGCGAACGCGGTCCGGAGGCCTTCGAACAGCAGGTGACGCAGGCCGTTCCGCTATCACGCCAACTGGTGGCGCAAGCCAGTGTCGACGCCGACCTGCAGACCGCCGAGGGCCGCGCCCGCATGCTGGCGCAGGCCAAGCCGCTGTGGATGGCGCTGCCCGACGGCGCGCTGAAGCGGCAGCTGCTGCCCGAACTGGCACGCCAGGCGCAGCTGGAAGCAGCCGACCTCAGTTCGCTATGGGGTGCAGTCGCAGCCGCTGCACCGGCAGACCAACGCCCTGCCGCCCGCCCCCCGGTGGCAGCCGCACCGACACTGAGGCGCTCCGGCCGCCAGGCGCCCGCGGGCACTGCCGACCTGGCCTTGCGCCTGCTGCTGCGCCACGCCGACTGGCTGGAACGCCTGACCGGTGAGGACCAGGCGCTGCTGCACGACTTGCCCGGTACGCACGGCTTGGCGGTGGCCTGGCTGGAGCGCCAGCTGATGGAGCAGGGTCCGCTGACCTGGGCCGCGCTCGACCCCCTGCTCGGCGAAGAGCCCTGGGGCGCCGAGGCGCGCGGCTGGGTCAACGCGGCGGTTGTCGACGAGGAACAGGGCTTTGAAGACCTGCGACTGATCCTGCACCGCATGTGGATCGCCACGCTGCGCCAGGACATGGAGGCCCTGATCGCTGGCGGCCACAGCGAGCGCGAGCAGTTGCAGCGCATCAGCGCACTCGACGCACGCATCCGTGAACACCGCAAGGCCGAGCGTGAATTGGCCGATCAACATCCCGCAAGGCGTTGATTTCACTGGGCCGTGGGTATAATCCATGGTTTGTCGCCGCGGCAAGTGTGTCAGCAGCAAGCCAGGCGGGATTCCTGAGCCCCGACCAACCCTTCGAAACAGGGCCACCCCGGTCAAGCGCTCACCCGTTCATCCGCTCTCGTCCGCTCAACCGGAAAAAGCTGCCCACACGAAGAGCTCTCCCGAGCTTGCCTGCCCGACCTGCGTGAACAAGCGCGCTGCTCCCGATGCCTGCGGGTGCAGCGGCCGCACACCGCACGCAGGCCTCGCGACGCCCGCTTCTGCCCTGAGGAAACGCATGACCGCCAAGAAGACCGCCGCCCCCGCCTCCAAGCCTGCAGAGGCCAAGCTGGCCAAGCCCGCCGCCGCTGCGGTTGACACGGCAAGTGCCGCCGAGGCCAAGCCGGCGAAGGCCCCCGCCAAGGCCGTCAAGGCCGCCAAGGCTGACACCAAGGGCGCCAAGCCTGCCAAGAAGGTCGCGGACGCCAAGAAGGCCTCGGCGGTCGAGGATCTCGACATGGCCGACATCGAATCGGACCTGGAAGGCGAAGTCGAGGGCGAAGTCGAAGCGGAAACCGAAGCCGTGGCCGAAGTCGAGGGCGAAAAGGTCGTCAAGGCCAAGCCGCTGCGCATGAAGGTGTCTCGCGCCAAGGAACGCGCGCTGATGCGCGAATTCGGTCTGGAGGAAACCACCCTCACCGAAGAAGAAGCCGCCAAGCGCCGCCAGGAGCTGAAGACGCTCATCAAGATGGGCAAGACGCGCGGCTTCCTGACGCACCAGGAAATCAACGACCACCTGCCCGAGAAGCTGATCAACGAGGAAATCCTCGAGGCCATCATCAGCATGCTCAACGACATGGGCATCGCCGTGTACGAGCAGGCGCCTGACGCCGCCACGCTGCTGGTCGCCGGCGGTGGCGCCACGACCGCCACCGAAGAAGAAGCCGAAGAAGCCGCCGAAGCCGCGCTGTCCACCGTCGACAGCGAGTTCGGCCGCACGACCGACCCGGTGCGCATGTACATGCGCGAGATGGGCACCGTCGAGCTGCTGACGCGCGAAGGCGAAATCGAGATCGCCAAGCGCATCGAAGGCGGTCTGCAGGCCATGATGCTGGCGATCAGCGCATCGCCGACCACCATCGCTGAAATCCTGGCCATGGCCGACCGCATCGGCAAGGGCGAGATGCAGATCGGCGAGGCCGTCGACGGCTTTGTCGCCGAAGACGAGGCCGACGACTACGTGGCCGAAGAAGATTTCGACGAGTTCGACGAAGAGGACGACGACGACGGCCAGGGCGGCAGCAAGGCGCTGACCAAGAAGCTCGAGGAGCTGAAGAAGCAGGCGCTGGAGAAATTCGCCAACCTGCGCGTGCACTTCGACAAGATGCGCAAGGCCTACGAGAAGGACGGCTACAAGTCGGCGCCTTACAACAAGGCACAGCTGGCCATCAGCGAAGACCTGATGACGATCCGCTTCACGGTCAAGACCATCGAGAAGCTGTGCCACATCCTGCGCAGCCAGGTGGACGACGTGCGCCGCTACGAGCGTGAAATTCGCAAGATCGCGGTGGACAAATGCGGCATGCCGCAGGACCACTTCATCAAGACCTTCCCGCCCAACGTGATGAACCAGAAGTGGGCGGAAAAGGAAATCGCGGCCGGCAAGCCGTACAGCCACATCCTGTCGCGCAACCTGCCCGCCGTGCAGGAATTGCAGCAGAAGCTGTTCGACCTGCAAGCCCGCGCCGTCGTGCCGCTGGAAGACCTGAAGCTCATCAACAAGAAGATGAACGAGGGCGAGAAGGCCAGCCGTGACGCGAAGAAGGAAATGATCGAGGCCAACCTGCGCCTGGTCATCTCGATCGCCAAGAAGTACACCAATCGCGGCCTGCAGTTCCTCGACCTGATCCAGGAAGGCAACATCGGCCTGATGAAGGCGGTCGACAAGTTCGAATACCGCCGCGGCTACAAGTTCTCGACCTACGCCACGTGGTGGATCCGCCAGGCGATCACCCGTTCGATCGCCGACCAGGCGCGCACCATCCGCATCCCGGTTCACATGATCGAAACGATCAACAAGATGAACCGCATCTCGCGCCAGCACTTGCAGGAATTCGGCTTCGAGCCCGATGCCCCGACGCTGGCCGAGAAGATGGAGATTCCGGAAGACAAGATCCGCAAGATCATGAAGATCGCCAAAGAGCCGATCTCCATGGAAACGCCGATCGGCGACGACGACGACAGCCATCTGGGCGACTTCATCGAGGACACCAACAACGTGGCCCCGGTGGACGCTGCGATGCAGGCCGGCCTGCGCGATGTGGTGAAGGACATCCTCGACAGCCTGACCCCGCGCGAAGCCAAGGTGCTGCGCATGCGCTTCGGCATCGAGATGTCCACCGACCACACGCTGGAAGAAGTGGGCAAGCAGTTCGACGTGACGCGCGAGCGCATCCGCCAGATCGAAGCCAAGGCCATCCGCAAGCTCAAGCACCCGAGCCGCTCGGACAAGCTGCGGACCTACCTGGACAACCTGTAATTGGCGGGCGTGCGCGGGTTGGCGCCTGAGGCGGCCACTACACTTCCAGCGCCATGACCCGCATCTCAGACCGCACCGTCCTGTTCGCCGATTTGCGCGGTAGCACGGCCCTGTACGAGAAGCTGGGCAATGCCGAAGCCACGTCGGTGGTGACGCATTGCGTCAATGCGCTGGCCGCGCCGGTCAACAACAACGGCGGGCATGTCGTCAAGACGCTGGGCGACGGCCTGATGGCCGTCTTCGAGTCGGCGATGCCTGCCATCCAGGCCTCGATGCAGATGCACGACCTGCTCGACGGCATGGTGTCACGGGGCAGCGAACGCGGCGCCTCGTCGGGCCTGCGCGGGCTGCGGCTTCAAGTCGGCCTGGCGCGTGGCGAAGTGGTCGAGATGGCCGGGGATTGCTTCGGCGACGCCGTGAACGTCGCGGCCCGCCTACTCGACCACGCCGGCGACAACGAAACCCTCGTCACGGTGGATGTGTTGCAGGGACTGACGCTGGACATGCGCTCGCGCTTTCGCAGCCTGGACAAGCTGGCCTTGCGTGGCCGTGCCGAAGCCGTGCAGGTGCACGTGATGGGAGGCCGCCGCGGCGCCAACAGCGAGATGGCGGTGACCCAGTTCGGCGACGTCGGCGACATGCAGGAGCCCGATGGCCTGCGCCTGATGTGGGGCCACCAGCACCTGGTCTTCGCCAGCGCGCAGATGCCGGTGGTGCTGGGCCGCAGCCCGCAGGCCGCCTTCTGCGTGGACGATTCGCGGGTTTCGCGCTCGCACGCCCGGGTCGATTGGCACAGCGGCAGTTTCCAGCTTGCCGACCTCAGCTACAACGGCACCTATGTGCGCTTCAACGACGGCGAGATCGTCAGCCTGCGTCGCGGCGGCTGCACGCTGCACGGCAGCGGCAGCATCGGCCTGGGCGGCTCGCCCAGCGACCCGGCTTCGGCCTGCGTCAGCTTCGACGTGCTGCGCTTCGCAGACACCCAACCGCTGCCCTTGCTGCCGCTGCGTTGACCATGAAAGTCCTGTATGTCGACGACGACCGGGTCAACACGCTGCTGTTCGTCGAGACCTGTCGTTTCGCACCCGGGGTGGAAGTCGAGACCGCCTTGACTGGCGCCGAAGCGCTCGAAGTCGTCGGCAGCTGGACGCCCGATCTGCTGGTCATCGACCTGCACCTGCCCGACACCACCGGCTACCAGCTGTTGCCCGCCCTGCGCGCCAGCCTGTCGGCGCCCAGCCTGCCGGCCATCCTGTGCACCGCCGATGAAGAGCAGCGCGTGGCCGGTCCGGCCCGCGATGCCGGATTCGACGGCTGCTGGACCAAGCCCGTCGATCTGTCGATGGTGCTGGCCGAGCTGGCCTCACGCCGTGTCAGTCACCAAGCGCCCCCATGAGCTTCAACACCGAACCCGCCTACGGCCACGGCCAGCCGCCACGAACCGCCGTGCTGCTGGTGAACCTGGGCACCCCCGACGAGCCCACGGCACCCGCGCTGCGCCGCTACCTGGCGGAATTTCTGAGCGACCCGCGGGTGGTGGAAATCCCGCGTCTGGTCTGGTGGGCCATCCTGCACGGCATCATTCTGCGCACCCGCCCGGCCAAGTCGGCGGCGAAGTACGCCTCGGTATGGATGGAAGGCGGCTCGCCGCTGGCCGTCTGGACGCGGCGCCAGACCGAGGGCGTGGCCCAGACCCTGGCTGCCGCCGGCCACCAGGTGCTGGTGCGCCACGCGATGCGTTACGGCAACCCGGGCCTGCCGGCGGTACTCGACGCGGTGCGCGCTGAAGGCGCCACCCGCGTGCTGGTGTTGCCGCTCTACCCGCAGTTCGCGGCGGCGACCACCGCCAGCGTCAACGACAAGGTGATGCAGTGGGCGCAGCAGACGCGGCGCATGCCCGAATTCCGCTTCATCGGGGAGTACCACGACGACCCGGGCTACATCGCCGCCCTGGCCCAGCGCCTGCAGCAGCATTGGCAGGCACACGGCCGCAGCGAGAAGCTGGTGCTGAGCTTCCACGGCGTGCCCGAACGTTCGCTGCACCTGGGCGACCCCTACCACTGCCACTGCCACAAGACGGCGCGACTGATGGCCGAGGCCCTGGGCTTGCAGCGCGATGAGGTGCTGGTCACTTTCCAGAGCCGCTTCGGCAAGGCCAAGTGGCTGGAGCCCTACACCGAACCGACCCTGATTGCTCTGGCCAAACAGGGCGTGAAGTCGGTCGACGTGATGTGCCCGGGCTTCGTCGCCGATTGCCTGGAGACGCTGGAAGAGATCGCCCAGGAAGCGCGCGACGCCTTCCTCGAAGCCGGTGGCAGCACCTTCAACTACGTGCCCTGCCTGAACGACCTGCCTGCCTGGACCACGGCCCTCGCGGCGCTGGCCGCGCAGCATCTGCAAGGCTGGCCGACGCAGGCAGCCCCGGACTCGGCCGCGCTGGCGCAGCAACGCACGCTGGCGCTGGCGATGGGCGCCAACGCCTGAGGTCTGCCGGCGCCCCAACCCGAAGAAGCCCATGCCTGACAGCCTGCGCGTGCGCCTGGACAAATGGCTCTGGGCCGCGCGCTTCTTCAAGACCCGCGGGCTGGCTGCCGAGGAGATTGGCCGCGGCCGGGTCAGCATCAACGGCCAGGTGGCCAAGGCCTCGCGCGAGCCCAAGATCGGTGATCTCGTCTTGCTGCGGCAAGGCACGGTACAGCGCGCGGTGCAGGTGCTCGCGCTGAGCCATGCACGCGGGCCGGCTGTCGCCGCGCAGGCCTTGTATGCCGAGACGCCGGCCAGCATCGCCGCGCGGCTGCAGGTGGCCGAAGCGCGCCGCCTGGGCGCCGAGCCGGCCATCGCCATCGAACAAGGCCGGCCGACCAAGCGCAATCGCCGGGTCTTGGCAGACTGGCAGCGCTGGAGCGCCAGCGCCGAGGACCTGCAGGGCGACGATCCGGGCGCGCACTGAGCTTCGCCCGCGCAGCCGATCACGCTTCTCGACAGGCCCTCTTGAAAATGCAGAAAGGGGCCTGACATCCCCCACAGCCGACTTCCTACCAACCATGAACGCCACCCCTTCGACCCCCGATTTCCCCGCCCAACAGCCCGCTACCGATGCCACGCCGCCGGCCGAGGCAGTTCCGACGCCAGAGCAGCGGCTGGCAGAACTTCAAGTCAAGTTGACCGAGGCATCGGACGCTTTCCTGCGCGCCAAGGCCGAAGCCGAGAACACCCGCCGCCGTGCCGACGAAGAGATGTCCAAGGCGCGCAAGTTCGCGGTCGAATCCTTCGCCGAAAGCCTGTTGCCGGTGCGCGATAGCCTGGAATCCGCGATCGCGATCCAGAACGCGACACCGGAACAATTGCTGGAAGGTGTGCACGCCACGCTCCGCCAGCTGACACAGGCGCTGGAGCGCAACAAGGTGATGGCCATCGCACCGCCAGCCGGCACCAAGTTCGATCCGCACCAGCACCAGGCCATCAGCGTGATGCCGGCTGAGCAGGAAGCTGGCACCGTCGTGGCGGTGCTGCAAAAAGGCTACCTCATCGCCGAGCGCGTGTTGCGGCCCGCGCTGGTGACGGTGTCGGCGCCCAAGTAGCCAGAGATTGATTCGCGGTCCGGTGCCTTGAAAGCCGGCCCGTCATCCACACCTGAAAAACAATCGCTAACACTCCACAGGAGCATCAGAACATGGGCAAGATCATCGGTATCGACCTCGGCACGACGAATTCGTGCGTGGCGATCATGGAAGGCAACACCACCAAGGTCATTGAAAACAGCGAAGGTGCGCGCACAACGCCGTCGATCATTGCCTATCAGGAAGACGGCGAGATCCTCGTCGGTGCCTCTGCCAAGCGCCAGTCGGTAACCAACCCGCGCAACACGCTGTATGCGGTGAAACGCCTGATCGGTCGCAAGTTCACCGAGAAGGAAGTGCAGAAGGACATCGACCTGATGCCCTACAAGATCACGGCGGCCGACAACGGCGATGCCTGGGTGGAAGTGCGCGGCAAGAAGTTCGCCCCGCCGCAGATCAGCGCCGAGGTGCTGCGCAAGATGAAGAAGACCGCCGAGGACTACCTTGGTGAAGAAGTGACTGAAGCCGTCATCACGGTGCCGGCCTACTTCAACGACAGCCAGCGTCAGGCGACGAAAGACGCTGGCCGCATTGCCGGGCTGGACGTCAAGCGCATCATCAATGAACCCACCGCCGCGGCGCTGGCCTTCGGTCTGGACAAGCACGGCAAGGGCGACCGCAAGATCGCTGTCTTCGACCTGGGTGGCGGCACCTTCGATATCTCGATCATCGAGATCGCCGATGTCGACGGCGAAAAGCAGTTCGAAGTGCTGTCGACCAACGGTGACACCTTCCTGGGCGGCGAAGACTTCGACCAGCGCATCATCGATTTCATCGTCACCGAGTTCAAGAAGGAACAGGGTGTCGACCTGACCAAGGATGTGCTGGCCCTGCAGCGTCTGAAGGAAGCCGCCGAGAAGGCCAAGATCGAGTTGTCGAACTCGACGCAGACCGACATCAACCTGCCCTACGTCACGGCCGATGCCTCGGGCCCCAAGCACCTGAACATCAAGCTGACGCGCGCCAAGCTGGAAAGTCTGGTCGATGAGTTGATCCAGCGCACGATGGAACCGTGCAAGGTCGCGGTCAAGGACGCTGGCGTCAAGCTGAGCGACATCGACGACGTGATCCTGGTCGGCGGCATGAGCCGCATGCCCAAGGTCCAGGAGATGGTCAAGGAGTTCTTCGGCAAGGAACCGCGCAAGGACGTCAATCCTGACGAGGCCGTGGCCGTCGGTGCGGCGATCCAGGGTCAGGTGCTGGGCGGCGAGCGCAAGGACGTGCTGTTGTTGGACGTCACGCCGCTTTCGCTGGGCATCGAAACGCTCGGTGGCGTGATGACCAAGATGATCAAGAAGAACACGACCATCCCGACCAAGTTCGCGCAGACCTTCTCGACCGCCGACGACAACCAGCCGGCCGTGACCATCAAGGTCTACCAGGGCGAGCGTGAACTGGCCTCGGGCAACAAGAGCCTGGGCGAGTTCAACCTCGAAGGCATCCCGCCATCGCCGCGCGGTCTGCCGCAGATCGAAGTGGCCTTCGACATCGACGCCAACGGCATCCTGCATGTCAGCGCCAAGGACAAGGGCACGGGCAAAGAAAACAAGATCACCATCAAGGCCAATTCGGGCCTGTCGGAAGCCGAGATCGAGAAGATGGTCAAGGACGCCGAAGTCAATGCCGCCGAGGACGCCAAGAAGGTTGAACTCGTCCAGGCGCGCAACCAGGCCGACGCCACGCTGCACTCGGTGAAGAAGAGCGTGGCCGAACACGGCGACAAGCTCGAAGGCGCCGAGAAGGAACAGATCGAAGCGGCGCTGAAGGCGGTCGACGAAGCCATGAAGGGCGACGACAAGGCCGACATCGAAGCCAAGACCGAAGCCTTGATGGCGGCCAGCCAGAAGCTGGGCGAAAAGATCTATGCGGATACGCAAGCGGCACAGGCTGCGGCCGGTGCAGCAGCTGGTCCGGCGGGCTCGACGGGCGCGGGCGAAGCCCCCAAAGCCAAGGCCGATGATGACAACGTCGTCGACGCCGACTTCAAGGAAGTCAAGAAGGGCTGAACCTTCAGACCTTGAGGCCGCAGGGCCTGGGGTCGATCCGCGCCGCGTTCGAGTGTCCAGGTCAGCTCTGGCTCTCAACGCGGCGGTTCTGTTATCTGGCAGCAGAGAGTTTCCATGGCGACCAAGCGCGACTTTTACGACATCCTCGGCGTACCCAAGAATGCGACCGACGAAGACATCAAGAAGGCTTATCGCAAGCTGGCGATGAAGCATCACCCGGACCGCAACCAGGGTGCCGATGCGAAAAAGTCGGAAGAGAAGTTCAAGGAGGCCAAAGAGGCCTACGAGATGCTGTCCGACCCGCAGAAGCGGTCCGCCTATGACCAGCACGGCCATGCCGGCGTCGACCCCAACATGGGCGGTGGGCGCGGCGGCGAGGGTTTCGGTGGCTTTGCCGAGGCCTTCGACGGTATCTTCGGCGACATCTTCGGGGGCGCTGGCGGCGGCCGCCGCGGCGGTGGCGGGCAGCAGGTCTACCGCGGCAGCGACCTCAGCTACGCGATGGAGATCACGTTGGAGGAAGCAGCCTTCGGCAAGGAAACGCAGATCCGCGTGCCGAGTTGGGAAAACTGCGACACCTGCAAGGGCAGCGGCGCCAAACCGGGCACCAGCGCCAAGACCTGCGCCACCTGCAACGGCGCCGGCACGGTCCACATGCGCCAGGGCTTCTTCAGCATCCAGCAGGCCTGCCCACATTGCAACGGCAGCGGCAAGATCATTCCCGAGCCCTGCACCGCCTGCAATGGCGCCGGCAAGATCAAGAAGCAGAAGACGCTGGAGGTCAAGATTCCAGCCGGCATCAACGAAGGCATGCGCATCCGCAGCGCCGGCAACGGCGAGCCGGGCACCAATGGCGGGCCAGCCGGTGATCTCTACATCGAGATCCGCGTCAAGCAGCACGAGATCTTCGAGCGCGACGGCGACGACCTGCATTGCACGGTACCGGTGAGCCTGACGACCGCCGCCTTGGGTGGCAGCATCGACGTGCCGACGCTGGGTAACCGCGCTGAAATCGAACTGCCGGAAGGCACCCAGCATGGCAAGACCTTCCGCCTGCGCGGCAAGGGCATCAAGGGCCTGCGGTCCAGCTACCCGGGGGACCTGTACTGCCATCTGTCGGTCGAAACGCCGGTCAAGCTGACCGAGCACCAGCGCAAGTTGCTGAAGGAACTGGACGAGTCCTTCCGCAAGTCGGGTGACCGGCACTCGCCGACCACCAAGGGCTGGGGCGACCGGGTCAAGGATCTGTTCAAGTAGCCGGCAGGCGGCTGGCGCCTGGAAGACGCCACGCCCGTCGCACGAAACACCCGCGGCTGCGTCACGATCAGAAGAGTTGGCCCTGCCCAGTCAGCGGGGCCGGCGGCCGGAATTGCGTCAGGTCGAGGTTGACACGCCCGCGCTCGTAGCCCAGCCGCTGGCAGGCCTTGTCGAAGCGCTGGCGCAGCAAGTCGGCCCACACGCCCTGCCCCGTCATCCGGCTGCCGAAGCGGGCGTCGTTGGCCTTGCCGCCGCGCATCTCGTGCACGCGCGCCATGACGCGGGCTGCGCGATCCGGCACCCGCTGTTCCAGCCATTGCTGGAACAGCGCGTTCACCTCCCAGGGCAGGCGCAGCACGGTGCTGAAGGCGCGTGTGGCGCCGGCGTTGCGCGCCGCTTCCAGGATCCGTTCGAGCTCGGGTTCATTCAGAAACGGAATCGTCGGCGACACGCTCACACCGACCGGGATGCCGGCGCGCGCCAGGGCTTCGATGGTGCGCAGCCGCCGGTGCGGCGCTGCCGCGCGGGGCTCCATCGAGCGCGCCAAGGCCGGGTCCAGCGTGGTGATGGACACATAGGCGGCGGCCAGCCCGGCCTGCGCCATCGGCGCGATCAAGTCGATGTCGCGTTCGATCAGGCTGGACTTGGTGATGATGGAGAACGGGTGCCGGGTTTCGGCCAGCACCTCGATCAGCGAACGCGTGATGCGCAGCCGTCGTTCGGCCGGCTGGTAGGCGTCGGTGACCGAGCCGATGTTCAGCTGACCGGGCGTGTAGCCGCGGCCGGAGAAGGCCACCCTCAGGCGTTCAGCGGCGTTGACCTTGGCGATGATGCGGGTCTCGAAGTCCAGCCCTGGCGACAGATTCAGGTAGCTGTGCGTTGGCCGGGCGTAGCAATACGTGCAGCCATGCTCGCAGCCCCGGTAGGGATTGATCGACAGGTCGAAACCGATGTCGGGCGAGTCGTTGCCAGTCAGGATGCCGCGAACGCTTTCTTCGATGATCTGCGTGGCCGGCGCTGCCGCTTCCTGCTCCGCTGCTTGCTGCAGGCTGCCCCAGCCGTCATCGAAGGCCTGGTGCGATTGCTCGGTGTAGCGGTGCTCGATCGCCCAGGCCGTACCGCGCCCCTTCAGGGCGGCCGGCGGCATGAACATCAGGACGGCGGCGGCTGTGGATTCGGTGCGCATGCTGGAAATTTATAAGGGGTATCCTGTCAGCTCCAGCAACGCCGGAACTACTGGATGAACATCCAGCATATCGCAGCCCCCGAGGCAGGTAAAGACTACCCACGCAACTGGAACGAATTCCTCGACTGGTTCGGCAGCGAAGAGGCCTGTCTGGGGTACTTGGAGCGGCTTCGCTGGCAGCAGGGGTTCGTCTGCCCGAACTGCGGCGCCATGGGAGAGCCCTACCGATCCAGCCGCTCTCGGCTGATGTGCAGAAGCTGCTCGCACCAGAGCACGGTGACTGCTGGCACGATCTTCGACAAGACCCGCAC
>CANGHH010000007.1 GCA_947453725.1 Betaproteobacteria bacterium | reverse complement strand
GTGCCGACGCTGGCCAACATCCACCTGAACGCACCGAGCACGACGGGCAACTGCACGCAGTGCCACGGCGCGGCCGCCAGCAGCTTCGCGATTCCAGCGCTGGGTTTCGCCATCGTCGGCCTGCCGGCCAACCACATCCCGACGACCGCGTCCTGCGAGACCTGCCACGTCGGCACGGGTTCCTCGATCGCCGCCTTGCCGGTGGGCAACGGCGCGAAGTTCGCCGGCTCGCTGATGAGCCACGCCGGCATCAGCAGCAACTGCGTCGCCTGCCACCAGGCCTCGGGCAGCAGCACGACCTTCGCCGGCATCGCGCGCATCGTCGGCATGCCGCCCACCAGCCCCGCCGGGGCTGGCAGCCACATCCCCAGCTCGACCAGTTGCGAGAGCTGCCACCTGGCCACGGTGCCCTCGGGCCTGATTGCAGCCGCCGCCACCAAGACGGCGCCCGGCACAGCCTTCCAGACGCCCGCACCCACCGGTGCACAGATCCACGCGGGCATCAGCAGCGGCTGCAACACCTGCCACGAGGCCAGCATGGTGTGGATGGGCGTCAGCGCCTACCCGATCTCGCCCAGCACGCTGGTGGCAGGTGCCAGCTACCAGGGCTTCCAGACCCGCCCGCGCGCCGCGGCCAGCACCTTCAGCGTCGCCGACCCCGCCCACCCGGGCGCCGGTGACTGCTCGCAGTGCCATGGCAACACGACCGCCTTCACCGGCATCGACAAGCCGTCCAACCACATTCCCTACGCCGTGACGGCGCAGTGCTCGTCCTGCCACACCGGCAGCGACTACGCCGTGATGCCCACGGTGACCAACATTCACGCCTACGCGCCCAGCACCACGGGCAACTGCGCGCAGTGCCACGGCGCCGCGGCGGCTTCGTTCGCCATCCCGGCAGCGAACTTCGCCATCGTCGGGCTGCCCGGCGACCACATCCCGACCACGGCGTCCTGCGAGACCTGCCACGTCGGCGCCGGTTCGTCCATCGCGGCCACACCGGTGGTCGATGGCGCGAAGTTCAGCAACTCACTGATGAGCCACGCCGGCATCACCACCAATTGCGTGGCTTGCCACGTGCGCAGCGGGACGTCCGCGCAGTTCAGCGGTATCAGTGCGGTCACCCACATGCCCGCCACCAGCCCGGCTGGCCCGAATGCGCACATCCCGACGACGGGTGCCTGCGAAACCTGCCACCTCGGCACCACGCCGCCTGGGCTGATCGCCGCCTCGGCAACGCGCATGCCGCCGGGTACGGGATTCGCGACACCGGCACCGACAGGCGTCCAGATCCACACCGGCGTGACCTCGGGTTGCTCCACCTGCCACGAAGCCACCATGGTGTGGATGGGCGTCAGCGCCTACCCCATCGCGCCGACCACCCTCATCCCTGGCGCGAACTACAACGGCTTCCAGACCCGCCCGGGCCCGCAGGCCAGTGCCTTTGCCGTGGCTGACGCGGCCCACCCGGCAAGTGGCGATTGCGCCCAATGCCACCTCAGCACCACCGCCTTCACCGGCGTCGTGATGCCCGGCAACCACATTCCCTACGCCACGACCGCGCAGTGCAGCAGCTGCCACAAGAGCGCCGACTACACGGTTCTGCCGTCGCTGACCGACATCCACGCCAACGCGACCAGCACGATCAACAACTGCGCGCAATGCCACGGCGATGCCGTGCGGTCCTTCGACATCGCCAAGAGCAGCTTTGCCATCGTCGGCAAGCCGGGCAATCACGTCCCGACGGCTGTCGCCTGTGAGGTCTGCCACGTCGGCCCCGGCTCGTCCATGGCTGCGCTGCCGGTCGTCAACGGCGCGAAGTTCAGCAACTCGCTGATGAGCCACACCGGCATCACCACCAATTGCGCGGCTTGCCACGGTCCGGCGATCTCGTCCAGCAGCTTTGCGGGGATCTCGAAGATCGTCGTCATGCCGCCCACCTCGCCGATGGGCGCCAGTTCGCACATCCCCTCGTCGACGACCTGCGAATCCTGTCACCTGGGTACCACACCGACCGGCCTGGTACCGGCCAACGCTGCGAAGTCGGCGCCGGGCACGGCCTTCCAGTCACCGGCCCCCAGCGGCGTGCAAATCCACGCGGGCGTCACGGGCGGCTGCAACACCTGCCACGACACGGGTGCGGTCTGGATGGGCGTCTCGGCCTATCCCATAGCCCCCAGCGCCAAGAGCGCGGTCGCGGGGTCCAAGTACAACGGCTTCCAGACACGGCCGACCAGTACGGGCAGCACCTTCGCCATCAAGGACTCAGCCCACCCGAACAGCGGCGATTGCGGCCAATGCCACGGCAACACCACGGCCTTCTCGGGCGTCGATGTGCCTGCCAACCACATTCCGTACTCGGCATCGGCGCAGTGCGACAGCTGCCACAAGAGCACCGACTATGCGGTTCAGCCCTCGGTGACCGACATCCACGCGAACGCGCAGAGCACCACCATCAACTGTCTGCAGTGCCACGGTCCGGCCGCGCCGACGTTTGCCATCCCCGCAGCGAGCTTCGCCATCGTCGGCTTGCCGGGCAACCACCTTCCGACGACGGCGTCCTGTGAGGTCTGCCACGTGGGTGCAGGCTCTTCGATCACAGCCACGCCGGTCGTCACCGGTGCGAAGTTCAGCAACTCGCTGATGAGCCACACGGGCATCAACAGCAACTGCGCGGTCTGCCACGGACCGACGATCAGCGGCGCAAGCTTTGCCGGCATCACGAAGATCGTCGTGATGCCGCCGACCTCGCCGGTCGGCGCCAGCTCGCACATCCCGTCGTCCACGACCTGCGAAACCTGCCACCTGGGCACCACACCCAGCGGCCAGATCGCCGCCAATGCGACCAAGTCGGCGCCTGGCAGCGGCTTCCAGTCGCCGGCGCCGACCGGCGTCCAGATCCACAGCGGCATCACCGGGGGCTGCAACGCCTGCCATGACACGAATGCGGTCTGGATGGGTGTCTCGGCCTATCCCATCATCCCAAGCAGCGTCAGCGCCGTCGCCGGCGCCAAGTACAACGGCTTCCAGACGCGGCCCAAGGCCGCTGGCAGCACCTACGCGATCGCCGACAGCGCCCACCCGAGCGATGGTGACTGCAGCCAGTGTCACGCCAGCACCACCGCCTTCGTGGGCGTGGACAAGCCGGCCAATCACATCCCCTACGCGGCCAGCGCACAGTGCTCGTCCTGCCACACCAGCAGCGACTACGCCGCGCTGCCGACGCTGGCCAACATCCACGCCAACGCGCCCAGCACCGCCAACAACTGCGTGCAGTGCCACGGCGCGGCCGCACCGACTTTCGCCATCCCGGCGGCCGGCTTCAGCATCGTCGGCCTGCCCGGCAACCACATGCCGACGTCGGCGTCCTGCGAGGTCTGCCACGTCGGCACCGCCTCGTCGGTCACGACGCTGCCAGTGGGCAATGGGGCGAAGTTCAGCGGTTCGCAGATGAACCACACGGGCATCACCAGCAACTGCGTGGCCTGCCACGGACCGGGCATCACGGGCGCCTCGTTTGCAGGTGTCTCGAAGATCGTCGTCATGCCGCCGACCAGCCCGGCCGGCGCCGGATCCCATATCCCGTCTTCCACCACCTGCGAGAGCTGCCACCTGGGCAGCACGCCGTCGGGCTTCGGGCCCGCCAACGCCACGGCCACAGCCCCGGGGACCCTTTTCGCCTTGCCGGCACCGACGGGCCTGCAGATCCACAGCGGCATCACCTCGGGTTGCAACACCTGCCACGAAGCCGGTGTCGTCTGGATGGGCATGGGCGCCTACCCGCTGAGTCCTGCCACACTCGTCCCGGGCGCGCAGTACCGGGGCTTCCAGACGCGACCGAACGCCGCCGGGGGAACCTACAACGTGGCCGACGCCCAGCACCCCGCCGGTCGTGATTGTTCCGAGTGCCACAGCAGCACCAGCTATTTCGTCGGACCGGACAAGCCGTCGAACCACATTCCCTACGCATCGACTGCGGTCTGCGACAACTGCCACACCACGACCGACTACAAGGCGCGGCCGACCCTGGCCGACATCCACGCCAACGCGCCCAGCACGACCACCAACTGCGCACAGTGCCACGGTGCAGCCGCGTCCAGCTTCGCCATCCCGGCGAGCAGCTTCGCGATCGTCGGCCTGCCGAGTAACCACATCCCGACGAGCACCTCCTGCGAGGCCTGCCACGTCGGAGCGGGCTCGTCGATTGCGGCAGTGCCCGTGCCGAACGGCGCGGTGTTCGCGGGTTCGCTGATGAACCACGCCGGGATCACGACCAACTGCGCGTCCTGCCACCAACCGTACAGCAGCACGCCGACCGCGTTTGCCGGCATCGCCAAGATCGTCGGCATGCCGCCCGCCACCACGCCCGGGACGGGTTCGCACATCCCGTCGTCGACCACCTGCGAGGACTGCCACCTGGGCAGCACGCCAACGGGCCCGGGTCCCGCATCCGCGACCAAGACCGCCCCGGGCACGGCCTTCGCCACGCCCGCGCCGACCGGACTGCAGATCCACAAGGGCATCACCGGGTCTTGCAACACCTGCCACGACACCAGCATGGTGTGGATGGGCCTGTCCGCCTACCCGATCAGCCCGAGCGTGGTGACACCCAATGGCCAGTACAAGGGCTTCCAGACGAGACCCAAGGCGGCAGCCAGCCCCTACGCCATCGCCGACGTGAACCATCCCACGACCGGCGACTGCTCGCAGTGCCACGGCAGCACCACGGTCTTCACCGGCTTCGACATGCCGGCCAACCACATCCCGTTCGCGACCGGCACCACCTGCGACCAGTGCCACACCGGCAACGACTACAGCGTGATGCCGACGATCACCGCCATCCACGCCTACGCCCCCAGCACCTCGGCGAATTGCGCCCAGTGCCACGGCAGCACAGTCAGGTCCTTCGACATCGCGTCGGCCAAATTCGCCATCGTCGGCCTGCCCAGCAATCACGTTCCGACGACCGCGTCCTGCGAGGTCTGCCACGTCGGCACCGGTTCGTCGATGGCTGCAACGCCCGTCGTCAACGGCGCCAAGTTCGCCAATTCCCGGATGAGCCACGCCGGCATCACGACCAACTGCGAGTCGTGCCACGTTCCTGCGGGCACCTCGGTGAATTTCGCGGGCATCTCGGCCATCGTGGGCATGCCGCCCACCAGCCCGATGGGCGCCAACGCGCACATCCCCTCGTCCACCGTGTGCGCGAATTGCCACGGCGTGTCCAGCGTCTCCGGACTGATACCCGCCAATGCCAGCAAGACCGCGCCAGGCACCCTGTTCGGCAAACAGGCCTCGGGCGTGCTGATCACGGGCCTCCAGATTCACACCGGCATCTCAGGCGGCTGCAGTTCCTGCCATGACAGCAACATGGTGTGGATGGGCATGAGCAACTACCCGATCACGCCCAGCGTGATCACGACCAACGGCCAGTACAAGGGTTTCCAGACCCGGCCCATCGCCGGCACCTCGACCTACCGCGTGGCCGATGCCGGACACCCGACGACAGGCGAATGCTCGCTGTGCCACACCAGCACCACGGCCTTCGCCGGCGTCAACCTGCCGGGCAACCACATCCCTTACGCCACCACGGCCACCTGCATCAACTGCCACACCGACCCCAATTACGCGGTGATGCCGACCCTGACCAACATCCACGCCTACGCCCAGAGCACCACCAGCAACTGCGCGCAGTGCCACAGCGCCGCGGCGGTGACGACCTACGCGATCCCATCGGCCAACTTCAGCATCGTCGGCCTGCCGGCCAACGGCACGCACATCCCGACCACGGCCTCCTGCGAGGTCTGCCACGTCGGCAGCGGGTCTTCGATTGCCGCCACGCCCGTGGTGAACGGCGCCAAGTTCAGCGGATCGCTGATGAGTCACGCCGGCATCACCAGCAACTGCGTGGCCTGCCACGTGACGTCCAGCACCGTGCCGGCGCCCTACACCGGCATCACGCGCATCGTCGGCATGCCGGCAACCAGCCCGGTGGGCGCCTCATCGCACATCCCGTCGTCGACAGCCTGCGAGGCCTGCCACCTGACCAGCACCGTCACCGGTCTGATCCCCGCCTCGGCCACGGCCACCGTGCCCGGCACGAAGTTCGGCAAGGCCGGCTCGGGACTGCTGGTCACGGGCCTGCAGATCCACACCGGCATCACCAACGGCTGCAATGCCTGCCACGAAGCCAGCTACGTCTGGCTGGGCGTCGGCAACTACCCGATCACGCCGACCACGACGACAGGCGCCACCTCTGCGACCAAGTACTACGGCTTCCAAACCCGTCCGCGCAGCGCAGCAGGCACCTACAACGTGCTGGACGCCGGCCACCCCACTGGCGGCGATTGCAGCGACTGCCACACCAGCACGACCTACTTCGACGGCGCCGCCAAGCCGACCGGCCACATCCCGACCACAGCGACCTGCGCCACCTGCCACGTGAAGTCGGGCGACTACACGATCGGCGGCCTGGGCACCAACGCGCAGATCCACACCGGCATCACGACCAACTGCGCGTCCTGCCACGCCGGCGGTCCCTTTGCCGGCAGCGGCCAGGTGCTCGGCTCGGCGCAGTGCGCCACTGCATCCCTGCCCTATGTGCCCAAGCCGATGCCGCTGTCGTCCTGCGGTGCCAGCACGACCGCGTCCAACGCCCTGACCCACATCCCGGTCGGTTCGGTGGGCTGCGAGCAGTGTCACGGTGTGGCCGGGACGGGCGCCACCTACACGACCTTCAAGATGGCCATGACGGCGATGAAGCCGGGCACCACCACCGGCCCGGTGGCCGGCACCAGCATGCACAACGCCGTTCCCAACCCGACTTTCCTGTGCATGAGCTGCCATGAGGCCAAGTACACCTGGTTCGGCGGCACCATCATGACCCGCGACAAAGGCAGCCACAACGGTACGGCTCAGCTCACCCACGACTGCAGCGAGTGCCACACCCTGAAGAGCAGCTTCTCACGCATGGCGCGGATCCGGCCGGTGATGCGGGCGGCCGTGGGCGGCGGCATGCAGCGCCTGCTGCCGCGCGATGTGCCCGGCGCGGGTGCCGGCAGCGCCGCCGGTCCGTTCGACCACCGCGGCGTCAGTGCCGGCCAGTGCCTGAGCTGCCACAACGGTCAGCTGGCCAAGGCGAGGCCGGTCAAGCACTACGGCAACCGCCTGTCCTGCGACAGCTGCCACCGCACCAGCAGCTGGACCCCGGCGCAGTACACGCACGCCCCCGGCGCGACCGGCCAGTGCGCCGTCTGCCACAACGGCGTGGATGCCAGCCCGCGTCCGGGCAACCACTTCATCACCGTGCGGGCCTGCGACAGCTGCCACCGCACGCTGGCCTGGCTGCCGGTGCAATACCAGCACCTGTCCCCCGCCTACCAGCATTCACCGGACAAGAACACCTGCGTCAGCTGCCACATCACGAACGGCGAAGTGATCCCGCGTCAACTGCACGGCAACACACGGCAGCGGCCGGTGCCGGTGCCGCCCGCCAAATGAAGCCGATGCGCACCCTCGCACGGGTCTGGTTGGCGCTGGGCCTGGCCTTGGGCCTGGCAGCGGGCGCAGCCCAGGCGCAGACCCTGGAAGACATCGATGTGCGCAGCCAGGGCGACCAGCGCATCGTGCGCATCCGCTTCAACGCCTCGGTCAGCTACCTGCAGCTCGCACCCGCCGGCGGAAGCGCCGACTACACGCTGCGCTTCGAGATCCTGGCTGGGGACGACGGCGTGCTGCGCCAGGCTGTCGGCGAGTCGCGTCGCCTGCCCGCTGCGGACGGCCTGCCCGAGCTGCTGGTGGGCTACACACCCGAACCGTCCAACCGCATCAAGCAGCTGACGCTGCGCCTGGCGCAACCGATGGCCATGCAGGCGCGACAAGGTCCGAATGCGCGCTCCATCGAACTGCTGCTGCGCTTGGCCGCGGCGCCTGCTGCCGCCGCTTCAGCGCCCGCCATCGCCACCGTGGCCAGCACCCCGGGCGACGCGGCCACGCCCGAGATCGAAGCCGAGGCGGCCGGCCTGATGGCTCAGGCGCGGGCGGCCCTCGACGCCCGCGGGGCCGAGGCGGCCGTCAGCCAGTTCAACCAGGTGCTGAAGCTGCCACCCAACAGCCAGACCAGAGCGGCGCAGGAACTGATCGGTCAGGCCTGGGAGCAGGCCGACAACCCGGCCCGCGCGCGTGCCGAATACGCGCTTTTCCTGAAGCTGTACCCGGGCGGCGAAGCTGCTGCACGCGTGACCCAGCGGCTGGCTGCCTTGGGCGGGTCGGTCGTGGCAGCAGCAGGCAGCGCCGCAGCGCCAGCCCGCTCCGCCCCCAAGGCCTGGAGCGGTTCGATGGCGCAGTACTACTACGGGGGCAAGGCCAAGACCAAGTCGCTGGTGAACATCGCCACCGGCATCGACCAGGCCACCATCAGCCGCACGACCGAATCGTCCATCGTCACCAGCGTCGACCTCAGCGGTCGCTACACCGCCGAGAACAGCGAAACCCGGGCGGTGGTGCGCGGCTCGGGCGCCAGCAGCCTGCTGGCCGGCGGCCACAGCAGCAGTTCCATCGGTTCGGCTTACGTTGAACACCGGCACAAGGGCAACGACGCGCTGAGCGGTCTGGCGGTGCGCGCGGGGCGACAGTCGCCGATCAGCGGCGGACTGCTGGGCCTGTTCGATGGCGTCTCGCTCACCTACCCGGTATCAGACGGCATCAAGATCGACCTGATGGGCGGCGTTCCAGCCAGTGCCCTGATTTCATCGCCGGGTGAAAAGCTGCTGGCAGCCGTGGTCGAGGCCGACACCTTCCTGGAGCGCTTCGGCGGCAACTTCTACCTGCTGGACCAGAGCACCCAGGGCATCACCAACCGCCGTGCGCTGGGCAGCGAGTTGCGCTACGGCGGCGAACAGTGGTCGCTGAACCTGCTGGCCGACGCGGACCTGCTGTTCAATCGGCTGAACGCGCTGTCGCTGCATGCCAGCGCCCAGGTCGGCGCACAGACCACGGTGACGCTGCTGGCCGACGAACGCCGAGCGCCCTCGCTGCAGCTGAGCAATGCACTGATCAGTTCGGGTGTGGCCTCGCTGAAGGACCTGCTGCAGACGCGCACGCTGTCGCAGATCAAGGGCGATGCGCTGGCCACCTCGGCCATCGCCAAGCAGTTGATGGTCAGTGTCTCGCGGCCGCTGGATACGCGCTGGCAGCTGTCCAGCGACCTGCGCTACAGCGCCGTGGGCGCGCTGCCGGCGGTCGGCGACTTCGAGGCCACGCCGGCCACTGGCGGCCAGTACAGCTGGAGCGCCCAGCTCACCGGCACCAACCTCTACTCGCCGCGCGACATCAACAACTTCAACCTCAGCGTGCTGAGCACGCCCTTTTTCAAGGGCTTTCAGTTCTCGGTCAACAATCTGACCGGGCTGCAGGGCAGCAACGACTTGACGCTGGAACCCTCGCTGCGTGTCTACATGCAGAAGGACAAGCTGGATGTGAAGCTGGTCCGCTTCGGGCCTGGCGTGAGACTGTCCTGGCGAGCCAGCTCGCGCGGGAGCCTGCTGGGCGAATTCCTGTACGAGACCTCGCGCACCGACGGCCCGACCAACCATGACAACAGCAACTCGGTGTTTTTCTATGTCGGCTATCGCTATGAACTGTTCTGAGACTGAGGGCAGGCCGACATGACGCCGTCTCGCTTGCGCCCATGGCTACCGGTGGCGGCGCTGGTCGTGGCCGGCCTGATCGCGCTGGCCTGGATCCAGTCGCGCAAGCAGGCGGCGCCGTCGCCGGCGCCGGCCGCATCGGCCGCCACACCCGCACCGCTCTCGGCCAGCCAGGTCGAACGCGGCATCGAGACCGCCAAGGCCAGTGTCGAGCGCGACCCCAAGGATGCGGCCGGCTGGGCCATGCTGGCGCACAGCCAGGAGATGCTGGGTCGTTTCGACGAAGCCGCCAAGGCCTACGCGCAGCTGGTGTCGCTGCACCCCGACGACGCCCAGGCCCACGCCGACTACGCCGATGCGCTGGGCGTGGTCAACAAGGGCCGCTTGCAGGGCGAGCCGGCCCAGCTGATCGCGAAGGCGTTGGCGCTGGACGCGAACAACCTCAAGGCCCTGGTGCTGGGCGGCAAGGAGGCCTTCGAGCGCCAGCGCTACGACGAGTCCATCGCACTGTGGGAGCGTGCGCTGAAGGCGGGGCCGGACCCCACGATGCGCCGCCCCATCGAGACCAGCATCGCCGAGGCACGCGCCCTGGCGGCGCCTGGCAGCAGCCCCGCGCCCACAGCGGGCGGGCCAGCCTTCGTGTCCGGCCGCGTGACGGTGGCCGCGTCGCTGCAGGCGCAGATCGGGCCCGACGACTCGGTCTTCATCTACGCCCGCGCCCCGGAAGGTTCGCGCATGCCTGTGGCCCTGCTGCGCAAGAAGGCCAGCGAACTGCCGCTGGACTTTGCGCTCGACGACACGCTGGCGATGGTGCCGCAGTCCAAGCTGTCCAACCAGGCCCAGGTGATGCTCGGCGTGCGGGTGTCCAAGCGCGGCGACGCCATCCCCGTGGCCGGCGACCTGGAAGGCGAACTCGGCCCCGTCAAGCTCGGCAGCACCGGCTTGAAGCTCGAGATCAACCGTGTCCATCCTTGATCCCCTCGGGTGCTGGCGGCGGTGGCTGCTCGCGTCCACCGCGGCCGTGGCGCTGCCTGCCGCTGCCGCGCTGGGCGGGCGGGCCGACAGCATCGACGCGGATGCCGTCCGCCTGGCGGCCACGCGCGGGCCGGCCCGCGCTGCTGCCGCGGCGGTAACCGCACCGGGCCTCAGCGTCCAGACGCTGAGGCTGCCCGACAGCTCGACCATCCGCCAGTTCGTCGGCCCCGACGGCCGCGTCTACGCCCTCGCCTGGAACACCCGCAGCAAGCCGCGGCTGGACCAGCTGCTGGGCGAGCACTTCGCGCCCTATGCGCAGGCCGGCAGGCGGGCGATGCAACAGCGCAGCGGCGTGATGCACGGCTTCACCGTGCAGCAGGGCGACCTGGTCGTCGAATCGAACGCCCACCTGCAGGCCCATGTCGGACGAGCCTACCTGCGCTCGCTGCTGCCCGATGGCGCTGGCGCACTCGATGCGGTCCGCTGAAGCCGAGGCCCGGCAACGCGGCTGGCGCCGGCGAGGCTGGTCCTGGGCGCGTGCCTGGGCATGGGCGCTACCGGCGGCGGTCGTGGCCTTGTCGGCCTGCGGCGGGAGCGGCAATTCCACAGAGACCACACTGACCGGCCCCGGTGTCAGCGGTGTCGTCAACGGGACCGAGGTCGTGCTGAGCCAGCCGCAGGGCAGCAACACGACCGAGGTCGTCGTCGACGCCGGGCCGGCAGCGGGCTTTTCGATGGGCGTGGCCAACCTGCCCTACGTGACCGTGAAGGTCTGCGCCCCGGGCTCGAGCACCGCCTGCGCGACCATCGACCATGTGTTCCTGGACACCGGCTCGGTGGGCCTGCGTCTGCTGCGCAGCACGGTGGCGAGCCTGAACCTGCCGGCCATGACAGCCTCTGGCGGCACGCTGGCGGAGTGCTACCCCTTCGTGGTGGGAGCGGTCTGGGGCCCGATGGCAACGGCCGATCTCAGCATCGCCGGTGAGCGGGCCAGCGGCCTGCCGATGCAGATCATCGATGACAGCTCGCCGGCCCAACTGCCAGCCACCAGCGACTGCCTGGCCGCAGCCAACGGCGACATGCTGAACACCCTGGGCAAGCTGCAGGCCAAGGGTGTGCTGGGTGTGGGCATGCTGCGATACGACTGCGGCCTGTTGTGCGAGCTGGGCAATTACAGCGGCACCTACACGCTCTATTACAGCTGCAACGCGGCCGGAGCCTGCGTGCCGGCTGCGGTGCGGGCCGATCAGCAGGTGCAGAACCCGGTCGCCCACTTCGCCGTCAACAACAACGGCACCATCCTGGCCCTGCCGGCGCTGGCCGACACCGGTGCTTCGGTGGCGCGCGGGCGACTGGTGTTCGGCATCGGCACACAGCCCAACAACCAGCTGCCCATCGGCGGCGCGGTCCTGCACGTCGAGACCAATCCATCGCTTGACGACTACCTGTACATCAGCACCCGCGCGGGCAGCGGCGTCTACCCGAACAGCTACATCGACAGCGGATCCAACGGCTACTTCTTCGATGGCAGCAGCATCAGCACGGCCTGCGCGGGTGCCGGTGCGGGCAGCAACTGGTTCTGCCCCGGCACGCCGCAGCTCCTGGCGGCCACGCTGAATGACGGCTTGGGCGTGCAGGCCGGTGCGAGCGTGCGCATCGTCAGCGCCGACCTGCTGTTCGCCAGCGCCAACACGGCCTTCGCGACGCTGGGCGGTGCCGCGGGCAGCGCCAGCCCGGGAGCTTTCGTCTGGGGCCTGCCCTTCTTCTACGGCCGCAGCGTCTACACCTCGATCTGGGGCCAGGCCTTGGCGGTGAACGGTCCCTGGTACGCCTTCTAGCGCGTCATCCGCTCAGCGCGTGCCGGGGAAGAGCCTGACCGCCGCGTCGAAGGTCCAGACCCGTCGAATTTCCAGCACATCCAGGTCCTCCGCCAGGCCGGACGGGAAACGGGCATAGGGCGCCTGCTGCTGCACGATGCGCCTGACCGCTTCGTCCACGGCAGCCGATCCGCTGCTGCGGTTGATGGTCACGCTCTCGACCGTGCCGTCGCTGCGCAGCGCCACCGTCACCAGGGGGCTTTCGAAGCTGCCCGCGGCCTCGCCCCGGACCCCGTCCAGCGTGGCATTGACCTCGATCTTCTGGCGCCAGCCTTCGGCGTACATCACAACGGCCGGGTCGCGGTCGGTGCGGTTGATCAGCACGCGGCGCCGCAGACCGGGTGTCGGTAGCGGCACCTGCAAGCCGCTGCGCGGCGGCTCGGCGGGTGCCGGCCGTGGCGGCAGCGGCAAGGCGGCCTGGCGGGCAGCGACGGCAAGCGCATCGGCCTGACGGCGGGCCGCATCGGCCGCCAGACGGGCTTCGCCTTCGGCCCGGGACCGCGCGGCCTCGGCCTCGGCCCGGGCGCGCGTATCGGCTTCAGCGGCGGCACGCGCGCGCGCCTCGGCTTCAAGCCGGGCCCGGGCTTCGTTCTCGGCCACCTGGCGCCGCGCTTCGGCGGCCTGCGCCTGCCGCAGCGCTTCCTGCCGGGCCGCTTCCTGGCGCGCGGCTTCCTGCCGGGCCGCTTCGTTGCGCAACTGCTCTTGCCGCGCCGCCTCCGCACGCTGCGCTTCCTGGCGCGCGGCCTCGAGGCGGGCCGCCTCGTTGCGAACTTGTTCCTGACGCACGGCCTCGGCACGCAGGGCCTCGCGCTCTGCTCGGGCTGCCGCCTCGCGGCCCAGTCGCGCCACCTCCTGGCGCTGGGCTTCCAAACGCAGCCCGTCCTGACGCGCCGCCTCTGCGCGCAGCGTCTCTTGCCGGACCGCTTCGCTGCGCTGCGCCTCCTGGCGCGCGGCCTCGACGCGGGCCGCTTCGTTGCGGGCTTGTTCCTGACGCACGGACTCGGCAAGCAGGGCCTCGCGCTCACGCGCCTGACGGACGGCTTCCTGCCGCAGCGCTTCCTGGCGCAGCGCCTCTTGCCGGGCCGCCAGCCGCGTGGCTTCCAGGGCCTGTTCGCGGGCGGCCTTTTCGCGTTCCAGTTTTGCCTGCTCCTGCAGCGCAGCGGCTGAACGGGCCTGCTCGCGGGCGTCTTCCAGCGCCCGTTCGCGGACCGCCTCGACGGCTGCCAAGCGCACGAGGTCGTGTGACGCCGCGGCATCGCTGGCCCGCGTCTCGGGGGGCGCCACGACCACCGGCGAGGCGGCCACCAGCATCGGCAACGGCACCGGCGGCACCAGGGCGGCAACGGCCTCGGTCGCTGGCTGCGGTGGCGGTGGCGGTGGCGGTGGCGGTGGCGGTGGCGGTGGCGGTGGCGGTGGCGGCGGCGTCTGGGCGGCCGGCGGCACGGCCAGCGGCGCGACGACAACCGGTGGGGCCGGCGGCAACGCGGGCGGGGGTGGGGGTGCAGCGGCTTGCGGCGGCTCAACCGGCGGCGCAGCGGATCGCGCATCGGCCGTGGCGCTGGCCAGCAGCGGCGGCATCGCCGGGCCGGGCTGCTGCGGGGCCGTCGGCGCGGTCGGGGCGGACTCGGCTGGCGGCAGCGGGACCAGCACCAGGCTCAGGCCGGGTGCGGCCGGCAGCGGCAAGGGCCCTGCATCTGCCGGAGCCGGCGCGGTCTGGGGCTGCAGCAGCAGCGCGGCGCCATGCACCAGCAGCGACAACGCGATGGCCTGCGGCATGCCGATGCGGCGCGGGCTGCGCCGCCAGCGCCGGCGTCCGGCCCGGCGGCGCTGCGGCGCCTCGGCGGTCACTTCGGGTTCGGGCGTCGGCGGTGGGCGGGGCTGCAAGGGCGGGGATGGCCGGAAGGCCACAGCGGTGGTCGAAGGTCAGGACCGCGGGCCGCGGCGCGGCTGCGCGTTGGGGCTTGGGCCGGCCCCTGCGGCGGGCCGGCACTGGGCGCAGGCGCCAGCCGATTGTCGGTGCTCCAGGCCGAGGCCAAAACCCGGAACAAGACCCCGAAGCCGACCCGCCCAGCACAGCGCGGGCCGAGACGGCGCTGGGCGACGACGCTCAGGCCGCCGGCGCCACCAGCGCGCCCTGGATGGCGTGGCGCTTCAAGGCTTCGGCGACGAAACCGCTGGCCTTGGCGCGCTCGACGAATGCCTTCAAGGCCGCCTGGGCCAGCTCGCCACGGCCCGCCGGGACGCCCATCGCCTGCTCGATGACCATGAAGCGGCCCGGCAGCAGGCGCAGCCCGCCCAGCCGCAGCGCGTCGCTCTCCAGCTGCTGCTTGACACCGGCCGCCACATCGGCGCCCTGCGCCAGGAAGGCGTCGACCACCGCCGGCGAGGTGGGCGCCCGCAGCAGCTGGGCGGCCTTGATCTCGCGGCTCAGGTAGAGGTCGTAGGCGCTGCCCTTGCCGACCATCACCGTCGTGCCGGCGCGGTCGACCTGGGCCTTGTCGGTCAGCGGCGAGGCCTCCTTCACGAGGTAGGCCCCCTCGATCAGCACATAGGGCGCGGAAAACCGGATGCCCTCGCCGCGCAGCGGATCGACGGCGAAGAAGCCGATGTCGGCCTGCTCGCTGGTCACCGCCTCGACCGACTTGGCCGCGGCGTCGAAGACCTTCAGTTCCAGCGGCAACCCGAGCTGTTCGGCCAGCGCGCGGGCCAGGTCCACCGAGACGCCCAGGACCTCGCCGCTGGCGGCGTCCTGGCGCGCCAGGATCGGGTTGCCGAGGTTGATCGAGGCCCGCAGGCGGCCCGTCGGGGCCAGCGCGCCGGCAGCGCCGGCTGGCAGCGCAGCCGGCGTGGCGGAGTCGGCGGCACTGCCGGCGGCGGCGGCGCCGAGCCAGCTCAGGACCCGGCGACGTGAAGTGGTGGCGATCATGGCGGCGGCCTTTCTATGGGGTGGATCAAGCCGACGCGGCGGGCGGCAGACCGTGGTCGAGCGCCGAACGCGCGGCGTTGTCGACATGCGCCATCGCGGCCTGCCGTGCCGCGGCGGCATCGCGCGCGACGATGGCCTGCACCAGGGCCTCGATCTCGGCAACGCTCTGCGCCTGGCGCGGCTTGCGCACCAGCGAGCGAGCGCGCAGGCTGGAGGTCCGCAGGACCAGTCGCTCGATGACTTCCAGCGCGATCGGGTTGGCCGCGCCAGTGCAGATGCGGCGGTAGAAGTCGCGTTTGGCGATCAGCACATCGTGCAGCACGCCGGCGCAGTAGGCGCGGGTCAGCACCTTGGCATCCTGCACCAGGGCGTGGAACTCGGCGTCGCTGGCCGTATCGATGAACTGCTCGACCGCCATCGCTTCGAGCACCGCGCGCATGCGGTAGATGTTGCGCGCGTCGTGTTCCGAGATGGCGCTGACCGACAGGCCGCGGCTGCCGGCGTCGTCGAGAATGCCCTCGGCCTGCAGTTCGCGCAGCGCCTCGCGCAGCGAGGTGCGGCTGACCGACAGCTGTTCGCAGAGGTCTTTCTCGACCAGGCGCCGGCCCGGTTGCCACAGGCCGGTCTCGATGGCGCTGCGGATGGCCGCGATGATCTTGCTGCGCAACGGCGCGGAAGGCTGCTGCAGCGGGGCGAGTCGGGTTTCGGCGGCGTCCATCGGTGCGGTCCAGGTTGACGTTCTAGCGCGGCAGGCGCTTCACTTCTTGCCGCGACCTTCGGCTTCGCGCGTCGGCGTTTCGGGGCGCAGGCCGCCGCGGCGGCGGGCGTAGCTCGCCTCGCCGGTGTCGCGCCAGTCGCCGGCCACGGCGGCTTCGGCATAGGCCGTCCACTCGGGCGCCCAGTCGCCCAGCGAGTAGCCGTGCCAGGGCGCCTGCGGCGACAGCCGCGGCAGCTTCAGCTCGTTCCAGATGGCCATCGCGCCGCGCATATAGGGCTCGGTGGGCAGGGCCAGCGGCGGCATGTCGAGCTTCAGCGTGGCATCGATCAGCAGCGTGCCTTCGGTCGGCACGCGGCCTGACTTGGGGCCGTGACCGCCGGCGCGGTTGGGCACCACCAGCAGGTCGTCGAGGAAGTTGCAGCGGTAGGCCAGCGACCAGAACACCGCGTCGGCGTTCTGCGGGTTGATGTCTTCCGACACCGCGATGACCACCTTGCCACATTGCGACTGCAGCGTGGCCGCGCCCTGCATGCCGCGCCAGATCTCGGTTTTCGGCGCGCTGCGGTCGAACTGCAGGAACAGCACCGGGCGCAGATTGGTCAGCGGCTCGTGCATCTCGACGCGCTGGATGCCGCGCACGCCCAGCGCGTGCTGCAGATGGTCGAGAAACAAGGCCTCGTAGGCCGACTTCTTCAGCACCGACGATTCGCTGGGCGTGACCTGGCTGACGATAGAGACGAACACCGGCTGGCGCTTGCGCGTGATGGCGGTGACACGCATCGACAGGTTGAAGTCTTCCAGCGCGATGTGGCCGTGGCTCTCGCCGAAGGGGCCTTCGGGTTCCAGCAGTTCGGTATCGATCAGGCCTTCGATGACGATCTCGGCGTCGGCCGGCACCACGAGGTCGACGGTCTTGCAACGCACGGTGCGCACCGCCTGGCCCATCAGGCCACCGGCCACGCCCATCTCATCGACGTCGATCGGCAGCTTCTGCGGCCCGGTGAACAGCACCGCCGGCGCACAGCCCAGGACGATGGCGCAGGGCATCGGCTGCCCCAGTTTCTGGTACTTCAGCCAGTGCTGGTAGCCGCCGGCGCCGCTCAGCCGGGTCGCCATGCGCACGCCCAGGCGGTCGTTGGCCTTCAGGCCGGCGCGGTAGGTGCCCATGTTCTGGATGCCGTTGTCCGGGTCCTTGGTGACGCACAGGGTGGCCGTCAGGTAAGGCGCGGCGTCGAAGCCCGGCGTCGAGATCGGCACCGGCAGGCCGGCCAGGCCGCCACCCTCGGCGGTCAAGGCCTCGCCCAGCTGGACGACTTCCTGGCACGGCGCTTCGGTGACCATCACGGGCGCGATCGGCGCGGCCATCGCGCGGGTCCAGACCGCGCCGATGTCGGCCACGCCGACACCGAGGCCGGCCGCGTAGATCTCGGTCGAAGCGGCCAGTCCGCCGACGACGACCGGGATGTCGTAGCGCTCGCCCCGGGCACCGACGACGTTGGTGAAGACGAAGGCGCGACGTTCGCTTTCATGCAAGCCGCCCTGGAACTGCCAGCGCATCAGCGGGTGCAGTTCGGTGTCCTTGTTGATCGGTCGGGTTATGCGTGTGACCAGCCCGCGGGCTTCCAGGCGGGCCAGGTGTTCCTGGAAATCGGTCGGTGCGCCGGGGGCGTCGGGGACTTTGGGGCTGGTCATCAGGAAGGTCTCGTCAGGGATTGCGGGCGCCGGGTGCTCACTTGAGCAGCACCACGCGGCCCAGGTTCTGCACCGCGTGGCGGGCCAGCACGGCCACCAGGTTGGCGCGGTAGGCGGCGCTGCCGTTCAGGTCGTCGACCAGCTCGGACTCGGGCACCGTCAGGCCGGCCAGCGCGGCGGCGCTGAAGTCGCGGTCCAGCGCGGCTTCGAAGGCCGTGGCGCGGAAGACGCCCTGCGCGCCGGCGCCGGTCACCGCCACCCGCACGCCCTGCGCGGTGCGGGCGACGAAGACCGCCGCCACCGCGTAGCGCGACGACGGGCTGCGGAACTTGGCATAGCCGGCGGCCAGCGGCAGCGGGAAATCGACAGCCAGCACGATCTCGCCGGGCTCCAGCGCCGTGGTGTAAAGGCCGACGAAGTAATCGTCGGCGGCCAGCGAACGGCGGTCGGTGCGCACCGTGGCGCCAAGGCCCAGCACGGCGGCCGGGTAGTCGGCCGACGGGTCGTTGTTGGCGACCGAGCCGCCGATGGTGCCGCGGTGGCGCACCTGGCGGTCGCCGATCGAGCCGGCCAGACCGGCCAGCGCCGGGATCAGCCGCTGCACCTCGGCCGCTGCCGCGACGTCGGCGTGGCGGGTGGTGGCGCCGATGGTCAGCGTCGTGCCTTGCAGGCTGACGCCGCTCAAGCCGGGAATCGCGCACAGGTCGATCAGCGCGGCGGGCCGCGCCAGGCCCAGCTTCATCGTCGGCAGCAGGGTGTGGCCGCCGGACAGGAAAGCCGCATCGTCCTGGGCCGCGAACAGGGCGGCGGCGTCGGCGGCGCTGGCGGGGCGGTGGTAGGTGGTGGGGTACATGGGTGACGGCGGACTAGGCGGCTGCGGCAACGGGCTGGGTGGCGGCGACCATCACGATGGCCTTGACGATGTTGTGGTAGCCGGTGCAGCGGCACAGATTGCCTTCCAGCTCGCTGCGCACGAACTCGGGCGTCAGCGGGCCGGGGTGGTGTTCGATCAGGTCGACCGCCGCCATCACCATGCCCGGCGTGCAGAAGCCGCACTGCAGCGCGTGTTGTTCCTTGAAAGCCTGCTGCACCGGGTGCAGCCGGCCGCCGGTAGCCAGGCCTTCGATGGTCGTGACGGCGGCGCCCTGCACCTGGGCGACGAGCACGGTGCAGGACTTCACGGCCTGGCCGTTCAGCCGCACCGTGCAGGCGCCGCACTGGGTGGTGTCGCAGCCGACGTGGGTGCCGGTCAGACCCAGCGACTCGCGCAGATAGGTCACCAGCAGGGTGTTGTCGGGCACGTCGCGCTCGACGGATTGGCCATTGACGGTGAGAGCCAGGGTGGTCATCGTGTGTCCTTTCAAGCGGCGGCTTGCACCGCGGCCTTGGCCTGCTGGATCGCGGTCCAGATCTTGGCCGGTGTGGCCGGCATGCTGATGTCCAGCGGGCCGTAGGCGTGGACCAAGGCGTCTTCGATGGCGCTCATGATCACCGCCGGCGCCGGCGTGGTGCCACCCTCGCCGCCGGCCTTGACGCCGAAGGGATTGGTCGGCGACAGCACCTCGGCGATCTCGTTGTCGAAGCTCGGCAGGTTGTCGAAGCGCGGCATGCCGTAGTCCATCAGCGAACCCATCAGCGGCTGGCCCGAATGCGGGTCGACGAAGCACTGTTCCCACAGCGCCTGGCCGACGCCCTGGGCGATGCCGCCGTGCGTCTGGCCGTGGACGATCAGCGGGTTGATGCAGCGACCGACGTCGTCGACCGTGGCGTAGCGGGTGATGGCGATGCCGCCGGTCTCGGGGTCGATCTCGACATCGCAGATGCAGGCGCCGTTCGGGAAGACCGGCGTGTGCATCTCGTTGTCGCGGCGCACCTTCAGGCCGCCGTGCAGGTCTTCGGGCAGCGTCGGGTCGGCGGCGTGGGCCGCCAGTTCGAACCAGCCCAGCGTGGTACCCGGGCCGCTGAAGCGGCCGGCTTCGTAGCCGACTTCAGCCGCTGCAACGCGCCAGACATGAGCCGCCAGGCGGCGGCCCTTTTCGATCAGGTCCTGCACGCCCAGCGCGATGACGGTGCTGGCGTGGCGCAGCGAACGGCCCGAATGCGTGCCGCCGCCGGCGCTGACGATGTCGGTGTCGCCGATGGTGATGAAGACGCAGTCGAAAGGCAGGCCCATCAGGTCGGCCGCGACCTGCGCGAAGCTGGTCTCGTGGCCCTGGCCCGAGGGCTGGGTGCCGATGACGACTTCGATGGTCCTGGCGTGGACGATGACGTCGGCGCGTTCCTTGGGCGTGCCGATCGACGATTCGACATAGTTCGCGAAACCAACGCCGAGCAGCTTGCCGCGGGCCAGCGCCTCGGCACGGCGCTGCGCGATGCCGGGCCAGTCGCCCAACTGCAGCGCGCGGTCCATGTTGATCTCGTACTCGCCGCTGTCGTAGCTGGAACCGACGGCGTTCAGGTAGGGAAACTGGTCGGCCCGCACCAGGTTGCGGCGGCGCAGTTCGATGCGGTCGATGCCGATCTCGCGCGCGGCCTTGTCGACCAGCCGCTCGATGGCGAAGGTCACTTCCGGCCGGCCCGAGCTGCGGTAGGCCTGGGTGCACATGGTGTTGCTGAAGACCGCGCGGGCCCGCAGCGTGGCCACCGGGATGTCGTAGGAGCCGGTGATGAGGCCCGAGCCCTTGCTCAGCGGCGACAGCGACACGCAGCAGGCGCCGACATTGCTGAGGTTGTCGGCGCGCAGCGCCAGGAACTTGCCGTCGGCGTCGATCGCCAGCGAGACCTCGGTGACCAGGTCGCGGCCCTGGTAGTCGGTCAGGAAGGATTCCGAGCGCTCGGCGCGGAACTTCACCGGCAGGCCCAGCTTGCGCGAGGCCCACAGCACCAGGCCGAACTCGACATACAGCCGATTGCGCGTGCCGAAGTTGCCGCCGACGTCGTAGGACAGCACGCGGATCGTCTGGGCGTCGACGCCCAGCACGTCGGCGACTTCGCGCTTCTGGCGCACCGCGCCGCCGCTGCCGGCGTACAGCGTGTAGCGGCCGGTGGCAGCGTCGTAGTGGCCCAAGGCGGCGCGCGGCTCCAGCGGCACGCCGGTGACGCGGCCGATGTGGGTCTTCATCGTCACCACGTGGGCGGCGGCGGCGAAGGCGGCGTCGGTGGCGGCGATGTCGCCGAAGGTCGCGTCGACCAGCACGTTGTCGGGCAGTTCGTCCCAGACCCGCGGCGCACCCGGCTCGGCGGCACCGGCGGTGTCGGCGATCCAGGGCAGTTCTTCGTAGTCGACCATCACCGCGTCGGCGCCGGCGGCGGCCTGTTCGCGGGTCTCGGCGACGACCATCGCCAGCGCTTCGCCGACGTGGCGCACGCGGTCGGCCGGCAGCAGGCGGTGCGGGCCGACGAAGACGGGCGTGCCGCCGCGACCGGTCAGCTTGAGGTCGAACTGCGTCGACGGCACCGGGCTGTGGTTGATCGGCTTCAGCCCATCACGGGCACAGTCGGCGCCGGTGTAGACGGCGCGCACGCCGGGCAGCGCCAGCGCGTCGCTGGCGTCGATGGCGACGATGCGCGCATGCGGGTGCGGCGAGCGCACCATCACCGCCCACAGCTGACCGGGCAGGCTGAAGTCGTCGGTGAAACGGCCCTGGCCGGTCAGCAGGCGCTCGTCTTCCTTGCGTTCCAGCGGCTGGCCGATGGCCTTGAAGAGGCGGTCGTCCATCGCCTCAGGCTCCGGCGGCAGTGACGGCCTGCCAGTCGGCCAGCGCCAGGTAGCGGTCGACGTCGCGCAGCGGCTGCCCGCCGCGGCCGTATTGCGAACGCAGGTCGAGCACGGTCTGCATGCCGTCGTGCAGCACGGCGGCGCCGGGCGTCAGGCCCGAGCGCGGCGACAGCAGGCTGTCCATCACCGCGCCGACCACGCCGGGCTTGATCTCGGGCATGCGCGCCTGCAGCAACGCCGCGGCGGCCTCGCGGTTGGCGGGGGCCAGCGTCCACGCCAGCCCCTGCAGGTAGCCGCGGATGAAGGCCTGCAGTTCGCTGCTGTAGCTGGCAATCCAGGCGCCGCGCGCCGCGACGATGCCGCCCTGACAGGCCGCGAAATGGTCGCTGCTGCGGGCCAGCACGCGGAAGCCGGCGGCCTGGGCGATGCTGGTGAAGGGTTCGATGGTGATGGTGCCGGCGTGCTGCCCGGCCTTCACAGCCTGCCAGCGCTCGGGCGTGGCGCCGACGGCCACACGCTCGTAATCGGCCGTCTCCAGGCCCAGCTGTTTGAGCATCGCGTAGAGGACGAAGGCGAAGCCGGTGCCGACGGCGTCGAGCGCCAGGCTGCGGCCTTTGAGGTCCTGCGCGGCGACGACATCGGGCGCCACCACGGCGCTGAGTTCGACCTGGGTGGCGCCCATCACCACGCGGAAATCGCAAGGGCCTTCCAGCTGGGCCGCGCCTTGCCCTTCGCGGTAGGCCACGACATTGTCGAAGGCCGTGAAGGCGAGGTCGAATTCGCCGCCGTGCAGGGCCTGGATCTGGAACACCGAACTCGGCGTGGTCTGCAGCGTGACGTCCAGGCCCAGCGCCGCGAACAGGCCCTGCTCCAGCGCCGCGTAGACCGGCAGGTTGGGGGCGCCAGGGAAGGCGATGATCTTCAAGGGGGTCAGGGTGCTCATCGGGGGCAGCAGATGCGGTTGGGTTTCAGGCGGCGGCCACGGTGGCCGTCACGGAAGCGGCCAGGGCGGTCAGCTCATCGGCGATGAGCTGCGGGCATTCCAGCGGCGTCAGGTGGCGCGCGCCTTCGATGACGCGCAGCGTCGCGCCGGGGATGGCGGCGTGCAGGGCCTGCGCCATCGCCACCGGGGTCGCGAAGTCCTCGGCGCCGACGGCGATGCGCGTCGGGCAACGGAACGCCGGCAGCGCGGCACGCAGGTCGGCCGCGCCCAGCATGCGGCAGGTCTGCAGGTAGGCCTGGGTGTCGCTGGCCAGGAAGACGGCCAGCGCGGCGTCGACGACTTCGGGGTGGCTGAGCAGGAAGCCCTCGGTCACCCAGCGCGATTTCTGGAAGGCGGCCAGCGCGGCCATGCCCTCGGAAACGCCCTTCTGCCCGCGCTCTTCCCACTGCTGGGGTGCGTTCGGGCCATACCAGGCGGTGGTGTCGAAGAGACCCAGGCCGGCGACGCGCTGCGGGTAGGCGGCGGTGAAGGCCAGCGAGATGCAGCCGCCCATCGACGCGCCGGCCACCAGCGCCTGCGGCCAGCCGACGGCATCGAGCACCGCGGCCAGGTCGTCGGCGTGCTGCTGCACGCTGAAGGCGCCGGCCGGCTTGTCGGACAGGCCGTGGCCGCGGCAGTCGTAGACCAGCACGTCGCCGAGACCGGCCAGCAGCGGCAGCACGACGTCCCAGAAACGGTGGTCCAGCGCCAGCGAGTGGACCAGCACGCAGCGCGCGATGCCGCTGCCGCGGTGCAGGCGGTAGGCGATGCGGGCGCCGTCGGCGGTGGTGGCGAATTCGATCGGCTTCGTCATCTCAGACCCCTTCACGGCCGGCGATCTCGTTCTGCCACGGCGCCACCTTGTGTTCGATCAGGCTGACCAGGTGGGTCAGCGCCACCGCCATGACCATGATGATGATGATCGGCACGAACATCTCGGCCGTCTTGAAGCTGTTGGCCGAGCTGATGATCACGCCGCCCAGGCCCGAGATGGCGGTCAGGAATTCGGCGATGACCAGCGCGATGACGGCCTTGCCGATGCCCAGCCGCAGCCCGGCCATGATGTAGGGCAGCACCGCCGGCAGCACGATCTGGCGCATCACCGCGCCGGGCGGCGCGCAGAAGGCCGTGCCGACCTCGATCAGCGTCTTCGGCACCGCCTTGACGCCGACCCAGGTGTTGATGCAGATCGGGAAGAAGGTCAGCAGGAAGACGATGACCATCTTGACCATGAAGCCCAGGCCGAACCAGATCATCAGCAGCGGCACCAGCGCGATCAGCGGCGTCGAGTAGCCGGCGATGACATAGAAGCCGAAGGCGGCTTCGAGGACCCGCGAACGACCCAGCAGCAGACCGATCGGCACGCCGGCCAGTGCGGCGAGCAGGTAGCCGGCGACGAAGGGCTGCATGCTGCTCCACAGCGCCTTGGGCAGACGGCCGGATTCGGTCATCTTCCAGAAGGCCTTGGCGATCTCGCTGGGGTAGGACGCGAACAAGGGGTCGATGTGCGGCCCGAAGCCTTCCCAGGCGCCGAGCAGGACGGCCAGCGAGATCAGGCTGATGGCCCAGTTGGGCAGGCGCGGCGCGTTCATACCGCCACCTCGGCGCGGGTGACCGGGCTGGCGGTCTGCTCGTGCAGCAGCTCCCAGATTTCGGTGCGTCGGCGCATGAATTCGGGGTGCAGGCGGATGGCCCGCATGTCGTGGCGCGGGCGCGGGATGCCGACCGGGATCACGTCGCGCACCTGTCCCCCGAGCATGACCACCACGCGGTCGGCCAGCAGCACGGCTTCATCGAGGTCGTGGGTGACGAAGATGATGGTCTTGCGCGTCCGTTCCTGGATCGCCAGCACCTCCATCTGCAGCGACTCGCGGGTCTGAGAATCGAGGGCACCGAAGGGCTCGTCCATCAGCAGCACGTCGGGGTCGATGGCCAGCGCCCGGGCAATGCCCACGCGCTGCTTCATGCCGCCCGACAGCTGGTGCGGCCGGCGGTCCTTGGCCGCGGTCAGGCCGACCAGTTCGATGTAGCGCAGCGCCGTGGCCTCCAGCTCGGCAGGCGGCGTGCCCTTCATCTGCAGCGCGAACTTGACGTTCTCCAGCGCGCTCTTCCAGGGCAGCAGTTCGGCGTGCTGGAAGACCATGCCGCGGTCCAGCCCGCAGCCCGTCACCGGCTTGCCGCCGACGCTGACCGCGCCCGAACTGGCGCTTTCCAGACCCATGATGATGCGCAGTGCGGTGGTCTTGCCACAGCCACTGGGCCCGCACAGCGCGACGATCTCGCCCTGCTGGATGTCGAAGGAAACCTGGTTCAGCGCGCGCATCTGCTGCGTCTGGCCGCCGACCTTCATGGTGAAGGTCTTGCTGACCCCCTCAAGCTGCACATGTGCCATGTCGTTGTCGGGCCCGGGTTCAGCGTTTGCGGATCTTCAGCGCAGCTTGCCGCAGGCTGTCGTCCATGTAGGCGGTGACATCGCCCTTCTTGTCGATGGTGCCGTGGCGCAGCAGCATGTCGTTGATCCACTGCAGGCGGTCTTGCGGCATCACGAGCAGCGGGTCGGTGCTCTTCTGCGCCATCGCTTCGTCGTAGATGAAGGCGGCGCTGGGGTCGCTGGCTTCGAGCTTGGCGATCTTGCGCGTGTAGGCGATGGTGTCGTCGCGGTTCTTCGCAGCGTAGTCGTAGCCGTCCATGTTGGCGGCCAGGAAGCGCACCAGTTGGTCGCGCTTGGTGGCAATGACCTTGTTCGTCGTGACGATGCAGTTGCGCGAGAACTTGGGCGTGGCTTCCGACGCCCGCGCCAGGATCGTCAGACCGCGCTTGGCAGCCTCGGGCTCGAACTCGCTGGTCGTGGCGGTGGCCTTGACCACGCCGGCCAGCAGCGCGCGGAAGCGGTCGCTGCCGCCGCCGGCGTTGGCGAAGCTGACGCTGTCGGGTGAGACGCCCTTGCTGAGCAGGGCCTCGCGGGCGAACAGGTCGGGCATCGAGCCCGGCCCCGACACGCCGACCGCCTTGCCCTTCAGGTCGGCCATGGTCTTGACGTCGGCCGCGCCATACAGCGTGTAGGTGGCGCCGGGCCAATTGCAGCCGATGAACTTCAACTGCGCACCGCGCGCCATCGCCACCAGGGCCACGCCAGGCGAGGTGGTGAAGGCGTCGATGTCGCCCGAGATCAGCGCCTTGACCGGCGTGGTGCTGCTGGTGAATTCGACCATCTCGATGTCGAGGCCGTACTTCGAGCCGAAGCGGCTGGGCATGAAGATCAGACCGGCGTCGCCCTTGGCTTCAACGACGCCGTAGCGCCAGGCTTCGGCGGCCTGCGCCGCGCCCGGCGCGGACAGCAGGACGGGCAACAGCGCAAAAGAGAGCGCGGGCAGGAACGCCATCATGGCGCGCAAGGGGCTGAGGCGGGTGGGGCCAGACTTCATGCGGGATCTCCGGGCGGGACAGCAGTCGGAAATGAATGACTGTCATACATCATATTGTCTTGCAAACAATTCGAAGTCAAGGCGCCGAGCGGCCGACTAGGGTAGACACGGGGGGCCGGCGGCGGACGGCGGCAAGAGGCCGCAGCCGCCGGCCGCTCAGGGCGTGGCGGGGCCGGCGGGCCGCTGACCGCGCTGCGCCTGCAGGGGATCGCGCACCTGGGACGCGAAAGTGGCCACGTCGATGGGCTTGGCGATGTAGCCATCGCAACCCGCGGCGCGCATCTTGGCTTCATCGCCCTTCATCGCGAAAGCGGTGAAGGCGATCAGCAGCAGTTCGGCGGTGGCCGCCTGCGATTTCAGCAAGCGGACCAGCGACAGGCCATCCATGCCCGGCAGCTGGATATCGACCAGCGCCACATCCGGCTGGAAGCTGGCGATGCGGGACCGGGCCTGTGCGGCATCGGCCGCGACGCCGACCTCGAAGCCCGCGGCCTCGAGCACGAAAGCAGCGAGTTCGACGTTGATGGCGTTGTCGTCGATGACGAGGACCCGGTCGGGGCGCATCTCAACCGACGCCAAGGGCGGGTTCGGGCGCCAGCGGCGCGGCGTCCGAGCGGGCAGCGCCGCTGTGCGCGGTACCGGCGCCCTCCACCCCCTGGAGCACGACGTGGAAGACGCTGCCACGGCCCGGCTGGCTGCGCACGCCGACGCTGCCGCCCTGGGCCTCGACGAGGCGCCGCGTCAGGGCCAGGCCGAGGCCGGCGCCCTGGTGCTGCTTGGTGTAGCTGTTGTCCAGTTGCTGGAATTCCTGGAACAGGCGCGGCAGCTGCGCGGCCTCGATGCCGATGCCGGTGTCCTCCACCTCGAGCCGGACATGCAGCGCACCTTCAGCGCGGGCGCGAACGCTGAGGTACCCGCCGACGGCGGTGAACTTGATGGCATTCGACAACAGGTTGTACAAGACCTGTCTCAGCCGTGCGGGGTCCAGCATCAGCGGGCCCAGGCCGGGCGCGATGGTCACGGTCAGCGTCAGCGTCTTGCTGTCGATCGAGGCGCGCAGGATGTCGACCACGTCCGCCACCAGCGTCGGCAGGTCGGTGGGCTCCGGGAAGAACTCGAACTTGCCCGATTCCACCTTGGAGAGGTCGAGCACGTCGTTGATCAGCTGCAGCAGGTGGCGCCCGCTGCTGCCGATGTGGCCCAGGAAGACCTGGTGCTTGGGCGACTCGGGCTTCACGACGCCGCGGTGCAGCAGGTCGGCAAAGCCGATGATGGCGTTCAGCGGCGTGCGCAGTTCGTGCGACATATTGGCCAGGAACAGACTCTTCAGCCGGCTCGCTTCCTGCACCTGGAGGTTCTCGGCCTCCAGCCGATCGGCCTTGATGCGGGCTTCCTCGGCGCGGTGCTCGGCCGACACGTCACGCACCACTTTCGACGCGCCGACCATGCGCCCGCCGGCGTCGCGGATCGGCGAGATCGTCACAGAGACTTCGAGCAGCCGGCCGTCCTTGGCCCGGCGCAGGGTGTCGAAGGGCGGCACGCGAACGCCGCGCGCCAGATCGGCCAGGATGCGCCTTGCCTCGTGCTGGCGATCGGGCGGGATCAGCATCTGCACCGGGCTGTCCAGGGCCTCATCGGCGGTGTAGCCGAACATGGTCTGTGCCGCCGGGTTCCAGTCGGTGATGCGGCCGTCCAGCGTCTTGCAGATGATGGCGTCCTGCGACGACTCCATGATGGCCGCCAGGCGGCCGAAATCGACCGGTGGCTGGCGCGCCAGGCCGCGGCCCTTCAGCAGGCCGGCCAGCCGGGCCTCGGCGCGCTTCAGACGGCCTTCGGCCAGGCCACGCAGCGCCGCTTCTGCCTGCAGCGCCAGCGTCAACTCGTGCAAGCGGCGGTCCGTACTGCCGTGAAGGCTGTCATCCATCGGGTTCTCGTCCAGACCAGCGGTTGTTCGCAGCGGGTGCTGGTCGGCAGCAGCCAGGCTGCATCACCGGGATGGCCGAGTATCCGCCGGCCGGCGCAGCGGCCGCAGCGGCCGCGCGCAGAATGCGCCCCATGCCCGATACCCTGCAAGCAGCCGTCGAGGTGATGGCGTGATGAGCGGCGTCCTGGGCGGCGCGGTCTGGCTGCTGCTGGCGGCGCTGGCCTTGCTGGCCGGCCTGGTCGGCTTCAGCGGGCTGGTCGGTTTCGCCGTGCAGCGCCTGCTCCCGCCGCGCGGCGACTTCGTCCAGGTCGCCGGCGAACGCATCCACTGGCTGGAAAAGGGCCAGGGCCCGCCGCTGCTGCTGATCCACGGCCTGTGCGGGCAGATGGGCAACTTCACGCACACGCTGGTCGACCGGCTGGCCCGCGAGCACCGGGTCATCGTCTTCGACCGCCCCGGTTCGGGCCATTCGACGCGCGCGGCGGGCGCCGACGGCGGCATCGCGCGGCAGGCGGCGCTGGTGGCGGACCTGATCCGCGCGCTGGGCCTGAACCGGCCGCTGGTGGTCGGCCATTCGCTGGGCGGCGCCGTCGCGCTGATGCTGGCCCTGAACCACCCGGACTGCGTGCGCGCGCTGGCCCTGGTGGCGCCGCTGACCCAGCCGCAGGCGGCAGCGCCGCCGGCCTTCAAGCTGCTGGCCATCCGCGGCGCCGGCCTGCGCGCGCTGGTGGCCTGGACCGTGGCCACGCCCTGGGGCATCTGCTGCAGCAGGCAGATCCTGAAGGCGATCTTCTCGCCGCACAGCGCGCCGCGCGACTTCGCGACCCGCGGCGGCGGTCTGCTGACGCTGCGGCCGGCGAACTTCATCCACGCCTCGCAGGACATGGCCGCGGTCGAGCTCGAAATGCCGGAACTGGCCCGTCGCTACGGCGAACTGGCCTGCCCGGTCGGCATCCTGTTCGGCCGCGGCGACCAGATCCTCGACCCGCAGCGCAACGGCGTGCTGACCGCCGCAGCCAACCCGGCGGCGTTCACGCTGACGCTGGTCGACGGCGGCCACATGCTGCCGGTTTCGGCGGCCGACGCGGTAGCGGGCTACATCGGGCAGGCCGCACGGCGCCTGGGCACGCCGGAAGCAGCCCTGGGCGGTTGATGGCCGCCGGCCACCGGGTGGCCATCGAGCTCAGGCAAGCGCGCCAACGAACAGACGCCGCCGCCGTCGATGACCTAAGTTGGCGGCGACTCGGGATTCCCCGATTCCACCGCCAACCAAGGGACCGCATATGAACCACGCCAACTCACGCGCCATCCTGCTCATCGGCCTGTTCGGCAGCATCGCACTCGCGGGATGCGCGGGCATGGACCGACGCGAAAGCAACACCGCCACCGGCGCCGCTATCGGCGGCGTCGCGGGCGCCATCCTGACCGAGGGCAGCCCTGCCGGTGCAGCGGTGGGCGCCGTCGTGGGCGGCGTCGTCGGACACGAGATCGACCCGAAGCGGAAGTAGGCCGCGCCCGGTGAGGTCAGGCTGCCCGGGGCTTGACCCGCTGACCAGGCCTTGCCAGGCACCCAAGCTCAGAGCGACCGGCCGGTCCGCGGCAGCTTGACGACGGCAGGGGACGACGGCAAGGCGATCGAGGACTATGCTGTCCGAGAACCGAGGAGAGATAACTTGATCAACATCTCGTTCAAACCCCCGTACCTGAATTCGCTGATGACCGCAGGCGCGGATCTCGAACTTGCGTACAACGATCTGGCGCCGCATGCCAGCGACAGGCTGACGGCGGCCTTGGAACTGGCGAAGCACGCGAAGGAAACCCAACGGCACCTCAAGTTCATGGCGATCAGTGCGGGCACTTCGGGCATCAAGCAGATTGCCGAGGCAGGGGCCGGTTACGTCACCTTTTCGCTCGCGCACTGATCGATCGGGGCGTCTCGAGCCCGGCGCTCCGGGTGATCGAAGCGACCCGGCGATGTCCTTCGTGCGTCATCCGGGTTTCGCCGTCAGGTGGTTGGCGGTCCTGATCCTGGCGCTGGCGGTCGACGGCTGCGCATGCCAGGATCTCAGCCCGCCGAGCGGCGCCGCGCCCCCGTTGCTGGGCGAGGCCTGGCGGGTGCCGCTCGTTCTGCGTCCGGCATCCGTGGCCGTCGACATGCAGGCACCGACGCGGGTTGGCCACACGCCCGGTCTGGCTGGGGAGGCCTTCTGGCTCTCGGTGACAGCGCTGATGACGTTTGGCGGTCCGTTGCTCGACTTGCCCGACGTCCTTGCACGACACCAGACCAAGGTCCTGGATCTCCCGCCAGCGTGTGCGGACAGCTGGGTCCAGGTGATGAACCGGCCGCCGTGGCTGGGCAGCGCCGAAACACGGACGTCCGCTCTCCAGTTCCTCGCGGAGGCGATGAGGCTGGATCTCGGGCGGCGTGGACGGGCGCTCACGGTCGAGCTTGAGACCACCCCGGCGGACGATCCGCGGGCCCCGGAAGCGCTGGTCCAGGTGGGCCAGCGACTGGCTGTGCCGGCGCTGGCTGTGGCCGACGTCCGGTTCCGCATCGAACCGCAGCCGAAGCAGTGCAGCATGCTGATGCGGGTCTCGGTGCAGATGCACCTGGCGCAACTCGGCGCGGACCCGAAGTCGCCAGAAGCCGTCTCCATGACCAGGGCCGCTGCGGTGTCGGTCACCGCGTGGGCGACAGACCCGGAAGTTGGAACTCGCGCACTGCAAGACCTGGTGGCGCAGATGGGCCGGGCCATCGTCAGCACGCTCCCGGCGTCGTCGACCCCGTGAACCGCCCGGTGCCAGGTTCGGATCTGGTAGCGCTGCCAACTGCCTAGAATGGCGGATGGCCGCCCAAGTCCCCGCCCCCCGCCGCAGCCGCCGTGGCAGCGGCGCGATCACCTTGCACGACGTGGCCAAGCTGGCCGGCGTGGCGCCGATCACCGCCTCGCGCGCGCTGAACACGCCGGCGCTGGTCTCGGCCGAAGTGCTGCAGAAGGTCAGCGCCGCCGTGGCCCGCACCGGCTATGTGCGCAACCACCTGGCCGGCGGCCTGGCTTCGACCCGCAGCCGGCTGGTCGCGGCGGTGGTGCCGACCATCGCCGGACCGGTCTTCCTGGAGACGGTGCAATCGCTGACCGAGGCACTGGCCGAGCGCGGCTACCAGTTGATGCTGGGTCAGGCCGGCTACACCGGCCAGCGCGAAGATGCGCTGCTCGAAGCCATCATCGGCCGGCGGCCCGACGGCATCGTGCTGACCGGCATCGTCCACTCGGCGGAGGGCCGTGCACGGCTGCTGGCCTCGGGCATTCCGGTTGTCGAGACCTGGGACCTGACGCCCACGCCGATCGACATGCTGGTCGGTTTTTCACACGGCGACGTCGGCCGCGCGGTGGCGGCCTTCCTGCACGCCAAAGGCCGCTGCCGGCTGGGCGTGGTGGCCGGTGACGACGAGCGCGCCCAGCGGCGCGTCGCGGCCTTCGAAGCCAGCGCCATGGCGCTGGGCCTGGCCAAAGCGCGCACGGTCTCGGTGCCGGCGCCGACCACCTTGCACGCCGGCCGGCAGGCATTGGGCGAACTGCTGCAAGGCGGCCAGGTCGATGCGGTTTTCTGCAGTTCCGACCTGCTGGCGCTGGGCGTGCTGACCGAGGCCCGTGTGCGCGGCCTGGCGGTGCCGGGCGCGCTGGCCGTGGTCGGCTTCGGCGACCTCGAATTCGCCGCCAGCCTGGACCCCGCGCTGACCACCGTGCGCATCAACGGCGCAGCCATCGGGCGCCAGGCCGCGGCCTTCATCGTCGATCGCGCCGAAGGCCGCGCGGTGGCCGAGCGGGTCATCGACATCGGCTTTTCCATCGTCGAACGCGACAGCGCCTGAACGGCCGGGTGTGCGGGTAAGCCCCAGTCCCGCCGCGATTGCAGGGACAGATGGGTAGCCCTACCATGCCGACACCATTTGGTAGCGCTACCTTTTTCCCGATGCTCAGCTGGAGAAGCCGATGAAAAGACTGTTGACCGTCCTCGCCATCGGCCTGAGCCTGGCCGGTGGCGCCCACGCGCAGGGCTGGCCGGCCAAGCCGGTGACCCTGCTGGTGCCCTTCCCGCCTGGCGGCTCTACCGACCTGATCGCCCGCACGCTGGCGCCCAAGCTCCAGGAGAAGCTGGGCGGCACTTTCATCGTGCAGAACCAGGGCGGCGCGGGCGGCACCGTCGGCACCGCCGCCATCAAGCGCGCCGCGCCCGACGGCTACAACCTCCTGGTCACCTCGCTGGGCCCGCTGGTCATCGGGCCCCACCTGCTGAAGGCAGTGGGCTACGAGGCGCTGAAGGACCTGGACTACATCACCGTGGCCGTGCAGGCGCCCAATGTGCTGTGCGTGCCGACCGCATCGAAGCTGAGGACGCTGGCCGATGTGCTGGCCCACCTGAAGGCCGAGCCCGGCAAGATGAGCTTCGCCAGCTCCGGCAACGGCAGCAGCGACCACCTGACGGCCGAACTGTTCTGGCAGGTCACTGCGACCAGCGGCCTGCACATCCCCTACAAGGGCGGCGGTCCGGCGATGAGCGACCTGCTCGGCGGCCAGGTCGATGCGGCCTTCATCAACATCAACACCGCGCTGCCGCAGATCAAGGCGGGCAAGCTGCGCGCCGTGGCCACCTCGAGCCTCAAGCGTTCGCCGCTGCTCCCCGAGGTGCCGACGCTGGACGAACAGGGTGTCAAGGGCGCCGACGTGCAGTCCTGGCAAGCCTTCGCCGGGCCCAAGGGCCTGCCGGCGGACATCCGGAACAAGCTGCGCGACGCCGTCGTGGCCGGCCTGAACGACCCGGTCATCAAGGCCAAGCTGCTGGAACTGGGCTTCGAGATCGTCGGCAACACGCCCGAGCAGTTCACCGCCTTCCAGGCCGCGGAATTCGCGCGCTGGAAGAAAGTCATCGAAGTCGGCAAGATCACCGCAGACTGAGCCCGCAGCGATGTCATCGAGCACCCCCGTCATCACCGCGCTGCGCGTCATCCCGGTCGCCGGCCGCGACAGCATGCTGCTCAACCTGAGCGGCGCCCACGGCCCCTGGTTCACGCGCAACCTGCTGCTGCTGAGCGACAACGCCGGTCGCACCGGCGTCGGCGAGGTGCCGGGCGGCGAGAAGATCCGCCAGACGCTGGAGGACGCGGCGGCGCTGGTCGTCGGCCAGCCGATCGGCGCCCACGCCGGCCTGCTGCAGCGCATCCAGCAGACCTTCGCCGACCGCGACAGCGGCGGCCGCGGCCTGCAGACCTTCGACCTGCGCACCACCATCCACGCGGTGACGGCCATCGAATCGGCGCTGCTCGACCTGCTGGGCCAGCACCTGGGCGTGCCGGTCGCGGCGCTGCTCGGCGAAGGCCAGCAGCGCGACGCGGTGGAAATGCTGGGCTACCTGTTCTTCGTCGGTGACCGCAAGCAGACCGCCCTGCCCTACAACAGCGAACCCGGCGCCGACAACCGCTGGTTCCGCCTGCGCCATGAGGTGGCGCTGACGCCCGAGGCCATCGTGGACCAGGCCGAAGCGGTGCGCGAGCGCTACGGTTTCAACGATTTCAAGCTGAAGGGCGGCGTGCTGCACGGCGACGCCGAAGTCGACGCCGTCATCGCCCTCCACGAACGCTTTCCGGATGCCCGCGTCACACTGGACCCGAACGGCGGCTGGCTGCTGAAGGACGCCATCCGCCTGGGCCAGCGCATGCGCGGCGTGGTGGCCTACGCCGAAGACCCCTGCGGTGCCGAGGACGGCTATTCGGGCCGCGAGGTGATGGCGGAATTCCGCCGCGCCACCGGCCTGCCGACGGCCACCAACATGGTCGCCACCGACTGGCGGCAACTGGGTCACGCGCTGAGCCTGCAAAGCGTCGACATCCCGCTGGCCGACCCGCATTTCTGGACCATGGCCGGCAGCGTGCGCGTGGCGCAGACCTGCCGCGACTGGGGCCTGACCTGGGGCAGCCATTCGAACAACCACTTCGACGTCTCGCTGGCCATGTTCACCCACGTCGGCGCGGCGGCACCGGGGCGTGTCACGGCCATCGACACGCACTGGATCTGGCAGGACGGCCAGCGCCTGACCCAAGACCCGCTGCAGATCGTGAACGGCCACGTGCAGGTGCCGAAGCGGCCGGGGCTGGGTGTGGAACTCGACATGGCCGAAGTCGAGAAAGCCCACCAGCTCTACCTGCAGCACGGCCTGGGTTCGCGCGACGACGCGGCGGCCATGCAGTCGATCATCCCGGGCTGGCAATTCAACCCCAAGCAAGCGGCGCTGGTGCGCTGAAGAGAGACCATCGATGACGGCTGCAGAACCCACAGACCGCCGCCCGCTGCTGCGGGCCATGTTCGAGGCCGCCATCGCCGCCGCGCAGCCCGCCTTGTGCCTGCCGCGACACCTGCCGCCCAGGCCGAACGCGCCGCATGGCCGCACGCTGGTCATCGGCGCCGGCAAGGCCTCGGCGGCGATGGCGTGCGCGCTGGAAGACCATTGGGACGGCCCGCTCGAAGGCCTGGTCATCACGCGCTACGGCTACGAGGTGCCTTGCGAGCGCATCGAGATCGTGCAGGCTGCGCACCCGGTGCCCGACGCCGCCGGCCTGCACGCCGCGCAGCGCCTGCACGCGCTGGTCAGCGGCCTGACGAGCGACGACCTGGTCATCGCGCTGATCAGCGGCGGCGGCTCGTCGCTGCTGGTGGCACCCGGCCCGGGCTTGACGCTGGCCGACAAGCAGGCCGTCAACCAGGCGCTGCTGAAGAGCGGCGCCACCATCGGCGAGATGAATTGCGTCCGGCGGCACCTGTCGGCGCTGAAAGGCGGGCGACTGGCCGCCGCCTGCTACCCGGCGACCGTCTGGACACTGCTGATTTCCGACGTGCCCGGCGACGCGCCACAGGACATCGCCTCGGGTCCGACGGTGGCCGACCCCAGCAGCTGTGCCGATGCGCTGGCGATCATCGAACGCTACCGGCTCGAGGTGCCGCCCGCCGTGCGGGCGCTGCTGGCCAGCCCCGAAGGCGAGACGCTCAAGCCCGGCGACCCGCGGCTGGCGCGCAACACCGTGCGCATGATCACGGCCCCGCAGACGGCCCTGGAAGCGGCGGCCCGGGTGGCCCGCGAAGCCGGCGTCACGCCCCACATCCTGGGCGACAGCCTGGAAGGCGAAGCGCGTGACCTGGGCAAGACGCTGGCCGGCATCGCGCGCCAGGTGGCGTTGCGCGGCCAGCCTTTCAGCGCGCCCTGCGTGCTGCTGTCGGGCGGCGAAACCACGGTCACCGTGCGCGGCCAGGGACGCGGCGGGCGCAACGTCGAATGCCTGCTGGCGATGGCGCTGGCACTGGACGGCCTGCCCGGCGTGCACGCGCTGGCCGGCGACACCGACGGCGTCGACGGCCAGGAAGAAATCGCCGGCGCAACGATCGCACCCGACACGCTGGCCCGCGCTTGGGCGCTGGGCCTGTCGCCGCGCGCCAGCCTGGACGACAACGACGGCCACGGCTTCTTCGGCGCCCTCGGCGACGCGGTCGTGACCGGCCCGACGCTGACCAACGTCAACGACTTCCGCGCCCTGATCATCGACGGGCCGACTGCCCCATGACCACCTCCACGAGCCCCGCCATGACCCGTCCGCCCCTGACCATCCGCATGCACGACAGCGACAACGTCGCCATCGTGGCCAACGACGGCGGCCTGGCCGCCGGCACCGTGCTGGCCGCTGCCGCAGGCAGCCCGACGCCCGAGCTGGTGCTGCTCGACCGCGTGCCGCAGGGCCACAAGGTGGCGCTGGTGGCCATCGCCGCCGGCGCGCCGGTGCTGCGCTACGGCATCCCGATCGGCCACGCGCTGCAGGACATCGCCGCCGGCCGCTGGGTCCACGAACGGCTGCTGCAGATGCCCGCTGCGCGCGGTCTGGAGAACCTGCCGCTGGCGACCCAGGCCGCGCCGCCGCAAGCACCGCTGACCGGCTTCACCTTCGAGGGCTACCGCAACGCCGACGGCTCGGTCGGCACGCGCAACCTGCTGGCCATCACGCAGACCGTGCAGTGCGTGGCCGGCGTCACCGCCTTCGCCGTGCAGCGCATCCAGTCCGAGCTGTTGCCGCGCTACCCCAACGTCGACGGCGTCGTCTCGCTGGACCACAGCTACGGCTGCGGCGTGGCCATCGACGCGCCCGGCGCGGTGGTGCCGATACGCACGCTGCGCCACATCAGCCTGAACCCCAATTTCGGCGGCGAGGTGATGGTCGTCAGCCTGGGTTGCGAGAAGCTGCAGCCCGAACGCCTGCTGCCGCCAGGCTCCTTCGCGATCGCCGACGAACGCCAGCCGGCAGCGCCGCTCGGCGCACTCGATGTCACCTGCCTGCAGGACGACGCGCATGTCGGCTTCATGAGCATGGTAGACAGCATCGTGCGCCAGGCCGATGTCCACCTGCAGCGCCTGAACGCGCGCCGCCGCGAAACCGTGCCGGCCAGCGAACTGGTCGTCGGCGTGCAGTGCGGCGGCAGCGACGCCTTCAGCGGCGTCACGGCCAACCCGGCCGTCGGCTACTGCACCGACCTGCTGGTGCGCGCCGGCGCCCGCGTGATGTTCAGCGAGAACACCGAGGTGCGCGACGGCATCGCGCAGCTCACGGCCCGCGCGGCCACGCCCGAGGTCGCGCAGGCCTTGATCCGCGAGCTGGCGTGGACCGACGCCTACCTGCAGCGCGGCAGCGTCGACCGCAGCGCCAACACGACGCCGGGCAACAAGGCCGGCGGCCTGAGCAACATCGTCGAGAAGGCCATGGGCTCGATCGTCAAGAGCGGCAGCGCGGCCATCAACCACGTGCTGGCGCCGGGCGAAAAGCTGCGCACCGACCAGCGCGGCCTGAGCTACGCCGCCACGCCGGCCAGCGACTTCATCTGCGGCACGCTGCAGCTGGCCGCCGGCATGAACCTGCACGTCTTCACCACCGGCCGCGGCACGCCCTACGGCCTGGCCGCGGTGCCGGTGATCAAGGTCGCCACGCGCAGCGACCTGGCGCGGCGCTGGCATGACCTGATGGACGTCAACGCCGGCACCATCGCCGACGGCACGGCCCGCATCGAGGACGTCGGCTGGGAACTCTTCCACCTGATGCTGGACGTCGCCAGCGGCCGCCGGCAGACCTGGGCCGAGCGCTGGAAACTGCACAACGCGCTGGTGCTGTTCAACCCGGCGCCGGTGACTTGAAGCCACGGTCGCGCCACCTTCGGGCAAGGTCCCGCGTATGAATCCATGCACCGTTGAACTCCGCGCCGGCCCGCTGCGGCTGGCCTTGCGCCCCGATCTGGGCGGCGCCATCGCCGGCCTGTGGATGGGCGCCACGCCGCTGCTGCGCAGCACCGAGCCGGCGGCCTTGACCGACGTCCGCTCGTCGGCCTGCTACGCGCTGGTGCCCTATTCCAACCGCCTCGGCAACCGCCAGTTCCAATGGCAGGGGCAGGGGCAGCGCACGGCCGCCAACGTCGCCGACAGCCCGCACTCGATGCACGGCGTGACCTGGCAGCGGGCCTGGGATGTGGTGTCTTCCAGCAGCACCGAAGCCGAGCTGGTCTACCGCCACCTCGCCGACGCGCATTGGCCCTATGCCTTCGAGGCCACCCAGCGTTTCGTGCTGACGCCGACAGCGCTGAGCCTGCACCTGGCCATCAGCAACCGGGCCGATCAGACCCAGCCCGTGGGGCTGGGCTGGCACCCCTACATGCTGCCGCGTCCGGGCGCTCGGCTGCAGGTCCGCGTGAGCGAGCGCTGGGACAACGACAGCAGCGGCCTGCCGACGCACCGCGTGGCGCAGAGCGGCATCGACGCCGCGGTGTCCGACCTGGACTTCGACAACTGCTTCGGCGGCTGGCAAGGCGCGGCCCGGCTGGACGACGGACCGATTTCACTGCGGCTGAGCTCGTCGCTGCCCTACCTGGTGGTGTTCACGCCGAAGGACAGACCGTACTGCTGCGTCGAGCCGGTCAGCCATGTCAGCAACGCCATCCAGATGGCCGACCCGGCCGCTCACGGTCTGTGTGCGCTGGAGCCTGGCGCCACTTTCGAGGCCAGCATGCGCATCGACATCGCGATGCCTTGATGGCTGCAGCGCGCAGCACCCGGGCAAGCGTTCACCGGCGGGTTCAGACCCCCGGCGCAGACAGCACGGTGTCGTAGACCTTGCCGGCCACGGTGACGTTCTTCAGCACCAGGCCCGACACGTTGTACAGGTAGAAGGGCTCCGCGGCCTGGGCGGGGGTGCCGAAATCGCAATCGCGGATCGTGACGTCGCTGACCGGCGGCACCGCGGGCGCCGGCTCGGTCCCGTTGTAGTCCGTGGCCACGGGGCCCAGCACGACCAGGGCCTGGTGGCATGAAACCCGGCGGCCCTGGCTCGGCACATTGCCGACCCTGACGTTCGAGATGTGAACCTGCGACACGACAGGCGTCCGCGTGCGCACGGTGTCGGCCAAGGGCGTGTAGTCGCAGTCGAAGGTGATCACCGCACCGGCGGCGGTGGCCACGGTCTTCGAGGCAATCGGCGAACCCGGCAGCGTCGTGTAGTACGACGGCCGGGTCTGCACGCCGTTCGGGATGGCAACGTCGCGGACATGGAAATTGCGCAGGTAGCCGCCGCGGTTCATGTTCGTCTTGAGCCGGATGGCGGTGTTCAGCGGGTTGGTCTCCCAGTGGATGTTCTGCAGCAGCAGCTGCTGCGCGTAGACGTTCTGAATGCCGCCGGCCATCTCGCTGCCCAGCGTCACGGCACCATGGCCGCTCTGCATCACGCAGCGCTGGATCACGATGTTCTGCGAGGGGCCGTACTGCGTGTCGAGGTTCTTGCCCGACTTGATCGCGATGCAGTCGTCGCCGGTGTCGAAGGTGCAGTCCTCGACCAGCACATGGTCGCAGGACTCGGGGTCGAAGCCGTCGCTGTTGGGCCCCAGGCTGTTGGCGTGAACGCGGCGCAGCACCAGGTTGCGGCAGTGCACCGGGTGGTGTTGCCAGAAGGGCGTGTTCGTGACCTGGTAGCCCTGCAGCAGCACGTTGGTGCAGCCCAGCAGGTGGATCATCGACGGCCGCAGGTAATGGCCGACGCCGAACACCCGCTGCGCCAGAGGCAAGCCGGCTTCGGACAGCGCAGGCAGGAAGAATTCGTCACCGCGCCAGCGCTCGCCCGGGCCCTGGATGGCCAGGCGCTGCGCTTCATCCAGCCCGGGTGCGAGGGCCGCCAGTGAAGCCGCATTGGCCGGGTTCGGCGAGACGCTGTTGCCCCCGGCCGGTGCGCGGGGAGCCGCCGCGCCCGGCGTGATGGTCCGGTCGCGGCCCTTCCAGCTCCACCAGCATTCGCTGCCGTTGAAGGGCACGCCACCCTGGCCGTCGAGGATGCTGGTCCAGTCCTCGCCGGTCAGCGCGATGTTGTCCTGGCCGTAGGCGTAGATCATCGACGCGTAGTTCAGGCAGTCGTTGCCCTGCCAACGCGAGCGGACCAGCTTGCCGTTCGCGCCGCAGGGCACGTCGCCATGCCGGGCGTAATCGGCCGGGTTGGGGCTGAAATAGACGTGGGCGCCGGCCTTCAGGTGCAGGTGCACATTCGACTTCAGCACGATGGGCCCGGCGCAGTGCCAGTTGCCGGCCGGGATGACGACCCGCCCGCCGCCGGCCTGCTGGCAGGCGGTGATGGCGCGCTCGAAGGCCGCGCGGCAATCGGGCGCGCCGGCGACCGGGGTCTTGAGGTGCGCCGTTTGGTCGTGGGCCACCAGGGCCTGCACCTCGGTCAGCTGGCAGGGGCTGGCGCCGTGGTCGGTGACCAGGAAGTCCTGCTGGCGGAAGGACACCGGCATGGCCAGGCGGTCGGTGATCGCCTGCGCGTGCAGCCAGGGGTCGCCCGGCGGCAAGGCAGCCAGGGCGGCGCCTGGGACGGCGGCCGCCACCGGCCAGGCGGCGGCCAGTTGCAGCACCGTGCGGCGCTGCAGGGGTCTTTCGGCGGCGATGGGGGCCTGGCTGTCAGGGATCACGGGGTCGCTCCTGGGGTCTCGGCGCTGCGCCGGGGCGCGGGCCATTCGACCGTGGTGTTGTCGAATTCGGCCTGGAAGATCAGGGCCGGCTGCGGCTGCCCGGCATAGCCCAGCTGGGCCTGCGGGTCGATGCTGATGGCTTGCAGGTTGGCCCAGTAGTCGTCGCTGTCCAGCTGCGCCGGACGGAAGGACAGCTTGCCGCTCTGGTTCCAGTCGGCCCAGGGGTTGATGCGCTGGATGTGGCTGCCGATGCGCGAATGCAGCACCACCATCTTGCCCACCGTTTCCAACACCGCCTGGTTGATGGTGCCGCGGGGTTCGGTGTAGCTGTTCGTCGCGCCGAAGGTGCAGGCATAGCCGGCCACGGCCATCGCGCCGAAGGGCGTGCAGCGCTGGTCGTGGAACCACTGGCGCGACAGGTTGTAGTTGCCGGCGCGGGCTTGCGCCGAGCCGTCGTTGGTGAAGTCGCAATCGTCGAACACCAGGCCGTGGCGCGCCTTCAGGTTGGTGTCGGGGGCACCGACGTAGGAATTCTTGCGGCTGCCCAGCGAGCGGATTTCCGAGCGGTGGAAGAAGGCCGTGGCGTTGCCGAAGATGAAGTCGACATCGCCTTCGATGTAGCTGCGGTGGAAGTAGCTGCGCGCGGTGCTGCCGTCGGCCTGGGCCTTCAGGTACAGCGTGTCCTGCAGGCCGAGCAGGCGCAGTTGCTCGAACTGCGAACGGTCGGCGGCGTCGACCATCAGGGCCACGGCCTGGTGCAGCACCGCCGGCAGCGGCGTGGTCGGCTGCCGGCAGTCTTCGACGCAGGCGGCCGGCGCCGGCACGGCTTCGCGCCGGTAGGCGTTCTCGATGCTCAGGTTGCGCGCCTGGAAGCCGGCGTTGCGCACCCAGACCGTCGGCGAGCCGAAGGTGCTGAGCTTGACGCGGTCGCGCACCGAGGCGTACATCGCCTGGATGGCCGGGTCGGTGCCGGCGAACTGCGCGGCGTACTGCCGGCCGTAATCGGCGCCGCTGACGTCGGCGTCGAGGCTGGCGGTGATCACCGTGTCGCCCGGCACAGCACCCGTGCCTCGCAGCGTGATCGGGGCGGTGGCCGCGGGCACGTAGACCAGTTCGCGGTAGACGCCCGGCCGAACATCGATGTGGATGCGCGAGGTCGACGACGCAGCGCGGGCATCGACCACCGCGCGGTTGACGGCAGCCTGGACCGTGCGGAACAGGCGCGGGCCCTCGGCGGTGGCCTTTGCATCCACGGTGTAATCGGCGCGGGATGACGGGCCCTTGACCAGCGGGTCGGACAGCGGATCCCAGGGGTCGGGCCTTTCACGACCCGGCGGCCCGGCATGGCCCAGCACCTCGGCGATCGAGAACTGCCGCGCCTGCGCGGCGCTGAGCTGCGGGCGGCGGTTGCGCCCGGGGGCCGGCAGCTCGAAGGCGACGAAGCGCTGCGCGCAGTCCAGGCCGACCACGCCGGGCGGGTTCAGCGGCTCCGATCCCGCCGCCAGCAGCGCGTGGTCGAAGCGGGCGGGCGCGCCGCCGTCCACCACCACACGCCGGAACGCGACACGGGCGGCCGAGGTGGCGTCGTGGCCCTGCACGCTGACCGCGCCGGCCGTGAGGGCGTGGATGTCCTCGAAGTCCAGGCCGTCGTAGACCGGCACCAGCGGGCCGCTGCTGCGGCCTTCGTAGCGGCTGCTGACCTCGATGGGGCGCGGCACGTCGCGCAGGCAGACCTGGCGGTAACGCACGTCGCTGACGCGGCCGCCGCGCGTCGGGTCGCTCTTCACGCGCAGGCCCGAGCTCGTGCCGTCCAGGCTCAGGTTCTGCACCAGCACATGGCGCACACCACCCTGGATCTCGCTGCCGATGGACAGGCCGTGGCCACTGTAGAAGTGGTTGTCGATGACCGAGATGTGCTCGCTGGGCCCGGCGCTGCCGGCCTTGATGGCCACGTTGTCGTCGCCGGTGCGGATGAAGCTGCGCGTGATCGTGACGTTGCGCGACGAGATCGGGTCGATGCCGTCGGTGTTGCGCGCCGTGGCCGGGGTGTCGATGTGCACGCCCCAGGCCGTGAAGCCATCGACCTGGTGCAGCGTGACGTGGAAATTCGGCGCGTTGCGCAGCGTGATCCGGTACAGCGTGACGTCGCTGCTGCGGTCGATCTCGATCAGCCGGGGCGTGTTGTGTTCGCGCTTCTCGCGCTGGGCGCGGCGCGCCATCTGCCACCAGGATTCGCTGCCGCCGGCCACGCTGACGCCGCCCTGGCCGTCGATGATGCCCTCACCCATGATCGCGACCTGCCGGGCATCGGCGGCGCGGATGAAGGGGCCGCAAGCCTTGCCGCTGTCTGCGACGCGGCCGCACAGGCCGCTGCCGCGGTCGTAGCGCTGCGGGTCGCTGCTGGCGTAGAGCGTGGCGCCGGCCTCGACCACCAGGGTCACGCCGCTGGCCAGCTTCAGCGGGCCCGACAGAAAGGCGCGGTACTGGTTGGTCGGGGCCAGGCGCACCGACAGGCCCGGCGCGCAGTGGTCGATGGCGGCCTGGATGCGCGCCGCGTCGTCGCCCAGGGCCGGGTCGGGGCGGATCTTGTCGGCCAGCACCACGGCGCAGGCCGGGGGCAGCGAGGGTTCCTTGACGATGCGCGTGTCTTGCGCGTGAACCGCGCCGGCGCAAGCGGCCAGCGCCGCGACAACCGCCAGTGCCAGCCGCTGCGGCCATCGGGGGTTCAGGCTCATTCGGACTCCGACTTCAAGTAGGGGCGCAGTGCGGGCAGGCGCTCGCGCAGCAGCCCTTCGACCATGCGGGCAAACAAGGCAGCACCCTTGGCACCGACATGGGTGTGGTCGAAGGCGCTGCGGGCCGGGCTGGTGGTTTCGGTGCTGGCGCGGTCGCCGCTTGCGGCTGCGGCGCTGGCCGTCATGGCCGAAGGCGGGGACGAGGCGGGCGGTGGCTCGACGGCCAGCGTGTCGGCCTCGACCGAGCCCATGGCCTGCACGGCGGCCGTGCTGGCCTGGTGCAATTCGATCAAGGGCACCTGCCGTTCCGCCGCCACGGCCCTGGTCGACGCCGCCCAGGGCGCCAGGTCGTCGATCAGCAGGCCGCCCTTGAAGCTGCGGCGCGACAAGGGCGTGGCCAGCAGCGGCAGCGCGCCCGCAGCGCGGATGTCGCTGACGTAGCCGGCCAGGTTGACCGGGAATTCGCCTTGCAGGTCGGTCGAGCGACCGGGCTTGCCGGGCTGGTCGTTGTGGCCGAATTCCACCAGCACATAGGTGAAGACCGCGGCCTGGCGGTCGGCCAGCAGCGCGGTGACGGCCGCCCAAGAACCCTCGGCGCGGTAGCTGCCCGAACTGCGGCCGTTCTTCGCCAGGTTGATGCATTGCACCGCGGCCGTGAAGCGGGCGCACAGCGCGTCGCCGTAGCCGTTGCGCGGAGCCAGCGTCGAATCACCGACCAGGATCAGGCGCACCGGCGGACCGTCGACGTCGGCCTGGACGGCCAGCGGCAAGGCCGCCAACAGGATGGCCGGCAGCGCGGCGAACTTCGCGGGTCGCATGCCGTTCAGGCCGACAGCGTCTCGTTGTGCACGGTGCCGGCGATGCGAACGTTCTTCAGCCGCAGCCCCTGCACATTGAACAGGTAGATCGGCTGATCCGCCCTCACCGGCGTGCCGAAATCGCAGTCGCTGATGCGGATGTCCGTCACCGGCTTGATCACGGGCTTGCCCGGTCCGTTGTAGTCGGTGGCGATGGGGCCGAGGATGACGATGGCCTGGTAGCTGGACCGCGGCCCTTGCGGCGTGTCCACGTTCCTGGCCACGACGTTGGCGATGTGCACATTCGACACTTCGGGCGGCCGCGTGCGCACGTTGTCCAGCGTGGCGTCGTAGCCGCATTCGATGGCCACCACGGCACCGGCCGACGTGGCCACCGTGCGGGTGGGCACCAGCGAACCGGGCAGGCTGGGGTACAGGCCGGGCTTGGTGCGGATGCCGTTGGGCAGGGTGACGTTGCGCACGTGGATGTTGCGCAGGAAGCCGCCGCGGCTCATGCTGCATTTCAGGCGGATGGCCACGTTCAACGGGTCGGTCTGCCAGTAGCGGTTCTCGAACACCAGATTCTGTGCGTAGACGTTCTGCACGCCGCCCGACATGATGCTGCCGAAGGTCAGCCCGCCGTGCCCGCTCTGCATGCGGCAGTTCTGGACCACGATGTTCTGCGCCGGTCCGAACTGGATGTCGGGGCCCTTGCCGGCGTCGATGGCGATGCAGTCGTCGCCGGTGTTGAACTCGCAGTCCTCGATCAGCACCGTGTCGCAGGACTCCGGGTCGAAGCCGTCGCTGTTCGGGCCCATGCTGTTGGCATAGAGGCGGCGCGCCTGGACGTTGCGGCAGTGCACGGGGTTGTGCTGCCAGAACGGCGTGTTGCGCGTCTGGTAACCCTGGAAGAGCACGTCGGTGCAGCTGATGAACTGCACCATGTGCGGCCGCAGGTAATGGCCCAGGCCGAAGATGCGCTGTGTCGCCGGCACGCGGGCTTCGGCCAGCGCGCGCAGGTAGGCCGAGTCCCAGCGCCAGCGGTCGCCCGAACCCTGGATGAAGGCCGCCTCCTCGGCGCTGAGGTGGGGCGCCGCATCGCGCAGCGAGGTGGCGTTCAGCGGGTTCACGTGCACTTCGGTCTGGCCGGTGTTCAGCACATGGTGGTCCGAAGGCCGCTCGGTCGACTGCGACCGGCCTTTCCAGGACCACCAGCAATCCGGGCTGTCGGCGAACTTCACGCCACCCTGACCGTCGAGGATGCTGGTGTGGTCCTCGCCCGTCAACGCGATGTGCTGCTGGCCGTGGGCATAGACCATCGGCGAGAAATTCAGCAGGTCGTTGCCCTCGAAGCGCGTCAGCGTCAGCTTGCCATTGCGGCCGCAGTCGAAGTCGCCGTCGCGCGCGTAGTCGGCCGGGTTGTTGCTGAAATACACGTGCGCCCCCGCCTTCAGGTGCAGGTGCACCTTCGAAAGCAGCACGATCGGTCCGGCGCAGTGCCAGTTGCCGGCCGGGATGACCACGCGGCCACCGCCGGCCGCGTGGCAGGCCGCGATGGCTGCCCCGATGGCGCCGCGGCTGTCCTGGCTGCCCGGCGCCGGGGTGGCGAGCGTCTCTTCGTCGATGAAGGACACCCAGGCCTTGACCGGCACCACCGCGCAGGCGACAGCGCCGTGGGCCGTGATCGGGAAGTCCTCGTCGCGGAAGACCAGCGGCCGGGCGAAGCGGTCGATGATGGCCTGGGCTTCGCGCCAGGGGTCGGCCGCAGCCGGGCCAGCCGGCGGCGCTTCCGGGGCGGCGGCCGGGGCCAGGCCCGGTAGCGCCAGCCCGGCCGCCGCGGCCTGCTTGAGGAAACGCCTGCGCTGGCGATCGGCTGCCGGCTGCATCAGAAGCTGTAGCTGGCGCTGAGGTTGAGCGCCCGCCCGACGGGGCTGGCCGCACTGCTCAGGTAGCCGCTGTAGCCGCTGTGGTTGGTGGCCGGGGGCATCGCGTCGAGCACGTTGTTGATGCCACCGATCAGCGTCACGTTCTTGATGCCCTTGTAGGCCACCGTCCAGTTCAGCAGCGAGTACGACGAGATGGTGTGGCTGTTGGCCGCCGCCACGGTGGTGGTGTTCTGGTCCAGGTAGCGCGAGCTGAAGGAATTGGTCAGCTGCGAGCTCCAGTCGCCCAGGTTCCAGGACACGCGCAGGCTGTGGCGCCAGCGGTAGGTCAGGATCGGGAAGCTGCTGGTCGTGCCGTTGCTGGCCAGGCCGAAGTTGCCGACGTTGGAGACCCAGGGCCCGCCCTTGTCGATCTGGTTGTCGAACTGCGTCAGGTAGGTGCCGTCGAGGCCCACGTTGACGGTGCCGAACACCGTCGGCTTGAACTGGTAGGACGCGCTGACGTCGAAGCCGGCGGCCTTCTGGCCACCCAGGTTCATCGTGATGTTCTGGATGTAGTTGAGCGTGCCATCCGGGTTGCGGATGAACAGGTTCAGGTACTTCATCGGATCGGTCGTGTAGGCGCTTTCCGGCAGATTCGCCAGCATGTCGCTCATCGTGATCTTCCAGTAGTCCACCGACACCGTGGCGCCGCTCACCGGTTCCAGCGCCAGGCCGAAGGTGAAGCTCTTCGACTTCTCGGGGACCAGCGACGGGTTGGCGCCGGTCTGCTTGGGCTGCTTCGCATTGCAGACGATGGACGCCGTGTAGCCGGCCAGGGCCTTGCCGGTGCCGGCGATGCTCGGCGTGGCACTCGGGCACAGCACCGGATCGTCCATCGCCACCGACGTCGTCGCGTTCGAGCCGGCGACCCGGTAGCCGTAGCGGTCGAACAGCGTCGGCGCGCGGAAGCCGGTGCTGGCGGCGCCGCGGAAGAGCACCATCTTGTTCGGCTGGTAGCGGACCGTGGCCTTCGGGTTCAGGGTGTTGCCGACATCGCTGAAATGGTCGTCACGGACGGCCAGGTTCAGCATCAGCTGCTTGCTGATCGGCAATTCGACTTCGGCAAACAAGGCCGTGACGTTGCGCGAACTGGCCGCGAAGGTGGCCACTGCCGCAACCGGCGCCGCGTAGACGCCGATGTCCTTCTTGTCGTCGCGCGTGGTGTCGCGGTGCGCTTCGACGCCGATCGCCAGCGCCACCGGACCGCCGTCGAGCTGCATCAGTTCGCGGTTGATCGTCAGGTCGACCCCGGTGTAGGTGCTCTTGGCCGAACGCAGGACGAGGTCGCCGTTCATTGCGATGCTGTCCAGGTAGGCCTGGCCAGCGGCGTCCTGGGCGCCGAAGGGATTGACGGTGCCGTTGGAGATGCCGGCATTCAGCTTCGCGCCGTCCAGGATGCCCTGGTGCAGCTTGACGTCGCGGTTGCTCAGGCCGATGTCGATGCCCGCCTTGTAGTCCCAGCCCGCCAGGCGGCCTTCGTCGTTGACCACCAGGCGCTGGTTGACCTGGATGTCGCGGGTGCCAGCCAGTGTCGGCGAGCTGTACTGCACGGTCAGGGCCTCGCCCTTGAGTGCGGCAATGGCGGGCACGCCGCCCGCGCCGCCCGGGTACCACTTGCTGGAAGCGGGCGTGATGATGGCCGCAGCCGTCGACGGCGTCACGGTCGTGAGGACGGCACTGGTCGCCGGGTTGCGCACGCTGTCGATGAAGGCCTGGCCACGCGTGTAGTCGACGGTCAGCAGGTGGTCTTCGCTGAGCTTCAGCGTGCCCTTGGCGTACATCGACAGTTGCTGGTTGCCGTAGAGCGCCGTGGTGTACTGGTTGGAGTCCAGCAGACAGGTGTTCTTGGCGCCCTGGATCGTGTAGGGCGCCACGCAGCCGCTGGCGTAGTAGGGGTTGTAGCTGATCTTGGACGTGTTCGACACGACGTTGGCCGGGAAGGCAAAGGTGCCGGTGCCCAGCGAAGGCGCGCGTCCCAGCGAGGTGAGCAGGTTCACGTCGGTCAGTTCCGGGCGGTCGGCCAGCTTCAGGCGGTCACGCTCGTGGAAGTCCACCGTGCCGTAGATGTTCCAGCCGTCGCTGGCCAGGTTGCCCTTGCCGACGATGAAGCTGCCGCGGTGCTCGACGCCGCCGCCCGTGCGCTGCGGCTGCACCACCTGGGCCGTGATGCCGGCGCCTTCGTAGCTGCGCTTGGTGATGAAGTTGACGACGCCGCCGATGGCGTCCGAGCCGTAGATCGACGAAGCGCCGTCATTCAGCACTTCGGTGCGGGCCAGCGCGCTGATCGGGATGGTGTCGATGTTGGCGTAACCGTCGGCGATCGCCTCGTTCGCCAGCCGGCGGCCGTTGAGCAGCACCAGCGTGCGGTTCACGCCCAGGCCACGCAGGTTGATGTTGGTGCCCGCACCGGCGTTCGACGGCGCCAGCGACAAGGACTGCGGCAAGGTCATCATCAGGTCGGCCAGCGTGGTGATGCCGCGCTGGGCGAACTCTTCGGCCTTGACGGTGGTCACCGACGCGGCGGCCTCGCTCGCCAGGTGCTTGATGCTGGAGCCGGTGACCTCGATGCGCTCCTGCGCCTGCGCTGATTGCGCCAGGGCCAGTACGCCCAGGGTGATGGCGGACAGCAAGTGCTGGGCGGATGTGTGATGGGCTTTCATGGGTTTGTCTCCGGTCTCGATGGGGTGAAGGCTGGGGGTCGGGCTGTTCCGGGTCTGAGCCTGGTCTGGTGGCTCGGCGAACTTGACGGCCCGTTGACGGCGTGACCCCGAGCTGGACGAGGGCGGCGGGCCGTGCGGCGCGCCCGTCTGTCGTCAGGCCGGGGTCGTGAAAGCGGGCTGAAACTCAGGGAAGCCAAGGTTTGACAAAATGGTCTAGACTGCTACCGTAGACATCAGTCGTCGTACAACATAATGTCGCGGAAGCGGCCTGTACTTGTCAATGCATTGCGACCTAGGAAAACCCTGAACCTATGGAAAGCATTCCCGTCCGCCGGCGACCGCGCAGCTTGGCGCTGGGTCTCGTCGATGCCTTCAGCGAGCGCATCCTCACCGGGCGCCTGCTGGTCGGCGAGAAATTGCCGACCGAGCAAGCCATCATGGCCGAGTTCAACGTCAGCCGTACCGTGGTGCGCGAGGCCATTTCCAAGCTGCAGGCCTCGCACCAGGTGGTGACGCGACACGGCATCGGCACCTTCGTGGCCGAGCCCGCGGCAGCCGACCACGCCTTCCGGATCGCACCGGAACAGTTCGCCACGCTGCGCGATGTCATCGCACTGCTCGAGTTGCGGACCGGCATCGAGAGTGAGGCCGCCAGCCTCGCGGCCTTGCGCCGGACCGACGAAGACCTGGCCGCCATGCGGCGGGCGCTGGACACCCTGGCCGGCGGCCTGGCGCAGGGCGAGGACGCCGTCAATGCCGACTTCCAGTTCCACCTGGAGATCGCGCACGCCACCCAGAATCCGCACTTCAGCCAGTTGATGGGCGCACTCGGCAGCATGGTGATACCGCGCGTTCGGCTGGAAACCCCGGCACCGCCCGATGCCCAGCGGCTGGCCTACCTGCGGCGCGTTCAGGACGAACACGAGAGCATCTTCGACGCGATCGCGACCGGCGACGGCGAGGCCGCTCGCGCCGCGATGCGCACGCACCTGGTCAGCAGCCGCGAGCGACGCCGCCGCGCCTCGGCAGTGATCGCGGACTGAAGCGGCTCAGGGTCTGCCCTCGCTTGCGGGCCGACGCCTGATGTCATACGATGACCGACAACTGTCGCCTGCCTGACCGCGACCCGGCGGCGCAGATCAGCTCCCGGACAGCCCAGGATACGTTTCATCCCTCGCCCCACCGGACGATCGGCTTTCGCCAGACCTTGGAAGACACCCCATGAGAAGTAACCCCTTGCGCACCCTGTGGCGGAACGGCGGCGCCGCCGTCAACGGCTGGCTGGCCATCCCGAACAGCTTCAGCGCCGAGACCATGGCCCACCAGGGCTGGGACAGCCTGACCATCGACCTGCAGCACGGCGTGGTCGACTACGCGCAGATGGTGACCATGCTGCAGGCCATCAGCACCACGCCCACCGTGCCCGTCGTGCGCGTGCCCTGGCTGGAGCCCGGCATCCTGATGAAGACGCTGGACGCCGGCGCCTACGGCCTGATCTGCCCGATGGTCAACACCCGCGAAGACGCACAGAAGCTGGTCGCCTACACGCATTACGCGCCGCGCGGCACGCGCAGCTTCGGTCCGGTCCGCGCGCTGCTCTACGGCGGCGCCGATTACCCGCAGCACGCCAACGACACCATCGTCACCTTCGCGATGATCGAGACCGCGCAGGCGCTGGACAACCTCGACCAGATCCTCGCCGTCGAAGGCCTCGACGCGATCTACATCGGCCCGTCCGACCTGTCGCTCGCCCTGGGCTGCACGCCGACCTTCGACGACCTCGACCCGAAGGCCGCCGAGGCGGTGGACCACATCCTGGCGCGTGCCCAGGCCCACGGCGTGGTCGCCGGCATCCACAACGGCACGCCCGAGGCTGCGCTCAAGCGCATCGCCAAGGGTTTCCAGTTCGTCACCGTCAGCTCCGACGCGCGGCTGATCGCCGCCGGTGCGCAGCAGGTGATGGCCAAGATGCGCGCCGGCCAGGCGCCGGCGGCCTCAGGCAGCTATTGAACATCCAACGGAAGCTCCCATGAACATCGGATTCATTGGCCTGGGCATCATGGGTGCGCCCATGGCGCTGCACCTGGTCAACGCCGGCCACAGCCTCTTCGTGCAGACGCGCGGCAAGCTGCCAGAGGCGGTCGCTGCCTCCTCGGCCGTGCGCTGCGCCAACGCGGCCGAGGTGACCCGCCATGCGGACGTCGTCTTCATCATGGTGCCCGACACCCCCGACGTCGAAGCCGTGCTCTTCAACGAGAACGGCGTGGCCTTCGGCCTGGCGGGCGCGAACGCCCGCAAGGTCGTCGTGGACATGAGTTCCATCTCGCCGATGGCCACCAAGACCTTCGCGCAGCGCATCAACGCGCTGGGCGCCGACTACATCGACGCGCCGGTTTCGGGCGGCGAAGTCGGCGCCAAGGCCGGCACGCTGACGATCATGTGCGGCGGCGACGAGACCGTGTTCGCACGCATCCACCCCCTGCTGGCAACGATGGGCAAGAACATCACCCTGGTCGGCGGCAACGGTGACGGTCAGACCACCAAGGTGGCCAACCAGATCATCGTGGCGCTGAACATCGCGGCCGTCGGCGAGGCGCTGCTCTTCGCCAGCAAGGCCGGCGCCGACCCGGCCAAGGTCAGACAGGCGCTGATGGGCGGCTTCGCGGCCAGCCGCATCCTGGAGGTGCACGGCGAACGCATGATCAAGCGCACCTTCAACCCGGGCTTCCGCATCCAGCTGCACCAGAAGGACCTGAACCTGGCGCTGCAGGGCGCGCGCGAACTGGGCGTGGCGCTGCCGCAGACCGCCGGTGCCGCGCAGCTGATGCAGGTCTGCGCCGCCAACGGCCTGGCCGGTCTCGACCATTCGGCGCTGGTCAAGGCGCTGGAACTGATGGCCCACCACGACGTAGCCCCGACGCCGGCAGCGTCATGAAGTCAGCGGACACCGCGTGCCCATGAACGCCCAGCACCTGGACTGCGCCGTGAATTGCGTGCTGGCGGTGGGCAACGGCACTGGCGAATCGCCGGCCTGGTCCGCGCGTGAACAGGCGCTGTACTGGGTCGACATCACGGGCCCGAGCGTGCACCGCTGGCGGCCGGCCGATGGCGAGCACACGCAATGGCCGCTGACCGCCGTGGTCGGCAGCCTGGGCCTGCGCGAGGCCGGCGGTCTGCTCCTGGCGCTGCGCACCGGCCTGCACCTGTTCGACACCGACAGCAGCCGACTGACGCTGCTGTGCCATCCCGAGGCCGACCGCCCCGGCAACCGCTACAACGACGGCCGGGTCGCGCCCGACGGCAGTTTCTGGGTCGGCACGATGGACGACCGGCCGACCAAGGAAGCCACCGGGCGGCTGTACCGCCTGGACGCCGAGCACCGGTGCCGCCTGGTCGATGAAGGCTTCGTCGTCTCCAACGGCCTGGCCTTCAGCCCGGACGGCCGCGTGCTCTACCACTCCGATTCGCGGCGGGCCACGGTCTGGCGCCGCCGGCACGAACCGGGCACCGGTGTCGTCGGCGACCGCGAGCTCTTCGCCAGCATTCCGCCCGAACACGGCCGGCCCGATGGCGCGGCGGTGGACGTCGAGGGCTGCTACTGGAGCTGCGGCGTCTCGGCCGGGCGCCTGAACCGCTACAGCCCGGAAGGCCGCCTGCTCGCCTGGGCGGACCTGCCCTTCACGCACCCGACCATGCCCTGCTTCGGCGGGGCGGACTTGAAAACCCTGTACCTCACCTCCCTGCGCGACGGCCTGTCGGCGGAACAACTGGCAGCGACCCCGCTGGCCGGCGGCCTGTGGGCCCTGCAGCCCGGCGTGGCCGGCCTGCCGACGCCGCTTTACGCCGGCTGAGCCCGGCGCCAGCCCTCAAGGAAAACCATGAAGAAAATTGCACTCAGCGGTGCCAGCGGGCAGATCGGCAGCGTGCTGCGCAAGGCCTTGCTGGCCCAGGGCCTGCCACTGCGCTCGGCCGGCGGCACCAAGTCCCTGACGCCGCTGGTCGATGGCGAAGACGTGATGCACGGCGACCTGCGCGAAGCGGCGGTCGTCGACCGCCTGCTCGGCGGTGTCGACGTGCTGATCCACATGGCCGGCACGAGTGTCGAGCGGCCCTTGCCCGAGATCATCGAGAACAACCTGCGCGGTCTGGTCGAGGTCTACGAAGGCGCGCGCCGCAACGGTGTGCGGCGGGTGGTCTTTGCCAGCTCCAACCACACCATCGGCATGTACCCGGTGACCGAGAAGCTGGCCCTCGATTGCATGCCCCGCCCCGACGGCCTTTACGGCTTGAGCAAGGTCTGGGGCGAAGCCCTGGCGCGCATGTACTGGGACCTGCACGGCATCGAAAGCGTTTGCGTTCGCATCGGCAGCTGCGTGGAACGCCCCACCGAGCCGCGGCACCTCAGCACCTGGTTCGGCCACCAGGACCTGCTGCACTTCATCGACCGTTGCATCCAGGCACCGGCGGTCGGTTGCCTCACGGTCTGGGGCGTGTCGGCCAACACGCGCTCGTGGTGGGACAACCGCGGTGCCGAGGCGCTGGGCTACCAGCCGCGGCAGAACGCCGAAGACTTTGCCGCCGAGGTGCTGGCCGGGCCGAACCCGCTGACGGCGGTCGGGCAGCACTTCCAGGGCGGCAGTTTTTCTGCCCTCCACTACTCGCGCGACGACATGGGCGCGCCGGGCTGATCGCCGCCACACAACACAAAGGCCAACATGAAGACGAAGATCAAGGGCATCCGCTGGTGGATGGTCGGCATGGTCATGACCGGCCTGGTCGTCAACTACCTGGCGCGCAACACCCTGTCGGTGGCCGCGCCCACGATGATGACGGACCTCAACCTGACCACGCAGCAATACGCGAACGTGGTGGTGGCGTGGCAGCTTTGCTATGCCTTCATGCAGCCCGTGGCGGGCTATCTGTTGGATACGCTGGGCACGAAGATCGGCTTTGCCGGCTTTGCACTGGCCTGGTCGCTGGCTTGCGCCGCCGCGGCCTGGTCGACGGGGTGGCAGAGCCTGGCCTTCTTCCGCGGCCTGCTGGGACTGACCGAAGCGGCCGGCATCCCGGCCGGCGTGAAAGCCGCCACCGAGTGGTTTCCGGCGCGCGAACGCTCGGTGGCCATCGGCTGGTTCAACATCGGCTCGTCCTTCGGCGCACTGCTGGCGCCGCCGCTGGTGGTGTGGGCACTGATGCACGGGCAGTGGCAGTGGGCCTTCCTGATCGTCGGCGCCCTCGGCGTTGCCTGGACCATCCTGTGGATGCTGCTCTACGAGCACCCGCGCGACCACCAGCGCCTGTCCGACGCCGAGCGCGAGTACATCGTGTCCGGCCAGGAGGCGCATTACGCCCAAGCCGGCGATGCCAAGCGCCGCTGGACCGAGATCATCCGCAGCCGCGACTTCTGGTCCATCGGCATCCCGCGCATCCTGTCCGAGCCGGCCTGGCAGACCTTCAACGCCTGGATACCGCTGTACATGATCACCGAGCGCCACATGAACCTGAAGGAAGTGGCCCTGTTCGCCTGGATGCCCTTCCTGGCCGCTGACGTGGGCTGCGTGCTCGGCGGCTACCTCAGCCCGTGGTTGCACAAGCACGTCAAGGTGACGCTGTTCACCTCGCGCAAGCTGGTGGTGGTGACGGGTGCGCTGTGCATGATCGGGCCAGGCTGCATCGGCCTGGTCGCCAGCCCTTACGCGGCCATCGCGCTGCTGTGCCTGGGCGGCTTCGCGCACCAGACCCTGTCGGGCGCGCTGTTCTCGATCACGGCCGACCTGTTCGGCAAGAACGAGGTGGCCACCGCCACGGGCATGGGCGGCATGATGGGCTTCCTGGGGGCGGCGGCCTTCACCGCCTTGTTCGGGGTCCTGGTGACCCAGGTCGGCTACAGCCCGCTGTTCGCGGTGCTGGCGGTCTTTGATGTGATCGCGGCGCTGGTCGTCTGCGTGCTGGCGCGGCCCCGAGTGGCTGCGGCAACCTGAGCCTCGAAGGACGGCAGCCCTGCCCACCGCCTGCCCGCCACGGAGCAGCCGGATTCACGACAGCGGCCTGCCCGCAGCGCCGGTGACCGGAGGGCGGGGTTTTGCCGGTCTCGGGCCGGGCGGCTGCGGCCCTAGACTTCGGCGCTGAAAACGCGGCGTCCCGCCAGCTGGACGGGACGCGCACAACAACGCCGGAGACCCGATGAAGACAAGATCCTTGACCCACCGTCTGGCCACGCTGGCCGCACTGGCCGCGTTCAGCGCGACCGCGCTGCTGACCACCAGCCCGGCCGCCGCCGCCGACCTGCGCGTGATGATCTCGTCGGGCTTCTTCGGCGTCTACGCCGAACTCGGCCCGGGCTTCGAAAAGGCCACCGGCCACCGCCTGGTCACGACACGCGGCCCGTCGATGGGCGATTCGCCCGAGGCCATCCCGACGCGCCTGGCGAAAGGCGAGCCGGCCGACGTGGTGATCATGGACGGCGGCGCCGCCGACGAACTGGTCACACGCGGCCTGGCCCGCGCCGAGGGCAAGACCGAACTGGCGCAATCGATGATCGGCATGGTGGTGCGCGCGGGCGCGCCGCTGCCCGACATCGCCAGCGTCGATGCCCTGCGCCGCACGCTGCTGGCCGCCAAGTCCGTGGCCTATTCGGACAGCGGCAGCGGCACCTACCTGTCGACGGTGATGTTCGCCAAGATGGGCCTGGCCGAGCAGCTGGCCGGCAAGTCGCGCAAGGTGCGCGGGCCGCCGTCGGGCGAACCGGTGGCCGCGGTGGTGGCGCGCGGCGAAAGCGAGATCGGCTTCCAGCAGGTGGCCGAGCTGATCCACGTGCCCGGCGTGACTTTCGTCGGCACGCTGCCGGCCGAACTGCAACCGGTCATCTACTTCACCGGTGCCGTCACTCGCGACGCCAAGCAGGCCGACGCGGCCGCGGCGCTGATCCGCTACCTGTCGTCGCCGGCAGCGGCGGCGGCCATCACCAAGGCCGGGCTGGCGCCGCTCAGCGCGCGCTGACGGGCCAGCGAACGCGCGAGCTGGCGGCCGTGCGCGGACCGGCGGAGCGCAGCGCGTCGATCAGAAGACGGCGTGGTCGCCGCGTTCGGGCTGCGCCGCGCCGCGGGCCAGCTCGGCGTAGTGGTCGAACAGTGTCTGGCTGCCCGCCGAGGGCGTGGCAGCGGCGTCGTAGCGGCCGCCAACCGGATCCCAGACCAGCATCGATTCGGTGGCGTAGTAGCGGCCGATGCGCGCCAGTTCGGCCTTCGCCGCCAGCGCCGGCACGACGTGCCCCAGCGTGCCCAGCACCGCGATGATGGCGTCGAGCAAGGCCACCGGAACGGCCTTGAAACGCGGCGGCCGCCCGAGCAGCGCGAACAGCGCTGCGCCCTGCTGGCGCGGCGTGATGGCCGGGCCCGGACCGCCGATCGGCAGCACGCGGTTGTGGCGGCTCTCGTCGTCCAGGCAGCCGCCGATGTAGTCGCCCAGGTCGGCGTCGCTGATCGGCTTGCAGGCCGTCAGCGTGCCGTCGCCGAAGACCAGGAAGGGCCGGCCCTGCTTGACCCGTTCGAACTGCCCGGACAGCGACTTGAAGAAGGCCGTCGGCCGCACGATCGAATAGCGCAGGCCCGATTCGACCAGCACTTTTTCAAAGGCCAGCTTGGCCTGCTGGAAGGCCAGCAGCGGCTTCTGCACGCAGATCGCCGACAGCAACACCATGTGCGCCACGCCGGCCGCCTGCGCGGCCTGCAGGGCGTCGACATGGGCCTGGTGGTCGATGGCCCAGGCGTCGGCCGGCGCGCCGGTGCGCGAGGCCAGGCAGGACACCAGCGCGTCGAAGCGCTCGCCGCGAAAGCCGTCGCAGGCCAGCGAAACCGGGTCGCAGACATCGCCGAAGCGCAGCTCGGCGCCGGCCAGCAGGCGCGCGGCGTCGGCCGGCTGCAGACCGCCGCCGACCCCGGCGCGCGGGCGCACCAGGCAGACCACCTCGTGGCCATGCCGCACCAGCGCGCTCACCGTGGCGCGGCCGATGGTGCCGGTGGCGCCGATGACGAAAACGCGCTGTCGGCTCATGCTCTCCAGTCCAGCATCATCTTCAGGCACTGCGGGTCGCCGAAGGCGATCTCGTAGGCCTCGCGGGCCCGGCCCGGGCTCATCGTGTGGGTGATCAAGCCGTCGAGCGACAGCGCACCGCTTTCCACCAGCGCGGTCACGGCCAGCAGGTCGTGCTTCTTCCACTGCGCGGCCACGCGCAGGCTGGCTTCGCGCATGAAGGCCGGGGCGAAGGCGAAGCTGAGGTCCTGCTTGTAGAAACCGGCCAGCACCACCTCGCCGCCCGGCGCCAGGCGCGAGATCAGGCCGTTCAGCAGGCTGCCGTCGCCGCTGACGTCATAGACCGCCCGGTAGTTCCTGCGTGCGTCCTCGTCGGGGTGGATGCAGGCGTAGCCGGTGGTCCCGGCGCGGCGCGCCGCCTGGGTTTCCCAGACCGTGGCTGCGGGCCAACCCAGGGCCAGGCCGATGCGCGCCAGCAGACGGCCCATCACGCCATGGCCGACGATCAGGTCCGGCGCCATCGGCTGCCGGGCGCCGCCCATGGCCACCGCGTGGTAGCAGGTGGCCGCCAGCGCCAGCAGCACGGCCTTCGGACCGAGTTCGGGGGCCACGCAGACGACCCGCTCGTGCGGCACGATCAGCCGCGAACCGGCGCCGCCGAAAATGTTGCGCACACCCTGGAAGCTGTACGAGCCGGGCACGAAGACCGTGCTGCCGACGGCCACCTCGGCCCGCGCGCCGGCGCGCACCACCGTGCCGACGGTCTCGTAGCCCGGCACCAGCGGGTAGCCCAGCCCTGGAAAGGGCGGCATGCTGCCGTCCCACAGCAGGCGTTCGGTGCCGGTGCTGATGCCGCTGTGGCTGACTTCGACTTCGAGGTCGGCATCCTCGAAGTCTTTCAGCGCCAGGGTCTGCACCGACAGGCTTTGCGGGGCTTCGAAAACGATGGCTTGCGCTTGGCTCATGGTGGGGTTCGGGCTGGATAGGCGGTGGCTGCGGGCGTGGCCGCGATCTTAGTCAAGCCGCCTCGGCACCGCGGCGATGTGGGACGATGCAGACACCGCTTTCACCGGGAGCAGACCATGCGCATCACCTTCATCGGCGCGGCCCGTGAAGTCACCGGCTCGTGCTTCCTGGTCGAGAGCGAGGGCCTGCGCTTCCTGATCGACTGCGGCATGCACCAGGGCAGTCGCGAGACGCGCGCACGCGACCTGCAAGCCCGGCCCTACACGCCGCACGACATCGATTTCGTGCTGCTGACCCATGCCCACATCGACCACAGCGGCCTGCTGCCGCGGCTGTGCGCGCTGGGCTTTCGCGGACCGATCTGGACGACGAAGGCGACGGCCGACCTGCTGCCGGTGATGCTGCTCGACAGCGCCTACATCCAGGAGTCGGCGTGGACGCGCGCGCAGCGCGACCGGGGGCGCGGCAGATCGCACCCGCGCGCGGGCCCACCGGAGGAATTGCTCTACACCGTGGCCCAGGCCCAGGCCAGCCTGCAGCAGGTCGAGGGCGTGGCCTACGACGCCGAGGTGCAACCCCACCCCGCCGTGCGCGTCCGCTTCCGCGACGCCGGCCACATCCTGGGTTCGGCCATCGTCGAGCTCAGCCTGACCGAGGCCGGCCGCACCCGCCAGCTGGTGTTCTCGGGCGACCTGGGCCAGCCGGGGCGCCCCGTCGTTCGCGACACCACGCCGATCGAGCAGGCCGACGTGCTGCTGGTCGAATCGACCTACGGCAACCGCCTGCACCGGCCGATGGACGAGACCATCGACGAACTGGTCGGCGTCATCCATGACACGCTGGAGCGCCGCCAGGGCAACATCATCATCCCGGCCTTCGCGCTGGGGCGGACCCAGGAACTGCTGTTCCTGCTCAGCGACCTGCGGCGCCAGGGCCGGCTGCCGCCGATGCAGGTCTTCGTCGACTCGCCAATGGCCGACAAGGTCACGGCCATCACGCGCCAGCACCCCGAAGTGCTGGACGAGGCCTCGCGCGCCATGCTGGCGCCGGGCGGCCAGCCACCGGCCGGCCTGAACCTGCGCTTCACGCAGAGCGTCGAAGAGTCGATGGCGCTGAACCAGATCAAGGCCGGCGCCATCATCGTGGCGGCCAGCGGCATGTGCGACGCCGGCCGCATCCGGCACCACCTGCGCCACAACCTGGGCCGGCCCGAGTGCGCCGTGGTCATCATCGGCTTCCAGGCGCAGGGCACGCTGGGCCGCCGGCTGGTGGACGGCGAGAAGCAGGTGCGGCTGTTCGGTGACGAGGTGGCGGTGCGCGCCAGCATCCACACCATCGGCGGCCTGTCGGCGCATGCCGACCGCAACGCGCTGCTGGCCTGGCTGGGCCATTTCACGGCGCCGCCGGCCCGCACCTTCGTGGTCCACGGCGAGGCCGCGACCGCCTGCGGCTTTGCCGACACCATCGCCGAAAGGTGGGGCTGGCGGGTCGAAGCGCCGGTGGCCGGCAGCGTCGTCGAACTGTGAGGGCGCCGACCGGCCGCAGTAACCTCGCGCCATGACCACGCTCCTGCCAGACCTGCCTGTTCCGCCAGCCCCGCCCACCACGCCGGAAGCCCCGCAGTTGCAGTGGACCGAAGGCGGCGAGCCGCGCCAGGCGCGCTGGCGCTGCGAGCGCCCGGGCGCCCCACCGGCCCGCGTGCTCATCGCCGACGACACGCTGAGCGCCGACGCCGCCTACCGCCTGGCCTGCGAGGGCACCGCGCTGCTGTGGCGTGGCGATTTCCAGAACGCAAGGCAGTTGCTGACGGCGCTGGCGCGGCGCGCCGACCGGCCGCCGCGGCGCACAGCACCGGCCGACGCCACGCCCGGCGCCGCCTTTCACCGCCACCGCCAGGCGCAGTCGCAGCGCGCGCGGGTGCTTTCCATGCTGCTGATTCCTTTCGACGCCGACTACGGCATTCCCTTGCGCCGCGCACCGGTGGTGCGCCTGGCCTGCGCCGAGGTCTGGGGCCCGCCCGACGCGGCAGCCGGCGCCAACGTGGCCTCGCTGCGCGAGTTGCTGGGCCTGGTCAGCGCCCACGAGTGGCGCAAGAAGGGCGTGGCCATCGCCGCGCTGGGCGCCGCGCCCGACAACCGCATCCACCCGCACCACGGCGTGTTCTCGCCGGTGCGCGGCGAATACGTGCAGCTGGTCGCCGACGCCCCGCTGCCGGCCGGCGACGGCACGGCCTTCGATATCGGCACTGGCAGTGGCGTGCTGGCCGCGGTGCTGGCGCGGCGCGGGCTGCGCGTCACCGCCACCGACCTCGACACCGCCGCGCTGGCCTGCGCCCGCGACAACCTGGCGCGGCTCGCGCAGGGCGCGCCGGTGCAGTTGCTGCAGACCGACCTGTTCCCGCCCGGCCGCGCGTCGCTGGTGGTCTGCAACCCGCCCTGGCTGCCGGCGCGCCCGGGGTCGGCCATCGAGCGCGCCGTCTACGACGAGGACAGCCGCATGCTGCTGGGCTTCCTGCGCGGCCTGGCCGCGCACCTGGCGCCGGGCGGCGAAGGCTGGCTGATCCTGTCCGACCTGGCCGAACACCTGGGCCTGCGCAGCCGGGCCGAGCTGCTGACCGCCATCGCCAGCGCCGGCCTGCAGGTGCTGGGCCGCATCGACCGCCGGCCGGTGCACGGCAAGGCCTTCGACCACACAGACCCGCTGCACGCGGCACGCTCGGCCGAGGTCACGTCCTTGTGGCGGCTGGGCGCGGCGGGCACCGACCCGAACCAGGGCCGCCCGGCCGGCTCAAGTGACGCTGCCGCAGGCCGATAGACCACGGAGTCCACTTGCGCGGGTCGAAAGCCTGTCGCCCCCCGAGGTAGCCACCATGTTGAAGTCTTTGCGATGGTCGATCTTCCTGCTGGGCGCGGTCGGCGTCGCGGCGGCCCTGGTCCTGGCGATCGAGGGCCACCTGCTGCAGGGCCGGATGAGCCGCAACGCCACCGAAGTCTTCGTGGCCAAGGACGTGGTCGCCGACATCCTGCCGCCGCCGATGTACCTGATCGAGCTCCGGCTGATCCTGTCGCAAGCCGTTGAAGGGACGATGGATGGCGCCGAAGCGAAGAAGCAGTTCGACCGCGTCGTCGCAGACTACGCGCAGCGGGTCGACTACTGGGCCAAGAACCCGCCCTATGGCCTCGAGAAGAAATTGCTCGGGCGGCAGCACGAAGCGGCGCAGAAGTTCATCGCCGCCGCGCGGACCCAGATCATCGAGCCGCTGCAAGCCGGCGATGCCGCCGCCGCGCACACCCAGCTCGCGGCGGTTCACCGCCTGTACCTCGCGCACCGCGACGGCGTCGACGAAACCGTTGCAGCCGGCAACCAGTTTGCCGAGGCCTCGGTCGCGGCTTTCGACACGACCCATGCCTGGTCGGACCGGATCGCGCTGGGCGTGACCGTCGCCGCAGTGCTCCTGGTGCTGCTGTTCTACAAGCTGGTGCTGCGCAGCGTGCAGGGTCCCGTCGAGGGCTGCAGCCGTCTGGCGCGGCAGATCGCCAACGGCGATCTGCTGCCGAGCGAGCCGCGCATCGGTCGACGCAGCGACTGCATCGGCGAACTCGAAGCGGCCCTGTCCGACATGCAGCACAGGCTGGCGGACATCGTCGGCAGCGTGCGCAGCAACGCCGACAGCGTGGCCACCGCCAGCGTGCAGATCGCGCAGGGCAACAGCGACCTGTCGAGCCGCACCGAACAACAGGCCAGCGCACTCGAGGAAACGGCCGCGTCGATGGAAGAGCTCGGCGCAACGGTGCGGCAGAACGCCGACAACGCCCGGCAGGCGAACCAGCTGGCCAAGAGCGCGTCGACGGTGGCCATCCAGGGTGGCCAGGTCGTGGCCCAGGTGGTCGAGACGATGAAGGGCATCAACGATTCGAGCAAGCAGATCGCCGACATCATCGGCGTGATCGACGGCATCGCCTTCCAGACCAACATCCTGGCCTTGAACGCCGCCGTCGAGGCGGCGCGTGCCGGCGAACAGGGCCGCGGCTTCGCGGTGGTGGCCAGCGAGGTGCGCAGCCTGGCCGGTCGCTCGTCCGATGCCGCCAGGGCCATCAAGAACCTGATCAACGCCAGCGTCGAGCGGGTCGAACAAGGCACGGCGCTGGTCGACACCGCGGGCGTGACGATGACCGAGGTGGTCGGCAGCATCCAGCGCGTGACCGACATCATGGGCGAGATCAGCGCGGCCAGCGTCGAACAGAGCAGCGGCGTCTCGCAGGTCGGCGAGGCGGTGCGGCAGATGGAACAGTCGACGCAGCAGAACGCCGCGCTGGTCGAGGAAAGCGCCGCCGCCGCCGAGAGCCTGACCCAGCAGGCGCAGCAGCTGGTTCAGACGGTGGCGGTGTTCAGGCTCGGCCACGCGGCTTGACAGCGACGGCGCGTCGGTCGAGCCCGCGCAGCGGGCGCGCCTCAGTCCACCAGCAGGCGCGGCGCGGCGCTGGTCGACACGATGCTGCCGACCACGGCGGCATCTTCAAAGCCATGCCGGCGGAAGACGGCCATGACCGCGTCCACTGCCGACGGCGCACACGAAACGAGCAGCCCGCCGCTGGTCTGCGGGTCGGTCAGCAGCGCCTGGTCTTCGGCGGCGAAGGCGGCGGGCAGGCTGACGTCCATGCCGTAACCCGCCCAGTTGCGGCCCGAGGCGCCGGTGACGAAGCCCTGCGCCGCCAGCGTGCGCGCACCCGCCATCAAGGGCACGGCGGCCCAGTCCAGCTGCACATCGCAGCGTGCACCGCGGGCCATCTCCAGCGCGTGCCCGGCCAGACCGAAGCCGGTGACGTCGGTCAAGGCGTGCACGCCGGGCAAGGCCGCCAGGTCGGGCCCGGGGGTGTTCAGCTTCGTCGTGGTGGCGATCATCTGCGCGTAGCCGGTGTCGCTGAGTTCGCCCTTCTTCAGCGCAGCGGACATCACGCCCACGCCGACCGGTTTGCCCAACACCAGCACGTCGCCAGGTCGAGCATCGGCGTTGCGCTTGACGTGCTTGGGGTGCACCAGACCCAGGGCCACCAGGCCGTAAATGGCCTCGACCGAGTCGATGGTGTGTCCACCCGCGATGGGGATGCCCGCAGCACGGCAGACCGAGGCCCCACCTTCGAGGATGCGGCCGATCGTCGCCGTCGACAGCAAGGCGATGGGCATGGCCACCAAGGCCAGCGCCATGATCGGGCGGCCACCCATCGCGTACACGTCACTGATCGCGTTGGTGGCGGCGATGCGGCCAAAGTCATGCGGATCGTCGACGATGGGCATGAAGAAGTCGGTGGTGGCGATCAGCGCCTGCTCGTCATTCAGTTGGTAGACGGCCGCGTCGTCGGCGGTCTCGATGCCGACCAGCAATTCCTTCGGGATCGGCATGGCCGCCGTGCCCTTCAGGATCTCGGACAACACCCCCGGCGCGATCTTGCAGCCGCAGCCGCCCCCATGGGACAGCGAAGTCAGGCGGGGTTCGTCGAGCTTGTCGGGTGCGTTCATGGCGTGTCTCGGGTGGTCAAGGGCGTCTGCGTTTCAAGCATTTCGCCGATCAGCGCGTGCAGGGTTGCAGACTCTCGCGTCGGGTCGAACAGGGGCCCGCGTTCGTCGCATTGGCGCTGCAGGTGAGCCAGCATAGTCGGCTCGTCGCGCAGCCGCTGCAGCTGGGTTGCCAGGACAGCTGCGTCGCCCAGCGGGAAATAGCCGTCGTAGCGGGTGCCGAGTAAGCCCACGTTGCCGTCGATCCGCGAGGCCAGCACCGGGGTGCCGCTGCGCACGGCCTCCATCACGACGTGCGCACCGCCTTCCATGCGGCTGGGATGGACCAGCACATGGGCCGCCTGGATGCGCCTGCGGGTGACGCCATGCACCAGGCCGCCCAGCCAGCGGTAGCGCGGGTACTCGGCCATCAAGGCCATGGCCTGCTCGCCGAGCGCCGGATCGAGCGCCGCACCGATATGGTCGAGCCGGATGTCGGGGCGACCCGCCAGCAGCCGCGCGGCGTCGAAGTAGGTCTGCGGCGACTTCTCCGGACGCAGGTGCCCGACCATCAGCGCGCGCAGGTGCTGTGGCGTCCTGGGCAAGGTCTGCCGCGCCGCGCAGGACTGCAGGACCACGCGGGCTTTGGGCTGCAGGCTCGCGGGCAAGGCCGCGGCACCGAGTTGGTTGAGCACGATCAGACGGTCAGCGGCCTGCAGCGAGGCCTGGGCCGAGGCGTCGCCCGCAACGTCCCGGTAGAGATCGGTACCGGTCAGCACGACGACCAGGGGCGCCGAGCGGCGTTGGCTGCGCCACTGCGCGACGGACGCCGCCGAACGGCGGGCATGGAGCGCGATCATCACGGCTTCTTCGCCGGCTTCCCATTTCGAAGCCAGGCGCACCCGGTAAGCTCCCGCCAGCATGCGGCACCAGCGATGGGCGGTCTGCCAGTTGCCATTGTTGGCGTCGGCCAGGGCTGGCGTCACGATCACGATGTCCGGTCTGTGCACCCTCGAAGGTTAACGCGATGACGGTCCCGCTCGAAGACGCCGACACGGCCCGCCAGGCGGACGCCCCCTGGCTGGCCGCCGCGCTCAGGTCCTGTCGCGACGACACCTTGGCCACTTTTGCGCTGGTTGATCGGTCAATGGCGGGTTGGGCGGTGCCGCAGCGGGACACGCTGAATCCGCCGCTGTGGGAACTCGGCCACATCGGCTGGTTCCAGGAGTTCTGGATCGCGCGCAACCCCCTGCGCTTTGCGGGGGTGGCTGCCGAGCGGCAGGTCCCGCGGCTGAGGGGCGTGCGCGCGAATGCCGACGCGCTGTACGACTCCAGCCACGTACCGCACCACACGCGCTGGTCGCTGTCGCTGCCCGATGCAGGCGCCACGCGCGCGGAGCTCGCAGCGCAGCTGGAGGGTACGCTGGCGTGCTTGCGCGAGAGCGATGGCAGCGATGCGGCGCTGTACTTTTTCAGGCTGGCCTTGTTCCACGAAGACATGCACCACGAGGCTGCGCTCTACATGGCACAAAGCCTCGGGGTTCCCATCGCCGATGCGCGCTGGCAGGCCCATGCGCTGGACGGTGCAGGCCGGCAACTTTCATTCGACGCCGGCTCGTGGACGCTGGGCAGCAGCGGTACGGCCTTCGCCTTCGACAACGAACTGGCTGGCCTTGCTGTGCAGCTTCCGGCAACCGGCATCGACAGCCAGGTCACCCGCTGGGGCGAGTACCTGAACTTTGTCGAAGCAGGTGGCTACGGCCAGCCCCGCTGGTGGAGCGAAGCCGGCGCCGCCTGGCTGGCGACCGAGCGACCGCAAGCGCCGCGCTATCTGCGGCGCGACGGTCTCCAGACCAAGGCCTGGCAGCAATGGCGACACGGCGCCTGGCAATCGCTGGACCTGAACCATCCCGCCTGCCACCTGACCGTCCACGAAGCCGAGGCGTGGTGCCGCTGGGCCGGCCGGCGATTGCCGACCGAGGCCGAGTGGGAGCGCGCAGCGGTTCAACGTCCCGCCGACTTCGGATGGGGCCAGGTCTGGGAGTGGACGGCCAGCCCGTTCCAGCCCTATCCGGGCTTCGAGCCCCACCCCTACCGCGACTACTCCGAACCCTGGTTTGGCAGCCGGCGGGTGCTGCGCGGTGGGTCGTTCATGACGCAGCCGCGCATGCGCCATCCGCGCTACCGCAACTTCTTCATGCCCCATCGCAACGACGTGCCGGCCGGCTTCCGCAGTTGCGCGCTGTAGGCCGAGGGCATCCAGCGGCTTGCAGAGGCGGTCAGGGCGGTACGGCTAAAGTCGCCTCATCGGCCGCGCCGCAGCCTGCCCAAACACCGTGTCGAAACCATGAGCCCCAAGACCATCATGTGGAACCTCAAGTCCTTGCTGACCGGCGCGCTGCTGCTGTGCGCCGCCTCCGCGTTCGCGCAGCCGGTGTTTCGCGTCACCGCGATTCCTGACGAATCGCCCACCGAACTGGCGCGCAAGGCTGCGCCGCTGATGAAGTACCTCGAAGGCAAGCTCGGCATCAAGGTCGAGTTCACGCCTGTCACCGACTACGCAGCGGCCGTCGAGGCGCTGGCCAATCGCAAGGTCGACATGGCCTGGTTCGGCGGTTTCACCTTCGTGCAGGCGCAGATCCGATCGGGCGGTAAAGCCGTTCCCATCGTGCAGCGGGAAGAGGACGAAAAATTCCGCTCGGTCTTCATCACCAGCGACCCGGCCATCAAGCAGTTGGCCGACCTCAAGGGCAAGGATGTGAGTTTCGGTTCTCAGAGCTCCACATCCGGCCACCTGATGCCACGCAGCTTCCTGCTGCAGGCCGGCGTGGACCCCGACAAGGACTTCCGCCGCGTGGCCTATAGCGGAGCCCACGACGCCACCATCGCGGCGGTCGTCGCCGGCAAGGTGCAAGCCGGTGCGCTCAATATTTCCGTGTGGGAAAAATTCGTTGCCGACAAGAAGGTCGACACCAGCAAGGTCATCGCCTTCTACACGACGCCGACGTACTACGACTACAACTGGACCGTGCACGCCGACATGCCCGCCGCCGTCCGGGAGAAACTGACGCAGGCCCTGCTGTCGCTGACCCGCAATGATCCGGCAGGCAAGGAGATTCTCGAACTGCAGCGCGCCAACCGCTTCGTGCCGACCAAGGCCGAGAATTACAAGGGCATCGAAACGGCGGCGCGCAGCGCCGGCCTGCTGTGAAACGGCGTGGCTGGCTGACTTGAGACTGCAACTGACCCAGGTGTCGGCCCGGCACCCGGCCGCACGCCCGGGCGCAGCCCATGCGCTGCGGGATGTCGACCTGCAGATCGCCGATGGCGAGCAACTGGCTGTCATCGGTCCATCGGGCGCCGGCAAGACAACCTTGATGCAGGTGTTGGCGTGCGCGCTGCCGCCTGCCGCCGGCGAGTACACCTTGGGCGATGACGCGCCCTGGCGCCTGTCGAATCGGGACCTGCACCGCTTGCGCGGGCAGCTCTTCCTGGCGCCCCAGGTGCCACCGTTGCCGCCGCGCCAGCGAGTCGTGACGTCGGTGCTCGCCGGGCGCCTGCCGACCATGGGTTTGCTCTCCAGCCTGCGTTCTTTGTTCTATCCGGCGGACATCCCGGCCGCCTATGAAGCACTGGCGCGCTTCGATCTGGAAGACAAGCTGTTCGAGCGCGTCGACAGGTTGTCCGGCGGTGAGCGCCAGCGCGTGGGCCTGGCGCGGGCGCTGCTTTCGCCAGCTCGCCTGTGGCTGGTGGACGAACCGCTGTCGTCGCTGGACCCCGCGCGCGCCCGGCAGGCGCTCGCCACGCTGGGGGATTGCGCCCGCGCGCGCGGCATCACGCTGGTCACCAGTCTGCACCAGGTGGACGCGGCACTGGCGCAGTTCCCGCGCATCGTGGGTCTGCGTGACGGTGCCATTGCGTTCGACTTGCCGACGGTTGAAGTCACGCAGACTCGGCTCGAGGCGCTGTACGAACAGCACGAGGGCGAGCTGCGCGGTGAGCCCCCGGCCACCGCGGCGGCCGGGCCGATGGCCGTGCCAGCGCCGGTGGTGATGCACTGCCGATGAACGGCGTCGCCGGCCTGGGCCGATCAGTCCGGCCATCGACCCGCGATCCGGACTGGCTGGCACGCGTCTTCTGGACGGGTGCTGCGCTGGTGCTGTTGTGGCCGCTGCTGACGGCGACCGAGTTCAAGCCCTGGCAACTGTTCGATGCGAGGAGCCGGGAAGTCACCGGGCAGTTCCTGGGCAGCTTCCTGCCGCCAGCGATGTCGGCGGACTTTCTCGCCTTGGTTGCGCGCGAGACCTGGCGCACGGTGGCCATCGCCACGGCCGGCATGACGCTGGCGCTGCTGATGGCCTTTCCGCTGACGCTGCTCTCGACGCGGGTGCTGTCGGTGTCGGCCTTCAGCGGCCGCATGGCGGCTCTGCCCTTCACCATGCGCCAGGCCGTCAGGCTGCTGCTGATCGTCCTGCGCAGCGTGCCCGAACTGGTGTGGGCGCTGGTCTTCGTTCGTGTCGTCGGTCTCGGGCCGACGGCCGGCGTGCTGGCGATCGCGCTCACCTATGGCGGCATGCTGGGCAAGGTCTATGGCGAGATTCTGGAAAGCGGCGAAGTGCACGCCACTGAATCGCTGCTGCGAAATGGCTGCGGGCGGCTGCAGGCCTTCTGCTTCGGCCTGTTGCCCCAGAACGCCGGCGAGCTGATCTCGTACACGGTGTACCGCTGGGAATGCGCCATCCGCTCTTCGGTGGTACTGGGCTTCGTCGGCGCCGGGGGCCTGGGGCAGCAGCTGGACAGCTCGATGAAGATGTTCGCCGGCGGCGAGGTATCGACCATGCTGCTGGTGTTCTTCGGCCTCGTCGCGCTGGCCGACAGCACCAGCACCTGGCTGCGCAAGGCGCTGGCATGACCGATCGTCACGCGGCCAATGCGCCTTGCAAGCTGCCGCCGCCCATCGTCGGCGCGCGCTGCAAAGCCTGCTGGTTGACGGCCGGCTTGGTCGCGCTGGTGGTCGTCAGCTTCTGGTCGCTGGACCTGCAATGGGCACAGTTCTTCGCGGTGGACGCCGCGCTCAGCATGGCGCGGTTCCTGGGCGAGTTCTTCCCGCCTGACCTGCAGCCGGGGTTCGTGCATCAAGTTGTGGTCGCCACCTGGGAGACCCTGGCCATGTCGGCCCTGGGTACGGTGATCGCGGCGGCGATCGGTCTGATGCTGGCCTTGCCGGCCAGCCGTTTGCACGCCGGTGACTCGGCCTGGACCCGTTCGCCCACGAGGCTGCTCCTCAATGCCTTGCGGTCGGTGCCGGAACTGGTGTGGGCCAGCCTGCTGCTGATTGCCGCCGGCCTGGGCCCTTTCGCTGGCACGCTGGCGCTGGCAGCGCACACCACGGGCGTACTCGGGCGGCTATTCGCCGAGGCGATCGAAAACGCGCCAGCGGGACCCGGGGCAGCGCTGCGAACCCAGGGCGCACGAGCGGGTCAAGTGTTCTTGTACGCCACGCTGCCGCAAGTACTGCCGCAGTTGGTGAGCTACACCTTGTACCGCTGGGAAAACAATATCCGCGCGGCTGCCGTGCTCGGTGTGGTCGGTGCGGGAGGCCTGGGGCAACTGCTGTCGTTTCACATGGGGCTTTTCCACATGAACAAGACGGCGACGGTGCTGCTCGCTATGTTGTTGCTTGTCGGCCAGGTCGACGCGCTCAGCTACGGTTTGCGGCGAATGTTGGTGCGCTAGCCCGCGGGACCCCCTCGTCATGAACGACAGCTGTCGGGTGCTGCCGCGAACGGGCAGTCCCGGCGATGAGCGGCCCCCCAGAGTCCGCCGTCCGGTGGTCCATCGTCAGCCCAGCCTCGAGGCTGGGCCATGGCGCGCAGCTTCGCGCCACCTTGTCCCAAGTTCTCCGTGCTACCCAGACGCCGAGTCAGCCGGCTATTCCACGGTCACGCTCTTGGCCAGGTTGCGCGGCTTGTCGACGTCCGTGCCGCGTGCGCAGGCGGTGTGATAAGCCAGCAATTGCAGCGGCACGACGTGCAGGATCGGCGACAGCGCGCCGTAGTGTTCGGGCATGCGGATGACGTGCACGCCGGGCTCGTTGTTGATCTGCGTGTCGTCGTCGGCGAAGACATACAACTCGCCCCCGCGCGCGCGAACTTCCTGCAGATTGCTTTTCAGCTTCTCCAGCAGCGCGTCGTTGGGCGCCACCGTGACCACCGGCATCTGGTCGGTGACCAGCGCCAGCGGCCCGTGTTTCAGTTCGCCGGCGGGGTAGGCCTCGGCGTGGATGTAGCTGATCTCCTTGAGCTTCAGCGCGCCTTCCAGGGCAATCGGGTAATGCAGGCCGCGGCCCAGGAACAGGGCGTTTTCCTTGCGCGCGAAATCCTCGCTCCAGGCGATGATCTGCGGCTCCAGCGCCAGCACCGCCTGCAGCGCCACGGGCAGGTGGCGCAGGGCTTTCAGTTCGGCCGCTTCCTGGGCGTCGCTGAGGCGCCCGCGCACCTGGGCCAGGGCCAGCGTCAGCAGGTACAGACCGGCCAGCTGGGTGGTGAAGGCCTTGGTACTGGCGACGCCGATCTCGACGCCGGCCCGCGTGATGTAGGCCAGCTCGCATTCGCGCACCATCGCGCTGGTGGCCACATTGCAGATGGTCAGCGTGTGCGGCATGCCCAGGCTGCGCGCATGCTTCAGGGCGGCCAGCGTGTCGGCGGTTTCGCCGCTCTGCGTGATGGTCACGACCAGGGTCCGCGGGTCGGGCACGCTGTCGCGGTAGCGGTATTCGCTGGCCACTTCCACGGTGGTCGGGATGCCGGCGATGCCCTCCAGCCAGTAGCGTGCGGTGCTACCCGAATAGAAGCTGGTGCCGCAGGCCAGGATCAGAACCCGGTCGACCTCCTTGAAGACGCGCCAGGCGCCGTCGCCGAACAGTTCCGGGCTGATCCCTTCAATCCCCTCGAGCGTGTCGGCCAGGGCCCGCGGCTGCTCGAAGATTTCCTTCTGCATGTAGTGCCGGTAGGGCCCCAGTTCGGCCGCGCCGCTGTGCGCGTGCACCGTGCGCACGGTGCGCTGCACGGGGCGGTAGCGGACAGCCGAAGCATCCGGGCCGGCTGTCGCGTTCACCTGGGCCGACGAAATCCAGTACTTGCCCAGTTGCAGGTCGACGACATCACCCTCTTCCAGGTAGACGATCTGGTCGGTGACGCCGGCCAGCGCCATCGCGTCGCTGGCCAGGAAGTTCTCGGTGACGCCGTTGCCGGCAGCCCCGACGCCCAGCACCAGCGGCGAGCCCTGGCGCGCACCGACCACGCGCTGCGGTTCGTCGCGGCAGAAGACCGCGATGGCGTAGGCCCCGCGCAGCCGTGGCAGCGCCTGCTGCACGGCTTCCAGCAGGTCGCCGCCGTACAGGCTGTGCACCAGGTGGGCGATGACCTCGGTGTCGGTCTGGCTGGCGAAGACGTAGCCGCGCTGCTGCAGTTCGGCGCGCAGTTCGTCGTGGTTCTCGATGATGCCGTTGTGCACCAGGCCGATCCGTGCGACGGGGGCCGCGGGCGTGGTGGCGTCCTGGCCGCCCAGCCCGCCAAAGCCGGTGGCCATCGCGTCGACATCGGCGCCACCCGAGAAATGCGGGTGGGCGTTGCGCACCGCCGGCACGCCGTGCGTGGCCCAGCGGGTGTGGGCGATGCCGGTGCCCGACGCGATGCCTTCGGCGGCGATGCCGATTTCCAGCTCGGCGACCCGTGACGTGCTGCGGGCCCGCCGCAACTCGCCCCCCTGGTGCACCGCCACGCCGCAGGAGTCGTAGCCCCGGTATTCCAGCCGCTTCAGGCCTTCCAGCAGGATGGGAACGATGTTGCGGGTGCTGACGGCGCCGACGATGCCACACATGGTGATGTCCTTGGGACTGGGGTCGCGCATCCTAGGTCGAACACAGTGGCGGTTTCTATCAAAAACAATGGTGTTTTTGCGTTAACTCACCATGTTTATGGCCGACAGAAAGTTTCATCCATTTCTATTCAATTTATAAGCTTATTATTTCATCATGAACCTTGATGCGACCGACCTGCGCCTGCTGGAACTGCTGCAGACCGACGCCGACCTGTCGAATCAGGACCTGGCCGAACGCGCGCTGACCTCGCCCGCCACGGCGCTGCGCCGGGTGCGGCGCCTGGTCGACGCCGGCGTGATCGAAGGCCGCGTGGCCTTGATCAACCAGGCCGCATTGGGCGCCGGGGCCGGACTGACCGTGCTGGTCGAAGTGACGCTGGACCGCCAGGGCGCCGAGCACCTGGACGCCTTCGAGGCCCGCGCGGTGGCCGAGGTGGCCGTGCGCCAGCTTTACCGCGTCTCGCCGGGCCCCGACTTCATGTTGACGCTGCAGGTCGCCGACATGCCGGCCTACCACGCACTGGTGCAGCGGCTGTTCACGCAGGACGCCAATGTGCGCAACGTGAAGGCCTTCTTCAGCGTGAAACGCGCGAAGTTCGATACGCGGGTGGCGCTGCCGCAGCCAGCGGCCGCGCCGCGCTGATCAGGCCGCCGCGCGACGGCGCCGGGCGATGCCGCTGAAGGCGGCCAGGCCGGCGAGCTGCAGGGCCCAGCTGCCGGGTTCGGGAACGGCGGCGGTCAGATTCCAGCCGATCACGTCCAGCGCCGCCAGGTCGGCGTCGCTGGCGTCATAGGCGCGGCCGTAGTCCAGCGTGGGGCGCATCAGGTTCAGCAGGTCGGGTCCGAAATGGCTGGCCTGATGGCCGTTGCCGTTGAGCGTGCCGGTCGAGAAAATGTCGATGGCCGTGGCGCCGCCGTCGATCGAGAAGTAGGGGCTGCCGCCGACGCGCAGGTCCAGGCCGGCTGCCGAGTACCGGTAGAGGTCGAGCGGCGCGTACCACCAGTCGCCTTCGAAGCGGTCGACGGTGTTGCTGATGTGGCAAGCCGTGCCTCGGCCGGTACCGGCGCAGTCATCGATGTCATCCACGCCCGATACGAAGCCCAGGGCGTGGCCGAGTTCGTGCTCGACCACGGTGATGAAGTCGATCTGCCCGGCCGGCGTGCCCCCGGCGCGGGTGTAGGCGAAGGCGAAATCGCTGGAGAAGGTCATCGCCGCATCGGGATTGGCCGCACTGGTGCCGGTGGCATAACCGAGGGCCTTGGCGTTGGCCGTGGTCAGGCCGAGCCGCGTGTTGTTGACCGAGCCGTCGTTGTCGTAGCGGCTGCTGAGGTCACCCTGGGTGGCGTAGAAGGCCAGCGCCGGGCCGGTCGGCAGGTGGGCCACGGCGGTGGCGTCACGCGCTGACGTGGCGTCGGCGACCAGACTGGAACGCAGCGCGCTGTAGCTGAGGGCCCCGAAGTTCGAGCCCGTCTGACCCAGGATGTTGGTGCCCAGGTGGTCAAAACCCATGTCGACGTAGACGGTCACGTTGTCGCTGAACTGGCTGGACCAGTAAGCGCCGGCGGCGGTGACGGCCGCCAGTTGCGCGGCCGTCATGCTGCCGCCCACTGTGGTGTCCCTGAACACGAAGCTCAGCGCGTGGGCCGCGGGCGCCGTGGCCAGCCCGGCAGCGGCCACGGCGAAGACGGTCAGCGCACGCTGGATGGCATCGGGTTTCAAGGGCTGCTCCAAGAGAAGACCGGAGGCGGCCCCGGGGATCGGCAGACACGCACTCACAGCGACGCCGGATTCTGCGTCGATCACGGACCGGGCTCGACGGCCAACGACCCCACGATCACGGGGGGTCGCAGGGCCTCAGCCCCCTGGAAGCGGGCCTGTCGGGGCGCCGCTTTTCAACACCACCAGCCCCTTCAGGTATTCGCCCTCGGGAAACAGCAGCGTCGTCGGGTGGTCGCAGGCGCCTTCCAGGCGCTGCACGATGGCACCGTCCACGCCGGCGTCGATGGCCGCACCGGCGACGATCTTGTGGAACAGCTCGGGCCCGATGCCGCCCGAACAGGAGAAGGTCAGCAGCAGGCCGCCGGGCTCCAGCAGCATCAGGGCCAGCCGGTTGATGTCCTTGTAGGCCCGCGCGGCGCGCTCGGCATGGGCCGCCGTGGGCGCGAACTTGGGCGGATCGAGCACGATGGCGTCAAAACGGCGGCCGGCCTTCAGGCTGTCGCGCAGGAACTGGTTGACGTCGGTGTCCAGACCTTCGCTGCACGCGGCGTCGAAACCGTTCAGCGCCACATGGGCCTGCACGCGGGCGATCGCCGGTCCCGATGAATCGACGCTGGTGACATGGGCCGCGCCGCCGGCCAGCGCGGCCACCGTGAAGCCGCCGGTGTAGCAGTAGCAGTTCAGCACCCGCTGCAGGCCCAGCTGCCGCACCCAGCGCGCGAACAGCGCACGGTTGTCGCGCTGATCGAGGTAGAAGCCGGTCTTGTGGCCCTCGGCCACGTCCAGCGTCAACCGCCAGCCGTGTTCGCTGATGGTGACCTCGGTGCTGCCTTCACCGCGCAGCCAGCCGGTCTGCGCCGGCAGGCCTTCCAGGCTGCGCACGCTGGCGTCCGAGCGTTCATACAGGCGGCTCAGGCCAGTGGCCTGCAGCAGCGCATCGGCCAGTGTCGATTTCCAGCGCTCGACACCGGCCGAGCCGAACTGCGCGCACAGGGTGTCGCCGTAGCGGTCGACGATCAGGCCCGGCAGGCCGTCGGCCTCGCCGTGCACCAGGCGCAGGCCGGTGCTGGCGATCGGCAGGCGCGCGCGCAGCGCGACGGCGGCCTGGATGCGGCGCTCGAAGAAGGCCGGCGCGATGCGTTCGGCCTCATCGAAGGACCAGGCCCGCACGCGGATCATCGAGCTGCCGCTGTAGGCGCCCCAGGCCAGGAAGCGGCCGTCGGCGTCCTCGACACGCACGGTCTCGCCAGGGTCGGCCTTGCCGCTGGCGACGCTGCCCTCGAAGACCCAGGGGTGGCGGCGTTCCAGGGAACGTTCGCGGCCGGCGCGCAGGCGGATGGATTTCATCGGCCGATTCTCGCCGCGCTGCCCGTCAGTCGGTCAGCCAGCCGGCTGGCAGCGCGGCTAACGCTTCCTGGCGCGCGGGTGCGCGGCGTCGTAGACCTTGGCCAGGTGCTGGAAGTCGAGCTGGGTGTAGACCTGGGTGGTGCTGATGCTGGCGTGGCCCAGCAGTTCCTGCACCGCGCGCAGGTCGCCGCTGGACTGCAGCAGATGGCTGGCGTAGCTGTGGCGCAGCATGTGCGGGTGCACGCGCGTGGGCAGGCCGGCTTGCTGTGCTTGTGCCTGCAGCCGGTTGCGCAACTGGTTGGGCGTCAGCCGCGTGCCGCGGCGGCTGACGAAGAGCGCCGGCTCGTCGGCGTCGGCGAGCGTGGCGCGCAGGTCCAGCCAGGCTTGCAGCGCCGCCAGCGCCGCGCCGCCGACCGGCACGCTGCGCCGCTTGCCGCCCTTGCCCAGCACATGGACCGTGGCGTCGGCCGCGTCCACCCAGCCGCGCGCGCTGCTGCTGGCCACGCGGTCCAGGCCGACCAGTTCGGCGACCCGCAGGCCGCAGCCGTAGAGCAGTTCGGTGATGGCGTGGTCGCGCGCGGCCAGCTGCGGCGCTTCGGCGGTGCTGCCGTGCTGCGTGCGCTGTTCGGCCAGCGCCACCGCCTGCTCGACCGACAGCGCTTTCGGCAGCGGCTTGGCGGCCTTCGGCGGGCGTATCCCTTCCACCGGATTCACCCGCACCAGCCCCTGCCGGCCCCACCAGCGGTAAAGGCCGCGCCAGGCCGCCAGCGCGATGGCGATGCTGCGCGGTGCCAGCCCGCGCAGCCGCAACTGGCCGACCCAGCTGCGGATGTGGTGGGGCTGCGCGGCGGGCAGCGCGACGGCGGCGGGTTGCGCCGCCGCCGCCGAAGCCTGCAGCCGCAGCAGGGCCTCGCGGTACATCGCCAGCGTGCGCTCGGCCAGACGGCGCTCGACGCGCAGGTGGTCCACGAAGCGCTGCAGCTCGGCGCCCAGTTCCAGCGCGGGCGGGCTCGCGGGCGGGGCTGCAGGCACCGCGCTCATCGGGGCCTCAGGGTGCGGCTTCGGCGCTGTCCGGCCGCAGCCGCGACAGCGCCGCGGCCGTCACTTCGCCCAAGCGGGTCAGGAACTCGGTGCCCATGTCGGCGGCGTAGCGCGTCGGGTCGGGCGAGGCCAGCACCAGCAGGCCGAAGCAGACGTCGCCCTGGCGCAGCGGGATCATCGCCATCGAGGCCATCGACGCCGATTCGTCGACCCATTCGGCGGCTTCGAAGCCGGCGTTGACGCCGCAGTAGGGCTGCGTCAGGCTGGCCGCGAAGCGCTGGATGTCGTCGCCGGCCGCCAGCGTGTAGGCGGCGCCCGCCTGCGCGGCGTCGAGGCCCCACAGGCGGATGGCGGCCTGCGGAATCTGGAACTCGTGGCGCAGCGCGTCCACCATGCGCGCCGGCAGCGCCTGGGCGTCGGCGGTCAGCAGGATGGCGCGGGTGTAGCGCTGCAGGCGGTCGGCAATCGTCACGTTGTCCTGGCTGTGGCGAACCATGTCCATGATCCGCGCCTCCAGGCCCTTGATGCGCTCGCGCAGCATCTGCATCTGCCGCTCTTGCAGGCTGACCGCGCGCGCGCCGTGCGGGCTGCTCAGCTGCACCGCCGACAGCAACTCGGCATGGCGCTCGAAGAAGCCCGGCGTGTTGGCCAGGTAGTTGGCGATGTCGGCTTCGGTGATGCCCTGCACGCCGCTGGTGGTCGGAGGGGTGGTGGTGTTGGTCAAGGTGGGCTCGCGGTTTTCAAAGGGGCGATTCAGAGTTCGATTTCGCCGTGGAACACGGTCTCGGCCGGGCCGGTCATCTGCACCGTCGCATCGGGCGCGGGCCATTCGATCAGCAGATCACCGCCGCGGGCGTGGACCTCGACGCGACGGTCCAGCCAGCCCAGGCGGATGCCGGCCACCACGGCCGCGCAGGCGCCGGTGCCGCAGGCCAGCGTCTCGCCGGCGTCGCGTTCGTGGACGCGCAGACGGACCTCGCTGCGCGACAGCACCTGCAGGAAGCCGACGTTGACATGGCGCGGGAAACGCGCGTGCGTCTCGATGCGCGGGCCCAGCGTGGCGACCGGCGCGGTGTCGACATCGGCCACGCGCAGCACGGCGTGCGGGTTGCCCATCGACAGCACGGCGACTTCGGGGCGGTCCGCGCCGTCCGTCCCGTCCTTGCTGTCCAGGGGCCACAACTCGAAATCGCCCTCGGCAAGCGCCGTCAGGCCGCTGCCGTCGAAGGGTATCCGGGCATGGTCGAAGACCGGCCGGCTCATGTCCACCGTCACGCGGCCGTCGGGCTGCAGGCGCAGTTCGAGCACGTTGTTGACGGTCTCGACGCGGACCGTGGTCTTGTCGGTCAGGCCCTGGCCGTGGACGTAGCGCAGGAAGCAGCGCGCGCCGTTGCCGCAGTGTTCGACCTCCTCGCCGCTGGCACCGTTGACGATGCGGTAGCGGAAGTCGATGCCCGGCGTGCCGCTGCGCTCGACGATCAGGATCTGGTCGGCGCCAACGCCGAAGCGGCGGTCGCCCAGCCGCTTCAACTGGGCGCTGCTCAACGCGATCGGGACTTGCACGTGGTCGAGCACGACGAAGTCGTTGCCCGCGCCTTGCATCTTCGTGAAGGGAACCCGCATCGGCTGATTATCCGTACACCGGCGGCGCGCCCTCGGGCCGCGACTTGAAGCGCTTGTGGACCCAGAAGTACTGCGCTGGCATCGTGCGGATCTGGGCTTCGATGAAGGCGTTCATCGCCGCCGCGTCGGCCACCGGGTCGGCGCTCGGCCAGTCGGTCCAGGCCGGCATGAAACGCACGCGCCAGCCCTGGCCGCCGGGCAGCATCTCGACCACCAGCGGCTGCACCACCATGTCCAGCGCGCGGGCCATCCGCGAAGGCGACAGCAGCGTCGCGGCGGGCTGGCCGAAGAAGGGCACGAAGGCCGCGTCGCGCAGGCCGAAGTCCATGTCGGCGGCGTTGAAGAAGGCCACGCCCTTCTTGATCGCCCGCACCACCGGCATCGCGCCCTGCTGGCGGTTGAACAGCAGCGCCAGCCCGAAGCGCGCGCGGCCCTTGTGGAAGGCGGCGTCCATCACCGGGTTGCTCTGCGCGGTGTAGATGTCGCAGCCCATGCGCGTCTGGAAGATCTGCGTCGCGGCGCCGGCCACTTCCAGGCCGACGAAATGTGGCACCAGCCACATCACCGGCCGCTCGCTGCGCTCGGCCAGGTGGACATCGCCTTCGACGTGGATCAGCCGCTGCAGCCGGGCCTTGCTGGCGTGCCACAGCAGGCCGCGTTCGAGCAGGCTGCGGCCGGTCCACATGAAGTGCTCGCGCACCAGGCGGCGGCGCTCGGCGTCGCCGAGCTCGGGCATGCAGAGTTCGAGATTGGTCAGCGCCACCCGGCGCCGCGCATGACCGAAGGTGTGCAGCAGCAGCCCCAGCCCCTGGCCGAGCGGTGCCAGCAGCGCCAGCGGCAGCCCGTGCAGCAGCCACACCAAGGCCAGCGCCGCGTGGGCCAACAGCTTCTGCGGTGCAAGCGGATGAATCTTGGCGTGCGCCATCAGGTCGGGCTCTCTGCCTGACGAGGATTCTTGTAGCGGTGGTAGCCCCACAGGTACTGACTCGGCTTCATGCGAATCACGGCCTCCATGCTGCGGTTGACGGCCAACGCGCCGGCCGCGTCGTCGCCGGCCCGCTCGGGCAGCGGATGCGGCAATTCGATGGCACGCACCACGTAGCCGGCGCCCCTGGCCAGGCGCTCGGTCCACAGCACGGCCACGGCCGCGCCGGTCTGCTGGACGAGGCGCGCGGCCAAGGTCATCGTGTAGGCCGGGCGGCCGAAGAAAGGCGCCCACACGCCCATGCCTTCGGGCGGCACCTGGTCAGGCAACAGGCCGACGGTTTCGCCGCGCTTCAGGGCCCGCAGCATCAGCCGAACACCGGCCAGCGTGGCCGGCGCGGTGGCCAGCGCCGGGCGGGCGCGGGCGGTTTCTTCCAGTTCGCGGAACCAGGCCTGGCGCGCCGGCCGGTAGAGCACGGTGATCGGCTGGCGCGCGCCGAAGCGCTCGGCGTAGGCCTGCGCGCTGACCTCGAAACTGCCCATGTGCGGCGTCAGCAGCACCAGCCCCTTGCCGCGCGCCAGCAGCGCTTCGAGCAGTTCGGCGCCTTCCCAGCGCAAGGGATCGTTGATGGGCTGGGAACGCGGACGCAGCCACAGCCGCGGCAGCTCCATCACCAGGCGGCCGGCGTCGGCCACGGCGGCGCGGCGCTCGGCAAGCCGCAGGCCCGCCAGCGCGGCGTTGTCGTTCAGGCGGCGGCGGTAGGTCGGTGACAGCGCGTAGCCGGCCCAACCCAGGGCCCCGCCCAGCGCGTGCAAAGACCGCAAGGAGCGGCCCGCCAGCCATCGAATCAGGATCAGCATGCTTTGTATACTTGGCGCATCGCCGGAGTTAAAGGACAACTTGCAGGGCGACTGCGGGGGTGGAGCATAGCGACACACCGCCGGGCAACAGGCCACAGCGGCCGAAGGCTCAACAAAACTGCTAAAGCGTTCGCCGCGGAACAACAAGCACCACCGGCGACGCACACCGTGCAATCCAACCGGAGCTTTTCAAGTGGCGAACGACTTCCTCTTCACATCCGAATCCGTCTCTGAAGGTCACCCCGACAAGGTGGCCGACCAGATCTCGGACGCGATCCTCGACGCGATCTTCAAGCAGGACCCGCGCAGCCGCGTCGCCGCCGAGACGCTGTGCAACACCGGTCTGGTGGTGCTGGCCGGCGAGATCACCACGCAGGCCAACGTGGATTACATCCAGGTCGCGCGCGACACGCTGAAACGCATCGGCTACGACAACACGGAATACGGTATCGACTACAAGGGCTGCGCCGTGCTGGTGGCCTACGACAAGCAGTCCAACGACATCGCCCAGGGCGTGGACCACGCGAGCGACGACCACCTGAACACCGGTGCCGGCGACCAGGGCCTGATGTTCGGCTACGCCTGCGACGAGACGCCCGAGCTGATGCCCGCGCCGATCTACTACGCGCACCGCCTGGTCGAGCGCCAGGCGCAATTGCGCAAGGACGGCCGCCTGCCTTTCCTGCGTCCCGACGCGAAGAGCCAGGTCACGATGCGCTACGTGGACGGCAAGCCGCACAGCATCGACACCGTGGTGCTCAGCACCCAGCACGCGCCGGAATACAGCCTGGGTCACAAGATGACCGACGCCTTCTACGAGGCCGTGCGCGAAGAGATCATCAAGCCGGTGCTGCCCAAGGCCTGGCTGACCGAAGACACCAAGTACCTGATCAACCCGACTGGCCGTTTCGTCGTCGGCGGTCCGCAGGGCGACTGCGGCCTGACCGGCCGCAAGATCATCGTCGACACCTACGGCGGCGCCTGCCCGCACGGCGGTGGCGCCTTCAGCGGCAAGGATCCGTCCAAGGTCGACCGTTCCGCCGCCTACGCCGCCCGCTACGTAGCCAAGAACATCGTCGCGGCCGGTCTGGCCAGGCAGTGCCAGGTGCAGGTGGCCTACGCCATCGGCGTGGCCAAGCCGATGAATGTCACGGTCTACACCGAAGGCACCGGCGTGATGTCCGACGAACAGCTGTCGGCGCTGATCGGCCGTGGCGACATCTTCGACCTGCGGCCCAAGGGCATCATCCAGATGCTGGACCTGCTGCGCCCGATCTACGAGAAGACCGCCGCCTACGGCCACTTCGGCCGCGAAGAGCCGGAATTCAGCTGGGAACGGACCGACAAGGTCGAGGCCCTGAAGGCCGCAGCCGGACTCTGACCCGGCGGCAGCAGGCAAGCCCGGCCAACCGTCACGGGTCAGGCCGGTTCCACCCCCGCTGCTGCGGGATGGACCGCGCCGGGCAGTCTGGCTAGCATGCCGGGTTGGCGCCCACCCCGGGCTGCCTTGCCAGACGACCGCCCTTGCGCCTCCGCTTACTTGCCTGCTGCTGCATCCTGACGCTGGTGGCCTGCGACCGCCGACCGCCCGCCCCGGCGGCCGCGCGGGCCGTGACCGCAGGCGAGCCCAGCACCGCCAACACGGGCACCGCTGCGGCGCTGCCAGGCCCGCAGCGGCTGGCCGCCGCCAGCCGTTACCGCAACGTGCCCCTGCTCGGCGAACTGGACGTCGCCAGCTTCGACAGCACCATGCGGTCGCTGACGCAGTGGGTGTCGCCGCAAGCCGGCTGCGGCCATTGCCATGTCGACGGCGACTGGGCCAGCGAGGCCAAACCGGCCAAACAGGTGGCGCGGCAGATGCTGCAGATGGTGCAGCACCTGAACACCAACTGGAAGCCGCACGTCGGCCCGTCGGGCGTGACCTGCTACACCTGCCACCGGGGCCAGCCGCAACCGCCGGTGCCGGCCAGGGCGCAAGCCGCCTGGATGGCCGGTGCACGGCGCGGTGAGGCGCAGCAGGCGCGCGTGGCGCAGGGCCTGCGCCTGCTGAAGGACATCGACAGCAACCCGCTGGCCGGCGCCACGGGGGGCCAGAAGCTGGTCGGCGCCCGTTGCGACACCTGCCACCAGGGCGTGCAGCGGCCCGGTGCCGACGGCGAACCACAGGCCCGTGACCACCTGGCGCTGAACCTGGTGCCCGTCGAACACGCGGCGGGCAGCGCGCCCGGCGGGCTGCCGGTCCGTGCCGCTGCAGCGGGCGACGCCTGCGCCGCCGCGGCCCTGGTCGCGGCCAAGGGCGGCACGCGCATCGCTGCAGAAGCCGGGCTGCGCCCGGTCATCGGCGGCCAGGCCCTGGCGCTCTACGCAGCGCCCGACAGCGGCTGTGCGATGCTGGACCTGCACGTGCGCCCCGGCGACACGGTGGAGGCCTACGTCAACCATGCGGGCTACACCTCGGTGCGCTACCGCCGACCGGCCACCGGCAGCGAAGCCCGCGGCTGGGTGCTCGCAGACCGCCTGGGGCCGGGCAGCAGCGTGACCCTGGCGGCAACAGCGACCGCAGCGGCGACTCGCCTGCCGGCATCGACGACGCTGCCCGCGCGCGGCTGCCAGGCACCCGAAGCCGGCGAGGTGGCGGCCCTGCCGGGTCGCGCCCGCCGCCAGGTGCTGGGCAAGGGCCGCCTGCAGTTCTATTCGGCGCCCGATGCGGCTTGCCCGCTGCGCGGCATCTTCATCCTCCCGGGCGAACCGGTGGTCGCGCTGCAGCAGGCGGCGCATTTCACCGCGGTGCACTACGTCAACCCGCGCACCGGGGGACAAGCTTCAGGCTGGGTGCTGTCCGAGCGCCTGGGCGGCTGAGGCCGAACGGCACGGCGGCCGGCCGGCTGAAAACCTTCAGGCCGTGACGGCGGCCTTGCGGCGGCGGCCCAGCCAGCCTACGAGGCCGACGGCACCGGCAGCGAACATCGCCCAGCTGGCGGGTTCGGGCACCGGTGCGGCGACGAGTTGCAAGCCGTAGAGGGTGACCGAGCCGGCCCATGAGGCAACGCCAGGGTCGGCCTGGCCATTGCCGACCAGGATGGAATACCCGTCCGTGCCATCACCCGCAAAGTGCAGGTAGGTGGATGAGGGGGGGATCGGGATGAGGTCGACCTTCTCGGCCAGCGACGTTCCGATGACCGAGCTGGCGCCACCGGTCCATGCGTAGCGCTGGCTGGCGTCGACGCCGGAGTCCCAGCCGCCGCCAACCTGAATCAGATAAGAAAACGTGGCGTCTTGAACAACGACGGCCAGATCGTTCGCGAGGGCAGGGACGCTGCCCGATGACCCGGTCAAGGACACATCCGCTCTGACACTTGTCAGCGAACCGACAACCCAGGTGCTGCTGTCACCGAAGCTGACCGCCACATCCGCCCAAGAACCCGAAGGATCCCAATCGACGGCAGCGAAGGTGTAGATCACCGCGGTTCCCGTCGGTGCATTGACCAGCGTACCGGCCTGGGCACCAGCGGTCCCGGCCACCACCGCGGCAGCGGCCGCCAGGTTCAAAAGGGTTTTGCGCATGCGGTGTCTCCAAGTCACGCCCAACATCAATTCAGCTTACCTTAAGGCGCTTTTGCGCGGGGCACAGAATGGCCCTCCACCCCCTGGATCGGTGGGCTCGGCGTCGCTTCAGGCCCGAGCCCGCAGCAGGCGCCGCGCCACTTCGGCGAAACCGGCACCCCGCTCGGCCTGCGTGATGTAGGCCGGCCAGTGCTGCAACTGGCCGGCGAAGCGCCGCAGATTGGCCACGCCCACCGCCAGCGGCAGCTGCTCGAACATCAGCTGGTCGTTGGTCGAATCGCCGACGTAGATCCAGCGCCCGACTTCGGCCTGCAACGCACGACCGAACAGCCGCCGCACCATCCACTGCGCGGCCGTCCACTTGCTGTGGCTGCCGATCCAGCCGTTGATGTGGATGCTGCTGACGGTGGCGGTGAGGCCGGCCTGCTGCATCAGCGCCACCACCTGCGCGATCGCCGCGGCCGGCAACTGGGCGAATTCGCTGTGGTCGATGGCGATGTCGGTGACGCGGCCCGGGCTGTCCTGGGCCAGCCGGGCGCCGGGCACTTCGCGCAGCACCCGCTGGGCCGCGGCCTGCAGGCGCACCGCGTTGGCGGCGCGGCTGCAGGCGTCCTGCGCGTATTCGGTGCGCACCCCAGCGCCCTCGCGAACCAGCGCCACCGCGCCGTTCTCGGCCACGATGGCCGCCACCGGCCAGGCCTGCGCGAAGGGGCGGCTCCAGCCCAGCGGGCGGCCGGTGATGGCGATGACGGGCAGGCCCGCCGCCGCCAGATCGTGCAGCGCGGCCAGCGCCTGCGGCTCGATGGCGCCGGCGCGGGTCAGCGTGTCGTCGATGTCGGTCATCACCCCGAGCACGCCGGCCAGGACGGCTGGCGGGGCCGCAGCCCAGGCTTCAGGCCCAGGTGGTGGTTTCAGCAATGGCCCCGTCATCCGCCAAGTCTTCCACATCGGCCCGCAACCGGGTTATCGGACCCGTGGCTAAAATACGCGCTGTTCCTGAGGAGCGTTGCAACCTTCATCACGAAGGCCAGGCTCAGGAGTCTTCATTGCAACCGCGCTCACCTGCACGAAGTTTCTCGTGGGTGAGTCTGATCCGTCCGCCCCGGTTCCCCGTGCAGGTCCTACACAACCGTCTGGAGCCTGACGATGAACGCTGTTCACACTTCCCTGCACGACCACGCCGTGGCCGATCTTTCACTTGCCATCTGGGGTCGCAAGGAAATCAAGATCGCCGAAACCGAGATGCCCGGCCTGATGGCCATCCGCGAAGAGTTCGCCGCGAAGCAGCCGCTGAAGGGCGCGCGCATCACCGGCAGCATCCACATGACCATCCAGACCGCCGTGCTGGTGGAAACGCTGCAAGCCCTGGGCGCCAGCGTGCGCTGGGCCTCGTGCAACATCTACAGCACGCAGGACCACGCCGCCGCCGCGCTGGTGGAAAAGGGCACGCCGGTCTTCGCACACAAGGGCGAGACCCTCACCGAGTACTGGGACTTCACGCACCGCATCTTCGAATTCGGCGCCAAGGGCACTGAAGGCGAAGGCCCCAACATGATCCTCGACGATGGCGGCGATGCCACGCTGCTGATGATCCTGGGCCAGCGCGCCGAGAAGGACATCGCCGTTGTCGGCAACCCGACCAGCGAAGAAGAGACCTGCCTGTTCGCGGCCATCAAGGCCAAGCTCGCGGTCGACCCGACCTGGTACACCCGCAAGGCTGCCGAAATCATCGGCGTGACCGAAGAAACCACCACCGGCGTGCACCGCCTGAACGAGATGTCGGCCAAGGGCACGCTGCCCTTCCGCGCCATCAACGTCAACGATTCGGTCACGAAGAGCAAGTTCGACAACCTCTACGGCTGCCGCGAAAGCCTGGTCGACGCCGTCAAGCGCGCCACCGACGTGATGATTGCCGGCAAGGTCGCCGTGGTCGCCGGCTACGGCGACGTGGGCAAGGGCTCGGCCCAGGCCCTGCGCGCGCTGTCGGCACAAGTCTGGGTCACCGAGATCGACCCCATCAACGCGCTGCAGGCGGCGATGGAAGGCTACAAGGTCGTGACCATGGATTACGCCGCCGACAAGGCCGACATCTTCGTGTCGGCCACCGGCAACGTGAGCGTCATCACGCGCAAGCACATGGACGCGATGAAGGACCAGGCCATCGTCTGCAACATCGGCCACTTCGACAACGAGATCGACGTCGCGCAACTCGCCGACTGCGTCTGGGACGAGATCAAGCCCCAGGTCGACCACGTGGTGTTCCCCGACGGCAAGAAGATCATCATGCTGGCCAAGGGCCGCCTGGTGAACCTGGGCTGCGGCACCGGCCACCCCAGCTTCGTGATGAGCACCAGCTTCGCGAACCAGACCATCGCACAGATCGAACTGTTCACGCACAGCGACGCCTACGACATCGGCAAGGTCTACGTGCTGCCCAAGCACCTCGACGAGAAGGTGGCGCGCCTGCACCTGAAGAAGGTCGGCGCCATGCTGACCGAACTGAGCGACGACCAGGCCGCCTACATCGGCGTGCCCAAGCAGGGCCCGTACAAGGCTGACACGTACCGGTACTGAAATGAAGCGGGGCGCGCCCCGCTTCATGTCCTGCAGGTCCGGCCACCGCCCGTGTGTCCGGACCTTTTTCTTGACCGCTCCACGAGGAGGCTGCCATGAGCGCCCGCGTCCCCGTCAGTTTCGAATTCTTCCCGCCCAACACGCCCGTCGGTGTTGAAAAACTCAAGACCGTGGTGCAGGACCTGGCGGTGCTGCAGCCCGAGTACTTCAGCGTCACCTACGGCGCCGGCGGCTCCACCCGCGAGAAGACTTTCGCGGCGGTGAAGGACATCGCCGCATCGGGCTTCGACGCCGCGCCGCACCTGTCCTGCGTCGGCTCGACCCGCGAAGGCATCGCCGAAATCCTGGCCGGCTACCGCGAACTCGGCATCCACCGCCTGGTGGCGCTGCGCGGCGACCTGCCCAGCGGCACCGCCGTGGCCGGCGAATTCCGCTACGCGGCCGAGCTGATCCGCTTCATCCGCGAAACCCAGGGCAGCGACTGGCACATCGAAGTGGCGGCCTACCCCGAATACCACCCCGAAGAGCGCTACGCGAAACGCGATCTGCAGCACTTCGCCGACAAGGTGGCGGCCGGCGCCAATTCGGCCATCACGCAGTTCTTCTTCAACCCCGACGCCTACTTCCACTACGTCGATGAGGTGCGCAAGCTGGGCGTGACGGTGCCCATCGTGCCGGGCATCATGCCCTTCCACAACTACGGTCGCATCGCGCAGATCGCCGCGCGCGACGGCGTCGAAGTGCCGCGCTGGGTGGCGCTGAAGATGGAAGGCTACATGGACGACGCGGCCTCGATCCGCGCCTTCGGCATCGACGTGGTGACCAGCCTGTGCGAACGGCTGATCGCCGGCGGCGCGCCCAGCATCCACTTCTACGCGCTGAACCAGAGTGCGCTGGTGCTCGACATCTGCAAGCGGCTGCAACTGGTCTGAAGCCCGCTCGGCGCTGCGGTGGCCTTGCGGCAGTGCACAGTCGCCGTCCCGCTGAGGTGAACGGACAAGGGCGCGAAGCGCCCTTGTGGACCTTCATCCAGCGCGCCAGCGTCGGCCTGCGCTTCCGATCGCTGGCGAGCTTGAGGGCTCAGGTTTCAGGCCGCTGCCATGCCAGGCCCTCATCGGTCAGCACGGCATCCAGCGGCACGTCGTGGGCTTCGGCCTTCAGCCAAGGCACATAGCCGTTGGCGTAGGCGAGACCGACGGTGTAGGGCCGCGGCTCCAGCGTGGCCAGGGTGCGGTCGTAGAAGCCGCCGCCGTAACCCAGGCGCACGCCGCCGTCGCCATAGCCCACGCAGGGGACCAGCAGCAGCGTGGGCTGGAAAGCCGGCGTGTCTTTCGGCTTCGGGATGCCGTAGGCGTCCTCTTCCATCTCGCAGCCCGGAAACCACATGTGGAAGCTCAGGTGCTTGCTGACCTTGTCGATCACCGGCAGACCGATGCAGCGCTCTTCATCAGTCTCCATCCAGCGGTACAGCGCCGGCAGGGTGTCGAATTCGCCCTTGATCGGCCAGTAGGCGCCAATGGCCGTGTCGGCGCGGCCCATCAGCCACACGCGCAGCACTTCCTGCAGTTGCATCGCGCGCTGGTGGCGGTCGATCAGCGTCTGGCGTTCAGACTGCAACTGGCGCCGCAGCACCTTCTTGTCGCGCGAGGGTTCCAGCGGGGGCATCGGCAGGCTCATGCCGCGATTGTCGCGCCGCGCTCGCCCGAAGGGCACCCCGCATCTGCGCGGCGCGTTGCACGGGCGCTGCGTGATACGGCGTCACTGGCGCATGCGCTAGATTCAGCCGCATGCGCAACCTGGTTTCCACCCTCTCGGCCCTGCTCACCGCCGGCCTGCTGGCAGGCGCCTGCCCGGCGCGGGCCCAAAGCCCGGCGCCCGGCAGCGACGACACCGTGCTGCAGGCCCGCGAGGCCCTGCGGCGCAAAGACCGCGCTGCGCTGGCGGCCGCGCGGCTGGCCGTCAACAGTGCCCGCCACCCGCTGACGCCGTGGGTTGAATATTGGGAACTGGGCAACCGCCTGGCCGAGGCCCAGCAGGGCGAGCTCGACGCCTTCTACGCCCGCTGGCCGGGCAGCTATGTCGAGGACCGGCTGCGCAACGACTGGCTGCTGGAACTGGGTCGCCGCCGCGACTGGCCCCAACTGCGCAGCGAATACCCGCGCTTTCGCATGAACGACGACCGCGAAGTCACTTGCTACGCGCTGCTGGCCCAGTATTGGACCGGCCAGGATGTGAAGGCGGCGGCGACGGCCGCCTGGGCCGCACAGAAGGAACTGGACGACGGCTGCGCGCTGCTCGGCCGCACCCTCTTCGAGGCCAAGGCCCTGACGCCGGACGATGCGTGGCGCGTGGCGCGCCTGATGGTCGACGCCAACCGCCCGCGCACCGCGCGCGCCGCGGCGCTGCTGGCCCAGCCCAAACACGGCCAGCTGATCGCCGACGTGCTGGACAAGCCAGCACGCTTCCTGGCGCGCCGGCCGCCGCTGGGCGCACACGAGGCGGACGAACTGACGCTGCTGGCGCTGATGCGACTGGCCGCCAGCGACCCCGATGCCGCCGCAGCCTGGCTCGACGGCAAGCCTGCGCGACCGCTGCCGCAGCCGATGGCTGCAACGGCCTGGGCCTTCGTGGCGCGCCACGCGGCGATGAAGCAGCAGCCGCAGGCGGCCGACCAGGCCCGACGCGCCTGGCAACTGTGGGAAGGCGCGAACAAGGCCGGTCTGCTGCCGCCCTGGAGCGACGAGCTGCTGGCCTGGCAGGTGCGCGCCGCGCTGCGCCAGCCGTCGGCGCCGGCAGATGCCGACCGGCAACGCTGGCGTCTGGTGGTCAAGGCCATCGACGCGATGGGCAGCGTCGAGCAGCGCGACAGCACCTGGGTCTACTGGCGGGCTCGCGCCACCGCCGCGCTGGCCGCGGCCGGACCCGACGGCGACGCCGCGCGCGCGGCCGCCAGGCTGGCGCTGGAAGGCATCAGCACGCAGTTCAATTTCTACGGCAAGCTGGCCCTGGAAGACCTGGGCGGGCGCATCACACTGCCGCCAGTGCCGGCGCCGCCGAGTGCCGCCGAGCGCGAAGGCGCACGCAACCACGCCGGCCTGACGCGCGCGCTGCAGCTGCTGGCGCTGGGCCTGCGCAGCGAGGGCGTGCGCGAGTGGAATTACGCGCTGCGCGGGCTGACCGAACGCGAGCTGCTGGCCGCCGCGCAGCGGGCCTGCGAGCGCGAGGTCTGGGACCGCTGCATCAACGCCAGCGAGCGCACGCGCAGCGAGATCGACATCAACCAGCGCTTCCCGCTGCCCTACCGCGAGCAGGTGCTGGCCAAGGCCCGCGCGGTCGGTCTGGACCCGGCGGTGCTCTACGGCCTGATGCGCCAGGAATCACGCTTCGTCAGCGAGATCCGTTCGGGTGTCGGCGCCTCGGGGCTGATGCAGCTGATGCCGGCCACGGCCAAGTGGACGGCCAGGCAGATCGGTCTGGACTTCAAGCCCGAGATGATCAACGACCGCGACACCAACCTGCTGCTCGGCGCGGCCTACCTGAAGCGCGTGCTCGACGACTTCGGCGGCTCGCTGGCGCTGGCCACCGCCGCCTACAACGCCGGACCCGGCCGGCCGCGCCGCTGGCGCGAGGGCGGCACGCTGATGGAGCCCGCGGCCTGGGCCGAAAGCATCCCTTTCAGCGAAACGCGCGACTACGTGAAGAAGGTGCTGTCCAACAGCGTCTACTACGCGGCCTTGCTGGGCGCGGCTGCAGCACCGGCCGGCAGCGCCGCCAACCCACTGCCCCTGCCGACGCTGAAGTCGCGCCTGGGTCCGGCCATCGGCCCCTTGACCGGCCTGCGCGAGGCCGGCGCCGCCGCCCCCGATCGCGACCGCGACACCCCCTGAGTTGAAAGCATCCCCGTGAGCACATCGCCCGAAAAGATCCTCGTCCTCGGTGGCACCGGCTTCGTCGGCCGCGCCGTCTGCGCCCGCCTGGCGGCGCGCAGCGCCAGCGCCCGCACGGTCGTGCCGACGCGGCGGCCGCAGCACGGCAACGCCCTGCGTTCGCTGCCCACGGTGGAAGTCGTGCAGGCCAAGGTCCACGACGACGCGCAACTGGCGCGGCTGGTGGCCGGCAGCAGCGCCGTCATCAACCTCATCGCCATCCTGCACGGCAGCGCGGCCGACTTCCAGCGCGTGCACGTCGACCTGCCGCGCCGCCTGGCGCAGGCCTGCGCAGCCAGCGGCGTTCGCCGCGTGGTCCACGTCAGCGCGCTGGGCGTGGGGCCCGACGCACCGTCCAACTACCTGCGCAGCAAGACCGCCGGCGAAGCCGCGCTGTGCACGCCAGCGGTGGACGCCACGCTGCTGCGGCCGTCGGTCATCTTCGGTGCGGAAGACCGCTTCCTCAACCTCTTTGCCACGCTGCAGGCGGTGGCGCCGGTGTTGCCGCTGGCCGGCAGCAGCGCGCGCTTCCAGCCGGTATGGGTCGAAGACGTGGCCAGCGCCATCGTGGCCTGCCTGACCGACGCCGCCACCGTCGGGCAGACCTATGAATGCACCGGTCCGAGCGTCTACACGCTGTCGCAGCTGGTCCATCTGGCCGGGCAGTGGTCGGGCCACGACCGGCCCCAGCTCCCGCTGCCAACGGCCCTGGCCAAGCTGCAGGCGCTGGCCATGGAATGGCTGCCGGGTGAGCCGCTGATGTCCCGCGACAACGTCGATTCGATGGCCGTGCCGAATGTGGCCAGCGGCCTGCTGCCGGGCCTGGCGGCCCTGGGCATCACGGCCAGCGCGCTGGAAGCCGTGGCGCCGGGCTACCTGGGCGGGCAGCAGGCCTGCTCGAGGCTGGACGGCCTGCGCCGGCTCGCCGGACGCTAGCCGCGGCCGTAGCATGCGGTCCATGACCCCAAGGAGCGTGCCATGCAACTCGTGATCGGCAACAAGAACTACTCGTCGTGGTCGATGCGCCCCTGGGTGCTGCTGAAGCAGCTCGGCCTGCATTTCGAAGAGGTCAGGGTGCGCTTCGACTTCGGGCCCGCTTCGCAATTCCGCCGCACGGTGGCCCACCACAGCCCGGCGGGCAAGGTGCCGGTGCTGCTGGACGACCGCTTCGCGGTCTGGGACAGCCTGGCCATCATCGAATACCTGAACGAGAAGTTTCCGGCCCGCAACATCTGGCCCGAGGATATCCAGGCGAGGGCCCGCGCGCGCTGCCTGGCCGCCGAGATGCACGCCGGTTTCGGCGCCCTGCGCCAGCACTGCCCGATGAACATCGAAGCCCGGCTGCCCGGCGTCGGCGCCAGGGTCTGGGCCGAGCAGGCCGGCGTGCGCGCCGACGTCGAACGCATCGAGGTGATGTGGCTGGAGGCGCTGGCCGCCAGCGGCGGGCCTTTCCTGTACGGCGAATTCGGCGCGGTGGACGCGATGTACGCGCCAGTCTGCATGCGGCTGCGCGGCTACGCGCTGCCGATGTCGCCGCACATCAGAAGCTATGTCGACCGCGTGGCGGCGGCGCCGGGCGTGGCCGCGTGGATCGCCGAAGCGCTGGCCGAGCACGACTTCGTGCCCGAGGACGAGCCCTACCGCAACCCCGACCGGACATTGAAATGAGGCCCCCAAGCTCGCTGGCGCTCGCTACCCCCCGAGGGGGCCGTCCGCCCGCAGCCCGGCGAAGCCGGTTCCGCGGCGGGAAGCCGGGTCTCGGTTTGCGATCCATTTGATGAAGCGCTACATCGTCGGTGGCGCGGTGCGCGACGCCCTGCTGGGCCTGGCGCACAGCGACCGCGACTGGGTCGTCGTGGGCAGCACGCCGCAGGCGCTGAAGGCCCTGGGCTACAGGCCGGTCGGCAAGGACTTTCCGGTCTTCATCGACCCCGACAGCGGCGAGGAAGTGGCCCTGGCGCGGACCGAACGCAAGACCGGCCTCGGCTACCAGGGCTTCACCGTGCACGCCGCGCCCGAGGTGACGCTGGAAGAGGATTTGCTGCGCCGCGACCTGACCATCAACGCCATCGCGCAGGCCGACGACGGCACGCTGATCGACCCCTACGGCGGCCAGGCCGACATCGCCGCCCGGGTGCTGCGCCACGTCTCGCCGGCCTTCGTCGAAGACCCGGTTCGCCTGCTGCGCGTGGCGCGGCTGGCGGCGCGCTTCCCCGACTTCACGGTGGCGCCGGATACGCTGGCGCTGCTGCGTGCGATGGTCGCCAACGGCGAGGTCGATGCGCTGGTGCCCGAACGCGTCTGGCAGGAACTGTCGCGCGGCCTGATGGCGCAGCGCCCCAGCCGGATGTTCGATGTGCTGCGCGACTGCGGCGCGCTGGCCCGCCTGCTGCCCGAGGTGGACCGCCTGTGGGGCGTGCCGCAGCCGCCCGAGCACCACCCCGAGATCGACACCGGCCTGCACCTGATGCTGGTGCTCGACCAGTGCGCGCGCGAGGACGCCCCGCTGACGGTGCGCTGGGCCTGCCTGGGCCACGACCTGGGCAAGGGCAACACCGCCCGGGCCGCCTGGCCGCGCCACATCGGCCACGAAGGCCGCAGCGCCAAGCTGGCCAAGCTGCTGGGCGAACGGCTGAAAGTGCCCACCGATTGCAAGGAACTGGCCGAAGTGGTGGCCCGCGAGCATGGCCACATCCACGCCAGCGGCGCGCTGGGCGCCGGCGCGCTGGTGCGCCTGTTCGACCGCTGCGACGCCATCCGCCGGCCCGAGCGTTTCGCGCAGGTGCTGCAGGCCTGTCTGTGCGACGCCCGTGGCCGCACTGGGCTGCAAGACCGGCCCTACCCGCCCGTCACCCGGCTGCCGCTGCTGCTGGACGCGGCGCGCGGCGTCGACTCGGCGAGCACCGCGGCACAGGCCATGGCGCGGGGCCAGCGCGGGGCCGAGATCGGGCAGGCGGTGATGGCGGTGCGGGCGGCGGCGGTGGCAGCGGCACTGGTGGCGCTGGACGGCGTGGCCGCTTGATCAGCCGGTCACGGCAGGCGCCGCAGCCGGCTGCCGCCATGACATCAGCCACAGCCCGGCGAAAGTCAGCGCCCCGTTCAGCAGCAGCAGTTCCAGGCCCAGCTGCCAGTCGCCGAACAACGCCCGCTGCTGGGCGTCGATCAACCAGCACAGCGCCGGCGCGGCCAGCGCCACGGCCGGCGCCCGGCGGTCATTGACGGCGCGGGTGGTGAGCACGCCAAAGGCGAACAGGCCGAGCAGCGGGCCGTAGGTGTAGGCCGCGATCTTCAGGATCAGGCCGATCATGCTGGGGCTGCCGACGGCGCGAAAGGTCAGCACCAGCAGCAGGAACAGCAGCGCGTAGCCGGCGTGCACACGGCGGCGGATGCGGGCCCGCTGCGCTTCGCTCAGGTCGCTGCGCTGGGGCAGGCCCAGCAGGTCGATACAGGTGCTGCTGGTCAACGCGGTCAGCGCACCGTCGGCGCTGGGGAACAGCGCCGAGACCAGCGCGATGACGAAGAGCACCTGCACGGCGACCGGCATATGCCCCAGCACCACCGCCGGGAAGATGCGGTCGCCCGCGCCCTGCAAACCGAGGCCGGGCGCCACCAGGTAGAGCAGGCCGCCGAGGTAGAGGAAGGCGCTGACCACCGCCAGCAGCACCACGCCCAGCAGCAGCAGGTTCTTCTGCGCGTCCCGCAGCTGGCGCACCGACAGGCTCTTCTGCATCATTTCCTGGTCCAAGCCGGTCATCGCGATGGTGATGAACAGGCCGGCGACGAGCTGCTTCAGCAGGTAATCCCTGGCCTGCGGCAGCGGGTTGAAGACCGTCGCCAGGCCGCGCTCCTGCATCTGCGCGTAGGCCTGCCACGGCGTCAGGTCGAGCCGCTGCAGCAGGAAGACCGTGCAGACCACCAGGCCCAGCAACATGCCGGCGGTCTGCAGGGTGTCGGTGAAGACGATGGTTCGCACACCGCCTTCCAGCGTGTACAGCAGCACCATCAGCAGGATCACCGCCGTGGTCAGCCAGAAGGGGAGGCCGAAGGCCGACAGGATCATGTCCTGCAACACCGCCACCACCAGGTAGACCCGCGCGGTGGCGCCCAGCGTGCGCGAGGCGATGAAGAAGGCCGCACCGGTGCGGCAGCTGCGAGGGCCCAGGCGCTGCGCCAGGAAGCCGTAGATCGACGTCAGGCCGAGGCGGAAATACAGCGGCAGCAGCACGAAGGCGACGACAGCGTAGCCCAGCGTCTGCCCCAGCACCACCTGCAGGTAGCCGAAGTGCGTCAGCCCGACGGCGCCCGGCACGCTGACGAAAGTGACGCCCGACAGCGAAGTGCCGACCATGCCGAAAGCGACCAGCCCCCACGGGCTGTTGCGGCTGCCGATGAAGAAGGTGGCGTTGTCGGCCTTGCGGCCCGTCCACCACGCCACGCCCAGCAGCAGCGCGAAATAGCCCAGCACGAAGCCGAGCAGGATGGGCGCGGACATGCGGCTGTCCGCGCTTCAGATCAGGAGGCCAATCAGCATGCCCAGCACGCTGAGGACCACCGAACTGGTCAGCGGCACGTACCAGTCGCGGCCGCCGATGCGGAAGCTGAAATCGCCCGGCAGACGGCCCAGGCCGATCTTGCGCAGCCAGCCCTGCAGGCTGTTGAAGACCAGGCAGGCGATCAGGAAGACCAGAAGCCAGCGCATGCGTTCGGTCAGGCGGTCGGGCAGTCGGTCACAGCGTGTGGCTGCGGTCGCCGCGCGCGAAGCCGACGGCGTCGAAGGCGCAGGCCTTGGCAAAACCGATGACCTTGAAGAGCTCGCCCATCTCGTGCTCGGTGAGCAGCTTCTGGGCGTTGGCGGTGGTGCGGATGTCGGCACCTTGCAGCAGGTCGAGCAGGCCGCAGTTCATCAGGCAATGGGCCTGCGAGGTGTAGCCCAGCACGTCCAGCCCGGCGTCCTGCCCGGCCAGCGCAATGCCGCTGAAATTGACGTGCGCGGTGATGTCCTTGTCGCCGACATCGACCAGCGGCTGGTCGTCGGCCTGGTGCGCGCGGTGGCACATCAGCGTGCCACCGTGGCGCTGCGGGTGGTAGAACTCGGCTTCGGGAAAACCGTAGTCGATGAAGAAGGCCGCGCCGCGATCCAGGTGGGCGGCCAGCGTGCGGATGAAGGCCTCGGCCTGCGGGTGGATTTCGGTGACCGTGCCAGGCGGAAAAGCGGTTACACCGGGCGGCCTCAGCGCGGTGGCGCGGTCGACCCAGGTGAAGGCGCCCGCCGGGGCGGCCACGCCGCGCTCGAACCAATCGCTGCCGTCGAAATGCAGCAGCTGCACCGGCATCGCGTCCAGCACCTCGTTGCCGACGACCACGCCAGCCATCGATTCAGGCAGCGCGCTCAACCAGTGCACGCGGTCGGCCCAGGGCGCCAGCGTCTGCGCCTGCTTTTCGCGCAGCGTGCCGCTGAGGTCGATGATCGAATAGCGCCGCACGCGGTCGCCCAGGGCGCCCAGCAGCTGCGCGGCCAGCGCGCCCGAACCGGCCCCGAATTCGAAGACTTCCTGCGTGCCGCTGGCGTCCAGCGCCTGCTCGACCTGGCGCGCCAGCGTCTGGCCGAACAGCGGCGACAGTTCGGGTGCGGTGATGAAGTCGCTGCCCGGGCGCGTCGCGCTGGGCGGCAGGCTGCCGAACTGCCGGCTGCTGCGGGCGTAGTAGCCCAGGCCGGGCTCGTAGAGCGCCAGCGCCATGAAGCGGTCAAAGGGCAGCCAGCCGCCGTTTTCAACGATGGCCGTGATCAGGATGGTGTGGAGTCGCGCCGATAAACTCTCGGCCCCGGTTGCATGCATGCTCGGGATTGTAGAAAACCGCAGGTTTCAGAGAAGACGGACTGGGTCCCCAGTCATGTCGCACCCAAGAATGAATCTCAAGCCCGTCGTCCTCGTTACTGGAGCCGCCCAGCGCATCGGCCGTGACATCGCGCTCGACCTGGCCGCGAACGGCTGGCGCGTCGGCGTGCATTACCGCAGCTCGGCCAGCGCGGCCGACGCCACGGTGGCCACCATCCGCGCGGCCGGCGGCCAGGCCCAGGCCTTCGGGGCCGACCTGGCCCACGAAGCGCAGTGCGAAGCACTGGTGCCGGCCGTGCACCGCGCCTTCGGCCGCATCGACGCGGTGGTCAACAACGCTTCGCTGTTCGAATACGACGACCTCGCCAGCTTCAGCCTGGCGCGGATGGAGGCCCACTGGCGCGCCAACACCGCGCCGGCCATCCTGCTGGCGCGGGCGTTGAACAGCCACTGCGGTCGTGAGGGCGGCGTGGTCGTCAACATCCTCGACCAGAAGCTGTGGAACCCCAACCCCGACTACTTGAGCTACACCCTCAGCAAGGCCGCGCTGGAAGCCGCCAACACGCTGCTGGCGCAGGCCCTGGCGCCGCGTTTGCGCGTCTGCGGCGTGGCGCCCGGCGTGACACTGCTGTCGGGCGAGATGAGCGGCCGTGAATTCGACGCCTCGCACCGCATGACACCGCTGCAGCGCAGTTCCACCCCGCAGGACGTGGCGCGCGCCGTGCGCTTCCTGATGGAATCGCCCGCCATCACCGGCACCACCTTGCTGGTCGACGGCGGTCAGCATTTGCAAGCCCAAAACCGGGACGTGATGTTCCTGGCCCGTGACGACAACCAGGCGCTCTGATGCACAGCTTTCTGAACCACCCGCAACTGGCGAACTGCCGCCGACTCTTCCTCAGCGACTACGAGGTGTGGATCAACATCGGCGTGCACGACTTCGAGAAGAAGGGCGAGCAGCGGGTGATCATCAACGTCGACCTCTATGTGCCGCTGGCGGAGTCGACGCCCCAGGCCGACAAGCTCGACGAAGTGCTGGACTACGACTTCATCCGCCGCACCGTGATGGGCCGCGTGGCCCAGGGCCACATCCACCTGCAGGAAACGCTGGTCGACGACCTGCTGGCGCTGATGCTGGCCCACCCGCAGGTGCGCGCCGCCTGCGTGTCGACGTCCAAACCCGATGTCTACCCCGACTGCGCAGCGGTCGGGGTCGAAGTCTTCGGCCTGAAGGAAGCCACGTGAACAGCCCGACCGATTTCCACGCCGCCAAGAAGACCGCTTTCGAGGCCAACAAGCTCAGCAAGCGCCTGCACCGCCAGGTCGGCCAGGCGATCGCCGACTTCAACATGATCGAAGAGGGCGACAAGGTGATGGTCTGCCTGTCGGGCGGCAAGGACAGCTACGCCATGCTCGACGTGCTGATGAGCCTGCGCGAACGCGCGCCGATCCGCTTCGACCTGGTCGCCGTCAATCTCGACCAGAAGCAGCCCGGCTTCCCCGAGCACATCCTGCCGGCCTACCTGAAAGAACGCGGGGTGCCCTTCCACATCGAGAACCAGGACACCTACAGCATCGTCAAGAAACTGATCCCGGAAGGCCAGACGATGTGCAGCCTGTGTTCGCGGCTGCGCCGCGGCATCCTGTACCGCGTGGCCGGCGAACTGGGCGCGACCAAAATCGCGCTGGGTCACCACCGCGACGACATCGTGGTCACGCTGCTGATGAACATGTTCTTCGGCGGCCGGCTGAAAGGCATGCCGCCGAAGCTGGCCAGCGACGACGGCAAGCACATCGTGATTCGCCCGCTGGCCTATGTCGCCGAAACCGACCTCGAACGTTGGGCAGCGCACCGACAGTTCCCGATCATCCCGTGCACCCTGTGCGGCAGCCAGGACGCCCTGCAGCGCGTGCAGGTCAAGAAGATGCTGCGGGAATGGGAAAAGCAATACCCGGGGCGCAGCGACAACATGCTGCATGCGATGGGGCACGTGGTGAAGTCGCACCTGCTGGACCGGAATCTGTATCCCTTCACGACGCTGCAGACGACGGGCGTGGCCAGTGCCGAAGGCGATACCGCTTTCGACGATGAGCCTTGCGCGCCACCGAAGCCCCATGGCGAGAACGTGGTTGCCTTGCACCTGCAGCGCGACGAGGTCGATCAACCCGAGGACTGAACCATGCAAAGACGCTTGTGCTTGGGGGCCGCCGGAGCGGCGGCTTTGGCGCTGGGCGGCTGTGCGGCGATGCGCACCGTTTCCAGCGAGGTGGCGAGCTTCGGCGACTGGCCCGCCGGCCGCGCGCCCGGCCGCTACGCCTTCGAGCGCCTGCCTTCGCAACAGGCGCGAGCGGCCGACAGCGACCTGCTGGAAGCCAGCGCCCGCGCCGCCCTGGCCAGGGCCGGTTTCACCCCCGTGGCGGAAGGCGCCGAGCCGGATGTCCGGGTCCAGTTGGGCGCCAGCGACCGGGGCGTGCTGCAAGCGCTGTGGGACGACCCGCTGTGGTGGCACGGCGGCTTCGGCCCGGGCCGCTACGGTCCCTGGATGGGGCCGCGCTGGGCTTACGGCACGCGCTTCGGCGGCGGGCGCAGCGAACGCTACGAACACCAGGTGGCGCTGCTGATCCGCGACCACGCCAGCGGCAAGCCGCTGTTCGAGGCGCGTGCCGTCAGCGAGGGCTCGTCACCGGCAAGGCCCGACGTCTACGCCGCGATGTTCGAGGCCGCACTCAGCGGCTTCCCCGACCGGGGCGCCAACCCGCGCACCGTGGACGTGGCGCTGCCGCGCTGAGGCGGCGGCCGAGGGTTCAGGCTCTCGACTTCGCCCCCCCGACTTGGGTGGTGGCCGCGCGACCTTAAGGTTCACTTAAGTCGATCGTGCAACCATTTGGCGATCGATTCGGATGCTGACGTCCGGGCGCAAATTGCACCGACGAAAGGAATAGGCACATGAATCAAATGGCGAGGAAACTGGCCGCGGCGCTGCTCGCTGTGCCGCTTGCAGCGTCGGCATCGGTGATCACCTTCAAGGCGCATTTGACCGGCGATCAGGTCGTGGCGCCGACGGCGTCCGAAGCTTATGGCGACGCGACGGTCACCCTGGATACGGTGCGGTTCACCGTGACGACCGCTTACAGCTGGTTCAACCTGACCGGCCCGGGCGACCGGGCGCACATCCACAACGATCCGCCGGGTCAGGCCCTGGGGGTCGCAGACCCCACTTTCAAGCACGAGGTGCTGGCGCGCGAGGATTTTCCGGACTTCCCCCTGAACCCGAATCTGGTGGCCTGCAGCTACAGTGATGGCAATCTGCTCTACGACGATGGGACGGACACGACCTTCTGCGTCCGGGAAACAGGCAGCGTCCTTGATGTCCTCCAGCTCAGCGAATTCGATGGGTATTTTTCTTACCCGGGCGGTACGTTTGACGATTTGGTCGAGCAGTTCACGGCCGGCGACATGTTCCTGGACATGCACACGCAGGCGTATGCGGGTGACGAGCTCCGTGGCCAGCTGACTTTGTACGTCGCCGGCAACGGCGATGTTCCGGAGCCCGCCAGCCTCGCGCTGGTCGGCCTGGCCCTGACGGGTCTTGGCTTCATCCGGGGCCGATCACGGCCGGGCCATCAACTGCCGCAAGTCGGTTTCCCAATCCTTCAAGGTCTCGCGCGCCCGCTTGCGCTGCGCCGGCGTGGTGGCGTTGTGGATCTGCGCGGCGAAGGCGCAGTTGTAGTCGGCCAGCTTGAGCTGGTAGGCGCGGTAGGCCGCGTCGGGTGACCGTTCCATGCGCGCCACCAGGGTGCGCAGCGCGGCCAGGCGCAGGTCGCGGTCGGCCTTCTCGGCGGCCAGCCGGCGCAGCGTCTGCACCGTGTCGCGCTGGCGGCGCTGGCGTTCCTGCCACCACATCTCGGGGTTGAAGGGCGAAGCGACCACCCCGGCATCGACAACCCGCCGCTGTGCCTCATCCAGCCGCCCGTACAGCCGCTCGGCGCGCTCCAGCGCCCGCCTGACCGACTGCCGGTGGCGCTCGGCCAGATCGGCCTGCAGGAAGTCGTCACGCATCTCGGCCAGCACCTTGGCGTAGCGCGCCTCCAGGTGCTTGAACTGCGCCTCGCCCAGGCTGGGCAGCAGGTCGGCAGCGCTGCCCAGCGCATGCTCCAGCGTCGGTTCCAGCAAGTCAAGAACCTGGGCCTGCAAGCGGCAAGCCATGGCGGCCGTGGTCGGCTCGGCGACCTGCGCCTGGGCATTGACCAGCAGCGGCAGGTAGAGCGCCATCTGCGTGCTGCGGTGCCAGTCGAAGAGCTGGTCCAGCCTCTGCCTGATCGCTGGCGTCTGCTCGCGGCTGAAGTCGAAATAGCCGTCGACCCACCACCAAGCCAGCTGCGGGCCGTTGTTGTAGGCCAGCGGGATGCTGCTGCAGCCGCCCATCCAGACCACCGGCAACGCCAGCAGCATGCCGATAATCCAGGTTTTCCAACGAGACGGTCGCATGGCACTCAACGTCGTGATCATGGCTGCGGGCAAGGGCACCCGCATGAAGTCGGCATTGCCCAAGGTGCTGCACCGCCTGGCGGGCACCAGCCTATTGCAGCATGTTCTGCAGGCCAGCGCAGCGCTGGGCGCGGCGCGCACCATCGTCATCACCGGGCACGGCGCCGATGCGGTGGAAGCGGCCGTCGCCGGCAGCGGCGCGCGCTTCGTGCGCCAGATGCCGCAACGCGGCACCGGCCATGCCGTGCAACAGGCCGTGCCGGCCCTGGACGATGCCAACGGCACCACGCTGATCCTGAACGGCGACGTGCCGCTGATCCGCGCCGACACAGCCCGCGCGCTGGTCCAGGCCTGCAGCGGCGAAAAGCTGGCGCTGCTGACGATCGAACTGGCCGACGCCAGCGGCTACGGCCGCATCGTCCGCGACGGGGATGCCGTGCAGGCCATCGTCGAACACAAGGACGCCAGCGCCGCCCAGCGCGCGATCCGCGAGGTCTACACCGGCATCATGGCCGCGCCCACCGCGTCGCTGAAGCGCTGGGTGATGGCGCTGACGAACGAGAACGCCCAACAAGAGTTCTACCTGACCGACATCGTGGCCATGGCCGTGGCCGACGGCGCGGCGGTGGTGGCCGCGGCGGCCGGCAGCGAGACCGAGGTGCTGGGCGTCAACAGCCCGCTGCAGCTGGCCGACCTGGAACGCCGCTTCCAGCGCCAGCAGGCCGAAGCGCTGATGGAAGCCGGCGTGCGCCTGGCCGACCCGGCGCGGATCGACGTGCGCGGCAGCCTGGTCTGCGGCAGCGATGTCGAGATCGACGTCAACTGCGTCTTCGAAGGTGCGGTGGAACTGGGTGACGGCGTGCGCATCGGCGCGAACTGCGTGGTGCGCGACGCGCGCATCGCGGCCGGCGCGGTCATCCACCCGTTCAGCCACATCGAAGGCGCCAGCGTCGGCGCAGGCTCGCTGGTTGGCCCTTACGCACGGCTGCGCGCCGGGGCCGTGCTCGGCGACCAGGTGCACATCGGCAACTTCGTCGAAGTCAAGAACAGCACGCTGGCCCACGGCGCCAAGGCCAACCACCTGGCCTACCTGGGTGACGCCACGGTGGGCGAACGCGTGAACTTCGGCGCCGGCAGCATCACGGCCAATTACGACGGCGCCAACAAGCACCGCACGACCATCGGCAACGATGTGCACGTGGGCAGCAACTGTGTGCTGATCGCGCCGATCACGCTGGGTGACGGCGCCACCATCGGCGGCGGCAGCACGCTCGCCAAGAACGCACCAGCGGGGCAGCTGACGGTGGCCCGGGCCAGGCAGCTCAGCCTGACGGGCTGGGTCCGGCCGAAGAAATAGAACCCCCAGGTTCGATAGCTGGCGCTCGCCCCCCCCCCCGCCCGAAGGGGGCTCGGTCAGCGGCCCGGCGTAGCCGGTTCCGCGCCTGGACCTTGGTCAGGACGGCCGGTCTGCGCCTTCAGCCACGTCGGCCGCCAGGCACAGGTCTTCCCAGGCCTTGGCCTTTTCCTGCAGGCTGCGCAGCAGGTAGGCCGGGTGGTAGGTGACGACCAGCGGTACGCCCTGGTAGCGGTGCACGCGGCCGCGCAGCTTGCCGATCGGTTCGTCGCTGCGCAGCAGGGCCTGCACCGCGAACTTGCCCATCGCCAGGATGATGCGCGGCTGCAGCAGTTCGATCTGCCGCACCAGGAAAGGCTCGCACTGCGCCATCTCTTCGATGCTGGGGTTGCGGTTGCGCGGTGGGCGGCACTTCAGGGTGTTGGCGATGTACACGCGCTGCGACGGCGGTGCATCGCCTTCGCTGCTGCGCGTCAGCTGCAGCGCGGCCAGCATGCGGTCGAGCAACTGGCCGGACGCGCCGACGAAGGGCTCGCCCTGCGCGTCTTCCTCGGCGCCCGGCGCTTCGCCAACCACCAGCCACTGCGCCCGCGGATGGCCGACGCCGAAAACCGTTTGCGTGCGGCTCTGGCACAGCCCGCAGGCGGTGCAGCCGGCCACCGCGGTGCGCAGCGACGGCCAGTCCAGCGCCGCGATGTCGGCGCGGGCCCGCACGGCAGGGGTGATCACCGCAGGGGCTGCGGCGAGCGGCGCCGAGACCGGCGCGACCTCGACAGCCTCGCTGGCCACATCCAGCACAGGCGGCACCCAAAGGCGCAGGCCCATCGCGTCGAGCATCGCCTGCTGGCGTTCAGTCCACGCCATGCAGGCCTCCAGGCGGCGACAGCGAAACGGGCAGGCTCATCACGACGGCGTCTTCGCGCAGCAAGGCCGCCGGGTAATAGCCCTTGCGCAGGCCGACTTCGGCAAAGCCGCGGCGGCGGTACAGCGCCCGCGCCCGCAGGTTGCTCTGCCGCACCTCGAGCCACAGCGAACCCAGGCCCAGCGCGGCGGCATGGCCCTGCACGGCGCGCAGCAGCGCGCTGCCATGGCCCTGCCCCTGCCAAACGCTGGCCACGGTGATGTTCAGCAGGTGCAGCTCATCGACGCCGGCCATGGCCACGAAATAGGCCACCAGGCCGACCCCTTCGCCGGTCACCACCTCGGCCAGGTAGCCGGCGGACAGCGAGTCGATGAAGTTGCCGCGGCTCCAGGGGTGGCTGTAGGCGCCGGTCTCGGCGGCCATCACCGCGTCGACGTCGTGCACGGTCATGGCCCGCCGGTTCAGCCGGGCTTGCAGCGGCGCGTTCAAGGCAGGACCACGGCGGCGGTGGCCGCAGCGCGCGCGGCGTCGCGCTCTTGGGTCGTCTGCGCCACCTTGTCGCGCAGGTAGATCGGCAGGGCCAGCGCGGGGTCGACGCCCTCGCCGGCCCGTGCGGCCTGCACGGCCAGCCCGAGGAGGGCCACGGCGCGGTCGCATTCCTGCGGTATCTGCAGCGCCGCCGTCGGCCACGGCAGGCGGTCAGCGAAGGCCGCCAGCGCCGAACCGGCGACCGCCTGCACCGGCGCCGCATCGGCCGTGTGGGCCCAGACCTGCGACAGCGCCGGCAAGGCATACAGCCTGGCGGCCTGCAGCGTCTGCCAGGCGCCGTTCGACCACCGGTAGCGCCCGGCGTAGGCCTCGTCCATCCGCGCGTCCATCGCCACCGCGATGTCCAGCCTGGCGGCGTCGGCGTAGTGCTGCCGCCGCGCGTCTTCGGCAACGATCAACAGGCTGTCGATGGCCAGCAGCGGCTTGCCCAGGCCGAAGGCCAGGCCCTGGGCCACCGAGCAGGCCGTGCGCAGCCCGGTGAAGGCCCCCGGGCCACAGCCGAAGGCGATGGCGTCCAGCCGGGCCAGGGTCAGGCCCGCAAGAGCCATCAGCGCATGCACCTGGGGCAGCAGCGTGGCCGAGGCCCGCGCACCACCTTCGGCCAGCACGGTGTACGGGCCGCCCGGCGCCTGCAGGGCCAGCGCCAGACGCTCGGTGGAGGTGTCCAGGGCCAGCAGGTTCAAGGTGCTCAAGACGGGGCCGGGCCCGGTGGACGGTTGCATGCCCGGCAGTTTATGCCGTGCCCTGATCGCCGGGCGCGAAGCCGATGCGGGTCTGCAGCAAGGCGGCACCGGTGACCCCGCGTTGGCTTTTCACGTCGGCCCGGGCCAAGCTGCCAGTGGGGTGATCTTGGGCGGGATGCCCAGGCCGGTGATGGCCTGGATCTAGAACGGGTTGCGCCGGGCGCGGTCGATGGCCAGGGTGGCCAGCTGGGTGTGGCCGCCGGTGGACAGCCGGGTGTCGTCGGCCCAGAGGAAGCCGGCCGGGTCCGAGCCCGTCAACACGGTGGCGGTGGTGCAATTCGGCAGACCGACGGTGCACAGACCGTCGGCGATGTTGGACAAGCCGAAGCTGGCCGGCGAGACCCCGATCGACCGGAAGCGCAGCTGGGCCTGCACCAGGCCGACGAAGCGGCCGTCCAGGACCACCTTCACGCCGAGCTGTTCGCTGAAAGCCTGGCCCAGGCTGGTGATCAGCGCGGCCCGGTCCAGGCCAGTCGGGTCGAGCGCCTTCTGAGCCCGGGCGTAGGGCGACAAGCCCATGTCGGGCAGGTCGGCCACGATGACTTTGACGCCGAGACCGACCAGCCGGTTGACCACCCCGGCCAAGGCTTCGCCTCGCACGCGGGCTTCGGCGGTCAGGCTGTCGACCGAACGGCCCGGGTACTGGGCGTAGAGGTCCAGCACGTCGTTGACGCCGGCCAGCACGGTGGCCATGTCCTTGCCGCGGAAACCGCCGGCCGCCACCTGGGCTTCGACCTGGGCCGCCACATCGGCCACCCGCGCACCGGCGAAGGCCCGCATGAAGGCCTTGGGTTCGGCCGAGGTCGGGTTGCACTCGGCGAATTCGAAGCCGTAGACCGAAGCCAGGCTTTGCACCCACAGCGGCTGGCTGGCGCAGTCGAGGATGCCGCTGGAGGTCAGGCCATTGACGCCGTACTTGCGCCCGGCCTGGGTCAGCGCGCTGCTGTCGTCACCGAAAACCAGCAAGCGACTCGGCACGAACGGGTCGACCTGCGAGGTGCTGCCGCCACAGGCGGCGATCAGGCCCAGGCACAGGGCACCCAAGGCGGTGGCCCACGCGCCCCGCACTGCGCGTTTGGCTTGCGTCGTGGCCTTGCTGCTGAAGATCATCTTTGCTCCGAAATCCCAGATGCGACCACCGGCCGAGGGCCGCGGCCGCCGCGCGGGCAGCCCGGTGTGGGCGGCTTCGTGCGGCTGCGTCAAGCCGCGGCGCGTTGCAGGCGGTCGCGCACGCCGTCCCACTCAGGGCCCGGCGGCGGCCGCTCGACCCAGATGGCCGTCACGCCAGCTTCATCGAACTCGCGCAGCACCGCGAACAAATCATGCGCCACCGAAGCAGCGTCTGCGGCCATGGTCTTGTGGATCCAACCCGGTCCGACCCGTGGCGCGAGGCGGGAATATACCCCGACGCCCCCCGCCGCCGGGTCAGGCCCGGCCTGCAAACGATGACGCAAAGCGACGCCGTCCAGCAGTTCGACGCGGGCCCGGGGTGCGTAGTGCGAGGCCAGCGTACCCGACGCACGCGGCGAAGCGGCGTCCGCTTCGGCCAGCGACAGGCCCAGCACCGCCTCGACGGCGGCCCGGCCGATCTGACCCGGCCGCAGCAGGGCCGGGCGTGACCGGGTGCAGTCGATGATGGTCGACTCGATGCCGACCGTGCAGCGCCCGCCATCCAGCACGGTCAGCGCAGGGCCGAATTCCTGCACCACATGGGCCGCGGCAGTCGGGCTGACGCGGCCGAAGCGGTTGGCGCTGGGCGCCGCCACGCCAGCCACGCCAAGGCGCGCCGCTGCCTGAAGCAGCGCCAGTGCCACCGGGTGGGCCGGCACGCGCAGCGCGATGCTGCCCTGCCCGCCCGCGGCGGCGCCACCACGGCCCGCGCGGCGCGGCACGATGACGGTCAGCGGCCCGGGCCAGAACGCGGTCATCAGCCGCTGCGCGGCGGCACCCGGCGCCGCGGTGAATTCGCTGGCTGCTGCGGCGTCAGCCAGGTGGACGATCAGCGGGTGATCGGCGGGTCGGCCCTTGGCCGCGTAGATGCGTGCGACGGCAGCGTCGTCATCGGCACGGGCGCCCAGGCCATAGACGGTTTCGGTCGGAAAGGCAACCAGCTGGCCGGCGGCCAGTTCAGCCGCCGCAGCGGCCAGGGCATGCGGGTCTGCGCCCGACAGGACAGTCACGGTGGCCGCCGCTCAGAAGGGCGGCAGCCCGAGACACCCGGCCGCCTGCAGCGCCACGGCACGGGCCGCTTCAGGCTGCGCCGCGGTGACGGTCAGATGGCCCATCTTGCGGCCCCGCCGCGCCTCGGTCTTGCCGTAGAGGTGCAGCCGCACGCCGGGCAGCGCCAGCACCTGCGCCCAGTCGGGCTCGCGGGGCTCGGGCTGGAGCCCGGCGGTCTCAGCCGTCGCCGCAGGCCACCACAGGTCGCCCAGCAGGTTCAGCATCACCGCCGCCGAATGCAGGCGCGGCGCGACCAGCGGCAGCCCGGCCAGCGTGCGCACCTGGAGATCGAACTGCGAGACGTCACAGGCGTCGATGCTGTAGTGGCCCGAGTTGTGCGGGCGCGGCGCCATCTCGTTGGCCACCAGCGTGCCGTCGGCCAGGATGAAGAATTCCACGCACAGCACGCCAACGTAGTCCAGCGCCCGCGCCAGGCGTTCGGCCAGCGCGACAGCTTGCGCGGCCAGCGCCGCATCGACATCGGGGGCCGGCACCTGGGTCACCGCCAGCACGCCGTCGCGGTGAAGGTTCTGCTGCACCGGCAGGTGGACGGTCAGGCCGTCGAGCCCGCGGGCCACGATGACGCTGATTTCGTGGCGCAGCGGCAGTCGCTTTTCCAGCACGCAGGGCACGCCACCCAGCGCCGTCCAGGCCTGGGCCAGCTCGGCCGCGGTGGCTACCGCAGCCTGTCCTTTGCCGTCGTAGCCCAGGCTGGCGGTCTTCAACAAGCCCGGCAGCAGCGCACCGATTTGCGGACTGTCCAGATCGCCCACCGAAGCCAGCACGGCGTGCGGTGCGCAAGGCACGCCGGCCGCGGCGAAGCACTGCTTTTCACGGGCGCGGTGCTGGCAGACCTCGACCGCAGCAGCCGGCGGCGAAACCGGCACGGACAGTGCCAAGGTGCGCAAGGCGTCGGCAGGTACGTTCTCGAATTCGGTGGTGACGGCGGCGCAGCGCGCGGCCAATGCGGCGAGTGCGGCCGCATCCAGGTAGCCAGCCTGCAGATGCGCATCGCCAGCGGCGCCCGCCGGGCTGCCGGGGTCAGGCTCGAGGACGGCCACCGAATAGCCCTGGACCTGGGCGGCGTGGACGAACATGCGGCCGAGCTGGCCGCCGCCCAGTACGCCCAGCCAGCGGCTGCGGTCGACCGAGCGGTCGGGGCCTGCGGCGCTCGTCACGTCAGGTCCTGCGTCATCGCGCGCGCCACGTCGGTCTGGCGGACCCGGAAGGCCAGCAGCTGGTCGCGCAGGCGGGTATCGCTGCTGGCCAGCATCGCAATCGCGAACAAGGCCGCGTTGGCGGCCCCGGCCGGCCCGATGGCGAAGGTGGCCACCGGAATGCCGCGCGGCATCTGGACGATGGAATACAGGGAATCGAGCCCCTGCAGGTGCTTGCTGGCGACCGGCACGCCCAATACCGGCACAGTGGTCTTGGCCGCCAGCATGCCAGGCAGATGGGCGGCACCGCCGGCCCCCGCAATGATGGCCCGCAGGCCACGGCCCGCGGCGCCGTCGGCAAACGCGAACATCTCGTCGGGCATGCGATGCGCAGAGATTACCCGCTTTTCATAGTCAACGCCAAATTCGTCGAGCAGCAGCGCAGCCTGCTTGAGCGTGTCCCAGTCGCTGGAGGAGCCCATGACGATGGATAGGGTGGGGGTGGTCATTGTTCTACTGATTATGAAATGGGTATTCTTTGGAGCCGCATCTTACGATGCAGACCACTCGCTCAGGCTCATTCGCAGATGATCCCTCGCGGCCGCATATTGCAACTTCAGCCGCACCAGTCGATCTGGCGTGCCGTCCTCCCGACGGAACCGATCGTCCATAAGCTCCAGATCATATTGCATGGCAGCAGCGACCAGTCGTTCATCGAGATCGAGGCACTCAATAGGCTTGAAATCAATCGAATCGAACACCCGAAGCGCCTTGTCAAGCTGCCCCGTATGCGCCAAGCAATAGACCATCTCGAGATCAATCATTTGCTGACTGAAATTATAGTCTGCGAACGGGAAGCCCTGCCTTGAACTTGCAAGACCTTCGATGGCTTCTGCAAACTTGCCTTCCAGTATAGAAAGTCGGGCACTCCATAAGTAGATATGATTATCTAACGCACTGATTCCAGTGAGCTTTTGGAGATTCATGTCCGACTCAACCTCTTTTCTCAAGGTCACAAGATCCGCCTGCTGAACGATGTCAATACATCGATCACTGCGGACGATCGAAATACCGAAGGCGGTTCGGTTGTATAGCAGCGCCTCAATACTGGCTTGGTCCCCATTCTTGACCGCATGATTTCTGGCCTTCGCGAACCACACCTGTGAATTCGCTCTGTCGCCGGAAATCATGAATGCATTGGCAAGGACCATGGCCAATCGAACTTGAGAATCATGATCGTCCAGGGCCGCGTGCCGCATGCCAGTACGAATTGAAATTACCATGGCTTCGAAGAGTGAATTCTCAAATTCGAGGTGCGCCCTCCATGCAGAAGCCAACGCAATGGCCGCCGGATATTTCATCGCCAGACCCAAAATCTGAGCTCTCTTGACCCTATCCAAAGCCAATGGATTCAAGTCGGAAAAAATATGAATCAACGCCTCAGCCAGCATGATCCAAACAGTGGCCAGCCCACTCTTCTCACCCGCGTAATTGAGGCGCAATTCCGCGACGAATTGCCTAGCCTCATCAAAACGACCAGTGCGCGCCAAGTAACCGGAAATACGCGCCAGCAACTCCGCCTTTTCCAGTGGGTCCGACGCGATCAGCAAATCGCTCTGCAATCTACTCAGAAGCCGACTCATCATGCACCTACGATCTACTCAAATTCCCACGCCACGCGGAGCCCTGGCCCATCCACCCGCTCAGCATGCCAATCTATAAGAATACATCGGAGATCAAATGAAAAAAAGGCCGGTCGTTGGACCAGGCCTTCTGAAAAGCGTTGTCGCAGCAGACAACAGAACTGCTGCGCCTGAACCAGCTAGGGCTTGTTGCCTGTCGGAAACGGCCAAGCGGCGGTCGGATTCAAAGCAGTCTTGGCGGGCGCAACCACAGAAGGCGCACCTGCGGAGGCAGGCGCAGCCTTCTTGGCGGCGACCGCCTTCGTCGGAGCCTTCTTCGGCGCAGCCGCGGCCTTCGCGGGGGCAGCCGCCGCCTTGGCCGGGGCAGCCGCCTTCTTGGCGGGCGCAGCAGCCTTCTTCGCCGGCGCAGCAGCCTTCTTGGCGGGCGCAGCGGCCTTCTTCGCCGGGACGGCAGCCTTCTTGGCGGGTGCAGCCGCCGGCTTCACCGGCGTTGCAACCTTCTTCGCCGGGGCAGCGGCCTTCTTGGCGGGCGCAACGGCCTTCTTCGCCGGTGCAGCCGCCTTCTTGGCGGGGGCAGCCACCGGTTTCACGGGCGCAGCGGCCTTTTTCGCCGGGGCAGCAGCCTGCTTAGCGGGCGCAGCGGCCTTCTTTGCGGGCGCCTTTTTGGCCGGAGCGGCCTTCTTTGCAGTTGCCATAACGATCTCCTTGATCAAGTTGCAAAAGGCTCTGAACTGCTGGTCGCAGCGCAGAGATCCACCACCCGATGGTCTGCTTCCAAGCCGGTACGGCCCTTCAGCTGCAGCCTCGGTGCGATGAACAGGGTCACGATCACGGCTGCGTTCTGGTGCCGGCCTGTGTTCGTCATTCTTGATCCTTCAATGCCGTTCAGGCACACCGAACACGGCCGTGTCGGTGCGGCTCGAACGGATGCGAGACGCGGTCATCGGGTGGCAGGCCAGTTGCCCTTCAGTCCCATGCCAGTGCGCCGCCGGTCTGGTAATCGATGACCCGCGTTTCGAAGAAGTTGCGTTCCTTCTTCAGGTCGATCATTTCACTCATCCACGGGAACGGATTTTCTTCGTTCGGAAACAGCGCTTCCAAGCCGATCTGCTGCGCACGGCGGTTGGCGATGTAACGCAGATAGCCCTTGAACATCGAAGCATTCAGACCCAGCACGCCGCGCGGCATGGTGTCTTCGGCGTAGCGGTATTCCAGTTCGACCGCCTGCTCGAACAGCGCCTTGATCTCGGCCTTGAAGGCTAGCGTCCACAGCTGCGGGTTCTCGAGCTTGATCTGGTTGATCACGTCGATGCCGAAGTTGCAGTGCATGGACTCGTCGCGCAGGATGTACTGGTACTGCTCGGCAGCACCGGTCATCTTGTTCTGCCGGCCCATCGACAGGATCTGCGTGAAGCCGACGTAGAAGAACAGGCCCTCCATCAGGCAGGCGAAAACGATCAGGCTCTTCAGCAGCGTCTGGTCGGCTTCGGTGGTGCCGGTGTGGAAATGCGGGTCCATGATCGCTTCGATGAAGGGGATCAGGAACTCGTCCTTCTGGCGGATCGAATCGACCTCGTGGTAGGCGTTGAAGATCTCGCTTTCGTCCAGCCCGAGCGACTCGACGATGTACTGGTAGGCGTGCGTGTGGATGGCTTCTTCGAACGCCTGGCGCAGCAGGAACTGGCGGCATTCGGGCGCCGTGATGTGGCGGTAGGTGCCCAGCACGATGTTGTTGGCGGCCAGCGAATCGGCGGTCACGAAGAAGCCGAGGTTGCGCTTGATGATGCGTCGTTCGTCGTCGGTCAGGCCGTTCGGGTCTTTCCAGGTCGCAATGTCACGCGACATGTTGACCTCATTGGGCATCCAATGGTTGGCACAACTGGAGAGGTATTTCTCCCAAGCCCATTTGTATTTGAAAGGCACCAACTGGTTGACGTCGGTCTGGCCGTTGATGATGCGCTTGTCGGCCGCATTGACGCGGCGCGTCGAGGTCTCTGCGACCGGCGCGGCGGGCCTCTGCAACGGGCTGGCGCCCGACACCGGCAGCGTGGCGACCACGCGTTGCGCGATCTGCGCGACAGGCGATGCCAGTGCTGGCGACTGGGCCGGCGATTGAACGGGAGCCTTCACCAAGCCCTGCGCGGGGGCCTGATTCGGCGGTGTCTTGACGTCGTCTTCCCAGACCAGCATGTGTGTAATCCCTAGCGAATTCAATTATCGGAGTGTTGTGCGCGAACACCAAGCACTGGTTGACAGTGCGACGTTCTCGTTGTTGCAGCAGCGCATCGACAGCGGCTCGAGGCCTGTCGATTCGCGGCCTCACAAGGTCAGCAAGGCATCACTGGCAGGCTTCGCAATCGGGGTTGTCGATCGAGCAGAACTTGATGTCGGTGGCCGGCTCCGCAGCGACAGGGGCAGCGGCCGATGAAGCACCGCTGTCGCCCATGGGCACCGCGTTGTGGCTGCCCGCGGCCACCGTCGATTTCTCGGTGTAGGTGGCGCTGGTGGTGCGCAGGTAATAGGTCGTCTTCAGGCCGCGCAGCCAGGCCAGCTTGTAGGTTTCGTCGAGCTTGCGGCCCGATGCGCCAGCCATGTAGATGTTCAAGGACTGCGCCTGGTCGATCCACTTCTGGCGCCGTGAACCGGCCTCGACCAGCCAGGTCGCATCGACCTCGAAAGCCGTGCCGTACAGCCGCTTCAATTCGTCAGGCACACGGTCGATCGGACGCAAGGAACCGTCGAAGTGCTTGAGGTCCATGACCATCACGTCGTCCCACAGGCCGAGCTTCTTCAGGTCGCGCACCAGGTACTCGTTGATGATCGTGAATTCGCCCGACAGATTGCTCTTCACCGACAGGTTGGCGAAGCTCGGCTCGATGGACGCGTCGACGCCAATGATGTTGCTGATGGTGGCGGTCGGCGCAATGGCCACGCAATTGCTGTTGCGCATGCCGTGCTCGGCGATGCGCGCGCGCAGCGGCGCCCAGTCCAGCGAGCTCGAACGGTCGACTTCGAGGTGACCGCCGCGCGCTTCGCGCAGCAGGTCCAGGCTGTCCTGCGGCAGGATGCCGCGGTCCCACAGGCTGCCGCGGTAGCTGCTGTAACGGCCGCGCTCTTCGGCCAGTTCGGTGCTGGCCAGGTAGGCGTGGTAGCAGACGGCTTCCATCGACCGGTCGGCAAAGGCCACCGCTTCATCGCTGGCGTAGGGCAGGCGCAATTGGTACAGGCAGTCCTGGAATCCCATGATGCCCAGGCCCACCGGGCGGTGGCGCAAATTGCTGTCGCGGGCTTTCTTGACGGCGTAGTAATTGATGTCGATGACGTTGTCGAGCATGCGCATCGCCGTCGACGTGGTCTTCTTCAGCTTGACCAGATCGATCTCGCCGTCCTTCAGATGCTGGGCCAGGTTGACGCTGCCCAGGTTGCACACCGCGATCTCGGCGTCGTTGGTATTCAAGGTGATTTCGGTGCACAGATTGGACGAGTGCACGACGCCGGCATGGTTCTGCGGGCTGCGGACATTGCAGGCATCCTTGAAGGTGATCCAGGGATGGCCCGTTTCAAACAGCATCGACAGCATCTTGCGCCACAGGTCCTTGGCGCGCATGCGCTTGAAAAGCTTGATCTCGCCGCTGTCGGCCTTCTCTTCGTAGGCCGTGTAGGCGACTTCGAAAGCCGCGCCGAACAGGTCGTGCAGGTCGGGGCAGGTGCTGGGGCTGAACAAGGTCCACTGGCCGTCTTCCATCACGCGGCGCATGAAGAGGTCGGGGATCCAGTTCGAGGTGTTCATGTCGTGCGTGCGCCGGCGGTCGTCACCGGTGTTCTTGCGCAATTCCAGGAACTCTTCCAGATCGAGGTGCCAAGTCTCCAGATAGGCGCAGACCGCACCCTTGCGCTTGCCGCCCTGGTTGACGGCCACCGCCGTGTCGTTGACGACCTTCAGGAAGGGCACGACGCCCTGGCTCTTGCCGTTGGTGCCCTTGATGTAGGAACCCAGCGCGCGAACGCGGGTCCAGTCGTTGCCCAGGCCGCCGGCGAACTTGCTGAGCAGCGCGTTTTCCTTCAGCGCCTCGTAAATGCCGTCGAGGTCGTCGGCCACCGTCGTCAGGTAGCAGCTGCTCAATTGCGAACGCCGCGTGCCGGCGTTGAACAGCGTCGGCGTGCTGCTCATGAAGTCGAAACTGGACAGCACGTTGTAGAACTCGATGGCGCGCGCTTCGCGGTCGATTTCGTTCAGCGCCAGGCCCATGGCGACGCGCATGAAGAAAGCCTGCGGCATTTCAATCCGCACTTCGTCGATGTGCAGGAAATAGCGATCGAACAGCGTCTGCAGGCCGAGGTAATCGAATTGCAGGTCGCGGCTGGCGTCGAGTGCGGCGCCCAGCTTGACCAGGTCGAATTGCAGCATCTTGTCGTCCAGCAACTCGGCCTTCACGCCCTTCTTGATGAATTGCGGGAAGTACTCGGCGTAACGCGCAGCCATCTGGCCTTGCGTGACGTTCTCGCCCAGGATCTCGCGGCGGATGGTGTGCAGCAGCAGGCGCGCGGTGGCGCGGGTGTAGGACGGCTCCTTCTCGATCATCGTGCGGGCAGCCAGGATGGCGGCCTTGAACACTTCGTCGAGCGGCACACCGTCGTACAGGTTGCGGCGGGTTTCGGCCAGGATGGGCTCGGCCTTGACATCGGCGCCCAAACCGGCGCAAGCCGATTCGACCAGCTCGCGCAAGGCGGCTGCGTCCAGCGGCACGCGCTGCCCGCCTTCGGTGACGTAGAGCTCGACCACCCGGACCGGCGCCACCGCGACCTGGCGCGACCGCTCTTGCGAACGGCGCTCGCGATAGAGCACATAGGCGCGGGCCACGTCGTGCTGGCCGCTGCGCATCAGCGCCAGTTCGACATGGTCCTGCACGTCTTCGATGTGGAAGGTGCCGCCACCCGGGCGCGAGCGCAGCAGCGCCCGCACGACGCTGTCGGTCAGGCGTTCAACGGTTTCGCGCACGCTGGCCGAAGCCGCGCCCTGGGTGCCGTGCACGGCGAGGAAGGACTTCATCAGCGCGACGGCGATCTTGTTCGGCTCGAAGGCCACCACGGCGCCGTTGCGGCGGATGATCTGGTAGCCGACGTAGACGGCGGCCGCGCCCAGGGCGTTGGCGGCGGCCGAGACGGGGCGGGACTGGGTGGCGGTGGCCGGCGCGGCGGTCGCGGTGGATGTGGTTTGCATGCGTTCCCCTCTGAGATTCGGTTCTGGATTCGGTACTTCAACAAGGCTGCTCGGCGACGAAGCATCTGCACTGCGGGGTGCGCAGGCGATGGTTCGTTGGGGGCCGCCCTGGTCTGTGCGGTGCGCCTGGACCCGGCCCTGCCAGCACCGGGAAGAACCCGGCGGCAGTGACCCGATAGAGGACGGCAGTGGTGTCCGGCGTGTCACGAGATTATCACCTGCGAGCACTATAGCTGGGGTGCCGCCCCCTCACAAGCCACTACGGGTAGTGTGCGACTAGGTTCTTCCCGAGGATCCGGGGCAGCTCTCGAAGATGCCCGTCCGAGACGTCCTCAGGGGGTGTCGGGCCGCTCGCTGTCGGTCACACCGACCCCCAGGCGGGCCATGCGGTAGCGCATCTGGCGCAATGAAAGACCCAGGCTGAGCCCCGCAGCCGTCCGGTTGTAACGGTGGCGCTCGAGCGCCCGCTCCAGGATGTCGCGCTCGATGCTGTCCAGGTGGGCGGCCAGGTCAGCCGGCAAGACCGCGACCCCCGCCACCGGCAGCGACGCTGGCGCGGGATCGGGCTCGGCCGCGTCGGGCTCGTGCAGCACGGCTTCGGGCAAAGCCAGGTCGGCCCGGCCGATCTCGGCGCCGCTGGCCAGTGCCAGTGCGCGGTGCAGCAGGTTCTCCAATTCACGGACATTGCCCGGAAAGCTGTAGCGCAAGAGGTGTTGCAGCGCGTCGGTCGCCAGCGTGGGCATCGGTGTCACGCCCGCGTCGTGGGCGATGCGCTGCAAGGCCGCCGCGCACAGCGCCGGCAGGTCGGCGATGCGTTCGCGCAGCGGCGGCACGGCGATGCGGATGACGTTCAGCCGGTAGTAGAGGTCTTGCCGGAAACGGCCGGCCTGCACCTCGGCGCCGAGGTCGCGGTGGGTGGCGCTGACGATGCGCACGTTGAGCGGCGTCTCGGCCACCGCGCCGATCGGCCGCACCGCGCGCTCCTGGATCACCCGCAGCAACTTGCTCTGCATCGGCAGCGGCAGGTCGCCGATTTCGTCGAGGAAGAGCGTGCCCCCCTGCGCGGCCTGGAAAAAGCCTTCCCGATCCTCGTTGGCGCCCGTGAAGGCACCCTTGCGGTAGCCGAAGAATTCGGCCTCCAGCAAGGTGTCGGGGATGGCGCCACAGTTCACCGCCACGAAGGGCATGGCGGCGCGCGGCGACACCTGGTGGATGGCGCGGGCCACCAGTTCCTTCCCGGTGCCAGACTCGCCGTGAACCAGCACCGGCGCCATGCTGCGGGCGACCCGCTCGACCAGCGCCCGCACCTGTTGCATCGCGGCCGATGAGCCCACGATGCGGTCCAGCGCGGGATGCGAACCCGACGCGGTCAGCGCCGGCAGCGGCCGTGCCGGCAGCCCGGGCGCAGCGGACGGCGCCACGTGGGGCAGGCGGCCCAGGGCCGAGGCCACCACGGCGCGGAACTGTCGCAGGTCCACCGGCTTGGTCAGGTAGTCGTAGGCCCCGGCCTTCAGCGCCTCGACGGCGTTTTCGGACGAACCGTAGGCCGTGATGATGATGGCCTTTTCACGCCGACCCGCCTGGTCCATGCGGCGCAGCAGATCCAGGCCCGTGCCGTCGGGCAAGCGCATGTCGGTGATGAGCAGTTGATAGCCCGCCGGGCCGCGCGACTGCAGCAGCGACCAGGCGTCTTCCACGGTGCCCGCGCATTCGACGTCATAGCCTTCGCGCAGCAGCGTCAGTTCGTAGAGCGTGCGCAGGTCGGGCTCGTCGTCCACCACCAGCAGGCGGGGGCTTGGCGCAGGGCTGATCGGATGGCTCATCGGAAGGCGGTGGTTGGCTGGCGCGCCGGGCTCAGGCGGCTTGCAGCGGCGGGACGGTGGCCGGCTCGGCCAGCACCAGCCGCCGCAGGCTGACGGTGAATTCATTGCGCAGGCGTTCGGCGCTCGGCCGCGGCCGGTATTCGATGCGCGCGGCGTACCGTTCGCACAGCTCGCGACAGATGTACAAACCCAGGCCCGAGCCCCGGCTGCGGGTGCTGAAGAAGGGCTCGAAGAGATGGCGCTCGACCTCGGACGCAATGGTCGGGCCGTCGCTCAGCACCGACAGCAGCGCCCAGTGATCGTCCCGCGCGGCCAGGCGCAGGAAGATCGATCCCGGCGCCGTGCCGGCGTGGCGGTGGGCGTTGTCCAGCAGGTTGACGAGCACCCGACGCAGGTGCTCGGCATCGAAGGCGACACCCAGCGGTGTGCTCGGCAACTCGAGGCGCAGTCGGCTGTCGGGCCCCAGCGCGAAGTCGGCGGTGCGCGCCCAGTCCGCGATGGCCTCTGCGATCGCCGCGCTGGCGTCGATCGCCGGTACCTCGGGCGCGGCGCCGGGCGCCACTTCCATCACGTCGTCGACCAGGCGCTTCAGACGCAGGACGTTGTCGGCCACCATCTGCGACAGGCGCTGCTGGGCCGGCAGCGTCAGGTCTTCCTGCAACAGGGCGTTGGCCTGCGCGATGGCCATCAGCGGGTTGCGGATCTCGTGCGCGATGCCGGCCGAGACGCGGCCCATCGCGGCCAGTTTTTCCTGCCGGATGCGGGCCTGCAGGGTGCGCACGTCTTCCAGCAACAGCACCGCGTGGGGCTCGGATACCGCCGTATCGGCCTGCCCTTCGGGCGGCATGGCCTCGCGCGCCAGCCTGCGTCCACGCATGAAGCGAACCCGCAAGCGCAGGCCGCGGGTGTGGCCCTCGGCGAAGACCAGGGTCACGTCACTGCCCGCTTCCGGCCAGCTGTCCTCGGCCAAAGCCTGCGCGACGGCCGCGCGCAAGGGCGCCCAGGTCGGCGAGCGGTCCAGCGAGAAAGGCGCCGGCACGCACAGGCCCTGGTCGACCAGCAGCGCCCGCGCAGCCGGGTTGGCGGCGCGCACACCGAGCGCCCGGTCGACCACCAGCACGCCATCGGCCATCTCCTCGATCACCAGGCGGTTCAGCTGGGCCTGTTGGCGGGCCAGCTCGCGGCTGCCGCGGGCCGCCAGTTCCTCACGCGCCAGGCGGCCCGCCAGTTCGCCGGCCAGCAAGGTGATCAGGAACAGGCCCAAGCCGGCCAGGCCCGATTGCAGCATCAGGGCCGGCGCGTCGGTGTTGCTGGGCGCAGCCCGCCAGGTCACAGCCAGCAGCATCAGGGCCACCGCGGCCGCCGTGCCCAGGGCCCGCAGCCGACCGGTCAGGACGCCGGCCATCAGGACCGGCAGCACCAACAGCGCCGCATAGTTGAAGGAGCTGCCCGCCTCCAGCACGTGCAGCAGGGTGAAGGCCAGCAGGTCGACGCCAATCGTCGCCAGCCATTGGCGCCGCTGCCCGGCCTGCGGTTGCGGCTGGGCCAGGCGATTGAAGCGCGGCAGCAGCCACAGCGTGATGGCCTGCACCGCGTACAGCAGCGAGACCAGCGCCATCGATTCGGCACTGCGCGTGCCCAGCAGGCTGCCCACGCCCTGCACGCCCACCAGGCTCAAGCCCACCACCGCGCGCGCCGCGGCATAGCTGCGGTAGACGCGGGCCAGCGCGCTGTCCTGGGCCTGCACCAGGTGCCGCGCCTGCCGCAGCAGCAGGTGGCCGTCGTCGTGCGCTTCGCCGACGGCCAGCCAGCCGGGATCGAAGAAGGAGTCGCCGCGGAGGTCGGAGGCGCTGAAGACACTGGGCGACGCGTCGGCGCGGCGACGGCCGCCGCGGCGGCGATCGCCGCTGCGGCGCTCGCCGCTGGCGGCGCTCGGGGCTTCGCCGCCGTTCAAATGGTGTCCGCCCACGGCAGGGTGCGACCGGACCTCAACGCGGCCCGGCCTGCCGGTGCGCGCCGCTGCAGTAGGTGCGGCCGGCGGCGTCCTGAAGACTGTCGACTTGCGGCACATGCAGCCCGCAATGCGCGCAGGCCAGCATCTGGGCAGCCGGCTGGGGCGCTTTCGGCGGCGCCTGGCGCCCAGCGGGTGGGGGCACGGCGCGGCCCTTGGTCTTCAGCAGCCAGATCGCGAAGGCCACCACCAGCAGCAGGAGCAGGAATTTCATGGCGCTGGTTCAGGCCGGTGAGCGGCCGAGCAGTACTTCGAGCACGAAGCGCGAACCGACATAGGCCAGCAACAGCAGCAGCGCGCCGACGTAGAGCCAGCGCGTGGCCTTGCGGCCGCGCCAGCCGCGCAGGCGGCGGCCAATCAGCAGGGCGGCGAAGACCGCCCAGGCCATCAGCGAAAAGACCGCCTTGTGGTCGGTCCAGCGCCATTGCACCGTGGTCGCGATGCCCAACAGCAGCGTGGCGGTCAGCACCGCGAAACCGACTTCGACGAAGCGGAAGGTCAGGCGTTCGAGTTGCAACAGCGGCATGCCCAGGGCCCGACCGACAGCCGGCAAGGCCCGCGGCGCGCCCTGCGGGCCGCCGCGCATGCGCCGCTCGGCGGCGTCCAGCATCAGGCCGTGCAGCACGGCGGCGCCGAACAGCGCGTAAGCCGCCACACCCAGCGTGAAGTGCAGCGGCGCCAGCTGCGAGGTGATGGGCCGCAGTTCACCCGGGTAGGCAGCCACCACCAACATCGCCACCAGGCCGGCCAGCGCCAGCCACTGGCGCACCGCCGGCAAGGGCACGAGGCGGCTTTCGATGCTGTAGACGGCGATCACCAGCCAGACCGTCATCGACAACACGGGCGCGAAGCCCAGCCGCGCGCCGGGCTCGGGCAGACCGATGCCGGCGATGTCGATCAGCAGCAGCAAGCCGTGCAGCAACCAGCCGCCGACGAGGGCCGCAGCCGAGAAGCGGCGCAGCGGCTGCGCCGGCACGGTGGCCAGCAGATACAGCACCACCGTGACCAGCACCAGCAGCGTGCCGCCGCCGGGCGCCAGCGTGGCAGGGGTCGTCGATAGAATCATCGCGACAGTGTAATGACCGCAGGCCCTTCGTCGGCCACCTGCCGATGACCATGGCTACTACCCTCACCGACCGTCTGTCACGGATGGTCAAGACGATGCGCGGCCAGGCCCGCATCACCGAAAGCAACGTCCAGGACATGCTGCGCGAGGTGCGCATGGCCCTGCTCGAGGCCGACGTGGCCCTGCCCGTGGTGCGCGACTTCATCGCCCGCGTCAAGGAAAAGGCGCTGGGCCAGGAAGTCACGGGCTCGCTGAACCCCGGACAGGCGCTGGTCGGCATCGTGCACAAGGAACTCGCCGCGACGATGGGCGATGTCGGCGAGGCCGGCGCGCGCGGGCGGCCGATCGCCGAGCTGAACCTGAACGCGCAGCCGCCGGCGGTGATCCTGATGGCCGGCCTGCAGGGCGCCGGCAAGACCACCACCACGGCCAAGCTGGCCAAGCACCTGATCACCAAACTGAAGAAGAAGGTGCTGACGGTATCGGCCGACGTCTACCGGCCGGCGGCCATCGAGCAGCTGAAGACGGTGACGGCGCAGGCTGGCGCCGAGTGGTTCCCGTCCGACCCCGGCCAGCAACCGCGCGACATCGCGCTGGCGGCGCTGGATCACGCGCGTCGGCACTATTTCGACGTGCTGCTGGTCGACACCGCCGGTCGCCTGGGCATCGACGCGGCCATGATGGCCGAGATCACCGAACTGCACGCGCTGCTCAAGCCCATCGAGACGCTGTTCGTCGTCGACGCGATGCAGGGCCAGGACGCGATCAACACGGCCAAGGCTTTCAAGGACGCGCTGCCGCTGACCGGCGTGGTGCTGACCAAGCTGGACGGCGACTCGCGCGGCGGCGCGGCGATGTCGGTGCGCCAGGTCACCGGCGTGCCGATCAAGTTCGCCGGCACCTCCGAGAAGATCGACGGTCTGGAAGTCTTCGACGCCGAACGCCACGCCGGTCGCGTGCTGGGCATGGGCGACATCGTCGCGCTGGTCGAGGAAGTGCAGAAGGGCGTGGACATCGAGGCGGCGCAGAAGTTCGCCGACAAGATGAAGTCCGGCGGTGGCTTCGACCTGAACGACTTCCTGGGCCAGATCAGCCAGATGAAGAAGATGGGCGGGCTGGCCAGCCTGATGGACAAGCTGCCCAGCGAGCTGACGGCCAAGGCCGCCGGCGCCGACATGGGCAAGGCCGACCGCGACGTCAAGCGCATGGAAGGCATCCTGAACGCGATGACCGCCAAGGAACGCCGCACACCCACGCTGCTGATGGACGGCAAGAGCAAGGCCAGCCGCAAGCGCCGCATCGCCAGCGGCGCCGGGGTTCAGATCCAGGACGTCAACCGCCTGCTGACCCAGTTCGACCAGATGCAGACCGTGATGAAGAAGATGAAGGGCGGCGGCCTGATGAAGATGATGAAGCGCATGGGCGGCATGGGCGGGGGCGGCTTCCCCGGCATGCCGCGCTGAAGCAGGGGAGGGCCCGCCGCGCGCTCAGCCCAGCAAGGCGGTCGCGAATTCGCGGGCGTTGAAGGTCTGCAGGTCTTCCAGCCGTTCGCCGATGCCGATGAAGTAGACCGGCACCACGCGCCCCTGCTGGGCGCCCCAGCGCGCGATCGCCGCCAGCACGCCGCCCTTGGCGGTGCCGTCGAGCTTGGTGACGATCAGGCCGGTCAGGCCCAGCGCCGCATCGAAGGCCTTGACCTGGGCCAGCGCGTTCTGCCCGGTGTTGCCGTCGACCACCAGCAGCACCTCGTGCGGGGCGCCGGCCTGCGCCTTGCCGATCACGCGCTGGATCTTCTTCAGCTCTTCCATCAGGTGGACCTGCGTCGGCAGGCGGCCCGCGGTGTCGGCGATGACGACATCGCAGCCGCGCGCGCGGCCGGCGGTGACGGCGTCGAAGGTCACGGCCGCCGGGTCGCCGCCTTCCTGGCTGACGATCTCGACGCGGTTGCGGTCGGCCCAGACCACCAGTTGCTCGCGCGCCGCGGCGCGGAAGGTGTCGGCCGCCGCCAGCAGCACCTTGCAGTCGGCCTGCGCCAGGTGGCGTGTCAGCTTGCCGATGCTGGTGGTCTTGCCGGCGCCGTTGACGCCGGTGACCATCATGACCGTCGGACCCGGTGGCACCGCTGACCTTGCCGCACCGATGACCAGCGCGCGTTCCAGCGGCTGCAGCAGCTCGGTCAGCGCGTCGGCCAGCAGGGCCTTGACCATCGCCGGCTCGGTGGCCTTGGCGTCCTTGACGCGGCGCTTCAGGTCGGCCAGCAGCCATTCGGTGGCGGCCACACCGCTGTCGGCCATCAGCAGCGCGGCTTCGAGCTCTTCGTACAGCGCGTCGTCGATGCGCGTGCCGGTGAAGACCTGGGCAATCCCCGACCCGGTCTTGCGCAGGCCCTGCGCGAGCCGGCCGAACCAGCTGCCGCGTGACTCGGCGGCGGGCGCCGGCGCAGCGGCCGCAGCGGCCGCAACGGGCGCGGCCGTGGCTGGCTCGGCAGCAGGCCCGGCGACCGGAAGGGCGGCAGGAACGGCGACCGAAGCCGGCGGCTTTTTCTTGAAAAAACTGAACATCGGGTGCGGGACTTGGACCAAGCCTTTTCGCGAGCCTTCAGGCTCGCTATAATGTGCGGCTCAGGCGCTTTAGCTCAGCTGGTTAGAGCGACGGAATCATAATCCGCAGGTCCGGGGTTCAAATCCCTGAAGCGCCACCAAAACCTGAAAGGGCCTCCAAGTCAACAGCTTGGTGGCCCTTTTGCTTTTTGGCCGGGTGTCCGCTGAGGGGTCCACCTTGGCCGGCCGGCGGCGCTGAATGGCCCTACCATGACCTCTGCGCGATGAGTCCTACCAGCCCGAACGGCCCTCCCGATGACGATGCCAGCCTGGTCGCCCGCTGCCTGCAGGGCGAAGCGGCTGCTTGGGCGGCTCTGGTGGGCCGTTACCAGCGGCTGGTCTATGCCATCGTGATGCGCGCCGGCCTGGACGAACATGCCGCGGGCGACGTCTTCCAGACCGTGTTCGCCCGCCTGCTGCCCTTCCTGCCGCGACTGGAACAACCCGACCGGCTGCGTGCCTGGATCGTGACCACGGCCAAGCGCGAGGCGCTGCGTGTGCGCCAACTGGGCCGGCGCACGGTGTCGATGACCGCCCCCGACGACGCGCCCGGCGAGGGCCTGGAAGACACCCTGCCCGACGACGCACCCCTGGCCGAAGACGCGCTCTCCGCCCTGCAACAGCTGGACTTGCTGCGCGCCGCGCTCGACCGCCTGGACGCGCGCTGCCGCGACCTGCTGCTGCTGCTGTTCGGCGACGACGACGAACGGCCCGCCTACGACGAGGTCGCGCGGCGCCTAGCCATGCCGGTGGGTAGCATCGGCCCGACCCGGGCGCGCTGCCTGGGCAAGCTGCGGTCGCTGGTCGATGACCCCAAGACGAAAACCGGCTCTTGAGCAACAGCATGTATCTGCGTGCCGATCCGCTGCTCTGTGAACCTACACGACCAGCAACCCGCCATGTACCCACACGACGACCCTGACGACACCGCAGCCGATGCTGAACTCGGCCATCGGCTGCGCCACGCGCTGCGCGAGTTGCCCGATGCGCCGGCGGCGCTGCAACGCGCCGCCATCGGGCTCTGGCCCGGCCCCAAGGCCGCAGCGGCGCTGGCCGCCGGCGTGCAGGCGCTGTGGGTTCGCGTGGCGGCGGCGCTGGCCTTCGACAGCTGGGCGACGCCGGCGCTGGCCACCGGCATGCGCTCGCTGCGCTCGCCGACACGGCAGCTGCTCTACCGCGCCGGCAACCGCGACATCGACCTGCGCATCGCGCCGGCCGACCGGGGCTGGTCGCTGGCGGGCCAGGTGCTGGGCACCGAGGAGCCGGGCCGCGTCGAGCTGACCCGGCTGGACGCCGGTACCCAGGCGTGGACCACGCCGCTGGACGAGGTCGGCGAATTCCGGCTCGACGGCGTGGCCGCGGGCATCTACTCGCTCACGCTGTACGCGGGTACCGAAGAAGTGCTGCTGCCCCCCTTCGACGTCGGCGAGCCTGCCCATTGACCCACGCCACCGAGCCCGCGCTGGTGCGCGCTCGCCAGTGGCTCGAAGGCACGGCGGCTGCGCCTGCTGCCGTTGAGGATGCGCTGGTTCTCGCTTGGGCGCTGAAGCAGCTCTGCTACGAGGCCTGGAGCACCGAGCCGCCGTGCGCGGTGCGCGCCGCCCAGGCGCTGCACGCGCTGCACCGGGCGGGCGTGCCGCCGGCCCAGTCGCAGGAGGTCGAGGCGCTGGTGCAATGGACGGCCGGCATCGCCTGCCTGACGCAGGGCGAGATGGCCGCAGCCGTGCGCGCCTTCGACGCCGCGGCGGACCTTTTCCACCGCGCCGGCCGACCGGACCCGGCCGCGCAGACCCAGGTGCCGAAGATCATGGCGCTATCGATGCTGGGCCAGCACGCCCAGGCCGCCGCCGGCGCCGAGGCGACGCAGCGCGAACTGCTCGCGCTGGGCAACCTGACGGTGGCCGCACGCGTGAGCCAGAACCTGGGCAGCCTGCACCTGCGGCGCGACGCCTACCCCGAGGCCGAGCACCACTACCGCGAAGCGGCCGCCCTGTTCGACCGGCTGGACGACCGCCCCCACGGCGTGCTGGCCGACATCGGCCTGGCCGAGGCGGTGGCCGCCCGGGGCGACTTCGACGAGGCGCTGCGCATCTATGGCCGCGCCGGTGCCGACGCTGCCGCGCTGGCGCTGGAAACTCCGCTGGCGCTGGTGAGCGAGGCGGTGGCGCGACTGCATCTGGCACGCGGCGGGTGGCGCGAGGCGCTGGCCGGCCTGGAATCGGCCTGCCGCCGCTACGAAGCGCTGGGCATGCCGCAGTTGCGCGCCATCGCCGAGCGCCACCTGGGCGACGTCTACCTCGAACTGCGGCTGCTGCCCGAGGCGCTGGCCCTGTTCAGCACCGCCGAGCAGCGTTACCGCTCGCCCGCGCTGCCCGACGAGCAGGCCTGGGCGCTGGCCCAGCTGGGCCGCACGCAGGCTTTGCTGGGGCAGGACGCCGCTGCAGCGTCTTTCGCCGCGGCCTCGGCGCTGTTCGCCGCGCAGGGCAACGGGGTCGGTGCGGCGGCGGTCGGGCTGGCACGCGCCGAGCTCGCGCTGGCCGCCGGCGACAACGCGGCCGCGCTGGAATGGGCCGGTGCGGCGCAGGCCGGTTTCGGCCAGGCCGGGCAGGCCGACGGCAGCGCGCGCGCCGACGTGATCCGTGCCCGGGCGCTGCTGGACGCGGGGCGCGCGGCCGAGGCCGGCGCCATCTTCGACGCCATCTTGGCGCGTGCTGTCGCGCTGCGGCAGCTGCATGTCCAGGTGCGCTGTCTCACGGGCCAGGGACTGGTCGCGCAGGCGCAAGGCGAGGCGGCGCGCGCCAGCGCCCTGTTCGACGCCGCGATCGAACTCTTCGAGGACCAGCGCCGCGCACTGCCGGACGACGCGTTGCGCAGCGCCTTCCTCACCGACCACCTGCGCCCGTACCAAGAGCAGCTGCGCGCCGCACTGGCCGGAGGCAGCGGCGAGCAGGTGCTGTGGCAGCTCGACCGCTTCCGCGCACGCGCGCTCGGCGAGCGTCTGGCTGAAGCGGGCACGCCGGATGCCGGGGCGCAGGGGCCGGATGCGATGGCGCCCATGCGCACGCGCCTGAACTGGCTGTACCGGCAGGTGCAGCGGCAGCAGGACGAGGGTTCGTCGTCGGCGGCGCTGGACGCCGAACTGCTGCGCACCGAGCATGAGCTGCTGGAATTTGCGCGACGCCAGCGCCTGACCACGCCGGCGCAGGGTGGTGCCGGCGCCGGTGGATTCGATGTCGCCGCCCTGCGCCAGGCGCTGGCGCCGGGCGAGGCGCTGGTCGAATACGGCGTGCAGGACGATGAACTGTTCGCCTGCGTCGCCAAGGCCGACGGCGTGGCGCTGGTCAGAAGCCTGGCCTCCTGGCGCGAGACGCTGGACGCCGTGCGCGCGACCCGCTTCCAGCTCGAGACCCTGCGCCACGGTGTCGCGCCCGTGCGGCCGCACCTGCCCCTGCTGACCGCGCGCCTGCAAGTGCGGCTGGCGCGCCTGCACGCGCTGGTGTGGGCCCCACTGGCCGCGGCGCTGGGCGGCGCCCGACGCATCCTGATCGTGCCGCATGCGCAACTCGGCAACCTGCCCTTTGCGGCCCTGCCCGACGGTGGCTTGCCGCTCGGCCAGCGCGTGGAGCTGGCGCTGGCACCCAGCGCCAGTGCGGCGCTGCGCGGCCTGCGGCGTCCGCCTCGCGCGGCGCAGCGCGTGCTGGCGCTGGCCGAATCGTCGCGCCTGCCGCACGCGGCGCGCGAGGCCACGGCGGTGGCGGCCCTGTTCGCGAGTGGCCACGCCTGCGTCGGCGAGCAGGCCACGCTGCAGGCCTTGCGTGCCGGCGCCAGCACGGCCGATGTGCTGCACCTGGCCTGCCACGCGCAGTTCCGCAGCGACAACCCGCGCTTTTCGGCACTGCACCTGCACGACCAGGCGCTCACCGCCGACCTGGCCGAGACCCTGGGCTTGCAGGCCTGCACCGTGGTGCTCAGCGCCTGCGAGTCGGGCCTGGCCGAGGTGGGCGTCGGCGACGAAAGCGTGGGCCTGGTGCGAGCCTTCCTGGTCGCCGGCGCCGCCCGCGTGGTGGCCAGCCTGTGGCCCGTGGAAGACGAGGCCACCTTGGCCTTCATGGCGCGCTTTCATGCAGCGCTGGCGGGCGGCAGGGGCCCGGCGGCGGCGCTGCGCCAAGCCCAGGCGGCGACGCTGCGCGAGCAGCCCCACCCCTACTTCTGGGCTGCGTTCACGGTGCACGGCGGCTGGTAGGCGAAGACCGCAAAAGCGATACTGCGCGGATTGCCCGCGGCCGGGATGTATCTGGCGCGCTGAAACCCGCTCTGTAGAGCCGTGAACCCCGACCGCAGCGAGACCCGAATCATGAGCCTGCCCACCCTTCTGTGCCGCACCGTAGCCATCGGCGGCGCCTTGCTGGGCCTGGCCTGCACGCTGCCGGCGCTGGCCGGCGGCGGCGGGGGAACCAGCGGCGGCGGCGGCAGCAGCACGGGCGCCGACGCCGACATGCCCGGCGAGGTGCTGGTCAAGCTGCGCACGGGGGACGCGCTGGCGCCATTGCTGGCCAAGTACCCGCTCACGCTGATCGACCGCTTCGGCGCGCGGCCGATCTACCGCCTGAAGGTCATCGGCAGCGCGCGCGTGAAAGACGTGCTGGCCGGCCTGGTGCTGGAACCCGACGTGATGATCGCCGAGGTCAACACCACCCACCGCAGCCCCGAATCGCGTGGCAACGCCCCCTGGGCCATCGGCAATCCGCAGGCCTACGTGGCGCAATGGGCACCGCAGGCCCTGCACCTGGCTGAAGCGCAGCGCACGACCACCGGCGCCGGCGTGCGCGTGGCCGTGCTCGACACCGGGGTCGACCTCGGCCACCCGCTGCTCGCCGGACGCCTGCTGCCGGGCTTCGACTTTGTGGACTGGGACAACGACCCGTCCGAAGTCGGCACCACGGCCAACGCCGCTTACGGCCACGGCACCCACGTCGCGGGCCTGGTGGCCCTGGCCGCACCCGGTGCGCTGCTGATGCCGCTGCGCGTGCTCGACGCCAACGGCGTGGGCAACGCCTGGGTACTGGCCGAGGCTCTGCTTTACGCGGTGGACCCCGATGGCAACCCGGCCACCAACGACGGCGCACACGTCATCAACCTCAGCCTGGGCAGCCTGGCGCGCACACGCATCATCGACACCATCGCGCAGATCGCCTCCTGCGCCGCCGCGGTACCCGACGACCCCATTGGCGACCGCTCAGACCCCGGCTACAACGACGATGCCGTGCGCTGCAGCGCGGGCAGCAGCGCCGTCATCGTGGCCGCCGCCGGCAACGACGCCAGCAGCAGCGTGAAGGAATACCCCGCCGCAGAAGGCGCCTACGGCTTGCTGGCCATCGGCGCCAGCAATGCCGCCAACAAGCTCGCCAGCTTCAGCAACTCCGGCAGCTGGATCGACATGGCGGCACCGGGCGAGGGCATCACCAGCACCGTGCCTGGCGGCTACGGCACCTGGAGCGGCACCTCGATGGCGGCGCCGCTGGCTGCGGGCACGGCCGCGCTGGTGCGTTCGCTGGACCTGAGCGTGGCGCCGGCCGAGATCATCCGGCGCCTGAAGCGCACGACGTCGGTGCTGTGCGGCACCGGACTGCGCCAGGTGCACGCCGCCGCGGCCGTGGCCAACGTGGCGCCGCCGGCCGTGATCTGCCACTGACCCGCTAACCCCGAAGACCGAGGGCCGGTGCCGGGAGGCACTGGCCCTTTCTTTTTGCTGGCCGGGCCGTTGCGCCGTGTATTTCCGCACCCTTGGGTGCCTCTGTGGGAGGTGTCGCCGGCACAGCCCGCGACGCGAGGCAACCCCCATCAGGAGCAAGAGATGCACCCCACACCCACTTCCCGCCGGACACCGCGCGGACCATCCTGGCGCCACGCCGCGCTGGCCGCGTTCGCTGCCTTCGGCCTGGCACCGCTGGGCGCGCAGGCCCAGGCCGTCGTCATGGCCGGTTCGTACCAGAACTTCGACGTGCTCAACGACACCGGCGCCCCGACCTACGGCTTCGAAATGGAGATCTGGGGCGTGAGCAAGTCTCAGTTGTCGCGCATCTTTCCGTCGAACTTCAACGCCGGCGTCATCCGCTACGGCTTCGGACAGGCCACCGACTTCCCGGGCGGCGTCTATGTGCGCTGGATCGCGCCCTACGACGCGGCCACCGGGCGCTTCACCACCTACACGCCGGTGCCGCCCAACCTGACCACGGTGCCCGGCGATTCGTGCTGGACGCTGGGCATGCCCGGCACCTACGCCACCGCGGGCTGCGAGCACTTCGGCATCAGCACCGCTTACGCGAACCCGACGAAGATCCTCTACCGCTGGCTGGTGGCCGACCCGGCCGTGCCCGGCGCCGTGAAACCCGTCGGCGTGGATGTCTCGCTGCCAGCGCCGGTCTGGGTCGCCCAGCCGCCGGCCAACCCCGGCCTGCCGCCGGTGGTGGTGGCCGAGGTGCAGGCGCCGCCCCCGCCGCCGGCTCAGTTCGGCGATGCGCAATGGGTGCGCGTCTACAAGACCGAGCAGCCCGGCCGCGTCGACCTGGACCAGCTCGTGGGTGACAACCACGCCGTGGTGCCCGAGAACGCGGCGCAGGTCGAGGTCAACTGGTCGCTGCTGCAGGCCGACCCCCCGGGCGCCGGTCAACGCCGGCGCGGCAAGCTGGCCAACCAGGGCAATGTCGGCAACGGCAACCATGCGGTGGTTCGGCGCTACGAGTACTACCAGTACGCCGGCGTCTATGACCCCCTCACGCACGAAGCGCTGTGCGCGGACGGCACCTGCACGGCCCCCGGCGCAGGTGAACTGGGCAACGCCATCGGTGCACAGAACGTGGCCGCCAACCTGGACGTCAATGCGCTCACGGTCAGCGTCGTCGGCAATGGCAGCGTGTCCTCGTCCGACAAGACCTACAGCTGCCCCAGCAAGTGCTACGGCGTCTACACGCCAGGCGCCAGCGTCACGCTGACGGCCAAGGCCAGCTCCGGCAGCAGCTTTGCCACCTGGGGCGGGCTGTGCGCGGGCAACGCGGGCAGTTGCACCGTGGCGCTGAATGCCGAAGGCGCCGTCACGGCCACCTTCGTGGCGGCCGGCGGTGGCGGTGGCGGTGGCGCTGGCGGCGGTGGCGGCGGTGGTGCAGCCGCAGGTCCCTTCTCGCTCGCGCTCAGTTTCAGCAATGTCGGCACGGTCAGCAGCGCGCCGGCGGGGATCCGCTGCAGCACCGCATGCGCCGCCAGTTTCGCCGCCAACACCGCCGTGACCTTGACGGCGGCACCGCCGGCAGGTCTGGCCTTTGCCGGCTGGGGCGGCGCCTGCGCCGGCACGCAACCCACGTGCACGGTGACGATGAGCAAGAGCCTGTCGGTGAAGGCCAGCTTCACCAAGTAGTCCGCAGGCCCGCGGGGCCGAGGCCGGATGACCCGGCGCCAGAAGGTCGGCACCGCGAACCATGTTCCCCCCGGGTTGCGGAGGGACGATGGATGGCGCGCAAAGCCGACCGGCGCCGGCCGGCCCGCGCCCCGTCCCGAACCTTGATGCGGGTCAAGTTTTCGCCCCGGGCGCCGTGCTTCGATCAGCGGGTCGGATCGAGCCACGCGATGCACCCAGCAGCACCGAATCCCACCCGCGTGGACCCGGCCGTTCTGCCGCCGCTGCACTGGCGCCTTTCAAAACCCGACCCTGCGAGCACGCCATGTCCGATTTCCAGATCGTCACGCGCCAGGACATCTCGGCGCACACCTATCTGCTGGAGATCGAACACCCGCAGATGGCGCGCGCCGCGCGGCCCGGCCAGTTCGTGATCGTGATGGCGCACGAACACGGCGAGCGCATCCCGCTGACGCTGGCCGACTTCGACACCGTCAAGGGCACCATCACCCTGGTCATCCAGGCCGTCGGCAAGACCACGCTCGAAATGCAGCAGACCTGTCAGGTCGGCACGCAACTATTCGCGCTGGTCGGGCCTATGGGCGCGCCCAGCCCTGTCGGCCAGGCGAAGAAGGTGGTCTGTGTCGGCGGCGGTCTGGGCGTCGCGCCCGTCTATCCGCAGGCGCGGGCCCACAAGGAAAACGGCGCCTGCGTCATCGGCGTGCTGGGCTTCCGCAGCCGCGGGCTGATCTTCTGGGAAGACAAGTTCCACGCCTGTTGCGACGAACTGATCGTCTGCACCGATGACGGGTCGGCCGGCCTCCACGGCCGGGTCACCGAGGGCCTGCGGCAGGCCTACGCGCAGCACGCCGACATCGACGAGGTGGTGGCCATCGGGCCGCCCATCATGATGAAAGGCTGCGCCGAATTCACCCGCCCGCACGGCACCCGCACCCTGGTCAGCCTGAACCCGGTGATGGTCGACGGCACCGGCATGTGCGGCGGCTGCCGCGTGAAGGTCGGCGGCAGCGTGAAGTTCGCCTGCGTCGACGGGCCCGACTTCGACGGCCACCAGGTCGACTTCGACGACCTGATGGCGCGCCTGGGTCGCTACAAGCCCGCCGAGCAGGTGGCGCTGCAGGCCTTCAACGAGAGCTGCCGCTTGCGCAACGCCGCCCCGATGGCCGATCCGGCGCCCGCGCCCTGACACCCGGAGCCGACCAACATGGCCAAGAAGAAGACCATCCGCAGCATCCCGCAGGCCCGCACGCCGATGCCCGAACAGGCCCCCGCCGATCGCGTGCGCAACTTCGACGAGGTCGCCATCGGCTACAGCCCGGAGCAGGCGCTGCTCGAGTCCGCGCGCTGCCTGGACTGCGACGACGAGCCCTGCGTGCGCGGCTGCCCGGTCGGCATCGACATCCCGGGCTTCATCCGCCAGCTGGCGGCGAACAACGTCCATGGCGCCTATGACGTGATCACCCGCACCAACCTGCTGCCCTCGGTGTGCGGACGCGTCTGCCCGCAGGAAAGCCAGTGCGAAGGCGTCTGCACCGTCGGCGACAGCCTGGAGCCGGTGGCCATCGGCCGCCTTGAACGCTTCGTCGGCGACAGGGCCATCGCCCAGGGCTGGGCCAACATGCCCTACATCGAGGCCCAGCCTTTCAAGGTCGGCATCGTCGGCTCCGGTCCGGCCGGCATGGCCTGCGCCGCCGACATGGCCAAGGCCGGCTGCGACGTCACCGTCTACGAAGCCTTCCAGGAACCCGGCGGGGTGCTGAAGTACGGCATCCCCGACTTCCGCCTGCCCAACAGCGTGGTCGATGTCGAGATCGGCAAGCTCAGGCAGCTCGGCATCCGCTTCGAGTGCAACACCCTGGTCGGGCGCCTGTTCACGCTCGAGCAGATGCTGACCGAGATGGGCTTCCACGCGGTCTTCGTCGGCACCGGGGCCGGCTACCCGAGTTTCATGGGCATCCCGGGTGAATCGCTGAACGGCGTGCTGTCGGCCAACGAGTTGCTGACGCGCTGCAACCTGATGCGGGCACGCGACTTCCCGCAGCACGACACGCCGCTGCAAGCCGGCCGGCGCGTGGCCGTCATCGGCGCCGGCAACACCGCGATGGACGCGCTGCGGGTGAGCCTGCGGCTCGGTGCCGAGCGGGTGGTCTGCCTGTACCGGCGCACCGCCGACGAAGCCCCGGCGCGGGCCGAAGAAATCCACCACGCGCAGCAAGAAGGCGTGGAGTTCCACTGGTTGACGACGCCGGTGGACCTGCTGGCCGACGCCCAGAACAACGTGCGCGCCGTGCGCTGCGAACGCATGCAGCTGGGCGAGCCCGACGCTTCGGGACGGCGCCGCCCGGTACCCGTGCCCGACAGCAGCTTCGAGATCGAGACCGACATGGTGGTCTACGCCATCGGCACCAACGCCAACCCCATCATCGGCCAGACCTCGGGCCTGAAGTTGGACCAGCGCGGCTACATCGCCACCGACGAAAACCTGGCCACGTCGCTGGCCGGCGTGTTCGCCGGCGGCGACATCGTCACCGGCGCCGCCACGGTGATCAAGGCCATGGGCGCCGGCCGCCTGGCGGCGCGCGGCATGAAGGCCTGGCTGGGTCTGCGAGACAGCGAAGCCGCGGTCAACGCCGCCGGCAAGGAAGCGGATGGCCGGTCAGATGAGCGCCCCTTCGGCATCCCCCGCCGCGAACGCGGCTACGCGCGCCTGCACATCGCCTAGGCGCCCACCGCAAACCACCATGAACACCCTCCTGAGCCCCGAACCCGTCGGTGCCGCAGTCGCCGCGCACAGGCAGCCGGCGACCACCCTGGCCGAACAGATCATCGAGGTCATCAGCGATTCGGGCGAAGGCGCCCAGCGCTGCGGCCAAAGCCTGGCGGCGATCGCCGCGCGCATGGGCAACGGCATCTGGACCACCGAGATCATCCCGGCCGAGATCCAGCCGCCGGCGCGCAGCGTGGCCGGCGCCAGCGGCATCCGCATCCGCATCGGCAGCCAGCGCGTCAGCAACGGCGGCGACCAGACCGACCTGGTGGTGGCCTTCAACGAGCAGGTGCTGATCGGCCGCGTGCAGGCCGGCGAGCTCAAACCCGGCGCGATGATCCTGCTGGAAAGCATGTGGGGCCAGCACCGCGACGCGGCGGTCGTGGCCTCGTACGGCAAGACCGTGCAGGCGCTGCGCCACGACGGCTTCGAGGTCCACGAGGTGCCGTTGGAAGAGGCCTGCAAGCGGCTGGTCAGCGACCCGCGCAAGGGCAAGAACATGTTCGTGCTGGGGCTGCTGTGCCAGCTCTACAGCCTGGACGCCACGCTGGCCCGCGAGCAGATCGCGCGCATCTTCGGCAAGAAGGACCAGCAGGTCATCGCGGCCAACGTCGCGCTCTACGAAGCCGGCGCGGCCTGGGGCGCGGCCAACCTGGACGTCCGCTACCGCATCCCGGCGCAGCGCGCGAAGGTGCCGCAGATCGTCGTCAACGGCAACACGGCGCTGGCCTTGGGCGTCATCGCATCGGGGATGGACATCTGCGCGATGTACCCGATCACGCCGGCCACCTCGGCCTCGCACTACCTCAGCGAGGTCTTCGAGAACGTCGGCGGCGTCGTGCACCAGGCCGAGGACGAGATCGCCGCCTGCGCCTTCGCCATCGGTGCCAGCTACGCCGGCAAGTGCGCGGTCACCATCACCTCGGGCCCCGGCTTTTCGCTGAAGCAGGAAGCGATGGGCCTGGCCGTGATGGCCGAGATTCCGCTGGTGGTGGTCAACGTCCAGCGCGGCGGACCCAGCACCGGCCAGCCGACCAAGGTGGAACAGGGCGACCTGCTGGCCGCGATGTTCGGCGGCCACGGCGACGCGCCCAAGGTGGTGCTGGCGCCGTGCAGCATCGAGGACTGCTTCTACTCGGTGATCACCGCGCGCAAGCTCGCCGAGCTGTTCGGCATGGTCGTGGTGGTGCTGTCCGACGCCAGCCTGTCGAGCGCACAGCAGCCTTTCCCGCGGCCGGTGTTCAGCAACGACTGGCTGGCGCCACCGGTCGACCAGACCCCGGTGCCCGCCGGCGCCAAGCCCTACGACTGGGACCCGGTGACTGGCCTGTCGCGCCGCTTCCAGCCCGGCCAGCCCGGCGGCATGCACACGCTGACCGGCCTGGCGCACGACCGCAACAGCAAGGTCGCCTACGACCCGGCCATCAACGAAGAAGGCCTGCGCGCGCGCAGCCTGAAGCTGGCGGCGCTGCAGAAGACGCTGAAAGCCCCCACGGTGTTCGGCGGCCGGCCCGACGAAGGCGGCGACCTGCTGCTCGTCGGCTGGGGCAGCACGCTGGGCGCCATCGAGGAAGCCGTGCTGCGCCTGCGCGCCCAGGGCTTGGCGGTGTCGGCGCTGCACCTGCGCTTCATCCAGCCGCTGCCCTCGGGCATCCGCGAGATCCTGCAGCGCTTCCGGCGCGTGATGACCATCGAATGCAACTGGTCCGACAAGCCCGAGGACGCGCTGATCGACGAGGACAACCGCCGCTATTCGGCGCTGGCGATGCTGCTGCGCTCGCGCTTCCTGGTCGACATCGACTGCTGGAGCCAGGCCCGCGGCCAGCCGATCAAGCCGGGCAGCATCGTCGAAGCGGCGCGGGCCGCGCTGCTGGGTCAAGGAGAACCATCATGAACCAGTCGCTGAGTCGTTGCGTGATCCAGCTGCACGAGGAACACCATGCGCTGGAGGACTACCAGGGCGGCGTGCCGCGCTGGTGCAGCGGCTGCGGCGACAACGCCATCCTGGCCGCCATGCAGCGCCTGTGCAGCGAGGAAGCGCTGGCGCCCGAGAACACGGTCTTCGTCTCGGGCATCGGCTGCAGCAGCCGGCTGCCGCACTACATGAAGACCTACGGCTTCCACAGCCTGCACGGCCGCGCCTTCCCGGTGGCCGAGGGCATCCGCATGGCGCGGCCCGACCTGAACATCTTCGTCAGCACCGGCGACGGCGACTGCTGCAGCATCGGCGCGGGGCACTGGATCCACGCGCTCCGCTACAACATGAACATGACCGTGGTGCTGCACGACAACCACGTCTACGGCCTGACCAAGAAGCAGGCCTCGCCGACCAGCCCGCGCGGCTTCAAGAGCAACACCACGCCGCACGGCGCCACGCTGGAGCCGATGAACCCGCTGACGGTGACGATGGGCGTGCAGGGCGCGTCCTTCGTCGCGCAGGCCGTCGACTGGGTGCCCGAGCTGCTGTTCGACATCCTGCAGAAGGCCCACCGCCACCGCGGCTTCTCCTTCGTGCGGGTGCTCCAGCGCTGCCCCGAATTCATGCCGCGCAGCTTCGATCCCTGGCTGCACGACCCGCAGCGTCTGCTGCTGCTGACCCACGCCGATGGCCTGCAGCTGAGCCCGGCGATCGCCAGCAGCCACCGCAACCAGCGGGCGCACGACCCCGTCGACATCGACCAGGCGCGCGCGATCGCCTCGCTGCAAGACCCGATCCCCGTGGGCATCCTCTACCGCAACCCCGCAGCGCCTTTGTACGAAGACATGCACCACGCCAGCGCGCTGCGCTCGCCCGAGCGCATCCGCGCGGGCTTCGAGCACGAGCTCGACAAGGTCACCGTCTGGCCCGAGGCGCAGGTCGCGACGGACGAGGCCGCGTGATGGACGCGCCCCTTCCAGCCCAGGACCTGCAGCAGTTCCACGCCACCGGCCGGCGCAGCAAGACCGCGCCGGGCCTGGCCGGCATCGAAGGCATGGGCTTGCGCCCGGCCCTGCTGGCCCCCTACCGGGAGCTGAACGCGCTGCGGCACGACTTCCCGGTGGTGCTGCTCGACGGCGACGGCCCCGAGGCCCTGCGCTCACTGTCCAGCCTGGTCGACGGCATGCTGCAGAACGTGGCGCCGCGCGGTGCGGACGGCGAGCGCCTGCGCCGCCAGACGCTGCAGCTCGAACACGAGATCCGCAGCGCGGTCGCCGCTGGCGCGAGCGGCACGCTGACCGAGGCTTGGCAGGCCGCGATCACGCGGCTCGCTGCCCGCGCGCCAGCCGACGAGCAGGCCGCGCTGCAAGAGGTGCTGGCCCGCGCCAGCAGCGGCCTGCCTGCCGATGGCGAACTGCTGGGCTGCACGCAGGCCCTGCCGGCGCGCCTCCTGGCGCACGCCTGGCGGGCGGCCCGGCGCGAAAAGTCACGCCGTTTCCAAGCCGAACTGGGCCCGCTGGTGGCCGGGCTGTCCGACATCCTGCGGGCGGCGTTCAGCCATTCGCAGGTCAGCCGCCTGCCCGACAGCCTGAAGGCCGCGCTGGGTGGCCCGCAGCAGCAGGCCTTCGACTTCGACGTGCTGTCGCGCATCGTCGGCAAGGGCCTGCCGCAGGACGAACTGCCGCCGGCCCGCCACCAGCGCCTGCTGGCCACCCTGCGCGTGCTCGAATCGCAGCGCTTCCACGCGCCTGAACAGGGCGGGTCGGGCGACGGGACTGACGCCTGCTTCGAATTCGCCTTCGACAACTGCGCTGCGGCGGCGGCGGCCTTCGCGCAGCGCCTGCCGGCGTTGCTGGCCCTGGTCAAGGCACTGCTGGTAGCCAGGCTGGAGGTGCGGGGTCACTACATCGAGTCCGAACACGACCTGTACTTCGACGCGCTGGACGCGCACGCGCTGACGGCCGACGACCTGGCGCTGGGCCCCGACTACCTGGTCTGCATCCCGCCCGAGCGCAACGCGGCGCCCGAGAATGCGATGCTGATGGACCTGCTGTCCGCCGGCCTGCCGGTCAAGGTGCTGGTGCAGAGCACCGAGTTGCTGGAGGAAGCGGCCATCGGCATGGGCCACTTCGCCTTTGGCGTGCGCAGCGCGCGGCTGGCGACCACCGCGATGGGGCTGGGCGGCCAGTTCGTGCTGCAGGCCAGCAGCGCCAACCTGGTCGCCCTGCGCTCGCGCATCGCCCATGGGCTGGCCGTCGCCGGGCCAGCGCTGTTCAGCGTCTATGCCGGGCCTGACGACGGCGCCAGCGCCTTGCCGCCCTACCTGCTGGCCGCCGCTGCCATGCAGTCGCGCGCCTTCCCGGCCTTCAGCTACGACGCTGCCGCCGGCAGCAGCTGGGCCACCCGCTTCTCGCTCGAAAACAACCCGCAGCCCGGGCAGGACTGGGCGGTAGAGACGCTGGAATACGCCGATGCCAAGCTGCACCGGGTGCGCGTGGCCTGCGCCTTCACCTTCGCCGACTTCCTGCTGTGCGACGCCCGCTACGCGCCGCACTTCGCCGCCGTGCCGCAGGCGCAGTGGACCCCGGCGATGCTGCCGGTGGCCGACTGGCTGGCCCTCGACGACCCGGCAGCCGCCCAGCAGCTGCCCTTCGTCTGGGCCGCCGACGCGCAGGACAGGCTGCACCGCGTCGTCGTCGACGCCCGCCTGATGCAGGCCACCCGCCGCTGCCTGCTGCTGTGGCGACGGCTGCAGGAGCACAGCGCAGCGCAAGGCGCGACGGCGGCACCGGCGGCTGCTGCCTCGCCCACGGAACCGCCGGCCAGCGACGCACCTCGCATGGTCGCGCCCGCAACATCCGAGGCGGCCGCCTCGGTGCGCTCGCGTGACGAAGCCTGGATCGAGACCGCGCGCTGCCCCAGCTGCAACGAGTGCCAGACCATCAACGACCGGATGTTCAAGTACGACGAGCGCCGTCAGGCCACCCTCGCCGACATCACCGCGGGCAGCTACCGCCAGCTGGTGGAGGCGGCCGAGAGTTGCCAGGTGGCGATCATTCATCCGGGGGCGCCGCGCGACCCGAATGAACCAGGGCTGGAGGAACTGCTGCGCCGTGCCGAGCCCTTCCGCTGAAGCCCGGCCGGCGGCCAGCGGACCGTCATTCCGGCACGATGCCGTTGTCACGCACGAACTGCGCCCAGACACCTTCGCCATCGCGGATCGCGGCCGTCGTCTGCTCGGCGGTCAGGGCCTCGACGGGTATCAGCAGCCGGTCGAACTCGGCCCGCACCGCGGGATCGACCGCGGCCTTGCGCAGCGCCGCCCCCAGCCGCACGCTGGCCTCGGCCGGCAGCTTGGCCGGTCCGAGCAACAGATGATGGGCGCGCGCACCCACGGCCGGGATGCCTGCTTCGGCCAGCGTCGGCACCTCGGGCAGGCCCGCCAGGCGCTGCGGCACGTTGCAGCCCAGCAGCTTGAGCCGACCGGTCTTGACCTGTGCAGCGCCGGTCGCGGGCGGCATGAAACCGACCTGGATGCGGCCCTCCAGGAAGTCAGGGAGCATGGCCGCGCTGCCGCGGTAGGGGATGCGCGTCATGCGCACACCGGTGAACTGGATCAGTTGGGCCGCGGCGAGGTATTCCGTCGGCACGCTGGTGCCGTAGCTGAGCTGGTCGGGGTTGGCGCGCGCATGGTTGACGAATTCCTGCGTCGTGCTGACCGGCAGGCTGGGGTGCACGAACAGGCAGATCTGGTTGCCGCCAACGGCGCCCAGCGGCGTGAATTCGGTCAGCGACGCATAGGGCGGGTTCTTCATCAACAGCGGCAGACCGATCATGCCGCCCAGGGCGAACAGCAGCGTGTGGCCGTCGGCCGGCGCCGCCGCCAGGGCCTGCGCGCCGAGGGCGCCATTGGCCCCGGGCTTGTTTTCGACGATGACGTCCTGGCCGAGGACCTTCGACATCGAGCGGGCGATCAGTCGCGCCGCCTGGTCCGAGGGTCCGCCGGCGGCCACCGGGACAAGCAGCCTCACGGCGGCCGAAGACTGCGCCGCGGCGCTACCGCCCAGGGCCGACAGCACGAACAGGACGCACAGCGAGCGGGACGGATTCTTCATGGTCTGGGCCTGCGGTTGCGACCGTTGCATCCTAGGATCGGGCCGCTGCATCCGCCATCCCGCAAAGCGGCCAGCCAGCCTCAACCGCCGGTTGAGGCTCCGCGGGCGGGCAAGGCCAACCGGCCTTCAATCCGGCAGCAACAGGGCCCCCATGGACCAACTGCGCGGACTTGAATACTTCCTGGCCTCGGCCGAAGCCGGCAGCCTCTCGGGGGCTGCACGCAACCTGGGCGTCAGCCTGGCCGCCGTGGCCAAGCTGGTCAGCGCGCTGGAACGCGAACTGGGCACCGCGCTCTTCGACCGCAAGCCCAGCGGGCTGGACCTGACCGCTGACGGCTCGACCTACCTCGAGGCCTGCCGCCCCGCGATCGAGCAGATCCAGGCTGCCGGCGAAATGGTCAGGCTGGCCAGGGACAGGCCGCGTGGCACGGTGGTCGTCGGCGCACCGACCCAAGTGGCGCGCCACTGCCTGATGCCGGCGCTGGCCGACTTCCACCAGCGCTACCCCGAGGTGGAGGTCGATCTGCGCACCGTGGGCCGGATCACCGAAGCGGGTGCCAGCGGGGTCGAAGTGTTCGCCCTGATGGGCTGGCAGCAGCCGCACGACCTCGCATCACGCCCGCTGGCCAGCACCCGCGGTCTGATCTGCGGTGCGCCCCGCTACTGGGCCGAACATGGCATGCCGGCACGGCCACGCGAGCTGGCGCGCCATGCCTGCTTTCCGTTTCGCAACCCCAGCGGGGTGCTGCTGGACCATTGGCGCTTTTCGCGCGCTGACGAGGTCGAGGAAGTCACCGTGCGCAGCTGGCTGACCGGCAACGACCGCGAGGCCCTGCTCGACGCGGTGCTCGCCGGCCACGGCGTGATGTTGCTGTCCGACGTGACGCTGCTGGACCACCTGCGCAGCGGTCGCATCGTGCCGGCGCTGGCCGACTGGGAGATGCTGGACAACCCGCCGATCACCTTGTACTACCGGCAGAACCACCGCCGCATCCCTCGCGTCCGGGCCTTCGTTGACTTCGTCGCGGCCCGCTTCAGCGGCTTGCGGGCCGAAGCCGATGGCGGACCCGGGCTGGCCCGCTTCCAGGAGACGCCGCGCTGGCACAACCGCTCGTCGCTGCGCGCCTCGGCGATGTTCAAGGTCCAGGCCCAGCCCTGAACGGGCGGGATGCGACGACTGGCGGGTCGAGCAGGACGGGCCCCGCGGGAAGGCGCTGACGCTGAAACGCCAAGGGCGTCGAGCGCCTGGCAGCCTGAAGCGCCCGTTAGACTTGGGCGCTTCCCTTCCACAGCCTCTGGATCTACACCATGCTTCGCTGTGTTTCTCTGGCCGCCATGCTGGCCTGGGCCGGCCTGTTGGCCGGTCCCGCCGCGGCGCAGATGCCGCGTCCCTTCCCGGCAACCGCGCTGCGCGGTGAACTGGTCGTGCGCCAGCCGCCCGAGGTGGCGCTGAACGGCCGCGCCGCGAGACTGGCACCGGGGGCGCGCATCCGCGGCGACAACAACCTGCTGCAGTTGTCGGGCACGCTGGTCGACCAGCGGCTGGTCGTCAACTACACCGTCGACCCCAACGGCCTGCTGCTCGACGTGTGGATCCTCAGCGCCGCCGAGCGCGCCCGCCTGCCCTGGCCGACCACGCCCGAGCAGGCCGCCCGCTGGGCCTTCGATCCTTCCTCACAAACCTGGAGCCGGCCATGACCGACGACCATCCCATCGACGGCAAGGCCGGCAAGAAAGTCTTCATCCGCACCTTCGGCTGCCAGATGAACGACTACGACTCCGACAAGATGGCCGACGTGCTGCGCGCCGCCGAGGGCTACGAGAAGACCGACGATGTCGACGAGGCCGACCTGATCCTTTTCAACACCTGCTCGGTTCGCGAGAAGGCGCAGGAAAAGGTCTTCAGCGACCTCGGTCGCGTCAAGCACCTGAAGGCCAAGCCGGGCGTGCTGATCGGCGTCGGCGGCTGCGTGGCCAGCCAGGAGGGCGCGGCCATCATCGCCCGCGCGCCCTACGTCGATCTGGTCTTCGGCCCGCAGACCCTGCACCGCCTGCCGCAGATGATCGCCGCGCGCAGCGAGCAGCACCGGCCGCAGGTCGACATCAGCTTCCCAGAGATCGAGAAGTTCGACCACCTGCCGCCAGCGCGCGTCGATGGCGCCTCGGCCTTCGTGTCGATCATGGAAGGTTGCAGCAAGTACTGCAGCTACTGCGTGGTGCCCTACACGCGCGGCGAGGAAGTCCACCGCCCGCTCGACGACGTGCTGGCCGAAGTGGCCGGTCTGGCCGACCAGGGCGTGAGGGAAGTGACGCTGCTGGGGCAGAACGTCAACGCCTACCGCGGCGTGATGGGCAACACCACCGAGATCGCCGACTTCGCCCTGCTGCTCGAGGTCGTCGCCGAGATCCCCGGCATCGAGCGCATCCGCTACACCACCAGCCACCCGAACGAATTCACGCCGCGGCTGATCGACGTCTACGCCCGTGTGCCCAAGCTGGTCAACCACCTGCACCTGCCGGTGCAGCACGGCAGCGACCGCATCCTGTCGGCGATGAAGCGCGGCTACACCGCGATGGAATACAAGAGCACCATCCGCAAGCTGCGCGCCGTGCGGCCCGACATCCGCATCAGCAGCGACTTCATCGTCGGTTTCCCCGGCGAGACCGAAGAAGACTTCGGCAAGATGATGAAGCTCATCGAAGACGTGGCCTTCGACGCCAGCTTCAGCTTCGTCTTCAGCAAGCGCCCGGGCACGCCGGCGGCGTCACTGGCCGACGACACGCCGCAAGCGCTCAAGCTGAAGCGGCTGCGCCATCTGCAAGCCACCATCGACGACAACGTCAAGCGCATCAGCGCCAGCCTGGTAGGCACGGTGCAGCGCATCCTGGTCGAAGGTCCCTCACGCAACAACGGCAGGGGCGACAGGCTGGGCAACGGCGCCAACGAACGGATGGGCCGCACCGAGTGCAACCGCATCGTGAATTTCGACGGCGGCCCGAACGCGGCGCGGCTGGTCGGCCAGATGCTCGACGTGCGCATCACCGAAGCCTTCCCGCATTCGCTGCGGGCGACACCCGCGCTGCACGAAGGGGGCGGCGCAGGCGACCACGGGCGCCTCAGCGCCGCCCCGGCCCGAAGCCCTGCCACCACAGCGTGAGGGCGCAGCCGGCGACCATCGCGCCATAGGTCGCCATCCGGCCGTCGCGGCCGAAGACGACCAGGCCGCCAACGGTGGCGACGGCCGCCACCATGCAGGCCGGGCCGGCCAGCCGCCGCCAGCGCACGCCGGCCAGTTCACGGCGCCAGACCAGCTTGCTGAAGCCGGCCGACAGCAGCCCCAACAGCAAGGCCGGCGTCAGCAGATTGCCCAAGTGCCACAGCGCGTCCAGCGGTCCCATCATCGTGATTTCCTTTGAAGGGCCCGCCTGTGCCGACCCGGTTTTGACATCGCTCAAACCGGCGGCGCGTGCAGCGCGGCCCCCACTCCCTACAATTGTCGCGTGAGCGCTGCCGTCAACCTCGTGGCCCTCGGGCTGAACCACACCACTGCACCGCTGGACTTGCGCGGGCGGCTGGCCTTCGCCCCCGAGCAACTGGCCCCGGCCCTGCACGGCCTGCGTGAGCGCCTGCGCCGCAACGTGCCCGAAGCCGCGCTGGTGTCGACCTGCAACCGCACCGAGCTCTACGTGGCCGCCGGCCCCGAGCCGATCCACGAACTGGTGCGCCCGACGCTGGACTGGCTGGCCGAGCAAGGCGGCATCACCGGCGGGCAATTGCTGGACCACAGCTATGTGATGGAAGACCACGCCGCCGCGCGCCATGCCTTCCGGGTGGCCTCGGGGCTGGACTCGATGGTGCTGGGCGAGCCGCAGATCCTCGGCCAGATGAAGCAGGCCGTGCGCCTGGCCGACGAAGCCGGCACGCTGGGCACCACGCTGCACCAGTTGTTCCAGCGCTCCTTCGCGGTGGCCAAGGAAGTCCGCACCTCGACCGAGATCGGCTCGCATTCGATCAGCATGGCCGCCGCCGCCGTCCGCCTGGCCGCCCAGCTCTTCGAAGACCTGCACCAGATCAAGGTGCTGTTCGTCGGCGCCGGCGAAATGATCGAACTGGTGGCCACGCACTTCGAGGCCCGCGCGCCGAAGTCCATCGCGCTGGCCAACCGCACGCTGGAACGCGGCGAAAGGCTGGCCGCCCGCTTCGGCGGCGAGGCCATGCGCCTGTCGGACATCCCGAACCGCCTGCACGAATTCGACGCCGTCATTTCCTGCACCGCCAGCACGCTGCCGATCATCGGCCTGGGCGCCGTCGAACGGGCCTTGAAGGCGCGCCGCCACCGGCCGATGTTCATGGTCGACCTGGCCGTGCCGCGCGACATCGAACCGGAGGTGGCGCAGGTCTCCGACGTCTACCTCTACACCGTCGACGACCTGTCGGCGCTGGTGCAGACGGCCGGCGAGAAGCGCCAGGCCGCCGTGCAACAGGCCGAAGCCATCGTCGACGCCGGCGTGCAGAGCTTCGCGCACTGGCTGGACCAGCGCGCCGCGGTGCCCTTGATCCAGGCGCTGAACCGCCAGGCCGACGACTGGGGCGCGGTCGAACTGGCCCGCGCCCGCAAGGCGCTGGCCCGCGGCGAGCCGGCCGAGAAGGTGCTGGAAGCGATGGCCCGCGGCATCACGCACAAGCTGCTGCACGGCACGCTGGCCGAATTGCATGCCGCCGAAGGCGATGAACGCCAGCGGCTGGCCGACACCGTGTCGCGCCTCTTCCTGCGCTCGGCCTCGCGCCACCCCGGCGGCGACGGCCGTTAGCTGACGCACCAGCCGCCGCCGCGTCCGTTGCGCGGCGGCCTGCTTTGGACGACACCATGAACCCCACCCTGCGCGACCGTTACGAACGCCTGGCCCTGCGCCTGGCCGAGCTGGACGCCACGCTGTCCGACCCACAGTTGGCGGCCGACATCCAGCGCTGGCGCGCGCTGTCGCGCGAGCAGGCCGAGGTCAGCGGCATCGTCACACGCTACGCCCGCTACCAGCAGCGCGAACGCGACCTGGCTGCCGCACAGGAGATGGCCCGCAGCGAGGGCGACCCCGAGATGGCAGCGATGGCGCAGGAAGAGATCGCCGGCGCCAGCGCCGACATCGAGCAGCTGCAGGCCGAGCTGCAGCTGTCGCTGATCCCCAGGGACCCCGACGACGAAAGGCCGGCTTTCCTGGAAATCCGCGCCGGCAGCGGTGGCGACGAATCGGCGCTGTTCGCGGGCGACCTGGCGCGCATGTACCTGCGCTTCTGCGAACGCCAGGGCTGGCGCACCGAGGTCATGAGTCAGAGCGACAGCGATCTGGGCGGCTACAAGGAACTGGTGCTGCGCGTCGAGGGCGATGGCGTCTATGGCCAGCTGCGCTTCGAGAGCGGCGGCCACCGCGTGCAGCGCGTGCCCAGCACCGAAAGCCAGGGACGCATCCACAGCAGCGCCTGCACCGTGGCCGTGATGCCCGTGCCCGACGAGGCCGAAGAGCTCACGCTGAACCCGGCCGACCTGCGCATCGACACCTTCCGCGCCAGTGGCGCCGGCGGCCAGCACATCAACAAGACCGACAGCGCGATCCGCATCACCCACCTGCCGACCGGCCTGGTGGCCGAGTGCCAGGACGACCGCAGCCAGCACCGCAACAAGGCCAAGGCGATGGTGGTCTTGCAGGCGCGACTGCGCGAAAGGGAACGCGGCGAACGCGCCGCGAAGGAGGCTGCCACCCGCAAGGGCCTGATCGGCAGCGGCGACAGCAGCGACCGCATCCGCACCTACAACTTCCCGCAGGGCCGGCTGACCGACCACCGCATCAACCTGACCCTGTACAAGCTGGCGCAGATCATGGACGGCGACCTCGGCGACGTCGTGGCGGCCCTGCAGGCAGCACGCGCCAGCGAGCAGCTGGAACAGCTGCAAGCCGGCGGCCGCTGAACCGGCCATGCGCATCGCCGAGTTGCTGAGCTTCGCACGCCAGGCCGGCGTGGACCGGCTGGACGCGCAGTTGCTGGTCGGCCACCTGCTGAACCGGCAGCGCACCTGGCTGCTGGCGCACGACGACCAGGCGCTGACCGAGGCGCAGACCACACAACTGCGGCAACAGTTGCAACAGCGCGCAGCCGGTTGGCCACTCGCTTACCTGCTGGGCGAGCGCGAGTTCTGCGGCCTGGCGCTGCAGGTGACGCCCGACGTGCTGGTGCCGAGGCCCGAGACCGAGTTGCTGGTCGAGTGGGCGCTGGAAAGGCTGGCCGCGGCGCCGCAGGACAGCCTGGTCGACCTGGGAACCGGCAGCGGCGCCATCGCGCTGGCCGTCCAGCACCGGCGGCCGGCCACGGCCGTCACCGCCAGCGACGCCAGTGCGGCCGCGCTGCGCGTGGCCGAGGCCAACGGCAGGCGCCACGGTCTTTCCGTCGAATGGCTGCACGGCGACTGGTGGGCGCCGCTGCACGGCCGCCGCTACGGGCTGGCGGTGTCCAACCCGCCCTATGTGGCGGGCGACGACCCGCACCTGGCCGCGCTGACCCACGAACCACGCAGCGCGCTGACACCCGAAGGCGACGGACTGGCGGCGCTGCGGCGCATCGTCGAAGGCGCACCCGAGCACCTGCTGCCCGGCGCCTGGCTGCTGCTGGAACATGGCCACGACCAGGCCGACGCGGTGCGGACGCTGCTGGCGGCCCGCGGCTTCGCCCGGGCCCAGACCCGGCCGGACCTGGCCGGGCTGCCGCGCTGCACTGGCGCGGTCTGGCACCCCGTCGACTAGCTGGGGCTGGCCAGCAGCGCGCAGAACAGCGCCTGCAAATCGCTTACATCCGGCCAGCAGCCGGGCGTGATCGCAAGCATGATGACCCTGCCTTCACACACCAAGGGGTTCGCCATGAAGTTCCAAAGGATGGTTCTGGGCTGGTCGCTTGCCCTGCTGGGCTTGCCGGCCTGCGCCGCCGATGGCCTGCGCGCCCCGGCCGCCGACACCGTCTGGCCGCAGTGGCAGGTGGGCATCGGCCTGCAGACCGGCCCCTTGCTGCCCTTGTCGCTGAGCACAGCCTTCGGCAGCACGCGCCTGGGCCTGGGCCAGGCCCGTGCTGCCTGGTCCAATGGGCTGGCCCTGACGGCCGATCTCGGCCTGGTGGCCGAGCGGCTGGGCACGGGCAACAGCCGCGCGATCTTCGGCTACGAGGGCCCTGACGCACTGCCGCGCGACGTGCGTCTGTCACCACTGCTGCAACTGGGCGTGCGCTACAGCTTCTAGACCCCACGACAAGGCCCGGCGCCGGCCTGTCGCATACTCGCGGCCTGCTGATTTCGACAAGGACAGGTCCCATGAGCGACGTGCAACAACGCATCGATGAACTGGTCAAGGGCCACCGCGTGGTGCTCTTCATGAAGGGCACCGCGCAGTTTCCGCAGTGCGGCTTTTCCGGTCGCGCCATCCAGGTGATGAAGGCCTGCGGCGTCAACGACCTGAAGACCTTCAATGTGTTCGACGACGAGGAGGTGCGCCAGGGCATCAAGGACTACGCCCAGTGGCCGACCATCCCCCAGCTCTACATCAACGGCGAATTCGTCGGCGGCTCGGACATCATGATGGAGATGTACCAGTCGGGCGAGCTTCAGCAAATGCTCAGCGCGCCGAACTGAGGCCCGGTCGGCCGCAGCATCAGCCGGCCGGCAGGTCCCAGAAGCGCCGCGCGCCCAGCACGGCGTTCGGGTATTCGGGCTTGCCCCGGCTGCCGTTGTAGCGCCCGAGCGCCAGGAAAGTATCGCCACGCTCGCGATCGAGGTAGTGGCGCAGGATGGTGCAGCCGAAGCGCAGGTTGGTCTGCAGGTGGAAGAGGCGGCGGTCGTCGCCGTTGCCGATCAGCCGTGCCCAGAAAGGCATCACCTGCATGTAGCCCCGCGCACCGGCGCTGCTGATCGCGTACTTGCGAAAGCCGCTTTCCACCTGGATCAGACCCAGCACCAGCGCGGTTTCCAGCCCGGCGCGGCGGCTTTCGTACCAGGCCGCTTCCAGAAATTCGACCCGGGTGTGGTGCTCGGTCTGGCGCTTCTTCAGTCTGTCGCTGGCCGCACCCAGCCAGCGCAGATAGGCCAGCCGCTCTTCCACCTTGTCGAAGCGCGGGCGCGGCGGGGCAGCCTCGGCCACGGCAGCCACCAGCGCCGAACGCACGGCGTCGGCCAGCGGCTCTTCAACCTGCGCACCGGCCCGGGCGTCGCCACCCCACAGGGCCAGCGGCCCGAATGATCCGAACAACAGCGCGCGACGCGCCAGCGTCATGAGGCCCGCGTCATGCGGCCAGGCGGACCTTCAGCGTGGCCACCACATCGGCCAGCGGCAGCACCGTGGCGCTCGCTTCGCGGCGGCCTTGCAACTCGACGGTGCCGGCCTTCAGACCACGGTCGGACAGCACCACGCGCTGCGGCACGCCGATCAGCTCCCAGTCAGCGAACATCGCGCCCGGACGCTCGCCGCGGTCGTCGAGCACCACGTCGATGCCCAGCGCCGCCAACTCGTCGTGCAACTGGTCGGCAGCGGCCTGGACCTCGGCGCTGCGGTCGTAGCCGATGGGGCAGACCACCACGCTGAACGGCGCCATCGACGCCGGCCAGATCATGCCGCGCGCGTCGTGGTTCTGTTCGATGGCCGCACCCAGCAGGCGCGTCACGCCGATGCCGTAGCAACCCATCTCGAAAGGCTGGGGCTTGCCGTTTTCGTCGAGGAAGTGGGCCTTCATCGGGACGCTGTACTTCTTCGTGCCGAGGTAGAAAACATGGCCGACTTCGATGCCGCGCTGGATGGCCAGCAAGCCCAGGCCGTCGGGTGACGGGTCGCCCGCCACGACGTTGCGGATGTCGGCCACCACGTCGGGCTCGGGCAGGTCGCGGCCCCAGTTGACGCCGGTGAGGTGGAAGTCGGCCTCGTTGGCGCCGCAGACGAAATCGCTCATCGCGGCCACCGTGCGGTCGGCCACCACCTTCACCGGCTTCTTCAGCCCGATCGGGCCCAGGTAGCCCGGCTTGCAACCGAAGTGGTCTTCGATCTCGGCACCGGTCGCGAAGCGGAACGAGTCTTTCAGGCCTTCGACCTTGCCGGCCTTGATCTCGTTCAGGCTGTGATCGCCGCGGACCAGCAACAGCCACACGGTGGTCTTCGTGATGTCGCCAGCCTCGTTCTTGACGTCGGTGGCCAGCACCAGCGATTTCACGGCCTGCGCCAGCGGCAGGCCGAGCAGCGCGGCCACGTCTTCGCAGGTCGACTTGCCGGGCGTGGCGGTCTTCGTCATCGCCTGCGCCGGCGCGCCGCGCTCGGCGATCAGCGACACGGCTTCGGCCAGCTCGATGTTGGCCGCGTAGCCGCTGGTCGGGCAGTAGACGATGGCGTCTTCGCCGGTGTCGGCGATGACCTGGAATTCGTGCGAGGCGTCGCCACCGATGGCGCCGGTGTCGGCCGCCACGGCGCGGTACTGCAGCCCGAAGCGGTCGAAGATGCGCTTGTAGGCATCGAACATCGTCTGGTAGCTTTTCAGCGCCGAGGCCTTGTCACGGTCGAAGGAATAGGCGTCCTTCATCGTGAACTCGCGCCCGCGCATCAGGCCGAAACGGGGCCGGCGCTCGTCGCGGAACTTGGTCTGGATGTGGTAGAAATTTCGCGGCAGCTGCTTGTAGCTGCGCAGCTCCTGGCGCGCGATGTCGGTGATGACTTCTTCGCTGGTCGGCTGAATCACGAAGTCGCGGTCGTGACGGTCCTTGATGCGCAGCAGCTCGGGGCCGTAGGCCTGGAAGCGGCCGGTTTCCTGCCACAGCTCGGCGGGCTGGACCACGGGCATCAGCAATTCGACGGCGCCGGCGCGGTTCATCTCCTCGCGGATGATGGCCTCGACCTTGCGGATCACGCGCAGGCCCAGCGGCATGTAGTTGTAGATGCCGGCGCCCAGGCGCTTGATGAAGCCCGCGCGCATCATCAACTGATGGCTGGCAACTTCGGCGTCGGCGGGCGCTTCTTTGAGCGTCGAGATGAATGTGGCAGAGGCTTTCATGGGGTCCGGTGAGCACACGGTGCCGGTGCCGGATGAGGCCCTGCGGCTGCCCTGTTCAGCGCCTGCCAAGCCCCGTCAGAAGCCCGCCTGATGCCTGCGGGTTAGCGAGGGTTCGCACGCCGCACAGTGCCGGTGCAATAATGAAATTAGTCACTAATTTGGGGTTCGATTATGCTCGACCGGGAAGGCTTCAGGCCCAACGTCGGCATCGTCCTGCTCAACTCGCGCAATCAGGTTTTCTGGGGCAAGCGGCTGCGCACGCACTCGTGGCAGTTTCCGCAAGGCGGCATCAACCACGGCGAGTCGCCCGAGCAGGCGATGTTCCGAGAGCTCCACGAGGAAGTGGGGCTGCTGCCGGACCACGTCCAGATCGTGGCCCGCACGCGCGACTGGCTGCGCTACGAAGTCCCCGACCATTTCATCCGCAAGGACGCGCGCGGCCACTACCGCGGCCAGAAGCAGATCTGGTTCCTGCTGCGCCTGATCGGCCGCGACAGCGACATGAACCTGCGCGCCACCGACCACCCGGAATTCGACGCCTGGCGCTGGAACGAGTACTGGGTGCCGCTGGAGCTGGTCATCGAATTCAAGCGCAACGTCTACGAGATGGCGCTGACCGAACTGGCGCGCTTCCTGCCGCGCACCAACCCGCACAACCGCTACCTGCGGTCGGGCTTGAGGATGCAGCGCCACGAAGACGAGGCGCCGGCGCTGGACGGGCTGCCCGACGGCGGCCAGGGCGCGGCGGACAAGGCCGCCGGGGCCGCACCGGGCGCTACATCAGGACCAGATTGGTCCGGTGGATGAGTTCGGGCTCGTTGGCGTAGCCCAGCAGCAGTTCGATCTGCGACGAGGCCTTGCGGGCGATGAGCCGTGCCTCGGCCGCTGAATAGTTGGCCAGGCCGCGCGCCACTTCGACACCGGCCGCGCTGCGCACGGCGATCACGTCGCCGCGGATGAATTCCCCCTGCACCTCGCGCACGCCGATCGGCAGCAGGCTCTTGCCTTCGTCGCGCAGCTTGGCCACGGCGCCGTCGTCCACTGCGACCGCGCCACGCAGTTGCAGGTGGTCGACCATCCATTGCTTGCGCGCAGCCAGCTTGGGGGTGCCAGCCAACAGGGCAGTGCCGATGGCTTCGCCAGCCGCCAGCCGCAGCAGCACATCCGGTTCGCGGCCCCAGGCGATGACGGTGCTGGTACCGCTGCCCGCCGCTCGCTTGGCGGCCAGGATCTTGGTCAGCATGCCGCCACGGCCGATGCTGGAACCGGCGCCGCCGGCCATCGCTTCCAGCGCCGCGTCGCCGGCCGCGGCCTCGGCGATGAAGCGCGCTGCCGGATCCTTGCGCGGGTCGGCCGAATACAAGCCGCGCTGGTCGGTGAGGATGACGTAGGCGTCGGCATCCACCAGGTTCGCGACCAGCGCACCCAGGGTGTCGTTGTCGCCGAACTTGATCTCGTCGTTGACGACGGTGTCGTTCTCGTTGATGACCGGGATGACCTTGAGCGACAGCAGCGTGAGCAGCGTCGAACGCGCATTCAGGTAACGCTCGCGGTCGGCCAGGTCGGCGTGGGTCAGCAGCACCTGCGCGCTGGCCATGCCGTGCTCGGACAGGCGCGACTCGTACATCTGCACCAGGCCCATCTGGCCCACGGCCGCCGCGGCCTGCAGCTCGTGCAGTTCCTTCGGCCGTTGCGTCCAGCCCAGACGCTTCATGCCTTCGGCGATGGCACCGCTGGACACCATCACCACTTCGCGGCCCTGGCGTGCCAGCTCGGCCAACTGGCGCGACCAGTTGCCGATGGCCGCGGCATCGACGCCGCGGCCTTCGTTGGTGACCAGGCTGGAGCCCACCTTCACCACGATCCGGCGGGCTCCGTGGAGCACACTATTCATCGCTGGGGGCGGGCGCCTCGAAACGCTGATCGGGCAGCACATCGACGCGCTGGTGTTTGGCCACATCGGTGTAGATGGCTTCGACCAGCGGCTGCAGCCCGGCGCGCGCCAAGGCCGAGATCGAGAACACCGGCCCCTTGTAGCGCAGGCGCTTCACATAGTCCTTGACGCGCTGTTCGCGCTCGGCCTCGGGCACCATGTCCAGCTTGTTGAAGACCAGCCAGCGCGGCTTGGCGTGCAGCTTCGGGTCGTACTTCTTCAGCTCGGCGACGATGGCCTTGGCCTGCTGGACCGGGTCCACGCTGTCGTCGAAGGGCGCCGCGTCGACGATGTGCAGCAGCAGGCGCGTGCGCTGCAGATGGCGCAGGAACTGGTGGCCGAGACCAGCGCCTTCGGACGCGCCTTCGATCAGGCCCGGAATATCGGCGACCACGAAGCTGCGTTCGGGGCCGACCCGCACGACGCCCAGATTCGGCGCCAAGGTGGTGAAGGGGTAGTCGGCGATCTTCGGCCGCGCGTTCGAGATCGCCGTGATCAGCGTGGACTTGCCGGCATTGGGCATGCCCAGCAGGCCGACATCGGCCAGCACGCGCAACTCCAGCTTCAGCTTTTTCGCCTCACCAGGCCAGCCTGGCGTCTTCTGGCGCGGCGAGCGGTTGGTGGCGGTCTTGTAGTGCAGGTTGCCGAAGCCGCCGTCGCCACCCTTGGCCAGGATCTCGCGCTGCCCGTGTTCCAGCAGTTCCACCAGCACGTCACCGGTCTCGAAGTCCGAGATGATGGTGCCCACCGGCATGCGCAACACGATGTCGTCGGAGGCGGCGCCGAACTGGTCAGAACCCCGCCCCTGCTCACCGTTGCGGGCCTCGTGGCGGCGCGCGTAGCGGTAGTCGATCAGCGTGTTGATGTTGCGGTCGGCGACGGCGAAGACGCTGCCACCGCGGCCGCCGTTGCCCCCGTTGGGACCGCCGAAGGGAATGAACTTTTCGCGCCGGAAGCTCACGCAGCCGGCGCCGCCGTCTCCGGCTGCGATGTCGATGGTGGCTTCGTCGACGAATTTCATGGTGTGGGGTGGCTAGCGCCGAATGCTAGCGAGGTTCAGGCCATCCGGGCCAGGAATGAAAAAGCCCCGGCACGCCGGGGCTCTGCGGGACAGCAAAGAACCGATCAGACCGGCGTGACGAACACGGTCTGGCGGTTCAGCGAACCCTTGACCTTGAACGAGACCGAACCATCAACCAGCGCGAACAAGGTGTGATCCTTGCCCATGCCGACACCGACGCCAGCGTGGAACTTGGTGCCGCGCTGACGAACAATGATCGAGCCGGCAGAGATTTTTTCGCCGCCGAAAGCCTTGACGCCGAGCATCTTCGGCTGCGAATCGCGGCCGTTGCGGGTTGAGCCGCCGCCCTTTTTCTGTGCCATGGTCTTAGCTCCTTAGCCGTTGATCGAGCCGATTTGCAGCTCGGTGTAGCACTGGCGATGGCCGCCATGCTTCTGGTAATGCTTGCGGCGGCGCATCTTGAAAATGCGCACCTTGTCGTGCTTGCCCTGCGACAGCACGGTGGCTGTCACGGTTGCACCCGCGACCCAGGGGGCCCCAACCTTCAGATCCGCGCCGCTACCCACGGCCAAAACCTGATCGATCACGACTTCCTGACCCACGTCCGCAGCTATCTGTTCTACCTTGATCTTTTCGCCGGCTGCAACTTTGTATTGCTTGCCACCGGTTTTTATGACCGCGTACATGTGTGAGACCTTTCGAATGAACCCTGCGCCAGACCGCCAACGCGACGGCGACCTCACGGGCAAGTCGGCGTCTGGTGCAGGCCCGCGCGCTTCCGGGGGAAGCCTTGCCGCAAAGGAAATGCAAGCAGCGCAGAGCCTTTGAATGTACCACATTGCGAAGGGCGCGTGGCCGGCTCCAACTTCAGGCCCGGCTGCTTCCTATAATCAGGGACAACCTCCGCCTGCGTGCCCCGTGTCCGAGACTTCCGCCATACCGACATCCATAGAGAACCCGACCGACGCAGCCATGCGCCAGGTCGACGCGGTCATTCGCAGCCGACTCAGTTCGCAGGTGGCGCTGATCGACCAGATCTCGTCCTACATTGTCGGGGCAGGCGGCAAGCGCATACGGCCGCGGCTGGTGCTGCTTTTCGCCGAGGCACTGGGCTTCGAAGGTCCGGAACGCTACGAACTGGCGGCCATCGTGGAGTTCATCCACACCGCCACGCTGCTGCACGACGACGTGGTCGACGAATCGGCGCTGCGCCGCGGCCGCGCCACCGCCAATGCGACCTTCGGCAATGCCGCCAGCGTGCTGGTCGGCGACTTCTTGTACTCGCGCGCCTTCCAGATGATGGTTTCGGTCAACCGCATGCGGGTCCTGGAAGTATTGGCCGACGCGACCAACATCATTGCCGAAGGCGAAGTCCTGCAGCTGATGAACATGCACGACCCGGACCTCGCGGTCGAGGACTACCTGCGCGTCATCCGCTTCAAGACCGCCAAGCTCTTCGAGGCCAGCGCGCGGCTCGGCGCGGTGCTGGCAGGCGCCGATCAGGCGCTGGAAGAAGCCTGCGCCGACTTCGGCCGCTCGCTGGGCACGGCTTTCCAGCTGGTCGATGACCTGCTGGACTACGAAGGCAAGAGCGACGAGCTGGGCAAGAACGTCGGTGACGATCTGCGCGAAGGCAAAACGACGCTGCCGCTGCTGGTGGCCATGGAGCGCGGCAGCGAGGCCGACCGGGCCTTGATCCGCCATGCCATCGAGCACGGCGAATTGCAGAAGCTGCCGGAAATCCTGGCCATCGTGCGCGCGACCGGCGCCCTGGACGCCACCCGCGAGGCGGCCGAACGCGAAGCGGACAAGGCCCGGGCAGTTCTGCGCTTCCTGCCCGAATCGAGGGCGCGCAACGCTCTGCTAGAATTGTGTCTTCGCTCGGTGCATCGCTCTTCCTAAAGGAGATCGGAGCGCCCGTTCGAATGCTTGTGGCGGCTATGCGCCGACAAGAAAAATCGGGGTGTAGCTTAGCCTGGTAGAGCGCTACGTTCGGGACGTAGAGGCCGGAGGTTCGAATCCTCTCACCCCGACCAGGTCTGCAGCACGCTTTTGTCCTGCTGCATGTCGAGCCGCCCGCCTGGGCCGCCGCAGCCGCCGTTTACACCCTGACGAGGATCGGCGATGATCTTCGAGCCATGCAGACGCTGAGCCGAAACTGATGCCCACAGAGACGCTGGTCGAACCGCCGCAATCGTTTCTGTCGGGTGTGGCCCGGGTGCTGGTCAGCGCGGGGAAACTCAGCGCCAAGTCCGCGCAGGCCCTGACCGAGAGCGCACGCGAGCGCAAAGGCAGCTTCGTGGCGGCCGTGATCAGCGCCGGCGCTGTCAAGCCCGATGACCTCGCCCACACGCTGTCGGCCGCGCTGGCCTTGCCACTGATCGACCTGAATGCCATCGATCTGCTGAAGTTGCCGCGCAACATCGTCGATCAGAAGATCGCCAGCCAGTACCAGCTGATCGTGCTGGGCAAGCGCGGCAACCGCCTGTTCATCGGCGCCGCCGATCCCACTGACCAGGAAGCGGTCGAGCGCATCAAGTTCGCCACCCAGCTGACGCCCGAGTGGGTGATCGTCGAGTACGACAAGCTGATGCGCCAGCTCGAAGGCCAGAACAGCACGGCCAACGAGGTCATCGAGACGCTGGCCAGTGCCGATTTCGACTTCGACGTCAGCGACGAGGAAACGGCCGCTGCGGAATCGGCCGAAGTCGCATCCGAGGTCGAGGACGCGCCCGTCGTGCGCTTCCTGCAGAAGATGCTGATCGACGCGATCAACATGCGGGCGTCCGACCTGCACTTCGAGCCTTACGAATACAGCTACCGGGTGCGCTTTCGCATCGACGGCGAACTGCGCGAGATCACGCAGCCGCCGGTGGCCATCAAGGACAAGCTGGCCTCGCGCATCAAGGTCATCAGCCGCATGGACATCGCCGAAAAGCGGGTCCCGCAAGACGGCCGCATGAAGCTGAAGTTCGGCACCAAGGCCATCGACTTCCGGGTCAGTACCCTGCCCACGCTGTTCGGCGAGAAGGTCGTGATCCGGATCCTCGACCCGTCCAGCGCCAAGCTGGGTATCGAGGCGCTGGGCTACGAAAAAGTCGAGAAAGACCGCCTGATGCACTGCATCGGCCGGCCCTACGGGATGATCCTGGTCACCGGGCCGACGGGCAGCGGCAAGACGGTGACGCTGTACACCTGCCTGAACATCCTGAACCAGCCGGGCGTGAACATCGCCACCGTCGAAGACCCTGCGGAAATCAACCTGCCCGGCATCAACCAGGTCAACGTCAACGACCGCGCCGGGCTGACTTTCGCGGCGGCGCTGAAGTCCTTCCTGCGGCAGGATCCGGACATCATCATGGTCGGCGAAATCCGCGACCTGGAGACTGCCGACATCGCGATCAAGGCCGCGCAGACCGGCCACATGGTGATGAGTACGCTGCATACCAACGACGCGCCAACGACGCTGACGCGCTTGCTGAACATGGGTGTGGCGCCGTTCAACATCGCGTCCAGCGTGCTGCTGATCACCGCGCAGCGGCTGGCCCGCAAGCTTTGCGAGAACTGCAAGAAGCCGGCGGAATACCCCCGAGATTCGCTGCTCAAGGCCGGCTTCAAGGCGGAAGATCTCGATGGCAACTGGAAGCCGTACCGGGCGATCGGTTGCTCGGCGTGCAACGGCGGCTACAAGGGCCGGGTCGGCGTTTACCAAGTGATGCCGATCACCGAAGCGATACAGCGCATCATCCTGACCGAAGGGTCGGCGCTCGACATCGCCAAGCAGGCCGAGATCGAAGGTGTGCGTGACCTGCGGCAATCGGGCCTGGTCAAGGTCCGGGCCGGCGTGACCACGCTGGAAGAAATCATCACCGTCACGAACGAGTAAGTCCGGCCACCGCGGGCCTGGCTTGATCCCCACACTGCCCCCAGCAAGACCACCCACCCATGGCCACCGCAGCACTCGCCAAACCGTCCAAGGAAATCATTTTCGAATGGGAAGGCAAGGACCGCAACGGCAAGATCGTTCGCGGTGAAATGCGAGCCGGCGGTGAATCGATGGTCAATTCGAGCCTGCGCCGGCAGGGCATCCTGGTCAGCAAGGTGAAGAAGCGCCGCTCCAGCGGCGGCCGCTCGATCAAGCAGAAGGACATCGCCATCTTCACGCGGCAACTGGCCACGATGATGAAGGCCGGCGTGCCGCTGCTGCAGTCCTTCGACATCGTCGCGCGCGGCAGCACCAACCCGCGCATGACCAAGCTGCTCAACGACATCCGCGGCGACGTCGAGACTGGCACCAACCTGTCGTCCGCTTTCCGCAAGCACCCGCTGTACTTCGACGCGCTGTACTGCAACCTCGTCGAGGCCGGTGAGGCTGGCGGCATCCTGGAGGCCTTGCTCGACCGCCTGGCGATCTACCAGGAGAAGACGATGGCCATCAAGAGCAAGATCAAGTCGGCGCTGATGTACCCGGTGGCCGTGATGATCGTCGCCTTCGTGGTGCTGACGGTGATCATGATCTTCGTGATCCCGGCCTTCGAGGACGTCTTCAAGTCCTTCGGCGGCGAACTGCCGACGCCGACGCTCATCGTCATCGCGATGTCGAAGTTCTTCGTCAAGTGGTGGTTGGCCATCTTCGGCATCCTGGGCGGCGGCCTCTATTTCTTCCTGGAAAGCTGGAAGCGTTCCGAAAAGATGCAGATGGCGATGGACCGCCTGCTGCTGAAGATTCCGGTCTTCGGCGACCTGATCAACAAGTCGGTGATCGCGCGCTGGACGCGGACGCTGTCGACGATGTTCGCGGCCGGTGTGCCGCTGGTCGAAGCGCTGGACTCGGTTGGCGGCGCGTCGGGCAATATGGTCTATGCCCAGGCCACCGAGCAGATCCAGCGCGACGTCTCCACCGGTTCGGCGCTGACCACCTCGATGACCAGCACCGGCGTCTTCCCCACCATGGTGCTGCAGATGTCGGCCATCGGTGAAGAGTCGGGCTCGCTCGACCACATGCTGGGCAAGGCCGCCGAGTTCTACGAGGACGAGGTCGACGAAATGGTCAAGGGGCTGTCGAGCCTGATGGAACCTTTCATCATCGTGATCCTCGGCGTGCTGATCGGCGGCATCGTGGTCTCGATGTACCTGCCGATCTTCAAGCTGGGCGCGGTGGTCTAAGGTGGCGGACTGGATCGGGGCCCTGCCCCTGGACGTGCTCCTGTCGCCGGCAATGCTGGCGCTGCTGGGCCTGCTGATCGGCAGCTTCCTCAACGTGGTGGTGCACCGCAAGCCGCTGATGCTCGAGCGTCAGTGGTGGGGCGACGTGGCGGCGCAGATGGCCGACGGCGATTCGCACGCCCGCGTCTTCGGCCGCAAGGCGCCGGCGCCGCTGGCCGCTCAGGCCGAGCAACTGGACCAGTCGCTGGCGGCCTTGGCCCCGCTGGGTCTGGCGCGCCCGGCCTCGCGCTGCCCGGCCTGCGGGCACCGCATCCGCTGGTACGAGAACATCCCGCTCGCCAGCTGGCTGGTCTTGAAGGGTCGCTGTTCGGCCTGCGGCGTGGCCATATCCTGGCGTTACCCGCTGGTTGAAGTCGGCACCGCGCTGATGTTCGCCGCGCTGGCCTGGCGCAACGGGCCGCAGCCGGTGACCTTGCTCTGGTGCGCGGTGGCGGCGGCGCTGCTCGCGCTGGCCTTGATCGACTGGGACACGACGGTACTGCCCGATGACCTGACGCTGCCGCTGCTGTGGGCCGGTCTGGTCGCCGCCACCTGGGGCTGGCTGCCGGGGCTGAGCCTGGGCACCGCGCTGTGGGGCGTGGTCGCCGGCTACGGGTCGCTGTGGTCGGTCTACCGGCTGTTCAAGCTGGTCACGGGCAAGGAAGGCATGGGTTACGGCGACTTCAAGCTGCTGGCCGCGCTGGGCGCCTGGCTGGGCTGGCAGGCGATCCTGCCGATCGTGCTGATGGCCTCGATGATCGGCGCCGTGGTCGGTCTGGGGATGAAGGCGACGGGTTCCTTGCGCGATGGCCGCTTCGTCCCCTTCGGGCCCTTCCTGGCGGGCGGCGGCCTGGTTGTCATGCTGGCGGGTCTGCACCGGGTGCTGGCGTGGATCGGCTGGGCGTGAGCGCCGCGGGCCGGCTGCAGATCGGCCTGACCGGCGGCATCGGCAGCGGCAAGAGCACGGTGGCCCGCATGCTGGTGGCCTGCGGCGCCCATCTCGTCGACACCGACGCCATCGCTCGCGCGCTGACCGGGCCCGGCGGCGCCGCGATGCCGGCGCTGGCAGCGCACTTCGGCCCGCAGGTGGTGAGCGCCGACGGCGCGCTGGACCGCGAGGCCATGCGCCTGCGGGTCTTCAACGATGCCGACGTCAAGCGCCAGCTCGAGGCCATCCTGCACCCCTTGATCGGCAGCGAGGCGCTGCACCAGGCCGCACAACACCCGGAACGGCCACTGGTCTTCGACGTGCCGCTGCTGGCCGAATCGCAGGGCCCGCGGCCCTGGCGGGCGCGCGTGCAGCGTGTGCTGGTGGTCGACTGCAGCGTCGAGACGCAGGTCGCGCGGGTGCTCACACGCCCGGGCTGGACGGCAGACGCCGCGCAGCGCGTCATCGCGCAACAAGCTCCACGCGCGGTGCGGCGCAGCGTGGCCGACGCCGTGATCGCCAACGAGGGCCTGACGCTGCAGCAGCTGGACGCCGAAGTGTGCGCGCTGTGGGCCTTGTGGGCTGCGCCGGCGGCCCTGTTTCAGCCCGCCGGCACCGCGGTCTGACGCAGGGGCTGTGGAACAATCCACCGCTTCCCGCCTGTCGCCTGCCACACGAGCCCGCCTTGGTCCTGTACGAGTATCCATTCAACGAAGGCATCCGCACGATGCTGCGGCTCGAACACCTGTTCGACCGCCTCGGCCAGCTGGTGGCGCGCGACGCGCCGGTCGACCACCATTTCGCGCTGGCGACGATCTTCGAGATCATGGATGTGGCTTCGCGCGCCGACCTGAAGAGCGACCTGCTGAAGGAACTGGAGCGCCACCGCGGCCAGCTGCACGGCTACCGAGGCCATCCCAGCATTTCCGAAGCCGCGCTCGACGCGATGATTGCGCGCATCGACCACGCCTTCAACGGCCTGAACCAGCTGCCCGGCAAGGCGGGGCAGGTGCTGGCCAGCAACGACTGGCTGATGAGCATCCGCAGCCGCATCAACATCCCGGGCGGCACCTGCGAATTCGACCTGCCGGCCTACTACGCCTGGCAGCAGCACACACCTGACCAGCGCCGCAGCGACCTGCAGGGCTGGATGGTCACGCTGACTCCGCTGGCCGAGGCCCTGCAGGTGCTGCTGGGCCTGCTGCGTGACAGCGGCGTCCCGCAGCGGCAGGTGGCCCCCGGCGGCCAGTACCAGCAAAGTCTGGCCGCCGGCAAGGTCTACCAGCTGTTGCGCGTGCGCATCGCCGCCGACAGCGGACTGGTGCCGGAAATTACCGGCCACCGGCTGATGGTCTCGGTGCGCTTCATGCGCCCCGACGCCGAAGGTCGCCTGCGCAACGCCGGTGTCGACACGGCCTTCGACCTGGCGCTGTGCGCATGACCGAGCCGGTCGCCGCGGTGCGCCAGGTGCCCTGCCCCGGCTGCAAGGGCCCATCGCTGTTCGGCCCGGGCAACCCCTGGCGGCCCTTCTGCAGCCAGCGCTGCCGCAGCGCCGACCTCGGCGCCTGGGCCAGCGAGCGCTTCCGCGTGCCGGCCGCTGCGCCGACCGAAGACGAGAGCCGGCCCCCGGGTTCCTGAGGCGGTGTCCGGTGGCCCTTGCGGCCCGCAGATTCCCTGTGGTCTGCCCCCTTGAACTGTCACGCCGCGTCCCTATAATTGTTCTGCTAGCACTCGCATGCGCTGAGTGCTAACGATCGGACAGGGACCCCGTTCCGCCGATTACCACTTGTGAGCGAGGACTGACTTCTTCAGTTCCCCGCACCATGACCAACCAGACCCCAAGGAGATCCCATGAAACTTCGTCCGTTGCACGATCGCGTGATCGTCAAGCGCCTGGAACAGGAAACCAAGACCGCCTCGGGCATCGTCATCCCCGACAACGCCGCCGAAAAGCCGGATCAGGGCGAAGTGCTGGCCGTCGGCCCGGGCAAGCGCAATGACAAGGGCGACTTCATCGTCCTGAACGTCAAGGTCGGTGACCGCGTGCTGTTCGGCAAGTACAGCGGCCAGACCGTCAAGGTCGATGGCGACGAACTGCTCGTCATGCGCGAAGAAGACCTCTTCGCCGTCGTTGAAAAATAAATCGCTGCGCGATTTATTTTCGTCGCAGGCTGACTTGGCGCAGCCAAGTCGAGGGCCGAAGGCCCGGTCGACGACAGAAGTGATCGCTGCAATCAATCTGAATACGGAGAAATACAAATGGCTGCAAAAGACGTTATTTTCGGCGCCGACGCGCGCGTTCGCATGGTCGAGGGTGTCAACATTCTGGCCAACGCCGTCAAGGTGACCCTGGGCCCCAAAGGCCGCAATGTCGTTCTCGAGCGCTCTTTCGGCGCCCCCACCGTCACCAAGGACGGTGTCTCGGTGGCCAAGGAAATCGAGCTGAAGGACAAGCTGCAGAACATGGGCGCGCAGATGGTCAAGGAAGTCGCTTCCAAGACCAGCGACCTGGCCGGTGACGGCACCACCACCGCCACGGTGCTGGCCCAGTCCATCGTCCGCGAAGGCATGAAGTTCGTTGCCGCCGGCATGAACCCGATGGACCTGAAGCGCGGCATCGACAAGGCCGTCACGGCCCTGGTCGAGGAGCTGAAGAAGGCCAGCAAGCCGACGACGACGAACAAGGAAATCAGCCAGGTCGGCTCGATCTCCGCCAACAGCGACCACAGCATCGGCGAGATCATCGCCAAGGCCATGGACAAGGTCGGCAAGGAAGGCGTCATCACCGTCGAAGACGGCAAGAGCCTGGACAACGAACTCGACATCGTCGAAGGCATGCAGTTCGACCGTGGCTACCTGTCGCCCTACTTCATCAACAACCCCGAGAAGCAGAGCGCCATCCTCGAAGGCGCGTTCGTGCTGCTGTACGACAAGAAGATCAGCAACATCCGCGACCTGCTGCCGACGCTGGAACAAGTCGCCAAGAGCGGCCGTCCGCTGCTGATCATTGCCGAAGAAGTCGAAGGCGAAGCCCTGGCGACCCTGGTGGTCAACACCATCCGCGGCATCCTGAAGGTCGTCGCCGTCAAGGCCCCGGGCTTCGGTGACCGCCGCAAGGCCATGCTGGAAGACATCGCCATCCTGACCGGCGGCAAGGTCATCGCCGAAGAAGTCGGCCTGACGCTCGAGAAGGTCACGCTGGCCGATCTGGGCCAGGCCAAGCGCATCGAAGTGGGCAAGGAAAACACGACGCTGATCGACGGTTCGGGCGCTGCTGCCGACATCGAAGCCCGCGTGAAGCAAATCCGCGTGCAGATCGAGGAAGCCACCAGCGACTACGACCGTGAAAAGCTGCAAGAGCGCGTGGCCAAGCTGGCCGGTGGCGTGGCCGTCATCAAGGTCGGTGCAGCCACCGAAGTCGAGATGAAGGAAAAGAAGGCTCGCGTTGAAGACGCGCTGCACGCCACCCGTGCCGCCGTTGAAGAAGGCATCGTCGCCGGTGGCGGCGTGGCCCTGCTGCGCGCCCGTCAGGCCGCCGGCACCATCAAGGGTGACAACCACGACCAGGACGCCGGCATCAAGATCGTGCTGCGCGCCATCGAGCAGCCGCTGCGCGAGATCGTGTTCAACGCCGGTGGTGAAGCCAGCGTCGTCATCAACAAGGTGCTGGAAGGTGCGGGGAACTTCGGTTTCAACGCCGCCAACGACACCTATGGCGACATGATCGAAATGGGTATCCTGGACCCGACCAAGGTGACGCGCACCGCGTTGCAGAACGCCGCTTCCGTTGCCAGCCTGATGCTGACGACCGAAGCCATGGTCGCCGAAGCGCCGAAGGAAGAGTCGGCCGGCGGCGGCATGCCGGGCGGCATGGGCGGCATGGGTGGCATGGGCGGCATGGACATGTGATGTCCCACCCGGCAGTCTGACTGCCGGGGCCGTTCTGCGCAGGCCTGCAAACCTTCGGGGTGCAGGCCTTTTTTTGTGGCCCGGGTACGGCCATCTTGCCGGGGCCCTGGCAGCGGGCCACCGCGGCCTTCACACCGGATCGGCGGGCGCCCCACCTTCGGGGCCCGACGCGGCCGAGTCATCGGGCACGACGCCTTCGGCGGGCGACGGCAGCGCCCCGGCAGGGGCATGGGTCCAGCTGTAAATGGCTTCAGCCACATCGCCCAGGCCCTGCCGGTTGAGTGCCGAGAACAGGGTCACACCGATGTCCGAGGCCTCGGTGGTCATCTCGGCCAGCACCGCCTGGGCGGCCAGCAGAGCGGCCTGCGCCTGGCTGCGGTTGAGCTTGTCGGACTTGGTCAGCAAGGCCAGCAGGCGCACTTCGCCGTTGGCGACGCGCGGCTCGATCAGCGCCAGCAGCCGGCGGTCGAGGTCGGTGAAACCCAGCCGCGAATCGATCATCAGCACCACCCCGTGGAGCGGCCGGCGCAACTGCAGGTAGTCGGACATCACCTGCTGCCAACGCAGCTTGGCCGAGCGTTCGACCGCCGCGTAGCCGTAGCCCGGCAGGTCGACCAGCAAGGTGTCGGCGGCGTCTTTCGGGCCCACCTCGAAGACGTTCAGGTGCTGGGTGCGGCCCGGCGTGCGCGAGGCGAAGGCCAGCCGCTTCTGCTGGGCCAGCCGGTTGATCGCGGTGGACTTGCCGGCATTGCTGCGGCCGACGAAGGCGATCTCGGGCAATTCGGCCACCGGCAGCTGGTCGAGCTGGCTGGCGGTGGTCAGAAAACGGGCGCCGTGGGTCCAGCCGAGGGCGATTTTCGCCGCCGGACTGTGGGGCGATGGAGTGGCGTGCAAGGTGCTGGTCATGGTGCATTGTAAAATTCGCGGTTTGTTGTCCTAGCAACACCTTGTTGAAGGCTCTCGCATGAAGTTGATTCTTGTCCCCGGTCAGCGTTCCAGCTGGTCTGCCCGTGCCCAGGCGCTGCTCGCCGCCTCGGCATTCGCCCTGCTGGCAGCCGGCCCGGCTGCCGCCAACGAAGCGGCGGCGCCCTTCAAGGCCGACCCCGCCAAGGGCCAGCAACTGGCCGTCGCCTGCGCCGCCTGCCACGCGCAGGACGGCTCGCGCGGCATCCCGGCCAATCCCATCCTGCAAGGTCAGCACGCCGAATACCTGGTCAAGCAATTGACCGAGTTCAAGGCCGGCAAGCGCAAGAACGCGGTGATGTCGGGCATGGCCGCCAGCATCGCCAGCGAAGAGGACATGAAGCACATCGCGGCCTTCTACGCCGGCAAGACCGCCAAGCCGGGCTTTGCCAAGAACAAGGACACCGTTGCGCTGGGCGAGCGGATCTACCGCGGGGGCATCGCCAGCAAGCAGGTCCCGGCCTGCGCCGGCTGCCACAGCCCGAACGGGGCCGGCATCCCGGCCCAGTACCCGCGCATCGGCGGCCAGCACAGCGACTACGCCGAAGCGCAATTGCTGGCCTTCCGCTCGGGCGCCCGCGCCAACAGCGCGCAGATGATGGGCATCGCCGCCAAGCTGAACGACGCCGAAATCAAGGCCGTGGCCGACTACGTGGCCGGCCTGCACTGAGCGGACGCTGCACGCTGCACGCTGCACGCCAACAAGGGCCGGTGACACACCGGCCCTTGTGCTTTGTGGCAAGGTCGGGCACTTGATCGCGGCTGTGTCAGGCCGGGCCATCCCGTCCGACTGACGATCACCGCAACGGAGTCCAGATGCACCTGCTCAAGTCCACTGCCCACGACCACCCGATCGCCTCCGAGATCACGCCCCCCGACGTCTACCAGCAGCGCCGCCGCTGGATGCAGACGCTGGCCGCCGGTGCCGCTGGCGCAGCCGCCAGCGCCCTGCCGTGGCAGGCCCAGGCGCAGACCCCGCGCCCGGGCAAGCTGGCCGCGCTGGCCGGCGACAAGAGCGCCGTGCCGGGGGCCCAGGTGATGGACAAGCTGACGCCCTACGCCGACATCACCAGCTACAACAACTACTACGAATTCGGCACCGACAAGGCCGACCCGGCGCGCACCGCCGGTTCGCTGAAGACGCGGCCCTGGACGGTGGCCATCGAAGGCGAAGTCAGGAAGCCCGGCATCTGGGATCTCGACGCGCTGCTCAAGCTGGCACCGATGGAAGAGCGCATCTACCGGCTGCGCTGTGTCGAAGGCTGGTCGATGGTCATCCCCTGGGTCGGCTATTCGCTGGCCGAGTTGATCAAGCGCGTCGAACCCACCGGCAACGCCAAGTTCGTGCAGTTCGTGACCCTGGCCAACAAGGCGCAGATGCCCGGGCTGTCGTCGGGTTCGCTGGACTGGCCCTACGTCGAAGGCCTGCGCATGGACGAAGCCATGCACCCGCTGACACTGCTGGCCTTCGGTCTGTACGGCGAGGTGCTGCCCAACCAGAGCGGCGCCCCGGTTCGCGCGGTGCTGCCGTGGAAATACGGCTTCAAGAGCGGCAAGAGCATCGTCAAGATCCGCTTCGTCGAGAAGCAGCCCAAGACCAGCTGGGAGTCCGCCAACGCGCAGGAGTACGGCTTCTATTCGAACGTCAACCCCAAGGTCGACCACCCGCGGTGGAGCCAGGCGACCGAGCGCCGCATCGGCGAAGACGGCCTGTTCGCCAAGAAGCGGCCGACCCTGATGTTCAACGGCTACGAAGCGCAGGTCGGGCAGCTCTACGCCGGCATGGACCTGAAAAAACTCTACTGAAGTCATGGAGCCCCCCCCCCCCAAGGGGGCCGTCCGCCAGCGGCCCGGCAAAGCCGGCTCCGCGGCGGGAAGCTGGATCGGATCGAACCGCCACCCCCCATGTCCAAGGTCGTCAACAAACTGCTGCTGCACGAGGCCACCAAGCCGCTGCTGTTCGGGCTGGTGCTGGCGCCCTTCCTGTGGCTGTTCTACGGCGCCTGGGCCGATCTGCTGGGTGCCAACCCGGCCGAGAAGCTGATCCGCAGCACCGGCGACTGGACGCTGCGCTGCCTGTGCCTCACGCTGGCCGTCACGCCGCTGCGGCAGGCCCTGGGCTTGAACGCGCTGCTCCGGCTGCGCCGCCTGCTGGGCCTGTTCACCTTCTTCTACGGCTCGCTGCACTTCCTGGGCTTCGCCTGGCTGGACATGGGCTTCGATGTCGACGCCATCCTGAAAGACATCCCGAAGCGGCCCTTCATCCTGGTCGGTACCGCCGCGTTGCTGCTGATGGTGCCGCTGGCCGCCACGTCCTTCAACCGCGCCATCCAGTGGCTGGGCGCGGCGCGCTGGCGGCGGCTGCACCAGCTGGTCTACGCCAGCGCCTTGCTGGGCCTGCTGCACTTCTTCTGGATGCGCGCGGCCAAGCAGAACTTCGGCGAATGGTCGGTCTACGCCGCCCTCATGGCGCTGCTGCTGGGCTGGCGGGTGTGGCAGCGGCTGCGGGCACGGCGTCCGCCCCGGGTCGGTGCCTGAACACAGGCCAATATCCGGACAGTTCGCGCCGCTTCGCGGGCTAACCCGCGAACCAATCTTGTGGAGTGATTCGTAAACTCCGTCACACAAGCCGCGAGCGGACATCGCGGTACAAAGACGGAGACAACGATGAACCGACGCGCATTTCGCGGACCCGGCACGCGCCTGGCCCTGAGCCTGATGGCTGCAGCTTGTGCCGCAGCGACCCTACCCGCCCAGGCGCGGGTGACCAAGATCGTCATCGACAGCACCACAGCGCTGACGGGCGTGACCGGGGTCAACGGCGTCGCCGTGGCCTACGAGACCCTGCGCGGCCGCGCCTTCGGTGAACTCGACGGCGCCGATGCCCACAACGCGGTCATCAACGACCTCAGCCTGGGTCTGGACCCCGATGGCAAGCTGCGCTACGAGGCGGCCTTCACGATCAACAAACCCGTGGACATGAGCGCGTCCAGCGGCTTCCTGTGGCACGACGTACCGAACCGTGGCGGCACGATCAGCCCCAGCGGCGTCGGCCTGGGCAATGGCGATGTGCTGCTGGCCAGTGCCTGGCAAGGCGACAACGCCGGTGCCACCGCCATCCCGACCAACCACGCCACCGGCACCAACCACTGGCTGGTGCTGCCGATGGCCAAAAACGCGGACGGCTCGCTCGTCACCGGCAACGTGCTGGCGCGCATCGTCAACCGCAGCGGTGTGGCCTCGCAGGGGCTGCTGATAGGCGGCAACCCGGTGCCCTACCTGCCGGCCACGCTGGACACCACGCAGGCCACGCTGACCACCCACACCCACGAAACCAGCGACGGCGTGGTGACGGTCGGCTCGGTGATCCCATCCACCGACTGGGCCTACGCCACCTGCAGCGCCGCCAACCCCTGGCCGGGCACGCCGCAGAACATCGCCACCACCGCCTTGCCGGCCAGCCTGCCGGTGCAGATCTGCCTGAAGAACGGCTTCGACGCCAAGCTGCTCTACCAGCTGGTCTACCCGGCCAAGGGCGCCTACGTGCTGGGTGCCGGCATCGCCGCCTTCCGCGACGTCGGTTCCTTCTTCAAGTATTCGGCGACCGACGACTTCGGCACCGCCAACCCGATCGCCGGGAAGATCACCGCCTCGTCGATGCGCGGCTCGTCGCAGTCGGGCAACTTCACGCGCCAGTTCATCTACATGGGCATGAACCAGGACGAGAGCAACCGCAAGGTGCACGACGGCGCCTGGCCGCAGATCGCCGGCCGCCGCGTGGTCGCCAACATGCGCTGGGGTCAGCCCGACGGCGTGCTCGAGCTCTACCAGACCGGCAGCGAAGGCGCACAGTGGTGGACCGACTTCCCGGACGCCACACGCGGCAACCCGACCAAGAGCATCTTCTCGCGCTGCAACCTGAACGGCACCTGCCCGAAGGTCATCGAGCACTTCGGCAGCGCCGAGGTCTATGCACTGAAGATGACGATGGAATGGGTCGGCACCGGCGCCGACACCGACATTCCGCTGACGCGCAACGTCCGCCGTTACTACGTGCCCAGCACCACCCACGGCGGCGGCGCAGGCGGCTTCACCCATCAGCCCGCCACCACGGCCAGCTGCCCCGGCAACAACTACAACGCGGGCGCTGCGGCGACGCTGCTGGCCAACCCGATGCCGTCGGCGCAGATGGTCAATGTCATCCGCTCGGCGATGCGCGAATGGCTGCTGCGCGGTACCTTGCCACCGGTCAGCCGCTACCCGACGCTGGCCGGCGGCAACCTGGTCGATCCGTCCTTCATCGGCGCCAACTTCCCGGCCGGCGTTCCGGGCGTCGACTACAACGTCTTCAAGACCGAGAACTTCATGTTCCCGGTCTTCGACTACGACTGGGGCCCGCAATTCAACAAGAGCGACGCCACCGGCGTGGCCACCAACCTGCCGCCGCCGATCACCCGGGTGATCCCGATGAAGGTGCCGCGCATCGACGCCGACGGCAATGAAGTGGGCGGCGTGCCGACGGTGCTGAACATGGCCCCGCTGGGCACCTACACCGGCTGGAACATCTCCAACACCGGCTTCCACAAGGGTCAGGTCTGCAACTACGTCGGCGGCTACATCCCCTTCGCCAAGACCCTGGCCGAACGCCAGGCCACGGGCGACACCAGGCGTTCGCTGCAAGAGCGCTATGTCGACCACGCCGGCTACGTCGCGGCTGTCACCAACGCGGCCAACAGCGCCTTCGCGCAGGGCTACCTGCTGGCCGCCGACCGCGACGCCCTGATCACCGCCGCCACCGCCAGCACCGTGCTGCTTCCCTGACCTCCCTTCGACACCCGATGCCTCACACCATGAAAAAAACCCTCACTTCCCTGCTCCTGGGTGCCGCCTGCGCGGTGCCGGCCTACGCCACCGACTTTGTCGGCGCGGGCGCACCCGGCACGCTGGCCATCAGCACCACCGGTGACCTGGCGCTCGGCGCCGGCGGTGGCTCTGCGGCCGCGACGGCCAGCACGCTGGTGCTGGTCGGCGGCAACGACGAGAGCAACGGCTGCGCAGGCAGCAGTTACTCGGTGCTGGGCCCGTGCCAGATCCAGGCTGTCTTCACGGCACCCGGCAACTATGGCTTCAGCTGGGGCTACACCACGGCCGACGGCGAAGGCCCCGCCGGCGACTGGTTCGGCGTGCTGGTCGACGGCCATGCGGTCACCCTGTCAGACCTGGGCGGCGCGGTCGCACAAGGCGGCAGCGTGCAGTTCACCGCCAACACCGCCTTCGGCTGGTACATCAACTGCACCGACTGCAGCGGCGGCGCGGCGACGGCCACGATCACCGGCCTGAGCGTGACCGCCGTGCCCGAACCCGCCAGCTGGGCACTGATGCTGGCCGGCGCCTGCGGCGTCGCGGGCCGCGCCTGGCGGCGCCGGCTGACCGCCTGAGCTTCCAACCGCACCGCCTTCGTCCCGACAGCCGCGGCCTGGTGCCGCGGCTTTTTTCATTTCATCAAGCCCGGCAGCCACAGCGCGATCGCCGGGAACAGCAGCACCAGCACCAGCCCGATGGCCAGCGGCACGCAGAACAGCGCCGAGCCGCGGAAGATCGCGCCCATCGCCACGTCCTTCAGCAGCGCCTTCATCACGAACATGTTCATGCCCACCGGCGGGCTGATCAGGCCCACCTGCACCACCAGCACGATCAGCACGCCGAACCACACCGGGTCGAAGCCCAGCGCGGTGACCACCGGGAAGAACACCGGCAAGGTCAGCAGCACCATGGTCAGCTCTTCCATGATCGTGCCCAGTACCACGTAGACGGCCATCATCGCGGCGATCAGCGCCAGCGGCGGCAGCGCCAGCTGCGTGATGCCGTCCTTCAGGTCGTTCGGCATGCTGGTGAAATTGACGAAGTTCGAGAACAGGGTCGCGGCGATCAGGATGGTGAACAGCATGGCCGTGGTGCGCGCGCTTTCGACCAGCACCTCGACCAGCGTCTTCAGCGTCAAGGCCCGCCGCGCCAGCGCGAAACCGAAGGCGCCGGCGGCGCCGATGCCCGCGCCCTCGGTGGCCGTGAACCAGCCACCATAGATGCCGCCCAGCACCACCGCCACCAGCAGCAGCACGCCCCAGATCTGGCGCAGCGCAACCCAGCGCTGCGGCCAAGGCGTGCGGGCGGCGGCCGGGCCGGCCGCCGGGTCGCGGTGGACGATGAGCACCACGCCGCCCATCAGCAGCAGCGCACACAGCAGGCCGGGCAGCACGCCGGCGGCGAACAGCCGGCCGATGTTGGTCTCGGTGACGATGCCGTAGATGACCATGATGGTGCTCGGCGGAATCATGATGCCCAGCGTGCCGCCCGCGGCGATGACGCCGGTGCTGAGGTAGTCGGCATAGCCCAGCTGCTTCATCGGCGGGTAGGCCACCTTGCTCATCGTCGCGGCGGTGGCGATGCTGCTGCCGCAGATGGCACCGAAGCCGGCGCAGGCGATGACCGTGGCGTGCGCCAGGCCGCCACGCCGGTGGCCGACGAAGACGAAGGCGGCGCGGAACAGCTCGTCGGCCAGCCCGGCGCGGGCGACGAGGTTGCCCATCAGGATGAACAGCGGCACCACGCTCAGCGTGTAGGCGAAGCCGGTGTCGTAGACCACCTGTGCGGCGCCGGCCGCCGTCGGGCCCCAGCCGCGCAGCAGGCCCAGGCCGACGTAGCCGACCGCGCCCATCGCGAAGGCCAGGGGCACGCGCAGCAGCGCCAGCGCGAAGACGGCTGCAAAGCCGATCAGCGCTTCGCTCATCCGCCACCCACCGGAGGGGCGCTTTCACCGTCGGGCGACCCGGCGTGCGCCAGATGCACCGCCGCGGTCAATGCGCACAGCACCGCCATCGCGTGGACGAAAGGTCCGACCGGCAGCTTCAGCTGCGCCGTGGTGTCGCCATACGACGCCATCTGCCCGGCCTTCAGCCACAGCAGGACCGCCAGGCCGCCCAGCGCCGCCGCGCACAGGGCATCGATCACAGCCCGCTGGACGCGCAGCAGCGCCGGCGGCAGCCGGCTGTCGAGCGTGTCGAAGACCACGTGTTCGCGCTGCAGGCTGACCAGCGGCAAGCCGGCGAAGATCACCGCCACCATCAGCAACTCGGTGAGTTCCAGCGCGCCCGGCACCGAGGCCGCGAACACCTTGCGGCCGACGACGTCCACCGCCGTCAGCGCCATGATCGCGAACAGCGCCGCAGCGGCCAGCGCGCCGCACAGCGTGGTCAACAGCCGCTTCAAGAGAACGTCACTGCAGCTTGGCGATGTCGACGCGGAAGTTGGCCAGCACCTTCTTCGGGTCCTTCAAGCCCTTGGCTTCCGACGCCTTGGCCCAGGCGTCGATCAGCGGGGCGGTCTTGTCGGTGACGACCTTGACGAAAGCCGCGTCGGCCTTGCTGAGCTGTACGCCCGAAGCCTGCATGAAGGCCAGCCCGCGGCGGTCGGCCTTGTCCCAGGCCCGGCCGAAGGCGCGGGCGGCGGCCTCGCCCGACAGCTCGTCGACGGCCTTCTTGACGTCGGCCGGCAGGCCGTCGTATTTGGCGGGGTTCATCATGAAGACGAAGCTGGTGTTGTACAGGCCGCCCGGGAAGGTCGTGCCGTAGCGGACCACCTTGTCGATCTTGAAAGCCTCGACCGATTCGGCCGGGAACAAGGTGCCGTCGAGCACGCCCGACGACAGCAGCTCGTAGTTTTCAGTCGACGGCTTCAGCGTGACGTTCATACCCAGCGCCTTGCCGATCTCGTTGACGACGCCGCCGCCGACGCGCCACTTCAAGCCGGTCAGGTCTTCGGCCCTGGTCACCGCGCGCTTGGTGTTGAAGACCGCGCCGGGACCGTGCGTGAACACCGCCAGCACCTTCACGCCCTTGTGCTCGTCCAGCATCGCCGGCGTCTTCGCCAAGGTGCGCTGGAAAGCCACCGACACCGCTTCGGCGCTGTCGCCGAGGAAAGGGAATTCGGCGATCTGGGTGGTGACGAAGCGGCCCGGCGTGTAGCCGTGGACCGTGAAAGAGACATCGGCCAGCCCGTTGCGGATGGCGTCGAAAGTGGCCGGCGGCGCCGCCACACCGCGCGGCAGGATGTTGCATTTCGCCTGGCCGGCGGTCTTCTTTTCCAGCTGCGCGCACCAGTCTTTCTGCACCTCGCTCAGGGCGTGGCTGGGCGGGACCCAGGACGAAGCCGTCAGCACGACCTGGGCCTGGGCCTGTACCGGCGCAAGGGCCAGGGCCATCAGGCCGAGCAGGGCCGAGGGCGACAAGGAAAGCGGAACGGCACGCATGGCAAGAACTCCACTGTGAAAGGTTGAACGGGCTTGAACCGGAGCCAGATCGGATTGTGCGGTCTGCAACCGCGGCGCCGCGCAACGTGACAGCTGCACGCCCAGCCCCCGCGAACGCGGGGCAGCCAGCCGCAGTCGGGGTCCCTAGGATGCGGTCAACCCGCTGAAAAGGCCCGCCATGTTCGACGCCCCCCTGCTCGATGAACCCACCCGCGACCGCCTGCGAGGGGCCAGTGCGGCGCTGGACGCGGCCGAGCGCTCGGGCCAGCCGCAGGCTGTCAGCAGCGCCTTGGCCGAATTGGCGCGCAGCTACCGCGCCATGCACGCGCTGGCCAGCGCCGAGGCCTACCTGGAACTGGCCTTGCGCTGGTCACGGTCGGGCAGCGCCGTCGACGCCACGGTCGACCTGCTGTGCGAGCTGGCCGAGCTGGCCGTCTGCCTGTCGTGCAGCCACGACGCGCAGCACCCCGGCCAGGGTCATGCCGCCCGCGAACGGGCCCGCGACCACGCCTTCGAAGCCAGCACGCTGGCCGGCCGGGTCAGCGACCCCGAGTGGGAAATTCCGGTGCTGTTGCGCGTCAGCGATGTGCTGGACCGCTGCGGCGACCACGACGACGCGGCGCAGATGCAAGCCCGCGCGCTGCGCCTGATGGCCAGCAACAGCGCGCCGGCCTTCGACGCGCGCGTGCTGCCCGCGGTCGGCCGGCTGGCCGACCGCTGAGGCGGTCAGCGCCGCCCCAGCACGCCAGCCAGCGCCACGCCGGTGTGGCTGCCCGAGGCCACCACCGCTTCCGGCGGCCCGGCGACGACGATGCGACCGCCCTTGGCGCCCCCTTCAGGCCCCAGGTCGATGACCCAATCGGCTTCGGCAATCACATCCAGGTCGTGCTCGATGACGACCACGCTGTGGCCGCCTTCGACCAGCCGGTGCAGCACGCGGATCAGCTTCTCCACGTCGGCCATGTGCAGGCCCACGGTCGGCTCGTCGAGCACGTACAGCGTGCGCGGCGCGCGCTGGCCGCGGCGGGTGACGTCGTCGCGCACCTTGCTGAGTTCGGTCACCAGCTTGATGCGCTGGGCCTCGCCGCCGGACAGCGTCGGTGAAGGCTGGCCCAGCGTCAGGTAGCCCAGGCCGACGTCCTTCAGCAACTGCAGCGGGTGGCTGATGGCCGGCATGCTGGCGAAGAAGTCCACCGCCTCGTCGACCGCCATCTGCAGCACGTCGCCGATGCTTTTTCCCCGCCAGGTGACGGCCAGCGTCTCGGGGTTGAAGCGCGCGCCATGGCAGACGTCGCAGGGCACCTTCACGTCGGGCAGGAAGCTCATCGCGATGGTCTTCATGCCCTGGCCTTCGCAGCCCGGGCATCTGCCTTGCCCGGTGTTGAAGGAGAAGCGCGCCGAGTTGTAGCCGCGCGCTTTCGCCTCCAGCGTCTCGGTGTAGAGCTTGCGGATGAAGTCCCAGAAACCGATGTAGGTCGCCGGGCAGCTGCGCGGCGTCTTGCCGATGGGGGTCTGGTCAACTTCCAGCACGCGGTCGATCTGCTCGTAGCCTTCCAGGCCGGCGCAGCCCGCCCACTTCCTGTTGCCGGTCAGCGCGGATTGCACGTTGGCCAGCAGCACATCGCGCGCCACCGTGCTCTTGCCCGAGCCGCTGACGCCCGTCACCGCCACCAGGCGCTGCAGCGGCACCTGCACGTCGAAACCCTGCAGGTTGTGCAGGCTGGCACCGCGCAGGCGCAGGGCCGGCGCGCCCGGCTCCACCGCGCGGCGCGCGACCAGCGGGTGCTGCAGCGGGTGGGCCAGCAGGCGGCCGGTGACGGAGTCGGGTTGCGCCGACAGATCGGCCACGCTGCCCTGCGCCACGAGATGGCCGCCGCGCTTGCCGGCGCCGGGGCCGATGTCGATCAGGTGGTCGGCGCGGCGGATGGTGTCTTCGTCGTGTTCGACGACGACCAGCGTGTTGCCGGCCGCACCGAGCTTGGCCAACGCGTTCAGCAGGATGCCGTTGTCGCGCGGGTGCAAGCCGATGGTCGGTTCGTCCAGCACGTAGCAGACGCCCTGCAGGTTGCTGCCCAGTTGCGCGGCCAGGCGGATGCGCTGCGCCTCGCCGCCGCTGAGGGTCGGCGCGGCGCGGTCCAGCGTCAGGTAGCTCAGGCCGACGTCCTCCAGGAATTCCAGCCGGCTGTGGATCTCGGCGACCACGTCGCGCGCGATGTCGGCATCGCGCCCGGTCAGACGCAGCGCCTGCACCCAGGCCCGCGTTTCCTGCACCGACAGGCGGGCGATGTCGCTGATCGCCCGGGCCTCGAAGGTCACGCCGCGCGCAGCCTTGTTCAGCCGCGCGCCGCCACAGTCGGCGCAGGGTTCGTCGACCAGGTCTTCGGCCTCGGCCTCTTCGCTGGGGAAGCGCCGCTCCTGACCGCGGCTGTCGTCGTCGCGCACGCTGTCGTCGTAGACCTTGCGCTGCTCGCGCGTCAGCTTCAATCCCGTGCCGATGCAGCCCGTGCACCAGCCGTGCTTGCTGTTGTAGCTGAACATGCGCGGGTCCAGCTCGGGGTAGCTGGTGCCGCAGGCGGGGCAGGCGCGCTTGGTCGAGAAGACCTTGACCTCGCCGACGCCCAGGCCCTGCGGGCCGCCGGGCAGCATGCTGGTAGCCAGCCCGTCCAGCGGGTGCAGCAGGTGCAGCACGCCCTTGCCCAGGTCCAGCGCCTGGCTCAGCAGCGCGCGCAGTTCGGCTTCCTTCGCCGGCGTGATGACGATGTCGCCGACCGGCAGTTCCAGCGTGTGTTCCTTGAAGCGGTCGATGCGCGGGAAGGGGTTCAGCGGCAGGAATTCGCCGTCCACGCGCAGATGCGTGTGGCCGCGCGCCTTGGCCCATTTCGCCAGGTCGGTGTAGACGCCCTTGCGGTTGACGACCAGCGGTGCCAACAGGCCGACGTGCTGGCCTTTGTGGTCGCGCAGCAATTGCGCGGCGATGCTCTCGGCACTTTGCGCCTTGACCGGCGCGCCGTCGTGCACGCAATGCTGCAGGCCCAGCTTGACCCAAAGCAGGCGCAGGAAGTGCCAGACCTCGGTGGTCGTGGCGACCGTGCTCTTGCGGCCGCCGCGCGACAGGCGCTGCTCGATGGCCACCGTCGGCGGGATGCCGTAGACCGCGTCGACCTCAGGCCGCCCGGCCGGCTGCACGATGCTGCGGGCGTAGGCGTTCAGGCTTTCCAGGTAACGCCGCTGCCCTTCGTTGAACAGGATGTCGAAGGCCAGCGTGCTCTTGCCCGATCCGCTGACGCCGGTGACCACATTGAACTTGCCGCGCGGGATGTCCACGCTCAGGCTCTTCAGGTTGTGTTCTTTCGCGTTGACGATGCGGATGGACTGGTCGGCGTCCTGACGGGCCTTGCGCTCGGCGCGCAACACGCTTTGCAGGGCGCGCCCTTCTTCGGCTTTCGGCGTGCCGAACCCCAGCGACTCTTCGTAATCGCGCATCGCCGCGCCGGTGTGCGACGTCGGGTGCGCTTTCACATCGTCGGGGGTACCGAAACAGACGACTTCGCCGCCGGCCTCGCCGCCTTCGGGCCCGAGGTCGATGATCCAGTCGGACGCGCGGATCACGTCCAGGTTGTGCTCGATGACCAGCAGCGAATGCCCGGCGTCCTGCAGCTTGCGCAGCGCGCGCATCAGCTTGGCGATGTCGTCGAAATGCAAGCCGGTGGTCGGTTCGTCGAACAGGAACAGCGTGCCGCGCCTGGCCAGCCGCTGCATCGAACGCTGCGCGGCGTCGGCCAGGAAACCGGCCAGCTTCAGCCGCTGCGCCTCGCCGCCGGACAGCGTCGGCACCGGCTGGCCCAGGCGCACATAGTCCAGGCCAACATCGACGATGGGCTGCAGCCGCGCGACGACCTCGCGGTCGGCCTGGAACAGCTGGGCGGCCTCGGCGACGGTCAGGTCCAGCACGTCGGCGATCGACAGCTGGCGCGGCCCGCGGACGATCTTCACGTCGAGGATCTCGGCGCGGTAGCGGCGGCCGTCGCAATCGGGGCAACGCAGGTAGACGTCGCTGAGGAATTGCATTTCCACGTGTTCGAAACCACTGCCACCGCAGGTGGGGCAGCGGCCGTCGCCGGCATTGAAGCTGAAGGTCCCGGCGCTGTAGCTGCGTTCGCGGGCCAGCGGCAGGTCGGCGAAGAGCTTGCGCAATTCGTCGAAGGCGCCGACGTAACTGGCCGGGTTGCTGCGCGCGGTCTTGCCGATCGGGCTCTGGTCGACAAAGACGGCGTCGCTCAGGAAATCAGCGCCCAGCAGGCGGTCGAATTCGCCCGGGGTTTCGGTGGCCTTGCCGAAGTGGCGGGCCAGCGCCGGGAACAGCACGTCCTGGATCAGCGTGCTCTTGCCCGAGCCGCTGACGCCGGTCACACAGACCAGGCGCGTCAGCGGGATGCTGACCGTGACGTTCTGCAGGTTGTGATCGCGCGCGCCTTCGAGCAGCAGCTTGGGCGTGGCCTCGGTGACCAGCTTGCGAAAGCCCAGGCCCACCTGCTTGCGGCCGCCCAGGTAGGCGCCGGTCAGCGTGTCGGCGTCGCGCGCCGCTTCGGGTGTGCCGTCGAAGACGATCTGCCCGCCGCGTTCGCCCGGACCCGGCCCCATGTCGATCAGCCGGTCGGCGGCCAGCATCACGGCCGGGTCGTGTTCGACGACGACCAGGGTGTTGCCGGCGTCGCGCAGCCGCTGCATCGCGACGACGATGCGGTTCATGTCGCGCGGGTGCAGGCCGATGCTGGGCTCGTCGAGCACGAACAGCGTGTTGACCAGGCTGGTGCCCAGCGCCGTGGTCAGGTTGATGCGCTGCACCTCGCCGCCGCTGAGCGTGCGGCTCTGGCGGTCCAGCGTCAGGTAGCCCAGGCCGACGTCGCACAGGTATTTCAGCCGCGTGCGCACCTCGTCGAGCAGCAGTTTCAGGGCGTCGTCGAGCAGCGTGCTGGGCAGGGTCAGGCCGTCGAAGAAACGCCGCAGGCGTTCGATGCTGAGTTGCATCGCGTCGTTCAGATTCAGGCCGGGCAGCGCCTCCAATTGTTCGCGCGACCAGCCGGTGCCCAGCGGCAGGAAACGCTTCGCCGGCGGCAGCACCGCATCGGCTTCGGCCTGGCCGCCGATGCGCCACAGCAGCGCTTCCAGCTTCAGCCTCGCGCCGCCGCAGGCCGTGCAGGGCGTGTAGCTGCGGTACTTGGACAAGAGCACGCGGATGTGCATCTTGTAGGCCTTGCTTTCCAGGTATTCGAAGAAGCGGCGCACGCCGTACCACTGCGAATTCCACTTGCCGGTCCAGTTCGGGCTGCCGTCGATGACCCAGGCGCGCTGGCCTTCGGTCAGTTGCGCCCAGGCCGTGTCGCGCGGGATGCCGGCCTCGCCGGCGTAGCGCAGCATGTCTTCATGGCCGTCTTTCCAGGCCGGCGTCTGCATCGGCTTGATGGCGCCGCTGCGCAGCGTCTTGCGCGCGTCGGGGATGACCAGGCCGAAGTCCACGCCGATGATCCGGCCGAAGCCGCGGCAGGTGTCGCAGGCGCCGTAGGCGCTGTTGAAACTGAACATCGCCGGCTGCGGGTCGGCGTAGCGGCGGTCGCTCTCCGGACAGTGCAGGCCGGTGCTGTATTTCCACTGCTCGTCACGGTCGCCCACGTAGACGGTCAGCCGCCCGCCGCCGCGCTTGATGGCCAGTTCGATGGCTTCCATCACCCGCCCGCGTTCGGCCGCCTTGTCCCCGCTCCCCAGGCGCAGACGGTCGGCCACCACATCGAGCACCTTGCGCTCGCCGACGATGCGCTCGGCCTGAACGCGCGTGAAGCCGCTGGCGGCCAGCCACTGTTCCTGCTGTTCGGCGCTCGTGTCGGCCGGCAGTTCGACGGGGAAGGTGAAGACCAGGCGCGGGTCCATCGCCGCCGCGGCCCGCTGCTGCAGGTCGGCGTAGATCGTCTCGGCCGTGTCGTGGCGCACCGCCAGCGCGGTGTCCTGGTCGAAGAGCTGGGCGGCACGGGCCCACAGCAGCTTCAGGTGGTCGTTCAGCTCGGTCATGGTGCCGACCGTCGACCGCGAGGTGCGAACCGGGTTGGTCTGGTCGATCGCGATGGCCGGCGGCACGCCGTCGACGCGGTCCACCGCCGGGCGGTCCATGCGGTCGAGGAACTGCCGCGCGTAGGCGCTGAAGGTCTCGACGTAGCGGCGCTGACCTTCGGCATACAGCGTGTCGAAGACGAGGCTGGACTTGCCCGAGCCGCTGGGCCCGGTGACCACCGTGAGTTCGCCGGTCTGGATGTCCAGGTCGAGATTCTTCAGGTTGTGCTGACGCGCACCGCGAATTCGGATCACACCGGACGACATGCAGACCTTTGGGGAGTGAGGCCGGGGATTCTAGGGACGCGGTGTCGGCGACACCGCCATGCGGACTTGCCCCGGCTGGCGGTCGGTCGGCTCCCCGGCCTACGATGCGAACGCGCCCTCCACAGACCGAATCAGCCCCCCATGACCCCTCGCCGCACCGCCTTCTTCGCCCTGGCGGCCACCGCCGTCGCCCTGCTGGGGGCCGTGCCCGCGCAGGCCGAACCGGGCTACCCGAACAAGCCCATCCGCATGGTCGTGCCGCTGGGCGCGGGCAGCGCGGTGGACGTGGCGGCGCGCATCGTGGTGCAGAAGATGTCGCAGAACATGGGCCAGGCCATCGTCGTCGAGAACATCCTCGGCGCATCGGGCATCGTCGGCACCGACAAGGCGGCCAAGGCGGCGCCCGACGGCTACACCATCGCCGGCCTCAACGACAGCATCATGACCATGGTGCCGGCACTGCAGCCCAAGCTGCCCTGGGACATGCTGCGCGACTTCGTGCCGGTGTCGCTGGTGGCCACCATCGAGTGGTGCATCGTCGGGCCGGTCAGCGCGCCCTTCGACACGCCGGCGGCGCTGATCAAGGCGGCGCAGGCCGCGCCGGGCGCGGTGGACTACGGTTCGGGCGGCATCGGCAGCCCGCAGCACATCGCGATGGCGCTGTTCGCTTCAGACGCCAACATCCAGCTCAACCACGTGCCCTACAAGGGCGCGGCCGAACTGGCTACCGGTCTGGCGGGCGGGCAGGTGCCGGTGGCCTTCCAGGGCCTGGCGTCGGTCAACGCGCTGGTCAAGGGCAAGCGGCTGAAGCTGCTGGCGGTGGGCACGCCACAGCGCATGCCGCAACTGCCCGAGGTGCCGACGGTCAACGAATCCGGCCTGCCCGGCTTCGCCTTCAATTCCTGGTTCACGATCATGGCGCCCGCCGGCACGCCGGCCGACATCGTGGCCCGGCTGAATGCCGAGGTGCGCAAGGCCCTGGCCGACCCCGCGGTGCGCGAGCAACTGCTGGCCCAGGGGCTGACACCGCGCGGCTCCAGCGCCGAGGAACTGGGCGCCGCCACCAGGGCGCAATTGGCCAAGTACGCGGCGTTGATCAAGAAGGCCGGCATCAAGGCCGAATAGGCGCTCTGGCCCACCAGGGTAGGCGCGACGCGATCCGTCGCGGTGGGTCGTTACGATGCCTGCCCGACATGCCGGCCCAAGGCCCGGGCACCAGCTGAGAATTCCATGCGACAACACCCAATCGAAAACCTCTACGCCGCCCTGCGCGCGGCCTTCCCGGCCGACCTCGACGCCACCGCGATAGAGACCGCCGACAGCGCCCAGCCGCAGTACTACACCTGGCGCGACCTCGAACGCGGCAGCGCCATGCTGGCCAACCTGCTCGGCAGCCTCGACCTGCCGGCCGCGTCACGCGTGGCCGTGCACACCGACAAGAGCGTCGAAGCGCTGATGCTCTACCTGGCCGTGCTGCGCAGCGGCCACGTCTACCTGCCCTTGAACAACGCCTACCAGGCCAGCGAAGTGGCCTACTTCATCGGCAATGCCGAGCCCGCGGTGGTGGTCTGCGCCAGCCGGAATTTCGGCTGGATCAGCCAGCTCGCCTTCCAGGCCGGCACGGCCCACGTCTACACGCTGAACGACGACCGCACGGGCACGCTGCTCGACCGCGCGGCCTGCCAGAGCGACCAGCAGCAGCCGGTTCCGCGCGGCGCCGACGACCTGGCGGCCATCCTGTACACCAGCGGCACCACCGGCCGCAGCAAGGGCGCGATGCTGACCCACGGCAACCTGCTGTCGAATGCGCGGGTGCTGAAGGAACACTGGGCCTGGCAGGCCAATGACGTGCTGATCCACGCCCTGCCGATCTTCCATGTCCATGGCCTGTTCGTGGCCAGCCACGGCGCGCTGCTGAACGGCAGCCGGATGATCTGGTTCAACCGCTTCGACCCGGCCGCCGTGGTCGAGCGCCTGACCGAGGCCACCGTCTTCATGGGCGTGCCGACGCTCTACGTGCGCCTGCTGGCCGAGCCCGGCCTGACGCGCGAAACCTGCAGCCCCATGCGGCTGTTCATCAGCGGCTCGGCGCCGCTGCTGCTCGAGACCTTCAAGGCCTGGCAGACGCGCACCGACCACACGATCCTGGAGCGCTACGGCATGAGCGAAACGACGATGCTGACCTCCAACCCCTACCAGCCCGAGAGCGCGCGGCGCGGCGGCACCGTCGGCTTCGCGCTGCCCGGCGTGGGCTTGCGCGTGCACGACAGCAAGGGCCGACCGCTGCCGGCCGGCGAGATCGGCAGCATCGAGGTCAAGGGCCCGAACGTCTTCAAGGGCTACTGGAAGATGCCCGAAAAGACGGCTGACGAATTCACCACCGACCTGTGGTTCAGGACCGGCGATGTCGGGCGCATCGACCGCGACGGCTACCTCACCATCGTCGGCCGCAGCAAGGACCTGATCATCACCGGCGGCTACAACGTCTACCCGGCCGAGATCGAGGGCTATGTCAACGAGATGCCCGGCGTGGCCGAATCGGCCGTCGTCGGCGTGCCCCACCCCGACTTCGGCGAGGCCGTGGTGGCCGTCGTCGTGCGCCGGCCCGGTGTCGCGCTGGACGCCGACGGCATCGTCGCGCAGCTGAAGCGCCAGATCGCCAACTTCAAGGTGCCCAAGCGCGTCTTCGTCTGCGACGAACTGCCGCGCAACGCGATGGGCAAGGTGCAGAAGGCGGTGCTGCGCGAACAGCACCGGTCGCTGTTCGAGGCCTGAAGGGCGCACGATGAAACTGCTGATCCTCGGCGGCACCCGCTTCCTCGGCCGCCACCTGGCGCAGCTGGCGCTGGAAGCCGGCCATGAACTGACGCTGCTGCACCGCGGGCGCAGCGGCCCCGATTTGTTCCCCGACGCCGAGCACCGCATCGCCGACCGCGACGGCAGCCTGGCCGTGCTGGAGGACGGCGAGTGGGACGCCGCGATCGACACCAGCGCCTACGTGCCGCGCCAGGTGCACGCGGTGGCCGAGGCGCTGGCTGGCCGCGTGTCGACCTACCAGCTGGTGTCGACGATCAGCGTCTATGCCGACGTCAACGCCAACCGCCATGGCCTGACCGATGAAACGGCCGAAGTGCAGACGCTGGAAGACCCGCGCACCGAGACCGTCACCGGCGCCACCTACGGCGGCCTGAAGGCGCTGTGCGAAGTGGCCGCCTGGGACGGCTTCGAAGGCCGCTGCCTGATCGCCCGGCCGGGGCTGCTGGTCGGCCCGCATGACCCCACCGGGCGCTTCACCTGGTGGGTGCAGCGGCTGTTGCGCGGCGGCGAGATGCTGGCCCCGGGCGACCCCGATGCGGCCTTGCAATGCCTGGACGCGCGCGACGCCGCCGCCTGGCTGCTGCGCCAGGCCGAACAGGGCCAGACCGGCGTCTTCAACCTGAACGGGCCCGAAGCGCCGACCACGATGGGCGACTGGCTGGCCGCCGGCGCGCAGGCGCTGAACAGCAGCGCGCAGCCGCTTTGGGTCGACGAGGAATTTCTGCTGGCGCAGGGCGTGCAGCCGTGGACCGAGCTGCCCCTCTGGCTGCCGCGGTCCGAGGCCGGGCTGCACCGCATCGACATCGAACGCGCGCTGGCCACCGGCTTGCAATGCCGGCCCGCCGGGCAAACCTTCGCCGACACCGCGGCCTGGGCCGGCGCGGCGCCGCCGGTCAGCGCCGGTCCGCCGCGCCCGCCGGTCGGCCTGAGCGCCGAACGCGAAGCCGCGCTGATCGACAGCTGGCGGGCGGCTTCGGCAAGGCCCTGATCAGGGGGGAACCAAGGCCGCGGCGGCTGCTGTTACCCTTGCGGACCACCAGCGCGCGACCCAGCCCCGTTCAGGGGCCGCCGCAGTCAGGCCGCGCCGCCTGGTTCAAGACCGGTCGACCCCTGCCCTTGGGCCGCCGTCCAACGCAGGAACCGAAGTGTGACGAACGCGCCGGACCCGATCCGCCCACCCGCCGACCCCGACCCGGTGTCGACGGCCGCCGCGGCCGTTCGCGTGGTCGGCATTGGCTGTTCGGCCGGCGGCCTCGAGGCCCTCGACGCGTTCTTCGGCCATGTGCCGGCCGACAGCCAGCTGGCCTTCGTCGTCGTCCAGCACCTCGACCCGACGCACCCCAGCAGCCTGCCTGAGCTCCTGCAGCGCGCCACCGCGCTGCAGGTCTGCGAGGCCACGGACGGCCAGTCCGTTCAGCCGGGCCGCGTCTACGTCATCCCGCCCAGCAAGGACATCGCGCTGCGCAGCGGCCAGTTGCACCTGAGCGAACCCAGGGAGCAGCGCGGCTTGCGCCTGGCGGTGGACTTCTTCCTCGGCAGCCTGGCGCTGGACCAGGGCGACCAGGCCATCGGCGTGCTGCTGTCGGGCATGGGCTCGGACGGCGTGCAAGGCTTGCGCGCCATCCGGCTGGCCGGCGGCCTGGTGGCCGTGCAGGACCCGGCCAGTGCGCAGTCCGACAGCATGCCGGCCAGCGCCATCGCGGCCGGCGTGGCCGACATCGTGGCGCGCCCGGAAGACCTGCCCGGCCGCATCATCCTGCCCTGGCAACGGGCCGGCGGCGGCGCCGCCAAATCGGACGCGGCCGGGTCTGAACAGCAGACGCTGGCGCAGATCACCGCGCTGCTGCGCCAGCGCGGCGGCAATGACTTTTCACTCTACAAGTCGAGCACGCTGCTGCGCCGCATCGAAAGGCGCATGGCCATGCAGGGCATGCCGGCCATGGCCGACTATGAACAGCACCTGCGCAACCACCCGCAAGAGCTGGACTTGCTGTTCAAGGAAATGCTCATCGGCGTGACCCAGTTCTTCCGTGACCCCGAGATCTGGGAAGCGCTGCGCACCCAGTGGCTGCCCGGCCTGCTGGCCCGCCACCCGAGAGGCCTGCGCGTGCGCGCCTGGGTGCCGGCCTGCTCGACCGGCGAAGAGGCCTACACGCTGGCGATGGTGTTCAGCGACGTGGTGGCGGCCCTGGCCAGCGGCGCGACGCCCTCGCAGGGCCGCTACACCCTGCAGGTCTACGCCACCGACCTCGACCCCGACGCCGTCGACAAGGCGCGCAAGGGCCTGTACCCGAAGACCATCGCCGGCGATCTCGGACCCGATCGGCTGGCGCGCTATTTCGTCGAAGACGAGGCCGGTTACCGGGTGGCCAAGATCGTCCGCGACTGCGTGATCTTCGCGCCGCAAAACGTCATCCAGGACCCGCCCTTCACCAAGCTGGACCTGCTGTCCTGCCGCAACCTGCTGATCTACTTCAGGCCCGAATTGCAGGCCAAGCTGCTGCCGCTCTTCCACTACGCGCTCAACCCCTGCGGCTTGCTGGTGCTGGGCAACGCCGAAACGGTGGGCAGTTTCAGCCAGCTGTTCGCGGCGGTGCCGGGTCAGGACCACTGCTTCAGCCGGCTCGAACCCACCGTCCAGTCGCGCGCCTTGACCTTTCCGGCGCACCAGCCGCCGGTGGCGGACAGTGAAGCGAGCGAGCCGGCCTCCGCGGTCGAAAGCATCGGGCAGTTGACCGAGCAGCTGATCCTGCAGGGCCACGCGCCCGCCGCGGTGCTCGTCACCGCCGACGGCGACATCCTGTACATCAGCGGACGCACCGGCAAGTACCTGGAACCCGCCGCCGGCAAGGTCAACATCAACCTCCACGCGATGGCCCGCGCCGGCCTGGCCGAAGCCCTGGTCGGCGTGCTGCACAAGGCGCAGCGCGACCTGCAGACCGTCAAGCTGCGCGGCGTGCGCATCGGCGACGGCAGCAACGTGACGCTGGTCGACGTGACGGTGCAGCCGCTGTCCCAGCCGGCGCTGCTGCACGGCCGCTTGCTGGTCGTCTTCCAGGACGCGGCGCTGCCGCCGGTGACGCGGCGCTCCCGCAAATCAGCGGCCAACGCGGCCAACGACGCGCTGCTGGCGGAACTGCAGCAGGCCCGCGAGGGGCTGCGCACGCTGCAGGAAAGCTCGCAAAGCGCGCTGGAAGAATTGAAGTCGACCAACGAGGAATTGCAGTCGACGAACGAGGAACTGCAGTCGACCAACGAGGAACTGACGACCTCGAAGGAAGAAATGCAGTCGATGAACGAAGAGATGCGCACCGTCAATGCCGAACTGCAGGCCCGGGTCAAGGATTTCACCTGGGAACGCAACGACATGAACAACCTGCTGAACAGCACCGAGATCGCGACCATCTTCCTCGACGGCGAAATGAAGCTGCGGCGCTACACCACGCTGGCCACGCAGCTGTTCAAGCTGATACCCAGCGACGTCGGCCGCCCGCTGTCCGACCTGGTGACCGAACTGGATTACCCGCAGCTGAAGGCCGACGCGCAGGCCGTGCTGCACAGCCTGGTCTTCATCGAAAAGCAGGTGCGCACCCACGACGGCCGCTGGTACCGCGTGCGCACCATGCCTTACCGCACGCAGGACAACGTCATCGACGGCGTGGTGAGCACCTTCGTCAACATCACCGAAACCAAGGCGCTGGAGGCCGAGTTGCGGCTGCGCTCCACCCGCAGCGCAGCCGGGCCGGGGTCGCCCCCATGAGCGCGGCCCGGCCCCCCGGCAGCGAGCCGCCCGGCGCCGAAGCCCTGCGTCTGCGCGCCGATGCCGAGGCGCAACTGGCCGCGCCGGGCAGCGCCGCCGCGCCGCCCGAGGCCGATGCCCGGCGCCTGTTGCACGAACTGCAGGTGCACCAGATCGAACTGCAGATGCAGAACGAGGCCCTGCGGCAGGCCCAGGCCGAGACCCGGCAGGCGTTGCAGCGCTACACCGACCTCTTCGAGTTCGCGCCGGTGGGTTACCTGAACCTGGACCGCGAAGGCCGCATCGTGTGCGTCAATGTGGCCGGCGCCGCGCTGCTGGGTGCGGCACCGGCCGCGCTGGTGGGCAGCCGCTGGCTGGATTTCGTGAAGCTCGAGGCGCGCCAGCGTGCCGCCGACCTGCTGACCCAGGCCTTCGCGACGCACCGGCGGCTGAGCAGCGAGTTGCCGCTGCTCAGCGGCAACCCGCTGCACCCGCAGTTGCAGGTGCAGATGGAGGTGATGAGCGATGCCGCCGGCCTGACCCAGCGCGCGGTGCTGGTCGACATCACCGAGGCCCGCCGCCTGCACGCCGAGCTGGCAGACCACCGCGCCCACCTCGAGGAACGGGTGGCGCAGCGCACCCGCGAGCTGCTGCTGGAACGCGAAAGGGCCGAGGCCGCCAACGTCGCCAAGCGCACCTTCCTGTCGACGATGAGCCACGAATTGCGCACGCCGATGAACGCCATCATCGGCTACACCCACCTGCTGCAGCGCGAGAACCCGACACCCAAGCAGAGTGCCCGGCTGGCGACGATCAGCACCGCGTCCGAGCACCTGCTGGCGCTGCTGAACGACGTGCTCGACCTGTCGAAGATCGAAGCCGGCAAGTTCGACATCGACAGGCAGGACTTCAGCTGGACCGAGCTGCTGCACCAGGTTGAAGACCAGATCAGCGCCACCGCCCAGGCCAAGGGCCTGCGGCTGACGGTCGACGGCGGCGACGTGCCCGCGCAGCTGCATGGCGACGCCCGGCGGCTGACGCAGGCGCTGCTGAACCTGCTGAGCAACGCCTGCAAGTTCACTGACCAGGGGTCGGTGGCGCTGGACTGCCGGGTCGACGACGAAGGTGCCGACGAGCTGCTGGTGCGCTTCGAGGTGCGCGACACCGGCATCGGCGTCAGCCCGTCACAACTGGCCGGCCTGTTCCAGCCCTTCATGCAGGCCGATACCTCGACCACCCGGCGCTACGGCGGCACCGGCCTGGGCCTGGCCATCACCCGCCACCTGGCCGAGCTGATGGGCGGCACCGCCGGCGCCATCAGCATGGCCGGCGCCGGCAGCGTGTTCTGGTTCACCGCCCGGCTGCGCCGGGTGGGGCCGCCAGCGATGGAAGCCGCGCTGCCGGCCGCGCCCAGCGCCGAAGACCGGCTGCGCCGCGAATACACCGGCGCCCGCGTGCTGCTGGTCGAAGACGACCCCACCAACCGCCAGATTGCGCGCGCCTTCCTGCGTTCCTTCGGGCTGCAGGTCGACACCGCGGAGACCGCCGGCAGCGCGCTGGCGCTGGCCGCGTTGCAGACCTACGCGCTGGTGCTGATGGACGTCCGCCTGCCGGGCATGAGCGGGCACGACGTGACGCAGGCGCTGCGCCAGCTACCCGGCTACGCCGCGACACCGATCATCGCGATGACCGCCGACGCGCAGGAAGCGGCCCGCGGGGCTTCGCTGGCCGCCGGCATGGACGACCACCTGACCAAACCCTTCAGCCCGCAGAAGCTGGCGGCGGTGCTGCTGCGCGGCCTGACGCTGGCGACGATGGGCGCCGGCAGCGGGCCGACGCCTCAGTAGCTGACGCGCGCCAGGTAGCTCAGGCGCGAGGCTTCCAGCGCCTGCCCCAGCGTGTGGATGCCCATCGCCTGCAGCAGCGGCAGCAGCTTGACGAAGACCTCGGCGGTGACCATCGCGTCGCCCAGGGCGGTGTGTCGCCCGAGCACCGTCACCCCCAGCCGTTCGGCGATGGCTTCCAGGCGGTGGGCTTCCTGCTGCGGGTGGACCACCGCCGACAGCAGCAGGGTGTCGAGCACCGGCTGGTCGAAGACCACGCCGGTGGCGGCCTCCTTCAACTGCAGGAAGCGCATGTCGAAGGCCGCGTTGTGGGCCACCAGCACGGTGTCCTGCGCGAAGGCGTGGAAGGCCGGCAGCACGGCGGCGATCAGCGGCTGGCCGCGCAGCAGCGCGGGTGCGATGCCGTGGATGGCCATGCCGGCGGCCGACAGCGGGCGCTGCGGGTCGACCAGTTGCTCGAAACATTCCTGGCGGCGCAGCTTGCCGGCGACGATGCGCGTGGCGCCGATCTGGATGATCTCGTCGCCCGCGGACGGCTGCAGGCCGGTGGTCTCGGTGTCGAAGACGGTGTAGGCGATCTCGGCCAGCGGGCGGTCGGCGAGCGCCTGGCCGACGGTGCGCTGGGCCGAGTGGGCAAACAGGTCGAAGTCGTAAAACTCGGGCCGGCTGTCGTGCGGCGTGACGGCGGCCGTCTCCATCGCAGCGGACTCCGCGGCCAAGGGCAGCAGCAGGCGGAAGAAGGCTTCCTGGCGCACCCGCGCGCGCTCGAACCACAGCGTGCCGCCGTGGCGTTCCAGCACGTCGCGCACGGTCAGCGGGCTGCTCGCTTCGCCGCTCTGGATGGCTTGCGTCTCCCAGGCGGTGACGGTCTCGGTGCTCATCGCCTGCACGGCCCAGACCAGGTCGAGCTGGGCCTTGTCGCCGGCTGTGCCCGGCGCGGCGGGCGCCAGCGCCAGCCGCAGTTGCAGGCGGCGGATGCCGTATTCGTCGGCCAGCCGGCCGCTCAGGTGCAGCAGCGCCTGGATCAGCGTGTAGCTGTCGACCTTCAGCCACAGCGCCGCGTCGACCTCGGTGGCGATGACGCGCGCGCCGTGCTGGCTTTCGATGCGCCGCGCCGCTGCGGCCACGAAGTCGGCGCCCAGCATGTCTTCCAGCGGCCAGCGCGTCTTCAGCGTGCGCAGACCCTGCGCCGCGGCCTCGTTCAGGCGGCGCGACATGGCGGCGATCTCGTCGCGGATCACGCCGCCGAAACGCTCGCGCGTGGCGCCGTCCAGGTCGGGCTCTTCCAGCAACTCGGCCGCCGCCTGCAAGGTGCCGAGCGAACCGCGGTGGCCTTCGGTCAGGCCGTAGAGCAGGCGGTCCCTCGCCAGGTCCTCGGCCAGGTCGCGGGTGATGTTGTCCAGCATCAGCACGAAGCCGTTCAGCGGTGCGTCGTCGCGGGCGGCCTGCCGGCCATTCGGCGCCTTCACAGGCGTCATCTGCACGCGCAGCAGCTGCCCGCTCTGGGTGCCGGTGACGAACTGCGCCGACGGGTGGGCCACGCCGCGCTGCAGCCGCTGCTGGACGGCTTCCAGCGCGTGGGCGACGAGGCGGCGGTCGAGCACGGCGTAGATCGAGCGGCCGAGGCCGATGACGTCGAAGCCGGCCACGCCAGTGCCAGCCGTGCCGCCCGCTCCGCTGGCCGCCAGCGCGCGGAACTGCAACCGCGCCCGGGCGTTGAACAGCAGGATGCGGCCGTCGAGGTTGCAGACCACCACGCTCTGGGTCAGCTCGGCCATCAGTGCGGCCAGGCGGTTGCGTTCCTGTTCGACCTCGCGGCTGGCTTCGGCCACCTTGCTGGCGATGCCCTCGCGCAGCGTGTTGCGCTGCAGGACCAGGGTGTTGATGGCGACGGCCAGCGCACGGCTGCCGGCACTGGCCCGGCCGCTGGCGCTGCTGTCCAGGCGCGGCGGCGCGTCGGTGGCGATCAGCACCTGCACCGCTTCGGCCAGCCGGCCGGGCGCGGCGCCGAAGTGCAGCCAGGCCGCGCGCAGCGCCACGCCGGCGGCCAGCGCGCTGACCAGCCACAGCATCACCAGCAGCGCCACCCGCGGTTCGACCAGCGCCCACAGCGCGGCGCGTTCACCGGCGTTCATCGTCGCGGCCAGCAGCGCGCCAGCGCCGGCCAGCAGCAGCGCCAGCAGCGCGGCCGGCAGCAGCGCGGCGAACAGCTCGCGGGTGTCGACCTTCATGGCTGCAGCAGGGCCCTGACGCGCGCGGCCAGGTCCTTGGTCGAGAAAGGCTTGGTCATGTAGCCATCGGCGCCGACGCCCAGGCCCTGCGCGATGTCGGTGTCGCGGCCCTTGGCGGTCAGCATCAGGATCTTCGTGCCGGCCAGCGTCTCGTCGGCGCGCACCGCCTGGCAGACCTCGTGGCCGTTCTTGCCCGGCATCATCACGTCGAGCAGCACCAGCGCCGGCCGGTGCTGCCGGATGGCGTCCAGCGCCTCGGTGCCGTTGCGCGCCAGCACCACGATGTAGCCCTCGCGCTTCATCAGGAATTCCAACGAAATCAGGATGTTGGGCTCGTCGTCGGCAATGACGATGGTCGGGTTCATGCTGCGGTCTCCTGCGTCGTGTTCTGGTCGTTCTTCGCGTCGTTCAGCGGCAGGTCGAAGCCGAAGCAGGCGCCCTGCCCCGGTTCCGAGCGCAGCCACAGCCGGCCGCCGAAATGCTCGACGATGCGCCGGCTGATCGGCAGCCCCAGGCCGGTGCCTTGCGGGCGCTGGCGGGCGTCGCCGCCCTGGCGGAATTTCTCGAAGACCAGCGCCTGCTGGTCAGGCGCGATGCCGCAACCGTTGTCCTGCACTTCCACCATCAGCCCATGGGCGACCCGGCGCAGCCGCAGCGCCACGCGACCGCCGCTGTCGGGCACGAACTTGGCCGCATTGGACAGCAGGTTGAGCAGCACCTGCAGCAGGCGGTCGGGGTCGGCGCGCAGCAAGGGCGCGGGGTCCGGCGGCAGGTCCAGCGACAGCACGGCGCCGCGCTCGCGGAACAGTTCATGGGTGGTCAGCACGGCCTGCTGCAGCAGCGCGGCCACATCGACATCGGCCGACAGCCATTCGGCGCTGCCCGATTCGATCTTGGCCAGGTCCAGCACCTGGTTGACCAGCCGCGACAGGCGCTCGCTCTCGGTCACCACCAGGCCGAGGAACTGCTGGCGCTGCGCGGCGTCCATCTCGGGGTCGTCGCGCATCAGTTCGCTCAGCGCGCGGATGCTGGTCAGCGGCGTGCGCAGCTCGTGCGTCACCGAGGACATGAAGTCGTCCTTCAGCCGGTCCAGCGACTGCAGCTGTTCGTTCATCAGCCTCAGGCCGCTGGCTTCTTCGACGATGCGCAGCACGTCGTCGAGGTCGAGCGCGTCTTCCTCGACCACCTGCGCCACCATCACCCGCGCCGACGCGCTGCCGATGGCGCCGGCGAGCTGCGTTTCGGCGAAGGCCACCAGTTTCGGGTCGGCCTGTTCGGCGTCGAAACCGGGCTGGGTGGCCATCAAGGCCGCAGCGCGCTGCGGCCCCAGGAAGCGGCCGAGCAGCGCGACCAGGTCGGCGACCCGGGCACGGCCGCGCCAGAACACCCGCTCGGGGCTGGCGCCGGCGTCGACATCGACAAAGAGCAGCGCCTGCCCGGCTTCAGCGGCGCGCGGCGGCCAGGCCAGCGAGACGCCGACGTAGAGGCCGGCGTTGGCCAGCAGGCTCCAGAACAGCGCGTGGGTCAGGTTGTCCAGGCCGCTCAGGCCGAGCAGCGCCTCGGGCCGCAGCAGCGCCAGGCCGAACGGCCCGTGGGCCAGGAAGGCGCCGTCCATCCAGCCCGACCTGGCGATCGACGGCAGCAGCAGCGTCCAGCCCCACAGCAGCGCACCGGTCGCCAGCCCAGCCAGCGCGCCGTTGCGGGTGCCGCCTTTCCAGTACAGGCCGCCGAGCAGCGCCGGCGCGAACTGGGCCACGGCGGCGAAGCTGATCAGGCCGATGCTGACCAGCGCGTAGGCCTCGCCGGCGATGCGGAAATACAGCCAGCCCAGCAGCAGCAGCGCGACGATGACGGCGCGGCGCACGAAGAGCAGCGTGGCCGTCAGGTCGCGTGACTGCAAGGCCGGCAGGTGCAGGAGGGCGGGCAGCACCAGGTCGTTGCAGACCATCGTGGACACCGCGATCGCCTCGACGATGACCATGCCCGAGGCCGCCGACAGGCCGCCGATGAAGGCCAGCAGCGCCAGCAGCGGGCCCCAGCGGCCACCGGCGTCGAGCGGCAGCGAGAGCACGAAGGTCTCGGGGTTGGCGCCCCCCGCGCCAAACCACAGCAGGCCGCCGAAGGCGATCGGCAGCACGAAGAGGTTGATCAGCAGCAGGTAGGCCGGAAAGGCCCAGGCGGCGCGGCGCACATGCGCCTCGTCGACGTTCTCGACCACCATCACCTGCCACTGCCGCGGCAGCAGGATGACGCTGAACATCGCCAGCAGCATCAGCGCGAACCACTGCTCGAAGGCGAAGGGCTGGGCCGCGTCGGGCCGCAGCACGCGGGCGATCCCGGGCACGGCCATCGCCCGGCCGAAGAGATCGCCCAGGCCGCCGAACAGGCCCCAGGTGACGAAAGCGCCGACGGCCAGAAAGGCCAGCAGCTTGACCACCGATTCAGCCGCGATGGCCGCCACCAGACCTTCGTGGCGTTCGGTGTTGTCGAGGTGGCGGGTGCCGAAGGCGATGGTGAAACCGGCCAGCACCAGCGCCGTGATCAGCGCCACCGGCAGCTCGCTTTCCGGGTGGCCGGTGAGCACCGCGAAGCTGCCGCTGACGGCTTTCAGTTGCAGCGCCACGTAGGGCACGACGCCGACCAGCGCGATCAGCGTCACGCCGCCGGCCAGCAGGCGGCTCTTGCCATAGCGGCTGGCGATGAAGTCGGCGATCGACGTGATGCGGTAGGCGCGCGCGATGCGGATCATCTTGCGCAGCACCGGCCAGGCCAGCACCATGGCCAGCGTCGGCCCGAGGTAGATCGGCAGGAACCAGACCCCGCCGGTGGCGGCGCGGCCGACGCTGCCGTAGTAGGTCCAGGCGGTGCAGTAGACGCCCATCGACGCGGCATAGACCCCCGCGTTGGCGATGACGCTGCGGCCCTGCGCCGCGCGACGGTCGGCCCAGGCGGCCACGCCGAACAGGGCCAGCAGGTAGCCCAGTGAAGCAGCGATGACGAGGGCGGGCGACACGCGCTCAGTCTCTCCGCGTTTCCATCAAGACCGCGACCAGCCCGATCAACAGCGCCCAGATCGTGAACAGGGCCAAGGGCAACAGCGGCAGGCCCAGCCAGCTGGTGTCAGCCAGCCACAGCTGGAGCAGCGGGAAGCTCAGCAGCAGCCAGCCCGCCGCGAACAGCGCCAGCAGGCGTTGCGTCAGCAAGCGACCGGGTCGGTCTTTCATCGCGGCCTCCTGCCGTGGCGCTCACAGGGCGTCGAGGTGGAAATGCTGGCGCAGGAAACCACGCCAGCGTTTGACGCTGGCCAAGGCGCGCTGCAACTGTTCGCGCTCGGCTTCGCCGAGGCGGGCCACATCGACGGTGTTGCCAGCCGGCTGGCCCTCGGCCCGCTGGCGCAGCTGCTGCGTCAGGCGCAGGTCCATCAGGCTGCGCAGGGCGTCGGCCGCTTCGGCGGCCATCGCGGGGGCGACGTGGTGCCGCTCGGCCAGCCGGTCCAGGCGTGCCGCCGTGCTGGCTTCGCGCACGCCATATTGCAGGGCCAGCGCCCGGGCGCCGTGGACCAGCGGGAACAGGCCCTGCTTCTTCAGGTCCAGCGGCGGCTCGTCGCGCTGCCCGTGCAGGGTCGCGGCCAGGCGCGCCAGCCAGCCGCCGGGCTCGGGAAACTGGTCGGCTGGCGCCGCGAAACGGGCGACAAAGCTGTCCTGCCCGTCGAGCAGGCGGTCGAGTTGCGCGCGTGCGGCCTGCAGCAGCGCGGCGTCGCCGGCCACCGCCACCGCGTCGAAGAAGACGGCCAGGTTCAGCGGGCCGTCGGCCGGCAGCACACGACCATCGCCGAAGACCCAGCCGCGCAAGGTTTCGCGGAAGGCCGCCAGCGGCTGCCGCCACAGCGGGTTGGTCAGCATGATGTCGCCCGGGCAGGGCGGGTAGCCCCAGTCGGCCAGCACGCCGTTGAAGCGGGCGGCCAGCGCGCTCAGGCCTGGCCATTCGAAACCGTCGCGCAGCAGCAGGGCGTTGTCCTGGTCGGTCTTCAGGATCTGCTCGCCGCGGCCTTCGCTGCCCATCACCAGCAGGCAGCTGTGGGCGATGAGCTCGGGCGGCGCCAGCAGCGCCCACAGCCGCGCGAAGAGGCCGGCGTTCAGGCCGCTGACGATCTCGGCGATGCGCGCGGCGTGGATGCCGCTGTCGTGCAGCGCCGGCACCATCGCGTCGAGGCGCGCATTGGCCGCCTGCAATTCAGCCAGCGTGGCTGCGCCGGCGATCTGCAAGGCCAGTTGGTTCATGGTCTCGGTGAAGAAAAAAGGCCGCTGACAAGCAATCAGCGGCCTTCAGCTTGCAGCGTGACGAAGCGCTCAGTGGCCCGACGCGCCGGCGGCGCCGATGCCGGTCTCGGACCGCACCTGCTGCGCCAGGAAGCCGGCCTTGTCGACGGCCGCGCGGGCGCTGCTGTCGAACAGGCTGAACAGCCAGATGCCGACGAAGCCGATGGTCATGCTGAACAGCGCCGGGCTGGTGTACGGGAACAGCGCGCTGCCCTTGGGGTTGCCCAGCGTGGCTTCCCACACCGCCGGCGAGACGACGGTCAGCGCCACCGACGAGATCAGGCCCAGGAAGCCGCCGATCACGGCGCCCCGCGTGGTGCAGCCCTTCCACAGCACGCTCATCAGCAGCACCGGGAAGTTGGCGCTGGCCGCAATCGCAAACGCCAGGCTGACCATGAAGGCGATGTTCTGCTTCTCGAAGGCGATGCCGAGCACCACCGCCACGATGCCCAGGCACACGGTGGTGATCTTCGACACCCGCAGTTCACTGGCGCTGTCGGCCTTGCCCTGCTTGATGACCGTGGCATAGAGGTCGTGCGACACCGCGCTGGCGCCACTCAAGGTCAGGCCGGCGACCACCGCCAGGATGGTGGCGAAAGCCACCGCCGAGATGAAGCCCAGGAAGACGTTGCCGCCGACCGCGTTGGCCAGGTGGATGGCAGCCATGTTGTTGCCGCCCAGCAGCGCACCTTTGGCGTCGAGGAAGTCGGGGTTGGTCAGCACGAAGGTGATGGCGCCGAAGCCGATGATGAAGGTCAGGATGTAGAAGTAGCCGATCCAGGTGGTGGCCCACAGCACCGACTTGCGCGCTTCCTTGGCGTTGGGCACGGTGAAGAAGCGCATCAGGATGTGGGGCAGGCCGGCGGTGCCGAACATCAGCGCCATGCCGAAACTGATGGTGCTGATCGGGTCCTTGACGAAGTTGCCCGGGCCCATGATCGAAAAGCCGATCTTCGCCGCCTCTTCGGCTGGCTTGCCGCCCTTGGTGGCGATGGCGGTCTTGATCTTCACGGCTTCGGCGAACATCGCTTCAGGGCTGAAGCCGAAGTGCAGCATCACCATGAAAGCCATGAAGGACGCGCCGCACAGCAGCATGATGGCCTTGATGATCTGCACCCAGGTGGTGGCCGTCATGCCGCCGAACAGCACGTAGACCATCATCAGCGCGCCGACGATGACCACCGCCATCCAGTACTCCAGACCGAACAGCAGCTTGATCAGCTGGCCGGCGCCGACCATCTGCGCGATCAGGTAGAAGGCGACGACGACCAGCGTGCCGCTGGCCGCGAACATGCGCACCGGCGTCTGGCTGAAGCGGAAGGCGGCCACGTCGGCAAAGGTGAACTTGCCCAGATTGCGCAGGCGCTCGGCCAGCAGGAAGGTGACCACCGGCCAGCCGACCAGGAAGCCGATCGAGTAGATCAGGCCGTCGAAGCCCGAAGCCATCACGGCCGCCGAGATACCCAGGAATGACGCCGCCGACATGTAGTCGCCGGCAATTGCCAGGCCGTTCTGGAAGCCGGTGATGCCGCCACCGGCGGTGTAGAAGTCGGCCGTGCTCTTGGTCTTGGCCGCCGCCCACTTGGTGATGAACAGCGTGAGGACGACGAACACGCCGAACATGCCGATGGCCGTCCAGTTGGTGGCCTGCTTCTCGGCCTGACCGAGGTCGGCACCGGCGGCGAAAGCCGTGACGCCGACGGCCGACAGCAGCAGCGCGATGAGGGTGTTGCGCGAAATCATTTCAGCACCGCCTTGTTCAGTTCAGCGGCCAGACGGTCGAACTCGTCGTTCGCGCGGCGCACGTAGATGCCGGTGATCAGGATGGTGAAGGCGATCACGAACAGGCCCACCGGCATGCCCCAGGTGGTGACGCCTTCGCCGATGCGCGTCGACATCAGCGGCTTGAAGTAGGCCACCAGCACGATGAAGCCGTAGTACACCAGCATCATGGCGCCCGTCAGCCACCAGCCCAGCGTCGAGCGGGTGGTCTTGAGCTTCTGGTAAGTGGGGTGCGCGGCGATGCGCGTCGCCAGATCGGTTTCCATGCTTGTCTCCTTCGGTGTGGTGGCCTGGGTTTTTCCCGTCAGCCGGGGCGCTGGGCCCATGGCTCGGCGTCGGCGCTGGGGCGGACTATCGGCACGGGGACTGACCCCGTTCTGACACGCAGCCAACGGGGGCTTACGCGCATCGCCGACACCGGGCAGGGCGGGCTACGATGACGGGTTTGTCCCTAGAGATAAAGATCCGCTCGAACGCCGCGCATGCCCACCACACCACACCCCCACGCCGACGCCGCCCTGGCGGCCGCGGCGCCGACCGCCGCCGACCACGAAGCCGTCTTCGACGCGCTGTGCCTGGCCGGCTGCGAGCGCAGCAAGGTCTGGCTGACGAACTTCCTGAACCACCTCGACCGGCGCATGGCCACGGGCGCCGACTTCAGCGTCGCCGCGGTCGGCGCCGGCCTGGCCGCGCTGCAAATCCAGGGCCGGGTGCTGCTGCAGCCCAGCGGACGGCACGATGTGCCCGGCGAGCTGCGCAGCGCGCAGTGGCCACGGCTGCTGGCGGCGCCCGACATCGCGCTGGCCTGGCGCGCCTGGGCGCTGGCCTCGTCGCCCGGCGCCATGGTCCACAAGGACCCGCTGATGCCCGACTACCGCGGACCGGTCGAGATGCAAGCGATGGCGCGCCTGGCCTTGTTCGGTGGACTCGACATGGCCGACTGGCGGCGTGTCGCCGCGCGGGTGCTGGGGCCGGCGGCGAGCACCGGCGTGCTGGCCACGGCCCTGACCACGCCCTTCGTGGCCGAGGCCTTCGCGCGCATGAACCCCGAATTGCGCACAGGCCTGCTGATCACCTTCCAGCAGAGCTACCACCTCGAAGGGCCGCATTGGGAACCGCTGCTGCAGTGGCTGGATGCGCAGCTGGCGCCAAGGGCCACCGCGGTGTCGCCGGGCCTGCGCGTCCTGCTGGCCGAGCGGCGCCTGCACCGCGGCGACCCGGCCGGCTGCGAAGCCGCCTTGCAGGGCCTGGTGGGCGGCGGCGTGGGCCTGCTGCGCGCCGCCGGCCTGGCCTGGGCCGGGCGCTGGGTGGAGGCGTCGGCCGCCTTCGGCAAGGCCTACAAGGAGACCGCGAAGGACGCCGGCGCCAAGCGCGGCTTCGCCCCCGAGCGCCTGCTGCAGTGGTACGTGCTGAGCCTGCTGGCTCAGCCCGACCCGGCCGCCTGGCTGGCGGCGCGCAAGTTGTGCATCAACGAAGCGGGCAGCCGCCAGCCCGGGGTCGGCGACGGCTGGGGTCTGTGGGCCCACGCCGCCGCTGTGCGCCTGGGCGACACGCCGCTGGCGCCCGGCGTGCTGGACGCGCCGCCGCCGACGCGCCGCCCGCCGGTTCTGGAAGACGACGCGACCCGGCTGATCCTGGCCGCCTGGCTGGGCGAGTCCTCGAAGGGCTGGAGCCCCAGCCTGCTCGGCGCACTGGTCCAGCAGCTGCACGAAGCCGGCGTGCCCTGGAAGGCCGACCTGGTGCGCCAGGCCTGCGAGCGGCTGGACCTGCGCCTGGCGGCGCGCACGCCGGGCGAGGGCCGGCCCTGGCCGGTGACCTACTTCGGCGCCAGGCAGGAAGTCTGGCGCGACGCCCTGGCCGCCATCGAGGCACTGGGCGACCTGCGCGGCAAGGACAGCGTGGCCGCTGCCGCGCCGGTCACGCTGCAATGGCAGCTCACGCTGGACAGCGCCGGCCGCGTCACCGCGGTGCAGCCCTGGGAACGCACGCCCGGCGTGCGCGGCCTGGGCAAGCCCAAGCCGGCCACGCTGGCGCGGGTCAAGAAGGCGACCCGGCTGGACCCGCGCGACGCCGCCGTGGCACGGGCCATCGAGCCGCAGCGCTGGTCGCCCGGCTTGCTGGGCATGGACGTGACGACGGCGGCCATGGCGCTGGTCGGCCACCCGGCGGTGTACTTCGACGACGCGCCCGACCAGGCGGTGGACCTGCGCGAAGCACTGCCGGTGCTGGAGGTGCAGCGCCAGGCCGGCAGCGCCGACGGCGACGGCGAGCGCTTCGTCTTCAAGCTGCTGGACCCGCTGCTGGCCAGCACGCCGCCGGCTGTCGGCAGCCACTTCACCGCCAGCGACCCCAGCGCCGAAGCCGACCGCCGCAACAGCATCCGCATCGTGCGCGACGCTGCCGACCACGCCCGGCTGATCCGCATCGGCGCCGCGCAGCGCCGGGTGGCCGAACTGGTGGCCAAGCAATGGAGCGTGCCGGTGGCGGCCAAGGCCGAACTGGCAGCCGCGCTGCGCGTGCTGGCGGGCCACTTCCAGCTGCACAGCGACGCCGACGCCGGGCAGGTGGTGGACAGCGTGGCGCGGCTGCGGGCGCAGCTCAGCCCGCAGGGCGACGGCCTTCGCCTGCGTTTGCTGGTGCAGCCTTTTGGCGACTTCGGTCCGGCGGTGTCGCCCGGCCAGGGCCGCTCCAGGCTGCTGACGCTGCACCAGGGCCTGAACCTGTCGACCGAAAGGCGGCTGACGGAAGAGGCCGAGCACCTGGCCGCCGTCATCGAGGCCCTGCCCTTCCTGCAAGACGCACAGACCCAGGACAGCACCTGGCTGCTGGCCGACCCCGAACAGGCGCTGGCGGTCGTCGAGCGGCTGCCTCAACTGGCGGCGGTGGCGGGTGTGGACTGGCCGCGCGGCAAGCCAGTGCGGGTCGTGACGGTGGCCAGCAGCGCGCTGCAGGCCAGCGTGAAGAGCGGCGCCGACTGGTTCGCGCTGGACGGCGAGGTGCGCATCGACGAGTCGCGCGTGCTCGGCCTGCACCAACTGCTGCGCCTCGCGCACGCCTCGCGCGGCAGCCGCTTCGTGGCCTTGGGTGACGGCGAATACCTGGCGCTGACCGAGCAGTTGCGCCGACAGATGGCCGACCTGCACGCGCTGGCCCAGAGCGAAGGCGCGGGACGTGGAGCCGATGGCACCCAGGGCTTGCGCCTGCCCGCCGCCGCCGCGGCCTGGCTGGCCGAAACGCTGAACGACACGCCGCTGGCCGGTGATGCCCCCTGGGCCAGCCGCCTGCAGCTGCTCGACGAGGCCGCCGCTTTGCAACCCGAGGTGCCTGCCGGCCTGCAGGCCGACTTGCGCGGCTACCAGGTCGAAGGCTTTGCCTGGATGGCCCGCCTGGCCCATGCCGGGCTGGGCGCCTGCCTGGCCGACGACATGGGCCTGGGCAAGACCGTGCAGACCCTGGCCCTGCTGCTGCACCGTGCGGCCGTGGGCCCGGCGCTGGTGATTGCGCCGACATCGGTCTGCAGCAACTGGGTCGCCGAAGCGCAGCGTTTCGCGCCAGGACTGCGCATCTCGCTGTACGGCGAAGGCAGCTTCCGTGCGGCGCAGTTGCAGGCCGCCCAGGCCGGCGACCTGATGGTCGTGTCCTACGCGCTGGCGCAGATCGACGAAGAGGCTTTCGCCCAGGTCGAATGGGCCACGCTGGTGCTCGACGAAGCGCAGGCGCTGAAGAACGCGGCGACCAAGCGCGCCCGGTCGGTGGCCCAGCTGCGGGCCGGTTTCCGGCTGGCGCTGACCGGCACGCCCGTCGAGAACAAGCTGGCCGATCTGTGGTCGGTGATGAACCTGCTGAATCCCGGCCTGCTGGGCAGCAGCGGGCAGTTCGGCGAGCGCTACACCGGCCCGATCGAACGCGACCGCGACCCGGTGGCGCAAGCCCGCCTGCGCCGCCTGGTGTCACCCTTCCTGCTGCGCCGGACCAAGGGCCAGGTGCTGTCCGATCTGCCGCCGCGCACCGAGATCATCCACCGCATCGAGCCCGGCCCCGAAGAGCGCGCCTTCCTCGAAGCCTCGCGGCGTGCGGCGCTGGAACGGGTGGCCGAACTGCCAGTGGACGGCAGCGGGTCGAATGCCTTTCATGTCTTGACGGAACTGACTCGTCTGCGCCGCGCGGCCTGCGACCCGCGGCTGGTCGCCCCCGAACTCGGCTTCGTCGGCGCCAAGTCGCATGAATTCGAACAGCTGGCGATGGAGCTGGTGGCCGGGCGCCACAAGGCGCTGGTTTTCAGCCAGTTCGTCGACTTCCTGAAGCTGCTGGCGGCCCGGCTGGACGCCGTCGGCCTGAAGTACCAATACCTGGACGGCAGCACGCCGGCGGCCGAACGCGGCAAGCGGGTGGCGGCCTTCCAGCGCGGCGAAGGCGACCTGTTCCTGATCAGCCTGAAGGCCGGCGGCTTCGGCCTGAACCTGACCGCCGCCGACTACGTGCTGATCGTCGACCCGTGGTGGAACCCGGCCGCCGAGGACCAGGCGCTGGGCCGCGCCCACCGCATCGGGCAGCTGCGCCCGGTGACGGTCTACCGGCTGGTGACCGCGGGTTCGGTGGAGGAACGCATCATCGAACTGCACCGCGACAAGCGCGCGCTGGCCGATGGCATCCTGGAAGGCCAGGACAGCGCGGCGCCGCTGGGCGCGCAGGCGCTGACCGAGCTGCTGCGCGGCGACTGAGGTCGGCGCGCGCTCAGGACCGGCGCAGGCCCGGGCGCGGCGCGCCTTCCGCGTCCCAGGCCGGCCCGTCGAACCAGGCGCCGCCCCGCAGCGCGTCGCGCAGCATCGGCAGCGCGTCGAGGCCCCAGAAATGGCGGCCGTCCAGCTCGAAAGTCGGCACGCCGAACAGGCCGGCCGCCATGGCGATATCGGTCAGCGCGCGCAACTCGGCTTTCACGTCGTCGCCAGCCGGGTCGCGCGCGGGCGCCAGTTGCGCCGTCAAGGCGGCCAGGCGATGCGGATCGTTGGCGTCGGCACCGCCGCGCCAGACGTGGCGGAACGCGGCTTCCACGACGCGCCGGTTGGGCCCGCAGGCAACGAGCAGGCGCAGCAGCGCGATCGGGTTGAACGGGTGCTGCGCCGGCGTGTCGCACGGGATGCCGAGTTGCGCGGCCAGCCAGTGGATGTGGCGGAAGGTCCAGGCGCGCTTGGGTTCGATCTCGGCCGGCCCCTTGTGCGCGTGGTGCTGCAGCAGCGCGGCGAACAGCACCGGGCGGTATTCGACTTCGTAGCTGCAGCCTTCCAGGGCCTGCGGCAGCTGCTCGAAGGCCAGGTAGGCGTAGGGCGAGATGACGTCGAAGTGGAAGACGATGCGCTTCATCGAGGGCGGTCCCGCGTGAGCACGGCGGACCGCCCCAGCCGCTGCCATTCGGCGCGGCGCAGCGGCAGGCTGTCGGAGACGGCCTGCTTGGCCGCCTCGTTCAGCCGCGACCAGGCGGCGATCTCGTCCAGGTTGCGCAGGCAACCGGCGCACCAGCCGGTGGCAGCGTCCATCTGGCAAACGTTGATGCAGGGCGACGCCACGGGCGCCAGCAAGGGGACGTTCACGGCAACGCCAGCTCGACGGCCGAGCCGCGCCGGGCGAGCAAGGCGCGGCTGACGCGCGAAACCGGCGGGCGGCCCAGCACGCTGCTGATCCAGGCGCCGGCGTCGACCAGGGCGTTGAGGTCGAGCCCGGTGGCGATGCCCATGCCGTGCAGCATGAAGACCACGTCTTCGGTGGCGACGTTGCCGGTGGCGCCCTTGGCGTATGGGCAGCCACCCAGGCCGGCGATGCTGGTGTCGAAGGTGTGGACGCCCATCTGCAGGCAGGCGTGGATGTTGGCCAGCGCCTGGCCGTAGGTATCGTGGAAGTGTCCACTCACCTGCGCCAGCGGGAAGTGGCGCAGCGCGCGCGCCATTGCCGCCTGCACCTTCACCGGTGTGCCCACGCCGATGGTGTCGGCGATGCCGCAGTGGTCGACGCCGATGTCCCGCATCAGGCGCACCACGCGCTCGACCTCGTCAGCGCTGACTTCGCCCTGATACGGACAGCCCAGGGCGCAGGACACGGCCGCGCGCACCTTCACGCCGGCGGCGTGCGCCGCGGTGACGACGGGGCGAAAACGCTCGATGCTGTCAGCGATCGAGCAATTGATGTTGCGGTGGCTGAAGGCCTCGCTGGCCGCGCCGAAGACCACCACCTCGTCGGGGCAGGTGGCCAGTGCGGCATGCAGGCCCTGCAGGTTGGGCGTCAGCACCGAGTAGCGCACGCCGGGCTGGCGCCGGATGCCGGTCATCACGGCGGCGTTGTCGGCCATCTGCGGCACCCACTTGGGGCTGACGAAACTGGTCGCTTCGATCTCGCGGCAGCCCGCAGCCTGCAGTCGGTGGATCAGTTCGATCTTGTGGTCGGCACCGACAGGTGCCGCTTCGTTCTGCAAGCCGTCGCGCGGGCCGACTTCGACAAGGGTGACAGCGGTGGGCAGCATGGCGGGTGGGGCTATCAGTCAAGGTGGCGCCAGGCGCCGCCAGAAACAGTTGCTTGCAGGATCAGCGCAACTGGGGATGGCGCATTGTCGCGGCAGCGCCCCAGACTGCACCGATCATGAACCAGCGCCGCTGCATCAAGGTCGCCTCACGCATCGACGCCGGCCTGCGGGCCGAGTTGGGCGAAGGCATCGACGCGCTGCGCATGGTGGCCGAACCGCTGTACGCGCGCGACGTGCTGCTGGTCTGCGACGCGATGGTCGGCAGCGAACTGCAGAGTCTGTCCAGCCTGTACCGCCAGGCCGCCGCCCAGGACAGCGCGCGCCCTCTGCTGCGCAGGCCGCTGAGCATCGGCGGGCTGCTGAACAGCCTGTTCGGCACGACCGAAGCTGGCGCCACGCGCCTCAGGCCTGCGCCAGGCGCAACAGCTCGGCGCCTTCAGCCACCTGGTCGCCCACGGCGTACAGCCATTCGGCCACCACACCGTCTCGCGGCGCGCTGAGGGTGTGCTCCATCTTCATCGCTTCCATCACCGCCAGGGGCTGACCGCAACGCACCGCGTCGCCCGGCTGGGCCAGGAAGCCGACCACCTTGCCCGGCATCGGTGCAGTCAGGCGGCCGCCTTCGGCAGCGCCGTCGCCGGCGTGGGCCAGCGGGTCGAATTCGACGACCAGCGCAGCACCGGCTGCGGTGTGGACGGCATAGCGCCTGATCCCTTCACCGCGCGCATAGACCGTCGCCGTCAGGCGCTGCGTGCCGATGTGCAGGTCGTGGCGTTCCGGCGCCAGCAGGCGCGCGCTGAACGGCCAGGACTGCCCGCCGATGCGCAGCAGCGTGGCGCCGTCGTGCAGGCGCTGCAGCACCACCGTCAAATCCTGGCCGTGGACTTGCAGACTCAGCCGGCGCTGGGCGCCGCCGAACAGCCGCCAGCCGTCGCGCCGACTCCAGGGGTCGGCGCCTTCCAGCGCGGCCTCGGTGGCCAGCACGTGGGCGGCCACCCCGGCCGCCGCCAGTTCGGGGGCCAGCGGGGGCGCTTCGAACAGCGCGGCGTGCTCGCGTTCGATCAGCGCCGTGTCGAGATCGGCGGTGGCGAAAGCGTGGCTGCCAACGACGCGGCGCAGGAAGGCCACGTTGGTGGCCAGCCCCATCAAGTGAGTCTGTTGCAGCGCGGCGTCCAGCCGGGCCAGCGCCTGCGCGCGGTTCTCGCCCCAGACGATCAGCTTGGCGATCATCGAGTCGTAGTGCGGGCTGATCTCGTCGCCCTCGCCGAAGCCGCCGTCCACCCGCGGCAGGCTGTCGCTGCGCTCGAATTCGACCCGCGCTGAAGGCCAGCGCGCCACCTGCAGCGTGCCGGTGGCGGGCAGGAAACCGGCGTCGGGGTTTTCGGCGCAGATGCGGGCTTCGATGGCATGGCCGCGCATCGTCAACTGATGCTGTTGCACGGGCAAGGGCTGGCCGGCGGCCACGCGCAATTGCCATTCGACGAGGTCCAGCCCGGTGATGGCCTCGGTCACCGGGTGCTCGACCTGCAGCCGCGTGTTCATCTCCATGAAATAAAAACGGATGTCGCCGTCGTCGGCCGGTTCGGCGATGAATTCCACCGTGCCCGCGCCGACGTAGCCCACCGCCTGCGCGGCGGCCACGGCGGCGGCGCCCATCTCGGCGCGGCGCGCGGCGCTCAGGCCCGGCGCCGGCGCTTCTTCCAGCACCTTCTGGTGGCGGCGCTGCACCGAGCAGTCGCGCTCGAAGAGGTGGATGCAGTGGCCCTGGCTGTCGCCGAAGACCTGGATCTCGATGTGCCGCGGCCGCGTCACGTAGCGTTCGACCAGCACATGGTCGTCGCCGAAGCTGCTGCGCGCTTCGCGCTGGCACGAGGCCAGCGCGGCTTCGAAGTCGGCCGGCGCATCGACACGCCGCATGCCCTTGCCGCCGCCGCCGGCGCTGGCCTTGATCAGCACCGGGTAGCCGATGCGCGCAGCCTGCGCCGCCAGGAAAGCCGGCTCGTTGTTGGCGCCGTGGTAGCCCGGCACCAGCGGCACGCCGGCCTTTTCCATCAGCGACTTGGCCGCGCTCTTGCTGCCCATCGCCGCGATGGCCGCAGCCGGCGGACCGATGAAGACCAGGCCGGCGGCGCTGCAGGCAGCGGCGAAATCGGTGTTTTCGCTGAGAAAACCGTAGCCCGGGTGGACGGCCTGCGCCCCCGTGGCCAGCGCGGCGTCGATGATGCGCTGCCACTGCAGGTAGCTGTCGCGCGGCGCACTGCCGCCGATGTGCACGGCCTCGTCGCAGGCCAGCACATGGCGCGCACGGGCATCGGCGTCCGAGTAGACGGCCACGCTGCGCAAGCCCAGGCGGCGCGCGGTGGCGGCCACCCGGCAGGCGATTTCGCCGCGGTTGGCGATCAGGATCTTCTTGAACATGTGGGTTCCCCGTTCAGCGCCAGCCACGCAAGCCGCGCAGTTGCTCGAAGGCCAGAAAATCACGGTCGCGGTGCAGCAGCACATAGTCGTGCTCGATGCAGAAGCTGGCCACCAGCACGTCGATGCCGTTGCGCACCGTGCGGCCGGACTTGCGCAGGTCGCGGTAGTGCTGGGCTGCCTGCAGGCACAGGGCCACGCCCGATGTTGCGACCACGTCCAGGCTCATCATCAGGATGCGCGCCTGCCGCTGTTCGCGTTCGTCCCTGAACCCGCGCAGGACCTCGAACAGCACCAGATCGGGCACGACGATGCGCGCGTCGGCGTCGTTGAGCAGGCGCCGCAGCGTGTCGCGCGCAGGGTTGGGGCTGGCGTTGAAGTAATCGATCCAGACGCTGGAATCAGCGACGACCACGTTGGGTTCCCTGGGCTGGCGGCTCGGCTGCAACCACGGCTGCCGAGCCGGCAGCCGGTTCGGGATGGGTCCAATCGATGGACTCGTCGCCCTCCCACTTGAGCTTGCCCTCCCACTTCAGGATCTCGCGGTAGGCGGCCTGTCGCGCCAAGAGCTTCAGACCGGCTTCGACCGCGTCCTTCTTGGTCGTGTAGGGGCCGGCCGACATGGCTTGGGCCATCAATTCATCATCGATATCGATGTTGGTGCGCATGATGTGTATGAAGTTGACACACCATACACAATGTACATCACATGCGAAAGAGGCCAAAGCGCGGGCTGTCGGGAATGGGCGCGTTGAGGCTGGCGCTCAGGCCCAGGGCCAGCACGCGGCGGGTGTCGGCGGGGTCGATGACGCCGTCGTCCCACAGCCTGGCGCTGGCGTAATAGGGGTGGGCCTGCTGTTCGAACTGCTCGGTGATGGGGTGCTTGAAGGCGGCTTCCTCCTCGGCACTCCACTGCCCGCCCTTGCCTTCGATGCCGTCGCGCCTGACGGTGGCCAGCACGCTGGCGGCCTGCTCGCCGCCCATCACGCTGATGCGCGCGTTGGGCCACATCCACAGGAAGCGCGGGCTGTAGGCGCGGCCGCACATGCCGTAGTTGCCGGCGCCGAAGCTGCCGCCGATGATCACGGTGAACTTGGGCACCGTGGCCGTGGCCACCGCCGTCACCATCTTGGCGCCGTGCTTGGCGATGCCTTCGTTCTCCACCTTGCGCCCGACCATGAAGCCGGTGATGTTCTGCAGGAAGACGAGCGGCACCCGGCGCTGGCAGCACAGCTCGATGAAGTGGGCGCCCTTCTGCGCGCTCTCGCCGAACAGGATGCCGTTGTTGGCGACGATGCCTACCGGCAGGCCTTCGATGTGCGCGAAGCCGGTCACCAGTGTGGCGCCGTAACGCGCCTTGAACTCGTCGAAGTCGCTGCCGTCGACGATGCGGGCGATGATCTCGCGCACATCGAAAGGCTTGCGCGCGTCGACCGGGATCACGCCGTGCAGTTCGCTGGCGTCGAACAGCGGCGGGCGCGGCGGCACGGTCAGCAGTTGCTGCGGCTTGCGCCAGTTCAGGTTGGCCACGCTGGCCCGCACGATAGCCAGCGCGTGCATGTCGTTCTCGGCCAGGTGGTCGGCCACGCCCGAGAGACGGGTGTGGACGTCGCCGCCGCCGAGGTCCTCGGCACTGACGATTTCGCCAGTGGCGGCCTTCACCAGCGGCGGCCCGCCGAGGAAGATGGTGCCCTGGTTCCTGACGATGATGGCCTCGTCGCTCATCGCCGGCACGTAGGCGCCGCCGGCGGTGCAACTCCCCATCACCACCGCCAGTTGCGGGATGCCTTGCGCGCTCATCTGCGCCTGGTTGTAGAAGATGCGGCCGAAGTGATCGCGGTCGGGAAAGACCTCGTCCTGGTTCGGCAGATTCGCGCCGCCGCTGTCGACCAGGTAGATGCAGGGCAGGCGGTTCTGCTGCGCCACTTCCTGGGCCCGCAGGTGCTTCTTCACCGTCATCGGGTAGTAGGTCCCGCCTTTCACCGTGGCGTCGTTGCAGACGATCAGGCAGTCGACCCCGCTCACGCGGCCGATGCCGGTGATCAAGCCGGCGCCCGGCGCCGCGTTGTCGTAGAGGTTCAGCGCAGCCAGCGGCGCCAGTTCCAGGAAGGGCGTGTCGGGGTCGAGCAGCATTTCCACGCGTTCACGCGGCAGCAGCTTGCCGCGCGCCACGTGCTTGGCACGCGCCGCCTCGCCGCCGCCCTGCGCGATCTGCGCCAGCCGGGCGTTCAGGTCGTCGATCAGCGCGCGCATCCGTTCCGCGCTGGCCTTGAACATCACCGAGCGGGCGTTGAGCTTGGACTTGAGCGTGGGCACCGGCGGTCTCCTGCAGGGCGGGGCGGGGCCGGCGCGGGACGCATCGCGGCGAGGTCGGCGTGAGTGTCAATTCTAGGCAGCCGGCATCGATCACTCCGCGCGGATGCCGTGCTGGCTGATGATGCTGCCGAGGATGCGTGCCTCGTCGCGCACGCGAAAGCGCAGCGCTTCTGGCGAACCGGCCTGCACCTGCCAGCCCGCCGCAAAGAGGCGCTGGCGTGCTTCGGGCGCGCGCAGCAAGGCCGGGAGTTCCCCCGCCAGCCGCTGCCGTGCTGCCGCGCTCAAGCCTGCCGGACCGACCAGCGCCACCCACACCGCCAGTTCGTCGGCCGCCACGCCCAGGCTGGCCAGCGGCGCCACGTCGGGCGCCAGCGTGCTGCGGCCGCCCGTCAAGCCGATGGCCTGGACCCTCCCCGCATGGACCTGCGGCAGGGCCACACCGGGCGGCACCAGCGCGGCCTGGACCTGGCCCGAGATCAGCGCCGTCAGCACCGCCGGGTTGCCGCTGTAGGGCACGTGGACGGCAGCGAAACCGGCGCGGCTCTTCAGCAGTTCCATGCCCAGATGGCCGACCGAGCCCAGCCCCACCGAGCCGTAGTTCCAGTCGGTCCCGGCCTGGCGCGCGGCCGCGAAGAAGGCGGCAGCGCCCGGCAGGCCGGTCGGCGCCACCAGCACCAGCGGCGCCGTCGCGAGCAGCGACAGCAGACTGAAGTCGTGCGCCGGGTCAAACGGCAGCCGGGGGTTCAGCAGCCGGGCCGAGGTCAGGTTGCCGTTGATGACGACGCCCAGCGTGTGGTCGTCGCGGGCCTTGGCCACCTGGTCGGCCGCGATGTTGCCGGCGGCGCCGGGGCGGTTGTCGACGACCACGGTGGCGCCCCAGGCGCGGGTCAGCGCGTCGGCCAGCACGCGGGCCGCCAGATCGGGCGTGGAGCCGCCGGGGAAACCGACCAGCAGGCGGACCGGCCGGCTCGGCCACGCGGCGGGTGCGGCTTCGGCAGCCAGCGCAGTCAAGGGCGTGCAGGCCGCCGCAGCCAGCCAGTGGCGGCGCGTCGTCGTGTACCTGGCACCCAGGCGAATGGCTGACCACATGCCTAGGCCAGCGCCCGCCCGATCAGGATCTTCTGCACCTCGCTCGTGCCTTCGTAGATCTGGCAGACGCGGACATCGCGGTAGATGCGCTCGACCGGGAAGTCGCTGACATAGCCGTAGCCGCCGAAGACCTGGATCGCCGCGCTGCACACGCGTTCGGCCATTTCGCTGGCGAAGAGCTTGGCCATCGCGGCTTCTTTCAGACAGGGCCGGCCGGCGTCTTTCAAGGCCGCGGCGTGGTGGATCATCTGCCGCGCCACTTCCACCTGCGTGGCCATGTCGGCCAGCTTGAACTGCACCGCCTGGTGCTGGAAGATGGGCTGGCCGAAACTCGTGCGGTCCTTGCTGTAGGCCAGCGCCGCTTCGAAGGCCGCGCGCGCCATGCCGACGGCCTGGCTGGCGATGCCGATGCGGCCACCCTCCAGACCGCTGAGCGCGATCTTCAAACCCTGGCCTTCTTCACCCAGCAAATTGGCGACCGGGATGCGGCAGTCCTCGAACCGGATCTGCGCCGTGTCGCTGGCGTGCTGGCCCAGCTTGTCTTCGATGCGCACCACGGTGTAGCCCGGCGTCGCGGTCGGCACGACGAAGGCGCTGATGCCCTTCTTGCCGGCGGCCTTGTCGGTGACGGCCATGACGATGGCCAGGTCCCCGTTCTTGCCGCTGGTGATGAACTGTTTGACGCCGTTCAGCAGGTAGTGGTCGCCATCCCGAACGGCCGTGGTCTTCAGGCCGCCGGCTTCGGAGCCGACGTGCGGCTCGGTCAGGCAGAAGGCGCCGAGCATCTCGCCGCGGGCCAGCGGGACCAGGAAACGCTGCTTCTGCTCGTCGTTGGCAAAGGCCATCAGGATCGAACAGACGGGGCAGTTGTTGACGCTGACGACGGTGCTGGTGGCGCCGTCGCCGGCGGCGATTTCTTCCAGGATCAGCGCCAGCGCCAGGTGGTCCAGCCCGGCGCCGCCCCAGGCCTCGGGGACGGCCACGCCGTAGCAGCCCAGGCCGGCCAGACCCTGGAGCTGTGCGGCCGGAAAGTGGTGGCGCTTGTCCCAGTCGGCGGCGTACGGCGCGATCTCGGCCTGCACGTAGTGGCGCACGGCGTCCTGAACGGCGAGATGGTCTTCACTCAGCAACATGGCGGGCCGGTCCTGCTCAGTACTTCTTCTGCACCACGGGCGTCTGCACGTCACCCGGTATGCCCTTGCGCGGCCCGCTGGCCGGCGCCACGTGGCGGACCACCAAGTGCCAGCCGGCGGCACTGCGCTGCCAGGTATCGACGACATAGAGCGGTGCGGCCTTGCCGTGCGGCGGACGCAGCACGAAGGCCGCCACCGCGACGTCGCCCAGTTCGCGCGCGGAAAGCCCCTGCACGGTCCAGTCGGCGGCGCCGGGCTGGCGCATCGCGCCGACCCAGTCTTCACGCGCCACCGGCGCGGTCGGCGCCTGGGCCACGATCATCTCGAAGTCGGCGTCCAGCATCGCGCCCAGCTGCGCCGGGTCGCTGGCGCGGGCCGCCTGCAGCAGCTGTTCTTCCAGGTCGGCCAGGGTCTGCCCCGCCCGCGTCGCGTGGGGGGGTCCAGCCGGCTGAGCCGACACGGCCGTGGCGACAGCCAGCGCCCAGGCGCCGGCCAGGCTGCGACACCGGGCGTGGAGTGCGTGCGGCTTCAAGTCGGTTCTCCCAAAGAACGGCTGGCAAAAGAAAAGGCGGCCTTCGAGCGTACAGCGAAGGCCGCCCGGACGGGCTGGGGACAGCAGGGCTTACTGTTGGCCGGTCACCCCGTCGACATAGCACTTGCTGTTGGCAGCCAGGTTGCGCTGGATGGCGTAGTTGCGGGCTCCCAGCGTGACGTTGTAGACGGCGCCGTTGGCGGCGAATTTCTGGGCATTCAGGGCGCCGAAGGTCCAGGCGCACTTGTCGGCGTTCTCGGCCCCCTTGCTGTCGTACCAGGCATTGAGCTGCGGGTCGCTCAGGGTTTCGACCAGTTCATGGGCCAACACCGAGACCATGCCGTCGACGCCGGCATTGCCGTTGGGGCTGGTGGTCTGCGGTGCGCAGCCGGCCAGGCAGCGGTTGGCGTTGCCGACGAAGCTGTACTTGACGTTGGCCACGCCAGCCACCGTGCCCGTGGTGTGCCAGCCGCAGTACCGGGTGCAGAAGCCCGACGACGCGGTGACGTCGCTGGAGGTCAGCACGAAGTAGATGGCGTTGGTGCTGGCGCCGCCCTGCGTCGCGACGTAGTTCGAGACCACGGTGGCGATGTTGGCGTCGCTGAGGCTCTTGATGCTGTTGTTGAGGTAGCCAACGTTGGCGGTGTGGACGGTGGCGATATTGCCGCTGACCGAGGAACCGCCGCTGCCGGTGTAGCCCTTGCCGGTGACCGGCGTGGCGGTGTTGATCTTCATCCAGTTCGACCCGCCGACCGAACTCATGAAGTCCTGAACGATCTGTTGGCCGGCGACCGTGTCGCTGCCACTGGTCTGGTCCCATTTGCCGTACCAGATCAGGTGGATGTCGGGCGCGCCGCCCATCACCGGGCCGCCGTGGTTGCTGATGGCGGGCGAAGCTGCCCCCGTGGTGCCGGTGGTCAGGGACTGGCCGACGAGGGCCGGCGCCTGGGCATTGAGTTCGGGCGCGCCATCGTTCAGGCGGTGGTGGATCTTGCCCTTGTCGACACCGTTGGCATCGTGCTGGTCGGCCCATGCCGCGCCGCTCGCTGCAACGCCCAGCGCCAGCATCGCGGGTCCGAATACGGTCTTCATGGATGACATCCCTGGTGTTTTGAAGTGGTTCGGGACGCTGTGGCAGGCTGCCTGGCGCCGGCCCGAGCCCGGTGACCGCGCGCGGTCGGTATCGGGTCGCACCCACGATAACCGCGCCGTTTCCGAGCCCATGGCAGGGTAAGTACCAGGACGCCCGGCGAGGTGGTTTCCAGCTGTCACAGCGCCGGCTGCCCACGCAGCAGGCGCAAGGCCAGGCCGACGAACAGCAGGCCGCCCAGCGCGTGGAGCCCGCGCTGCACCACTTTCGAGGCCTGCAGCCGCGACAGGCGCGCCGCCACGGCCACCAGCGCCATCAGGAACAGGAAGCCCTGGACCACGAACCAGGCGCCCAGCAGCAGGAAGGACAAGGTCTTGTCGCTGGTGCCGGCCGGCACAAACTGCGGCAGGAAGGCCAGGAAGAACAGCGCCACCTTGGGGTTGAGCAGATTGGTCAGCAAGCCGGTTCGGAAGTCGGTCCACCAGGGCTTGGTCTCGGCGGCGCCCCGGCTGGCTGCCGGCGGTGCGTGCGCATGGCGTCCGGCCTGGCGCAGCAGGCCCAGGCCCAGCCACAGCAGGTAGGCCGCCCCGGCCCACCGGATCAACTGGAAAGCCTGCGGGTGCAGCGCCAGCAAGGCCGCCAGGCCGAAGGCCGCGGCCAGCGCATGCACCACGCAACCGGCGTTGATGCCCAGCGCCGCCGCCACCCCGGCGCGCGCGCCACCTTGCAGCGTGCGGCTGACGGTGAGCAGGAAATCGACGCCGGGGGTCGCGTTCAGCACGAAGACGGCGGCAGCGAAGGCCGCCGATTCGGCCGGGCCGGGCAGCAGGGCGTGCAGCGGCGCAGCCTCGACCGCGCCCATCACAGCATCTCCACGGCCATTGCGGTGGCCTCGCCGCCACCGATGCACAGCGCCGCGACGCCGCGCTTCAGGCCCCGTCGCCGCAAGGCCCCGAGCAGCGTGACGACGATGCGCGCACCACTGGCGCCGATCGGGTGACCCAGCGCGCAGGCGCCGCCATGCACGTTGACGATCTCGTGCGACAGGCCGAATTCGTGCATCGCGGCCATGGTCACGGCCGCGAAGGCCTCGTTGACCTCCCACAGGTCGACGCTCGGGGCGTCCCAGCCGGCCTTCTTGAGGACCTTGTCGATGGCGCCGGCCGGCGCGGTGGCGAACCACGCCGGTTCCTGTGCGTGCACGGCGTGGGCGGCAATCCGCGCGATCGGCGTGCAGCCGTGCTGGCGCGCGGTGCTCTCGCGCATCAGCACCAGCGCGGCGGCGCCGTCGCTGATGCTGCTGGCGTTGGCCGCGGTGATGGTGCCGTCCTGCTTGAAGGCCGGCTTCAGGCCGGCGATCTTGTCGAGCTTGGCCTTGAAGGGCTGTTCGTCGAACTTCACCAGCGTTTCGCCGCCGCGGCCTTGCAGCACGACCGGCGCCATCTCCCAGTCGAAGCTGCCGTTCTCGTTCGCCAGCCTGGCGCGGGTGGTGGACGCGATCGCGAAGGCGTCCTGGGCTTCGCGCGTGAAGCCGTATTTCGCGACGCACTGCTCGGCGAAAACGCCCATCGCCTTGCCGCGTTCATAGGCATCTTCCAGGCCGTCCATCGCCATGTGGTCGAAGAGCTGCGTGGCGCCGTACTTGATGCCCTTGCGCGCGAACACCAGGTGCGGCGCGTTGCTCATGCTTTCCATGCCGCCGGCCACCACCATGTCGGCGCTGCCGGCGCTCAGCATGTCGTGGGCGAACATCGCCGCGCGCATGCCGCTGCCGCACATCTTGGTCAGCGTCACCGCGCCGGTGCTGTCGGGCAGGCCGGCCTTGCGCATCGCCTGGCGCGCCGGCGCCTGGCCCTGGCCGGCCATCAGGCAGTTGCCGAACAGCACTTCGTCGATGGCCTCGCCCGGCACGCCGGCCCGTTCGACGGCGGCCCGGATGGCCACCGCGCCGAGTTCCCAGGCGGCCAGCGACGAGAAATCGCCGAGCAGGCCGGCGATCGGCGTGCGCGCGGCGGCAACGATGACGATGGCATCAGACATGGTGATCTCCTTGCGAGGTCGAAAAGGGGCCGCTGCCGCGGCCGGCGCGGAAGCGTTTGCCCGGTTCGTAGGGGAAGACGTCGTGCACATGGCCGGCCAGGATGCGCTCCTTGTGGCCTTGCCAGAAGCTGGCTTGCAGCAGGTCGGCGTGGTGGGCCATGAAGACTTCGCGCACGGCCAGATTGCCCAGCAGGAAGGGCGCGAAAGTTTCCGGGAACACGTCCTTCGGGCCGACGCGGTACCAGATCTCGCCGCTCATCTCTTCTTCTTCGGTGCGCGGCGTGGGCACCTGGCGGAAATTGCAATCGGTGATGTATTCGATCTCGTCGTAGTCGTAGAAAACGACCTTGCCGTGGCGCGTCACGCCGAAGTTCTTCCACAGCATGTCGCCGGGGAAGATGTTGGCCGCCACCAGGTCCTTGATGGCGTTGCCGTAATCGATCACCGCGTGCGCCATCTGCTCGGGATTCGATTCCTGCAGATGGATGTTCAGCGGAATCATCCGGCGTTCGATGTAGACATGGCGGATGACCAGCACGTCGTTTCCGCTCTGGCCGTCTTCCTCGAGCAAACTGGGGCAGAAATGCTTCAGCTCGGCAATCAGTTCTTCCTCGAAGCGGTGGCGCGGGAAAGCCACGTTGCTGTACTCCAGCGTGTCGGCCATGCGGCCGACACGGTCGTGCTGTTTGACCAGCAGGTACTTGGCCTTGATCTGCTCGCGCGTGGTGTCTTTCTGCGGCGGGTAGAAGTCCTTGATGACCTTGAAGACATAGGGAAACGAAGGCTGGTCGAAGACCAGCATGACCATGCCCTTGATGCCCGGCGCGATGCGGAACTTGTCCGAGGAATGGCGCAAATGCGCGAGGAAATCGCGGTAGAAGATGTTCTTGCCGTGCTTCTGCAGACCCAGGCTGTTGTAGAGCTCGGCGCGCGGCTTGCGCGGCATCAGGCCGCGAAGGAATTGCACATAGGCCGACGGAATTTCCATGTCGACCATGAAGTAGGCGCGGGCGTAGCTGAAGATCATCAGCAGGTCGTCTTCGCCGAACAGCGCGGCGTCGATGACCAGCTTGCCCGTTTCGTTGTGCAGGATCGGCAGTGCCACCGGTGTTTCGTTGAAACCGTTGATGATCTTGCCGACCAGATAAGCGCCCTTGTTGCGGTAGAACAGGCTCGCCAGCACCTGGATCTGGAAATTGGTTCGCGGCCTGAACCCGCCCAATTCGGCGGCCATGGCCTGCACCACGTTGTCGATGTCGCGGTCCAGGTCCTCGAATTCGCGTTGCAACTGGAAGTTGTTGACGATGCGCTTCCAGGTCTCGTGCAGATTGGCCTTGCTGGGGTAATAGGCGCGGTAGGTGGGCAGGGAACCGGGTTCATCGTTCTCGATGTATTCGGTGCTGACGGCCGGGCGCACGAAGATGAAATCGTTCTTGAAATAGCGGCGGTGCAGCAGCTTGGCGGTCACCGAATTGAAGAAGGTCTCGGCCAGTTCAGGCTGGTGGTGGTCGGTCAGCAGACCGATGACATGCAGCTTGGCCTGCTGCCAGGTATCCATGCTCAGCTGCTCGATGCTGAAGCTGCTGCGCAGCTTGGCCACGGCTTCGTTGACGCGTTCGTCGTAATAGGCGATGCGCTGGGCCTGCGCCTGCTGCTGGCCGTGCCAGTCGGCCTGCTCGAAACGCACCTTGGCCTGCGCCGTCGTTTCGCGGAACAGCCGGTAATGCCGGTTGAAGCCGTCGACCAGCGCCTGCGCGATGTCGAAGGCCGTGCGATCGCTCAGGCGGTGCGGGAACATGGGCGGTCCTCGGTTCAGGTCGCGGTGGTGGCCCGCGGGTAGCGCTTGATGGCTTCGCCGAATACCTTGACCACGCTGGCCGCGCAGTCCATCGTGACATGCAGGTTCTTCAGCAGGCCGTCCTTGAGGCCGTAGACCCAGCCGTGAACAGCAATCTGCTGGCCGCGCGCCCAGGCATCCTGCATCACGGTGGACAAGGCCACATTGCCGACCTGCTCGATGACGTTCATCTCGCACAGGATGTCTTCCTGCTCGGCTTCGGGCAGGTGGTCCAGCCGCTTGCGGTGGCGCAGGCGCACGTCCTGCACATGGCGCAACCAGTTGTCGGCCAGGCCGATGCGGGTGCCGCGCATCGCTGCGCGCACGCCGGCGCAGCCGTAATGGCCGACGACCATGATGTGCTGGACCTTCAGGTGCTCGACGGCGAACTGGATGGTCGACAGGGCATTCAGGTCGCTGTGCACGACGACATTGGCCACGTTGCGGTGGACGAAGACCTCGCCCGGGTCGAGGCCGGTGATCTCGTTGGCCGGCACGCGGCTGTCGGCGCAACCGATCCACATGTAGCGCGGGCTTTGCTGCTTGGCCAGCCGCGTGAAGAAGCCGGGCTCGCGGGCCTCGGTGGCGGCGGCCCAGCGGATGTTGTTGTCCAGCAGGTCGTTCAGTTCGTTGCTCATGGCGTCTACCGCAGCGCAGGCCATGCCCGCACTTGCAGTTTACGCAGGCCCGGCGGGCGAGCTCGGGACCACTTCCGCAGTCACCCGGGCGCTACCGCGTGGCGGCAACCCGGGTCTGCTGCCTCAGGCGGTCTCGTCGAGGCGGCTGAGCAGCGGCTTGACCGGTTGGTACTGGGCCGCGGCGACGGCGAGACCCGGGCCCTTGCCGTGCCCGGCATGGGCGTGGGCGCTGTTCCCGCCAGGGCTGGCGCCGCTGTGGCGGGCATCGCTGCTGGCGCGGGCGCCGTCGCTTGCCGGCGTGGCAGCTGGCGATGGTTCGCCCTGGACCTTGTTCGCGGTGCTGGAGATCGCCCCCAGCTTGGTCAGCTGGGCCTCGAGGATGACGCGTTCGATCTGCGCCTGGACGCTGACCATCTCTCTGGACAGCGTCACGGACTGGCTGTCCGAGGGCGGGGGCGGGGGCGGGGCGTCCTTGCCGACCTGGGCGAGTTTCTGCCGCAGCGACTGGACCTGCCTGTTGAGTTCGGCGAGCGTGGTGTCGCTGTCGACCGTCCGCTTGCCGAAGGTCGAAGTGCTGGAACCGACGGCGGGAGTCATGTCGCCCTTCTTCCATCCTGTACGACGGACTGCCCGTCATGAGGGCCATATCGTCGGGGCGAAGGAATTCTTGAGGCTGCGACGCCGGCACACGCCAAGCGAGCGTCCGGCGGTGACTTTGTTCACATCCGGGTGGCCGCAATGACAGGGCCTGGCAACGCCCCTTCAACAGCCGCCCGGCCCAGGCTCACATCGTCTCCGCAAACAGCTCGCGGCCGATCAGCATGCGGCGGATTTCGCTGGTGCCGGCGCCGATCTCGTAGAGCTTGGCGTCGCGCCACAGCCGGCCCAGCGGGTAGTCGTTGATGTAGCCGTTGCCGCCGAAGATCTGGATGCCTTCACCGGCCATCCAGGTGGCCTTCTCGGCGCACCACAGGATCACGCTGGCGCAGTCCTTGCGCACCTGGCGCACGTGTGAGGGGCCCAGCAGGTCGAGGTTCTTGCCCACCGTGTAGCAGAAGGCGCGGCCGGCCTGGAGCACGGTGTACATGTCGGCCACCTTGCCCTGGATCAGCTGGAATTCGCCGATCGACTGCCCGAATTGCTTCCTGTCGTGGGTGTAGGGGATGACCTTGTCCATCACCGCCTGCATGATGCCCAGCGGCCCGGCGGCCAGCACCGCGCGTTCGTAGTCCAGCCCGCTCATCAGCACCCGGGCACCGCCGTTCAACGGCCCCAGCACGTTCTCGGCCGGCACCTCGACGTCGCTGAACAGCATCTCGCCGGTGTGGCTGCCGCGCATGCCCAGCTTGTCCAGCTTCTGCGCGGTGGAAAAACCGGGCATGCCCTTTTCGACGATGAAGGCCGTCACGCCGCGCGCGCCCAGCTCGGGTTCCGTTTTCGCATAGACCACCATCACGTCGGCGTCGGGGCCGTTGGTGATCCACATCTTGGTGCCGTTCAGCCGAAAGCCGCCGGCGATTTCGGTGGCCTTCAGCTTCATGCCGATGACATCGCTGCCGGCACCGGCTTCGCTCATCGCCAGCGCGCCCACGTGTTCGCCGCTGATCAACTTCGGCAGGTATTTCCGCCGCTGGGCATCGCTGCCGTTGCGCTTCAGTTGGTTGACGCACAGGTTGCTGTGCGCGCCGTAGCTCAAGCCCACCGAGGCCGACGCGCGACTGATTTCCTCCATCGCGATCATGTGCGCGAGATAGCCCATGCCGGCGCCGCCATCGGCTTCGGGCACGGTGATGCCCAGCACGCCGAGGTGGCCCATCTGGCGCCACAGGTCCATCGGGAAGCGGTCGCTGCGGTCGATCTCGGCCGCGCGCGGGGCGATCTCGGCCTGCGCGAAATCGCGCACCGCGTCGCGCAGCGCATCGATGTCCTCGCCGAGTTGGAAATTCAGGCCGGGCAGGTTCATGGCGGGGTCTCCAACTGGCGGATAGGGGCGGGGCGTCTCGCGGGTGACACCCGGCACGACGGGCATCGTTAGACTGGGCTTGCCGCCAACGCCAGTCCACCCGCGAATATACAAACCATGGCCAACGCCCAAGAGAGCGCCCTGCACTACCCGCACGGCGAGACCCTGCCGGCGCCGGGCGCGACGCTGGAGCTGGCGCCCGGCGTGCGCTGGCTGCGCATGGCCCTGCCCTTCGCACTGGACCACATCAACCTGTGGTTGCTGCGCGATGTGCAGGACGGCATCGAAGGCTGGACCATCGTCGACTGCGGCATTGCCAACGATGCGACGAGGGGGCTGTGGGAACAGATCTTCGCGAATGAACTGCAGGGCCTGCCGGTACTGCGCGTGGTCGTCACCCACATGCACCCCGACCACATCGGGCTGGCTCAGTGGCTGTGCGAACGCTGGACGACAGCCGGACGCGAGTGCCGCCTGTGGATCAGCAGCACCGACTGGAACGCCGCGCGCATCGCCAGCCTGGGCCTGACCGAGGGCTTCGGTGGCGACAGCGCGGCGCGCTTCTTCGCGCTGCATGGCCTGACCGACCCCGGTTCGCTGGCCCAGGTGCGGGCGCGCAGCAACTACTACGCGAGCATGGTGCCGGCCGTTCCCAGCCGCTACCGGCGCCTGATGGACGGCCTGGTGCTCACGGTCAACGGCCGCGCCTGGCACGGCATCGCCGGCTACGGCCATGCGCCAGAGCACATCGCGCTGCACTGCCCCGAACTGGGTGTGCTGATCTCGGGCGACATGGTGCTGCCGCGCATTTCCACCAACGTCAGCGTGATCGACATGGAGCCCGAAGGCGACCCGCTGCCGCTCTACCTGCGGTCGATCGCGGCGATGCGCAGCCTGCCCGCCGACAGCCTGGTGCTGCCCTCGCACGGCAAGCCCTTCACCGGCCTGCACGAGCGCATCGCGCAACTGCTGCAGCACCACGAAGACCGCTACACCGAGGTGCTGCAGGCCTGCGCCGAAGCCCCGTGCAGCGCGGCCGACATCCTGCCGGTGATGTTCAAGCGCCAGCTGGACCTGCACCAGACCACCTTCGCGATGGGCGAGGCCATCGCCCACCTGCACGCGCTGGCCGGCACCGGCCGCCTGCAGCCGGCACCCAGCGCTGACGGCGTCTTGCGCTACCGCAGCGTCGCCTGAAGCAAGGCCGGGCGCACAGCCCGGCAAAAAATACGGCGGCAGACCGGATCGCTCCGTGCCGCCGCCGCCCTGGCAAGCCTCCCAGCCTGCCCCTGCTTGTGCCTTCGTGATGACCGTCACAGTATCGGCTGGCCGGCGTCTGCGAGGCATCCTCTGAACGGAGGATGCGGGCCTTCCCAGCCGAACCCGCCTTCAGTCGAAAACCGGCAGCACCTCGGCACGCAGCGCCCCGCGCGCCGACTCGTAGTCGGGCAGGGCGCCGCGCACCACCTCCCAGAAGGCCGGACTGTGGTTCATCTCGCGCAGATGGGCCAGTTCATGGGTCACGACGTAGTCGATCACCGGCAGGCCGAAGTGGATCAGCCGCCAGTTCAGGCGCACCGAACCGTCGACGCTGGCGCTGCCCCAGCGCGTGGCGGCCGAGCTCAGCGACAGCCGCTTCATGCGCACGCCCAGCCGCGCCGTGAACAGCGCGCAGCGTTCTTCGAAGACGCGCCGCGCCTGGCGCTGCAGCCAGCTCTGCACGGCGTCGCGGATCTGCGCAGGCGTTGCCGATTGCGGCAGGCCCAGGTGCAAGGTCAGCCGCGGCACGCCCGGCAGCGTTTCGGTGGCACTGTGCAGGACGGCGCCCGTGGTGCGGCTGTCGAGCAGCAGGATGACGCTTTCGCCGAGGAAAGGAATGACCGTGCCTTCGCGCCAGTCGACCTTGGCCGCCGCCAGACGCTGGCCGCGTTCGCGCTGCTCCTGCAGCTTGCGCAGGATCCAGCCCGATTTCTCGCGCAGCGCGGCTTCGATGTCGCCCACGCCGACCCACTTGGGCGCACTGACGCTGAGGCCTTCGGCGCCGACGACGAAGCCGATGCTGCGGCGGCGCGAGCGGCGCAATTCGTAGGCCACGCGGTGGCTGCCCAGCGCGATCTCGCGCTGCGATCGCGGGTGGCCGAAGTCGACCGCCGGGGCGGCCTCGGGGGCCAAGACCAGCGGCGGGGCCTGGCGCTTGGCGGTCGGCCGGGCCGGCGCGGCGGCCGGCGCCGGCGGCTCATCGAACAGCGACAACTGCAGCAGGGAAAGGACAGCGGACCCGAAGGACATGGCCGCGATTCTAGGTGCCGGGTTGCTCAGGCCTCGTGCTCAGGCCTTGTAGGCTGCGGGATCGATGCGCCGCATCTCGGCCTCGATCCAGGCCTCGACGGCCTTCATCAGTTCATCGGGCCGGCGCCCGGTGCTGGCGATGGGCGGACCGATGGACACGTCGATCACCCCCGGGCGCAGCAGGAAGCTCTTGCGCGGCCAGCACTTGGCGCTGCTGGCGGCGATCGGCACGATCGGCACGCCGCTGGCGATGGCCAGCCGCGCAGCGCCGCTCTTGTAGACGCCCTGCGCGCCACGCGGCGTGCGCGTGCCTTCGGGGAACATGATCACCCAGACGCCCTCGTCGGCCAGGCGCTTGCCCTGGGCGGCGACCTTGTTCCAGGCCTCGGTGCGCTTGCTGCGGTCGATGTGGATCATGTCCAGCCGACCCATCGCCCAGCCGAAGAAAGGCACGTACAGCAGTTCGCGCTTGAAGACATAGGCCAGCGGGTGCGGCATGAAGGTGGGAAAGGCGAAAGTCTCCCAGGTGCTCTGGTGCTTGGCCGCCAGCACGACGGCGGCATTCGGCTGCTCGGCCTGCGGCAGGTGCTGCAGGCCGTGGACGCGGTACTTGACGCCACAGATGACCTTGGCGCCCCAGACGGCCACGGTCAGCCAGTACATCGTCGGCCAGTACAGCCGCTTGCCGCGGATGAAAATCGACAGCGTCAGCGCCACCAGCGCCCAGGGGATGACGGTGGCGGCCAGCCACAGCACGAAGAGCAGGGAGCGCAGGGCCCAGATGGCTTTCATCCGTTCAGGGCCCCGGACGCCGAATCGTCGACCTCGCCCCGCCGCAGCAGGAATTCGGCGAATGCGGCCAGGTCGTCGTGCACGCGGGTGGCGGGCACCTGCTGCACGATGGCCGCCAGCTGTTCCTCGTCGAGTCCGGCGGCGCGGCCGGTCTGCACCAGGTGGGGCTCGCAGCCGGCGGCCTGCGCGGCCAGCAGGTCGCGCAGGGTGTCGGACGCAAAAGGCACCTGGGCCAGATCGGCGCCGTAACGGCGCCCGATCTCCCGCAACATGCCGGGCTTGGGCTTGCGGCAGTCGCAGTCTTCTTCCGGCGTGTGGGGGCAGAAGAAGACCGCGTCGATGCGCGCCCCCTGCGCCATCATCTGCTGGTTCATGTGGGCGTGCACGGCGTTGACGGCCGCCATGTCGATCATGCCGCGGCCGATGCCGGACTGGTTGGTGGCCACCACGACGTGCCAGCCGGCGTGGTTGATGCGCGAGACCGCTTCCAGCGCGCCGGGCAGGGCGGTCCATTCCTCGGGCTCCGTGACATGGCCTTCGCGGTAGGCATTGAGGATGCCGTCGCGGCCGAGGATGACGAGCGGGGGGGCATGCATCGCGTGGCTCCGGTGGGTAAGACTCAAGACGCCAGTCGGGACAGGTCGGCAACGCGGTTCATCGCCGCCTGCAACCCGGCCAGCAGGGCCTGCCGGTTGGCGCGCAGCGCGGCGTCTTCGGCGTTGACCATCACGCCGTCGAAAAACGCATCCACCGGCGCCTTCAGGGCCGCCAGGGCCTGCAGCGAACCGGCGTAGTCGTGCTGCTCGAACAGGCCGTCGGCCTGCGGCTGAACGCGGTCCAGCGCCTGCGCCAGCGCCTGTTCGGCTGCCTCGTGCAGCAGCGCGGCGTCCACCGTGGTCGGTACAGCGCCTTCGATCTTCTTCAGGATGTTGCCGACGCGCTTGTTGGCCGCGGCCAGGGCCGCCGCTTCGGGCAGCGCCGCGAAGGCGCGCACGGCGGCCAGCCGCTTGGGCAGAGAACCCCAGCCCCCGGTGCGGATGGCCGTGACGGCTTCGACTTCCTGGGCGCTGTAGCCCAGGTCGCGCAGGTAGCCGACCAGCCGCTCGTAGACGAAGTGCAGCAGCGCTTCGCGGGCCTTGTCGGCCTTGGCGCTGTCTTCGGTATCGCCCAGCATGCCGGCAGGGAAGGCGCCGAAGGCCGCCGCCACCATCTCGGGCAGGGCCAGCGGCAGGTTCTTTTCGACCAGGATGCGCAGCACGCCCAGGGCGTGGCGGCGCAGCGCGAAGGGGTCCTTGTCGCCGGTCGGCAACTGGCCGATGCCGAACAGGCCGGCCAGCGTTTCCAGCTTGTCGGCCAGCGCCAGCACCGTGCCGCTGTGGTTGCGCGGCAGCATGTCGCCGGCGAAACGCGGCTTGTAATGGTCTTCGATGGCGATGGCCACGCCGTCGCGCAGGCCTTCATGCCGCGCGTAGTAGCCGCCCATCACGCCTTGCAGTTCCGGGAATTCGCCGACCATGTCGGTCAGCAGGTCGGTCTTGGCCAGCAGCGCGGCTTGCTGCACCTTGCTGTCGAGCACCGCGAACTCGTCCTGCGCGTCCACCGTGTAGGGCAGCGTGGCCATGCGCAGCTGGTTGACGAGGGCGTGGGCGATGGCGCGCACGCGCTCGGCGCGGTCGCCCTGGCTGCCGAGCTTGCCGTGGTAGACCACTTTGGCCAGGCCGTCGACGCGGCTTTGCAGCGTGCGCTTGCGGTCCTGGTCGAAGAAGAATTTCGCGTCGGCCAGGCGCGGGCGCACCACGCGCTCGTTGCCCTGGATCACGCGACTCGGGTCGGCCGGGCTGATGTTGCTGACGATGAGAAATTTCTCGGTCAGCTTGCCGTGCGGGTCCAGCAGCGGGAAATACTTCTGGTTGGCCTTCATCGTCAGGATCAGACACTCCTGCGGCACGGCCAGGAATTCCGCTTCGAAACGACAGAGCAGCACGTTGGGACGTTCGACCAGGCCGGTCACTTCGTCGAGCAAGGCGTCGTCCTCGATCGGCGTCAGGCCCTCTTGCGCAGCGGCGGCCTGAAGTTGGCGGACCAGTTCGGCGCGGCGCTCGGCGAAGCTGGCGATCACCGCGCCTTCATCGCGCAGCTGCACAGCGTAGCTGTCGGCGTCACGCAGCGTGATCACCGGCACCAGGGCTTCGAAGCGGTGGCCGGTCGTGCTGCGGCCGGACTGCAAGCCGAGCGCATGGACGGGCACCACGGCGGCGCCGTGCAGCGCCACCAGGCCGTGCGCCGGGCGGACGAAGTGCACGCTGGTCCAGCCGGGCTGGAAACCGGCATCGGCGGCGCCGGGGTCGCTTTGCAGCTGGTATTGCATGACCTTGGGAATCGGCAGCTTGGCGATGGCCTCGGTCAGCGCCTTCTGCAGGCCTTCGGCCAGCGTCGCACCGGGCACGACGCTGTCGAAAAAGAGGGCCTCGGCCTTGCCGTCGGGCAGGCGCCGGAGCTGCGGCAAGGCGCTGGCGTCGGCGCCCAGCGCAGCCAGCTTCTTCAGCAGCGCCGGCGTGGGCTGGCCGTCGGCGGTCAGCGCCACGGCCACCGGCATCAGCTTGGTCTGCGCGGACTTGTCGGCGGCCTTGCTGGCCACCTGGGCCAGCTGCACGGCCAGGCGGCGCGGCGACGCATAGCAGGTGACCGCCGCATCGGCCGCTGCCAGTCCTTGCGCTTTCAGGCCATCGGCCAGCAACGCGGCGAAAGCTTCGCCCAGCTTCTTCAGTGCCTTCGGCGGCAGCTCTTCGACAAACAATTCCACCAGCAGGTTCGCGTTGCTCATCTCAAGCCACCTTTTTCGTCAGTTGCGCGGTGACTTCATCGGCCCAGGCCTTGGGCGCCATCGGGAAGCCCAGGCGCAGGCGGCTGTCCAGGTAGCTGGCGGCCACGCTGCGCGCCAGGTTGCGGATGCGGGCTATGTAGGCCGCGCGCTCGGTCACGCTGATGGCGCCGCGCGCGTCGAGCAGGTTGAAGGTGTGGGCAGCTTTCAGCACCTGTTCGTAGGCCGGCAGCGCGAGCTGCTGTGCCATCAAATACTTGGCCTGCTTCTCGTGTGACCCGAAGGCGCCGAGCAGGAATTCAACATCGCTGTGCTCGAAGTTGTAGGTGCTCTGCTCGACCTCGTTCTGGTGGTAGACATCGCGGTATTTCAGGCTGTCCGTCCACGCCAGGTCGTAGACGTTGTCGACGCCCTGCAGGTACATCGCCAGGCGTTCCAGGCCGTAGGTGATCTCGCCGGTGATCGGCTTGCAGTCGATGCCGCCAACCTGCTGGAAGTAGGTGAACTGGGTGACTTCCATGCCGTTCAGCCAGACCTCCCAGCCCAGACCCCAGGCGCCCAGCGTCGGGTTCTCCCAGTCGTCTTCGACAAAGCGGACGTCGTTGGCTCTGAGGTCGAAGCCCAGCGCTTCCAGGCTGCCCAGGTAGAGCTCCAGAATGTTCGCCGGCGCCGGCTTCAGCACCACCTGGTACTGGTAGTAATGCTGCAGGCGGTTGGGGTTGTGGCCGTAGCGGCCGTCTTTCGGGCGGCGGCTGGGCTGCACATAGGCCGCCTTCCAGGGCTCGGGGCCCAGGGCGCGCAGGAAGGTGGCGGTGTGGCTGGTCCCGGCGCCGACTTCCATGTCGTAGGGCTGCAGCAGGGCACAGCCCTGGGCGTCCCAGTAAGACTGCAGCTTGAGGATGATCTGCTGGAAGGTGAGCATGGGCTGCTTTTTGTGAGCGGTCGGCCAAAAGCCGAGAGTTTACGCAGCTGCTCGGGTGCTCAGCGCCCACCGCGAAGTGGTCAGATTCCGCATCGCCTTGATGCCCATCCAGTGCGAACGATTCGCATTGCGAATAGACTCGGGCTGCGCCATGCACCAGCAACCTTCCTCCAATCTGGCCGACCTGCCCGACGGCGGCCACGCCATGGTCACGGGCTTGAACACGACGGTGTCGGGCGCCGACGCCGCGCTGCTGCGCCGCCTGGCCGAGATCGGCTTCGTCGCTGGCGAACCGGTGCAAGTGTTGCGCCGCGGCCCGGGCGGGCGTGAACCGCTGGCGGTGCAGGTGGGCGACACGCTGTTCGCGCTGCGCCTGCTGGAAGCGCGCTGCGTGGCAATCGAAGCCGTGACCCCGGCAGCGCTGGCGAGCGGAGGTCACGGTGTCTGAGCTGAGCCTGTCGCCGCTGACCGTGGCCCTGGTCGGCAACCCCAACTGCGGCAAGACCGCCCTGTTCAACCGCCTGACCGGCGCACGGCAGAAGGTCGCCAACTACGCCGGCGTCACCGTCGAGCGCAAGGTCGGCGTGGCCCGACTCGACGAGCGCCACAGCGTGGCCATCATCGACCTGCCCGGCACCTACAGCCTGACCCCGGCCACCCTGGACGAGCAGGTGACGCTGGACGTGCTGCAGGGCCGCCGCCCGGGCGAAAGCGCGCCCGACATGGTGGTGGCCGTGCTCGACGCGACCAACCTGCGCATGGGCCTGCGCCTGGTGCTGGAACTGCGCGCCGAACTGGCGCGCAGCGGCCGGGCGATGCTGGTGGCGCTGAACATGGCCGACGCGGCGCGCGAACAGGGTCTGGTCATCGACATTCCGACGCTGGCGGCCGAACTGGGCTGCCCGGTGGTCGAAACCGTGGCGGTCAAGGGCGACGGCCACGCGGCCTTGCGCGTGGCCCTGCAAGACCATCTGGCACGGCCGCTGCCCGCGCCAGTGGCGGTGCCGGCGGTGGGCGACGCCACCGCGCTGGCGCTGGCCGTGCGGCGGATCCTGCAGCGCGTGGTGCCCAAGCAGGCCCCGCGCACCCGCCTGCAGTACCGCCTCGACGCCGTGGTGATGCACCCGGTGTGGGGCCTGGTGCTGCTCGCCGCATTGCTGTTCCTGATGTTCCAGGCCGTCTTCGCCTGGGCGGTGCTGCCGATGGACGCGATCAAGGCCGGCGTCGCTGCGGTGGGCGGCTGGACGCTGTCCCACATGGCCGACGGCCCGCTGCGCAGCCTGCTGGTCGACGGTGTGCTGGCCGGCGTCGGCAGCGTGCTGGTCTTCCTGCCGCAGATCCTGATCCTCTTCGCTTTCATCCTGGTGCTGGAAGACAGCGGCTACCTGCCGCGCGCGGCCTTCCTGCTGGACACCCTGATGGGCAAGGTCGGGCTGTCGGGCCGCGCCTTCATCCCGCTGCTGAGCAGCTTCGCCTGCGCCGTGCCGGGCGTGATGGCCACGCGAACGATCGCCAACTGGCGCGACCGCCTGGCCACCATCATGCTGGCGCCGCTGATGACCTGCTCGGCGCGGCTGCCGGTCTACGCGCTGGTCATCGGCGCCTTCGTGCCGGCGCGCAGCGTCGGGCCTTTCAGCCTGCGCGGGCTGACCCTGTTCGGCCTCTACGTGGCCGGCGTGGTGTCGGCGATGGCCGTGGCCTGGGTCTTCAAGCGAACCTGGCTGAAGAGCCGCTACCAGCCGCTGATGCTGGAATTGCCGCCCTACCGCTGGCCGGGCCTGGAAAGCTTGGGCTTGGGCCTGCTGGAGCGCGCGCGCATCTTCCTGCGCCGGGTCGGCGGCATCATCTTTTCGCTGATGGTGGTGCTGTGGTTCCTGTCCAGCTGGCCCGGCCCGCCGCCTGGCGCCAGCGGCCCGGCCATCCAGTACAGCGTCGCCGGGATCATCGGCCACGCGCTGGAACAGGTCTTCGCGCCGATCGGTTTCAACTGGCAGATCGCGGTGGCACTGGTCCCCGGCATGGCCGCGCGCGAGGTGGCGGTGGGCGCCCTGGGCACGGTCTACGCGCTGTCGGCGGCCGGCGACGCGGTGGCCGACAGCCTGGCGCCGGTCATCGCGCAAGGCTGGTCACTGGCTACCGCCTATTCGCTGCTGGCCTGGTATGTCTTCGCGCCGCAGTGCCTGTCGACGCTGGCGGTGGTCCGGCGCGAGACGAATTCCTGGCGCTACCCCGCGATCATGGCCGGCTACATGTTCGCGCTGGCCTACGCCGCGGCCTTCGTCACCTACCGCCTCACCGGGTGGCTGGGGGGCTGACGGTGGACTGGCAAAGCGTTCTGAGCACCTTGCTGGTGGCCGCCTGCAGCGGCTACGCGGCCTGGAACGTGATGCCCGGCGCGCTGCGCCGACGTCTGGCGGCCTGGGCAGGCCGGCCGCTGCCGGCTGCAGGTGGCGCTTGTGGCGGCAGCTGCGACGGCTGCGGCCCGGCCCCGGCGGCGGGCCGCGCAGCCGGCGTCTCGGTGATCCGCATCGTGCGGCAGCCGCCGCGCTGAATCGGATCAGAGGGCGGGCTGCCGGTGCGGCAGCCACACCGCCGCCAGCACCACCGCCAGCGCAGCCAGCCACAAGGGCCACAGGCCGGCCAGCGACGCCCAGCGCGCGTAGGGCGTGACGCCTTCGCGGCCCTGCACGCGGCCCTGCAGCACCCCGCGCGTGTAGGGCGCGAGCCGGGCCGTGACGCGGCCCTGGTGGTCGATGACGGCCGTGGCGCCGGTGTTGGTGGCGCGGATCATCGGCAGCTGAAATTCCAGCGTGCGCAGGCGCGAGATGGCCAGGTGCTGGGCGTCGATCGCGCTGGGCCCGAACCAGGCGATGTTGCTGATGTTGGCGAAGACTGTCGGGGCCTGCGCCGCATCGACGAAGCGCCGCGCCAGTTCCTCGCCGAACAGGTCCTCGTAGCAGATGTTGGGCGCCACGCGCTGGCCCTGGACCGCGAAGGACGGCGGGTGGTCCACGCCGCGCGCGAAGTCGCCCAGCGGGATGTTCATCATCTCGGTGAACCAGCGGAAACCGGTCGGTATGAATTCGCCGAAAGGCACCAGGTGAGTCTTGTCATAGCGGTAGGCCGGCGCCGGCGACAGCCCGACCACCGAGTTGGTGTAGCCGCGGTCGAAGTCACCCAGCGGAACGCCGATCAGCGCGCGCGAGCCCGAGGTCTGGAAATGGCCGACCAGGCTGGCCCAGTAGCCGGGCGCGAATTCGGCGAGTTGATCGGGCAGCAGCGGCACCGCCGTCTCCGGCGCCAGCACCAGGTCGGCGCGGGCGACGAGCAGTTCGCGTGCCGTCCAGGCCAGCGCTTCGGGCATGCGGTCCAGCGCGAACTTCTCGTCCTGGCTGACGTTGGTCTGCAGCAAGGCCACCGAGATCTCGCCGGCCGGCCGCGTGAAGTCGGCCGGCGCCAGCCGCGGCGCCACCACGACGGCCAGCGCCAGCAGCGCCGGTCCGGCCGCGCGGCGCGGCGTGGCGAGCGCACCCACGACGATGGCCGCGATCAGCGCGACCACCGCCCCGATACCGTAGACGCCCAGCCAGGGCGCCAGCGGTGCCAGCGGGCCGTCGAGCTGTGAATAGCCCACTGCCAGCCAGGGGAAACCGGTGAAGATCACGCCGCGCGCCAGCTCGGCCAGCAGCCACAGGGCGGCGAACAACAGCGCGTCCCAGCCGCTACCGCGCCGCCAGCGGGCGTAGGCCGCGCAGGCGGCTGCCAGGTAGAACGACAGCGCCGCGGCCAGCCCCAGCACAGCGGCCAAGGCCAGCGGCGCCGGCAGGCCGCCGTAACGGTGCAGGCTGATGAAGATCCACCAGGTGCCAGCCGTCAGCCAACCGGTGCCGAAGCACCAGCCCAGCAGCGCCGCACGGCGCGGGGTGGCGGGCTGCAGGCGCCACAACAGCACGGCCAGGGTCAGGAGGGGCAGTGACCAGGCTGCGGTGTGGTCGAAAGCCAGGGTCTGAACGGCGCCCAGCAGCGCAGCGAGAGCGGCCTCGGGCAAGGCCGGCCAGCGGCCCTTCAGATTCAATCGAGGTCGCCGTCTGCGGCCGCCTGCGCACCACCGGCCAGGCGCGAGACGCGGAACCAGCGCACCGCGCCGCCGCGGGTGATCATCACCACGAAGCGCAGACCGCCGATTTCCACCGCTTCGCCGCGGCGCGGCACGCGGCCCAGTTCCTGGGCCACCAAGCCGCCAATGGTCTCGAAATCGGCTTCGGACAAGCGCGTGCCGAAGGCTTCGTTGACCGCGGTGATGGCGACGTCGCCGGCCACGCGGTGGCTGCCGTCGGCCAGCGTGTAGATGCCGTTTTCCTGCTCCTGTTCGTCAAACTCGTCCTCGATTTCGCCGACGATTTCTTCCAGCACGTCCTCGATGGTGATCAGCCCGGCGGTGCTGCCGAATTCGTCGATCACCAGCGCGAGGTGGTTGCGGTTGCTGCGGAAGTCGCGCAGCAACTCATTGAGCCGCTTGCTTTCGGGCACGAAGACCGCCGGGCGCAGCAGGGTGCGAAGGTTCAGCTCGGGCGCTCGCTGCAGTTTCAGCAGGTCCTTGGCCATCAGGATGCCGATGACGTTGTCGCGCTCGCCCTCGTAAACCGGGAAGCGCGAGTGCGCGGTGTCGATCACCAGGCCCAGCAGTTCGTCGTAGTCGGCGGCAATGTCCAGCAGGTCCATATGGGGCGTCGGCACCATCACGTCGCCGGCCGTCATGTCGGCCATCTTCAGCACACCTTCGAGCATCAGGCGCGATTCGGGCTCGATCAGTTCGCGGTCCTCGGCGGCAGCCAGGGTGGCGAGGAGTTCGGCTTTGCTGTCGGGCCCGGGCGAAATCAGTTCGACCAGACGTTCAAACAGCGAACGCGGGTTGCGGCGTTCGGCGCGGGCGGCCCGGGCGTGGCTGTTGGCAGCTCGCGCGGGCCTGGACGGTGCAGTGTCGGACACTGGGCGGTGCCGGGCAGTGGGAGAGCGTCGAGAATAACCGAGCCCCGCCGCCGAACAGGACCCGGCGCAACAATCCAGCCTCAGACTGCCGCTTCCGGCCGGGGCCGCGGGGATTGCAACCGCTCCTGCCGCCCCAACATCCCACCCTCTGACCCACAGCCCCACGGAAAGCCGCGCGCACCATGAAACCAGGCCTGATCCCCGCCACCATCCTCACCGGCTTCCTCGGCTCGGGCAAGACCACCTTGCTCAAGCGCGTGCTGTCGGAAGCCCACGGCCAGAAGATCGCGGTCATCGAGAACGAATTCGGCGAAGAAAACATCGACAACGAGATCCTCGTCTCGGACACCACCGAACAAATCATCCAGATGAACAACGGCTGCGTCTGCTGCAGCATCCGCGAAGACCTGCGCACCACGCTGAACGAACTGGCCGAGAAGCGCCGCAAGGGCGAACTCGACTTCGACCGCGTGGTCATCGAGACCACCGGTCTGGCTGACCCCGGCCCGGTGGCGCAGACTTTCTTCATCGACGACGAGATCGCCGAGAGCTACCTGCTCGACAGCGTGCTGACCCTGGTCGACGCGGTGCATGCCCAGACCCAGCTCGACGAGCGCCAGGAGGCGCGCAAGCAGGTCGGCTTCGCCGACCAGATCTTCATCAGCAAGACCGACTTGGCCAAGCCGGCCGATGTCGACGCGCTGATTCACCGCATCAAGCACATGAACCCGCGCGCACCGCAGCGCGCCGTGCATTTCGGCGAGGTGCCGATTTCGCAGGTCTTCGACCTGAAGGGTTTCAACCTGAATTCGAAGCTCGACATCGACCCGGCGTTTCTGAACGCCGATGAGCCGCACGGGCATCACGACCACGCGGGCCACGATCACCATGACCACGCCCCCGGCGAGGCCTGCGACCACCCCTCGCACCAGGGCCACCACCACGCCCACGACGACGACGTGAAGAGCTTCGTCTTCAAGAGCAAGAAGGCTTTCAACCCGGCCAAGCTGGAGGACTTCCTGGGCGCCATCGTGCAGGTCTACGGCCCGAAGATGCTGCGCTACAAGGGCGTGCTGAACATGAAGGGCAGCGACCGCAAGGTCATTTTCCAGGGCGTGCACCAGCTGATGGGTAGCGACCTGGGCCCGAAATGGGCGCCTGGCGAAGACAAGACCAGCAAGATGGTCTTCATCGGCATCGACATGCCCAAGGAGATCCTGCTGCAAGGGCTCGAGCAATGCCTGGTCTGAGGGAAGCGGCCCGCCGGCCGCACGTCCTCTCCGGCCCGGCCGGGGCGTGGCTACAATCCGCGCGCCTTGAGGGTCAGACCCGATCCCAAGCGCATCCCGCCGTCGGCGGGAACCACGGCCGTGCCAGGCCATGACAAGAGGTGAGGAGGTCCCCGTGAGCAAGCCACCGGCCAAGGCAGCGGCCGTCAGCACGACCGCGGCGAAGACCGCGAAGACACAAGCGCCTGCAACGGCACCCACGCCGGCACCAGCGCCTGCAAGCGCGCCTGCGCCGACGCCGCACAAGCCAATCAGCCGCGGCCCGATAGGCCCGGCCCTGCCACCAACGCCGCCCAGCAAGCCGCCGCCCAAGGGCACCGCGAAGTCTGCTGCAGCAAAACCGACCCCGCAACCTGCGCCAGCCGAGCCGATCGCCGCGCCGGCATCGAACCGTTTCACCGATCGCTTCGCACCGGCCCGCCCCCCAACGAGACCCATGACAGAAACGGCCGATTTGCCCAAGACCGCGCACAAGCCCGACCCCAAGCTCGCCAACGCCTGGAAGACCAAGGCCGGGCGCGACCTCACCGAAGGCGAACTGCAGGCGATGCCTGAAGACGCCTACATGAACGACAAGCAGATCGACTTCTTCCGCGCGCGCTTGCAGCAGCAGAAGGACGACCTGTTGTCCAACGCCGGCGAGACCACCGAACACCTGCGCGAAGACACCTCCATCGTGCCGGACCCGGCCGACCGCGCCACGATCGAAGAAGAACACGCGCTGGAACTGCGCACGCGCGACCGCGAACGCAAGTTGCTGAAGAAGATCGCGCAGTCACTGGGTCGTCTCGACACCGGCGAGTACGGTTTCTGTGATGAAACCGGCGAACCAATCGGACTGGCTCGGCTGCTGGCGCGTCCGACCGCCACACTGTCTCTGGAAGCGCAGCAGCGCCGGGAACTCAAGCAGAAGATGTTCGGCGACTGAGCGGCCCATGGCCGAGAACGAGAGCTTCTTCCGCAAGGTGGTGCGCTTCGTTGCGAACCCGGCCACCGACTGGACCGACCTCAACGCCCGGCCGGAAGACACGCGCGAGCTGAACCTCGAAAAGACCGAGCTGCGGGCGATGATCGAGCGCAAGCGGCGCAACGATTTCGTGCGCAAGCGCGAATTCGACATGTTGCGCCGCGTACGCCGCGAAGGCCTGTCGCCCGAGCAGCTGGCTGCTCTGGGCGGCTCGTCGCGGCTCGACGACTCCGAAGTGCGGCTGTCGGAAAATCACGCCCCCCGCCAGGATGGCGTGAAGGCCAAGATCGACGAGATCGAGCAGCAGATGGTCGGCGACGCCGGCTTCACCCCGGGCCGCGACCGTGGCACCACGACGACCCGGCCGGCGCCACTGGCCCGTCCGGCCGTGGCGGCGCCGGCGCCCGATGCCGGATTGGCTGCCGCGCAGGACGGATACCGTGCGCCGGCAGCGGCCACGGCACCGGCGCGGCCTTTCCCGGTGATGAACCTGCCGTCAGCAGCGGCCCCATCGACGGTCCAGATGTCGGCCGGCCTGCCGCCTCTGGCGCCGCTGTCCTCGGTGTCCTTCGGGGGCAGCGCATCGGGCGCTTCGCTGGATGGCGACAGCGGCTTCGGCAGCCCCTTCGCGGTCGAAGTCAGCGAGGTCGTGCACGACCCCGAACTTGACGAAGCCGTCATCGCCTTCGCGAACGCCGATTTCATCCAGTGCGAAGAGGCGCTGCAGCGCATCACGCAGCCGAACGGCGCGCGCGCCCAGCATGCCGAAACCTGGCTGGTCCTCTTTGACCTGTACCGTGCGACCGGGCAACAGCAGCGTTTCGAGAGCCTGGCGCTGGAGTACGCGCAGCAGTTCGGCTGGTCGGCGCCGCAGTGGTATTCGATGCCCAAGCTGGTGGCCGATGCGCAGGCCGATGTGCCGATGACGAGCGCCTTGATGTCGGGCAGCGGCGACGGCGCGGTGGGCTGGGTCAGCCCCGAGCACCTCGACATCGAGGCCGTCGCACGACTGGGATCGCAGACGCTGCAGATGCCGCTGCCCTGGGTCTTCGACTGGCAAGGGCTGCGTCGCATCGATGCCGAAGCCGCGATGCAATTGGCGGCACTGTTCCGCAGCTGGTCGGGGCAGCCCCTGGAACTGCGCTGGGTGGCCGGTGAACACCTGTTCGCCGTGCTCGCCGAGGCCGCCCCCAACGGGGTGCGCGATGCCGATCCGGCATTCTGGTTGACGCGCCTGGAAGCGCTGCGCCTGGCCAACCGGGTCGACCAGTTCGACGAAGCCGCCATCGAGTACTGCATCACCTACGAAGTCAGCCCGCCGTCCTGGGAGCCCACGCGCTGCAAGGTGCGTGTCAGCGGTTCCAGCATCTCGACGCGTACGCCGCCGCTGTCGATGGTCAGCGAGTTGTCGACCGCCTTCATGGAATCCGGCCTCTCCGACTACCCGAGCGGCAACATCGAAGTCGCGCACGTCGAGCTGTCGGGCCAGTTGATCGGCGACATTGGCCCGACGCTGGCCAAGCTGCAGAGCGAGGTCAACAGCGCACCGCTGGTCAGTGTGTCCTGCGCACGGCTGATTCGCGTCGACTTCATCGCCGCCGGCGACCTGCTGAACTGGGTGCTGACCAAGAAGAGCCAGAACCGCGCCGTTCACTTCGTCGAAACCCACAGGCTGGTGGCGCTGTTCTTCGGCGCGATGGGCATCAACGAGCACGCGAAAGTCCAGGTTCGCAAGGTCTAGGACGGAGCGGCGCGATCACCACCGAGCGCGCAAGGCCTAGGCCCAGGCCCTGCGCCTCGGGGTCACGCGCCCTGGCGTGGTCTACTTGATGGCGGCGATCTGGCTGCCACCGAAGTCCAACAACAAGCAAGGCCCACCCCTCATGGCATCTCTGCCCCATTTCATCGCCCCCGCCCGTTTCGACGACGCCGACGCCGCGCTGGCCCAGGTGCAGGCCATCTACCGCAACAGCGTCGAACACCTGCGCGGCAACCTGCAGCGCTTCGTCGCGGGGGAAGATATCGGGCAGCACGTGCGCGCCTGCTACCCCTTCGTCCGCGTGCACACCGACACGGTGGCACGGGCCGATTCGCGTCTGAGCTACGGCTTTGTCGACGGCCCCGGCACCTTCGAGACCACGCTGACGCGGCCCGATCTCTACGCCCGCTACTACGCCGAGCAGTTCCGCCTGCTGCTGAAGAACCACGGCGTGGGCATCGAGGTTGGCACCAGCAGCCAGCCGATCCCGGTGCACTTCTCGCTGGCCGAGAACGACCACCTCGAAGGCAATCTGCCCGCCGGGCGCCGCTTGCTGCTGCGTGATGTGTTCGACCTGCCCGACCTGGCCGCGATGGACGATGGCATCGCCAACGGCAATCGGGAACCGGCGCCGGGCGCTGCGCAACCGCTGTCGCTGTTCACCGCGCCGCGCGTCGACTATTCGCTGCACCGCCTGCGCCACTACACCGGCACGGTGCCCGAGCACTTCCAGAACTTCGTGCTGTTCACGAACTACCAGTTCTACATCGACGAATTCATCAAGCTCGGCCACAGCCTGATGGCCGACCCCGACGGCGATTACGAGGCCTTCGTCGAGCCCGGCAACGTCGTCACCCGCCGCGCCGGCCTGCCGGCCCGGACCGGCGATGAACTGGGCAAGGCGCCTCCGCGCCTGCCGCAGATGCCAGCCTACCACCTGGTTCGGCCAGACAACAGCGGCATCACCATGGTCAACATCGGCGTCGGCCCGGCCAACGCCAAGACCATCACCGACCACATCGCCGTGCTGCGCCCGCACGCCTGGCTGATGCTGGGCCATTGCGCCGGCTTGCGCAACAGCCAGCAGCTGGGCGACTACGTGCTGGCCCACGCCTATGTGCGCGAAGACCATGTACTGGACGAAGAGCTGCCCTTGTGGGTGCCGATACCGGCGCTGGCCGAAGTCCAGGTGGCGCTGGAACAAGCCGTGGCCGACGTGACGCAACTCACCGGCTACGAGCTGAAGAAGGTGCTGCGCACGGGGACGGTCGCCAGCACCGACAACCGCAACTGGGAACTGTTGCCGCACCCGGGTCCCGAGCGCCGTTTCAGCCAGAGCCGCGCGGTGGCCCTGGACATGGAGAGCGCGACCATCGCCGCCAACGGCTTCCGCTTCCGCGTGCCCTATGGGACCCTGCTGTGCGTGTCGGACAAGCCGCTGCACGGCGAAATCAAGCTGCCCGGCATGGCCAACACCTTCTACCGCGAACGCGTCGACCAGCACCTGCGCATCGGCATGCGGGCGGTCGAACTGCTGCGCCATGAACGACCGGGCAATCTGCACAGCCGCAAGCTGCGCAGCTTCGCCGAAGTGGCCTTCCAGTAGACGCGGGGACCTCGGGGCCACCGGCGGCCCGAGCGCATGCAGCGCGGCCTGCGCCAAATCAAAGTCCGGCGGCGAGGCGGGTCTATGGTGGGAGGCGTCGGCCTTGCGCTTGGCAGATCAAGGGGGCCGGCATCACCGTGCTCGAGGAGACCCCCGATGTCCAGCCTATCCGCTGGCGGCCCTGCCGCCATCCGCACCCTGGCGCTGGTCGGCCCGGCTGCTGCCGGCAAGACCAGCCTGGCTGAAACCCTGTTGCTGCGCAGCGGCGCGATTGCGTCGCCCGGCAGCCTGGAACGCGGCAGCACGGTCAGCGATTTCGATCCGCTGGAACGCAAGATGGGGCACTCGCTGAACGCGGCGGTGCTGAACTTCCAGCACGCCGAGACGCGCATCCATTGCATCGACACGCCTGGCGCCGCCGACTTCCTGGGCCAGTGCCTGCCGGCGCTGGAGGCGGTGGAAACGGCCGCGGTGGTGATCAACGCCGCCGTCGGCATCGAGCCGATGGCCTTGCGCATGATGGCTTACGCCCGGGCGCGCCACCTCGATCGTCTGATCATCGTCAACAAGATCGACGCCGCAGGTGTCGACCTGGCTAGCTTGCTGGCGCAAATCCAGGCCACCTGGGGCAAGGAGTGCCTCCCGGTCAACCTGCCCGACGGCGGCGGCACGCGGGTCGTCGATTGCTTCTACCGGCGCGAGGGCGACAGCGATTTCGGGGCCGTTGCTGCGGCCCACCGCGCGCTGGTCGAGCAGGTCGTCGAGGTCGACCCGGCTTTCGTCGACCGCTACCTGAACGAGGGCGACATGGCGCCCGGCGAATTGCACGCGCCGCTGGAACAGGCGCTGCGCGAGGGGCACCTCATCCCGGTGTGTTTCGTGTCGGCCAGGAGCGGTGCGGGCGTCCCCGAACTGCTGGACATCATCGTCAAGCTGCTGCCTTGCCCGGGCGAAGGCAACCCGCCGGCATTCCTCAACGGCGAGGGCGCTGCGGCCGTTCCAATGCAGGCCACACCCGATCCGTCGCTGCACGTGCTGGCCCATGTCTTCAAGGTCACGGTGGATCCGTTTGTCGGCCGCATGGGCATCTTCCGCGTGCACCAGGGCACGGTACGCACGGGCAGCTTGCTGACCATCGGTGATGGTCGCAAGCCTTTCAAGGTGGCGCATCTTTTCAGCTTGCAGGGCAAGAGCCTGCTGGAGGTGGAGCAGGCCCTGCCTGGTGACATTGCGGCGGTGGCCAAGGTCGACGACATCCATTTCGATGCGGTGCTGCACGATGCGCCGGCTGACGCCCACATCCATCTGGTGCCGCTCGATTTTCCGAAGCCGGTCTATGGCCTGGCCATCTCCCCCAAGCGCCATGGCGACGAGCAGCGGATGTGGGAAATCGTTGGCAAGCTGGTCGATGAAGACCCCTGCCTGAAGCTGGAACACGTGGCCGGCACCAATGAGACCGTGCTCTACGGGCTGGGTGAACTGCATCTGCGGGTGCTGCTGGAAAGGCTGCGCGAGGTCTACAAGTTCGAAGTGCAGGCGCAGGCCCCCCGCATCGCCTACCGCGAAACCATCACCGTGCCGGCCGAAGGCCACCACCGCCACAAGAAGCAGAGCGGCGGTGCCGGGCAGTTCGGCGAGGTCTTCCTGCGCGTCGAACCGCTGCCTCGGGGCGCAGGCTTCGAGTTCGTCGATGCGGTCAAGGGCGGCACCATCCCCGGGCAGTACATCCCCGCGGTGGAAAAAGGCGTGCGCGAAGTGCTTGCTGGCGGCGCCATCTCGGGCCACCCGGTCGTCGACTTGCGGGTCACGGTCTACGACGGCAAGCACCACAGCGTGGACAGCAAGGACATCGCTTTCGTGACCGCCGGCCGCAAGGCCTTTCTGCTTGCGGTGCGCGAAGCGCGGCCGCAGGTGCTCGAGCCCATCGTGCACATCGAGATCACCGCGGCCGAGCACGCGCTGGGCGACATCACGGGGGACTTGTCGTCGCACCGGGGTCTGGTCACCGGCACGGCGAACGGCACGCCCGGCAACATGGTGGTCCGGGGCCAGGTTCCACTGGCGGAGCTGAGCAGCTACCAGAACCGCCTGAACGCGCTGACCAGCGGCCAGGGACACTACGCCATCGAACTGTCCCACTTCGAGGCAGTGCCTCCGGCCGTGCAGTCGCAATTGATGGCGAAATTCCAGCTCCACGACGAGGGTTGATCGGCGCTGTGCGCAACGTGGGTTCGGGCCCAGCGAGCGGACGCCGACGCATGCATGCCAGCCCGCCCGGGACACGCATGCGCGATTCGGTTGCGGAGCTGCCGGGGGGGGGGCTGCATGACTTCTTCTCCCAGACCTCAAGTTCGGCCGCAGCCTGCCGATAGCAGGTGCTGAGCTGGGCTCTTCCTCCGGCTCAGCTGCCATGCCCAAGCCTTCGACATTCATCCACACCGCAGCGCGCGATCTGGCGCAGTGGGTCGGCCTGTTCGAGCCGTCGCATCTGCCCGTGCTGGACGCAACGGCCACCGAGCTGGACTTGCTGCGCGGGAACGAGGATGCAGTCGATGCCCATCTGCTTGCCGATGTGGTGGCCAGCGACCCGCTGATGACCCTGAAGTTGCTCGCCCACGTGGCGCACCTGCGCCTGGGCCGTGGGGGCAGCGACACCGAGACAGTGACCGAAGCGCTGGTGATGCTGGGCATCTCGCCTTTCTTCAAGGCCTTCGGTCCGCAGGCGCCGACCGTTGAGGCCCTGCTGGTCGATCACCCAGCGGCGCTGGCGGGCTTCCAGGAGGTGCTGATCCGTTCGCGTCGCGCCGCGCGTTTTGCGATGGCTTTCGCGGTTCACCGCATGGACTACGACGCGCCCGTCATCCACCAGGCCGCGCTGCTCCACGATTTCGCGGAGTTGCTGCTCTGGTTGCGCGCGCCAACTCTGGCGTTTGAAATCAAGGTGCGCCAGCAGGCCGATCCCACATTGCGCACGGCGGCCGTGCAGCGCGAGGTGTTGCATACCGAGCTCGATGAGCTGCAACATGCGCTGATGCTGGCTTGGCGCCTTCCGGCGCTGCTGGTGCAGATCACCGATGAACACGCAGCCCAGTCCAACCTGCAGTTGCGCAATGTGCAGCTGGCGATCCGTCTGGCACGCCACAGCCGGTTGGGCTGGGATAACGCCGCGCTGCCCGACGACCTGAGTCACATTGCCGAACTCCTGAGCATCTCGCCCGACGCCGCGCAGCGCTTGGTGCTGGAGATCGACGCCGAGTAGCGCCTCACCGACCGCGGATCACGCGTTCATGGGATGGTCAGCCAGCGGCCCACAGCGCCTCCAAGCCGTGGCAGACTGCTGGTGTGAGCGACATGACGCAGGCGATTGAGGCTTATCTCCTGGCCGTGGAGGTCGAGCGGGCGCGCCGAGCTGCAGACCCGTGGCTGACTATTCGGGTGCAAGAGGTCAAGCGCTTTCAGCATGCGCGATTTTCGGCCACCTACAGCGATCTTCTCGCCGATCCAGCCTCCAGCCAGGCAGCACGCTTTTTTCTGGAGGAGCTGTACGGACCGATGGATTTTTCCAGGCGGGACCAACAGTTCCGTCGTGTGGCCGCCAAAGTTACCGTGCTCTTCCCTGGGGAAATCGGGCGGGTTGTGCTGAGCTTGGCGCGCTTGCATGCGCTGTCTGAGCAGCTGGATTCGGCCATGGGCGCGGCAACGGCCGACCTACCGCTGGTCGAAGCCAGTTACTGCAACAGTTGGCGTCGCGTTGGCCGACCCGAAGCCCGTGCGGAGCAGATCTCGCTGGTACAAGAAATAGGCCTGGCCCTGGCGAAGCAAGTCCGAAGGCCCTTGATCCGGAGCAGTTTGCGCATGATGCGCGGGCCAGCGAAGGCGGCAGGGCTGGACAGCCTGCAATCTTTTCTCGAGGCAGGCTTCAACGCTTTTCAGGCTTTACCCGACGCTGCTGCATTTGTCAGGACCATTGCGGCTCGGGAGACTGCGATCGCAGCGGCGCTATTTGAATCCAGGGATTAGCGCCGCGTCGCAGGCCCGGTGCGTATCGAATTCACAAAGCAAAAAGCCCGGTCAACGAATTGACCGGGCTGTGCTTATAACTAGCCTGACGATGTCCTACTTTCACACGGGAACCCGCACTATCATCGGCGCAAAGGCGTTTCACTGTCCTGTTCGGGATGGGAAGGAGTGGGACCACCTTGCT